>NZ_JBXASH010000002.1:0-890456 GCF_058809095.1 Sphingomonas sp. GW821-FHT10F11
GGCCTCCCGCCTGCCACCGCACCTGCATTTATAATCGCAGATGCGGCGTCAGGTAAGTTACAAGGGGCTCCGGGAGCCCTCGATAGCTCCCGCGCCCCTCACCAACTGCGACTAGATCGCTTCGCTCTCAAGTCTCCGTATCAGTTTTGACTGCAGACAGGTCAATCATGCCCCCGGGGGGCATTTCGACCTGCCTGCAGCCAAAACTCCCAAAGGAGCGGAAAAACCTCAAATGTCTGCCGTCAGGGCGCCGCCGGGTCGCGCCGCACCGGGGCCGGCGCGTCCTGCCAGCCGCCGCCAAGCGCCTTGAACAGGCTGATCTGCGCATCCGCCACCGCCGCATCGGACTGGGCGAGCGCCGCCCGCGCATCGGCCCGGTCGCGCTCGGCCTCGATCAGCAGCAGGAAGCTGTCGGCGCCGTAATCGAAGCGCAGCCGCGACAGGCGCGCCGCTTCGGTGCTCGACTGCGCGGCGCGGGCGAGCGCCGCATTGCGATCCAGCGCACCGGCATAGCGCGCCAGCGCCTGCTCGACTTCCTTCAGCGCGGTCAGCACCGTTCCGTCGAAGCTGGCGAGCGATGCGTCCGCGCCTGCCTCGGCCTGGCGGACGCGGGCGCGCGCGGCCGTCATGTTGGGGAAGCTCCAGGAGATCAGCGGGCCGAGCGACCAGGAAAAGCCCGCCGGCTTGAAGATGTCGCCCGGTTTCTGCGCGCCGAAACCGACCGAGCCGAGCAGCCGGATCGACGGATAGAGTTCGGCCGTCGCGACACCGACGCGGGCGGTGTCGGCGGCCAGGGTGCGCTCGGCCGCGCGGACGTCGGGGCGCCGCGCGAGCAGGGCCGCGCCGTCCCCGACCGGTACCGTCACCGTCACGCGTGGCGGGGCCGTGCACGTGTCGGCATCGGCGTCGATCGCTTCGGGCGTATGGCCGGTCAGCGCTGCCAGCGCGTAGAGCGACGCGCGACGTTCGGCCTCGAAGCTCGGGATCGACGCCTGGGTATTGGCAAGCAGCACATCGGCGCGTTGCACGTCGCGCTGCGTGCCCCGCCCGGCTTCGAACAGAGTCCTGGTCAGGTCGAGCGTCTGCTGCTGGAGCTTCACCGTCTCCAGCGCGACCGCGCGCTGCGCCGCGTTCGAACAGGCCTGGGCATAGGAGCGGGCCGTCTCCGCCGCGACCGAGACCCGGGCTGCGTCGAGCTGCGCGGCGGCCGCGTCGGTGTCGCCCCGCGCCGCTTCGATCGCCCGGCTCACGCCACCGAACAGGTCGATCTCATAGGAAGCGTCGAAGCCCAGCGAGTAGAAATCGGTCTCGAACGATTTGCCGGTCGGGCTCTGCGTCGCGGGTGTGCGGCTGCGGGTCGCCTGGGCGCTGAGATCGGTGCTCGGCAAGCGCGCGCTGCGCTGCTCGGACAGGACGGCCCGGGCGCGGGCGAGGTTCGCCGCCGCGGTACGGATATCGGTATTATGCGCCAGCGCGTCGGTGACGAGCCGGTCGACCACCGGATCATTGTAGAGCTGCCACCAGTGATCGGGCAGCGGCGTCGCCGCGACGCTGCTGGTCCGCGCGGTCTCGACGAAGCCGGCGGCAGAGCTGCTCGGCGTGGCGGGATGTTTATAGTCAGGGCCGACCGTGCAGGCGGAAAGGGCGAGGACGCTGGCCAACACCCCCATTACCTTCCCAACTGGTGCCCGGCCAACGCCGATAGGCGCTAGGGCAAGGCCGTTTTTGGCCCTCAACCAGACGATTGCTCCTCTCCAGTGGGAGAGGATAGAGAAGCTTGGCAGCTTGCTGCCTAGCGAAACTTGGAGAGGGGCTCCGGGAGTTATCGAGAGCTCCCGGAGCCCCTCACCACCTTCGCCTAATTCCCCCGGAACAAGTCCGGGGTCATAAGGCTCCGTATCCTCTCCCGCTGGAGAGGATATAAACGTTACCTTAGCGCCTATGCGGCCTATGCCGGGGAGCGGGGAGGTGAGGGCGCGACGGCGCATCATGCCGGCTCTCCCGCAGGCTCGGCATGCGGCGTCTCAGGCGTCTTCTTCCGCGGAATCTTGCTCGACACCCAGTCGCCGAACTTCCGGCTGATCACATAGAAGCTCGGCGTGAACAGCAGGCCGAAGGTGGTCACGCCGATCATCCCGAAGAACACCGCCACGCCCAGCGCCTGGCGCATCTCGGCACCGGGTCCGGATCCGATCACCAGCGGCAGCACGCCCAGGATGAACGCGATCGAGGTCATCACGATCGGGCGCAGGCGCTGCTCGGCGGCATGCTCCGCGGCGGCGTGCATCTCCATGCCGGCCAACTCGTTCTGCCGCGCGAACTCGACGATCAGGATCGCGTTCTTCGCGGCCAGGCCGATCAGCACCACAAGGCCGATCTGGGTGAGGATATTGTTGTCCCCGCCCATCAGGTTCACGCCCAGGATCGCGGCAAGCAGGCACATCGGCACGATCAGGATGACGGCGAGCGGCAGCACCAGGCTTTCGTAATTCGCCGCGAGCAGCAGGAACACGAACAGCACCGCCAGCCCGAACACCAGGCCCGCGGTATTGCCCGCCTGTTGCTGCTGGAACGCCAGCTCGGTCCATTCGAAGCGCATGCCCTTGGGCAAGGTTTCCTCCGCCAGCTTCGCCATCGTCTTCAGCGACTGGCCCGAGGAGAAGCCGCGCACGGTATCGCCCTGGAATTCGGCGGACGGATAGAGGTTGTAGCGCACCACCCGGTACGGCCCGCTGTCGTTCTTCAGGGTCATCACTGCATCGAGCGGCACCATCTCGCCCGCCGCGGAGCGCGTGCGCAGATGGCCGACGTCCGACACCTGGTCGCGATACGGCGCATCCGCCTGGGCGGTCACGCGATAGGTGCGGCCGAGGAAGTTGAAGTCGTTGATATAGGTCGAGCCGAGATAGGTGCCGAGCGTCGAGAAGACATTCTCCACCGGCACGCCAAGCTGCTCGGCCCGCTCGCGATCGATATCGGCGAACAGGCGCGGCGTACGCGTGTTGAAGGTGGTGAAGGCGCTGGTGATGCCCTCGGTCTGGTTCGCCTTCATCATCATCTGGAAGGCGGCGCCTTCAAGCGCCTTGAGGCCCAGATTGGTGCGATCCTCGATCAGCATCTTCCAGCCGCCGCCGGTGCCGATCCCGCGCACGGGCGGCGGCGGCACGACCAGGATGTTGCCGCCGTTGATCGCGCCGAACGCGTGGCGCAGCTCGTTGGCGATCGCATCGGCGTGCGGCCGTTCGGCATGCGGCTTCAGCGGGATGAACATCGCGCCGGCATTGGGCGCGGTGGAGAAGGTGGCGCCGTCAAGGCCGGCAAAGGCGACGGTCGCCTGGGTCGACTTGTTGGCCAGCGCGATCTTGCCCGCCTGGCCCATGATCTCGGTTGTCCGCTGCAACGAAGCCCCCGGCGGCAACTGGATGACGGCGATCAGATAACCCTGGTCCTGCGCCGGGATGAAGCCGGTCGGCGTCGCGGTGAAGCGCCAGCCGGCGAGCCCGATCAGCCCGGCATAGACGATGCCGACCAGCGCCAGCGCGCGCACAGCCCGCGCGGTATATTTGCCGAAACGCTCACCCAACCGCTGGAAGCCCTTGTTGAAGCCTCGCGCGAAACGGCCGGGCCAGCCGAGAATGCCCTGGCGCGGCTCGCTCTCATGGCTTGGCTTCAGCACGATCGCCGCGAGCGCGGGCGACAGAGTCAGCGAGACAAAGGCGGAGATCACCGCCGCCGAGACGATGGTCAGCGCGAACTGCTTGTAGAACTCGCCCGAGATGCCCGGGATGAAGCTGGTCGGGATGAACACGCCGCACAGCACAAGCGAGATCGCGATCAGCGCGCCGGACACCTCGTCCATCGTCTCATGCGCTGCCTCGCGGGGGCTGAGGCCCTTTTCGTGCATCAGGCGCTCGATATTCTCGACCACGACGATCGCGTCGTCGACCACGATGCCGACCGCGAGCACCATGCCGAACAGCGACAAATTGTTGAGGCTGAAGCCGAACGCGGCGAGCATCGCCAGCGATCCGACCAGCGACACCGGCACCGCGATCAGCGGGATGATCGTGGCGCGCCAGCTCTGCAGGAACAGCAGCACGACCAGGGCGACCAGGATGATCGCCTCGATCAGCGTGTGGTACACCGCCTCGATCGACGCCTGGATATATTCGGTCGGGTTGTAGGGGATGCTGTACGCCATCCCCTGGGGGAAGCTCTTCGCTGCCTCGGCGATGTCGGCGCGGACCGCGTCGGCGGTGGTGAGCGCGTTCGACCCGGGAAGCTGGGTGATCGCGATGCCGATCATCGGCTTGCCCGACAGGAAGGCGTTGATGCCGTAATCCTGCGCGCCGATCTGGACCCGCGCGACGTCGCGCAACCGGGTCAGCCGGCCCTGGTCGTCGCGCTTGACGATGATCTCGCCGAACTGTTCCGGGCTGGCGAGCCGGCCCTTGGCCTGGATGCCGAGCTGGAAGGCGGTGCCGCCCTGGTTGAACGGCGGCGCGCCGACCGATCCGACCGCGACCTGCGCGTTCTGGGCGCGGATCGCCGCGACGATCTCGTCGACGGTCAGGTTGCGCGAGGCGGCGCGATCGGGGTCGATCCAGACGCGCATATTATAGTCGCGCCCGCCGAACGCGCGCACGCCGCCCACGCCGGGAATACGCGCCATCCGGTCGATGATCTGCGTGGTCGCATAGTTCGACACATATTGCTGCGGCAGCGACCCGTCGGGCGAGGTAAGCGCGATCACCATCAGGATGTCGGGCGAGTTCTTCAGCACGGTCACGCCGACCTGGCGGACCTCGGCCGGCAGGCGCGGCTCGGCGGTGGAGACCCGGTTCTGCACCAGCACCTGCGCCTGGTCGACATTGACGCCCTGCTTGAACGTCACCGTGATCTGCAACGATCCGTCGCCCGTGGCGGACGAGGACATGTAGAGCATGTTCTCGACGCCGTTGATCGATTCCTCGAGCGGCGCGGCAACCGTCTCGGCCAGCGTTTCCGCCGTGGCGCCGGGGTAGTTGGCGGTCACCACCACGGTCGGCGGCGCGATCTCCGGATATTGCGCGACGGGCAGGCCGGGATAGGCGACCAGCCCGAACACGACGATCAGGATCGACATGACGGCGGCGAAGATCGGCCGCTCGATGAAGAAATGGGGGAATTTCACGGGATCAGTTCGCCGTCGCTTCGGACGCCGGCGGCGCCGTGTCCGGTTGCGATGTCGGGCCGGTGTCAGCCGCCTGCGGCTTCATCACGACCTTCTTCGCCTTCACCGCCATGCCGGGCTGAAGCGTCGTGATGCCTTCGATCACCACCGCGTCGGTCGGCGCCAGGCCGGTCTTGACCACGCGCAGGCCCTCGACCTGCGGCCCGGTCTCCACCGGCCGCGGCGATGCCTTGCCGTCCTTGCCGACGACATAGACGAGCTTGCGGGTCTGGTCGGTGATGATCGCCTCGTCCGGCACCAGCATCGCCTTGTAGGTGCCCGAACCGAGCAGCCGCGCACGGCCGAACATGCCTGGCGTCAGGAAGCCGTCGGGATTGGCGATCACCGCATGGGCGCGGATCGTGCCCGAATTGGTGTCGATCGCGTTGTCGACGAACTCCATCCGCCCGTGCCAGCGATAGCCGCTCTCGTCGGCCAGCTGGACCTGGACCGGATTGGCCGTGTCGCGCGAGGAGCCGCGCTCGCCCTTGCGGTCCTGGCGGAGATATTTGAGGTAGAAGCTCTCGGCGCCCTCGAACGAGAACCAGATCGGATCGGTCGAGACGACGCGGGTCAGCACCGTCGTGCCCTCGGTCGCGAAATTGCCCTTCGACACGCGGCGGTCGGAAACCAGGCCGGTGATCGGCGAGCGGACGGTGGTGAAGCCGAGGTTCAGCCGCGCATTGCTGACATTGGCCTGCCCCGCCGCGAGATCGGCCGCGGCGCTGCGCACATTGGCCTGCTTCGTCTCATATTCTTCCTTGCTGATCGCCTGGGCGGCGAGCAGCTTGTCGGCGCGGGCAAGCTCGGAACGGGCATTGATCAGCGCGGCATTCGCCTTGGCGACCTGCGCCTGGGCCTGGCCGAGCGCGGCGGCATAGGGGCGCGGATCGATGGTGAAGAGCGGCTGGCCCGCGTGGACGCGCTGGCCGTTGGTGAACAGCACCCGGTCGATCGTTCCCGAGACGCGCGGGCGAAGCTCGACGTCCTGGATCGCCTCGAACCGGCCGACATATTCGTCCCAGTCGACCACGTCGCGTTGCAGCGGGACGGCGACGGTGACTTGCGGGGCGGGCGGGGCGGGCGGCTTGCCACTTCCCGAGCAGGCGGACAGGGCAAGCGCCGCGGCGGAAATCAGGGAAGCGGCGGGCCAGCGAGAAACAATCGGCATCGGTGGCTCATCCCCTTAGAGGCCAGCTTCTTTTCCGAGCATCCCCGATCTGGTCCTGGGTCTCGCGCCCGGCGTATATCCATGGTGCAAGTGCGAACGTTGCGAGCCGTTTGCAAGACCGATCCAGCCGATTTCGGTGTCATTTTACCGCTAACATATTCAGACAAAAGCGGAACTTTCTTTCCACTTTATTGCTGCCACCCATGGTCCCGTATCCGGCTATTCGTCCAGCTCGCCGAGCGCCGGCACGGTGAAGCTGAACACCGCGCCGCCTTCCGGCCGGTTGGCGGCGGTGAGCGTGCCGCCATGGGCCTCGACGATCCGCCGTGAGATCGACAGGCCGATGCCCATGGCGGACCCGCTTTTGGTGGTGGCGAAGCGCGAATAAAGCCGGTCCGCCAGCTCCTTGGGCAGGCCGGGGCCGCTGTCGCAAACCGAAATCTCGACCATGTCGTCGGCCAGGCGCGATTCGATGACGATCTCGCGCTTGCCCCCGGTCCGGCCGCGCAGCGCATCCACCGCGTTGCGCAGCAGGTTGACCAGCACCTGCTGGATCTGGATGCGGTCGGCGAAGATCGTGTCGGCTTCGGGCTCCAGCGCATAGCTCAGCTGGATGTCGAACTGCGCGGTGCCGAACAGTACCAGCTCGACCGCCTCGCGCGCGACCACCTCCAGCGACTCCACGCGCATCTCGCCCTCGCGCTTGGCCAGGAAATCGCGCAGGCGCCGGATGATCTCGCCCGATCGCAGCGTCTGTTCCTCGCCCAGCTTGAGCAGCTCGGCGACGCGCCCGCCATCCTCGCCGCGCTGGATCAGAATGCGCGCGGTGGCCAGGAAATTGGCGGTCGCGCTGAGCGGCTGGTTCAGCTCATGCGCGAGGTCCGCCGCCAGTTCGCTCATCGCGCTCTGGCGGGAAATGTGCGCCAGCTCGGAATTCAGGTCGCTCATCCGCTGCTCCGCGGCGAGCCGGTCGGAAACGTCGCGGATCACGCCGGTGAAGATGCGGTCCTTGCCCAGCCAGGCCTCACCGATATTGAGTTCGACCGGGAACAGCGTCCCGTCGGCGCGGCGCGCGGTCAGTTCGCGCGTGCTGCCGATCACATGGCGTTCGCCGGTCTGCAGATAGCGTTCGAGCGACGCATCGTGCCCGGTCGCGATCGCCTCGGGCATCAGGAACTTCACGTTGCGACCGATCGCGCTCGTCGCCGCGATATCGAACATCCGCTCGGCGGCAGGGCTGAAGCTGCGGATGATGCCCCTGGCATCGATCACGACCGTCGCATCGGGGATCGTCTCGATGATCGACTGGAGCTGTGATCGTGCCTCGCGCTCGTTGCGCTCGGTCACGTCGACATGTGTGCCGACCAGCGTCTTCAGGGTGCCGTTCGCATCGTAATGGCAGGTCGACGATCCCTCGATCGTGCGGATCTGCCCATCGGGCTGCCGGAGGCGATAGGTATAGGCGATGTGTCTGTCGCGTTTGGTCGCGGCGGCCGCCAGGATCGCCATCACGTCGCGCCCGTCCTCCGGCTCGACCGCGGCGAACCATTGGTCGAAGGTCGCAAGGCCGCCCTCGGGAAAGCCCAGCCGCTGCTCGGAGCCCGGGGACAGCTCGAGCCGCCCGGTCACCACGTCCCAGTGCGATACGCTGATCTTGTGCGCATCGGCCGCTGCGGCAAGTCGCGCCTCGCTCAGTCGCAGGGCGCTCTCGGCCCGGACCCGTTCGGAGATGTCGAGCATCTTGAGCACGAACAGCGGCTCCTTGTCCGGGCGCTCGTGAACCTCGGTGCTCTCCATCACGCTGATCTCGGTGCCGTCGTGCCGCCGCTCGATCAGCTCGCGCTCGGCTGAGCCGATGGGTTGGGGCGGCTCGGCCGGGCCGCTCTCGCCGTGACGCGACTGGAGCAGCGCATATTTCTTGCGGCCGATCGCCTCCGCCGCGGACCAGCCGTAAAGCTGCTCGCACCCGTGCGACCAATAGGTGATCTCCCCGTCAGGCCGGGTCAGCGCGATCGCCGCGACATCGAGCGCCAGCGTGACTTCGTTGAGTTCTTCCTGCTGGCGCCGGAAACGATCGGCCGACAGCCAGAGCAGGAAACCCAGGATCGCGACATTGCCAAGCATCGCCAGCAGCTCGGTCTCGGGCAGCGCGACCGGCCCGCTGCCGGCGCCCCAGCGCGCGGCGAGGGTGGGCATGATCGGCAGGGCGATGACGAGCGGCAGGATCAGCCAGTAAAGCGGGCCGCGGGTACGGCTGGGGGATAGCAGCACCGTCCAGCCGGCATCGGGCCGCCACAACAGGAACGCGGCGGCCAACGCGATGGTGATCAGGCTGCCAGGCAGCGGCGCGACGAACACGCGCAGGATCGTGGCGTCTTCGCCCGGGGCGACGAACAGCAGCAGCAAGGCCGAGGCGACGCCGAAGCAGAAGGCGGCCGACGCGAACAGATTGGCCAGCTCCGCCCAGGCCTGGCTACGCCGCCGGGCGGCCAGCAGCGCCAGCCCGAGAAAGCCGAAGGTGGCGATCGAGTTCGCGACCGGGCGCCCGGGATAGGCACTGTCGAACCGGCTGACCTCTTCGGGGAAGAGCAACAGGTCGATACCCGGGGAGATGCCCGTGATATTCTCCGCCAGCACGCACGCCGCGATCAGGATGGGGACGGCGAGCAGGAAAGGGGCGGCGCGATGCCCGGCGATCGTCGCCCAGAAACCGGCGGCGAGAAAGATATAGCCCACCGCCGACAGCGGCCACATCGGATGGCCGCTGACGCCGAAGCTCTTGAGCGACGACGCGTCGAACACCCATCCGGCAAAAGGTATGCCGCTGAACAAACCGGCCGCGACGATAAGGGTGAGAACAATCTTCCGTTCCGTGGACCCACCGTGCCCTGGACGTGCATGTGATTGTTGTTTCAACCCTTTCGCACCTCCTGTGCCCGGCCGATACCAGCCGGGAGGCTAACACAAACCAAGGGTTCAGGCGAGCTTGGCGAGCCGTGCCGACAGGCTCACCGGAACCGATATGGTTGTTCTTCGCAAACGGCATAGACGAGCGATTCCACCGCCGACTCGCCTAAAGATAGTGAAGCGCCGATTAGGCCTCGCACCGGAATCCCGCCCGGACGCATCCGATAGGTCGGAATCGGTTCCATCTCGGTTTGAGACCACTCCGCATCTTCTGTCAGCATGCGCGGGGCGGTGTAGAGCCAGCCGTCGAACGGGGGCAAGGCGGCATGACGGACAGGGGCTCGGGCTACGCCGCGTTGGACGCGCATCCGGCGAGACGCGCAGCGTCGCGCCCGCTGCGTGACCGCCGTCACGCGTGCTCCTGCAATGACGGTGATAGTGAGCGTGATGGGATGACGGCCGGGGCGGCGGACAAAAATTGCGTAGTGTAGATCAATGATCAATCCGGAAGGCGCGCCCAACAACGCGCAATTGCTGTCGGTCATCGCCCATGCGCGGGCTGGCGCGCTCGACCGTGCCTGGGCGATCTATGGCGCGCTGGATCCCGCGAGCGTCGTGGCCGACCCCGCGGCGCTGGCGGTAAAGGGCCGGCTGCTCAAGGGCATGGCGTTGCAGGCGGAGGGCGCCGCCCGGCTGACGCTCTATGGCGATGCGGCGACGGCCTATCGCCAGGCCGCAGCGGCGGGTGGCGGGACCTATCCGCTGATCAATGCCGCGACGCTGTCGCTGCTGTGCGGGGCGGAGGATAGCGCGCGCTTGCTTGCCGGGGAGGCGCTCGCCCGGATCGCGGCGCATCCCGACGAACCCGAAACGCCCTATTACCGCGCGGCGACCCGGGCCGAGGCGCTTCTCCTGCTCGGTCGCGAGGACGAGGCACAGGCCGCACTGGCGGAAGGCATGGCGATCGCGCCGCGGGCCTGGGAAGATCACGCATCGACGCTCCGCCAGTTCGCGATCATCCTCGCCGCGCAGGGCCGGGACGCCGCCTGGCTCCAGGCCTATCGTCCGCCGCGCTCGCTCCATTTCGGCGGCCATATGGCCTTCCGCGCCGATCCCGCGCCGACCGGCCTGTCGCGCGAGGTCGCCGCGGTGCTCGAGCAGGAGCGCGTCGGCTTCGGCTATGGCGCGCTTGCCGCCGGTGCCGATATCATCGTTGCGGAGGCGCTGATCGACCGCGGTGCCGTGCTGCACGTCATCCTCCCCGGCACGGTGGAGGGCTTCGCTGCGGTGTCGGTCGATCCGCATGGCCCGATATGGCGGCGCCGCTTCGACGCCGCGCTTGCCGCGGCCGAGACGGTGCGGACGGTCGAGCCAGCCGAAGGATGTCCGGACGAGACGATGATCGCGCTGGCCGACGAGATCGCGATGGGTGGGGCGTTGATCAATGCGCGGCTGCTGGCGAGCGAAGGGGTGCAACTGCTCGTCATGCCCGATGATGCCAGCGGTACCGATGGCGCATCGGCCCGGTCTCGCGACGCCTGGGCGCGCGCGGGCCGTCGCCAGGCCATCCTTCGCGCTCCACGCGAGCATACCGATCTGCCGCCGGAGCCGGAAAGGACATCCGCCCGGCACCGCGCCGCCGTGCTGGCGATCCGAGTCGCGCGGGACGATCGGCAGGCCGGGCTCGACGCGCTCAAGACGGCGCTCGAGCAATGCCCCGTGCCCGACGTGGCGCCGAGCTTCACCGGGGAGGACGTTGTCCTCGCCTATGACGATGTCGCACAGGCCGCGCTGGGCGCGGCGATCCTGGCCGCCGACGCGCGGAGCGTCGGCGGCCAATATGGCATCGCGGAAAGGGTACACGATCCCTTTACCGGCCTTGTGCGGCTGGCCGGTCGCGCGCTGGATCTGGCGCGCGCCGCGGCGGCCTCCGCGCCAGCCGGCACCGCCTGCGTCGCCGAGGATTTCGCCGCGGCGCTGGCCGTGGCCGCGCCCGATGCTTTCCGTCCGGAATTCGTCGGGGAGCTTGGCTCAGCTACCGATGCGGCGCCGATCGGCCTGTTTGCGCTCAAGCCGCAGCGATGATGCCGCTCACAGGATCATTTCCTCCAGCCGCTGGGGTGCGACCACGCTCAGGCAGTCGTCGTCGCGACGGATGATGCCGCGCCGCTCGAGCGCGTTGATCGTGCGTGACGCCGTCTCCCGCGTGGTGGCAACGCGCAGCGCGAGGTCGGCGATCACCGGTGCCGGGCGGATCGTCATCGCATCGCCGCTGCGCGCCTGACGCAACAGTTCGGCATGGACTCGCCCAACCGCCGACAATGCGGTGCGCTCGTACATGCGCTCGGTCGTGCGCCGCAGCCGTCGCAACAGCATCCGCGACAGCGCCAGCCCGATACAGCCATATTGCTGCGCGAGCAGCGCAAGGTCACCGGCATCGAGCGTCAGCGTCCGCACCTCGTCGACCGCCACGACATCGGCATCCTGCCGCGCCGCCTCGGCCTCGCCCAGGGCGCCGAACAGGTCGCCGGGGCCGAATTCGTGCAGCAGCACCATCTGCCCTTCGGCGGCATAGAGCAGCGCATGAGCCCGCCCGACCAGCAGCAGGAAAGTCAGCGTCAGCCAGTCGCCCTGGCGCAGGATGATCGCGGTTCGCGCGAAGGAGCGCTGTCGCCCGCGACGGGTCACCTGCTCGGCCACGTCAGCCGGGCACGCGAACACCGCGCTGACGAACATCCGGGCCTCGTCCTGCTGCACCCCGCGCTTCCCCCCAGGCGATGGAGGTGATTGGAGCCCAAGCGGACGGACTTGGCAATCGGTAACGCGTGCTATCGCAGGAACAATCAGGCCAGCCGCTGGTTTCCCCTTTCCTGGACATTCGCCGAAGGGGTGACGGTGGAACAATGAAAAGCGCAGAGAACGGAACGCCGCAGACCAGCAGGTTCGAGTTGCTGGTCCAGAGCGTCACCGACTATGCGATCTACATGCTCGATCCGGCCGGCACGGTGATCAGCTGGAATGCCGGCGCCGAACGGTTCAAGGGGTATCGGGCCGACGAGATCATCGGCGACCATTTCTCCCGCTTCTACACCGATGAGGATCGCCGCGCCGGCGTGCCCGCCCGCGCTCTGGAAACCGCCCTGAACCAGGGCCGGTTCGAGGCGGAAGGCTGGCGCGTGCGCAAGGGCGGCACCCGCTTCTGGGCATCGGTCGTCATCGATCCGATCCGCGATGCCGACGGCAGCTTCATCGGCTTCGCCAAGGTGACGCGAGACCTGAGCGAACGGCGGGAAGTGGAAGAGGCCCTGCGCAGCAGCGAGGAACGATTCCGCCTGCTCGTCCAGAGCGTGACCGACTATGCGATCTACATGCTCGATCCCACCGGCAGGGTGGTCAGCTGGAACGCGGGCGCGCAACGCTTCAAGGGCTATACCGCGGACGAGATCATCGGCGAGCACTTCTCACGCTTCTATACCGAGGAGGATCGCAAGTTCGGTTTGCCCGACACCGCGCTCGACACAGCGGTGCGCGCGGGCCGTTTCGAGGCGGAAGGCTGGCGCGTGCGCAAGGACGGCGCGCGCTTCTGGGCGTCGGTCGTGATCGATCCGGTGCGCGATCCGGCGGGCAAGCTGCTCGGTTTCGCCAAGATCACGCGCGACCTGACCGAGCGCCGCGAAGCGCAACAGGCGCTGGACAAGGCGCAGGAGGCATTTTTCCAGTCGCAGAAGATGGATGCGATCGGCAAGCTCACCGGCGGTGTCGCGCATGATTTCAACAATCTGCTCGCAGTGATCATCGGCAGCCTCGATCTTGCGCGGCGGCGGATGGGAGAGGGGGCGGACATCGGCCGTTTCCTCGACAACGCGATGAGCGCGGCGGAACGGGGCGCGACCCTGACTCAACGCATGCTTTCCTTCGCGCGGCGGCAGGAGCTGAAGCTCGAAACGGTCGATGTGGGGGATCTGGTGCGCGGCATGGCCGAGCTTGTCCAGCGGACCATCGGTGCCGGGATCAGCATCGACACGGAATTTCCCCTTCGCCTCGCCCCCGTCCAGGCGGATGCCTCCCAGCTCGAACTGGCGGTGATGAATCTGGTGGTCAACGCCCGCGACGCCATGCCCGAAGGCGGCAGGGTGACTATCGAAGGCAGGGAGAAGCGGATCGGACGCGGTGCCGAGCTGGAGCCGGGCGACTATGTTCGCCTGTCGGTGATCGATCGCGGCGAGGGCATGGACAAGGCGACCCTGGCCCGCGCGATGGAACCGTTCTTCACCACCAAGGGTATCGGCAAAGGCACCGGTCTTGGCCTGTCGATGGTCCATGGGTTCGCCGAACAAGGCGGTGGTCGGCTGATCCTGAAGAGCCGCCCGGGCCGGGGCACCAAGGCGGAGCTGTGGCTGCCGATCTCGAAGGCGGTGGCCGGCGCCGATCCGGGCAAGCAGGCCGCGGCGTCCCATGTGGCGACGGAGCCGCTGGTCGTGCTCGCTGTGGATGACGACATCCTCGTCCTGACCAATACCGCCGCGATGCTCGAGGACATGGGCCACCGGGTAGTGCTCGCGACGTCGGCGCGGGAGGCGCTGGCGATCCTCGACAGGGAGGCGGTCGACCTGGTCATAACCGATTATGCCATGCCGGAGATGACGGGCGCCGAGCTGGCCGCCGCGCTCCCTGCATCCATGCCGGTCCTGATCGTGTCGGGCTATGCGGAAATTCCCGCTGGAGCAGAGGCCATGGGGGTCAGGCTCAACAAGCCGTTCCGCGACGAGCAGCTCGCCCGCGCGGTACGGGAGGCGATGCTGTTGCGCGAGGCGACGGCCGTCTCATAACGGGCGCAGACCGCGCCCCAGCTCCCCGTTACTTGGCGGTGGCGACCTTGCTCGGCTGGGCCCGGGCGCCCGACTCGGTCTGGACCTGGCCCGCGCGCTGCGACAGCTCGGTGCGCACCTCGTCGGCCCGGATCCGGTCCAGCACGAACCATACGGCGGCGGAAAGCAGGAAAAGCAGCGCAAAGGTGATCAACACCGGCACCGCCTCGTTCTCCTGCGTCGTGACTGCCTGTTCAGGCTGATCATTAGTCAGGTCGGTCATACGGTCCCCCAAACTATCAAGGGGCGCAACGTCGCTGCGTCCCACTGGTTCCCGACGGAAGTGGAGATCGCTCCGGCGGCGGGCGCGTTGGAACCTCTGCCACACCGGTGATCGTCCGCCCCCTAACAGAGCCATGATCGATATGGAAAGCCAAAGACGGTGGAATGGTACCGTTAGGAGACGAAAATGCGCCGAACCCGTCACCATGGTGGGGACATGACCCGTTTTGAAACTTCCGGCGGAAAGAATCGTTCGACCATGATGACCGCAACCGAATGCGACCGCCTGGCCGACCGCAAGTCCCTTCCCGACACCGCCGTGCACGTCCTTCGCGAATGCTGGTTCCTCGCCTGGAGCCTGATTCCTGCCGGCAGGACGCTGCGGCGGCGCCTTGCCAACCGGGGCGGCGCGCGCATCCTGCTGCTGCCCGGGCTGTTCGCGACCGACGCCGCGATGCGGCCGATGCGGATGGCGCTCCGCTATGCCGGCTACCGCGCCTATCGCTGGGGTCTGGGGCGCAACATGGGTGCCTCGGCCGATCTGCTCGACCGCCTCGACCGCCGGATCGATCAGCTGCAGCGCCGCGACGATCGTCCCGTCATCCTGCTCGGCTGGAGTTTCGGCGGGCTGATCGCGCGCGAATATGCCAAGGTCGCGCCGCACCGCGTCCGCGCCGTCATCACCCTCGGCAGCCCCTTTTCGGGGGATCTCAGCGCGACGATGCTCGCGCGCGTCTATGAATGGATCGCCGGCCACCGGGTCAGCGCGCCGCCGATCGACTGCACGCTTTCGGAAAAGCCGCCGGTGCCGACCGCGGCGATCTGGTCGCGCTGCGACGGCGTCATTCCCGTCTCCGCCGCGCGCGGTGCTGCGGGAGAGGCTGACTACCGGATCGAGACAAGCTGTTCGCATCTCGCTTATCCGTCGGACGGCGAGGCGCTCGCGGCGGTGCTGGACGCGATTGCACGCTGCTGCCCGGACGAGGTGATTGCACCGGCGGAGCCTCGGCCGGTCTTTGCGCGGGGCGATCTGCCCCGGGGTTTCCCAGCCTGATTTCCCGAACTGCCTCGATGTTAAGGCGCCGCACCTCGGTACCGCCTAAGCCCGGTCTTTATCGGCGCTTGCGTGCTGGTCCGGCGCGGCGAACAATGGAGCCGAAATGAACACCAGAAAGGCCGAAACCGGTGTTGCCGGGCTCGATGACATCACCGCGGGCGGCTTAACCCGCGGTCGCCTCTATCTTCTCGAGGGCAGCCCGGGCACGGGCAAGACGACGATCGCCAGCCAGTTCCTGATGGCCGGCGCGGCTGCCGGCGAACGCTGCCTGTACATCACCCTCTCCGAAACCGAGGAGGAGCTGCGGGAAAGCGCGGCATCCCATGGCTGGGTGTTCGACGACGCCATCGAGGTGTTCGAGCTGGTGCCACCCGAGAGTCTGCTCGACGAGGATCAGCAGCAGAGCCTGCTCTATTCCTCCGATCTCGAGCTGGGCGAGACGACCAAGCGCATTTTCGAAGCGTTCGAGCGAGCGAGGCCCGACCGCGTCGTGCTCGACAGCCTGTCCGAGATTCGCCTGCTGGCACAGAGTTCGCTGCGCTATCGCCGCCAGATTCTCGCGCTGAAGCATTATTTCTCGCGCCACGGTACGACCATCCTGATGCTCGACGACCTGACCACCGAGATGCTCGACAAGACGGTGCACAGTGTCGCGCACGGCGTGGTCCGGCTGGAAGAACTGTCACCCAATTATGGCGCGGAACGCCGCCGCCTGCGCGTGATCAAATATCGCGGCCAACGGTTCCGCGGGGGCTATCATGACTTCGTGATCGAGACGGGTGGCGTACGCGCTTTCCCGCGGCTCGTTTCGGCCGAGCACAAGAACAGCTTCAGCCGCGATCTGGTGGCCACCCGGCAGGGCGCGCTGAACGCGCTGCTGGGCGGTGGCTTCGAGCGCGGATCGAGTACCTTGATCATCGGCCCGGCCGGTACCGGCAAGTCGTTGCTGACCCTGACCTTCGTCGCCGATGCGGTGGCGCGGGGCGAGCATGCCGCGATGTTCATCTTCGACGAGGAGATGGGCCTGCTCACCTCCCGCGCAAAGGCGCTCGGCATCGATCTCGAAGCGATGGTGGCCAGCGGATCGCTGACGCTCGAGCAGGTCGATGCGGCCGAGCTGACCCCGGGCGAATTCTCCGAGCGCGTGCGCACCTGTGTCGAGAAGCACGAGGCGCGCACCGTCGTGATCGACAGCGTCAACGGGTATCAGGCGGCGATGCCCGAGGAGCAGGCGCTGATCCTGCACATGCACGAGCTGCTGCAATATCTGAATCGCCAGGGTGCGACGACCTTCCTGACCGTCGCGCAGCATGGCCTGGTCGGCGACATGAAGGCGCCGGTCGACGTGACCTATCTGGCCGACACCGTGATCCTGCTGCGCTATTTCGAGGCAGCCGGGCGCGTCCGCCGCGCGATCTCCATCGTGAAGAAGCGTACTGGCGCGCATGAGGATACGATCCGCGAGTTCCGGATCAGCGGCGACGGAATCACATTGGGCAAGCCTTTGACCGAATTCCAGGGCGTGCTCCGCGGCGTGCCGTCGCTGATCGGCGCCGCACACCACGATGTCGATTCGTTTGCTACCGAATGATCCCCGCGTGAATCGCACATCGGCCCAGCGCGCGATCGTCCTCGCCCCGCATGGCCGGGATGCGGCGATTGCCGCGGGCATGTTGCGCGAGGCGGGGATCGATGCAGTGCCCGCGGCCGATCTTCCTGCCCTGGTGGAGGCGCTTCGCGCCGGAGCCGGCTTTGCGCTCGTCACTGAAGAGACCCTGCGTGGCGCTGATCTCCATCCGCTCGATGCTTTCCTGAAGGAGCAGGAGGAATGGTCCGACTTCCCGTTCATCCTGCTTACCCAGCGCGGGGGCGGACTGGAGCGCAACCCGGCCGCCGTGCGCCTGCTCGAGACGCTCGGCAACGTCACCTTCCTCGAACGACCGTTCCATCCGACCACGCTGATCAGCCTGGCCAAATCGGCGGTCCGGGCGCGGCTGCGTCAATATGAGGCGCGGTCGCGGCTGGCGGAGATCAATGCCCGCGAAGCGCAGTTCCGCGCCTTTGCCCAGGCAATGGCCAACCATGTCTGGACCGCGCCGCCGAACGGCAAGCTCGACTGGTTCAACCAGCAGACGCTCGATTATAGCGGTCTGACGCAAGAGGCGCTTGCGGGGGACGGCTGGGCGACCATCGTCCATGCCGACGACTTGCCGGACGCTGCAGCATTGTGGGCGTCTTCTGTCACTTCGGGCACCGATTACGAAACAGAATTCAGGATTCGCCGTGCCGATGGCGAATATCGCTGGCACCTGGTTCGCGCGTTGCCGATCTGCGCCGATGACGGCAAGATCCTGCGCTGGATCGGTACCAATACCGACATTCACGAACAGAAGCTGTCCGAGGCCGAAAGCCAGCGCGACCGGGACCGGCTGTGGATGCTGTCGCAGGATCTCATGCTGGTGTGCGATTTCGACGGCGTCGTCACTGCGGTGAACCCGTCCGCGATGCGGCTGCTCGGCTGGCGTGAGGAGGAGATGGTTGGCCACAACATCGTCGACTTCCTCCACGCCGACGATGTTGCCACCACCGCGATGCAGTTCGCGGCGCTGTCGGCGGGTGCCACCACCCTGGCCTTCGAGAACCGCTACGCGTGCAAACAGGGCGGCTATCGCCTGCTCGACTGGACGGCGGTGCCGGATGCGGGGCGGGTGCATGCGATCGGCCGCGATATCACCAAGGAACGGAACCTGGCGCGGGACCGGGAGCGGATCTGGAATCTCTCGCCGGTGGTGAAGCTCGTCCTGTCCATCTCCGGTGAGATTCATGCGGTGAACCCGTCCTGGACCAAGGTGCTGGGTTGGAGCGCGGAAGAGACGATCGGCCGCAAGATCACGGATTTCGTCGCGCCCGACGAATTGCCCAAGAGCCAGGCCGCACTGACCGAACTGGCCGCCGGCGCGCCGCTGCTCGAGGTCGAGCGCATCTATATGAACAAGGACGGCAGCCGCCGCCGCCTCGCCTGGATCGCTGTGGCCGATGGCGGCACACTCTACAGCTTCGGCCGCGACGTGACTGCCGAACGCGAAGCGGCGGACGCGCTTGCCAAGACCGAGGCGGCGCTCCGCCAGTCGCAGAAGATGGAAGCGGTGGGTCAGCTCACCGGCGGTATCGCGCATGATTTCAACAATCTGCTGCAGGGCATCACGGGCAGCCTGGAGATCGTCCAGCGCCGCCTCGATGCCGGGCGGCTCGACGGGGTCGATCGTTTTCTCGACGGCGCAGCCAATGCCGCCAATCGCGCCGCCGCGCTCACGCACCGGCTACTGGCTTTCTCCCGGCGCCAGCCGCTCGATCCCCGGCCGGTCGACGTCAATCCGCTGATCGTCTCGATGGAGGATCTGATGCGCCGAACGCTCGGCGAGCAGATCGATCTCGATCTGGTTCTGGTCGACGATCTGTGGCTGACCCTGTGCGACCATAATCAGCTCGAAAACGCGATCCTCAACCTCGTCATCAACGCGCGCGATGCGATGCCTGATGGCGGCCGGCTGACGATCGAGACCTCGAACGCGGATTTCGACCGGACGTCAGCGGCGCGACACCGGGATCAGGAGCCGGGCCAATATGTCTGCATCCGCGTGACCGACACCGGCAGCGGCATGGACGCGGACACCATCGCCCGCGCGTTCGAACCCTTCTTCACCACCAAACCGCTCGGCCAGGGCACCGGTCTGGGCCTGTCGATGATCTATGGTTTCGCCCGCCAGTCGGAGGGTCATGCCACGATCGAGAGCGAGCCGGGTATCGGCACCAGCATCAGCCTGTGCCTGCCCCGCCATGTCGGTGCGATGGCGGTCGATGACCCTGCGCCTGCAAACGAGGATCGCACGGCGCCGGCGGGTACCGAAGAGGTCGTGCTGGTGGTCGAGGACGAGCCGGTCGTGCGGGGGCTGATCGTCGAGGTCCTGACGGAACTTGGCTACCGCGCGATCGAGGCCTGCGACGGACCCGAGGGCCTGGAAAAGCTGCGGGCGCGTGGCCGTATCGACCTGCTCGTCACCGATATCGGCCTGCCAGGGCTCAACGGCCGGCAGATCGCCGATGCCGGCCGGGAGCTACGCCCGAATCTCAAGGTCCTGTACATGACCGGCTATGCGGAGAATGCCGCGCTCGCGCCGGGCTTTCTCCAGCCCGGCACCGCGATCATCACCAAGCCCTTCGCGATCGAAGCACTCGCCGCGCGGGTGCGATCGATTCTCGAGGCACCTATCGGGCAGGAGACGGAAACGATGTTCGACCCAGTGCCCTAGGCGCTGGCGCGCTTCGCCCCGGCGGCACGCGGCTTCGTGGCGCGCGATGCCTGGCGGCGGGCGGGCCGGGCAGGGGGCGTTTCCGCTTTCCTGCGGGCATAGAGCAGCGCGCCGGCGATCGCCGCGACGCCCAGCCCGATCGCAGCCCCTATCATGACGGTGTTGGACGACAGCGCATCGGACAGCGAGAAACGCTCGGCAAAGATATACTGCGCCCTGTCGTCATCCTCCCCATGGTGCGAACTCCTGGTGAAGAAGGCGGGCTCCCGCGTCTCGTCATGGGGCTCGGGGTGCAGCGGATAGGGCGGGACGGCTGAGTCGGGAAGCGGGCGTTGATGCGTCATGACAGGCCTTTTGCGTCGGGCGTGGAACACCCATCAACGCGTCGCGACCGCTCCGGTTGCCCGCCTCATTTGGGCTGGTCGATCCACACGATCCAATATTTCGCCAGCGCCGCCCGCGGCCCGTTGACCGAGGCGAACACCTGCTTCGCGGCGTCACCCTGGCCGCTCAGCGCCAGCGCCGCGCCCATCCGCGTGTTGACGATATTGGCGTCGACGCCACCCTTCGCCAGCGCGACCTTGTACAGCTCGATCGCCGGCGCATAATCGGCATAGCCGAAATAGGCATCGGCCATCGCCAGCGCGACCGTTCCCGTGCCGTTGGGTCCTTTGGCCTGTGTCGCGCCGGCTGGCAAGCTCGCGCGGTCGCTCGCGATCTTGGTCTTGACCACATCGTTGAACTCACGCGCGGTCATGTTGGTCGCCAGCACGATATCGCCGCTCTTCACGCCCTCGGCCAGCACGGCCGAGGCCTCGCCCGGCAGCTTCTGATAGGTGTTCTCGACATAGGACAGATAGTCGCCCTGCCCCTTCATCGCCTTGGCGGCGCGCAGCAGGCGCATCAGGTCGATGACATATTGGGTGTCGATATCGTTCGTGTCGCGAAAGCCGATCAGCGCGTCGCGCCAATGAGTGGCGCTGGGATAGGCGGCGACCCGCGCCCGGCCGGCCCGCTCGACCCCTGAACCCATTTTCGCCTGATAGGCGACACCGAACGCGCGGGCATACCAGTCGTCGGGTACGGGCACGCCGCCGGGCTTTGCGGCGATGGCCTGCTCCAGGACCGTGACGGCTTCGTCCGGTTTCTTCTCGGCGATCTTCGCTTCCATCAGCAGCGCATAGACGTTCGCGTCGCTGGCCCCCGCGGCAATGGCGGCGGTCAGATATTTGTCCGCCTTCGCCATATCCTTGTTGTTATAGGCGATTTGACCTGCGGCCAGGTTGAACGTCACCACATTGGCGGCCGGCAGGAACCCGCTGGCGAGCACCGCCTCGATGCCCTGCGCCTGGATGTTGAGGTCCTTCTGCGCCTTGCCCAGATCGAGCCGGAGCGATCCGATCATGAAGCGGTCGTCATTGCTTTGCGCCAGGCCGTCCGCTTCGGTCAGCTTGGCGGCGGCCGTGGCGAAATCGCCTTTCTTGATCGCTGCCTGCGCGTCGGCCAGCGCCGGCCGGGCCTCCTTGGAAATCTTGGGCGCCGCCGGGGCCGGCGGCTTCTGGGCCATGGCGGCGGCGGGGGCCGCGCCGATCAGGGCAAGACAAAGAACGGACCGTATGGCAACGTATCTCATATCAACCTCTCCTTGATCGTGCCGGCCGTTATCCGCCGTGCCCCGGGAGGTTGTCTGGACCGTTTCGGGCGATTTTTCCAGTAGGCGCCCCTCGCGTCAGGCGATCGGGCACATCCCGCCGCGCATCATCACATTGCCATTCGAGAACCAGCGGCTGGAATCCTGCATGGTGGCGGTGTCGTGGTAACAGGCCTCGCCGCTCTTCGTTGCGGGGTCGAACAGGAAGGCCCAGTTCCGCCCGCTGCAATCCTGCGCTTCGCAACCCGCCGCGGCGACCTTGCCGGCGCGGGCATAGATCGGCTTTTCCGGCCCCCGCGATTCCCGGAAATGCGCCCGGGTCACATTGTCGTGCACCGCTTCCAGCAGCGCCTTGGACACATCCGTACGGTCGAAGAACAGTACGCCGCCGACCGGATCGTTCGGAAATTTCCCGACATAGGCAGTGGCCGGTGTGTCAGGCGTCTGCCCGGGCATCGGCGTCGCGGCGACGTCGCGCGGCGGCACGAAACCGGCGGCATTGGCGGGCGGCATGTCCTTGCTCTCGGCACCGCCGCAGCCGGCGAGCAGGAACAGGGCGACGAAGGCAGGCGCGGTACGGTTGGTCATGACCGGTCAACGCGCCGGCCGCCTCGTCGGGCCCGGGAATTCGTCGTCAGACCGCGCGCACGCCGCCGGCCAGCCAGCGCGCGCAGATCGGACCGAGCTCGGCCACGCTGCGCGTTTCATAATCGATCACGTCGCGCAGGCTCAGCGCGTCGCGCCAGCGGCCATTGGTGCCCTTGTTGATGAAGGTCTCGGCGCCGCCGTCCCAGAACACGCCGCCCAGCGGCGCCGCCTTGCTCGCGTTCGCCTTCATCCAGGGGAAGGAGCAATGCTCGAGCATCAACGGGAAACGCTCGCGGTCGATCTTGATGTCGAGGAACTCGGCAATGCGCCGCATCTCGCCCGCCAGGTCGCGCTTCAGGTCCTCGAAATGAACGAGCATGACATTGGGCTGGTCCTTGATCGCCCACCAGCTCCGCACATTCTCCCAGAACGGCCAGAAGGGATCGCCGTCGCGTTCAAGCCAGTTGCGGAAATAATGGGGCATATCGGGGTCGGCGCTCATGATCGGCGGGCCGACCCGGCCGGGCGTGTCGTTGAGCGCGGCGAACCACGCGGCATTGGCGTTGGCATGGTGGTTGTGCATGCTCCAGATCACGTCGCGGCCATCGCGGGCGACATAGATATATTTGGCCTGGCCGCTGAACACGAGCGCATCGACCGGCAGATGCGTCTTCAGGAAGCGCCGATGCTGCTGGGCCTCGACCGCCTCCAGCTTCACTGCCTTGGGCGGCACCCGCAGGTCCATCCAGGGCGACAGGTCGCAGACGCTCACCTCGGGATCGCCGCCGAAGATCAGCTGGCCGACGATCTGCTGCATCCACGTCGTGCCGGACTTGCCATAGGTCGCGATGACGATGTCGTCGTCGCGGAAGGCGAAGTCGTTCCAGATCGTCGAATCGAAATGATGGTTGTGGAATTCGCGCGTCTTCAGGGGGGCGCGTGGGGCGAGTTGCGTGGCCATGGGTGCTCCGGCAGCGGAAGAAAGTCGCGCCCGGGTGCGGGAAGTGGCGGGTCACGCCAACGTCGTTGCGCTCAAGAATCGACCAAGCGACCAGGGCGCAGATCGTCGCGGGAACGGCGCGTCACCGTTCCCGCGACAGGTTTACCGCGCGGTGTCCCGCAAGGCGACGATCGCCGCTTTCTCCGCAGGGCCAACGGGTTCCCATTTGGCGCCGCGCGCCTCGTCGGTGGTGAAGGGCTGGCCGGGTCGGTAGAGCACGCCGCCGGTATAGACGTCGTGCGGCGCAGTGTAGGTACGGGGCTGTTTCATGGTCATGGCTCCAGTCACGGGTTGGTCTGGTTGCCCGCGGTCACGCCGGCGGTGATCTTGCCGAGCGTCGGCGCGGTGCCGGCGACGGTGTATTTCAGCCGCAGATAGCGCTCGTCGGTGCCGACCGGCAGCTCATCGGGCAGCAGCAGTTTCGCGCCGACGGCCAGGTCCGCCAGCGCATAGGCGGGCGAGGTCCACACGGTCTTGGCCGAGGCGAAGCCGACATTGTCGTCGGTCTCGATGCCGATGGTCAGCGAGGTCAGGTTGTTGAAGCTCTCGACCACGCTCGCGCGGATCGAGACTTCCTTGCCCTTGCCGACATCGCGGGTGAGGGCGGCCGCGGCGCCGAACACGGTGCCAGTCGCACCGAGGTCGATGATATTGGTCGAGGCTGCCGTGGCGGTCACCGCCTGGGCGTTCGAGAACAGGGTGGTTGCGTCGAAGATCATGTGTTTTCTCCTGGGATATCGGAATCTTTGCGAAGGGAATTGGCCGCAAGGGCGGTCCACTCCCTTCCGTCGCCCCGGACTTGTTCCGGGGTCCACCGTCCCGCACATGCTCTGGCCGGAGATTTCGCGGATCGGTGGATGCCGGAACAAGTCCGGCATGACGGGTTGAGATGGGCGCGCCTAGCTGACCACGCTTTCCGCATTGATCAGCGCGTCGGTCTCGCGGATCGGCATGCCGCGGTACGACAGCACCTCCTCGCCCTGCAGCTCCATCGGCTTGAGCATCAGCGCGCCGTTCGAGGCGTTGGTGCCGGCCGCGTCGAGCGCCTGCAGCATGTCGCGGTTCATGTAGATGACGGTGCGGCCCTGCGCCGCGACGTTCGCCGCCATCTTGGCCGCGCGCCGGCCCTGCAGCTTGTAACAGGCCTGACGCATGAAACCGTAGAGATCGACCGAGCCCGCCTGCACGTTCGACACGTCGATGTTCGCGATGCGCGCATTGTAGCGCCAGTCGCGCACCGCCACGCCGATATGCTGGCGGAACAGCTCCTCCTTCACATAATAGATGTTGCCGTTGCCGTCGGAGGTGCGCTGCTCGCCCTTGTCCTCGCGCGTCACGCCGGCCTTGGTGCCCTTGGGATGGATCAGCGTCGTGTAATCGTCGCCCCAGGTGACGAACCAGATCGAGGTATTGTCCGAGCCGACACCGCCGGCATTGATGATCTGGCCGCCCGCGCCGCTGCCGCCAAGCGCCGAATACCGCGCGGCGAGGCCCTTGAACCGCTCCGGGGTGGTCGTGGTGTTGTGGTAGAAGAAGCCGCGCGACACCTCCTGCGCCATCGCCTCGAGATAGGCGCGGCCTTCCGACAGGCGCACGCCGCCGGGGTTGTCGGAGATTTCCAGCAACCGCGTGTCGACGGTCGACAGACCCTCGACGAAGCCGGTGGTGTCGTCGACCTGCTGCGTGGTCGACTTGGACTGGGGGATGCCCTGGTAGAGCCGCCCCCAGGTCACGTCGGGCAGGCCGGTGCGGATGGTGTGGCGGTGGACGGTGCCCATGTTGCAGGGCGCGGTCACCGCGTCCTCCATGATCGGATTGAGCTGCCGCAGCACCTCCACCACTTCGCCGAGCTGGCCGTCGGCGCCGCCGGCGCCCTTGTAGAGATCGATCAGGTTGAGGAATGAATTGCCGATGGTCGCCATGTCTTATCGTCCTTTGGGTGTGTCTTCGGGGTAGAGCGTCTCCGCCCTGTCTCGCTTCGAATGATGGATGCCCGACGAGCGTTCGAAGCCGTCCTCGCCGATGGCCTTGCCGACCCGCTGGAAGGCGCGGATCATCTCGGGGTGGTTGCCGAGGCCACTCTCGTCGAGCAGCGTGCGGAACGCGCTGCCCTTGCCGAAGCCGAGCGCGTCGAGCGCCCTGGCCGCGGTGCCGATGGTCGTCGCCCATTGCTGGCCGCCGATCTCCGGATCGTTCCGCGCGCTGTCGAGCCACGCTTTCCGCTCGGCCTGGACCTGGCCGAGGAACTGGCGCTGGTGCCGGTCGAGCAGCCCCTGGGCGAACTGCCCCGCGACCGGCATCAGCTTGTTGGCCTGTTCGTTGGACAGGCCGAGCTCGCGGAATACCGGCGTCGCCAGTTCCACCGCGACGGGGTCGAGGGTCAGACCCTCGGGCACGGTGAGTTGATAGTGATCGGGGATCCCGGCATCGGCTTCGGGCGGTTCGCCCTCATCGTCTTCCGGAAGGTCCTCCGCGCCGTCGGCGACATCGTCGCCCAGGGCCGAGGGTTCGAAATCGTCGAAGCCTTCGTCCGCCTCAGGCGTCGTCGTCTCCGAGTTCTGCGTATATATTTCGTCGTTCAAGGACATTCTCCTTGCGCCCGGAATGCGCCAGTTCGTGCAAGGTTTGAATCAAGGTGGCCGCGGGGATTCCGTCAGGCAGGGCCACGGGCTGCGCCGAGTCGAAATCGCGCAGGATTTCGAGCGCGAGGCTGCGCCGGCCTTCGAGATAAAGATGGCGGCCATCGGCGACATTGGCGGTCGTCTCGAACACGCCTGCGCGCTGCACCAGTGACAGCAGGAAGCGCCGAAACGGGGCGCTTTCGAGCAGGATGAGCTTGTCGGTCTTTTCGATCATGGGAGGCTACCTTCTTTCCCTCTCCCAGCGGGAGAGGGAGGGGCCCAAGCGAAGCTTGGGAGGGTGAGGGTGAACGGCGAGCGATGCGCTATCATCACCCTCATCCGGCGCTATCGCGCCACCTTCTCCCGATGGGAGAAGGGAAGAACGGCGCTACTGCCCGAGGCCAGGCCCAGGCCCAGCCGGCCCGCCCTGCGCGCCCGCCATCTGCCCAAGCATCTGCATCGCCGCCGCGCCGTCCTTGGCCGGCCCGGCCATCGCCGCCACCTTGGCCATCTGCGCTTCCTGCGCGCGTCCCTCACGCAGCTTGCCGGCATCGTCGACCGACCGGATGATCCTGGGCGGCGCCCCGGCGCGATCGGCATAATCGTCGACGATCGCATCGACATCCAGCCGGTCCGCCGCCTCGGGGAAGCGCCCCGCGAGATTGCCCACGAACGCGACCGTCCGCTCGATCTGGCCAAGCCCGACCATCCGCTGCATCTGCGCCAGGATCGACACGAAATCGACCTTGACCGGCTGCCCCTGGAGATGCTCCGGCGCCGGCGGCAACATCCCCTTGCGCGCCATGATCCCGAACGTCCGGTCGATCGCCACCTCGAGTTTCTCGTTGTTGACGCGCTCGATCACCGGGCCGAGCTGAGTCAGCTTCTCCTCGTTGCGGCTGGCGATCTCCTCGACATTGCGCGGCTGGATGCCGTCCATGTTGGTGATCGCCATGAACAGGTCGGCATAGGTCAGCCGGTCGACCGCTTCGGCGCAGCGGCCGACATCTTCCATGATCGCGCCGATCGCCGCCGGGTTGATCGTGTAGGGCACGATCACCCCCGCTGCGTCGACCGCGCTCGCCGACACCACATTGCCCGCCTTGCCCGTCAGCTTCACTGTCGCCGGCACGATCTTCTCGGGACTGATCAGGAACTCGGTCGCCTTGGTCTTGCGCCTGGTCTGCGTCTGCAGCTCGCGCATGTCGGGCAGAGCGTCGAAGCCGGGTGAGGTGCCATAGGTGTCGCCCCCGGTCGTGTCCCAGCGCGGCGCCCAGAAGGGCTGTTCCTCATAGCCGGAGACGCGCAGCAGCCGGTCGGCGCGCCCGTCATTCTCGTCCCAATAGACTGACCGCCACGGCTTGCCCCGCGCGGTCATCACGCCGGATACCCGGTCGTCGTTCGGCTCGATCGCATGGATCACCGGGATCTGCTCGTCGTACCGGCCATTGGCGTAGCAGTTGCGCACGAAGTCGCTGGCATGCTCCAGGCCGAAGGACTGGACGAGCTGATGCACCGACATGGAGCAGCGACGGTACAGCGTGTCCGGCACCATCGCATCGGACAGCGCCGTCCAGTATTCGCCCGCGGTCAGCGCGTGGCACACGGCACCCTCGCGGTCATGCTCGACCATCACGCAGGCATCGGTGCCGAACAGCCCCATCTCCGCGTACCCGGCCTTCACCGCGCCGTAGAAATTGGTGTTGGCGAGGAAGGCATATATGCGCTGCTCGACCTCGCTCAGCCAGGTCTTCACCGCGCCGTCCCCGGCCAGGTCCGCCTCGAACGGCGTCAACCGGAACCAGGGCCGCGACGGCGAGGAAAGCCCGCTCGTCATGCCCCCGGTCAGGGTGCGGAAGCTCAGGATCGGATGCGAATTATAGATGCCGGGATTGCCCCGCCGGAAATTGCGGCTGTTCTCGGAGAAGAGGAAGCGCGAGCGGGAAGGCTGCGCATATCCCGCGATCTCGGCCCATTCGGCTTCATAGGGCTGACGCGCCGCTTTCAGCGCGGAAAGGCGGCGGTTGCAACGCTCCTTGAGGGAGGTGCGGGGGAGCGAGGGGGGCGCCATCAGCCGCCCAATACCGTCGTGGTCGCCGGCCCGGATCCCTGGCCGAGGACACCTTGAAAGATCGACGCCATCATCGCGCGTCGTCGGCGGACATCATCCTCGACGCGCGGCGCGGTGGCGCCGCCATCGGGCAGCTTGAGCGCCTGACGCTCGGGAATGACTTGCGGCTTGGGGGGCTTTGGCGTGCACATGCAGTGCGGAATAGGGCAGGCGGGGCAAGGTTTGAATCGACGCCGACCCGTCGCGCGACTCAGCGAATGTCGAGCCGAAGCGTCTCCGCGATGCTGCGCACGAATCCGGGTTTCACATCGGCGTCTGCGGCATATTCCCCCCAGCGCGAGACGACTCCGGTCACCTCGTCCACCATGGTCTCCACCCGGCGCCGGGAAAGGTCGGCCGCCAGTCCGCCGGTAATGAGGTCGGCAAGCGTGAAGCCGTCGCGCTTGCCGGCAAGCGACATCTGATGCTGCGACGTCCAGTCGCCGCCGGGATTGTACGAATAGGAAATGTCGAAGGCGGGCGAGAGGCCCCACGCGCCCTGCCGATCCATGAGAAAGGCGATATTCTTGACGTGATCGTCCTGGTTGCGGGCGACGATGTTGAACACCGCTCGGCGGAATTGCTGGGTGACCTGGCTTTGCGGCAGGCCAAGCTCGCGCATCACGACGAATGCCTGCTCATAGCTGTTGGCGCGCGGATCGTTGAAATCGAGATGAGCGATCGCGGCCAGGGATTGCATGTGAAGCTTGTCGCCATCGTCGAGCCGGTCGAAGCGGCGAGTCATGAAGTGGCGCCGTCCGCCCTCCTCGAACAGGCGGCATTCGGCCATATCGACCCCCGCATCGGCTGCCATCTTCGAATAGGCATATTCGATCGCGCCGAAGCCCTTCGGGTCGGCAAGCTCATGGTCCTTGTTGTTCTCCACCCCGTCGAATTTGATGAGCCAATATTGGAAGCCCTCCGGCGCCGTCACCTGACCGGAGCGGACCTGGTTGGTGACAGGGTTCCAGGCGATGATCGCCTTGGCGCGCGCACCGCCCGCCGAGGTCCCGACGCGCAGGATCTCGCGCAGCACCTCCGCCTTGTCCTCGCCGGCGAACGTGACGTTCAGGTCGGATCGATGGGTCAGCACTTCGGACGCAAGCTTGACGAGGGCGTCGATCTCGACCTTCTCGGTTCTCGGCGACGCCGGCCCCTGGGACGGCCTGAACTCGAGCGCACCCATGCCCCGGGAGCCGGTATAGCATAGCCGTTCGACCGCATTGAAATCGCCGGGGAGGCGCCCCTGGGTCGCCAGCCAGGCATCGATCAGCGCATTGCCATATTTGTCGGGCAGCGAATCCGCGAGCAGCCCCGGCAGTCCGTGGAAACTCTCGGGCGGCAGGGAGGGGAAGCGATAGACCCGCCGGCCGAGGGGCATGGTGATGGGCGAGAGTTCGATGCCGCTCGGCATGAATTCCGGATCATATTCGAAGCTGGTGAAACGCTCGTTTGCCGGGAGCGTCACCGCGCCGATGCGCGTGCCCCACAGCCAGACCTCGGCGGTGGTCATTTCTTGTCGCCCCACACCCAATGCCGTCCCTTGGGGTGGCCCTGGATCTTGCGCGTATAGGCGCGCTGGCGGAGGCCCGATTTCGCGTTGACCAGCTGGAGCGGACGAACGCCGGCGTCGGGGATGAGCTGGTCGAGATTCTCGGACAGCTTCAGTGCGCGGAGGATCCGGAGCAGCTTGTCGACCTGGATGGAGGTCCCGGCCTCGAGGCGCTCGATCGTGCGCGCCGAGACGCCCGATGCTTCGGCCAGCTGGGACTGGGTCAGATTCATGCCCACCCGCTGCTGCTGGGTACGGTGGCCCAGTTCCTCGAGCATCGTTGCTTCGGGCATGGTGGCCGTGATCTTCATCTCGCCATATATGGCGAGTAATATATTAAAATCAACCATAATTCGCCAAGTTTGGCGAATTGTAGGAAAAGCAGCAGAGTCACATATCTCGCCAAATCTGGCGATTCATATCCAGATCATAAGCATAAATCGTCAGATTTGGCGAGTTTCAATCAAATACAGGATATTCCCTGCCCACAGGCATGCGGCTATGCCGGTACCAAACGCGGCAATGCGCTCTCGTTGGCTGATATGGGGCTTGGCCTGGGAAAGGCGTTGAAAGGGCGCGCCGTCGCGGCGCGCCCCGTTCGCAATCAGCTTACATCTTCACCCGCGCCGTCACGCCGAAGGTGCGGGGGTTGCCCGGATAGCCCTGGATGATCCCGGTCGATTTCGTATAGCCGAGCAGGTTGATGTAATAGGTCTTGTCGAACAAATTCTCGACCCAGAATTGCAGGTCGAGCTTGTCATCCATCAACAGCGCGCCGACGCGCACGCTGGCGAGCGCATAGCCCTTGATCTCCGCCGCCGGATCGAGCGTGATCGTCGTGTTCTGCTTCGAGCGCCAGTTCACATCGACCAGGCCATAGAGCTTCGCGTCGTTGGTGATCGCCCTGGTATAGTCCGCCGTGAAATCGGCGGTCCATGTCGGTGCCCAGGCCACCTGCCGGCCGGTCAGGTCGCAGGTCAGCGCGGTCGACTGGCCCGGGCAGACCGAATTGTGGAACGACGAATAATAGGCGTCGTCATAGGCGATGAAGCCCTTGGTGTGGAAACCCTCGAACAGCCAGGTCTGCGCCTCGACCTCGACACCCTTCGACGTCAGCGAACCGACATTGGCGAGGAACTTCAGCGCGGTATTGCCGACGCCGACCGCCTGGTTCGCCTGATAGTCGCGGACCTTGGTGTGGAAGGCGGTGACGTTCAGCAGGATCTTGCGGTCGAAGAACTCGCTCTTGAAGCCGATCTCGAAATTGTCGGCGGTCTCGCCCTTTACCGTCTGCGCGGCGCCCAGCGCGATCGCCGAGGCGACGCCCGAATCCGGGTTGGTCGAATTGTACGGCAGCAGGTTGAAACCCGCCGATTTGTTGCCGCGCGCATATTTGCCGTAGACGAAGAAGGTCGGCGTGACCTTGTAATTGACGCCCACTTCGCCCGACAGCGAGCTGTCGGTCAGGCTGGTGTCGACATGGCCCAACTGCGCGTTCGCGCCGCTCGGCGAGAGCGCGTTGAGCTGCGCGGTGGTGAGCCCGCCCGGGTTGGAGGCGACCACGCCGTCATAGAGCTGCGATCGGTCCTCCCAGGTCTGGCGCAGGCCGACATCGATCGACAAATTGCGTGCGGCATCGGGGTGCCAGGTGACGTTGCCGAACAGCGCGTTGGTGTCGGTGTGGAACACCGCCTGGCTGCGGAAGCCGGCGCCGGTCAGCTTCGCGGCATAGGCGCCCTGCGCCCAGGTCTTGCCGTTCAGGGTCGGGAACTGGGTCGCCGAGGGGTTGGCCGCCCAGATGTGATATTGCGTGCCGAAACGGACGCGCGAATCCACCTGCAGCCGCTGCCGGCTGAGGAAGCCGCCCACGGTCGCTTCGATCGGCCGGTCCTTCGGGCTCGACCAGCGCAGCTCCTGCGAGAATTGATGCTCCTTGTTGCACGAACCGTAATCGGCCAGCGCGTCGAGCTGGGTATAGTCATTGTCGTTGTTGGTGAAGCACGACCATGCCTCATAGGCCGTGATCGAGGTCAGGTCGCCAAGGCCGCCGAGACCCAGGTTGATCTCGCCGCTGGCGGAATCCAGCTTGGTCTGCGCGTTGAGCGGGCTGTCGATGTTGATCAGCCGGTCCTTCGCGTTGCTGGTCAGCAGCGTATAGCCCGCTGCCGTCATGCGCGCCTGAAGCGCTGCCGGGTTGTACACCGACAGGATCACCGGCGAGATGGTCGGGAAGGATTGCCGGCCATGCGTGCCGATCAGCCGGATCGTCAGATTGTCGGTCGGGGTCGCCAGCAACTGGCCGCGGATGCCCCAGCCCTGCCGGGCATTCTGGTCGTTGCCGTTGAAGATGTTGTGATAAGTACCGTCGCGATCGCTGTAGAAACCCGACAGGCGGATCGCGAGCTTGTCGGCGATCAGCGGGCCGGTGACGCTCGCCTTGAATTCATGGAAATTGAAATTGCCGACGGTCGCCTCGGCAGTGGCGCCGAGATCGAAGCTCGGCTTCAGCGTGTTGATGATCACCGCGCCGGCGGTGGTGTTCTTGCCGAACAGCGTGCCCTGCGGTCCGCGCAGCAGCTCGACATCGGCGATGTCGTTGAAGTCGCTCGACACCATGCCCTGGCGGCCGGTGTAGACGCCGTCGACGAAAATGCCGACCGACCCGTCGATACCATCGGTGTTGAAGCCGTTATTGCCGATGCCGCGAATGCCCAGGTTGAGCTGCTTCGGATTGGTCAGATAGACGGAGAAGGACGGGAATTTGGTCTGGAAATTGGTGAAGTTGACCAGGTTCTGCCGGGTCAGCTCGGCCGCGCCGATCACGGTGATGGGGATCGGCACCTGCTGCGCATTTTCGGATTTCTTGCGCGCGACGACGGTGATGTCCTGCTGCTGCTCGGCATCTGTGGTGTCGTCCGCAGCGCTTGCCGCCGGAGTCTCGGCGGGGGCAGGGGGCGTGGTTTCGGCCCGCGCCATCGCTGCGAGCGACAAGAGGCTGGCAGACAGCATCAAGTATCCGCCGTTCTTCGCGAACGAGCGTCCAGTAAATGTCGAGCGCATGAATTCAGTCCCCCAATAATATGAATAGCGCGCAGGCATGACTCTTCGCCCCGCAAAGGCGAGGTCGGCGTTTTTCGAGTCTCCGATTATCGTTATCGTTCTGGTACGCTTGCGCTGAAGCGCCGGTAGGGGGGATTCATGTACCTATTGTGACAAGATGTTGCCCGGAAAAATTATGTCGTCATGCTATGGAGGCCGGGCTTGCCGGGCTCGAGCGCAAAGCGGGCGATGTCGGCGATGGCCGAATCTTCCTTCAGCGCATCGGCCAGGCCCCGGAAGGTGACCTCGCCGCCGGATGGCCTCAGGTCGACCCGGCCATAACCGCGCACTTCACTCTCGGCGAAGCCAAGGCCGTTGGCGCCGGCGAGTTGCTTCAGGCTCGGGTCGTGCAGCAGCGAGGTGATCGATCCGCCGACGAACTCGGCAGCGATCGGCGGGCCGTCGGGCCTGGCCGGATCGCTGATCGCGCCGGCGGCAAAGGCATGGATGTCGCCGCCCAGTGCCAGCGGATTGCTGGTGCCCGCCTCGACCCAGCGCCGGAAGATCCGGTCGCGCGCCGCGGGAAAGCCCGACCAGGTATCGGCTGAATATTGCCTGCCGCGCTCGGGATGGTCCTCGTCGATCCGCAACTGCTGGTGCATCAGCGTCTGCTGGGCCAGGATATTCCACCGCGCCCGGGTCGATCCCAGCCGTTCGTCCAGCCAGCGTTCCTGCCGCGCACCCAGCATGGATCGGCGGGGATCGCCCAGGTCCGGGCACGCGTCGATCATGCTCTGGTATTTCCGGTGCGCCTCGGCCAGGCCGGGCGGCTGGCAGGCGGGCAGCCCGCGATATTGCCGGTCGTCGAGGATCTGGAACTGGGCGAGCCCACCCCAGTCGAGCGTCCGGTAAAGCTGCATGTCCGCCCCGTGCGGGCGAGTCGCGGCGCGCAGCGGCTGATGCTCGTAATAGGCCTGATAGGCGGCGGCACGGCGGAGCAGCATTTTGGCCGGATCGCCGTTCTTCTCGTCGCGCGCATTGCCGTAATCGTTGGAGACTTCGTGATCGTCCCAGGTCAGCGCCCAGGGCGCGGCCTGGTGTGCCGCCTGAAGCAACGGATCGAGCTTGTAGGTGGCGTAGCGCACCCGGTAGCCGGCCAGGTCGACCGGCTCGGCATTGCGGTGCAGCCGCACCGCGTTCTTCGAACCGGGATCGCCTTCATAGATATAGTCGCCCAGGAACAGGATCAGGTCCGGGTCCTCGGCGACCATATGGCGATAGGCGGCGTAGAAACCCGCTTCGTATTTCTGGCAGGAGCTGAAGCAGACGCGCAGCCGCTCCACCGCCGCGCCGGGTGCGGGCGCGGTACGCGTGCGGCCGACCGGACTCTTCTCGCCGCCCGCGATGAAGCGGTAGAAATAACGCGATGCGGGCCGCAGGCCGGTCACGTCGACATGCACCGCATGGCCCCAGAGCGGCTCGGCGCGGGCCGTGCCCGACCGCACGATGCGCGCAAAACCTTCGTCCTCGGCCACCTCCCAGCGGACCGGCACCGCGACCGGCGGCATCCCGCCATCGCCCGCCATCGGCGTCGGTGCCAGCCGGGTCCAGAGCACGACCCCATCGGCGGCGGGGTCGCCTGAGGCGATGCCGAGCGTGAACAGCCCCTGCGGCAGGCGCTGCGCCCCGCGCGCACCGACCGATAGGAGCGCGGCCGATCCGCCCGCGGCGGCAAGAACCGTGCGGCGGGTGAGGGTGATGTCGTTCCTGATCATGCCCGGCCTATCGGACCCCCATGTTGCGACGCTGTGACAGTTCATGGCCAGATGACCGGAGCGTCGCCGGGCGCCCAGGGTTTCAGTCGTATCATCGCTCGCTCGAACAGCGGCGAGGCGATGTGCTGCGCCAGCCAACGCTGTACCTGCGGTATCGCCTGCGCGTCGAACCATGGCCGGTCGACAGAGGCGAATTGCCGCACGAACGGGAAGATCGCGATATCGGCAAGCGACCGTGCCTCGCGGCGGAGGTTTCCGTCGGGAGCCAGCCGTGCCTCCAGCTCGCTCAGCATCGCGAGTCCGGCGAGGCGATGCTCGATCGGGTCCGCGCCGTGCCGGTCGGCATATTTGTAGCGGTCGAGATGATGCTTGAACTGGTCGTCGAAGATAGCGATCAGCGCAGCATCGTCCCCGGCCAGCCAGTCCTCCGGGTCGTTCCGCCCAAGTGCCCAGCGCATGATATCGATGCTCTCGTCGATCACCTGCCCGTCGGCCAGGACAAGCACCGGCACCGTCGCCTTGGGCGACGCAGCGATCATCTCCGCCGGCTTGTCGCGCAGCACGATCTCGCGGATCTCGAACGACACACCGCTCACCAGCAACGCCATGCGCGCCCGCATCGCATAAGGGCATCGGCGAAAGCTGTAGAGGATCATGCGTGCAGCCGGGCGAGTGCGATCCCGGCCAGATTCTGTGACCGTTTGATGTGCCGGACGCGCGGCGCTGCCGGGGCGAGAGCCAGGAAAGCCTCGAGATGCAGCGCATGCGCGCCATGACATCTCGCATCGCCATTGGCCTGATTTACCACCGCGAGGGAATCGCCGAGGAACTGCGGATCGATCAAGCCAAGCTCCCGAGCGAGGTCCGCCGCGTGGATCAGCGCAAGCCACTCCGCCTCCATGCCCGTCCCCGGCCCGAGATCGCGCTCGATATGCGCCTTGCCGCCGATCACGACCGCGGTCTCCATGCCGGCCGGGCGGCACCCGCCATCGAAGAAGATTTTGACGCGCGATGACATGGTCTCGGCTTAGCCGGGAACGTGCCGCCGGGAACAGCGCCGATCAGATCGTAGGCCAGAAACCGGAAGGAAGTCCGTCGTCAGGATTTCAGTCGCTCGTGGGCTTCGAACACATCCACGGGATTAAAGACCCGCTCCCCTGCGATGATCCACGCGCCCTTTCCGTGGTAGCCGTCCGCAGTCGAAGCGTATCCGACTGCCTCGCGGAAAGTGGGCCATGACTGGGGATTTTCCTCCGGTGGCGAGTTAACCCACGACCACTCGAAATCGTCCTCATCGAGATTATCGCCGGGGAATAGCCAAACCAGAGTTGCGGCAGAGTCCCACGGGTATGGTTCATCGTGCATGACCGAAGCGTAACGGCCCGCGAAATCTCCGCAACTGAGCGATTGCAAAACGACTGTTTTAACGACTGTTTTAGTGAGTCGACGACCCTAACAAGGCGCCCGCAGCACTGCCGGCGGCTCGGGCGCATCCGTCGGCACCACGGCGAACCGGCGCACCACCACCCGGTTGCGGCCCTGCTGCTTGGCGGCATAGAGCCCCTGGTCGGCCAGCCGGAACAATTGCTGGAAATCGCTCGGCGCCTGCGTCTCCGCCACGCCGATGCTCGCGGTCACGATGCCTTCGCCGATCGCGTCGCCATGGTCGCATGCGGCGATCTCCAGCCGCACGTTGTCGGCAAAGCGGGCGAGCGCGAACCCCTCGAGCCCCGCGATCATCAGCCCGAATTCCTCGCCGCCCAGCCGGGCGACCGCGCACATCGGGCCTTCCCAGCGTTCCAGCCGCCGGGCGATGCAGCGCAGTACCATGTCGCCCGCCTCATGCCCATGGGCGTCGTTGATCGACTTGAACCGGTCGATATCGATCAGCAACAGGCCGGCCGGCATCTTCTCCGACCGTACATGCTCGAGCAGCGGCTCGATCGTCTCGACGAAGCCGCGCCGGTTGCGCAGCCCGGTCAGCGGGTCGCGCCGCGCCAGCTCGTTCGCCCGGGCTTCGGCGGCGCGGGCATGGTCGCGCTCGATGCGGAAATGGCCGAACCGCCCGCTCGCGGCGATCGACAGCCACAGGGTCTGCCATGCCGCCGCGAGCAGCACGATGATCTTCGATCCGCCGCCCCAGAAAGCGCCCTCGACATCGACGAACTGGATAAAGGCGAGCGTCGCCATCGGCAGCGCCCAGGCCCCGGCAAAGTCGCGCGCCGCGGCGCTGCCCTGGCGCCATGCCCAGGTCAGGCAGGCGGCGACGAGCACCAGATCGGCAAGGATGAGTATACCCGTGACACTCGCCAGCATGTCGATCGCGGCGCTCCGGATGAGCGCGAGCGGCACGCCGAGCAATCCGACAGCCCCGCCCAATGCGAGCATCGCCCGGCCCGCCCAGCGCGGCAGGGCAGCGCGGTCGAGCGAGGTGGCGACGCTCGCCGTCGCCAGCGTCACGGCCAGGCAGGCAAGGAAGGTGCAGGTCTGGGCCGAGGCCGTCCCGGCCATGCCGGGGACGGCGATCAGGTGCATCTCCGACCAGATCAGCCCCCAGAACAGCATGCACCCCGCCCATGCGCCGTGCCAGGCGAGGAACTGGCGGCGCACCGCGACGGCTAGTGACAGGTTATAGACCAGGCCGATCAGCAACAGCGTCAGCGCCGCACCGATCACCGCGCCAAGCGCGGCTGACTGCAGCCCGCTCTCGCCGCGCGGCAGCAGGCGCGCGCGGAGCAGATTGTGGCTGGCAAACTTGTCGAACCGCATGGTCACCGCGACGAGCGGCGCATTCCGCACCGGCGCCTCGAAGGCGATCTGCCCGCCCGCGCGCCAATGCGATCCGTAATCGCCGCTGCGCACCTGCTGCCATTGCTGCGAGCCGTCGGCATAGGAGAACAGCACGGCCAGCCGGTCGAACCGGGAGTGATGGATCATCAGCACCAGGTCGTTGCGATCGACCGGCAACCGCGTGACGTCGGCGCGCAGCCACAGGCTGGCCTGCTGATAGCCGCTGGGCGCGCCGCTACAGGCGAAGCGCGACGGAAGCGCGGTATCGGCCTGTGGTTGCGGCGTGACGGCATGACACAGGGAGGCGTTGAGGTGCAGTGCCTCCGCACCGGCCGGAATCGACCAGCACGCGACGGCGAGACCTGTCAGGGCAAGCAGCAGTCGAGCCACTACGGCCCGGTATGATTCCCCAATCCCCGTCATGGTTTAGGCTATGCACCGATCCGGTGTGAAAAGTCTTACCCGCACGGCCCCGCCAGGCGCCGGACCATAAAAAAGGCCGCCCCTTTCGGGACGGCCTTTCCATTGTCAGCCGATCGGGGCTGGAAATCAGGCGCGCAAGGCCTCCGCGCTGGAGGTCATGCTCACAAGGTCCGCCGTGCCCGGCTTATGACAATGAGACATCAGACCACCTCCTTTCCGTTGTTGAACAGGGGTTTGCATATGGGGTGGGGGTCAAGACGATCAAGGTCCTGCGCCGAGCGACGGTCGGGCTTACGCCTTCGACGCCGGACGGCGGCAGCCGTTGCGCGTGACACGGCAAGGCGGCTGTGAAAGGATGGTGCGGCCATGAAGCGCCAGGAGAGTCGTCATGACGATCGGCATATGCCCCAGCGCGACGCGCCGATGATCGCCGCCGTCGCGGCAGGTGCGGCGGTGCTCGCCGGTGGGCTCGCGCTGTTCTCGCGCTTCGCCGCGCGCCGGATCGAGCGCGACGTGCCGCCCGACGGCCAGTTCCTCACCATCGACGGCGTCCGCCTGCATTATACCGATCGTGGGCATGGTCCAGCCATCGTGATGATCCATGGCCTTGCCGGGCAGATGCGCAATTTCGGCTATGCGCTGGCCGACCGGCTCGTCGCCGATCACCGCGTGATCCTGATCGACCGTCCAGGCTCGGGCTATTCGGCTGCCGCGCCATCGGCCGGAATCGCGGCACAGGCGAAGCTGATAGCCGGGCTGATCGAGGCGCTCGATCTCGATTCCCCGCTGGTCGTCGGCCACTCGCTCGGCGGCGCGGTCGCGCTGGCGCTGGCGCTCGATCATCCGGGCAAGGTCGGCGGCCTCGCGCTGATCGCCCCGCTGACCCAGCCGCAGGACAGCGTGCCGGCGGCGTTCCGCGGCATCGCCATCGGCTCGCCGGCGGTGCGCCGCGCGGTCGCCTGGACGCTGGCGACGCCGGTCGGCCTGCTCTCCGGCCGCAAGGGCGCGGTCGCGGTGTTCGCGCCCGAACCGGTGCCGGCGGATTTCGCCACGCTCGGCGGCGGGCAGCTCGTGCTGCGCCCCGGTGCCTTCCACGCCGCCTCGACCGATCTCGCCGCCGCGCGCGCCGATATGGCGGCGCTGGCCGCGCGCTACGGCGATCTCGCGGTGCCGGTCGCGATCCTGTTCGGGCGGGAGGACAAGATCCTCGATCCAACGATCCATGGCGGCCGGATCGCCGCGGATGTGCCGCGGGTCGAACTGACCCTGATCGATGGCGGCCACATGATCCTCGTCACCGCGGCGGAGACGGTCGCGCTGTGGATCCGCGGGCGGGTCGGCGCCGCCTGAGGCGCCGCCGATATGGAGGATTCGTTAATCTATCGGACGTAATTTGAGGCCCCATGAAGTTCGTGCTCGCCGCCATCCTCATGCTGGTTCTGGGTGACCTTGCGTTTGCGCACGGCGCCAATACGGCCATGGCCACCGGCGCCGTGCTCCGTTTCTTCCATTCCGCCGGAGCCGAGGGCCGCTCGTCGATCTTCGCGCACTAAGCAGCCCCCGCGCTACTTCATTGCGGTGCGGTCGCCACCGCCTGGCCGAGCTGCTGGCCCACCAGGGTGATCTCGACACGACGGTTCTGCTGACGGCCGGACGCGGTCTTGTTGTCGGCGACCGGTTCGCTTTCGCCATGCCCGACCGCTTCGATCCGTGCGCCATCGACGCCCATTCCGCCGAGCGCGGTGCGCACCGCGGCGGCGCGTGCCTGGGATAGCCGCTGGTTCGACGCGTCGGACCCCTGCGCATCGGTATGCCCGTCGATGCGGATCTTCACCGCGGTATTGGTCTGCAGATATTGCGCGAGCGGGCGCAGCCGCGCCTCGGCACCGGGCTTCAGATCGGCCTTGCCCGTCTCGAACACCACATCCTGCAGCACCAGGGTCGCGCCGAGGGCGGTCTGCTTGAGCTGCAGATCGGCAAGCTGCTTGCGCGCGGCCTCGGCATCGGCCTGCGCCTTGGCGGCATCGGCCTGGGCGACAGCCGCATCCTGTTGCGACCGCGCCGCATCGGCGCGCGCCTGCTCGGCCTGGGCCTGGCTGTCGGCGAGCCGCTCCTGGTTGGCGACGGCAGCATTGGCCGCCCGGTCCTTGGCGATCGCGGTCTGCGCATTGGCGCGCGCGGCGGCGATCAGCGAATCGATCCGCACGATCGAGGCCCTGGCCCGCTCGGCCTTGTCCTTGTCGAGATCCTCGGCCAGCGTCGGCAGTACCGAGGTCGCCTCGTCGAGCTGTGCCGCGCCATAGCGCGCGATCAGCGGATCGGCCCGCGCCGCCTCGATCTTGGCGCGGTACTGGTCGACCACGATCTGGTCGGTCTTGTCGGCGAAAGCCGGGGTGGCCACGGCCATCGCGGCACCGGCCAACAGCGTCGTCATCAAAATACGCATCATTCTCTCCTGAAACCTGGTGTGGGGCGTGGGGCCCTTATTGCGGCACGGGCGCGGGCGGCAGCGGGGCCAGCGCGGTTTCCTGCGCATGCGCCTCGTCCTGCGCGGCCTGTTTCTGCTGGGTGGCAGCCGCCAGATCGGCCAGCGCGCTCGCTTCGGTCGCCGCGGCGATCGTCTTGTCTTCCTTGCTCAGGCTCCATTGCAGCCGCGCCTCGGCCAGCGCGGCGCTGGCCCGCGCCTGGATGTCGGCCGCGCGGCCGTCCATCGGCACCTTGTCGTTCATCTCGATTTTCGCTGCGGCGGCGGCCATCGTGGTGCGGGCGGTATCGCGCTTGCTGGCCAGGGCCGGCGATGCCGACAGCAGGGCCGTCACGGCAAGCGCCGCGCCGATGATCTTCGCGTTCATGGCAAACTCCGTTGTTCGCCCCCGCGCTTTCCGACCACCATAATAGTCGAAGGGGGTGGATTGTTCCGCCTGCGGGGCGAAGCGAGCCGGGCGGCTAGTCGGAATCGGGTGTTGGATCGGCCCTGGGCTGATGCGTGATCTGGCGGTGGAGGCGGCGGCCCATCACCCAGTCCCACGCATGCTGATAGGATTTTTTCTGCAGCCGGCGGCTGGCGCGGATGCGGCGCTCGCGGCGGAGCAGCAACAGGCGGATCGCGATGACGAGCAGGACCAGGCCGATCTGGGCCAGGAGCAACAGGGCATAGACCATGGACTGCATCACCCCAAAGACTCGAGGGCCCATTGTGCAGTGCAATATGAGAAGGTCAAGAGGAGGGCCGGGGGTGCGGTCCTACCCCCGGCCCAAGCCCCACCACCGGAAAAGAAGTGCACTCCAAATCGGTCGGCCCGGCGCTGTTACCGCCATAATGGTTGTACCGCGCATACGTAGATTCCCTGATCGCGGACGAGCCGTTCCCAAGTCGGGACAGGTCGCATTCCGTCGCTTCGCACTTGCCCTTCCGCACCTCGATCCGCCAAGGGCAGGCGATGACGTTTCAGGTAGATATGGGGACGGACGGCACGGGCAAATCGGTCTTTGTCGATCTGGAGGAGCTGCTCGCCACGCGCCTGCTCGTCCAGGGCAATTCCGGCTCGGGCAAATCCTATCTGCTCCGCCGCCTGATGGAGCGCAGCGCCGGCCAGGTGCAGCAGATCGTGATCGACCCCGAAGGCGATTTCGTCACGCTCGCGCCGTACGGCCATGTCGCGATCGAGGCTGTCGATTATGCGGTGGGCGAGATCACCCGCTTCGCCGCGCGCTGCCGCGAGCATCGCACCTCGGTGGTGCTCAGCCTCGAGGGGCTCGAGATGGAAGGCCAGATGCGCTGCGCCGCGGCTTTCCTGAACGGCCTGTTCGATGCCCCGCGCGAACATTGGTACCCAGCGCTCGTCGTGGTCGACGAAGCGCAGATCTTCGCCCCCGCCGCCGGCGCCGAAGTGAGCGAGGAAGTCCGCCGCGCCTCGCTCTCCGCGATGGCGAACCTGATGTCGCGCGGGCGCAAACGCGGCCTGGCCGGCATCATCGCGACGCAGCGGCTCGCCAAGCTCAGCAAGAATGTCGCGGCCGAGGCGAGCAATTTCCTGATGGGCCGCACGTTCCTCGACATCGACATGGCGCGCGCGGCCGACCTGCTCGGCATGGAGCGCCGCCAGGCCGAATCGATCCGCGACCTCTCGCGCGGCACCTTTCTCGGCCTCGGCCCCGCCATTTCGCGCCGCCCGGTGATGGTGAAGATCGGCGCGGTGGAAACCAGCGCGCGTAGCTCCAGCCCCGTCCTGACCCCGCTGCCCCAGGCCCCGTCCGAGGACATGATGACCTTCCTGCGCGAAGGCATCGAGGAGCCGCCCAGCACCCTGTTCCCGATGCTCCCGCCCGGCGTCTCGCCCGCGCCGCGCACCCCGCCGGTCGCGCAGCTTCTCCAGGATCTCGCCGCCACCCCGCCCCGCGAGCACGACAGCGCGCCGGAGCAATCGCCCGAGGAGCTGGAGGAGGTCACCGTCCAGGTGCTCCGCGCGATCATGGACGATCCCGAGGCGACCTTGCGCAGCGCCGCGGTGCTGTTCCAGGATTTCCAGGTCCGTTGCCGCATGGCCGGGGTGAAGCGCTCCCCGCTCGACCCCTCCGCCTTCGCCCGCCGCCTCGCCGCGGCGCGCGCGGGCATTTTCGACCGGCTCGACGGGGAATGGCAGCAGGCGCTGGAGCAAGCGACCGACCTGCCCGACGACATGCTCGGCGCCTTCCTGCTCGTCGCCCGCGCCGCGCGCGAGGGCGAACCATGCCCGAGCGATGAGGAGGTCGCGCGCACCTACGGCACCAGCTCGCTCGGCCGCGCGCGGCGGGTGATGAGCTATATCGAGGGCCGCAACATCTTCGTGACCCGCGTCGACCTGTCGGGCAAACGATCGATCACCATCCCCGGGCTGGGCTGGACGACGGCCGCGGCGGAGGTGGGGTAGCGTTCGATTTACCATGACAGGATTGTCATGCGGCCGTCACCGCCACGGCGGCGCCCCGCGCCTAGCCTCCTCCGCAGCCGACCAGATCGGCAGGAGGAATGTCATGATCCGCACGTCACTGTTCGCCATCGCCTCGCTCGCGTTGCTCTCCAGCGCGCCCGCGCTCGCGGCACCCTGCAAGGACGCCAAGGGCAAGTTCGTGAAATGCCCGACCACGCCGGCTCATCTCGCCGTTGCCGCCGGCGTGACGAAGGACGCCAAGGGCAAATGCCATATCGCGTCGGGGCCGAAAAAGGGTCAGTTCACCAAGTGCTAGGGGCCTGATCCGAAAAGGAAGGCGCTCATCATTTCCGTCATGCCGGACTCGTTCCGGCATCCACTGGTCCGCAGGCGTCGAAGCCTGTCGGTACGCGGCACGGTAGACCCCGGAACAAGTCCGGGGTGACGATCAGGGGTGAGGGCGCCTCATCACTTCTTCACCCCACACCGCGCCACCACATAGTCCAGCCCCAGCCGGCTCGGCCCGCTCGCGCAATCGGGCGGGCTGTCGATGCGCAAGGTCATCACGCCCTTCTCCGCGGGCAGCGGCGCGGCACCCGGCGCGAGCAGCCGGCGCAGCACCGCGCGGCCCTCCGGCGTCTCGATATGCGTGCTGTGGCCCAGCGGCTTGCCCGGGATGTCCGACCCGTCGATCACGGTCAGCGCGCCGGGGCCCCCGCGCGGATCGGGGTAGCAGCGCGGCTCGGCGATGAGCGGCCCCTTGCGGCGGCGCAGGCGGAAGGTGCAGCCGACATCGCCCACGCGCGGATTGCCGTGCACCGCCCAGCTGCTGCGCAGCGCCAGGTCCCGCCCCGAGGCGAACAGCGCGATGCGCCGCCCCGGCCGGACGATATCGGGCGCCATGTCGCGGTCGAACAGCTCCCGGTCGATATCGGGCGCGGCGAGCACCAATATCTTCACCCGCGCCGCCAGATCGGGCGCGCCGGGCTTTTGCGACAGCGACTGGAGATGGCGCAGCCCGTCGATCGCGATGCGGTTGCCCATGCTGTGCGCCACCAGCACCAGCTCGGGCGACTGCGCCGCCAGATCGGCCAGCACGGTATCGAAATAGGCCTGGGTCCAGGCCGCATTCTCCTCGTCCCAGGTATATTTCGCCAGCGCATGCTGGGACGGCCAGATGAACGCCACCACCGGCCCGTCGAAGCGCGCGGCCATGGCGATCTGGTCGGCCTGCGACAGCGCCTCCGCCACGCTGTTGTTATAGCCATGGACGTAGAGCAGGATCCTGCGGGGAGGCGCCTGCAGATCGCGCCGCAACCGATCATGCCAGGCCGCATCGCCCGCCAGCTTGAGGTTGGGCAGCTTCGGCGTGCCCGGCGTGGCGAAGCCATAACGGATCGGCACGGGCGCGGGCGCGCCATAGGGGCGGAAGGTGCCCCGCCCGACCGACATGGCGAGCGGCTGATCCGCCAGGCAATCGGGCATGCCGGTGACGACGAAATAGATCGGGCCCTGCGCGGTGGCGGGATCGGCGGTCTGCTTCGCGCAATCGCCCGCGACCGGGCCGTACGCGGGCGGCACGGTGATGCAGCCGGCCAGCGGCAGGGCGGCGAGGGCGGTCGCCAGGGTCAGGAGTCGTTTCACTCTGTCGTCACTCCAGCCCGCCGCGTCATCTGTGGCTCCTGTGGCATTGCTTTGTGTCGCGGAGAAGGGTGGATTGCGGCACAGGCAACCCAAGTGTGCGCCGCGGCGGACAAAAGGGCTCGACAGGATCGAGCGGCCTTCTACTCTCCGTGTCCATGTCCGTCGTGGGGGAAGCCATCGCTGCCGTCGTGGAAGGCGGGTTGGAGCTTGTCTTCCACCTGGTCGATGCCGCCGTGGATCCGGTGCGCAAGCGCTATGGCCGGCTTGCCGCGACGCTGATGGTGCTTGCCGTCATCGCGCTGCCGATCGGGCTGGTCGTGTTCCTGCTATGGGGGACAGGTTAGCCGCCGCGCCCGCTCCCGAAGCGCTTCATGCAGGCGCGGGATTTGTCTTCGGTCTCGACCGCGTTGACGCCGATGCCGCCCGTCGCGGGGTCGTGAAGCCTGGCACGGATCGCGCCGATCCGTTTGACGATCTGCCGGTTGACGCGCTCGCCGGGGATGCGCAGCGCCGCCGCGTTGATCCAGAGGCTGGCGTACAGCCCCCGCCAGACCTTGCTGTCCTGCTCGAACATGTCGTCGGGAGTATAGGACTGGTCGATATAGTCGTGGCGCACATGTTCGTTGGCGACGCAGTCGACATTGGCGTTGTATTTCTGCTTCTCGGCATAGGTACAGGCGGAAAGGGCGAGGCAGGCGGCGCCGAGGCTCAGGATTTTCATGCGTCCCCTGTTGCCGCGTTGGCTCACCGGTATGACCCAAATCGCGTGAAGCTCAACTCTTGAAGCGCTCTTCCCGGTGCCATTGCAGGAAATGCGGGTGCGGCCGATCGGCCGGACGCAGCGGCGGCAGGGCATGGCCGCTCTTGTTGATCATCGCGTTCACGCCGTCGGGATCGTTGATCTGGCGGGAGACGAGGATCTTCAAATCATCGTCCAGGCTGATCAGCCCGCGATCGAACATCCAGTGCACCGTGTCGGGCAGCGTAAGGCCGCAATAGCTGATGCGATCGCATTCCTGCCCGAACTGGCGAGCCGACGAATAAATGACAATATTGCCCTGCTACTTTTTAATGGACGTGGTCACGGTCAATATGCTGTCACCCTGGGGCTGTATTAAGCTGGAGGATGTGGTAGATGCTATCTTGGCCTTGGCCGCATCGATTTGCGGGTCATTTAGAACATTGTCGGCTTTCAGCTGGCTAATTAACGACTTGATGTCTTTGAGCTCCGCCTCGGCCTTGGAGCCTGTTGAGGGAGGCTCTTCGCCGTTGATTGAGGAAACGACCTTGCCGGTTGCGATGGCGCCGCTGACCAGTTGCAAAATATGGCCCGGTGAACAAATAGCCTGATTGCTGATGAGATGGTTGACCGCCTGAGCGTATGTTAGCTTATCCTTACTCAACCGCTCGACTTCCGTGGCATTGTCATTGAGAGCCTTCTGTATAAGTTCGCGAACTGAATCTACATTTTCTGCTCCAAATAAATAACGTTGTTCATATATTTTGAATCCAGCCGTAGCCGCGCTAGTACCCAAGGAAATTGCTGTGAGAATGTCGTTATTCGTGTCCTCTCCCTTGGAAGCAAGCGCGAGTGCTCCTGTAAGTAACGCAGTAACGGGGGCAAATGTATCTCGCCAAACATTTACTCTTCTTTGGCTATCGGATTTCCCCAAGATGTACATGTTGCAACGAGCTTTTATCAAATGAAGTCCCGTGTTTAAAAATCGTTGCTGCGCCGCTAGGTCTTCTTTGGCGAGGAGTTTTCCAGTTTTTGCATCGTAAGGCCTGGCTGCCTTCTCGGTGAGTTGAAATTGATAAAGGAGGCCATCTCCAAGAGGGGCGCTACCATTAGCGTTTATGACCTCCGGAGTTACGCCGCGATCGGTAATGAAATTGGGGCGGGTGCTACCTGCGCAGGCGGTAACAAAGAGCGCGCATCCCAAAGGTGCTATAAAAGTGAATAATTTTTTCACGACTCGGCTCCATTAGTTTGGAGTATGATTCCATACTTGCAATAGTGATGCAAACATTTGTCCGTGAGGCTTGAAGATCGATAAGAGAATCCAATAAATTGTTAGAATTCAAAGGTGAGCGGGGGCTTTCTAATGTTAACTCCGCGCTGATCAACATCTAAATTTGTTAGATGATATGAAGGCCTAAGTACCCGCCCCCGCGCGGCGCGTTAGCATCTGTCAATAAAATGACGTGATCTGCCTAAAAGTTAAGGGTGAATTCTCTGGGGTGCTGTACTAAATCGGCTGTTAGCCGAGGCGGACGGCACGGTCGCCTCACATCTCGCCTGTGTGGACGCCGGAGTTTATTTTAGCCTACCCGATTCGCCCGGCCAGCGCTAAGTTGGCCACTTCAAGGGGCGGCAAATAACCATGAATCGCTGGACCGATGCCGAGACAAAGCGAGCGTTGTATCTCTATTTCCAGCTACCATTTGGTCAGATTCACTCCCGCAACCCCGAGATAATCGCCCTAGCCCGATCATTGGGGAGGACGCCCTCGTCGATCGCGATGAAGCTGGCGAATTTCGCCAGCTTGGATCCGAAGATCAAGGAAAGCGGGCGCAAGGGGTTGGACGGCGCCAGCGTGCTGGACCGCCATATGTGGGCAGAATTCCATGAAGATTGGACGACGCTCGTTCTGGAGGCCGCGACCCTCGAAAATGCTACTTTCCCAAGCATGCAGACCGTTCATGAAACGTCGAGCCCCTTCTTCCATCGCGACTTTACCGGCCCGACGACTGTCTCGGTGACGGTCGAGCAAAGAATCGGGCAGGATTTTTTCCGACGCGCGGTGTTGGCAAACTACGATGGAAAATGCTGTCTAACAGGCATCGCCGATGCGCGTTTGCTGAACGCCAGTCACATCCTGCCTTGGGGTAGAGACGAGAAGAACCGCCATAATCCGCGGAACGGGCTCTGCCTTTCGGCGACCTTCGATCGCGCGTTCGATCGGGGTCTGATGGGCGTGAACCAGGCGGGGCGCGCAGTTTTCTCTCCCAAACTTCTGAAGAGCGATAGCGCCGAAACTCGCTCGTTTTTCGAACCTTATCACGAAAAGGAACTGCTCGGAGCGGTGCGGTTCGATCCTGATCCAGCCTTTTTGAAGTGGCATCATGATCATCGTTTTGAGCGTGCCTGATCCGCTGATATGCACCCCACGAAAAAACGGCGCAGGGTCGCCCCCGCGCCGCTCTTTCAATCAGCCTCTCAGCCGATCAATGCTTCTTTTTCTTCTTCTTCCCCGCATCCGCCGTCTCGTCGGGCGCCGGGGTCGTCGAGCTGGTTGACGGGTCGCTCGGCGGCGGGGAATTATAGTGACAGCGCATTTAATCCGGCGAGACAGAATAATCGACTGCGCTCAGCCGAGCAATAAAATGCACCGTCGCTGCAATTCTGTCGCACAACTTTCAATTTTATTATCAATAATGAATTGTCACTAACTCCATTATCAATGGCGCTTCTACATTGTTAGAGCGGTAGTTCCTCAATTATTCTCGCAGCAGACGATCATCTTCCACCGGATCGCGCCCTGCTGTGGCGAATGTTGACTATGATTTTGCGATGGCAGCTGTACGCCTTTATTTGATGCGATCTCATCACCGCAACCCTGGCACTCGTAGATGCCATTGTCCGGTGGTGTCTCTCCGGGTTTCCAGATTTTATCAAAGTTAGCATGCTCGTTCTTTGATAATTTATCTCCGTCTTTATACCAAGCCATGGTCATCATCCTCAAAATGCTGTTCTAGCGTTAGTTTAGGTTTGATTCAGCCTTGAATCTAGAATTGAGACGCAGTGCTAATTTGCATGACGGGAGGGGTAGGTTATATTTTGCCGAACGATAAAGTGTGCTGTCACGGTAATTTCCGCTCCTCGCGACCATCAACTTTGGCTCAAAGTGAACCGTCGTGGGATTTGGTAAGATGACCTCGAGGACGGCCTACCTCCGTGATTTGCCTCGTGCTCGCTGGACCGGCGTGCCGGTCCTTCCCTCCAGTCCGTGGGCTGTGCGTTGGAACACGGTCTGGACCATTCGCTCGGCAAAACCGCCTAGGAAACCGAGAAGGGCCGCCCCTTGCCAACCCTCTAGCGTGTTTGGGTGAATGAGAGCAGCGCCTAGGCTGCTCTTCACCAAAAGGAAGAAAGCGAACCCCCCGATCAGGCCGATCATGACGCGAATGAGCGCCATCCACTTGTTCATATTGGATTGCTGACACGGCTTCATCTCAAATGACTGCACGCGGGTGATAATCGAGAAGCAAGCGCCCACGACACCATAGAAGCAGGCGATCAGAAAGAACGGGCTATGCTGAGCAATACCGCTGATCGGGATAATTTCGAGCGCAAGATAGAAGGTGCCCAGCCCGACCATGATCAGGACGGCCCAGATGAGTGCCCAGCGTAGATATCGGATGGTGTTGTCGTTGGTTGTACGACTGACCGCCATATCGAGCGCCGCTGTGGCGATTTCCTTGGCCTCCTCGACCTTATTTTCCATCAGCAACATAATCGACTGCGCGATATTGTGGTTGAAGAGGGAGCGATCAGTCTCATCGCTTAAGAGCGGGCGCCCGGTCAGCAGGTTCCACAGATGCCAGCGATGCGCGTACATTTCATTCGTCAGAAATCGGAGTTCACAAAGCTCAGGACAGATCGTCGTGAACGCGGTGCGTTGTTCCTGCTCCTTTGTCTTGTTGTCAGAAAAATGTACGAAGATCCCTGGCGGGGTCCGGTAGATCGCATAGTCGGGCGACAGCCACAAAATCTCGAGAATGGGATTCCCGAGCTTATCCTGCCTGTTGACTTGGATGCCCTTGAGCGAAAAATCTTCATGCGTAGCTTCGCCCTGCGAAGACGCTAGAGTCACGACCTTGGTTGCCATATGACGAGTCCCCTGAAGCCGAGACAGTGTAACTCTGGTAGAATGTTAATGCAAAACTCTATCGTACAAGCCGAACTCGTCAACATTCTTCGCTCGGCACGCGACGACGATTCTTCGCGAAGTAAGAATTCTGCGGTTCGATATTTAGCAGAAAGCGTGTGCATTCGGGTTGGCCGTCTATGCGATTTTACACGTTGTTGGTTGACCCACGCCGACAAGGGCGCTCATCGCGCTTAGCTCACGCCGTTTGCGGCGCGTCAACTTTCAGCTCTTTGCAGCCTAGCGACGGGTTTCGGCCAATTGCAGCCCGACACCCCACAAAAAAACGGCGCAGGGTCTCCCCCGCGCCGCTCTCTCAACCAGCTTTTCAGCCGATCAATGCTTCTTTTTCTTCTTCTTCCCCGCATCCGCCGTCTCGTCGGGCGCCGGGGTCGTCGAGCTGGCTGACGGCTCGCTCGGCGGCGGGGTCGTGGTCGCGCTGTCCGGGGCGGGTGCCGGGGCCGTCGTGTCGGCCGGCGCAGGCGGGGCCTGGGGGACCGGGTCCGACGGCGGGATGGGGGTGGTCGATGGCGGCGTGGTCGGCGGCGTCTGCTGCTGCGCAGTGGCGGGCAGGGCGATGGCCAGGGTAGCGCCGACGATGGCGGTGCTCAAGATCTTGATATTCATGCTATTCCTCTCGGGTAAATCAGGCCCCTGTGCCCAAGCAGATGGCGCAGGCGAGCGGCCGTTTCGACCCTGACTCGATGGAATGAGCCTCTTGCGGGACGTGCGGAATTGACCGGATCGGTTCGTCCTGCGAGCCGGTTCGGCTCGTCGCAGGGCCCGACTCAATAGTCTCTCAGGTCGCGGTACAGATCGTCCACCGACTCTTCGCGCAGTTCCCGGTAGATATCCTCATCCTCCTCCGGCCGGCGGCGCTCGCGGCGGATATCCTCCCACATGTCGATCTTCATCGACCGGAAATTGGCCAGGCACACCGCGTCGCCGGCATCGGGCGAACGGCCGAGCAGCGTCTTCATTTCGTCCTTCGACCGCACCAGGATGCCGCGCGCGGACGCGCTCCATTGATAGGCCGCCAGGTCGGCGCGCAGCGCCGGGTCGTTGGGCAGCGCCACCGGCTCCGGCCCCTGCGGGTCGAGCGCCTCGCGCAGGCGCCACACCATTTCCGCGCGGACGTTGACGAATTTCAGCCGGCCGTCCGCCGTACCGCTGCCGCTCGCCGAGGCAGCGTTGACCGCGATCGTCTGCACCCCGTTCTCGGTCAGGAAATTGGCGGTGGTCAGGCCCCATCCGATCACGTCGACATGCACCACCGCCCGGTCGCGCCGGTGGCGGATGACATGGCCGGCGGTGATCGGCCCGCCCGCATCCTGCGGGATCTCGCGGCCCGGCACGCGGATCAGCGGCGCGAACCAGTTGCCGTGCCGGCAGGAGATGACGAAGGCGTCGCGGCCGCCCACCGCCACGTCGACGCCCATTGAATCCATCTCCGGCACCCATTCGCGCGGCTGCCAGCGCGCCATCGCCGCGTCGATCCAGGCCGTGGGGATGACCTGCCAGTCGTCATCCTCCACGCCGGCCGCGAAATCGCCGTCGAGCATCTGCGATCGCAACGGCTCCGGCATGGCCTGCAGCGTGTCGATATAGCCGGTGCGCATATAGAAGAAATTGTCGGTCACCCGGCTCGGCACGAAGGTGCGCGATCGCGGCGTCACGATCTTCTCCGCGCCGAATTCCGCCGGGTCGAACTCATAAAGCGGCTTGTGGTTGAAGATCACGAACGGATCGGCGCGCGGCACCTCCACGTCGCGGCCGCGCAGCGTAGTGAACCAGCGCAGCTCGCCCGGCTCGGCCGGCCTGGGATGTTTCGGGTCGAGCCAGGGCGCGAAGAAATCGAGTACCCAGCGCCCCTCGGCATTGGTCGGCGGGTTGAACGTCATCAGCACGCGGGCGCGCTGGCCTGCATCGCTGGTGCGCGCCCAGCCCATGGTGAAGCGCACCTGCGCCTCGCGCATCTCGGTCACTTCGTCATAGGCGATCAGGTCGTGCGCGCGGCCCTGCCATTTGTGATGGTCCTGCGGCCCGTCGAGCCCGCCGAATTCGATCAGCCGCTCATAGGCGGCGCCGGCGCCCGCGCCCGCCACGCGCCAGGTGCACCGGCTGCGGTTGAAGCCCATCATCGTGCCCATGATCTCGCTGATGCGCTGGACGATGCCGTCGGTCTGCGCCTTCTGGCGGCGCAGGATCAGCGACCGGCGATGCCGGGTGAGCGCCAGCCCCGCGATCAGGTCGGATTTGCCGCCGCCCGCCGCCCCGCCATAGCCGGTGATGTCGGCCATGCTCTCCAGCGCCAGGGCCTGCGCGCCCGGTTGCGCCCGCCATCGCTGCGCGATGCTGTCGGTGGCGGTCAGCCCCAATATCTCGGCGCGCTCGCTCGGCGTCGCGCGGCGCAGCAGCGCGTCGAGCATCGCGGGATCGGTCTCGATCATGAATCCTCCTCCGGCCCGATGTCGTCATGCTCGATCAGTGTTCCGTCCCACTCGGGTCCGTCGTCCTCCAGCCGGTCCTCGGCCGGATCCCGCGCCGCGATGGTGGAAAGGATCGAGGAAAGCCGCACCGCGATCGCGGTCGTGTCGATCGGCGCCCCGCCCCCGTCTCCGCCGGCGCCCGCGCCGGACATCCGGCCCGGTGTTCCCACGATGCCGGCAATCCCGCCCATGCCGCCCATCCGGTCCGCCATCCCGCCGAACCGCATCGGATACCACCGCGCCAGGATGCGCATGCGCGTCTCGATGCGCAGGCGGGATCGCGCGACATTCTCCGGGTTGCGCACGGGCGGCGCGTCCGCCTTCGCATCCCGGCGCACCAGCCAGTCGTTGCGGCTGTCGTCGGCGATCTCGATCATCTCGTCGACCAGCGCGTCGAACCCCAGCGCGCGGGCCCGCGCCATGCGCGCGGCGAACGGCTCGTCCTGCATCCATCCCCACACGGTCGTGTACCCGACCTTCAGGTCGCGACACAGTTCCTTCAGGGTGATGCCGCGGGAAATCCCGTCGACAATGGCGTCTTCGATGGCGGGGCTGCGGCGTTTCATCCCGCCGGATTAGGGCAGGGCGGGGCAAGGTTGAATCGACGGGATTCGAAAACAAGCGCCGCTATTGCCGGTCAGGCCACCGCGGTTACTGGAATGCGCGTCGCACGAAGGTCTTTCGGGTGTCGAAACCAGGGCCGCTCACTGAGACGCGATATTCCTTTCCTGCCTCCATTTTCGCCTCGGTCCAGCCCCGGTAATGCGGAGGAACTTCCGGATAGACGATCTTGCTTCTGCAATTCTCCGCGTCCTCCACGCTGCCCATCTGGGAGACGCTCCATATATCGGTGCGTTCAAAACCGGATTCCCCGGGGACGACAAGAGAGATATCGATACTGTGAATGCACGGCGGGTACTTACCCCCGTCGTCCGTTTCGATGCTTATGCGGCCATCGTCGAGCTGCACTACGATGATGTCCACCGCGAGTTCGCAGGAAGAAAGGCACAACGGCGCTACTGCGGAAAACAGCGAAAGCCAAAATGCTCTGGAAGCCATAGATGCCGGACCCCTTTAGGTGCGCTTCGAGCTGGCGCCGTTCAGCTGCATAAAGGGTAATCCGGGCGTTGGCGTTGCGATGACAGTGTACCATATCGCAAAAGGCCACATCTGCAATGAAGACGCGATCCGATATGTACCACAGTCAGTTGACTGTTGCCGCAATCCCAAATCATTCCAGATGATCATTGATCTTCCGTATCATCGCGTTGATCGCCGCTTCGTGGTTCTCGCCGAAGCGCTCGACCAGTATCTCGGGTGGAATGTGGAACGCGGTGAGCGCGCCGAGGGCTTGCTGGACGATCAGAAAATCGCGTGGCTGCAGTGCGTTGTCGGTGCGCAGCTTGTCGAGCGTTTCTTCGAAGTCCTCCCGCTCATAGCCGGTGATCGTCTGAATCTCGCCCTTCGACACGAAGATGGGCTGAGTCAGCATGATGTCCAACGCGTTTATTGCGTCGAGCTCGTCTATCATTGTCCACCTATTTCAACGGGTCCCGCGGGTTCCGGTGACAGTTCCGGTGACAGTCCACTTAATGCAAACCAGCGGGTTTCGGTCTGGACCCTGAATGCACTGTCGCCGGAACCACGGAACGGAATTCGGTCATGCCTTTACAAAGATCTTCACCCAGAGGCGGGCTCTGCCGCTGCTCTCGACAGTCATGACGGCCTGGACCGATCTGCCATTGATGTCCGAATTGCCGGCAAAGGCCCCTGGCGGCGCGGATTTGATCCACCAATCCAGGTCCTGGCAGCAATATTGCGCGAGCGGTGTCTTGCCCACGCGCAGTTCCTTCTTGAGCAGGCCTTCCGCGAACTGTCGCGTCTCGTCCAGCGGCCCATCAAATCTGATGTTCTGCATCGCACCCTTACGATGGACTTCGCGAAACCATATATTGGACGCCGATGCCGGCAATCTCTCGCCACCCGCCGCGATCCGGATCGCGGCTGCTTTCTCAGGCGTGAGTGGCTTCTCGCTGCAGGACGTCATCAGAGATCCGGCCATCAGGATGGCATAGGCTATATTTCCCAGCGTCGTCGACATGCCGTCCCCTCGTTCTCGGCGATATAGAATGGAATTGCGGTTATCTGATCCCTCCTTCCCCCGATATTGGAAGGGTCGCGCTTGCCACGGCTTTTTGATCCTCTTTTGTTCCTGATTCGTCAAGTGATTGGATTGCCATCTCGGCCGAGGCCATCCTTGCCATGGAAATAGTGGATCATGTCATTTCAGCGACCCGTAGCCAAAGCCGGGCGCGGTTTCCGCTAACGGTCATCGCAACCGTGAACGCCCTGCCGCCAATGACGGAATCTGCGGTGTACGTTCCAGGCGGGGCGGATTTGATCCACCAGTCCAGCTGCTTGCAACAATCCAGGGCGTCAGCATCTTCGCCTTGATGCAGCTTTTTGTTGAGCAGGTTTTCGGCGAACCGTCGCGTATCGTCCACTGGTCCGTCAAATCTGATATGCTGCGTCGAACCCTGGAAACCGTCTTCGCGGACCCAGATATCGGAAGCCGACGCCGGCAACCTTTCATCCCCATCCAGTATCCGGATCGCCGCCGCCTGTTCAGGCGCAATCGGCCTGTCGCCGCAGGATGTAGCCAGCAATCCGCTCATCACGATGAGGTTTGCCGCATTCGCAAATGTCGCCGACATGCGATCTCCCCATCCCGCACGATGCAGATCGAACAGTGCCCTTGAACCGCTATCGCTCGATATCCGCGAAGCGTGAACTTTCCGCAATGATCACCCTTTGTTCCGATTCGTCAAGACCCGACGGCATGAAGATAGCGAGGGTGCTTTTGCAGCGCTTACCTGCGTCCCCTCTCTTTGGGCGGCTGCGGGATAGATGGTGAGCGGGGTCGCGCCTGTGGCTCTTGGTACTTGGACGGGTCGAAGCTGAAGCGATAGGTCGGCAGCTCCAGCGAACCATGCATGTCAAATTCGCGAGCCATGCCAACCTCCTGCAGCCTGCCCATCTGCGCGTCTGAAACCGAAACGATACGCCCCACGCGTACGCCCTTTCCGCCGTCCCAGTTGTACCGGTCGAACATGTAGAGGACTGGCCGGACGGACACGTTCACTGTTCCGTCGGTGCCGGGGGAATATTGAACGATCGCGGCGTGCGCTACGGAAAAACCTCCGACGGTATAATACCAGTCGGAGTTCCATTCCGATTGAACGTTACTCCAACCTCCGGTTACCGAAAAATACCCATCCTCGCCGCGGTAATTTCTTTTTATGTATCGTTTCGTTCCGGCGACGATGAAATCGTCGAAGTTCTTTTTCTGTTCGGCTCTGAGCCGGGGAATGGTATTCATCATATCGCGCAGGTCGATCTCCAACGGAGTTCCTGAGCCATCAAGATAGTGTGCGAGGTTACGAGCGGCCCTTTTGTAGCCGAGCGTCGCTGCGCGCTGCGCCATCGACCAGGCACGACCAAACTCATACCGGTCATGGAGTGTGGGCGTCGTCGACGCATATGGTCCGGCAGCTTGCCTATCTCCTCTCGCGAGGGCGGCGGCGGTGGCCGCTCGGGGCGCGGGCGGGCGAGGTGCTGGTTCTCCTCCAGGAAACGCAGGATCCATTGCTCGTCCGTCTCCTTCTCCGGCGCCGGTTGAGTGTCGAACGGGACGTCCGCGGCCGCGTCGTCCGGCGCGACAGCGGTGCCGGGCATGTCGGTGGCAACATCGTCTTGCGGCTCGGTCGGGATCATCGGGCACCTCCTGGAACGGGAGGTCATCTGCGCAGGGTCGCGGCCTTTTTTGAATCGATCCGGCTACCCCGCCAGCCGCCCGATCATCGCGAGCAGCTCGATGCGCGCGGTGAAGCCGCCGGGCTGGTCGGGCGTGGCGGTCGTCTGGAACTGGGCGAAGGTCACGCGCCTCTTGCCCTTATCCCCCCAGCCGACGAACCAGCCGAGCTGGCGCGTCCGGTCCTCCTTGCCGGCGGCATCCTTCAGCCAGCCGCTCCCGGTCTTGCCGTGCACCCGCCAGCCGCCGCTGCCCTCGAACACCGGCAGGATCGCTTCGGTCCGCGCACACGCCTGCGCCGACAGCAGCGTGCGCGCGAGCATCCGCCGCAGGAACGCGACCTGCTCGTCGGGCGAGATCATGAGGGACGAGCCGAGCCAGGCATTGCTCAGCCCGTTCGCCTTGCCGGGATCGCCGCTCACGTCGCGATTGCCGTAGTTCAGCCGGTCGACATAGGCTTTGAACCTGGCCGCACCGAGCCGCTTGGTGATCTCGCGCGAATACCAGATGACCGAATCCTTCTCCCAGCGGGTCGGGTCGGTGCGCGCCTTGTCGATGTCGCGGACTGCCTCATGGGTGCGCGGATCATAGTTCCAGGCGGGGGTATGCGCGTCCTTCAATATGCCGGCGTCATAGCCCATCAAGGCCAAGGGAATCTTGAAGGTCGAACAGGGCGAGAAACGCGCCGCGCACTGGCCCGAGCGGTGGAGGATGCGGCCGGTCGCCTGGTCGACCAGCAGCGTCGCGCGCGGCGGCCGGGCGATGATCGCCTCTGCAACCTCCGGCAATCCCCCGGCTATCCCTGCCATTCCTGCGCCCGCGCCGAGCAGCAGGCTGGTGGTGAAGGTCCGCCGGTCGATCGTCATGGTCCCGCTCTCCTGTGTCCGATGGTCCGCAGGCTAGGCCACGCACCCGGGGCCGCGCAAAGGATCAAAGCTGGCGGGAGACCCTAGATTATCTTATGGCGCGGCCATGGTCCGCCCGCATCTGCCGCTCAATGCGCTCCGGGCGTTCGAGGCCTCCGCGCGGCATTTGTCCTTCACCCGCGCCGCGATCGAGCTCTGCGTCACGCAGGCCGCGGTCAGCCATCAGGTGAAGGGGCTCGAGGGGCGACTGGGGGTTCAGCTGTTCCGCCGGTTGCCGCGTGGCCTCGCGCTCACCGACGAGGGGCTGGCGCTGCTCCCCGCGCTCGCCGACAGCTTCGATCGCATTGCCGAGCTGGTCGAGGGCATCGGCGGCGGCATGGCGGTGCAGGTGCTGTCGGTCGCTGCGGTCGGCACTTTCGCGACCGGCTGGCTGCTGCCGCGCCTGCCCGCGTTCCGCGCCGCGCATCCGCGCATCGATCTGCGCCTGTTCACCAACAACAACCGGGTCGACATCGCGGGCGAGGGCCTGGATGTCGCGATCCGCTTCGGCGACGGCGCGTGGCACGGCACGGAGAGCCTGGCCCTGTTGGAAACCCCGCTCACCCCGCTCTGCACCCCGGCGCTGGCCCGCACCCTGTTGGAACCCCGCGACCTGCTCGCCGCCACCCTGCTCCGCTCCTACCGCGCCGACGAATGGCCGCGCTGGTTCGCCGCCGCCGGCGTCGCCGCCCCGCCGCTGCACGGGCCCGTGTTCGACAGCTCGGTGACGATGGCCGAGGCAGCGATGCAGGGCGCCGGCGTCGCGCTCGCCCCGCCTGCCATGCTCGCCCGCCAGATCGAGCAGGGCGCGCTGGTCCGCCCCTTCCCGCAGGAAGTGACGACCGGCCGCTACTGGCTCACCTGGCTCAAGTCGCGCACGCCCAACCCGGCGATGCTCGCCTTTCGCGACTGGCTGCTGGTGGAGACGAACGCCTAACCGCGCACATGCTCCACGATCAGCCCCGCGATCCGGTCGAGCTGCGAGGGCGGCAGGTCGTGCCCCATCTCCTCGATCACCTCCAGCCGGGCGCCCGGCACGCGGCGGGCGATGTCCGCGCCATTGGCGAGCGGCACCAGCGGATCGGCGGCGCCATGGATGACGAGGGTGCGCGTACGGATATTGGCCAGCCGCGCCGCGCGGCTGCCGTCGGCGATCACCGCAAGCAGATGCCGCCGCCCGCCTTGCGGGTTATAGGCGCGGTCGAACGCACGGCCCGCCATGGTGTCGAACGCGTCCGCCGCCCGGGCGGGATCGGGAAAGGAGATCAGCGCGAGCGTCGCGGCGCCCAGCGCGATCGCCTGCTCGCGCGTCGGGTTCGGGTCGCGCCGGGCGAGCATGCGGCGGCGCAGTTCGGATGTCGGGCCGGGCAGGCCGGGCGCGCCGCTCGACGACATGATCGCGGTCAGGCTCAGCACCCGCGACGGATGGGAGGCGGCGAGGATCTGCGCGATCATCCCGCCCATCGACGCGCCGACGACATGCGCCGCCGGAATCTCCAGCGCGTCGAGCAAAGCGACCGCGTCGGCCGCCATGTCCTCCAGCGCATAGGCATGGCGGAAGGGCAGGCCGATCCGCCGCGCGGCATAAGCGAGCAGGGGATTGGTGACCGGCGCGTCATGCAGATGGGTCGACAGGCCGATATCGCGATTGTCGTACAGGATCACCCGGTGCCCCGCCGCCGCCAGCGCCGCGACGAACGCGTCCGGCCAGGCGATCATCTGCGTGCCCAGCCCCATGATCAGCAGGATCGGCGGGCCGGCCGGATCGCCCCTTTCCTCATAATGGAGCTGGACGCCATTGGCGGGGATCGTCGGCATGCGGGCCCTTTCGGCGGAGACGGCCGATGCGTAGCAGATATCCGGGCCGCCGAAACCTGCCGGGCCTTCCGGACTATGGGCGGCGATCGAATCCCGGTGCGCGGGAGGTCGCCAGCCCTTGCGTCATGCGCCGAGCAGGGGATCGATGAAGGCAGCCGAGACGAACCCGTCGCGGTCGCCGTCACCCTGGAGATCGATCAGCGCCCATGGGCCCTCGGGCGTGTCCTGGAACCCGATCACGTTCAACGCCGTTCCTCGGGGAAACCCGTCGGGGAACCCGTCGACTTTGGCGAAGCCGGTGCCGGGGCCGCCGCGAAGGAACAGGGACGATCCCTCGCGGACACGAACGACATAGCGGCCAGGCAGGCGCACGGGGGGCAGGGCGGGGCCTTGCTCCAGCAGGTTCTCGACGATGGAGATGAGCCGTGGCCCGATCCGGCTCTGATCGAGAAAGCCGTTCGCGTTCAACGCGAACGCCTTGGTGCCGACGGTGCCGCTGCCGCCATGAAGCGACTCGTTGCCGCCGATGGTGATGGCGTGGCGAATGCCGTCACGCACCTCAAAGCCGACGACCACGCAGCTGTGCGAGGGATAGCCGGTGTGGTCGCGCGCGAACTCGAAGCTGAGGGTGGCGCCGTCGCGGTTGTGGTGCACAAGATCGCCGAGCTGCACCGCGTGTTCGGCGATGCGGTGACCCCGAAAGACGCCGGTGCCGGCCTGCGCGTTGGCGATCGCGGCATGAACGAACACGCTGTGGCTGAGATTGAACTTGAACTGGGCGGCGGTCGCGCCCCCCTGCTTGATGCAGAACGAGACGAACGCGGCCGACCAGGCGTTCTCGTTCCTGGTCGGATCGAGATTGCGGCTGCCGCCGCCAGCCTCGTAATAATCGGCGATGCGGCTGCGCAGCGGCTCGCTGCCCTCGTTGATGCCGTGAAAGCGGTCGAACTCGCCCTGCGCTGCGGCTACCGCCGATCGGCGCGGCGGGCTCGCCGACGCGGCCGGCACAATGGCCGCCGCACCGGCGATGGGCACCGACCTCGCGATCTTCAAAAAGCTGTCGATGTTTTCGCCGTAGAAGTGCGCGCCGTCGAAGAACCCCTGCTTGAGGCCCTTCTGGGCGTTGAAGTTGCCGAAACCGGTGTTGTAGACGATGGCCACGAACGCGGACTCGAGGTCGGTCAGCGAGGACTTGCCGTTGAACCGCAGACTGCCAAGCGCGCCGCGGAGTTCGCCCATCAATTTGTCGAGCATTGCACCGAAGTCGCCCCAACGCTGTTCGAGGAAATAGTCGGGATCATCTCTGAAGTGCTGAAGGTCGTTTTGAAAGATACCATAGCCGTGAACGAACTTGTCGGGCTTGGCGGCGGCGTTCTTGTAGGCCGTGATGCCGGTGGCGTTCGCCATGTCTTTCAATAGCTGATGCGCGAGCGTGAACATTTCGGGGCCGCGTGGGACCGCGAGCAGCGCATTCTTGTCACGCGGAAACGCCTTGCGCCGAGGTGAGTCGATCGTATCGCCGACCGCGAGCCGCAGCACGTCCTCCCGCGAATGCGTGTGGCGCATCGGCCGCCACAACTCCCCGGTTTCCTGCACCGCGATCGCGCAGACCAGATCGAGCGATATCGGCGTGCCCACAAGTCTAGGTGAAATGTCGGCTGTAAAATTCTGCTTGAACCAGGCAATGTCTTCGCTGATGGCCATTGTTCTCTCCCTTATGCGATCGTTTGCAACCAAGGGTATTCAGCCGGGCAGTCAGATTACGCACAACACAGGGCAGCTATGCACCGTGTCTATAGCAGGATCGCAATCAACCCAAATTGAATCTTGAGATATCGAATGAAGTGCGTGAAGTCGAGCGAAGGCTCGATCTCGTTCACGAAGCAGAATCGGCGGAATCAAGGATGGACGTATCGTGAAGAACGGCTCCGCCCCGCTCTCCTCATGGCGACTCGGTGCTGGAACTTGGCAACGAGCTTTCCTTCGCGAAATAACCGGCTGGTAAATTTTTTTGTAAGCCCGCTGCATCTGGATCGCCCAGCCGCCCGTATCCTGGTGCGGCGCGTCAAACCGGGGGAAGAATGACCGATCCGGATACAATCATCGACTCGGTACGCAGCGCTGAGATCCGGGCCGTAGTGGTTGAGCCAGTACCGTCTTTGTTCGGGCGGGGCATTCTGGTTTCACAAATAACGGCGACACGTGCGACAGCCCCCTTAATTAGGCGCAGGCGTGTATGCCCGTGTGATGTCGAGCAAGGTTGTAGCATTTCGCGCCATTATCGCGCCCCTCAGATTCCTCAATGCGAGACAAATCTTCTGATGGAATATCAGTTTTCCTGAAATCGTTTGGAGTTAGACAAAAATACCTGTCGACAGGAGTGGCTCCCAAGGGTTTGTATTTGCCGTCCACGAGGTCAAAGACGATCACGAATTCCGCCCGGCGGCGCGCAAAATCGGCATATGCCGAAACAACGGCGACGTCCCCAGCCAGGGAATCATTTGAGTAATAGGCGCGGTCCGCATTCTGCGCCTCCTCAAACGCAGAGACCATGTCGGCGAGGAAGTCGTCCCGAAGCGCGCTGGTACGCGCGCGGGGCAGAAGCTTGTTGTAGGCATCGATCGCTGTGGCATCGCAAGCCTGGTAAAGTTGCGGCGTATAGTCGCGCGCCTTGCAGTCCGCCCGACGGACACCGATAGCCGCGATCGCTCGCTTCGCGCGCTACCGCGGGGGTAGCGGCCATCCTTGGGGTAACGGTGACACGTGCAATAACCCCCTAATACTCAACGACTCTATTCTTGGCCCTTTGGATGAGCCGCTGTTGCCTGACAGCCATCCAGGCGCGCAGTAAAGGGGTTGTTGCACGTGTCACGGTTAGTCCGGCACGCTGCCGGTGGCATCACCTGCGCTGACCGCGATCGGGCGGCGATAAACCGGCGGGATCTGTAGAGGCGAACGAGACTAGGGGGCACGGCTCGCCGATATCAAGGTTTGCATTCATTTAGTGCCACATGACTGATCTTATTTCCTAAATGATCCCGGATGTTGTTTAGGTAAATAGTAGCATTTCACACCGCTATCGTGCCCCTCGGAGTCAACGATGCGGGACAAAGCTTCTAGTGGGATGCCAGTTTTTTTTAAATCATTTGGAGTTAGGCAAAAATATTTGTCTACCGGAGTGACTCCTAAAGGTTTGTATTTGCCGTCTACTAGATCAAAAATAACCACAAATTCTTCGTAAAGGAAAATATACTGTTCTAAGTGAGCATTGATCGTAACGTTAAAGGTGCGCTCCGCAAAGCCTCCGGTTGCGACTGAGGTGGTTTTCATTTTCACCAGATAGATGCTATCAGTTGTCAAGTCACCGCCATAAGGGGAGGGTCCCAAATATTTCAGGATCTTGACAGGCTTTGCCACAACGATCGATGTTTTGGCCTCCGGCTCCGCTGCCCCACAGAGCATGCCGGCGAATATCGCTACAAAGAATAAGCGTATGATCTTCATCCCCACGCGTCCTCATAATTACGAATGATCTCGGCAACCCGGCCCTCAACAATCCGGTGACAGAAGTCCTTTAGGTCATCACGTCCCGCCACTCTTTCATCGTGCTGGCGAGGAAAGCGGATGTCGGTACCGATCTCCCGCGCCCGCCCGGCGAGGCAACGACTGTTCGTCGATTTGATCCTCTTTTGTTCCATCGCTGTCAAGGATTTTCACGGGCCGGCCTGTCGGCATATCGCCCGTCGGTATCACCGAAGAAGATGGCACGGCACGCCCGAATTCTCACTCCGGCATTCTGTCGTATCGGGGAATTGCCTGAAATACCCCGTTGCTCGTCATCCTGCCGACGCCAATCTTGGGGCTCTTCGATTTTCCGGTCTTTGGGTTCGTCTTTCCAGCCGTCATTGTTACTTGATGAATGATGGGGGTCTTTGCATTGTCCTCCACCACGAAATTCGGGATCAGCCAGGTTTTGACCACATCTGCATCGCGAGGGCCTGGCAGTTCACTAAAGCCACTGCCGACAATGTGCGTGTGGATCACAAAGGCGCGTGGCCTGGATTTGCCCCACACCGCCACATTTTCGGGGAGCCGGGGCTTGAGATCTCTTATGCTTCCTCCGCGCGCCGGAATGATTTTTATGCCGGTTACGACGTACCTGCTTGTGCCGGAGTCCCATTCGACCATCAGATATTTTTCGACCTGCTGAGTTTTCCCTGCGACTCGAGAATTGGCCAAGGCTGGCGCAATCGACTTCACGAATGCGATCGCATCGGGATCGGCGGAGACATCGACATTTGCAATCGCAGTGATTTTGGGCGCGTCGCCTACAGCTTTCTCATACTCCCTGTCGTTATTCAGCCCTCCTCTGCCCTGTCCGGTATCGGGTTCCACTGAAGACAATAGTCCGTTTCTCAGGGCAAGGATGACGTCGTTCTGCGGCAGATACGCGCCGGTGATGCGATTTGCCTGGTTGTTCGCGAAAATCTGTCTCTTACCCGGTGAGATTGGAGTCGCGATTGGCTTGACCGCTCCCTGCGTAGCGCTGGCTGGTTGCACGGCGGCCTGATTCCCCGCCGGCCCGGGAGCGGCGGGTGTGGTGTTCGCAGGAGCGGCAGGCTGGGATGCCGGTACAGGCCCCGGGCTCTGCTGGCCCGCAGGGACGTTTGCGCCTGTCCCGGTCTGCGATGGATCGACGACGTTGTCGGTCGCCATTCCATCAGTCGCCATGCCGTTGAAATTCATATCGACAGACGGTCGGGTCGGTGCGTCGCCTTGCGCCTCCGGCGTGTCGTCTGGCGCAGAGTCGTTGGTCATATACGCGGCGTCCGCCGCACTGGCCGCCGGAGGAGGGTTCGGCACTGTTTCGGTCGTCCCTCCAAGCACCTTGTACCCACCCGACTTCCACCACCAGATCGCCTCGTCGGCGGTGTAGGTGAACGGCACCAGACCCTCGGCGATCAGCGCATGGCCGAGATATTTGTCCACTTCCTCATAGGTCGCGGCGCGCTCGCCCTTCGTCACCTCGTCGAGATCGTCCATCGTCCGCGACAGCAGCGCCATCGCCATATAGCCGCCCTTGGGATGCCGCATGCTCAGATGATCGGGCACCTTCCAGGTCGAAGGCGGCCCGTCCCAGGGCGAGGGCGGTGGTGCCGGCGGACGCTCGGGGCGCGGGCGGGCGAGGTGCTGGTTCTCCTCCAGGAAGCGCAATATCCATTGCTCGTCCGTCTCCTTCTCCGGCGCCGACTGGGTGTCGGGCGGACGGTTCGGGTTCGCCTCCACCGGCACCGCATCGGCGTCGGGCAGCGGCATATCGGCCGTCGCCGGCGTGTTGGAACTCGGGGTCGCGAAGGGATCGATTGCGTCAACCATTGGGTTCCTCCCTGATGTCGCACCGGCCATGGGGCGGGCGCGGGCAATGTTGAATCGACCGGCCTCAGCCCGGCGCCGCCACCCGCGCGGCAAAGGCCTCCTCGCGCGATTGCCAGCCGGCCCAGACCAGCTCGACGATGAAATCGTCCAGCCCCATGCCCTCGCGCCGCGCCGCCTTGATGATCTGCATCGCCATGTCGGGGTCGCGCGCCTTCACCATGTGCAGCGAGGCGGAGGGCATCCGGCCCGGCCTTTTCCTGGTGCGCCAGTGCGGCGTCTTGTTGGTGACCGGCGCGGTCGCCTTGCCCGTCGCCAGCACGGTGATGCGCCGCGTGCGCTGATAGCGCTCGACCTGGATCAGCCCCTTGCGCTCGAGCCGCTGGACCAGATGGACCGTGGTGCTGATCGAATCGCAGCCGCAGCGTTCCTGCAGCTCGTCGCCGGTCGGCGCGGCCCGCCCGGCTTCGGCGGCCTCGGTCACGCAGGCGAGCACTTCGCGCTCCCAGGGCGAAAGGGACATGTCGTTCATAAGGGGCTCCTTCAGGCGGAAAACGGGGCGGTGAGCTGCGCCAGGCGCGCACGTTGCGCCGACGTCATCGGCTCTCCTTCGGGTCGCCAGTCGCGGTCGTGCGTCGCGATCAGGGTGCGGATGCGCGACAGCTCCCAGCGCCGCACCGCCATGCCGGCGCAGCGCTCGCGGATCTCGGCGACCGAGGGGAAGAAGCGGCACTCCCGTAGCGCCCGCGCACAGGCCGCGCCGAGCACATCGGCGGGAATGTCGCCCAGCCCCTCGGCATAGAGTTCGAGCCGCGCCTCGGCCTCCTGGTCGCTTGCCTTGCCGGCGGGAAAGCCGAGCGCAAGCTTGCCGATCATCCGGCGGATCTCGCGCGGTGCGGCCGGAGCGAGCGCTGCCTCGGTCGCCGCCGCCAGCGTGGCCAGCGCGCTGCGTTCGGCGGGCGAGCAGACATGGCTAAAAGCCGGTGCTTCCGTCACCAGCATCGCGAGCCTCGGATCGCAGCACGGCGCGGACGAGAGGGTTTTGCGGCTCGCCGGCAGCGCCTGCAGCGCGGGAGGTTGCGGATCGGGATGAGCGGCGGTTGCCATGGCGGGTTCCTGTGTCGTCGCGGGGATCGAAGATCTGCGCCCAGCCCTTTTCGGCGGCATGGGCGAGCAGCTTGCCTGGCGGCCATGCGTCATCGGCTTGCGCAGCGAGATCGCGGATCAGTTTGCGGTAGGCGGCCTCGGTCATCGCCAGCCGCTTGGTCCGCCGATTGGCGAGCAGGTCGCGCCAGTCCGCCGGCTCGCAACCGGCCGGGCAGGGGAAGCGCCGTGTGGCAGCCTCGCGCGGGGAATCCCTCCCGGGGGCACGGGGGATGGGATTAATTTTTGGGGTCTGGGGGCTTTTATCAAGGGAAGGGGGAATGGCGCCGGTCACGGCTGGCGGAGCGTCGGTTGTGTCGTGTGACGCGTTACCGGCGTTACTTACATCCTCTTCCATCACGCAGTGACGGAAGGAGGTTGCAAGGGCGCCACCCTCTCCCCCCGTCACCCCGGACTCGTTCCGGGGTCCACCGTGCCGCGAACTCAATGGCTGAAGGGTGTGCGGAACGGTGGATGCCGGAACAAGTCCGGCATGACGGAAGGAATTGGGCCCCGGTTCGCTTCCCCCGCCAAGGCCGTCACTCTCGCAAGCCGGACCGCCAGCCTCCACCCCCTCGAACAGATCCCCCGTCCCATCCCCGAACAGCCGCTCGCGATAGCGCCGCTGCCGCCGGGCATTGCCGGCACGCTGCGCCGCGCGCCGCGCGTCCTCGCGCGCGGCGTCGGCCTTCACCGCCGCGACGATCACCTCGGCCGAGGCGCCCGCCGCGAGCATCGCATCCAGGATCGCGGGATCGATCACGCGCGCTCATGCTCCCGCGTGGCGGGACGGGCGGCGTCGGCCGGCGCCGCAAGCGGACACCCCGCCATCTGGCAACTCCGCGCCTCTGGATGCCACCCCGATATCCCGCACGGCGCACAGCACGCGCCCTCCGCATCAGCGCCCACGCCAGGGGATTCCCGCAAAGCTTCTTGCTGGCTCACGACTCGCTCCGGTCTGTTTGTTCCTTTTATGTTCTCATAGGAAATTTCCTACATTGCAAGCGCGAAGTGATTCAAAGCTTGGGTCTTCATGGTTAGCACCCTCGCGGACAGGAGGGCCGTATGATCGTCGATATCCAGCGGAAGCCGTGTATAACGACGAAAAATGTAATCTCGCAGCGGTGCGAGCCGTGAACAAAGCCAGCGAGATCCCGCAACGACGAGCGCTCGAAAAGCGGCTGAAGGGGACTGGTATCTATGGGTTGTGAACGGTGGGGCCGGTTCCTTCTTGCCGCCACGCTCACGGTGGTCCTTTCCTCATGTCAGATTGCCATGGCGATCGACGTTCAACAGCGCGACAATGGTGGGATCTCGATTCAGTCGAACGACAGATCGAAGAACCCGCCGTGCATCGACTCCATCAGCGTCACGCAACTCGAGGAGGGTAAGGCGCCGATCGACTCCACGATCGTCTGGTCGGTTACGCGCAAATTCGGTTCGGACGAGTGCTTCAACAAGATCGTCTACCCCACGATTCCCCACAATTATTCGGGCGAGTCGACTCAACCCCTGCAGCCAGGGCGGAGATATCTGATCGAGGTCTCCGGCATGAACTGGTCGGCGTCGCAAACGATCGTGCGATCCGCCGCGCGATAAAAATGGCTCTGCCCGGCCGCAGCCCTTCACCGCGGCGTGAGCGTCATCACCACGAAGCTGTCGGGATGATAGGTGATCACCGGCGCGCCGCCCTCGGTCGCCGGCGGGCGCACGCTATGGTCGGCAGTGACCAGGAACACGCGGCCGGTCTTCTCGTCGAGCTGCATGATCTTGGCATTGGGCCGCGTCATCACATTGCCGAGCAGCCGATAGGCGTCCGGCCCGTCCTGCGCGATCACGGTCAGGGTCGAATCGACCCCATTGGAGGTCAGGATGCGGTGGCGTTGCTCGTCGATCGCCAGCCCGTCCAGTCCCTTGCCGATCGGCACGCTGGCGACGATCTTGCCGCTCTGCGGGTCGATCGCCAGCAGCACCGGCGTCTCGCCGCGGCACCCGACGAGCAGCCGGTCGGTCGATGCCTGATATTCCGCCGCGGTAGGCTGAACGCAATCGCCGACGGTCCAGCGCGCTTTTTCCTCGAGCGTCTTCGCGTCGAGCTTCAGGATGACATTGTCGTAGCGCGCGGGCTGGTAGAGATTGCCTTTCCCGTCGCTCGCGGGGTCGTCCATCTTGGTGAAGGGGAAGGTCTTCCGGCCCTTCAGCGCACCGGTCTTCGCGTCGAGCACGAACATGGTCGACATCGCCTTGCGCTGCCCGGTCAGCACGATGATGCTGTCAGTCGTCGCCTCGTGCACTGCGCCGTTGAGTCCGCCATCCTCGGCCAGCTTCAAACGGGCGATCGGCTTCAGCGTCTTCAGGTCGAGGCTCAGCAGGCTGCCATCAGTCATCGCGACATAGCCGCGGCCGTGCTGCGGCAGCAGCAACGGGCCGTTCGCGCCGATCGAATTCTCGACCACCGCGATCTGCTTCCTGGTGTCGACGTCATGGACGACCAGCCCGTCCTTGCGCCGCGCCATGAACAGGCGCGATCCGCCCTGTTCGAGCTTCGCATAATCCCAGTCGGTGTCAGTGCTGGCGAGCGTCGCGACATGGTCGATCGAATAGAGCCGGCCATCCTCGGGCGCGGCGCTCGCCGCCAGCGGCAGCGCGGCGATCATCGTCCCCACTAGGAACATCGTTTTGCGCAGTGCCATGTCGTCCTCCCTCGTCGCCCCGATCTGTCGGGTTCGGCCTGGGTGGGAGATTAATGGCATCAGCTTTCGCGGGCCTGTCATGTGGTCGCTGGCTCAGGCCAGCAGGGTTTCGACCTGGCGGCGGATGTCGCGGAACGTCTCGTCGCGGAAGGTGGATCGCGATCGGATCGCCTTGTTCATCTCGCGCAGCCCGGCCTTTGCGGCTCGCGCGTCGCCGGTTCGCGCCGCGATCGCCGCCTCCGCCGCCAAGGTCATCGGCGCATTCGCGCCATTGTCCCGATGGCCGGCGAGCACGGCGCGCGCATGGTCGGCATCGCCTTCCCACATCGCCGCGAGCCACGCATCGCAGGTGGCGAGCCAGTCGCCATCGCCATAGGCCGTCCGATACGCGTCGATCAGGTGGCGGGCCAGCGCGGCATCGACGGTGACGGAATCCAGCTCCGTCGCGATCTCGGCCGCGGCATGATGGCGGGTCATCTCCGCGACTTCTTCCGTCGGATAGGTCGCCGCTGCCATCGCCGCCATCATCCAGGCCGGCCGGTCGCGCAGGCGCACTTGATGGTCCGACAGCATTTCCAGCCAGCCATAGGGCGCATAAGTCGCATAGCTGCTGTCCGGTCGCCCGGCGGCTCGCCACCTGGCGCCGTCGCTCGATTCCCCGCCGCGCGAGTCCGGCAGGAAGGAGAAGATCGCCGCATGCAGCGACTGGAGGCCCAGCCCGATCGCGAGCGGACTCACCATCACGGCGTGCGTATATTTCACCGTCTGGACGACGCCCGATCCGATCAGGATTGCCTCGGCATGGCGGTCGATCTCCGCCAGGAAGGTCGCTGCGGCGAGAAAGGCAATCGCCGCGAGGATCAGGCTGGCGATCGGCCCGCCCAGCAGGATGGTGCGCCAGTTCGCCGTGGTGCCGACCGCGATCGTGCGCGGAACCGTCGCGACCCATCCCCCGGCATGGCGACCGATGGCGCGCGACACGATCGCGAGCCTGCGGTTCGGTAGCTGGAACCCGAAGGGGCGCACCACAAAGGCGATGATGCGCCATCCGCAGACAAGGGCAGCAACGGCATGGCCGGCTTCATGAACGGCCGTCGAGAGGAACGTGCCGGCAGCAAGGCAGGCCAGCGCGAACAGCACCTGGGGCTGATCGCGAAACGCCCCCGCATAGGCGCAAAGAGCAGCAAACCAGAACAGCGCCGACGCCACGCGGATCGCGGTCGCGCGAAAATTGATCGCCCCCGCTTGCTCGCCCTCGCGCGTCACAGGCTGTCGGGATCGGAAGGCCGCATCGCCGCGACGATAGGGCAGCCGCCGGACGGTGCCAACCGTGCGTCGATCCGCCTTGATCCGCCTGCCGCGACAGGGCTAAGGCCCCGCGGATGTCCGATACTTATGCGCTTCGCATGCTCGCTCTTTCCACGGCCCATATCCGTCAGCGGATGCGCGACGATCTCGGCATCGCGGGCATGGTCGAGGGCGGCGATCTGATCATCAAGACGAAGAAGGGCTCGCTGTTCGGCCGCGACGCCAGCGGCGATTTCGCCAAGGACCTGCGCCGCCGTATCGTCGAGGCGCAGGAATTCCTCGAACGCGCCGCCTTCGCCGTCACCGACGAGGCGCTGGTCGAGGCGTATGAATTCACCGGCGGCGTCGGCCCGGATGCTGACCTGCTGTGGCGCGAGATCAGGCATCGCGGCCTGATCGACTGACGGGCCCGAACAATCTCCACACCGTTCGTTTCGAGCGACGTCGAGAAACATTGATCGAGCCAAGTCCGGTTTCTCGACTACGCTCGAAACGAACGGGTTTTTTACGCCCCCGCCAGCTCCTGCAGCCGGTCGAGCAGGGGCCGCTGGCTCGCCAGCATCTTGGATCGCGCCCGGTCGATCGTGAACCAGTCCGCCCGGTCGACTTCGGGGATGGTGATCGTCTTTCCGCTGCGCGGCGGCCATTCCATCTCGCATTCGGTGCTGACGATGCCCGCCGGGTCCAGGTCGCCCGCCAGCGCAAAGGCCTCCACCCATTTCCCGCCCGATTGCCGGATCCGGCCGAGCGGTTCCAATGGTCCCTCCGCCTCGCTGCCCAGCTCCTCGCGGAATTCGCGGCGCGCCGCCTCCGGCGGTTCCTCGCCGAGCTCGACCGCGCCCTTGGGGATCTGCCACGCGCCCATGTCGCGCGCAGCCCAGAAGGGCCCACCGGGATGGACCAGGAACACCTGCAACGAACCGTGCCGCCTGCGATAAAGCAGGATGCCGGCGCTCAGACGAAAGGGCGGCATGACGAGGTCCCCGCTTTTCGATCCAGCCGCGGCTCGAAGCCGCCATAATGGGGATATCGGGTGCGAACGCCGCCCGGACAAGATGCCCCCGCCATATGGTCGCCACGGCCCGCCGCTCGGGCCCGGTCGCGGGACGTTCGTCCGGTCCAGCGTTACGCTCGCCCGCGCATCGCGCCGCGCCGGCCGTCCAATGGACCTCCACAGCGGTCGAACGGCCGAAAACGGCCTATAGAACACTCGCCCACAGCTTTCCGGCGTTGAACCGCCCCGCCATTGGATCGGCCACCGCGCGCGCCCCTTACTCGCCGGATAACGAAAAAGGGGCATTTTTTCATGACACTCACTCTACGTGCTCGCCTGCTCGCCACTGCCATCGCGCTGGCCGGCGGGGCGAGCCCAGCCATGGCGCAGGACCAGGCGGCGCAGACGCCCGGGGCCGCGCCGGAATCCGTCGCCCAGGCCGCCGAGGAGCCGGGCCAGGCCGATATCGTCGTCACCGGCTCGCTGTTCCGCCGCACCGACACCGAGACGCCGTCGCCCGTCACGGTGCTGAGCAGCGCCGATCTCGACAAGCGCGGCATCTCCACGGTGCAGGATGCGATCCAGCAGCTCTCGTCGAACAACGGCCCGGCGCTGACCAACAGCTTCACCGCGAACGGCGCCTTCGCCGGCGGCGCGTCGGCGGTGTCGCTGCGCGGCCTCTCGACCAGCTCGACCCTCGTCCTGTTCGACGGTCTGCGCGCCGCCTATTTCCCGCTGGCGGATGACGGCACGCGCAACTTCGTCGATCTCAACACCATCCCGGACGACATCGTCGAGCGGATCGAGGTGCTGCGCGACGGCGCCTCGTCGAGCTATGGCGCGGATGCGATCGCCGGCGTGGTCAACATCATCACCAAGCGCAAATTCACCGGCATCAGCGCCCGGGCCGAGGCCGGCATCAGCCAGGACGGCGTCGGCGCCAACCAGCGCCTGACCCTCACCGCGGGCACCGGCGATCTCGATGAGAAGGGCTATAACGCCTATATCAGCGGCTTCTATGTGCACAGCGCGGCGGTGTTCAACCGCGACCTGCCCGCGCCGTTCAACTCGGACGACGCACGCGGCATCTGCTTCGAGGGGACGTGCGGCCCCAACCTCGTGCTCAACGGGCTGAACGCGGCCGGGTTGCCCGGCAATTTCGCACCGACCAGCGATTTCTACATCCGCGCGCTCGACGCGAACAATGCGCCCGTCGGCCGGTTCCAGCTGCTCAATCCGGCGCGGGGTTGCTCCTACGGGTCGACCTACCGGCTGACCGCGGCCGATCTCGCCGCCAGCGCGACCAATCCGACGGTCCTGTGCCAGGAAGACCAGACCAACCGCTACGGGGTGGTTTCCCCGAATATCGAACGCTTCGGGGGGTCGGCGCGCATCACCGCGAAGATCGGCGATTCGGCCGAGGCCTATGCCTTGTTCAACTTCCAGCAGAGTTCGACCTTCTTCACCGGCCTGCCGCCCGCCATCCGCGCCAACGCCAATGCCGGCATCCTCTACCGGCGCTTCTCGACGGTCAGCAACAGCCCCGCGAACGCCCCGGGATCGGGCCCGCTGACCTTGCCGGTCTATGTCTGCGCCGCCCGGGTCAACTGCGCCACCGCGGCCGACCGCCGCCTCAACCCGAACAACCCGCTCGCGGCGCAGGGCCAGGCGGTGCTGCTCAGCGGCCGGATCGGCGATACGCTCACCCAGAACGCCACGCGCAGCCGGGTCTATCGCGCCGCTTTCGGCATCAACGGCACGATGTTCGACAACTGGACCTATAATGTCGACGCGACCGCGATGCACAATGATCTGCGCCGCACCACCAACGGCTTCGTCTATATCCAGCACCTGCTCGATGTGATCGCCGACGGCAGCTATAATTTCGTCAACCCGCAGCTCAACAGCCAGGCGGTGCGCGACTATCTCTCGCCGGAGGGCATCGCCGATTCCTCGTCCGATCTGTATCAGGTCCAGGCGGTCGTCGGCACCGCGCTGATGGAGCTTCCCGGCGGGCCGCTCCAGCTCGGCGTCGGTGCGTCGATCCGCTACGAGGCGATCGACGCCCCCAGCGGCAATGACGATTATAACGGGCCGACCCAGCGCTTCTTCACCTTGAACGCCTTCGGCACCACCGGCACGCGGAAAGTCTATTCGGCCTTTGCCGAGCTCAATGCGCCGATCGTCGACATGTTCGAGGCCAACCTGTCCGGCCGCTACGACAAATATTCGAGCGGCCAGAGCGCCTTTTCGCCCAAGATCGGCGTGAAATTCACGCCCTTCAAGCAGCTCGCGCTTCGCGGCACCTATTCGAAGGGTTTCCGCATTCCGAGCTTTGCCGAGGCGAATGCCTTGCCGACCACAGGTTTCGTGCCCTTCAGCATTGCCGGCGCGCCCGATTCCTTCCTCCAGCAATATGGCTGCACCCGGGCCACCTCGACCACCTGCCCGAACTATCTCAGCGGGGCGGCGGTCGGCCAGACGACGCTTGCCACGCCGGACCTGAAGCCGGAGAAATCGCGCAGCTTCACCTTCGGCGCGGTGTTCCAGCCGATCCCCGACCTCACCTTCACGGTCGATTATTTCAACATCAAGAAGACCGGGGCGATCACCACCCCGCCATACCAGCCGGCGATCACCGCCTATCTGCTAGGTCAGCCGATCCCGGCCGGCTATACCGTCATCGCCGACGCGCCGGACCCGTTCCATCCCAATGCGATCCCGCGCATCGCCTTCGTGACGACCAGCCTGATCAATTCCGACACGATCAGGTCGGAAGGCATCGACTTCTCGGCGATGTATTCGCACCGGTTCAGCGACAGGGTGAAGTTCAGCTCGTCGGTCGAAGCGAGCTATATCATCAACCTCAGCACCACCTTCGCTGACGGCACGACCGAAAGCTATGAAGGCACGCTCGGCAATTTCGTGCTGACGGCCGGGTCGGGCACGCCCGAATGGCGCGGCAGCTGGCAGAACACGCTGCAGGTCGATCCCTTCACCATCAGCGCGACCGCCAATTATGTCAGCGGTTACAATCTGTCGGCGGAGGACCAGGGCAACGTCTCCGGCGATTGCGGCCTGTCGAACGGCTTCACGCCGTGCGACGTCGGCCGCTACATCACCGTCGATGCGGTCGGCAGCGTGCGGGTGAACGACAATTTCACCTTCTACATCAACGTGATCAACCTGCTCGACACGATGCCGTCGATCGATCCGGTGACGTACGGTGCGTTCAACTACAACCCGGTACAGGCGGGCAACGGCATCCTCGGCCGCCAGTTCCGCGCCGGGGTGAAGGTCAACTTCTGACCGACTGACCTTCCCGCTGCGGGGCAGTGGCGGGAGAAGAGGGCGGGCGCCAGCACGGCGTCCGCCCTCTTTCTGTGACTCGTTGCAACGGCGTGGATAGGATCGGCGGCTCGGCGGTTTACCAATTGTGATCGCCTCGGGGCTATCATCGCACCGCCATGAAGGGCCGGGGGAGGGTGATGGGCGTCGCGCGAACAGGACTATGTGCCGCCCTCCTGCTGGCCGGATGCGCGCGCCAGGACGCGGGCAATCCCGCCCCGCCCCGCGATGAATCCAAAGCCGAGCTGCCGACCCAGACATCGACCATCGTCGTGCCGATCGGCGTGCCGCTGTCGGAGATCGAGGCGGGGCTGAACGCCCGTGTGCCGCGCGCGCTCTGGCACATCGACCGCCCAGGCGCGACCTGCGTTCCGCCCAAGCATGTGAAGCTGCTCGGCATCCGCGCCAAGGTGACGCCGCGCATCGCCTGCCGCATCGTCGGCGAGGCGGTGCGCGGCCGCATCCGCCTGTCGGGCAGCGGCAACCGGCTGATCGCGACCCTGCCCGTCTCCGCGACGATCAGCGCCGAACGCATCGGCGGCATCATCAAGCGCGAGACGGCGACGGGCGCCGCCGAGGTCCGCGCGGTCGTCACCCTCGGCCTCGACCGCACCTGGCAGCCGACCGCGAAGGTCAGGATCGCCTATGACTGGACCGAGCCGCCCGGCATCGACTTTCTCGGCCAGCGCATCAAGATCGTCGAAAAGGCCGACCGCAAGCTCCAGGGCGTCGTCGCGGGGCTCGAGCGCGATCTGCCGAAGGAACTGGCCAGGATCCGCACTCGCGAACGGCTCGAAATGATCTGGCGCAAGGCCTTCACCGCGATCGAGCTCAACCGCGACAAGCCGCCGGCCTGGATGCGCATCACGCCGCAGCGCCTGGGCTTTGGCGGCTACCGCGTGCAGAACGGCCGCCTCGAATTGTCGCTGGCGGCCGAGGCGCTGACCGAAACCTTCATCGGCGCCCGCCCGTCCGATCCGGCCCCGACCCCGCTGCCGCCGCCGGCGGGGAAACTGGGCAGGGACGGCCTGCGCTTCTTCGTGCCGGTGCTGGCCGATTACGCCCAGCTCGAACCCGTCGTCCTGCGCGCGCTCAGGAAACGGGCGGCCAGGGGCATCACCTTGAAGACGATCGGCCCGGTCGACGCCAGCTTCGACAAGGTCACCGTCTATGCGACCGGTGGCGGCCGCATCGCGGTGGGCATTGCCGCCGAGGTCGTGGCGAAGGGCAGCAAGCTGACGAAAACGCGCGGCGTCGTCTGGCTGACCGGCGTGCCCTATAACGCGCCGGGGTCGCAACTCGTGCACGTCCGCGACCTCGCCATCGCCGGCCGGACCGATCGCGAGGCGGTCAACCTGCTCATCAACCTGTTCCTCGATCCGCAGGTCGTGGCGGAGATCCGCGAGGCGCTCGCCCATGATTTCGTGAAGGACTACACCCATGTCCTGACCGCCGCGCGCAAGGCGATCGCCAGCCGCCGCGAGGGCGATTTCACGCTCGCTGCCACCGTGACCGACGTGACCCACGGCGAGATCAAGGTCACCGGCCAGGGCCTGTTCCTGCCCGTCCGCGCGGACGGGACGGCGACGATCACCTATGATCCGGGGAGGGCGGGAGCGCGGAAATCGCGGTGAGACCGGCAGTGTCGAGGATGGCTCTTCTCCCGCGCTGCCGTCATCCCTCGGCTTTTGCCACGGGCGTGCGACGCCCCGATACTGCCCAGCCAACGGCGGCGATCAAGCCGGCGACGAACACGAGCCATGTCGCGACGAGCCCCAGCCTTACCGCACTCAGGGATTCGCGCGTGAAGAGCAATCGCGGGTCGTAGCCGGCCCGGTTCAACTCCATCTCGCCGAGATTTGGGCACATGTCCTTGTAGACGGCACGCGTCTGTGCGTTGCACTCATATCCCAGGATGATCCTGTCGCCGCCTTCGATCGAAACGACATAGGTCGAATAGAGATAGAGATAGGCGAACAGGCCGATCATCGTCAGGCTTGCGGCCAGCAGGAGCAGACGGCGCCTGGAGTTCCTCCCCATGCCCCGTCCCAGCTCCCACACCAGGATCGTGGCGAGGAAGATGATCGCGGCGGAAACATGCGCGATCCCCGTTGGCCAGGGTGGCTGCAAATTCTGCAGCGAGGCGAAAACCGGTATCGCGGCAAAAACGGAGGCGTAAGCGAGGACCTTCGCGATCTCGCGAAAGAAACCATCGTCGGTGCGCCGCGCGGGCGCCGGCTTGAGGCTCATTGGCACGGCCCCTGGGGCGCCACGGCGCCAGGCGTGATGTCGAGCTTCATCACCTTCTTGCCCGGCCCGGCCACAAAGGCGCCTCGGTAGCTTTTGCCGTCCTCCCATTTCACCTGGAGGCAATATTCTCCCCGCAACTCCCGCACATCGCCATGCCGAACGGCGATCCATTGCAGCTTGCACGGCGTGAACGCTCCGGGGTGTCCGGCAGACGCGGCGCATTTCAGCGACATATGGGCAAGCGCATAGGAGGCGACCCCCGACTTGGGTTTCAGCCGGAATTTGACTGGCTGGGCCGAGGCCAGACATGGGCCAACAAGAACGGATATGGCAAACAATCCGATGGACAGACGCGCGCGCATATTCGCTTCCCCCTGAATACGACCAGCATGGTGTACGATGTCGGCACGAGTCTGTCAGTAATGAAGCGGCGGTGGTCGTTCGAAATATTCGCTCGCTTTACTCTACCACCTTGCCCGTCCGCAGATCGACCGGCTGCCGGCGCTTGTAGCCGAGAATGCCCGGGATCGGCGCGAGCTGGTTGATGTTGCCGGCACCCGGAGATTGACCCCGCCCGGAAAACCGCCGATCCATTCGACATGGCGCCGCACCTGACCTTGCAAGCGTGGTGGTCCAGGACAGCGGCCGGTATTGAGACTCGGACAATATCGGAAGCCGGAGTGGCGGCGCTCGAGGCGCGCTATGGCGTTTCTCTTCCCGATGATTTCCGCCAGTATCTGAGCCAGGGCATTCCAACGGCCGAGAACTGGGATGACGAGGACGGCAATTGGTGGCCGATCGAGCGCATCAGGAACATACCGGACGAATATGGGCACCCCGTCAGCGATCCCGTCGCGCAGAACGCGGCGAAGCACCTGATTTTTCTCGACTACAGCATATGGTCCTGGGCATGGGCGATCTCCTGCGCGGACGACGAGACGCGCGGAAAAGTGGCCCTGATCGGGGGCTCACCGGACGGATATGTTGCCGATAGTTTTGCGGAGTTCGTGGAGCGGTACACCACTGATTGGAGATCAATAAGCCAGGTTCGGACAGGGGAGCGGCTGAACGGCTCGTTTTGGGCTTGGCTTCGGCAGAGGTGGAAGGGTCGATAGCGCCTGCGCTCCGGGAATTGGTCTTATTCGAGGACACTATACTAATTTAATCCATCTGCCGCAGCCCGCTATCGGCTAGCCGCGTGACGCCCGCTTTGGGTGCGCCGGTGGCTGGTGGTCCGAAGCGTTGAGGGGCCAGTGGGCCAATCCTCCGGATGCTTTCGCATCCGGAGGAAGGGGCATCGCCCTCATCAGGCTCAATCGACTACGCCGCGCGCCGCGCCGTCGATGAAGTCCGCAACGGCATCGGGCTGCGAGACATAGACCGCATGGCTGCCGGCCTGATCGATTGTCTTGGCACCGGCGCGGTTCGCCATCATGCGCTGGGCGGGAACGGGGATCATGTGATCGTCGGTCGCGACCAGATACCAGGAGGGCTTGCTCTTCCAGGCGGGCGCGGTCACCTCGCCGTTCAGCGCATCCAGCCCCCAGGGCACTTGCGCCTTCGCCATGAAGTCCGCCAGTTCCGGCTCCACGTCGGCGGCGAACGAGGCCGCAAACTGGGCCTGGTCGAGCATGAGGAAGCCATCGACCGGCGGCAGGATCGGCGGCACGGGCGCGCCCGGCGCAGGGTTGGCGATCAGCTTGCCGACGGATTCGCCGGCGTCGGGCGCAAAGGCGGTGACATAGACCAGCCCGGCGACCTTCGGATGATTGCCGGCTTCGGTGACGACCACGCCGCCATAGGAATGGCCGACCAGGATCACATCGCCTTCAGCGGCGTCGATCACCCGCTTCGTCACGGCGACATCGTCTTCGAGGGAAATGGTCGGGTTCTGGACGATGCTGACCTTGTAGCCCTTCTTCGTCAGGGCCTTGTACGTCCCTTCCCAGCCCGAGCCATCGACGAAGCCGCCATGGACCAGAACGATGGATTTGATCGCTTTGTTCGACATCTGAAATCTCCTTCGCAGGTGCGTTCTCAACTCTCGCCAGGGCCCTGATCGGCTGCCGGTGTGTTGATGTCTCGCAAGGTACGGATGCCTCCTGGCTCGTGGAAATTTCGATTTCCCATACCTTCATTCACGGTATGAATGATGGTCATGAAGGCCAATACCGACCTGCGGAATATCGACCTGAACCTCCTGCTCGTTTTCGACGTGCTCCATCGCACCCGGAATACGACGCGCGCGGCCGAGCAATTGCATCTCACCCAGCCCGCCGTGAGCAACGCGCTCAAACGGCTGCGGGATCAGTTTGATGATGTGCTGTTCGTGAAGACCGCGACCGGTATGCAGCCGACGCCGAGGGCCGACGACATCGCGAAATTTCTCGATGAGGGCCTTGCCTCGATCCGCCTGGCGGTAAGGGCCGGCCAGGCCTTCGACCCCGCAACCGCGACGCGTACCTTCCGCTTGTACGTCAGCGACATAGGGCAATCCGTTTTCATACCCCCGCTCGCTGCCAGGCTCAGGAAGGTCGCGCCCAACATTCATCTGTCCACGCATTACGTGCCGCTTGAGGCGGCACAGCAGATGATGAAGCTCGGCCAGATGGACCTGGCTATCGGGAATTTCACCGGGCTCCATACGGATTTCGTCCAACAAAAGCTGTTCGATGAAAGCTATGCGGTGCTGGTTCGCGCAGGCCATCCCGCGATCGGCGCCACGCTATCCATCGATCAATTTTTCGCAGCGGAACATATCGACTATATGCCGACTGCCGGCCGCCACGCGCGTTTTGAATCAGAACTCGAAGCGATTTCTGCCAAAGCTGGAAAGGCCCGCAATGTAGCGCTGCGGCTGGCGCACACCTTCGGCATCAGCCGTATCGTGGCGTCGAGCGACCTGATCGCTTGTGTGCCGAGCCGCGTCGCGAGTGCCCTTGCCAATTCGGACGATGTTCGCGCCGTGGCCTTTCCGGTTGAGTTGCCAACCGTCGATATTTCGCAATTCTGGCATGAACGATGCCATCGCGACGACGGGCACCAATGGCTGCGCTCGCTCATCTACGAAATGTTCAACGATAAGCGCCCAAGTTCTATTCGGTAGTCGAACGCATTTGGGGTGCTGGCCAGGGGCAACGGTGGGCAAGGGCGACAGTGCGGCCCGCTCAAGATCGGTCGTCGATCGATTCAACCGCGATCCGAATCATTGCACCATGGAGGCTGGCCGGCGTGTGACGAAACGCCGGCTCGCTCTTTCCCATGACGGTCGCGGCATCTTTGCCTCATCCGTCCCTGCTACTGAGAAAGCCGCCCTGTTAACGGCGCTGGTCCGCCCTGTTCCGCGTTAGTTTTGCCCTGTTATTCAGGAACAGGGCAAATGCTCCACAAAATATTGAGGTGTATGGAAAATATCTCCAACAAAGTTGGAAATAACAGGGCGAGAAAAAAATCTCTGCCCTGTTCCGCCCTGTTAATGGCCAGAAACAGGGTAGCCGTGACAGTGATGCATTCAATTCGACAGAGGCGGGAGGTTCGACAGCGTTTATGCTCGAGGAGTTGAATGCACTGTCATCACAATTCCTCCCGTTCCGGTCGGCCGGCGATCAGGCGATCGGGTCGCGTTGCCCGTGCCCGACGGGCAGAACTGCCATTGCGGTCGGCAGCCAGCGCGTGCTGAATGCCGCAATGGCCGATTACATCAAACGAGTTTGCCGGTTCTTCGCGTTGATGGCGCTGGTGCCGCTCTGTGTCGGCTTCATTGGTCCATGGTCCGAAGCCATGGGGATCTTGGCTATTCCTGCCGCTCTGATAGCGCTGATAGCCGGTACAATTTTCTGGCTTAGGCGCGGTGCGAGCCTATCCAGGCGGGAGGGGATAAGGCGAGAGGGAGGGTTGGCGCTTGGTCTGGCTCCGGTGCTTCTCTTGATGTTCTTTATCGCGTTTTTGCCGCTTCTCGCGGCAGGGAACTTCCTTGGTGGCTTCACCCGTTTGACGGTCAATCGTGATCGGTATGAAGCCATTGTCGCCCAGGCTCGCAAGACACCCGAGACGGCCATATTCAGGAAATATCGGGGCGTAAACTACGCAACGGATTCAGGTCCGCCGGTCCGCGTTCTGTTCAACCCGGAAGGCGCGCGCGGTTTCGCGGGCGCGATCGTGTACGATCCAACGGGCGACGTGATGTTGGCAAAAGGTTGGGACGATACGTCCAAAAACTTTATCGGGCCGGAGGGCGTGACGGGGCTGTTCACGGGCGGTTTGATTGGCTGCCGGCACTTGTCTGGCAATTACTACACTTGCTGGTTCGACTTTTAGGAATTGCGCGGAGGCAGTGCCGGCGCATCGATGCCGTTGAGGGCGTCACCCCATCGCTGTCACCGCGATTCCTGCCACAGCTATCGCCTGCGGTCAGGCGGGTGAGGAGCCTCACAGCCGTTCCGGTGGCAGTTGCCGGGCAAGCCGGTGCAGTCTGCGCGCAATGCCGGCGATCGATTCAAACGAAGCGAAGTTCGTCGCACCATGACGATGCGCGGAGCATTTGGCCGCGCCGCTCTTTCTCACCGTCGGTCGATTTGATTTCCCTGTTCCGGGAGATTTTTTCCCTGTTATGCGACGGCAAATTCCCTGTTATCGGCAAAGATCAGGGAATTGCGATCGGCAGATCACGGTCCCGCAAGCCCGGAATGGGTGGAAAGCAAAGGTTCGTACCGTTATCCTCCGGGCCATGTTCGAACACCATCCGCACCTCGGTACCACCGCATTCGAGCGGACGGCAGACGGGTTCGTCTATTATGCGAATGCCTGGTCAAAGGGCATCCGGTCTCGGCCGCCGCTCGCCAAGCCTATATCTATGGCCCCCGCAGCACCTGGTTCGAGGCTATTCTCGGACAATCCCCCTCGATTCCACGTCGGCCATATTGGCGGTCGGTGAAACGTATCCTGACGGCGTTCTTTTGGGGATATGATCCGGCGGAGCCGGTTGGCTGATCGATCGGCCAACGGTCAGCAATTGACGAAGGAAGAAAAATTGGTTGGAAAATTTCTAAAACGTAACGCCATCGTTGACCTGATCAAAAGCAACGACAGGACCAACAGCCTGCAGGCGCGCAACGGTGACCCGCAATACCACGTGGATACCGTTGTATGTGGATGCCCTGACGAAAACTGTGGTGGATGGCACGCAATCAGAATGGATCGCCCCTTGCCGTCGTCCAGCGAGGCGGACGAGACACTTTTTGCACGTCGCCATCCTTATCGAAGAGCTGGCGATTAAGCGCGTTTCCGACAGGAATAACGAGCGTCAACGCTGTCTTGGCCATGGCAAATCTGGGTGCGGAAAGACACCGTTCCAGCTCTGCGAACCCAACCCAACCCTACCCCACACCCCCAGACCCATCCCGCTCCAGCAACAACTCCCGCAACCGTTTCGCATGCACCCGCCCCGCCGCGATGCGTGTCCCGCCCTGCAAAATCACCTCGCGCCGCCCGGTCGGGGTCCGCCGCACTTCCGTAATCCGCGACAGCCGGACCAGCGCCGCGCGGTGGACCCGGATGAACTGCGCCGGATCGACCCGCCCCTCGAACGCGCGGATCGACAGGCGCAGCAGATGCGAGGTCGCGCCGGTGTGCAGCCGCACATAATCGTCCTCGCTGCTCACCCAGTCGACCAGGTCGAGCGGCACGCGCGTCAGGCTGCCGGTCGCGCCGCGGATCCACAATTCGGTCTCATAGGGCGACCGCGCCTTGTCGTGGAACTCGGCACGCAGATCGTCGATGATCGCGCGCATCTCCTGCACCTGGCCGACCGAGCTGTCCGCCGCCAGCCGCGCCCGCGCCCGGTCGATCGCCTCGCGCAGCCGCGGCGGGTCGATCGGCTTCAGCACATAATCGACGGCAGAGACCTCGAAGGCGCGGATCGCGAAATGGTCGAACGCGGTGATGAAGATCACCGCCGGCGTCACGTCCTTGGGCAGCCGGTCGAGAATGTCGAACCCGGTCCCGTCGCGCAGGCGGATATCGAGCAGCACGATGTCAGGCCGCTTCTCCGCGATCAGGGTCACCGCCTCGTCGCAGCTCATCGCCGATCCCAGCAGTCTCGCGCCCGGGATGCCGCCCAGCACGATCTCCAGCCGGCGCAGCGCCAGCGGCTCGTCGTCGACCGTGACGATGCTGAACCCGGTCACTTCACGACCTCGAGCGGAATGGTCACGCTCACCTCATAGCGCCCCGGTCCCCGCACGACCGATACCTCCTGTGCCGGCCCATAATGCTCGGTCAGCCGCTCGCGCACATTGGCGAGGCCGATGCCGTTGGTGCAGGATGCCGGCGTGGCCGGCCCGACCGTGCCTTCATTGCTCACCCGCATCACCAGCCGCTCGCCGTCCTGCTCCGCCGCGATGCGGATGGCGGTCGGCGGCATCGATTTGGCGACACCGTGCTTGATCGCATTCTCGACCAGCGGCTGAAGGATCAGCGCCGGCACGGCGGCCCGGCGCAACGCCTCGGGCAGATCGAAATCCACGCTGAGATCGGGATAGCGCATCTGCTCGATCGCCAGATAGCGCCGGTGCACGTCGAATTCATGCTCGATCGGCACGTCGATCAGCGGGTCGATCGACAGGGTGGAGCGAAAGAAGGTCGACAGCCCGGTCAGCATCTTCTCCGCCTCGGCGCTCTTCCCGTCCAGGATCAGCGAGGAGATGGAGTTGAGGCTGTTGAACAGGAAATGCGGGTTGATCTGGTTGGAGAGCGCGCGGAGCTTGGCATTATGCGCCAGGTTGCGCAGTTCGGCCGATCGCCGCGCTTCGTCCCGCGCGTCGAAATTATACTCGATCGCCAGATACAGGCCGGTCCAGGCGATGAAGAACCAGGACCATAACGACAGCACATGCGCGACGTCGTTCCAGCTGATCACGACCGCGAACGTCCGTCCGGTCGCTGCGGCAAAGGCGAAATAATTGAGCCAGGCGAAGGTCTCGGCGGCGAAGGGCGCGGTCAGCGCGAGCGCCAGGGCGCGCGTGCGGAAGCTGCGGTGCGACAGTCGCCGCAGCAGCCGGTGCATCCCGTAACAGACGCTGATGCCGACAAGGTAGAGGAACCCCCGCACCCCGGCCGACAACAGCTGGTGCGGGTTGTCCGCCAGATAGCCGAAAAAGGTGAAGATCGTGAAGCTCGCACCCCACATGGAGAGCGTCAGGACCAGCTTGGCCCGGGTCTCGGGCCAGGTCTCCGCCCGGCCTCGTGTCCGGCCACCCCGCACGCCCGTCTCCTCGACATAAAAGGGCTCGCGCCCGGCATTGGGGTTCAGACCGTCCACGCGCCGGGTGTCGCAAATCATCACCGGCGTGTCGACTGACGCTCACCCCCTCGGAATCGACGTTCGCCCGCTCTGGCGCCCGCTCACCCCCGGCTCAGGCTGGCGCCGCGACGGCGTCCGGGTCCCGGCCAAGGCCCCTGAGCGTGATATATGCCATCGGGATGCCGACGCAGACGATGTGCGCGAACAGCGCGCTCGCTATGCCGCGCGGCTTCAGGCTGGGGAAATTGTCCGGCCAGCGCAGCGGCAGGATGATCCAGTACATGAAGAGATAGAGCGCAAGCCCATAGGCGATGCCCGCGATCAGCGGATGCGCCGTGATGAAGGGCAGGCGCCGGGCGAGCGTGACGAACACCGCGACCATCACTGTCATGATCGCGAAATGGACGGCCAGCCCGGCCAGCGCGGTCGCCAGGCCGCCGCTCTCCACGCCGTCGCCGAACGGCCCGCTCGCGACGCTGTGCAGCACCCCGATCGGGCTGTTCCCGCGCAAGCCCGCAAAGACGAACGCGCACAGGATGTCGAGCGTCCCGCAGATCAGGGCTGCCGTCAGGATGGTCCTGCCGATGGCGTTCATGGATATGTCCTCCCCCCGTTGATTCGGCCACGCCGCTGCGTCGTCCTGCCGGGCCCGGCCACCGGCTTGAGGGCGAACGCCGTCAATTGACCGCCGGATGTCATGGAACGGCCGGCCAGTGCTCGCCGCAGATCCACAGCGAGGTCGATCCCCGCGCATCCGGCTCGACCCGCAGGCGCATGCCCCAGCCGCGTACCGTCTCGATAGGATCGGGCGCTCCGGCGCCGGCGAACTTGCGCCGGATGCGATAGACATGGACCTCGATGCTGACCGCGCCATGGCCGAGTTCCCGCAAATTCGCGGCGAGGTCGGCATGCGTCGCGCGGCCCTTGCGGACCAGCAGGCCGAGCAAGGCCGCTTCGGTCGGCGAAACGGGCATCGGCACGCCGTGGCGCAGGATCCCCGGCGGCTCGCTGGTGGTCGCCAGCGCGCCGCGCCGGGCCGCGATCCCGCCCTGTTCGACGACCGGACGCCAGATCGGCGGCGCGGCCTCAGCGCGCCGCCGCCGGGGCATGGGTATCGCTTGCGCGTGCATCGGGGCTCTCCACCGCGGGTTCGCGCCAAGAACGCCCTGTGCCGCGCGGAAACCCAATAGCGCAGCGGCCCAGCGCCGCGACGAGGCGGGCGAAGACGCAAGCCTTGCGTCCGAACGGTGGTTTCGAGCGGGCGAGGCGCGCGGCGTTTGTGGCGATCCGGGGGCGCCACGCCACGTCCGGGCCCAATTGGGCCTGTCCGGGGCTGAATAAGGCGGCTCGGCCTCCGCCTGACACAAGACTGTCGGAAACATGACGCCGCACCCGGTGCCAGGCCCAAAAGCCGCCGGAAATGGCGCCGAAACCCCTGCTTGGCCGCGGCGTATCGCGGTCGTGTAACAGCTTCTGTGAGGAGCGATGCGTACCCCCGGCCATTCCCTGCTGTCCCCCTGGCAGGCGGCCTTCCCAAACCCCCGTTGGAGAAAAGACATGCGACTCTTTGCCGCAGCCATCATGCTGTCCGCGTTCGGCGCCGTGCCCGCCCTGGCGCAGGAAACGTCCGACAAGCCCTTCCAGGGCGCTACCGTCACCGCGATCGCCGGCCTCGACGCCGGCAGCGCGGCTGGCGAGAGTCAGACCGGCTTCCTCTATGGCGGCCAGCTCGGATACGACTGGCAGCGTGGAAACACCGTCTTCGGCGTCGAAGCGGAGATCGACGGCGCAACCACGAAGAAATGCTATGACAATGTCATCACGGCCGGCGACAGCTCGTGCGGCAAGGCCGGCCGCGATCTCTATGTCGGCGGACGGATCGGCCGGGTCGTCGGCGACACGGCCTTGCTGTACGTGAAGGCGGGCTATGCCAATGCGCGCGGCACCTTCTCCTATGACGATGGCGGTACCGGCACCGGCAACTATAGCGGCAGCGACACCCGCGACGGCGTCCGTGGCGGCGTCGGCGTCGAAAAGGCGATCGGCCGGAACCTGCTCGTCAAGGCCGAGTATCGCTATTCGAACTATGCTGACGGCTATAGCCGCAACCAGGGCGTGGCCGGTATCGGCTTCCGCTTCTGAACGGGAAGGCCGCGCGGGACATACCCGCGCGGCCTTGCTTTTGCAGGGTCATTTCGACGCGTCGCGCGGGAAACTGCCCGGGCTCGTCCCCATCCACGCTTCAAGCCCGGCCCAGGGCGCCACGCCGATATGCATCATGAAGAACCGGTCCGGCGACAGATGTTCGCGATGTACCGCGTCGATCACTTCGCTGGCGGCCTGCACGCTGGTCGGCTTGCCGTCGCCGCCCTGCTGGAACGGGTCGCTGCCATAGAGCAGCCGGGCATTCGGGAACCAGGCCATCAGCTGGCGTTCGCTCGTCTCGCCCCGGATCGGCATCAGCTCGATGCGATTGGCGCCGGATCCCAGCACTGCCCTGGCCGAAAGCGGCTTGAACACCGCCGGCAGCGGCCTGGTGGAAAGCGCGTCGGGGCGCCCTTCGAAGCGCGCATCCACCAGGCGCTGCAGCGCCGGCTGGTTGAGGTCGAGGCAATAGATCGGGATCCCGCGGGCCGCATAGGCACGGATGCCGGCGATGTGCGGCCATGCGTCCGAGGTGCTGACCACCGCCTTGATCGGTACCCCCGGATAGCGGCGCCCGGCCTCGGCGATGACCAGTTCCGAATAGGCGGAGGAGATCGGCGCTTCCAGCACGACCAGCCCGTCATCCTGCCGCACCAGCGTGACGTTCCACGATCCGGGAATGAGGGTGATCCCGGGTGCGAGGTCCACCGGAGGCTGCCCCGGGAAGCCGAGCGGTTGGCTGACCGGCGGTGCTGCCACGGCCGTCGCGAATTTCGCGCGGATCTCCTCGGGGATCGTCATGTCTGCGTCGGCGAGCGGCGCATCGATCTGCAGCGACCGGACCATATAGGTCGCCTCGCGCAGATGGCCGCGTTCGACGTCCCACTGCATCGGCAGGCGGATGCCGCGGTCGCCGAGCAGCCAGGACGAGAAATAGGTCCGCATCGGCGCGTCGCCGACAAAGCGCCAATAGCCGTCGCGCGCCAGCGGTCCGGCATAGTCGACCGCCGTCGGCAAATGGGTGAAGCGGTTGAGGAACAGGGTCACCGGCGCGCCGTCCAGGCTGAACCGGACAACGTCCTGCGGCACCGACTGGATCGTCTCGGGCGCGCCCAGCGCAACGTCGCCCGCTTCGAGCGCGGTGAGCAACAGGCGCGCGGGCGACAGCGCCATCGTTTCCTTCAGGCTTGCCAGCAGATCGGCATTGCCGGGCGCCTTGTTCGCGCCCCGGATCCGCATCGCGGCGGTATCGTCGGCCGCGACTTCCGCGGCATAGGTGGCGAAGGGCGGGATCGAGCTTTCGGTCCTGGCGCGCCAGCGATGCCTGGCCACGTCATGCTCGACCGTCAGGCGCTGGAACTCGACGATATAGGGGCCCTCCGGCCGTTCCGACTGTTCGATCATGTTGCGATAGCCGTCGCTCGCCACCCGAAGCGTACGGATCGACCGCAGCGCCGCCTCGCCGCCCTGCGCCGCGATCGCGCTGCGCAGCAGGGCGATGGCCGGGCGCTCGACCGCCATGGCGGACGGCCCGGCAAGCGCGAGGGACAGGGCGCCGATACAGCCCGCGATCCGCATTCTATTCCGCATTCGTCCTCCGCCGATGGCCGGTCATTTCCGCAAGCACGGACGGCAGGTCGGCCGACCACAGATCAAGCCGCGTATCGCCCGGGCCGCACGCCGCCGACCAGGTGAATCTGCCCGCCCGGGAAACCGACGGCCCGATATTCAGCCCGGCCGAACAGTTGATCGCGGCCGGCAACGCCCCTTCGTCATGCCAGGCGCCATCGCGCAGCGTGGCCAGGTGGAGCTTGGTGCCTGCCTCGCCCTCGGCATCGCCGCGCGTGAAGATGATGTGCCGGGCATCGCCGGCGAAGGTGGCGTCGAACTCGTCCTCGCCGGTCTCGATCAGCGATCCGAGCGAGGCCGGCGTGCCGATCCGGCCGCCCCGCAGCGAGGCGAGATAGAGATCCTGCCTGCCCGATCCCCCGGGCCGGTTCGACGAGAACAACAGGGTCTTTCCGTCCGGCGACAGCGACGGAGCCCATTCATCGCCCGGCGTGTTGACCGTCGGCCCCGGATTGCGTGGCACGCCATAGGTCCGCGTGCGCGGATCGAACCTGACCTGGTAGAGATCGTCGCCCCCCGATCCGCCCGGGCGGTTGGAGAAGAACCAGACGCTGCGCCCGTCCGGGGCGAAGGCCGGGTCGAAATCATTCGAGTCGCCGTTGAACGGCACCGGCGCCGGCGGCGTCCACGTGCCGCCGACCAGCCAGGATTCGACGATCTCGAGCGCCCCCCGATTGACCACGCCCCACAACCGGTGGCGCCCATCGGGCGAGACCGCGAGACGCACGTCGGACATCGGGGTGGAGATGGCCAGCCGTTCGATGCTCGGTGTGGCTGCCGGTGCGGCGATGGCAATGGTGGCGAGCGTCGCGGCCAGCGCGAGTCGATAGCGGGAGGTCATGCGGAGATCATCCATGCGGGGCCGGCACCCGGCAAGGGCCCGTGGTGCCGACGGTCGTATCGTGTCGGTCAACGTCGCGGGTACGGCTTTCCTCCCTCACCTTCCCCGGCGGAGGCCGGGGAAGGGCCAGTGGGTAGCGCGAGCCCGCCGCCCACGACATGATCGCACCATGACCGACCCCATCGTCCTCCGCCGCGCCGAACCCGCCGACGCCGCCACGATCCGCGCGCTGGTGCGCGAAGCCTATGCCAAATGGGTGCCCGTGGTCGGCCGCGAGCCCCGGCCGATGAGCGCGGACTACGACAAGGCGGTGCGCGATCACCGCATCGACCTGCTCTATCTGGGCGGCACGCTCGCGGCGCTGATCGAGACGATCGACGAGCCCGATTGCCTGCTGATCGAGAATGTCGCGGTGGCGCCCGCCTTCCAGGGCAAAGGCCTCGGCCGCCACCTGCTCGCTCATGCCGAGGCGCTGGCCGTCGCAGCCGGCCAGGCGCGGATCAGGCTCTTCACCAACAAGCTGATGGTGGCGAACCAGCAGCTCTACGCACGGCTCGGCTACGGCTTCGACGGCGAGGAGGCATTCCCCGGCGCGATCGCCGTGCACATGAGCAAACCTATCGGTCCCGTTTCCGGTCGGCCTTGATCGCCACGGTGACGGTCACCCCGGCCTTCACATCGGTGGTCGCCTTCCATTCCCCCTGGCCGACGCCGAAGATGGTGCGGTCGATCACCGTCGATCCGCTCATCGTCGCGACGTCGCCGTCGATCTTCAGGGTGAAGGGCAGGGTCAGCGGCCGGGATACCCCGCGCAGCGACAAGGTGCCGACCGCCTCGTACCGGTCGCCGGAACGGTGGCGGAATGTCGTGGCGGTGAAGGTCGCGCTCGGGTGGGTGGCGGCGGCGAACCAGTCCTCGCCCGGCAGCGCGCTCTCGGTGTCGGCATTGCCCGTCTTGGCCGAGGCCATGTCGATCGTCACCTTGACCGACGAGGCGTCGAGCGCGGCCGGATCGAACAGGATCGCCGCGTCCCAGCTGCCGAAGCGCCCGTCGACCGGCCCCTGCGACCAGCTCGTGCCGAACGACAGCGAAGAGGCGGCGCGGCGCACCGTCCAGCGCGATGGCGCGACTGGCGTCGATGATGCCGCGGGCGTGGGGCTGGCGTCGGCCGTGGGCGTGGCGCTGGGCGATGCCGCGGGCAAGGGCAGGGCGGCCGGCGATGCCTCGGCGACGGGCGCGGCCGTGGCGGCGGGCGCCGGCTCGGCGAGCGGGGTCAGGCGGACCAGCGTAGCGATGGCGGTCAGCCCGATGATTCCCGCGATAGCCGCCAGCGTCGCGGCACCGAGCGACCTGGCGGGCACCGGGATCATCCGCGCCATGTCGCCGCCGCGTTCGAGGAACTGATGCTTCAGCGCGCCCGCGACATGGAGGAACAGCACGGCATAGGAGATATAGACCAGCGCATGATGGCCGATCTCGGCCGCCTCCTCGACGCCGGCCTTGACACCGGGCGCGAGCCCCGGGATGCCCGGCACATGCGGCCAGGGAATGGTGCTGAACAAATAGGTCGGGATCGCCGTCTTGCTTGCGGAGACGAGCAGCCAGCCGGTCAGCGGCAGGCCGAGCAGCAGCACATAGAACCCGACATGCACGGCATGCGCGAGCCGCTTTTCCCAGAGCTTCATCGTCGGCGGGAAGGGCGGCGGAGGATTGGCGATCCGCCAGCCGAGCCGGATCAGGGTCAGCAGCAGGATGGTGATGCCGACCGACTTGTGGAGCTGGAACACCGCGAAGGTTTCCGGCCCGCGCGGCCCGTCCATCCGCCAGCCGAGCCCGATCTGGAATGCGAAACAGGCCGCGATCGCCCAATGCAGCAGGATCGCGCCGTGCGAATAGCGATTGGCCGGTTCCCGGGCCGGTTGCGGGGGCGTCGGGGCTGCTTCCGGCTCGATCTGCGTGTCGGTCATCCAAGGCTCCGCGAGAGAAGGTGCGTCGTCACGATAGCGCCGCCGTCGCGCCGGGCAAGCTTGCGCATGGCTGGCCGATGCTCCAGTCCAGCCGCATGACCGCGAGCCTCACCCTGACTTATGACTTCAGCCAGGACGATGATTTCGGCTGGCTTCAGGCAAAGGTGTCGACGGCGAAGGTCAGCGGCACCTTCGGCTTCTGGGTGCAATGGCAGGAAGTCGCGGAATGGGGACGGTCGCTCTCCCATTATCCGATCGCCATCGACCGCCCGTTGACGGCGGATTGGGGCCAAACCGACAACGATAGCGGCCACTACCAGGCGGTCGTCAAGATGACGATCGCGGCCATCGACACGCTTGGTCATCTGGAGGCGCTTGTGCATCTCTCCGACCACATCGACCGTCGACGCCAGTGCCAGGCGGTCTTTCGCACCACCTATGCCGAGTTGGAGCGCTTCTCCGCCGCGGTCGTGGCGATGATGGCGCGCAAGGGCGACGATGCGGTCCTGACCGGGCACGATCCCGGCTGAGACGATCCGCTATTCATCGCCGGTGCATTGAGGCATGACTATCGTCATGAGCATGCGCCACGCTGCCCTTCGCGCCGCCATCGCCGCCGTCCTGGCAACCCTCTCCATTGCGCCCGCCGCCGCTCAGCTGCCCGTTCCCCCGATAGCGGCGACCCCGGCGCAGGTCGTGCCGCCGGCGCTGCCGGTGCAGACTCCGGCCGAGGCGCTGGCGCAGGATGCGGCCGACTATGCGAAGCAGAATGGCGTGCCGCTCGACGAGGCGATCTTCCGCCTGCGCGCCCAACAGGAATCGGTCGCGGCGACCGACCGGATTGCACTGCTCTACAAGGATCGGCTCGCCGGCATCTCGATCGAACATCATCCCGACTATCGCATCGTCGTGCTGCTCACCGGCGACCAGCCGGTCGCCGACGAGACAGTGGTCGCGGGCGGGCGCACCATCCTTGTCACCTTCCACACCGGCGCGCCCGCGACGCGCGACCGGATCGTCGCCGCAATCGAGAAGCACCAGGCCGAGATTCGCGCCGCGCTGCCGCATCCGCCCGGCATGGGCGTGGATCCGCGCACCGGCGAGCTGGTGGTCATGCTCGCCGATGCCGATATGCGGGCGATCGATGCGGTGGCGATGACGGCGAAGCTGACCGGCATTGCCGGGGTGCCGGTGCGGCTGCGCGTGCTCGGCCGCGATGCCAATGCGGCGGCGATGGACGTCGGCGGCGGATCGCGTGTCGTGGGGGTCAATCCGGTCGACGGGCTGCGCTATGCCTGCACCACCGGCTTCGTGGTGACCGATGGCACGCGGACCGGGGTGGTCACCTCGGCGCACTGCCCGGACTCGCTGTCCTATGTCGACCGGACGCGGCACGAGACGCCGCTCGAGTTCGTCGGCCAATGGGGCTGGGGTTTCCAGGACGTGCAGGTCAATGTCAGCAGCGAGGCGCTGCGGCCGCTCTTCTATGCCGATACCGCCAAGACCGAGGCGCGGCCGGTCACGACCTGGCGCAACCGCACCAGCACGCGTGCCGGCGATGTCGTCTGCCACCGCGGCGAGACGACGGGCTATAGTTGTTCGCAGGTCGAGCTGGTCGATTATGCGCCGGCCGGCGATCTGTGCGGCGGCGCCTGCACGCCGACCTGGGTGGTGGTGAACGGCCCGACGTGCCGCGGCGGCGACAGCGGCGCGCCGGTGTTCAGCGGCACGGTCGCCTTCGGCATCGTCAAGGGCGCGAGCTACCGCCCGGACGGGAGCTGCATCCTCTATTATTACATGTCGACGGATTATCTGCCGCCCGGCTGGTCGCTGCTGCATGGCGACGCGGCGGGACGGGCCCTGCCCTGAAGGTGAACGGCCCCGCCAGCAAGGGGGGAAGCTGGCGGGGCGTTCTGGATCTGAAGCGGCGCGAGGGGGGACAGGAAGCCGCTTCGGTGACAGGAACACCCCAGCGGGGAAGTGGTTCCCGGCCAGTCTTCGAAATAGCGGGCGCTAGGCCGTGGGCGGGGTGATCCGGTCGAGCGCCTGCCGGAATATCGCCGTCGCCTCGGGGCCGAAGCACACGAAGAGGATCCGGTCGAACGCCAGCGGCTCGGCATCCAGGAAGGCCGCGACCGTTTTTGTCGCGACCTCGGCCGCCGCAGCCAGCGGATAGCCATAGATGCCGGTCGAGATGGCGGGGAAGGCGATGCTCCTCACCCCCTCGTCGCGGGCGACGCTCAGGGACTCGCGGTAGCAGCTCGCCAACAGGTCCGGCTCCCCGTTCGTGCCGCCGCGCCAGACCGGGCCGACGGTGTGGATGACGTGGCGGGCCTTCAGCCTATAGCCTTTGGTGATCTTCGCCTGGCCGGTGCGGCATCCGCCGAGCAGCCGGCATTCGTGGACGAGATCGGGGCCCGCCGCGCGGTGGATCGCCCCGTCGACCCCGCCGCCGCCGAGCAGCGACGAATTCGCCGCATTGACGATCGCGTCCATGTCCAGCGCCGTGATGTCGCCGGTGACCAGGTTCCACTCGGTCCTGCCGTATCGCATGGCCCATTCTATCGCGTTCTCGCACCCGGAACCAAGCCGCCGGCTCGTTTCCCCGCGCTGACCATCTCCGGCGGCTCGATCGACAGTTCGAGCATCAGCGCGACGAGACGGTCGTCCATGCGGTCATCCTCCTCCTGCCCATAGCTCGAGCGCAGCGCCGCGCCCATGCAGGCGAGCCTGTCGCGATCCGGCGGGCGGGCAATGGCCGCTTCGGGCGACGCGGCATCGCGGCCGCGCCAGGAGGCGATGCGGCGCCACATCGGCTTATCGGGGTGTCGAGATCGACGGGAAGGCGGCACTGCCGGCCAGGCATGCAGCGGTGATCGCGATCTTCGATGCCTTGCCTCGCAGGTCCACGGCCGATTCTCCCGGTTCGGGCCTGAAAACGATCGGTGGTTGGGGCCGTTCCTGCCGCTCGGGCGTGACGGTGGTCAGGCGGGATGGGCCGAGCCCGGCAAGGTGACAGCCTTTGTCATTGGATCGAGGTTGATGTCGGACTTTGTCATTTGATCCGGCGACCCCTTCGGCGCTTCCTCCTGTCCATGCGGAGGAGGACCGGGATGCTGAAAACCATGATCACCTCGTTCGCGGTGACCGCCGCGATCCTGGCGTTCGCGCTGCCGGTGGTGGTGGTATGAAAGCCCTGTTTTCCCTGGTCCTTGCCCTGATTCCACTGATCGCGGTGGTCGGCGCCTGCGTCGCGGTGCCCTGAAAAATCTGTTCGCCCGATGGCGCCGCCAGTTGGGAGACCACTGGGAGATGGCGTTCACCCGTGCCTGACCGGGAGGGCCGTCAGGCCGCCTCGGTCGACGGCCCCTCCGGATCATTGGCGCGTTCGAGATAGGATTCGGCGATCAGATAATGCGCGTGCACCACCGCGGGGTGCTCGGCGCGTTGCGCCAGTTCAAGCTCCTGTTCGGCTCGTTGGATATACCAGGGTTCGTCATGCTCTTCAGCCGGCACGTCCGGCGCCTTCTCGCGCATCGCTTTATGCTCTCCAGGGGATCCCGCTCGCGGGGTGAGACGTCCGGACGGCGCGATCGGTTCCGGCGGAAATCGACGAGTTGCGGCGGATGCGACGGAGCGATCCGGCGCGGTGGGCCGCCGCAAATCATGAACGGCACGCCGCTTCGTCCCGCTCCGGGACGGCGGGATTCAGCGGCTGGAAAAAGGCGCGCGGGTGCGCGATCAGCGGCCCATGACGACGCGCATAAGGACCATCAGCGGCAAGACGATGTTGTGGATCGGGGCGATGTTCCTTGCCCCCTGCGCGATCGCCGGCGGCTATGTGGTCGGTGCGCGCGAAACGCCGCGGCCGGTGATTGCCCGGACCCTGCCGAAGCTCGCGCCGGCGCCGGCCCGCGCGGTCGCCGCGCTCCAGACCGCCGCCGCGCCTGCGCTCGACCCCGCGGCTTATGTGGTGAAAAGCGTGCTGCCGATCGACCACGCGATGCGCCAGGGCGAATATCATTGGGACGAATCCGCCGCGCCTAGGACCGGGCAGATCGTGATCACGGTGGATCTCGCCGCGCAGGTGCTGTCGGTGTTCCGCGACGGGCATGAGATCGGCACCGCGGTGGTGATCTTCGGCGGCGAGGACAAGCCGACCCCGCTCGGCGTGTTCGACATCTCGCAGAAGGATGCCGACCATATCTCCAACATCTATGACGCGCCGATGCCCTATATGCTGCGGCTGACCAATGACGGCATCTCGATCCATGGCAGCGAAGTCGGTGACGGCTACATCACCCATGGCTGTGTCGGCACGCCGCAGAAATTCGCGAAGCTGCTGTTCGATACGGTGAAGCTGGGCGACCGGGTGATCGTCTCGCGCGGCGAGACGCTTGGCGTGGGGCAGCCGATTCCGGCGGCTTGAGATATGATGTTTCTGTTCAACCTCCCTGTAATCGCCGAACCTGTAACCGACGAACCATCTGACACGAATTGACTCGCGTCATGTTGCGACGCATCAAGAAACCGTGCTGAAGCTGTTGCGCCATCTGCTGTGCCTCGGGCTGCTTTTCGGTTTCGCCGGAAACGGCGTTGCCGTGGCGGCTCCGTGCATTTTCATGGAGCAGAGCCGGCCGGCGGCGATGGTCGGCATGCCCGATTGTCAGATGACGCCCCCTTGCGCCGGATGCGGTGACACAAGTGACACCGGCCACAAGCCCGGCAAGGACAAGGCGCCGGGCTGCATGGCGATGACGGCCTGCACGGCCGTCGTGGCGATGAAGGAACCGGCTGCGCAGGCGCCGGATCGCCTCCGGACCGCCTCCGTCCATATCTTGCCGGCTGCGGCCGAGCTTGCCGGGCGCGACATCGCGCCCGAACCGGAACCGCCTACTCTCCTCGGCTGAACCTTCGCGCTCGCCCGGCTGATCGGCCGTGCCGTCTTCGGACGGCGGCCGTGATCGAACCGCGCGTGCATCGACTGCGATTCACCTGAGGACTATTTCAATGAGCAAGACGATCATGGCTGCCGTGCTGGCAGCGACAATGCTGGCCGTTCCGGCCGCCCATGCCCAGTCGAACAAGGGCTTCCCGACCATCTCGGCGCAGGAGCGGCAGGCGCAACGGACCTGGTGGACGGCGCGTGCCAAGCGGCACGCCGAGCGGCGCATGGCCGCGTGCATGGCAATGCCCGAGTGCGGCAGCACGTCGATGATGTCGGCCACGCCTTCGGACAGGGGCTGACGGTCGGCGCCTGCGGCCGGCGTTTCGGCGCCGGTCGCAGGCGATCGATCCGCATCCCTCCCTTCACGGAGGCCGTGATGAGACATATTCTGCTTGCGCCTGCTCTGCTGGCGGCCGGTCTGGCCGTGCCGTTGGCGGCGCGCGCCGACCCGCTGACCTATGCCGAGGCGCTCGAAAGCGCCGCCGCCAATGCGCCGAGCCTGAGAGCGCGCGCGGCGGCGATCGAGGCCGCGCGTTCGTCGGCGATCGCCGCCGACCGGCTGCCCGACCCGACGCTCGACCTCGGCATCCGGGATTTCCCGGTCACCGGTCCGAACGCCGGCAGCTTCAACCGTGACGACTTCACCATGGCGACGATCGGATTCAGCCAAACGATTCCCAATCTCGCCAAGCGCCATGCTCGCGCCGAACGCGCACGCGCCGATATCGGCATGGCAGAGACGGGCAAACTGGCCGAAGAGCGCAATGTCCGGCTCGAGACCGCGCTCGCCTGGATCGACCTCCATTATGGCGAGCGACGCCTGAGGCAGCTCGACCTGCTCAATGCAAGCCTCGACGATCTCCAGAAGACGGTGACCGCGCGGCTCGCTTCGGGCAGCGCGCGGCCCAGCCAGGCGCTCGAGCCCGAGCAGCTGCGCGCCGCCATCGCCGATCGCCGTGCCGAGATGGTCGCGGTGATCGCGCAAGCGCGCGCCCGTCTCGCCCGCTACACCGGCGACCCGACCCCGGAGGTCTCGGGCGATCCGCCAATGCCCAACATCGACCTCGTCAGGCTCCGCGCCGGGATCGACGCGCTCCCCGCGCTTCGCGCGCAGGACGCGCGGATCGCCGCCGCCGACGCCGATGTCCGCCTGGCGCGCGCCGACAAGCGTCCGGATTGGCGTGTTGGTGCCTCCTATGGCCGCCGCGATCCGGCATTTGGTGATCTCGTCTCGGTCGGCGTGTCGATCGACTTGCCGCTGTTTGCCGGTCGGCGCCAGAATCCCAGGATCGACGCCAGTGCCAGTATCGCGCGGAGCAGCCGGTTCGACCGCGAGGCGCAGCGCCGCGAGCTGACGGCGGCGTTGGAGGCCGATCTGGCCGATCACGTCATGCACCATGAACGGTCGCGCAACGCTCGGGAAACGCTGGTGCCGCTGGCCAGGCGCCGCGCCGAGCTGGACCGCGACAGTTATGCCGCAGGCAAGCTGGATCTCGGCACCGCCCTGCTCTCGACGCTGACGCTCGCCGAAGCCGAGGTCGAGGCGCTCAACCGCGACGCCGATGTCGCGCGCGACGCGGTGCGCATCACCATCACCTATGGAGAGGAGCGGCCATGACGCTCGACAGACAACAGGCGCTCCGCTGGAGCGGATCGCTGCTTGCCGTTGCACTGGTTGCAGGCGGCGCGGGATATTCGATCGGGCACAGGGGTGGGCCCGCGGTGTCCAGCGCGGCCGGCGGCGCGGACGGCCGGCAAGTGCTTTATTATTACGATCCGATGTTCCCGAACCAGAAGTTCGACAAGCCGGGAAAATCGCCGTTCATGGATATGCAGCTCGCCCCCAAATATGCGGACGAAGGTGCCCCCGGCGGGCCGGCGGGCATATCGGTCGATCCGACGGCCAGGCAGAGCCTCGGCATGCGTGTGGTCGCGGCGAAGGCCGGCAGTCTCACCGGCGCCCTCGACGTCACCGGAACGATCGACTTCAATCAGCGCGACGTGGCGATCGTCCAGGCGCGCGCCGGTGGATTCGTTCAGCGGGTCTATGCTCGCGCTCCCGGGGATGTCGTGCGCGCCGGCGCCCCGATCGCCGATCTGCTCTTGCCTGACTGGAGTGGTGCGCAGATCGAATATCTGAGCGTTCGCAGGCTCGGCAAGCCCGACCTCACCGCCGCCGCGCGCCAGCGGCTCACGCTGATCGGGATGTCCGACGGGCAGATCGGCCAGATCGAGCGGACCGGCCGTCCGAACGGGGCCGTCACGATCACCACGCCGATCTCCGGTGTCCTTCAGTCGCTCGATGCGCGGCAGGGCATGACGCTGGCGGCGGGCCAGACGCTGGCGCAGGTGAACGGGCTCGGCACGGTCTGGCTCAACGCCGCGGTGCCGGAAGCGCGCACCGGCGATGTCCGTATCGGGCAGAGCGCCGCAGCGACCTTCACCAGCTTTCCCGGCGAGACATTCGACGGCCGGGTGATCGCGATCCTGCCGACCGCGCAGACCGACAGCCGTACGCTCACCGTTCGCATCGAGTTGAGGAACCGGAGTGGCCGACTGCGGCCGGGCATGTTCGCAACCGTGGCGTTCGGCGGCGATGCGAAGCCGGCGCTACTCGCCCCGAGCGAAGCCGTGATCCGTACCGGCTCGCGCACGCTGATCATGCTGGCGACCAGCGACGGGCGCTATCATCCGGCCGAAATCCGGGTCGGCCGCGAGGCGGGCGGGCAGACCGAGATTCTGGCGGGCCTGAGCGAGGGCGAGAAGGTCGTCGCCTCGGGCCAGTTCCTGCTCGATTCCGAAGCGAGCCTGACCGGCATTCCGGTTCGCCCGATCGGAGGTGCCCGTTGATCGAACGGATCATCCGCGCCTCGGTCCAGGCACGCGGCTTCGTGCTCCTGGCGGCGCTCGGGCTTGTGGTCTTGGGCATCGGCGCGGTCCGCACCACGCCGGTTGACGCGCTGCCCGACCTGTCGGACGTGCAGGTCATCGTCCGCACCTCCTGGCCCGGGCAGGCACCGCAGATCGTCGAGAACCAGGTCACGTATCCGATCGCGACCGCGATGCAGTCAGTGCCCGGCGCGCGGGTGGTGCGCGGCTATTCGTTCGTCGGCGACAGCTTCGTCTACGTCCTGTTCGACGACGGCACCGACCTCTATTGGGCGCGCAGCCGCGTGCTCGAATATCTGAGCCAGGTGCAGGGACGGCTCCCGCCCGGGGCGACCGCGTCGCTCGGGCCCGACGCGACGGGGGTGGGCTGGATCTACGAATATGCGCTGGTCGACAGAAGCGGCCGGCACGATCTCGCACAGCTCCGCTCACTGCAGGACTGGTTCCTGCGCTACGAATTAAAGTCCGTACCCGGCGTCGCCGAGGTCGCCAGCATCGGCGGCATGGTCAAGCAGTATCAGGTGCTGGTCGATCCGCAGAAGCTCGCCTCCTATGGCGTGACGCAGGGCGAGTTGGCCGACGCCCTGAAGCGCGCCAATTCGGAGACCGGCGGCTCGGTGGTCGAAATGGCCGAGGCCGAATATGTCGTGCGCGCGACCGGCTATCTCGCCTCGCTCGACGATTTCCGGAGCGTGCCGATCCGTACCGCCGCAGGCGGTGTGCCGGTGCTGCTCGGCGACGTCGCCACGGTCCAGATCGGCCCGGAGATGCGGCGTGGCATCGCCGAACTGAACGGCGAAGGCGAAGTTGCCGGCGGCATCATCGTCATGCGCCAGGGCAAGAATGCGCGCGAGGTGATCGACGGGGTCAAGGCCAAGCTCGCCGAGCTGCGCGCTGGCTTGCCGCCCGGTGTCGAAATGGTCACCACCTATGACCGCTCCGGGCTGATCGACCGCGCCATCGACAATCTGACCGGCAAATTGCTCGAGGAGTTCATCGTCGTCGCGCTCGTCTGCGCGCTGTTCCTCTGGCATGTCCGCTCCGCGCTGGTCGCGGTGCTGACTCTGCCGCTCGGTATCCTCGCCGCTTTCGTCGTGATGCGCATCCAGGGCGTCAACGCCAATATCATGTCGCTGGGCGGAATCGCGATCGCGATCGGAGCGATGGTCGATGCCGCGGTGGTGATGATCGAGAACGCCCACAAGCATCTCGAACGCTGGGCGCACGATCATCCCGGCGCGACATTGGAGGGCGCCGAGCGCTGGCAGGTGGTCACTGGCGCCGCCGCCGAGGTCGGGCCGGCGCTGTTCCTCAGCCTCCTGATCATCACCTTCTCGTTCATCCCCATTTTCTCGCTTCAGGGGCAGGAAGGCCGGCTGTTCACACCGCTCGCCCTCACCAAGACCTATGCGATGGCCGCCGCCGCGATCCTGTCGGTGACCCTGGTTCCCGTGCTGATGGGCTGGCTGATCCGCGGGCGCATCCCGAACGAGGATGCCAACCCGATCAACCGCTGGCTGGCGCACGCCTATCGCCCGGTGCTCGATCTTGTGCTCAGCCGGCCCAGGGCCACGTTGCTGATCGCGGGCCTGGTGTTCGCAACGAGCATCATCCCGATCAGCCGAACCGGTGGCGAGTTCATGCCGGCAATGAGCGAGGGCGACCTGCTCTACATGCCCTCGGCGCTGCCCGGTATCTCGACCGCCAGGGCGGCGCAACTGCTCCAGCAGACCGACCGGCTGATCAAGACGATGCCCGAGGTCGACAGCGTGTTCGGCAAGGCCGGGCGCGCCGAAACCGCGACCGATCCCGCGCCGCTCGAGATGTTCGAGACGACGATCCGGTTCAAGCCCAGGGACCAGTGGCGGACGGGCATGACCGAGGCGAAGCTGATCGACGAACTCGATGCCCGCGTGAAGGTGCCCGGTCTCGCCAATTTCTGGATACCGCCGATCCGCAACCGGATCGACATGCTCGCGACCGGCATCAAGAGCCCGATCGGGATCAAGGTCTCGGGATCGAACCTTGCCGAGATCGACCGGGTGGCGCGCGACATCGAAGCGGTCGCCAGGACCGTTTCCGGCGTCAGCTCGGCATTGGCCGAGCGGCTGACCGGCGGACGCTATATCGACATCGCGATCAATCGTGCCGCAGCGGCCCGCTATGGCATGAATGTCGACGATGTCCAGGCGGTGGTCTCGGGCGCGATCGGCGGCGAGAGCGTGGGCCAGACGGTCGAAGGGCTCGCGCGCTATCCGATCAGCGTGCGCTATCCGCGCGAACTGCGCGACAGCGTCGACAAGATCGCCAACCTCCCTGTGCTGACGCCCGCGAAACAGCAGATCACGCTCGGCACCGTCGCCGATGTCCGGGTGGTTTCCGGGCCGCCGATGCTGCGCAGCGAGAATGGTCGTCCCGCGACCTGGATCTATGTCGACGGGCGCGACCGGGCGCTCACGGCGATCGTCCGCGACCTGCAGCAGGCAGTCGCTGCCAAGGTCAAGCTGCCGCCAGGGATCAGCGTCGCTTATACCGGCCAGTTCGAGTTCCTCGAACGCGCGACGCAGCGCCTGAAGATCGTCGTGCCGGCGACGCTCGCGATCATTTTCCTGCTGCTCTATTTGACCTTCCGGCGGCTCGACGAGGCCGTCCTGATCATGGCGACGCTGCCGTTCGCGCTGACCGGGGGCGTCTGGCTGTTGTGGCTGCTCGGCTACAACCAGTCGGTGGCGACCGGGGTCGGGTTCATCGCGCTTGCCGGTGTCGCCGCCGAGTTCGGCGTGGTGATGCTGATCTACCTCAAGCATGCGCTCGCCGAGCAGGGCGATGCACCCGGTGCGGCGCAGGTGGAACATGCGGTGCGCGAGGGGGCGCTACGTCGTGTTCGGCCCAAGGCCATGACCGTCGCAGTGATCCTCGCCGGCCTCTTGCCGATCCTGCTCGGCACCGGCGCCGGTTCGGAAGTGATGAGCCGCATCGCCGCGCCGATGATCGGCGGGATGCTCACCGCGCCGCTCTTGTCGATGTTCGTGATTCCCGCCGCCTACCTGCTCATGCGGCGGCACTCGAGCCCAGTTCTCAATATGGAAGGAGAAGACCGATGAAATCTTTGTACCGCGCTGTCGCGCTTGCCACCGTCGCGCTGCTGACCGCCTGCGGGCAGAAGGCCGGGACCAGCCAGACCATGTCGGGCGAGCCCGCCACTGTGGCAGACGGCTCGGCCGACATGGGGAATATGGCGATGCCCGCCGAAGCGAAGATGGCGAAGAGCAGCGGTACGGTCACCGCGATCGACAAGGCGGCGGGCAAGATCAGCCTCGCACACCAAGCAATTCCCGAGGTCGGCTGGCCGGCGATGACGATGGCGTTCGGCGCCAGGCCCGCGCTGCTCGACAAGGTCGCGGTCGGCGACAAGGTCGTGTTCGACGTAACGATCAATGGCAATGCCGGCGAAGTGACGGCGATCGCGAAGCAATAGGGTCGATCGATTCGGCCTTGCGGGCGAGGCACTCGCCCGGAGCACCCGCCGCCCCAACAAAAAATGCCCGGACCGCACGCGGCCCGGGCACCCAGTTTTACGCAATCCTGCGCTGACATCCATCGAGGGAATCGGCTGAACGTCAACGCAGGGTGAGGTTGCCCTCGTGCGCATCGCGGCCGCTTCGGCTTGACCAGACTAGAGGAGCCGCCGAGGCGATCGTGATCCTGACCGGAAAGCGGGCGGCACCGCGGGTGCCGTCCGTTCCCCGGAATTGCCTTAGAAGTCGACCTTGGCGCCGACGCGGAACGAGCGGCCGATGATGCCGGCCTCGGCCACGACGGGGTTGTACAGATACGCACCATAGGTCGTCGCATCGATCGGCGCCTTGCGGTCCGCGACGTTCATCACGTCGGCGTACAGCGTGAAGCGATCGGCGACCTTGACCTGGCCGTGCAGGTCGACCGAGATGAACGACTTCACGTTGCACGACTGGTAGGCTTGGCCGTCGAGGTTGGTCGGTACGAGGCTGCAATCGCCGGCCGTGCCACCCTGATCCTCGGCGGAGTAATTGTATCCGCTCGTGTAATAGGCGGTCGCGGTCAGCGACCACGGTCCGACGTCAAGCGTGTTCTGCCAGTTGCCGCGCCAGCGCTGTGTGCCCGAGCCGGCGGTCAGGTTGAAGTTGCCGAGCGTGCCCGCATAATGCTCGGTGTGGCCGTCCGGGAAGGTGGTGTTGAGGTCGATGATGTAGGTCGCCTCGACATCCGTGGTGAACTTCACGTTCGAGCCAAGGTTGAACACGCCGCGTGCGCCGAAATCGAGGCCCGAGGTATGAATCTTGTTGGCGTTGATGAAGCTGCCCTGCGCAAAGGCGACACGCTTCGTGGCGTTCGGATGGTCGGGATCGGCCTCGTCCTGGATGATGGTCACGCCGTTGTAGTTCAGCTCGCCGGTCGCATAATAATTGTCGATCGCCGACTGGAAGTTTACCGCGGTGATCGCGTTGGTCTTCTCGATATTGTAGTAATCGACCGTGAAGCTGATGTTGTGGACCGGCTCGATCACCGCGCCGAAAGTAAAGTTGCGCGACTTTTCCGCCTTCAGGTTCGGGTTGCCGACCGTCGTCTCGCCGATGCTGTACGTGGTCAGATAGTTGTTGAACTGGCCGGTCGAGGTCAGATGCTGGTCGGTGAAGCTCGTCGGCAGATTGCCCGGGTTGACGGTGACATAGCCCGAGGTCGGCAGCGCGCCGGATTCGGCGAAGCTCGGAATGCGGAAGCCCTTCGAGAAGGTGCCGCGGATCGCGAGCTGCTTGATCGGCGTGAACTTGGCGCCGATCTTCGGCGAGAAGTTGCTCTGGCCGCTGCTGTAGTGATCGTAGCGGCCCGAGCCGTTGATCTCGAGCATATCGAGCACCGGCGCGTTGATCTCGAAATAGGCCGATTCAACCTCGCGCTTGCCGGTCGCGCCAAAGGCGTTCAGGCGGAAATAGCGCTCGGTCGGGCCGGCATAGTCCGGGTTGCCGCTGGGATCGTACAGCGATTCGTGACGGAAGGCGCCGCCGACAGCGACCTGCAGCGGACCGCCGGGAAGCTGGAAGAAGTCCTTCGAGATGCTGCCCTGCACCTGGTAGAGATGCGAGTTCTGGTGGTTGATCTGGGTCGGCGTCAGATAGTCGAGCGTCGCCTGGCTGTTCAGCTCCGGATTGACGAAATTGTACGAACCGTCGGCCACTTCGTCGAGCAGATGCTGGATATAGACATAGCCCTTGGCGGTGGTCTTCAGCTTGCTGATCATGGCGGTGCCGTCGATCGCATAGTTCCAGTCGTCGCCGAAACTGCCGTGCAGGCCGAGGGCCGCGCGGAAGGTGTCGCTCTGCGAGGAATTGAACTCGGTGCTGGTCGGCAGGCGGCCGGCGATGCGGGCAACCTGGCCCTGCGCCGCGAACGGGTTGTTCGGGTTCAGGGTGCCGTTGGCGGCGGTGCAGGCCGCGGTGGTGCCGCGGGCGCAGACATAGACCGGCAGGGTGATGACGGTGGCGCCGGCCGACGTGCTGTAGGCCGGGAAGTCGATACCGGCCGGAGCGTTCGCCCGGAAGATGCTGGCAAGGCCGGTATAGGCCGAATAGCTGTGCTCGTAATTGAACTCGGCGGTCAGCTCGCTGCCGCCCAGGACGTTGGCGGTCAGATGCGCCGATCCACCGTAACGGTGCATCTCAGGCTCGATCTGGCCATAATCGTGCGTGATGTCCTGTTGGCAGACGGTGCGCGGCGTGGTCGGCACGGGAAGCGGGTTGCCGTTCGCATCCGAATTGGCCGCGGCAAATTGCGCGTCGGTCAGCGTATAGGGCGTCAGGTTGCCGCAGCCGTTGAGCAGCTGATAGGCGCCCAGCGGGGTGGTGTTAGTGGCATCGTACGGGCGCACGATGAACACGTCGGGCGCGGTCGACAGGCCGTTGAAATTGCCGTTGGTCACGCCGTTCGCGATATTGTTCGGGCCGCAGACGCCGAGCTGGCCGGCGCTGCCGGTGCGGGCGCAAAGACCAGTCAGGTCGTCGGTGTTGAACGGATATTCGCGGTCGCGATTGTAGAGCGCCGCCTGGTCAAGATAATGGCCGCTGACATAGACGTTGAAGCCCTGCTCGCTCAGGTCGCCATAACCGAAGGTCGCGCTCAGGCGATGGTTGGCGGCATCGCCGCGCTGGCTGACGCCGGCCTCGGCGCTCGCATGGAGACCCTTGATCTCCTTCTTGGTGATGACGTTGACCACGCCGGCGACGGCATCCGCGCCATAGGTCGACGATGCGCCGTCCTTCAGCACTTCGACCCGGTCGACGATCTCGTCGGGGATGGTGTTGAGATCGACGAAGTTGCGCGTGCCGTCATCGGCCAGCGGGTAGTAGGCGGCGCGCAGACCGTCGAACAGGACCAGCGTGGACGAGGTGGTGAGGCCGCGCAGCGAAACCGACGAGGCGCCGCCCGCGAATGCGCCATTGGCGGTGAAGCTGTTGGTCAGCGCCGGACCGTTATTGGCGGCGAGCGACTGGATCGCGCCCTGCACGGTGGTGATGCCGCGCTTGGCGATATCGTCCGAGGTCAGCACGGTGACGGGCGAGGGCGTCTCGGTGTCGGTGCGGCGGAACAGCGTGCCGGTGACGACGATGTCGGAGCCGCCGGTATCGGCCGCCTGGTCGGTCTGGCCGGCGGCAGGCGTGTCCTGGGCTGCCGGCGCCGCGTCCTGCGCGAAGACGGGCGTCGCGCCGAGCGACAGGAAGGCGACCGCGGTCGCCGCGCCTGCGAGCAACCTGGCTTTACGCAGGGATGGAGTGGCATTGATCACAGAGAAAGCTCCTCACTGACCCGCAGGCGACGCGCGATCGCGCCGCCCTCACGCGGACTTATGTTTTCAAGTCTCTGGGACCATGTAGCCCGGCCCCCCGAGACATGATGGGCGGGCCATGCGGCCACCCCCCGGCGGTGTAAAGAATGTGTAGGACGAGCCCGGTTTTTCAGATGACAATGTGCCGAAAAAGCCACGAAATCTGTTAGATGGACCGGAATGGTCACATGAGAGCCGGTCGATGAAACGGGTCATGCGGGTCGAGAAATAGGCACGCCCGGGCGGTGTAACGGCGAAGTCAAAAGCGTCATTCCTGCCGCGGTGGAAGCATCGGGAGCGGCGCAGCAACATTTCGTTACAAAAGGCGGAGTCGGCATTGGCGCCCGCAACCGGATCGACCCTGACGGTGTCTTGATCCGGGTCGATAGCGGGGGCGGATAGTCTGGACCGGGTGGGAACGCGTCGCAGTAAACCGGGGCCGGTGCGCGGCGATCCGGTCGGCCGTTCGCGGGTCAGAAATGGCGGGCCTGCCGGATGACCCGGGCGGCGCGCGGCCTGGCGATCACCGATATGAGGCCGATATGGACCTTATGGAGCGATGTCTTTTGCCATGGCGGCGCGAAACTTGACGGCAGATGAACGAGGAATCGGCCTCTGCGCACGATAGGACCATAACGGGGCGAATATGGCGGCGTCCCGCCAGCGCGCAGCCAGCATGCCCGCCCTCCGCGACTCCGCCGGATGACGCGTTTATGAACTTTCTGTCATAATTGGCTGAAAACGCCCCCGGAATATGGCCGAAATGGGCCCTTTGCACGGTGGGGCGTCAAGCCCGTTTTCGCCGCAATCCCGACTCCGGTTGACACGCGCACATGCCATATGACACACACTGTGTGACACATAGTGTATGACAGGCAGCATAGATGACCATCGACCCCGATCTGTTCGAATCCATGCGGATGGAGCTCCGTCGCGGATCGCTGGTACTGGCGGTGCTCGCCCGGCTTACCGAGGAGCGGTACGGCTATACGCTGCGCCAGGCGCTCGCCGCCGACGGGCTCGAGATGGAGGAAAGCACCCTTTATCCGCTGCTCCGCCGGCTCGAGACCCAGGGGCTGCTCCACAGCGAATGGCGCGAGGAGGAGAAGCGCAGGAAGCGCTTCTACCGGCTCTCGCCCCAGGGCGTGGCGATGCTCGCCGCGCTCACCAGCGAATGGCGCGGCATCAACGCCTCGCTCGACAAGATCCTTCCCCTCTCCGGCGAAAGGCCCTGACATGGACATGCTCGAAACCTATCTGGACGCCGTCGCGGCGCAGCTGCCGCGCGACGCCGCCGACGACATCGTGGCCGAACTGCGCGACACCTTGCTGTCGCAGATCGAGGAGCACGAGGAAGCGCTCGGCCGCCCGCTGACCGATGAGGAGCGCGAGGAGGTGCTGCGCGCGATGGGCCATCCGCTCGTCGTGGCGGCGCGCTATCGCAAGGGGCCGCAGATGCTGATCGGGCCCGAACTCTTCCCCTATTGGCTGTTCGCGGTGAAGGCCGGGCTGCTGATCATGGCGGCGGTGTTCGCGCTGACCCTGATGCTGCGGCTGGCCGCCAGCCCGCTCGATGCAGGGCAGGCGGTCGCGCAATCCTTTCACGGCCTGTTCGGCGCAGGCCTGACCGTGATCGGCGTGGTGACGCTGGCGGGTGCGATCTGCGAGCATTTCGGGCTGCGGCCGCCCTATCTCGACACCTGGCGGGTCAGGGATCTGGAGCTGTTGAAGTTCGGCGATCCGGCGCGCTGGGCAAAGCATCTCGGCATCGATGCGGCGGCGCGGCGCTCGGCGGAGGCGCGCGCACCGGAAGACGCACACCGGCCCCGGCCGGGCCAGTCGACGTCGGGCCCGGCGATGAAACTGCCGCGCGCCTGGCCGGGTTCGGAAGCGTTGCTCTCGCTGATCGGCGGGCTGGTGTTCGCGGCATGGTGGACGGGGCTGCTCCATATCGCGGGGCTGGGGCGCTTCGAGCTGGACGGCGGCGCCGTGACGGTCGCGGCCGCGCCGATCTGGGCCGCGCTCTATCTGCCGATCCTGGCCTATGTCCTGGTGCAGGTGGCGATCGACGCGCTCGGCGTGCTGCAGCCGGCCGCGATCCGGCTGCGTGCCGCGTTGCAGATCCCGGTCGCGGTCGTCGGCATCGCGCTGGCCTGGACGATCCTGAATGCCGGTGCCTGGTTCATCCTGAGCCGGGCGGGCGTCGACGTCGCGATCGGCGGCGACGCCTCGCTGATCAGCGTGCAGGCCTTGCGCGGCATGCACGATCTCGGCCGCACCCTGCAGGGCACGGCGACCGGTGTCGGCGTGATCATGACCTGGGTGCTGGTGATCACGATGATCTCGCTGGGGGTGAAGATCGGCAAGAGCCTGTGGCAGCTCTTCGCCCCGCGCCGGCTTGGCTGAAGACGGAATTTCCCCGGAATCCGCGGCGTCGTTAAATCACCGAAACGGTTGTTGCGGCCCGGGCGCCGATGTCATAGCCTCGTCACACAAGGGCATGGCATCGGCGCTTCGGCGCGGGTGGGGACATCAGATCAGGCCCGGACTGGGGTTGCGAACCGGCACCCGCGGAGAGGCATTCACCGGCTGATAGGGGAAAGCCGTGGCCGATGCCGTTCTGAAGCTTGCCTATGAGGTTTCGCGCGTCACCGAGGAGAAGGTGTCCCTGATCGAGGGGGTGATGCGGCGCACCGGCGTGCTGGCGCTGAACGCCCGGCTGGAGGCGGCGCGCGCCGGCGAGGCGGGCATGGCCTTTTCCGTCGTCGCGCAGGAAATGAACGGGGTCGCCACCGACATCCAGAATATCGCGCGCCAGCTGCGCGAGGCAGTCGCCGCCAATATCGAGCAGCTCCGCCGCGCCGGATCCGAGATGCATTTCGAGCTGCGCGGCGAAAGGCTGGCCGATCTGGCGCTCAACGCGGTCGAGATCATGGATCGCAACCTCTATGAGCGTTCCTGCGATATCCGCTGGTGGGCGACCGACAATGCGCTGGTCGAGGCGCTGGCCAACCCCGGGCCCGATGCGACCGCCTATGCGCAGGAGCGGCTGGCGACGATCCTGCGCTCCTACACCGTCTATCTCGACCTGTGGATCGCCGACCGCGACGGGCGGATCGTGGCGACCGGGCGGCCCGATCTCTATCGCGGCGCGGCGGGGGCGAACGTATCCGACGCCGAGTGGTTCAGGCGCGGCATGGGATGCGGCAGCGGCGACGAATTCGCGGTGTGCGACGTCGCCCGCGCGCCGCTGCTGGGCAATGCGGCGGTCGCGACCTATTCGACCGCGATCCGCAGCGGCGGGCGGCGCGACGGAGAGCGGATCGGGGTGATGGGCATCTTCTTCGACTGGGCGCCCCAGGCCGCCGCGATCGTCCAGGGCCTCGGCCTGTCGGAGGAGGAGCGGAGCGCCTCGCGGGTGATGCTGCTCGGCGCCGATCATCTGGTGCTGGCGGCGTCCGACGGGCGGGACATATTGTCGAAACGGTTCGAGATCGATGCCGGGGCGGAAAAGCGCGGCTGGTACCGGCGGGGGAACAGCATCGTCGCCTATGCCCGGACGCCGGGGTACGAAACCTATCGGGGGCTCGGGTGGTACGGGTGCATCGAGAGCGCGGTGGATTCGGAATGGGACAAGGGCGGGTGAGGCGCAGCCGTCCTTAGCCCGGCACGCGAGTCAGCGTCCCGTGTCGCCGGCGGGGGCGCAACGGGGCATTCGGCGCGTCAGGCGGTGCCCGACGCTGCCGCGCAGAGCCGCTCGATGAAGCGGCTGCCATCGGCCGCGCCTTCCGCGTCGGCGGGGGCGAATTCCGTGATGGTCAGGCCGACCAGATTGCCCGAGCGCGCGGCCGATCGCACCACGGCGAGACCGCCTTCGATCGAGAGCTTGCCCTCGGGATAAGCGAGGTGCGGGAATTCGGCGGGGTCGAGCGAATCCAGGTCGAAATGCACATGGATCGGCCCCGACACGGCCTCGCCCGGCTCGAGCCAGGACAGGCCCTTGTCGCGCTGGAACGCCCAGTCGCCGTCATCGCCCAGATGGGCCGAGACATAGCGGAACTGCGACGGCGACAGCGTCGACAGCAACGGCTGAAGATCGGCCGGGGCCGATCCCATCAGCGCGGCGACCGGCATACCGTGAAAATTGCCGCTGGGCGAGGTTTCCGCGGTGTTGGCGTCGAGATGCGCGTCGACCCAGATCACCGTCAGATCGGGATATTGCCGGTGCAGATAGTCGATGACGGCGACGTCGCAGCCGCAATCTCCGCCCGCTGTCAGCAGGCGGCGCGGCTTGTGCGTGTCGAGGATCGCCCGGGCCGAGCGGAACTGGTCGAGGATCGCGGTCCAGCGGTTGATCCCGCCGCGCGCTTCGCCCTCGCCGGCATCGGGCACCTGTACCATCGGCCCATAGCGCCCGCAGACATCCGTCGTGGCCGCCGCGCCCCGGCGCAGATGCTCCGACCGGCCCGATCCCTGCCATTGCGGATAGGACAGGACCAGATCGAACGCGCCATCACCGGTTTGCAATCGTCATTCCTCCGCTGTCCTACGCCGCGATCTGCGCGGCCCCGGGCAGGAACGGGCCGACCACTGCCATTGCCCGCCTGACATAGTCCTCCTTCTGCCCGACCGGCGCGACATAATGCATCGCCGCTTCGGCATCCGCCACGCCGGCGCCGCGCGCGATCATCCAGGTCGCGAGATATTGCGACGCGAAGCACCCGCCCGCCGTCGCGACATTGCCGTGCGCCACGAATGGCGCGTCGAGCACCTCCACGCCCGCTTCGATCACCCAGGGCTTGGTGGTGAGATCGGTGCAGGCGGGCAGGGCGCCGACCAGGCCGAGCTTCGCCAGCAGGAGGGTGCCGGAACATTGCGCGCCGATCAGCTGGCGCGCCGGGTCGAGCGCGATGCGCGACAGCATTGCCGGATCGTTCGCGATCTCGCGCGTCCTGATCCCGCTGCCGATGATCACGGCATCGGCCTCGGCGGCGAAGTCGAGCGGCTTCTGGCGGCGGACGGTCACGCCGTTCATCGAGGTCACTTCCTCGGTGGGCGCGGTGATGTGCGCCGCCCAGCCCTTCGCGCGCAGCCGGTTGAGGATGGCGGCCGCGACGAACGAGTCGAGTTCGTTGAAACCATCGAACGTCAGGACCGCGATCTGCACGACAAGCTCCTCAGGGCAGTGATGGACGCTGCTTCTAGCAAGTCGGGCGCCCCGGTGGAACGGATGTGTCGGCAGGCGCTTGACTCGCCGTCGCATTGTATATAACTAGTTAGTTATTGAACTGACAGGTTATAGAGAAAATGACGCCGCACCATCTCGACGCCACCTTTGCCGCCCTGGCCGATCCGACCCGCCGGGCGATCCTCGCGCGGCTGGCGACGGGCGAGGCGACGGTGGGCGAGCTCGCTCATCCGTTCGCGATGAGCCAGCCGGCCATTTCGAAGCATCTGAAGGTGCTCGAACATGCCGGGCTGATCCATCGCGGGCGCGACGCGCAGCGCCGGCCCTGCCGGATCGAGGCCGGGCCGCTGAAGGAAGCCAATGCCTGGATCGAGCGCTACCGATCGATCTGGGAAGGCAATTACGAGCGGCTCGACGCCCTGCTCGAAGAGCTGAAAACCAATGGGCTCGAGGAATTGAAGACCGTCGCGGGTGACGCGGCAAACCCCAAGGAGTGAGACGATGCCTACCCCTGTTGACGTGACCACCCCGTCCGACCGCGAGATCGTGGTCAAGCGCAGCTTCGCCGCGCCGCGCACGCTGATCTGGGACTGCCACACCAGGCCCGAGCTGATGAAGCGCTGGCTGCTCGGCCCGCCGGGCTGGACCATGCCGGTGTGCGAGGTCGATCTGCGGGTCGGCGGTGCCTATCGCTTCCGCTGGCGCAACGACGAAGGCCATGAATTCGGGTCGCAGGGCGAGCATGTCGAGATCGTCGCGCCCGAGCGGCTCGTCACCACCGAGAAGATGGAAGGATTCGATGGCGCCTCGACCAACACCCTGGTGCTGACCGAGGAGGACGGCAGGACCGTGCTGACCATGACCATGGTCTTCCCGAGCAAGGAGATCCGGGACGGGGCGCTGCAGTCCGGCATGGCCGACGGCATGGCGATCAGCTACGACCGGATCCAGGAGATTGCGGACGAGAAGGTCGGCTGAACCATGGCGGGGGCTATTCCGGATCGGGTGACCGTGGTGCTGCAGGCGCTGGAAGGCGCGGCATCGGCGCGGGTCCGCGACGAGATGGGCCCCCGCTTCGGCATTGTCACCGACAAGGCGATGGGCGTGCAGATGGCCGCGATGCAGGCGATCGCCAAGCCGCTCTACCCCGATCATGCGCTGGCGGCCGCCCTGTGGGAGACGGGGTGGTACGAGGCGCGGATGGTCGCCTGCATGGTCGACGACCCCGCCCTGGTAACGCCCGAACAGATGGACGCCTGGCGCAGGGATTTCGACAATTGGGGCATCGTCGACACGGTCTGCGCCAAGCTGTTCGACCGGGTGCCTTATGCCTTTGCGAAGATCGACGACTGGGCCGGGCTGAACGACGAGTTCGGGCGGCGGGCGGCGTTCGCGCTGCTGGCGTGCTGCGCGATTCACCGGCGCGGCGGGGATGCCGATTATCGGCACGGGCTCGCGCTGATCGAGGCCCATGCCACCGACGAGCGCAATTTCGTGAAGAAGGGCGTCAACTGGGCGTTGCGGGCGATCGGCTTAAAGGGAAGTTCCGCGTTGCAGGCGGCGGCGCGGGAGACGGCAGCGCGGCTGGCGGCCTCGACCGATCGGACCGCGCGGTGGAACGGCAAGGACGCGCTGCGTGCGTTCGCCAAGGCGGATGGGAAGAGCCCCACCCCACCCTCCCCGGCGAAGGCCGGGGTCCAGTTGGGGGACGCCTGAGATTAGCGTTTGCGCGTCGTTACTACAGCCTTCCCAACTGGACCCCGGCCTTCGCCGGGGAAGGTGAAGAGGGGCGGGCAAGCACCAGGGAGAAGCCGATGATCACCATCTATAATTTCGCGGGCGGCGCGCGGGGACTGCGGGTCGCGTGGCAGTGCGAGGAGATGGGGCTGGCCTATACGCCGGTCTCGCTGACCTATCCGACGCCGCCCGATTATCGCGCGAAATACCCGCCGGGGTCAGTGCCCTTCCTCGAGGATGAGAGCGGCGTCGGGCTCGGCGAATCCGTGGCGATCATGCTGTACCTGGCGGAACGCTACGGCCCGACGCCGCTGCTGCCGCGCGAGCCTGCGGCGCTGGCACAAGTACTGCAGTTCACCGTGTTCGCTGAAAGCGCGATCGGCGGCACGATGAATGCGCTGATGGCCGCGAAGTTCGGCGCGCCCGAGGCGGACAAGACCAACTGGTCGGTGCGCATGGGCGAAGGGAGCGTAGCCGGCGGCCTGGCCTATGTCGCCGCGGTGCTGGGCGACCGGCCTTTCCTGGTCGGCGACGACATCACGCTCGCCGATATCGCGGTGGCGCCCGCGCTTGGCATGTGGAAGGCAGCGCTCGGCGGCGAGATCCCTGGTCCGCTCGAGGACTGGCGCACGCGGCTGGCGGAACGGCCCGCCTATCAGCGCGCCCGCGCCGCCTTCCCGCGCGGCTGAAAATAATTATGGACAGATCGATCCGGAATGCCTAGCTGAACGTCATGGCACGCCCCAGGGAATTCGATCGCGACGTCGCACTGGCAGAGGCGATCAAGGTCTTTGCCGATCACGGCTATGAAGGCACGTCGACCGATATGCTGCTCAAGCGCATGGGGATCAGCCGGCAGAGCCTGTACGACACGTTCGGCGACAAGCGCCGGCTCTATCTGGAGGCGCTGCGGCGCTACAACGGGACCAGCACGGCCGAGATCATCGCCGCGCTCCACGCGCATGCCTCGCCCGCAAAAGGGCTGGAGGCGGCATTGCTTGATTTTGCCGCCCGGCCGGCCGGGGACGGATGCCTCGGCGTCTGCTCGATCGTCGAGTTCGGCAGCGCCGCGCCCGATATCGCCGCCATCAACGCGGCATCGGGCGGGGTCCTGGCCGCCGCGTTCGAGGCAGTGATCGTCAAGGGCAAGGCGCAAGGGGACTTCGCCGCCGATCTCGATCCGAAAGCCGCGACTCAGTTCCTGGCGACGACGCTGTCGGGGATGAAGGTCGCGGCACGCGGCGGCACCTCGCCCGAAAGCTTGCGCAGCGTCGCGCGGATGGCGCTGCGCAGCCTCACCTGACTGACCGGGAATGGAAGAAACGTCGCAACGGCGGGCATTGTCACGCCGAATTATAGATCAATCAGTCCAAAACAAAAAGGAAGCCCATCATGACCAAACCCCTTTCAGGCAAGATCGCCCTCGTCACCGGCGGATCGCGCGGCATCGGTGCCGCGATCGTGCGGCGCCTCGCGGAGGAGGGCGCGAGCGTTGCGTTCACTTACTCATCATCGGCCGACAAGGCCGGGGCGCTCGCCACCGAGATCGCCGGCAAGGGCATCACCGCCATGGCGATCGCCGCCGACAGCGGCGATGTTGCGGCAGTACGCGCGGCGGTGGCGCGGGCGGCCGAGCGGTTCGGGCGGGTCGATATCCTGGTCAACAATGCCGGCATCCTGATCCCCGGGCTGGTCGACGATTACGACCTGGCGGCGTTCGACCGGATGGTCGCGGTCAATGTGCGTGCGGTGTTCGTCGCGGCGCAGGCGGTGCTGCAGCATATGGGCGAGGGCGGGCGGATCGTCACGATCGGCAGCGTCACCGCCGATCGGTCCGGGATTGCCGGCGCGTCGGTCTATTCGATGACCAAGGGCGCGGTGGCGGCGCTGACCCGCGGGCTGGCGCGGGACCTGGGGCCGCGCGGCATCACCGTCAACAATGTCCAACCTGGACCAACCGAAACCGACATCAACGATGTGCCGGGCCAGCGCGAGTGGATTCGCCCGATGATGGCGATCGGCCGGATGGGCCGTGACGACGAGGTCGCGAACCTGGTCGTGTGGCTGGCGGGGCCGGAATCCAGCTTCGTTACGGGGGCGGCATTGACCATCGATGGCGGCTGGCTCGCCTGAGTCGCGAGCAGCCGCCGGAAGCCTCATCGCCCGCAAATTTATTTCCTATTCGGGTGTTTCCCTGTTTGCCTTCGGTGCCGCTCCGGACCTATGTTGTCGGCAAGGAGTAGGGGCTCCAGGGGGGTTGCAGGGTGATGCAGGTTTTCAAGCGGAAGGCGGCGGCAATGGTCGCCTTCCGTCCGGGTGTCGCACCGGATTTCCGGGCGGATACGGAAAAGGCGATCGCGGCGGGGCGCTATCTGATTTTCGGTGGTGAAGAGGAAGGCACGGCGACGCTGTTGCTGAGCGGCGAACCGCGGCTGGTCGCGGTCGTGCGCAAGGCGGCCGACGAGCCGGGCCGGACTCCCGCGTTCGACGTGCTGTCGGTGCGCGAGGCGCAGGCCGATCTCGACCGGGAACGGGAAGAGCTGAGCCAGCTTTGACCCGGCAAAGGCGCGGGCGGTGGCGAATCGCGCGCGGCCCGGGCTAGGGTGCACCCGAACCATCGGGAGCCTTTCATCATGACCAATCCCAGCCCCTGGGCGCATCACCGCGGCGCCGGGATCGCCGACGATATCGATTTCGAGATCAAGGGCCAGGAACTGCAATTCCTCGAGATCGAACTCGATCCGGGCGAGAGCGCGGTGGCCGAGGCGGGCGCGCTGGTGTGGAAGGACGCCTCGGTGGGCATGACCACCGTGTTCGGCGACGGCAGCGGCGACACGGGTGGCGGCTTCATGGGCAAGCTGCTCGGCGCGGGCAAAAGGCTCGTCACGGGCGAGAGCCTGTTCACCACCGTCTTCACCCATAATGGCTCCGGCAAGGCGCGCGTCGCCTTCGCCTCGCCCACGCCGGGCGCGATCCTGCCGCTGAAGCTGTCCAGCTATGGCGGGCGGCTGATCTGCCAGAAGGACAGCTTCCTCGCGGCGGCCAAGGGCGTGTCGATCGGCATCGAATTCCAGCGGCGCATGATGACCGGCCTGTTCGGCGGCGAGGGCTTCATCATGCAGAAGCTGGAGGGCGATGGCTGGGTGTTCGTCCAGATGGGTGGCACCGTGGTCGAGCGCGAGCTGGCGGCGGGCGAGCAGCTCCATGTCGATACCGGCTGCCTCGCCGCCTATACGCAGGGCGTGGATTTCGATCTGGTCGCGGCCGGCGGCGTGCGCAGCGCGCTGTTCGGCGGCGAGGGGCTGTTCTTCGCGCGACTAACCGGGCCGGGCCATGTCTGGATCCAGTCACTGCCCTTCTCGCGCCTGGCCGGGCGCATGCTGGCAGCGGCGGGTAGCCGCGGCGGGCAGAATCGCGGCGAGGGCTCGGTGCTGGGCGGGCTGGGCGATCTGATCGGCGGGAACAACTAGGGTCGATTCAACCTTGTCGCTGCCCGGCCTAGCCACCTCCTGAACCTGGAGGTGTGCAATGGCCGATGTTACCCAGCAGACCGGCGACGAGAATACCGGCGACCCCGCCGATATGTCCGCTGCGATTCCGGATGCCGCCAATGCGGTGCCCGGGCCGCAGGATAATGTCCAGGATGCGCCTCCCGACGCCGAGCCGGCGCCGGAGAAGGAGACGGACGAGCAATGGATCCTGCGCTTCCTGGAGGAGAACCAGCATCTCGCCCGCCCGCGCCCGGAGCGGCCGCCACCGCCTCCACCGTCGCCCTGGGACGGGCCGCCCTCGACCTGGAAGGTGCCCGACCATCTGAGCCTGCGGCACCCCAGGGGCGGCTATATGGCAATGGCGCTGCTGTCGCGGACGATGGACGATCTCGACGAAGTGACGAAGGGCGAGCGCGCCGCGACCTATGAGGAGGTGGACAAATATCTCGGCCATGCGCTGATCGCCGAGGGGTTGGTGCCGTTCACCTACACCGCCGACGAGGCGATCTGGTGGTGGAAGTCGGGTGGGTACAAGGTGCTAGGCGGGTCGCCCGAAGCAGCGCCTAACCCACCCTCGGCGGTCAGTGCGGCGAGCGGCGCGTATATGACCAACGACTCTGCGCCAGACGACACGCCGGAGGCGCAAGGCGACGCGCCGATCCGGTCGCCTGCCTATATGAATTTCAACGGCACATCGATTGGTGACGGAGGCGAACCCTTCGACGCGAATGAGATGGGAGAAGCGCCGGCAGGCGCGCGGCCACAGGCCGCGACCTCCCCGACAAAGCTGGCCGATATGTTCAGGGATATCGAAACATGGGGGACACCCAATCCTGTGCCGGTCGGGGCGGTGCCCGGTCCGGCCCCTGCTCCGGCGCCTCGCCAAATCCCGGCCAAACCGCCAGCCGTGGCGGGCGCTCAGCCTGGTGCTCTCAAAAGAGGCTGGCCGGTGCCCGGTGGCGGCCGTACAGCACAGCAGGGGCAGAGAGATTCGCGCGGTAGAGTCTATTCCGATGGCAGCTATGATCTGACCGGGCGGAAGAGAGGCGGCCGGAAACACAAGGCATATGATCTTCCCGGTGAGATCGGCGCCGTTATCGGCGCCGCTGCTGATGGCATTGTCGCGGCCACGCCCAATACCGAGTACGAGAAGATCTGGACCCGCGACAAGGCCGGCGTCATCAAACGAAACAAGAAGGGGCAAAAAATCTTCACGCGCGGCAAGAAGGTCGTTGGCTGGGGCAATTACATAATCATCCAACACCCCGATGGATATCGGACGGTCTACGCGCATTTGCGGGAAGTGCCGAAATTGAAAGAAGGCCAGCCGGTTCGCATGGGCCAGGAAATTGGCCGGCTGGGCATTACCGGCAACGCCGCGACCAAGGGCAGTCACGTCCATTTCGAGGTTCGCGACAGCACGATGGAAAGAACCTACAATCCTGGCGATTGGCTTGCCGGACGCCTGCCTGCACTCCGCCGCTGAATGAGATACCAAGCCGACCATATTACAGCCCGTTGGTTATGGATCGACCGGAACATTTGCAGTACAGATGTGCCGACTCGGACCCGGGGGGCTAGATGGTGCGTCGATGGATTGGTTTCGGTACCGTCGTGGCGCTAGTCGCGCTTGCGGGGTGCGGCAACGACAAGCCTCAACGTGCTGCGCCCGACGGCTCCCAGGGTCGTGCATCGCCCGCCCCGGGTGAGGCTGCGAAAACCGCCGCGGCGCGCCAGTCCGTAACGGAGCTGGATGCGGCAAATGGCGTCGAGGCAGATCGAGCGAAGGGAGAGGCGCAGGAGGCGCTATTGCCGGCGCGACCTATTCCCAAGGTCGGCGACATCGTACCGTACGATCGGGCACCGCTAAAGGGCGGCTGGTCCAATACCGGCGGCGGCTCCTGCAGTTCGCTAAGCGATGATTGCAACGTCGACCAATATGACCAGTTGGAGCCCGGCGACTCCAATATCGGCCAATCTCTCTACGTGGTCACGCGAGCTGCCGAACGAGACGCCTCGGGCGGCATTTCGAAGGGGCGCGTCACCCTTGTCTTTTATGTTCCTCTCGCCGGGCTGGAGTCGAAATTCTGTTCCATCGGCGGGCGCCAAGCGATCGTCGCGTTTGCGGATGAGAACTGGCGAAACGGCAGTGCTTATATAACCGACGGCAAGACGTTGCACGTCACGGAGTGGCGCGACAAGGCGCCGCCGGGTTGCATCCCGCCGGACGAATCGGATGAGCCAGACGAATAGGCGCCGGTGCGCTATGTGGGGGCTTGAATCATGCGGCAAGGGCTGGGCCAACTTGTCCTGATAGGGCCAGTCGATTCAAACTTGTCGCTGCCCGGCCTGGCCACCTCCTGAACCAGGAGGTGAGCGATGGCCGATATTACCCTGCCGACCGGCGACGAGAATGCTGGCGAACCCGCCGATATGTCCGCTGCGATGCCGGATGCCGCCAATGCGGCGCCCGGGCCGCAGGATCGTGTCCAGGATGCGCCTCCCGACGCCGAGCCGGCGCCGGGAGAAGGAGACGGACGAGCAATGGATCCTGCGCTTCCTGGAGGAGGACCAGCACCTCGCGCGTCCACGCCCCGAGCGCCCGCCGCCTCCGCCGCCCTCGCCCTGGGACGGGCCGCCCTCGACCTGGAAGGTGCCCGATCATCTGAGCATGCGGCACCCCAAGGGCGGCTATATGGCGATGGCGCTGCTGTCGCGGATGATGGATGACCTTAACGAGGTGACGAAAGGCGAGCGCGCCGCGACCTATGAGGAAGTGAACAAATATCTCGGCCATGCGCTGATCGCCGAGGGTCTGGTGCCGTTCACCTACACCGCCGACGAGGCGATCCGCTGGTGGAAGTCGGGTGGGTACAAGGTGCTGGGGGGTGCCTCTGTTGGTCCGCAACCAATTTTGTCCGATACGATTTCGACGCATCCGCTTGATCAAAATTCCGACCTCTATGTCCAGGATGAAGGCGCCGCAGGCTCGCCCCACCTTTCGAACGCCGCGTTCCTGATCGATCCGAACAGTCAGGCCGTATCGCAACCGAATCCGGCCCTATTCTCCAGAGGCAAGCAAAGCGCGTTCCGAGCGATGGTGCCGGTTGAGGGTGATGGGCCGATTGCTGAATCCCCCATAGGGTTTGCCGCAACCGGGATTGAAGGGCTGCCCGGCGTGCTTGGATTAGCTGGCGCGCGGGCATCGGGGCAAAAGGGCGGAAAGGGGGGTGGGCAGGCCACGGCCATGGGCGCAGCAAGGCGATCGCCAAAGGCTTCCAGCCGCGCGGCGGCGGCCATCGCGTCGCGAGTCCGGACCATGATGAAGAAGATGGAGTTCGGATTTAATCGTATGGCGGGGACGGCATCGAAAGACCCCTATTCTCCCGACAATCTGGATCTAGGAGTGAATGAGCAGTTCACCGACCAGATCAACCTTGCGGCACGGCAATCCGGACTACCGCCACAGACCGTGGCCGCGATCATCAGTGCCGAAGCAGCAAAGGGCAGGGACGGCGTCTGGAATCCCAAGAGCAAGAATCCCGATACCAGCGCCCGTGGCCTCACCCAGTTTCTGCAAAAGAGGCCTGCTCGTCTGTACTGAAAACAGCGTATTGTTGCCTTCGGCGCGTGAACAGAGTGATTGACTCTTCCGGAACAAAAGGGGATCATTCATGCGATATGCGGGGGCTTGAATCATGCGGCGCGAACTGAGTTAACTTGCCCTGATCGCGACGTTGCTTGGCTGTGCCGGCTGTGGGGATGATGGTGTGTCGGGTAGTACCGCTGCGACGTCGAAGACCGGCGCACCCGCGCTCAAGCCTGCCGCCGTTGGTGCGATGCCGGGGGCGGAAGCGCGCAAGCCCGTGGGCGACAGAGTCCAGCGCTATCCGGATCCGGGCAAGGATGGTTGGGTCACCTATTCCGGAGACGGTACCATCCAGGCCCCGGGGGCGACCTGGTTTCGCTTTCCGGGAGACTCGGCCTCTCGCTACTACAAGATCGATGTCTTCATGGACGACGATTCCCAATATGCCGAAATCAACAACGACAAGGGCAAGACAATTGCCAATTTCACCAATTTCATCGACGATGTAGGCATCAGGAAGACGCCCCGGTCGATCGACGTATTCGGCTATCATAGGGTGGAGAACGGTCTTCCCGAATATGAAATTATCCGCATCGCGAACGGCCGCGAATATGCCTCTTATTATTGTTCGATGGATCGTGCCGTTTTTGAACGCGCCATCGGGAGGCCGTTCATAGCGGCAAAGGACGGAAGTGCGTCCTTTGCCGAAAGCGGCTCAGTCATGGTTTTCCTGACATCCGAAGAGCCGAACCCGAAACGGGATCACTGCACGAAGAATAGTCAGGAATGATGGCTTGCCGTTTTCGACGCGTGCGTATGATGGATGCTGATCGGCGAGGGGAAGACTGGCTAATGATAACGCGCTCTACACCGGGACTTTCGATCGGCCGTCAAATGGCAATTCTCGCTTCCCTTTGCCTCGCATTGCCAACCCCCGGTGCGGCCCTCGACCGGAGCCAGGCGGATACGAGCGATGAGGCGGGGGAGAGCGCATATGAGCGATGTTCCAGCGCCGCGCGGGCCGTTATGCCCGCGATCTTCGATTGCCAGCGTGCCGAACTCGACCGGGTCGATGGCGCCCTCAACCGAACCTATCAACAACTCCGCCGTCGCCTTCCTGCGGCGCGATTCCGGAAATTGCAGATCGAGGAACGTGCCTGGCTCAGACGCCTCGATCCCCTATGCCAGAAAGAGGCTGGGCGGGAAAATGGTGGCACGATGGGACAGGATTGGCAGTTCTTCTGGCTCGGCTGCCTGATCCGGGAGACCGATGTGCGCCTCAGCGAGTTGGAAGCGTTATTGCCCAGGGGTAAGTCGAAATAGCAGGCTGCGCATTGTCATGGCGGCCACTCAGACCAGCCGGGCGCTTTCGCCCTCGCCGTCGTCGCCGGGGCGGTGGAAGCCGGCGGGCGGCGCCAGATCGTCGAGCAGGTCGGCGTCCATGTCGGGCATCGAGCCTTCGCCGGTCAGCTCGATCAGCGCCTGATCGAGCCTGAGCCCGACGGCGAGGAGGCCCATCTCGTCGGCCATGGTGAGCGCGGCGCGGATCAGTTCGGCGAGGTCGGCCTCGGCGGCGGCCTGGCCCGAGGCGGCCTTGCGGTCGGTGCCGCTCATGTCGCGCTGGCCCGAAGGCGGCGGGAGCTGGCCGATCGACTCGGCATATAATGGATACGCATGAACATGCCCCTTCTTTTGCCGAGGATGCGGCAAGATGGAAGAGGCTGCAACTGGCGCGATACCCGATTTGGGACTCTCGGCCGTGTTCCGCCCTTGCATACAGCGCGACTTTACTTGGATTGCTTTGCGATGCTCATGGCATCCGGCACCAACGAAGCGGCGAAAGACTTTCAATATTCCGCAACCTCTTGGGTGCTGGCAGGATTCCGGCGATCAGAAGACGGTCAACCCTGTTCGCGTTTCTGCTGCCCGGCTTCCCGTCCGGCATGGGGCGAGGAGCGTACGATCTCCCCGTCTTCCTTTGCGAAGGTGGCCGGCGCCCGTTCGAGCAAGGCGAGCACCGCTTCAGACGGCCGGCACAGCTTCGTGCCCTTCGGCGTCACCACGATCGGCCGGTTCACCAGGATCGGATCGCGCAGCATCGCCGCCAGGATCACATCGTCCGGTACCGCCGGATCGAGCAGGCCCAGTTGGGCGGCCGGGGTGCCCTTGTCGCGAAGCAGGTCGCGCGGGGTCGCGGCCATCGCGGCGAGCAGACCCTCGAGCTGAGCGCGGATCCAGCCGGTGCGGCGATAGTCGATAACGATGGGGGCATGGCCGGCCGCCTCGATCATCGCCAGCGCGTTGCGCGACGTGCCGCAATCGGGGTTGTGGTAGATGGTGACGGGGAAATCGCTCATCGTTGCGGACTCTCCTCGATCAGCCAGCCGAACGCGATCACCGCCGCGATCGCACCCATTATCTGGCAGGCGACAAACAGCGGCACCGATGCCGGGGCGATGCCGGCGAAACTGTCCGACAGGCTGCGCGCCACCGTCACCGCCGGGTTGGCGAAGCTGGTCGACGCGGTGAACCAATAAGCGGCGGTGATGTAGAGGCCGACCACCATCGGCGTCGCCTCGGGCCGCGCGCGCTGCGTCGCGAGGATCGTGCCGATCAGGCCGAAGGTCGCGACGGCTTCCGAAAAGCCCTGGTTCGGGCCATCGCGCAGCCTGGTCGAGACCTGCAACAGCGGTTCGGCAAACATCGCATGCGCGATCCACACGCCCGCCACGCCGCCGGCAAGCTGGGCGGCGACATACAGGCCGGCCATGCGCGCGGCGATGCCCCGCCGCAGCAGCACCGCGAGCGTCACCGCCGGGTTGAAATGCGCGCCGGATATCGGACCGAACATATGGATCAGCACGACCAGCCCGGCGCCGGTCGCGATCGTGTTGCCGAGCAGCGCGATGGCGATGTTCCCGCCGGCCAGCCGCTCGCCCATGATGCCCGATCCCACAACGATCGCGAGCAGCAAGGCGGTGCCCAGCCCCTCCGCCGCGAGCCGGCGGGCGGGCGTCACGCGCAGCAGCCGGGTCGCGCGAGATCGGGCAGGGGCGCGCAGATCTCCGGCCGGCCGGCGCAGCAATCCTCGATCAGGAAGCCGAGCAGGTCGCGCATGCCCTCATAATCCGCCGAATAGATCACCGAGCGGCCGTCGCGCCGCGACCGGATCAGCCCGGCATGGCCGAGAATATTGAGGTGGGTCGACAGGGTGTTGGGCAGCGCGCCGACCTCGCGCGCGATATCGCCCGCCGCCATGCCTTCCGGCCCAGCGCGGACCAGCAGGCGGAACACGGCAAGGCGGCTGGCATGGGCCAGGGCGGACAGCGCCTCGACGGCGACGGGCAACTGCATCAGCAGCACGCCCCAGCGGGAATGGGGGCAGGGGCGGCGGGGATGACGTCGTCCTCGCCATAGGAGGTGGCGTCGCCATGTGTGAAGAAGCTTTCCCAGCGCACGCCGGCGGTGTCGGTCACCCAGCTCTTGTCGGACCGGGCGTAGCAGCAGGTGGTGGCTTCCTGGTCGAAGGTGGTTTCGCCCGCCGCCTTGAGCCGTGCGGCGAGGTCGCCCAGTTCGCCGGCGCTGTCGACCTGGATGCCGACATGGTCGACCCCGGCAGCGCGGGCGCGCGATGAGATGGCGAGGTTCACCCGCGGATCCTCGAGCATCCATTTGGCGTAATCGGGCTGTACCACCGTCGGCGCCGCGCCGAACAAGATGGTATAGAAGCCGATGGCCGGTTCGATCTCGGGCACGCTGATGTGCAGGTGCAGGCGCTTCATCGCTGGTCTCCTCTTGTCGAATCGATATTTCGAATATCGTCGAAATATCGATTCGACAAGAGGTCTATGCCTCAAGCGGCCGCAGGCCGAGCCAGTGACGCACACCCGGCAGGCGGCTGAGGATCAGGCGTTCGGTCAGCAGCACCGCGACCAACGTCACGCCGAGCAGGGGCAGGAACAGGCCAAGCCCGATGAGCAGTGCGACGAAGCCGATCGCGACGGGCCGCAGCACAGGGGCCGGCGGGGCGCCGAGCACATCGTCCGGCCGCCGGCGCCACCACATCACCACGCTGCTGACCGAGAGCAGGATCAGGCCGAGCGCGGTGGCGAGGTTCATCAGCTGGTTGAGCCAGCCGAACAATTGCCCCTCATGCACCGCCACGCCGTAGCCCACCATCCGGTCGATCAGCCGCCGCTGGGCGAAATCGGTGCGGGAGAGCACCGCGCCGCTCGCACCGTCGAGCGTCAGGTCGGTGCGCAGCGGGCGGTTGGCCGCGTCCGATTTGGCGGTCCAGGGCGCCCCCATGCCGGTCGGCGGCGCGATCAGCACCGGGGCGGCGAGGTTGAGCGGGGTGACGGTCGCGATCAGCCGGTCGAGCGGGGCGTAGGAGCCCATCGGATGCGCCATCGCCATGCCGCCATGTTCGGCATGCTCGCCCATCATCGCGCGGGTGCCGGCATCGGCGGTCGCGCGCGCCTTCAGCTCGCCGGCGCTGCCCGTCGTCCAGTCCTGCTTGACGGCCTGGCCTTCGGCGACGGTGCGGATGGTCTTGAGATAGCCGCCCCAGCTCTTCGCCCAGGGCAGGCCCGAGAGCAGCATGAACAGCGCCAGCGCCGAGACCCAGAAGCCGGTGACGCCGTGCAGATCACGCCAGAAGCGGCGTCCGCCGGAACGCAGCCGCGGGTAGAGAACTCCGCCTAGCCCCCCGCCACGCGGCCACCAGAGGAACAGGCCGGACAGGATCATCACGATCGCCCAGGAGGCGGCGAGCTCGACCAGATAGGAACCCGCCGTGCCGGCGAGCAGCTCGCCGTGCAGGCGGAAGACGATGCGCATCAGCCGCTGGTCCTCGTCCACCGTCTTGAGCACCGCGAGCGATTGCGGATGGACATAGACGCGCGTCTCCCGCGCGCCGGCGCCGACGATCACCTGCACGGCCTGGTCGGGCGTGTCGGGGAGCTGGTAGCGGTGGAGCACCGAGCCCGGCACGGCGCGCACCGCGGCTGCCGCCTGCTGCGCGGCGGTGGCGCGGGGGCCGGTAATGTCGAGATGGGCATAGGGCCGGTCGATCAGCGCCTCGATCTGCGGGCGGAACAGATAGAGGGATCCGGTCACCGCCAGCCACAGCACGAACGGGATGCAGAACAGCCCGGCATAGAAATGCCAGCGCCAGATGGCGTTGTAGCCGGGCCAGCGGCGTGGGGTGGTGCTCATGAGTGACATCCTTGGAGTCTAAAATCCTTCTCCCACCGGGAGAAGGTGGCCGCGCGCAGCGAGGTCGGATGAGGGTGAGGTTCGCGACACACGCGAGCGTCGCCCTCACCCTCCCGCCGCTTCGCGGTTCCTTCCCTCTCCCGCCGGGAGAGGGAGAAAGAAGGTCGGACGGCATAAGGGAATCCCTCAGCCCCGGAAGGGGGAGAGCCGAAAAAGCCTGGTTCCACCTTCAAAACCGCGACCTCATGCCGGCGTAGATCGTCCGCGGTTGCCCCGCATAGATCGAGCCGGTGGTGTTGGAGAGCGCGGCAATCGAGCTGCCCGAAATGACGGAGGCCGATCCGACATAGGTCCGGTCGAACAAGTTCTGCACTGAGGCATACAGGCTGATCCGCGACCACCACGCATCACCCTTGGGCGGATCGTAATGGAGGTTGATATTGACCAGCGTATAGGCCGGCATCGCGAGCAGATTGCCGTTGTCGACGAAGTATCGGCCGCGATACGTCAGCTCGGCAAAGCCGCCGAGGCCCCCCAGGGGCCCGCCCGGTTGGTCATAGCCGGCACGGGCATTGACGAAGGTCGGTATCACGCCCGGGATCGCGTTGCCGTTGCGATCGAGCAGGGTCGCCGCGACCCGCTCCTGGAAGTCGGTGTAATAATGATCGTTGTAGCTGTAGCTTCCCGCGAGCTTCGCACCCGGCAGCAGGCCGGCCAGGGGCCGCCAGCTCAGCCCGACTTCCACGCCCCGATGGATCGAGCGGGGCACGTTCGAGGTATAGGCAAGCAGGTTGATGCCCGCCGACTGGCTGACCAGCTCATTGGTGAACCACTCATAATAGCCGGTCACCTCAGCCTTCAGCGCATCGCCGAGCGCGATCTCGGCGCCCACATCCACGCCGGTGTTCCGCTGTGATTTCAGGTCGGCGTTGTTACCGGGCACGCCAGCGGCCGTGACGAACAGATTGCCCGCCTGGGGAATGCCATAGCCGGTGCCGACCCGCGCATGCAGCCGCACCGCGTCGATCGCCTGCCAGAACAGGGCCGCCTCCGGCGCGACATTGGAGAAATGCCGCTCGGCCGGGATCAGGCCGAGCACCGGGTTGCCGCCGACCGGATAGCTGTACGCGGTCTGGCGCACGTCGATGATCGAGCGCTCGACGCCGATGCCCGCAATGAGCTGCAGCCGCGGGGTGAGCTGCAGCTCCTCGCGCGCCCTGGCGCCCATGTTGCGGATGTCGCCGAACACCGTCTGGGTCGGCGCGCCGAAGCCGTTGCGGCCGGCCGGCGTCTTGTTGAAGGTGAAGCTCTGATTGTCGAGATAATTGTAGAACACCCCGACAAAGCTGGTCGCGTCCATGCCGAACAGCGTGCCGTGGCGCGTAACGTCCGAGGTGATGTTGTAGCTGTCGAGCGTGCCCTTGAACGGCGTCGCGCTGGTCGGCTGGTTGACCACGCGGCTGTCGAAGGTCGCCTGGGTGCGCCAGGTCGTGTCCGGGCCGAAATCATGCTCGTAGCGCATGCCGATGATCGTCCGCCGGTCGTTGCGGGCAAGATCGCCCTCGGTCGCTGTCTGGAGCACGCGCGGATCGGGGTCGGTCGGCAGAATCTTCGGCGGCGCATTGATACCGTTGCGCAGCACGGAAATCGTGCCGCAGCCGGGCGCCGCCGTCGCCGCCGCCTCGCATCCCTGCTGATACGGGTTGGCGAGATACTGATTGTAGGAAAGCCGGGTCGAGAGGCGGAATTCGCCCTCATTGTAGATCAGCTTGGCCGCGACCCGGTCGCGGTCGCCGAGCGCGAACGTGCCATAGGCGTTGATCGTGCCGGTTTCATACCCGGTATGGCCGGTCGCCCCGTCGGCGCGGACGAAGCTGCCGAACAGGGCATATTCATATTTCGGGCCGGCATGGCCGATGGTGGCATAGACATTGGCATAGCCGTCGCCGCCGGCATCCGCGCCCGCCTCCACGCCCTGGATGTCGCGCCCGCGCCGGGTGCGGAAGTTGACCGCGCCGCCAAGCGCATAATTGCCGTAGCGCGCCGAGGATGGCCCGCGCACCACATCGACCGCGCCATAGGCATGCGGGTCGGTCAGGTCGAAACGCGCGAGACCATCGGGCTGGGTGACGGGGAAATCATCCTCGAACACCTGGATGTTGCGCGCGCCGAAGCCGTTGCGCGCATTGGAGCCGCGCACCGAGACGCTGACGTCGCGCGGGCCGTTCCCTTGCGTCACCGCGACGCCCGGCGAGAGCTTGACGATATCGGCGATGGTGGTCGCGGGCGTGTTGCGGAACACCGCGGCATCGACCGTGGTGACCGTCTGGCCGGTGACCTGGGTGGTGAGCGACAAAGCACGGCCGGTGACGATGATCTCGCCTTCGGCGGGAACCTCGGTCGCCGGGCTGGCGATCGGTGCGGGTGCAGGGTCGAGGGCGGCGAGCTGCGCGTCGATTGCGGCGCGCTGGCGCAGCAGGTCGGCGCGCTTCTGGTCAATACTCGTCTGGGCTGATGCCGCCGACGAGAGGGCGATGGCGGACGCTGCCGCGATCAAGATGGTCTTCATGGAAATGGGGTCTTCCTGATCCACGCACGCGCCACACACAGGGGCGGCGCGCGCAAAAAATGGCGAGATCAGGCGGTGACGGGCGGTCCCCGGAGAGGAGGGCGCAGATGGGCCGGCGACGCGGCCGGCAAGGGAACGACGAAGCGTGCCGCCGCGACCATGACGAACAGGATCGCGAGGGCGAGCAGGACCGGATCGGCCGCGGCGAGCGTCGGCGCCGACAGGCCGGAGAAAGCGCAAGGCATCTCCGCCTTGCTCTGCTGGTGATCCTGACCCTGCTCCTTGCCGGGGATCGGCATCGTCATGGTTTTGGGGGCCATGGTCATCGGCCCATAGCCGGAGCAGATCTGGATGATCACGCTGTTGCCGGACACGGCCGGCATATAGCCTGCGGGGACCAGCAGCTTCATCAGCAGCGCAGCCGCGACGATCCACCCGGCAAGGGCGCGATGACGCAGGAAATGGCGGCGGAGCGCGGTCACGCGAGTCGCCTAGCGAGGCCCGGCGGATTTGTCGATTTCAATGCGGTGCTAGTTTTCGGCGAGCGTCGATGGTGAGGTATCGGCGACGTACGCCTATGACATTGATCTTCCCCGGCGAAGGAGAGAAGCAAGCTGACGCGATAGCCACTGAAAGTAGCGCGGCCGAATAGATGCGCGTGCGGAATAGATGAACGCCTGCTGCAAGCCGCGTTCCGTGCACATTCACTTGCGGCTTCCTATATGGGGGGCAAGCCGGCACGGGGCGACGTTCATTTCCGCAACGTCTTCGCGCCCGCCCCCGAGGAGTGAACTGATGAAATCCCTGTTTGCCAAGGCGGGCCTTGCGCTCGCGCTGGGCGCCACCGCCCTGACCGCCGCCGCCCCTGCCGATGCGCAGCGTTATGGCGGTCGCCGCGGCCATGACAATACCGGCACCGCGATCGTCGCGGGCGTTGCCGGCCTGGCGATCGGTGCCGCGCTCGCATCGAGCGCCAATCGCGATCGCTATTATGACGACGGCTATTACGACCAGGGCTATTATGGCCCGGACTATTATGATCGCGGCTATGCCTATGACGGTTATTACCGCGCTCCCCCGGTGGTGATCTACAACCAGCATTATGTGGACCGGCGCTATTACAACCGCGGCTATCGCGGCTACGATCGCGGCTATCGCGGCGGCTATGGCCGGGGCGGTTACGGCGGCGGCTATGGCGGTCACGGTGGCTATGGCGGACACGGCGGCCATCGCCGCTAAGGCCTGACACCCCATCCTGTTCGACGCTGCACGCGTTGACTCCCTGCCGCCCGGCCAGCGATGTCCGGGCGGCTTCTTGTGTCTGGTCGGCACATGACTTTTGCCCGATGCGGCCCTAAGGCGCGCGCATGCCCGCTTGCTTTCACCGCACCGCCTTGCGCCACCTCCTCCCGGCCCTGCCGCTCGCCCTTGCCGCGATGCCGGCCCAGGCGCAGCAACAGGACGAGCAGCTCTGGCTGCAGGTCAACACCAACGTCCCCCTCTCGAATCGCGTGCGCATCACGCTCGAGCAGATCGCGCGCTTCAGCGACCGGCAGGACGGACTCTACCAGACCGAGTTCGGTGGCCTGCTCGGTTTTCGCGCCAGCAAGAACATCGAACTGGGGTTCGGCTATCGCTGGGTCGGGGCGCATAACGGCAATACGGCCGCCGACGAGGACCGCCTGCGCCAGCAGGTGGTGGGGACGTTCGGACCGGTCACCACCCGCTTTCGGGTCGACGAGCGCTTCAACCCGCGCGGCGGCGAGGTGGGTTTCCGCATCCGCCCGCTGATCCGCTACAATCACCGGGTCGGCACGAAAGGCGTGGCGCTGTTCGCCAGCCATGAGAGCTTCTTCCTGCCCAACAGCACGAGCTGGGGACAGCGCCGCGGCTATGAGCGGATGCGCAACATCGCCGGCGTCACGCTGCCGCTCGGGCGCGCGGTGACGGGCGATATCGGCTATCTCAACCAGTATCGCCCGGGCCGCGGCGGTGCCCAGGCGCAGATGGACCATGCGCTGAACCTCCAGCTCACCATCAACCTGCGCGGTTTCACCGGGTCGCAGGTTCACGACTGAACGGCCGCTGGCCCCTCCCTGGAAAGGGAAGGGCGATCAATCATATCCCGGCGACGAGCATCTGCGCGGCGATCATCGCCCCGTCGGTGCGGACCGTGCCGGCGATAGCGGCCGCCCGTTCGCGGGTTTCGGGGGCGAGCACCGCGCGGAGCCCGGCCGACAGGGATTCGGCGGTCGGGACCGGGCCGTCATGCGCTGCCCCGATGCCCAGCCCGGCCACGCGGCCGGCCCAATAGGGCTGGTCGGCGACCTGAGGCACTACCAGCTGCGGCGCGCCGGCGCGTGCGGCCGTCGTTGTCGTGCCCGCGCCGCCATGGTGCATCACGGCGGCGACCCGGCCGAACAGCGCCTGCTGATTGACCTCGCCGATCGCGAAACAGTCCTGCCCGTCGTCGATCGGCGCGAGATCGGCCCAGCCCCGGGCCAGGATCACGCGGCGTCCCTGCGCGCGAACCGCCTCGATGGCGACGCGGGCGGGGTCTTGCGACGCACCCATCGCCATGCTGCCGAAGCCGATATGGACGGGCGGCGGACCTGCCTCGAGAAAGGCTTCAAGCGCCGCAGGAAGCGGGCGTGCGTCGGGCAGGATCCAGGCGCCGGACTGCACGGCATCGATCAGGTCGGTCGGCTGCCACGGGCTGAGCGCCGGATCCGAGGTCAGCCACGGCCGGCCCGTGAAGACATGGTCGCGGACATTGTCGAGCGTCGCCAGGCCGATCGCGGCGCGATGCGCGTTGACCGCCTCGCCGAACAGCGCGTTCATCGCCTCGGCGTTATGCGCCCATAGCGCCAGATTGTCGGTCACCCCCGCCGGGTGCGGCCAGCCGGGAAAGGCCATGGGCGCGTGGTGCGGCGACGGCAAAGAGCACGGGCAGAAATGCGCGCTGACATAGCGGATGCCCCGTTTCTCGGCCACCGATTGCGCGGCGGCCTTGGACGGGAACAGGCCGGTCGCCACGATCGCGTCGCAGCCGCCGGCCGCCGCGGCGATGGCGTGGAACTGGGCCGGGACGAGCCTGGCCGCGAGCTGGGGCAGGCTTGCTCCGGACTGCCTCGCCTCCTCAATCCACTGGCGCACCGGCATGAAGGCCGGCGCCAGCGTCACGCCGGTGCGGTCGAGCAATGCCGTGAATTCCGCATCGGCCGGCGCGGACACCACCGCCTCGGCGCCGAGCGCCCGCAGCGCGAGGGCGAGCCCCACCAGCGGCTGGACATCCCCGCGCGACCCGTATGTCGATAACAATATCCGCATTTGCTGCTCCTCCGGTTCGACTCGAGGGCAGCGTTCATGGCGCATGACCGGGGGCTTGCCGCAAGTCCCCCCGTCCGGTATAAGATTTTAATGGGAAGTGAGGGGCACTTTCCGTCTTTCCGATAGCGCTGTGAATTGTGGGCCGCCCGCGAGGGTGCGGCGTGAGAAAACTCGGGGACACTATACTAATTCCTGCCTTGGCGCGGGCGAGACATGCCGTGGCCGGGGGCTTCGCCGCGGCTGGTGGAAAAATAGTATAGTGTCCCCGAACTCTTGGGCGCGCGGTTCGTGGTGACGCATCGCAGCTTTCCGACGGGTGATGGCGCGGGAGAGCGCTGGCTGGCCCGATCGGCGGCGTTCGCCGCTTCCCCGGGCCTCGACCCGGCAATGGCGTGGGCGTCAGCTGCGGCGATCCTGGAGCGACTGCCGGTCCTGTCGCCGGGTTCACGTTTCGCGGTTGGGTGGCGGTCGTGTGATGGACCGGGCGCACGCCTAAAGCAGGAAATCCGAGCCGGTCAGCGACAACATGCCGGCAAGCTGGACCTGGAAGTCCGCCACGCCGTCCCCGTTCACATCGCCCGAGACGAGCGTGTTGCCGCCGGCCATCTCATAGTGCAGCTGCCCGGCGGTGCCGGAGAACGCCGCGGTGCCGATAAAGGCGAAGGCCTGGTTGCCGCCGGCCATCACGTTCGCGTCGATCGCCGACAGCGAGATGATGTCGCCCTGGGAGTGCACGAAATCGGTGATCACGTCGCGCATCGACGCGGTGGAGTCGGAGATCGCGCTATACACGAACTGGTCGGCGCCCACGCCGCCGGTCAGGCGGTCGGCCCCCGCGCCGCCGATCAGCGTGTCGTTGCCCGCGTCCGTCTGGATGATGTCGTTGCCCTCCCGGCCATTGACCGTGTCTTCCTCGACGGTGGGGCGGAGCGAGGGATTGGCGCTGCCGGGCGTGATCGAGTCGGCGCCGGTGGTCCCGTTGATCGAGCGGCCGTTGACGTCGGTGACCGTGACGTTCAGCGTCTGGGTGTCGAACAGCGCGCCGTCGCCGGCCTGGACGACGACTAAATAGATATTGTCGCCATTGGCGTCGTCCGGCTCCTCATAGTCGGTTGTGCTGAGGAACCGGAGCACGCCGGTCTGCGCGTTGATGGTGAAATGAGCGGCATCCGCGCCGCCCACGATCGCAAAGCCGGGCGCGGTACCGTCCGGATCGGTGGCGAGCACCGTGGTGACGGCCGTGCCGTTCTCGCTCACCGAGATCGACGCCGTGGCCCCGCCGCCATTGGAGGTGATCGCGGCGCACTCGTTGACGTTCTGGACCTCGATCGAAAAGGCCTGGGTGTCGCTGAACGCGCCGGAATTGGCAGCCACCACGACCTCATAGTGCCCGTCGCCATCCGCGTCGGCCGGCGCTTCGAAATTGGGCGCGCCGACAAAGCTGAGCAGGCCGGTGGTCGAGACGATCGCGAACAGGCTCGCATCGGCCCCGCCGGCGATCGAGTAGCTGACGAAGTCGCCGTCCCGATCGACCGCCGTAACCGTCGCGACGCCGGTCTGGTTCTCGGCCACCGCGACCGAGACGCTGTCGGCGCCGCCTTCGGAGACGATCGCAACGCCTTCGTCGACATTGCCGATCGTGACCGACACCGATTGCACGGCGTTCCGGCTGCCGTCGGTCGCCGAAACCAGGACGTCGTAGACATTGTCGCCATCGGCATCGCCGGGCAGCTCGAAATCGGGCGCGGCGAGCAAACTCAGCGCCCCGGTCTGGGCGTCGATCGTGAAGAGCGCGGCGTCGGCGCCGCCGGCGATCGCATAGTCGATCGGCGCGCCGTCCTCCGACACTGCCACCACGGTGCCGACCGCCGTCGCATTCTCGCCGGACGACAGTGCCAGCACCGGCGCGGCGAAGCGCAGCTCGGCGGCGTCATTGGCGATCGTGGCGGAGATCGTCTGGTAATCGAAATATGCGCCGTCCGTGGCCCCGACGATCACCTCATAGACATTGTCGCCGTCCGCATCGCCCGGCGTTTCGAAATCGGGGGCCTGGATGAAACGCAAGGTGCCCGTCCCGGCATCGAACTGGAACAGCGCGGCATCGGCGCCGCCCGCGATGAAATAGTCGGGCGAATCGCCGTCCACATCCTCGGCCAGCACGGTCGCGACCAGGGTTGCGTTCTCGTCGAGCGTGACGGCGGCGTCGGAGACGATCGCCAGGCCCTCATTCGCATTGGTCACTGTCACGGAAAGCCATTGCGCAGCCGTTGCTACGCCGTCGGTGGCGCCGACCAGGACCTCATAGACATTGTCGCCATCGGCGCTGCCCGGGTTTTCGAAATCGGGCGTGCCGAGGAAGGTCAGCGCGCCGGTGCTGACGTCGATGCCGAACAAGGCCGCATCGGCACCCCCAACGACAAGATAGTTGATCGCCGCGCCGTCATGGTTTTCCGCCGAGACGATCGTCACCGCACTGCTGTTCTCGACCACCGAAACCGCCGCGTGGCTCTCGCCCTCACCCGAGGTGATGGCGACCGTCCAATGGGCTGCTAACAATTGCGCCATCACTTGATCGTCGTCAGCGCCCGAGCCGTTGAGATCAGTCCAGGTCACGACGAAGGAGCCGTCGTCCAGACCGACGATGCTGGGGTCGATCTGGTCGCCATTGGTCTGGGAATTGACCTGCATCGGGCCGCCGACGGCCTCTCCGTTGGCGCCGATCACCTGGACGAAGACGGCCCGGCCCGATCCGTCGCTGAGCGGCGCCTGGTTGGCGGTGAACGCGATCGCCAGCCCGCCATCGGCCAGCGCGGCCAGTTCCGGGCCGACCGCGGTTCCGGCGAGGGTGGTATCGACATCGATCTGGCTGCCGATGCGGACACCCGTCTCCGAGAAGATCTGGATGTGATGCTCGGACGAGTCATACCAGGCGACGGCGAAATTGCCGTTGGCGAGCGTGACCACCGAGGATTCGACCGATGCGGCAGCGATATTGTTGACGACGAAATCGGCCCCGACACGCGCGCCGGCCGCGTCGAAAATCTGCGCCTTGATCGCCCAGCCGGCGCCGCGATCGGTCCAGGTCACGACATAGCCGCCGGCGGCCAGCGCGGTGATCGACGAATCCGCCTGATTGCCTGCGGTCGCGACATTAACCAGCGTATCGGGGCCGGTCGCGGTGCCGCTCTGATCATAGGTCCGTACATGGACGCCCGATCCCGTGGTGTCGCCGCCCGTCGTGCGATTGTCCTCCCAGCTGACCGCGAATCCGCCATCGCTCAGGCCGATGATATCGGGCAGGCCGATGTTCGATGCGGCGGGGGAGCCAATGACGGTCAGCACCGGCCCGCTCGCGGTGCCGGTTGCGTCGAAGACCTGCGCGTTGATCGCGCCCGACCCTGCCCAGGCGACGACATAACCGCCATCGGCAAGCCCCGTAACGGTCGGCTGGACGACGCCGCTGGCCGTCACGACGATCGACTCGCCTCCCACCGGCGTGCCGTCGGAGGTGTAGATCTGCGACCTGATCGACCGGCCGGCGGAGACGTTGAAATCGGCGTCGACCCAGGTGACGATGAAATTGCCGTTGGCGAGCCGGTTCACATCCGTCTGCGCCTGAGTCCGCGCGTAAGTCGAATTGACCGTGATCTCGCCGCCCGACGCCGAATATTCCAGGATGCTGCCGCCGCTCATGTCCCACCGCCCCCGTTGCGCTCAAATCCCGAACAGATTGAGTATTGAAGACTTATAATCTGTAAATGTGGAAAATATTTTACAGTATAGAAATTGCGAGATGCCGTAGATAACGCGATCTTTACTAACTGGCGGCAACATGATGCTTCCGCTGCCGATGTCGATCGCGCAGCTGCCTGACCGGCGAAACGGCGTGCTCGCCGGAGGGCGGTCTATCTCCACCCGCCCTTTTTCGCCTGCCGCGCGTAAGATTTCCCGCGCCCGCTCGACTATATGGTCGAACGGAGGGAATGGATGCACCAGGGCCGCGCCAGCCAGGATCGGGACGCTCGCTATGCCGATGCCGCGCGCAGCTACGGCGCGGCGATCGAGCGTCTCGCGCGCGGTTATGAGGCGGACGCCGAGCTGCGGCGCGATCTCGTCCAGGAAATCCACGCCGCCCTGTGGCGCAGCTATGGCTATTTCGAAGGGCAATGCTCGGAACGGAGCTGGGTCTATCGCATCGCGCACAATGTCGCGGTCACGCACCTGATCGCCCGCCGACGCCTGAAGCGCGAAAGCCTCGCAGGGCTCGACGAGGTCGAGCTGCTCCCCGACAGCGGCGATCTCGAACAGGAAGCGGCCGGTCGGTGGCTGGTCGAACAATTGCTTGCGACGATCCACCGCCTCGCGCCGGCCGACCGGCAGGTCATGCTGCTCTACCTCGAAGATCTGAGCGCAGCCGAGATCGGCGAGGTCACCGGCATGTCCCCGGGCGCCGTCGCGGTGCGCATTCATCGTATCAAGGCCCTGCTCGCCAGGCCTTATGCCGGAAAAGGAGACCTCGCATGAGCGATCCCGATAGCATCAAGCAGGCCTGGCAGGCGACCGCCGCCGATCCGGCCTTGCCTGATCTTGCCGCGGTGCGCGCCGGAGCCGACCGCTTCTACCGCCGCGTCCGTCGCCGCAACGCGATCGAATATGCCGCCGCGATCATCGTCGTTATCGCGTTCTCGATCTATGCCCTGTTCCTCCCGTCGTTCGCGATGCGGATCGGGTCGGTGATGATCGTGCTCGGCACGCTGTTCGTCGTTCGGCAGCTCCACCGCCTCGCCTCGGCGACGCCGCCGCCCGAGCGCGCCGCCGCCGAACCGATCCTGGTCCATCAGCGCGCTCAGCTCGCCCGCCAGCGCGACGCGCTCGCCGGCGTCCTGACCTGGTATCTGCTGCCCCTGGTCCCTGGCCTGCTCGTCTTCACCATCGGCCCCGTGCTGGAGCGTGGCGGCCCCGCCGGATTGCTGCACGCGTCGCGCTCGACCTGGATCGTGCTGATCGGCGCGGCCGTCGCCTTCGCCGCCGTCTGGCTGATCAACCAGCGCGGCGCGGCGCAGTTGCGCGCCGAGATCGACGATATCGATGCGCTGATGGACGGGAGGAATGAGCGATGACGAACGGGGAACGAAAGCTGCTCGCGGGTGGTGTCGCCGCCTACGCGATCATGGGCCTGGCCCTTGGCCTCATCATCGCATTGTTCATCGCGCTGAGGCCAGAGTTCTTCGCGGCCCTTATCCGGTGATGACCATCGGCAAGGTTGGCTGACGGGCGCGACGAGCCGGCGCGCCGCGGCAGATATAACCATTTTCGGCGATAAACGACTCGCCGTGGTTAATATTGTCTCGGTGCCGGCCATCCGCTTCGCGACCCCGGGGATTCCCCGTAGTTGGGCGCCCTTCGACTCGGGCGATTACCGTGAAAACACCTAGTTTACGAGCGCGGCGAAAGGGATTCTATGAGCGCTCAACCAGCCGAGTTCGGGGTCGCCCGTTTTACGGTGGTATGGTTGGACCGAGGGTCGCGAGAGCGGTTTTGCGGACCAATTTGCTGATCGAACCGATCACGATGCGTGTCTGCGAATTCCGGAATTCCGGAGGCCACCGAACCCCGGGATTCGCAGCCGTACACTCGGCCGACACGAACTGCCCTCAGGCCTCGAAGAACCGCTCTCCGGTGCCGCGCTTGAGCGTCATTCTCGCATCCTTGTTCCGCGCGCGCAGGGCGCTTTCGGCGTAATAGCGCACGCGGTGCTTGGGCGGGTCGCTCCAGAACTTCCATACAAACTGAGCGACATAGTCGAGAGCTGTCAGTGTATTTTTCACTAGTAGCACGGCTATCCATAACGGCAATGAAACGGGAATGAATAGTATAAACATTCTTCGCGTAGATCGGCGCCAGGATCGCGGGGACCCAAGTCTAGGCCAAAGAGTTCGAGCCATTTCAGCAATCCCTCGAAAGAGATGGAGGCCGGTGCAACGCTGCACGTGGCCGTTAATGCTTTCCCTCCTCTTCTCTCTTTGAGACAGTGTGACCAATCGCGGTAACAAACCGATTAACCCTCGCTAAAATAGCCTTATATTCTAACCGTTTCGGCCATATGCTGAATCCGGCCGAAAATGGAACGGCGTCCAGGTGTCGCTGTCAGAATTTGCAGCGCACGCCAGCGGTGACATAGCGGGCCGATCGCGTCGGCATAGGCCAGGTTCGGATACCAGGCTAGGAAGAGGGTAAAAGGGGAGGCTGTCTTGAGTCCAGCGAAGCGTCTGTTCGTCGTCCTGCTCGCCCCGTTCCTGCTGTGCGCCGCGTCGGCGCCGGTGGGTCCCGAGCGTAGCGATTTCGGCGCGACTGCGGACGGCCAGAAGGTCGATCGCTATGTCCTGCGCAACGCGCACGGCACCCGGCTCGGCGTGCTGACCCTGGGCGCGGCGATCGACGAGATCAGCGTGCCCGACCGCGCCGGCCATGTCGCCAATGTCGTGATCGCGCTGCCCGACGTTGCGGCGTACGAGGCGTCGCCGACCGTCGGCTCGGTGATCGGGCGCTATGCCAACCGCATCTCGCATGGCGGCTTCTCGATCGACGGCGTGCGCTACCCGCTGTCGCCCGATCCCACCGCGATCGTCTCGCATGGCGGACGCAAGGGCTTCTCGTCGAAGGTATGGAAGGCCGAGCCGTGCAGCACCGCCGGCTGCCGCAGCATTACCCTGCGTTATTATAGCGAGGACGGGGAGAACGGCTTTCCCGGCGCGATGGACGTGGCGGTGACCTATACGCTCGGCGCCGACGATGCGGTGCGGATCGACTATGTCGCGACCACGACCAAAGCGACCGTGGTGAACCTCACCAACCACAGCTATTTCAACCTGGGCGGCGACCGGGCCGGCAGCGTCGACGACCAGCAGATCCAGATCGTCGCGGACAGCTTCGCCGTGGTGGACGACAAGCGCAATGCGATCGGCGAGATCCGCGCCGTCACCGGCACGCCGTTCGACCTGCGCACGCTCACGCGCATCGGCGACCGCGTCGCCTCGAACGATCCGCAGATGCTGCTGGGCAATGGCTTCGACCATAATTTCGTGCTGACCAAGCCGGCGGGCGATCCGCTGCCCGTCGGCGCCCGCGCCTGGGATCCGGCGAGCGGCCGCACCCTGGAGATGCGCACGACCCAGCCCGGCGTGCAGCTCTACACCGCCAATCACTTCAACGGGAAACAGGCAGCGCGCGGTGGCCGCATGCTGCGCCAGGGCGCGGGCTTCGCGCTCGAGACCCAGCATTATCCCGACAGCCCGAACCAGCCCGCCTTCCCTTCGACCGTGCTGCGGCCGGGCGAGACCTTCCGCTCGACGACGATCTACCGGTTCGGTGTGCGGCGGTGACGGACGGGGCCTAGCGCTTGAAGCGGCGCCAGTTGCCGTCGACCTTCGCCATCGCGCGTTCGCAGTCCACGCAATTCGAGCGCCAAACCCCGGAAACCTTGCGTGCACCGTACCGATCCGGCCGATGCTTCCCGAACATGCACCTCAAGCGCCCCAATACGCTCGGCTTCAACAACTCCACTTACGGCGACTCCCTATAACCCGCAGACCGACGCGGGTGGTGGATATCTCCATTGCCACCGGTGTCGTTCGTGCCTGTCGGCCCTAGGCGGCAAGACGCGCCGCTGCAACAATCAGGTGCAGGATGCGTCGTGAACTGGCGCCAAGGGTCTCGCATCCTCTGCCCCGAGGGTGGCCCGGATCGGGTATCCAATCGATGTTGCCGCGGCGTTAGGGATCATTCCCTCGGGACCTTCGCGCTGGAAGCCGTCATGGAGGCCGGAATCGGCGAGGGGCATATGGCGCAATCCATCAAGGACAAGGACGGAGCTCATGCGCGCCTCGCGCCGCGGTTCAAGACGTTCCAGCCCGCCTCGATCGATTGCGAGGGCGCGAAGCGGCGTGCGCATATCCTCGACGTCTCCGCGCGCGGCGCGCGGCTCTATTGCGCCGACGCGCTGCCGGTCGGATCCTATCTCGCGCTGCAATGCTGCGACGTGACGCTCTCGGCGCGGATCGTCTGGGCGAAGGAACAGCGGTTCGGCGTCGAATTCCAGTTCCCGCTGCCCGAAGCGCATATGCGCCGCATCCTGGATCCGGCCGTCGACGGACAATAGTCCTACCGCATCACTCCCGCCGGCAGGAACGGCGCGCCCGATGGCGCGTTGGGGTTGATAGTTCGCTCAAAGGCGAAACCTCACGGGAGTAAAGTCATGGCCGAGATCAACAGCGACGAAAAGGTCGTGGTCGCAAAGAGCAGCATCAACGTCGCCAACATCATCATCGCCATCGCCGTGTTGATCGCGGTGCTCGGCCTGCTCAAATATATCGGCGCTTCGCCCTTCTGACCGGTGGTGGCCTGGGCCGGCCGCCATTTTTTCATAAACGCAACGCGCTGGAATCCGGACCGCTTGTCGACTTGTCCACAGGATTCCGTTTCGCGGCCGGAACACGGTGGCCGTGCCGCCGTTGATCCGGACGCGAAAGCGAAAAGGGGAAGCGATGAACTACGCTGTAGCGGCCGTTCCTGCGGCCTTCAGATTGCGTCCTGGTTCAACCTGCCTGCGGGCCGCCGGATCCGGTCCGGGCGAAAGCCTGTGCACCCGGCCGCGCGGCCATCTCGGGCCGTGCCGGCACATGCCGGCGCGAATGATCGAGTTCTCCTCCTAGGCTAGGCGCGGTCGAAGGCGTCGAGGATCGGGCAGGGGCCGCTGGTACTGGCGTCGCAGGCGTGCGCGAGCCGCTTGAGCGCATTGCGGGCGAGTTCCAGCTCAGCGATCTTCTCGTCCAGCGCGGCCAGCCTTTCCGTCGCCAGCCGGCGGGCGCGGTCGCGGTCCTCGGTGGCGTCCAGCGCGAGCAGCTCGCCGATCTCCTCCAGCGTGAACCCGGCGCCCTGCGCCGAGCGGATGAAGCGCAGCCGCCGCACATGATCCGCACCATAGCGGCGGATTCCGCCCGCCAGACCTGATCCGCCGCTCCGTGCCGGTTCCTCGATCAGGCCGCGGCGCTGATAATAACGCACCGTTTCCACGCCGACGCCACCCTCGCGCGCCAGCCCCGCGATCGTCATCTCCGCCACTGCTTGACTCCGTACCATGGTCCGGAACCCATATGGGCCGGGTTCGAACGCGGACAAGCTGGAGACCCCAAGATGACGACCCGCTCGGCCCGACAGGCCATCCTCTACCGCATGGTCATGCCGGATCATGTCTGCCCCTGGGGGCTGAAGGCGAAGGACCTGCTCCGACGCCAGGGCTATGAAGTGGACGATCGCTGGCTGAGGACGCGCGAGGAGACCGACGCGTTCAAGGCCGAACATGGCGTGAAAACCACGCCGCAGACCTTCATCGAGGGCAAGCGGATCGGCGGCTATGACGATCTGCGCCGCTTCTTCGGCAAGCCGGTGCGCGATCCGAATGCGGTGAGCTATCGTCCGGTGATCATCCTGTTCGCAATGACCGCGCTGATGGCGATGGCGGCAAGCCAGGCCGTACTCGGCACGCCCTTTACGATCCGCGCGGGCGAATGGTTCATCGCCTTCAGCATGTGCGTGCTGGCGCTGCTCAAGCTGCAGGATGTCGAACGCTTCTCCGCGATGTTCCTGAATTACGATCTGCTGGCGAAGCGCTGGGTGCCGTACGGGACGATCTACCCCTATGCCGAGGGGCTGGCCGGCATATTGATGGTGTCGGGCGCGCTGACCTGGCTGTCGGCGCCGATCGCGCTCATCATCGGCGGCATCGGTGCGGTGTCGGTGTTCAAGGCGGTCTATATCGACAGGCGCGACATCAAATGCGCCTGTGTCGGCGGCGACAGCAAGGTGCCGCTCGGGTTCGTGTCGCTGACCGAGAATGTGATGATGGTCGCGATGGCGCTGTGGATGGTGTTCGGGGCGGGCTCGATGGCGATGGGTGGCTAGAGGCGAGCAACCCCAACCCGTTCGTCCCGAATAGCCATCGAGCTTGTCGAGATGGCGTATCGAGGGACAGGCGTTTCGCGCTCCAGTTGTATCTCGATACGAGCTCTCGATACGGTTCGCCTACTCGATCTCTACTCGGCACGAACGGGTGGGGTTATCAGTTCGGGGTCCCTATTTCTCCGCCTCGGCCAGCGCCTTCATCGTCTCGACCGCACCCTGGAAACGGGGGTTGATGCGGTCGAACTGGGCCTTGCGCACCTCGTCCGAGGGCATCAGCGCGGCGTCGTAGATGAGGGTGTAGACGATCCGAGACTTGCCCGTGCCGGCCGGTTCCACCGCGAGCGTGCCGTTATAGGCGAAGCCCGCCATGCCGCCCGCCGTCTGGCTATAGGTGTAGGAGTGCGCGGTGCTCGCCACCATCGGCTCGAGCGTGACTTCGTTGAGGCGGCGGATCGTGCCGACATCGCCGGTGCCCGAGATGATCTCGCATTTCAGCTTGAGCCATTCGCCGATCGCGCAATAGCCGCCGACCCGTTTCCACACTGCATCGGCCGAACGATCGACCAGGATCTCCTTGCGGATCACGACATAATCGGATGCGGATGCCGGCGTGGCTGCGATGATCAGGGCCAAAGCAAGGGCGGCGCGTACGATCATCGGTCATCCTGTCTGGTGGTTTCCCGCCTTCCTATGGCGCTTGCCGGGGGATGCCAAAGTGATTGTTCGGACGCTTGGCCCGCCAGCCCCGGCACCTTCCCCGGCGGGGGGCGGGGTCCAATTGGAAAGGCTGATGTAACGGCTCGCAACACCCCTCATGATCGTCTCCCGACTGGCCCCCGGCCTTCGCCGGGGAAGGAGAAAGAGTCAGGCCGTGTCGGGCTTCACCGGCTGTGGATGGTTCGGCTCGAGGATCAGCGTCTTGCCCTCGACCCGCCAGGATTTGAGCCGCGACAGGAAGTTCATGCCGATCACATCGGTGTCGCCGAAGGCGGGCGAGACGACCACGGCAAGCTCGCGCGCGACGATCGTGCCGAAGCGTAGCTCGCGGATCGTGCCGGACTGCGCGTTGACATTGCCGTTGGCGGTGCGCAGCACGACCGGGAACGGCGTATCCGACACTTCGACCCCGGCCTCGGCCGCGGTCTCGGCGGATATCGCCGTCACCGTCGCACCGCTGTCGACCAGCATGCGCCGCTCGACCCCGCCGATGCGCGCATGCACCCAGAAATGTCCGTCATTCGCCATGTGGATGCGCACTTCCTTGCCGACCACTTCCTGCTTGTCGGCCTGGAGAAACGCGGCGACCTTGGTGAGATAGGGGTCGAACCGCCCGCGATCGCGCACCAGCATCACCACCAGCCCGCCCAGCACGCCCCAGATGACGAGCGTCGTCAGGGTCCGCACCACCGGCATGCGCCGCCCGATCACCGCCGCGATCAGCAGCCCGGCGAGCAGCAAGTAAAGCGGCGTGTTGGCGCCAAGATCGGGAAACATCCTGCCTCTTCGTCCATACGGCCGGAGCCGAACGGCGACTCTAGCCGCCAGTGATGTATGAAGCCTGACCGTGTGGCGAAAGCCCATCCATCACTCATACCGCAACGCCCGGATCGGGCTGGTCTGGGCGACGCGCCAGGCGTGGCTGGCGATCGTCGCCATCGCGACGGCCAGCGCGAGCACTCCGGCGAGCAGGAACGGCACCGGGGTCAGCGCGATGCGCGTGTCGAAGCCGTTGAGCCAGTCGCGCATCAGCCACCAGGCGACCGGCCAGGCGATCAGGTTGGCGATCAGCACCGGCCGGGTGAACTGCCACACCAGCAGGCGCAGGATGTCGCGGGTGCGGGCCCCGAGCACCTTGCGGATGCCGATCTCCTTGGTGCGGCGTTCGGCGGTGAACGCGGCGAGGCCGAACAGGCCGAGCGCGCCGATGATCACCGCGAGCAGGGCGAAAGCAGCGAAGAGCTGCCCGCGCGCGCTTTCCTGGCTGTACTGGCGGCGCACCAGATCGTCGGCGAACTCGGCCGAGAAGGGCACCGCGGGCACGACACGGTGCCAGACCTGGTCGAGCCGGCTGCGGATCTCGCTCGGCGCGACGCCGGCGAAGCGTACCGCGATCTGCGCGAAGCCGGTCCGCTGCATGATATAGACGGTCGGCTGGATCGGCTCGCGGAGCGAGCGGAAACGTGCATCGGTGACCACGCCGACAATGGTGACCGGCACCTGACCGAATTCGGGGAGCGTGATCGATCCGCTCAACTGCTTGCCGATCGCATCCTGCGGGGTGCGGAAGCCGAGGCGGTGCGCGGCCGCCTCCGAGACGATGACGTTCAGCCCGCGTGCGACCAGCGCCCGCTCGACATCCGGCACGAGCGGGAAGGGCGTGGTCGCATCGTCGCGGCCCTGGCTGTCGGAGAAATCGCGCCCGGCGAGGATCTTCATGCCCATGGTCTGGAAGAAGCCGGTCTCGATCCCGTACAGCCCGAGCGAGACGGAACGCGCGGTGCCGGGCAGGAAGAAGGTGGACATGGAATTGCCGTTCGGCGCGACCGCGATCTGGGTGCGTGCGGCCGCCTCGACGCCGGGGATGCGGCGGATCTGCTCGATCAGGGTCTGCGACATCGGAGGGGTCACGCCCTTGTAGCTGAGATTGTCGACCTGGATCAGGCCGTCGCGCCGGTAGCCCGCATCCATCGTCCGGGCGAAGATCGTCTGGGTGTAGATCACGGTGGTGCAGACGATCAGCGCGATCGAGACGGCGAACTGGCCGATCACCAGGACGCTGCGCAGCCGGCCCGACCCTTGCGCATCGGCGGAGGACTTGTTGGCCTTCAGGATCTTCGCCGGCTCGAAACGCGAGAGGTAGAAGGCCGGGTAGAGGCCGCCGATCGCGCCGACCAGCAGCACCAGCGCGATGCTGGGCAGCAGCACGCCGTCCGCGCCGAGATAGCGCAGCTTCATGTCCGCATCGAGGAAGCTGTTGAACCAGGGCAGCAGCAGCTCGACCGCGGCCAGCGCGATGACCATCGCAATGGCCGTCACCAGGACGGATTCGCCCATGAACTGCGTGATGAGCTGGCTGCGGCGCGCCCCGAGCACCTTGCGCAGCGCCACCTCGCGCGCGCGCTGCGAGGCGCGGGCGGTGGCGAGGTTGGTGAAGTTGATGCAGGCCATGCCGAGCACCAGCAGCGCGATCACCGCGAAGGTGGTGACGGTGCCGGCGTCGTTGCCGGGGGTCATGTTGCCGCGCTGTGCCTTGCCGAGATGCACGTCGCGGATATTGGTCAGATGGTAGTCCTGGGCATCGCCTTCATTGGTGCGCTCGCCATTGGTCACCTGGTCGGGAATGTTGCGCTTCTCCCAGGCGGGGAGCTGCGCGTTGATCGCTGCCGCGCTCGCGCCGGGGCGGAGCTTCACATAGTTCCAGCCCTGCTGGGACCCCCAGTCGGTCAGTTGCTGCATCCGGTCGGCGAACTGTACGCCGAGATCGAAGCGCGCGACCATCTTCGCCGAGAAGCTGCTGTTCTTCGGGATGTCCCTGAACACGCCGGTCACGCGGTAATCAACGTCGCCGGCATTGTCGACGATCGTCAGCGTCTTGCCGAGCGGGTTCTCGTCGCCATAGCGGCGGGTCGCCTCGCTTTCGCTCAGCACCACCGAATGGGCATCGTTCAGCGCGTTGCGGGGATCGCCGCGCACGAACGGCACCTGCAGGATATCGAAGATATTGCCATCGACCATGCGCAGGTCGCCGACGTTCGAGGCCTGGCCTTCCTGGATGACGACGGGCGAGAAGGAGCGGACCCACACGATTTTCTCGACCTGCGGGAAGTCCTTCGCCAGCGCGGGGCCCGAAACGATCGAGCCGAGCTGGAGGTACATCTCCTCCCCGCCCTTGTCGGTCGCGGCATAATAGGTCTGGAACTGGAAAGCGCGGTCGGCGTGCTTCATCCAGCTGTCATAGCTCTGCTCGTAGCGGACATAGAGCAGGATCAGGACGCAGGCGGCGAGGCCGATGGCGAGCCCGGCGATGTTGATCGCGGCATAGGCCCGGTTCCTGGCCAGCGCCCGCAAGCCGACGATCAGATAGTTGCGCCACATCGAGCTTCTCCCCCTTTTTGCCCGGTGCTCATCGACCGCTCCCCATGTCGATGGTCAGGCTGATATCGTGCGACTGTCCGTTTTCGGACGTGCCTGTCCGCAAATGGACGGGCGGGCCGCCCATCGAGAGCGCCATGCGGAGCGAATAAAGCTCGAGCCCGGCGCTGATGCGCGGCGCGGGCGCGGCGCGGATCGCCAGCGCAAGGGCGCACAGGACGGCCAGTTTGAGCATGGTGCCGCGCGTCATCCGGGTCATGGCAGGTCGTTCCGCATCGCCTTTGAGGGAGCAGGAACCATGCCAACCAAAGTCGACAGGTTCAGCCGATAGGCTCACATGTGGCGACGATTTTGCGACAAAAGCGCCGCAAGGGGCTGGAACAATTTCATAATCGAAACGTATAGAGCCTCGCCAACCGCATCGGGCTCACACCTAGTCGGGGGTAAAACCAGGCCGGATCGGACAGCATCCTCCGGCCTGGTTTTCTCAAAATGCCCTGCCCGCGTCCGCCGTTTCGGCAACGCACCATCCTGTGCGTGGCGCGCTTCGCCGAGCCGGCGCGCCTCAACCGCTTGATAACATCCCGCGCCTATGATTGGGGCCGCATGACCGGGGCGGGGGCCCGCGGCGACATCATAAGCGGGACAATCTATGTTTGGTGCGATCGCCTTTGCCTATGGCCTGCTGACCAGCTTCGTGCTGTCGGGCGCAAGCCGCAACCGAAAGCTGCAGCGGCCGAATCCGCCGATCCTGGTCCATGTCGGCCATGTTTGTTTCGGCTGCTCGGCCGGGCTCTCCGCCCTGCTCTTCTTCCATGCCGGGCGGACCTGGCTGTTGGGCTGAACGCAAACGGGGCGGCCGAAGCCGCCCCGCCCGCCCGGATCGCCCCGGATTCGGGGACCGGTTAGCGAACCGATCCGCGACGTACCAGATTGACGATCGCAAGCAGCACGACCGCACCGAGCAGCGACACGAGGATCGTCGCGATGCTGTAGCCGCCGCTGGTGATCGGCGGCACGCCGAACAGCGGCGACAGGATGAAGCCGGCCAGAACCGCGCCGACAATGCCGACCACGACGTTCAGGAATACGCCCTGCTGCGCGTCGGTCCGCATGATCATGCTGGCAAGCCAGCCGATCACGCCGCCGACGATCAAGAGTATAATCAGACCCATCTTTGCTCTCCATGACCAATGGAACTGCGCGGAGGCTTACGCGGGCGCGCCGGCCTCTTGCGGGAGACCTTGAATCACAACGGATGTAACCGGCTGGCGTTCCTCCGCCTGTCGCGCAGGAGCCTTACAGGCCGAGCGAAAGCTGGTTTACATCGCGCACCGGGGCGTCGGCATCCAGCTCCTCAAGGATCGACCGGGCGAGCGTTTCCGCTGCCCGCGCGCGCAGCCGCGGATCGCGGACGGTGATGCCGATGCGCGCCCAGGCGGGCGCCCCCAGGATGACGGGGGCGAGATCGGCTGGGGCGAGGTCTGGGGCGAATCGGCTCATGATCGCAAACTAGATCAAAACGGGAACATCGTGAAGCGTCAAAACGGTGACATCGCGGTCATGCGTGGTCAGGCGAATTCGGGCGAGGGGTCTGGATCGGTGCTGGTGATCGTCACATCACGCTCGCCCACCGCGACCGCGACCACCGACGACGCGTCTTCGGCGCTCGCCCCCGCGAGATCGATGCGGACCGGCGCATCGCCCAGCTCGGCACGGTTGCGCTTCAGTGCGGCGAAACATTCGGGCAGGGAACCGTAGAGCGAGCCGAGCGCCATCGGCGCGCCGGCCTGGTCGATACGCTGCCAGGTCCAGGCGACCCGAGGCGGCACGCCGGGAACCCTGTACGCGCGGAATACCTGATACGAATGCCTGCCCGCCATATGGCGCATAACCCGGATCACGCTGGATGGTTCCCGGATTGGCGGGCCGCGCCTGTCGGCGGTGCCGCGCATGCACCGGGAAGGTTCGGCGTGGGACCTGGTGGAACTCCGATGACTCTCGCGCATTGATTGATCGGAGCGTGTGTTTGTCAAAGGCCGCCAAGATGAACAAAGTAATGCGGACGCCGCCGCGCGAGCCGTTCCGCGAAGAGAACAGGCTTCCGGGCGGAATAGCCTTTCTGATCCTGATTGCCGTCTCGATCGCACTTTGGGCGGGGCTGATCGCCTTTGTCGTCTGATAGAATGTGCTTGAATCGATGCGGCGGATTCATGGCTCCCGACATTGACGCAGATCATTGCGCGCCCGTTCCCACACGCCGATGCTCCTTCGACAAGGAGAGGCGCACATATGGACATTTCGTGGAATGAGGATGCGGTCGCGGCGATGCGCCCGCGCGACTGCGACAAGGCGAGTGGCGACCTCGAGGTCGTGGCGCAGGGGTCGCTGACCCTGGTGCTCGATACCATCGCGGCCGGCTTTGCCGGCGATATCCCGCGGATGCGCATATCCTTTCCCGAGCGCTGCAAGCCGCCGTTCCGTTATGAGGGCGCCGAGATCGCGGCCTTGCTGGCGGAGCGTAACCGCGCCGCGGCGCTTGCTTCTGCTTCCTCGACGATGGCCGGACGGCCCAGGCGATCGCGCCTGTCGATACGATAGGCACCGCCGTTCAGGCCGGTCGATAACGGGGCCATCGCGGCCCCAAGGAAAATTGCGCGCGGGCGGGTTGCCATGGCGCCCGATGCCGACCATCTCCCTGCCTCCATTCCCGTCTGCGGCGCAAGGCCCGGGCACAGGCAGAATCGTGACCGACCGCGCACCCTCCCGCCCCGCATCGACCCCCGCAGCCACCGGCGTGATCCTGGGCGTGGCGGCCTATGTGTTCTGGGGGGTGCTGCCGCTCTATCTGAAGCTGTTGCAGCATGTGCCGGCGGGGCAGGTCGTGGCACATCGCATCCTGTGGTCGGTACTGATGCTGGTCGGCGTCGCACTGCTGTTCGGGCGCGTGCGGACGATCCTGGCGGCGGTGACGAAGCGTACCCTGCTGATGCTGACGGCCAGCGCCTTGCTGATCGCGGTCAACTGGCTGGTCTATATCTGGGCGGTGCAGAACGCGCATGTGCTCGACGCGAGCCTCGGCTATTTCATCAACCCGCTGGTCAATGTCGCGCTCGGCGTGGCGGTGCTGGGCGAGCGGGTGCGGCGCATCCAGTGGGTGGCGATCGCGCTGGCGGCGGCGGGCGTGCTGGTCATGGCGCTGTCGAACGGCAGCAGCATCTGGATCTCGCTGGTGCTGGCGTTGAGCTTCGGCACCTATGGCCTGATCCGCAAGGTGGTGGCGATCGACGCATTGGGCGGGCTGCTGATCGAGACGATCCTGCTCGCACCCTTCGCGCTTGGCCTGTTGCTGGTCGCGCATCATGGCGGGGAGGGCGCGTTCGGCCGTGAGGCGGCGACCGATGTGCTGCTGGTCGTGGCCGGCGCCGTCACCGCCGCGCCGTTGCTGCTGTTCGCCGGCGCCGCGCGGCGCATGCCCTATGCGGCGCTCGGCCTGCTCCAATATATCGCGCCGACCCTGCAGTTCCTGCTCGCGATCTTCGCGTTCGGCGAGCATCTGCGCCCGCATGACCTTGCCGCCTTCGCACTGATCTGGGTGGGGTTGGCGGTCTATGCCTCGGACAGCGTCCGCGCGAGCCGGGCGGCGGCGCGGGAGACTATGGAGTGCACGGCGGCGGCGTGAGCCCAAGCTGTCGAAGAATTGGGACCGCCGCCGTACGGATGCAGGTTAGCATGTGACGTGCGGCAGTTCCTTTGCATCCGCGGGGCGTTATCGCAATTCCTGCCCGCTTCGTCGTGTTGCGGTGCAGCAAATCGTGACGCGCTCGTATCGGTTCAGGATTTGCCGGCGTGATCGCCATATTCCCATTCATAGGGGACACCGGTTTCGCCCAGGATGAAGCGGACCAGATCGGCATAGCTTGCCTCGGCCCGCACGTCGTTCGACAGGATCAGCACGCAGCGCCGGCGCTGCTCGATACAGACCATGGTGTTGCCGGTCTGATCGTCATGCCCGCCCTTGAAGAAGCCGTGCCCTTGCGGCCCGTCGAACACCACCACGCCCAGCCCGGCCGCCAGGTCCTTGCGGCGCTGCTCCGCCGGCAGGTCGGGCGCGAGATTGGGGAATTGATGCGCGGTCGCGATCGGCAGGCTCGGTCTGGCCAGCTCGGCGCGCGACGCCGGGGTCAGGCCGTCGCCGCGCACCAGCGCCGCGACGAATTTGGACAGGTCGGCGATGGTCGTGTCCATCGATCCGGCGGCACGGACCTTCGACCGCTCGTCATGCTCGACCGGCTCGCCCTTGTCATTCCAGCCATCGGCCAGATTGGGGCGGAAGTCGGGGCGCCATTTCAGGCTGGTGCGCGTCATGCCGAGCCGCGCGAAGGTCGCGTCGGTCAGATCGCCGACATCGAGGCCAAGCCCCTGTTTTTTCAGCCCATTTTCGATGGCGAATTGCAACAGGCTGAACCCTTCGCCCGAATAGCTGAAGCGCGTGCCCGGATCGAAATGGATGTGGAGCTTTTCGTCGGGTTCGAGGAACCAGAAATTGCGGAACCCCGTCGAGTGAGTCAGCGCCATGCGCGGCGTGATCCGCCGCCATCGATCATCGCCCGCCAGGTCCTTGTACGGGCCGTATTTGCCCGGCGCGATCGCCTCGCTGTCATAGGAGGGAAGGGGCCGGTCGAGGTCGGCCGCGATCGGCGTATCGAGCGCGAGGACGCCGCGATCGACCAGGGTCAGGGTCGTATAGGCCATCACCGTCTTGGTCAGCGACGCGCCGTACATCACGGTGTCGGTCAGCAGCGGATCGCCCCTGGCATTGCGGGCGCCATAGGCCCGGACATGGACGATTTTGCCCCGGTCGACCACCGCGATCGCCATGCCCTTCGCGCCGGTCTTCGCCATGGCGGCGCGGGCCTGCGCGTCGATCGCTTTCGCTGAAGGGAGGGGCTGGGCGGTCGCCGACGTCGCGATCAACGCGGTGAGGCAAAAGGCTAAAGCGCGCATCGCGCAATCGTATCGTGGTGAGGCGATCTTGACTATCGGATATGCCGCCACGGCCATGTTTATTGTGCATCGCAGCAACAATCGGCGCTATGAAGGGTTGGGGTATATGCGGACGAGTCGTTCGCCCGCGGGGGAACCGATCGATGCGCACGCTTTCCGACACCATTGCCCGGCTCGCCGCCGCCCAGCCGGGCGTGGTATCGCCGCGCGTCGCGGCCGGGGATCGGTTGACGGCCATGGCCGTCACCGGCGCCAATCCCGGCGATCTGGCGGCGCGCATCTATCTTCCCGAGGATGTGAAGCCCGGCGCGCCGCTGGTCGTGGTGCTGCATGGCTGTACCCAGACCGCCGCGGGATATGATCGCGGATCGGGCTGGTCCACGCTTGCGGAGCGGCATGGGTTCGCCCTGCTCTATCCGGAACAGCGCCGGGGCAATAACCCCAATCTCTGCTTCAACTGGTTCGAGCCCGGCGACATCCGCCGTGATGGCGGCGAGGCGCTGTCGATCCGCAACATGATCGGCCAGATGATTGCCGAGCATGATCTCGATCCGTCGCGGGTGTTCGTGACTGGCCTGTCGGCCGGCGGCGCGATGACGGCGGTGATGCTCGCGACCTGGCCTGAACTGTTCGCTGGCGGGGCGATCGTCGCCGGGCTGCCCTATGGCGTCGCGACGGGCGTGCCACAGGCGTTCGACCGGATGCGCGGTCATGGTGGGCCGAAGGGGCCGGCGCTCGGCGCGCTCGCCCGCACGGCATCGGGTCGTGACGGGCCCTGGCCCAGGCTTTCGGTCTGGCACGGCACCGCCGATATGACCGTCGCCGCTTCCAACATGGAGGATATCGTCGAGCAGTGGCGCCAGCTCCAGCACATCGACGCGGCGCCCGCGCGGACCGAGACCGTCGGCGGTCACACCAAACGGACCTGGACCGACGCCAAGGGCCAGATCCGTATCGAGGCGCATGCCATTGCCGGCATGGGGCACGGCACCCCGATTTCCCCGGGCGAGGGATGCGGCACCGCCATGCCCTATATGCTTGATGTCGGTGTCTGCTCGACCGGGCAGATCGCCGCTTCCTGGGGCATCGCCGGGACGATACCGGCCTCGGCCCGCACGGTGGCGCCCAAGCCGCGGCTCGTGCCCGCCGCGAGCGTGCAGGCGGAGGCATTCGGCGTGAAGAAGGTGATCGAGGACGCGCTGCGTGCCGCCGGGCTGATGCGCTGACGCCCTTGCCGCCGGCCGGATTGATAGGGCGCTAACCCGTATCGGCGGAGGATCCGGGCGGGGTGTCGGCCCGTTCGGGCGCGGCGACGATATCGATCCTCTGACGGGGCGTGTGCGGGTGGTCCTTTCGGTTCCGGCGATGCTTCGACCGGCGGCGCTTGCGCGATCGTGCGAGCCCCGCCCTGATCATCGGCATCAGCACGGCCGCACCGCCGACGACGAGAGTGATCGCCCCGAACGTGATGACCGGAAAGGTAAGTACCATACCGCTCCCCTGCTCGAGCGGTCCCGCCGAATGGCTGAGCGGGCCTTGTTCTGTGTCCCGTCCCACCATGCGACCCATGCCGCTCGTCACGCTCCACCCATCCCATAAATCGCGGCGTGGCGCGAGAGGGAAGGGGCCGTTTCGGGAGTTCGGGGAAAAGAGCCCCGGCCGAAGAGGGGGATGGCCGGGGCTCCTTGTGGGCGCGAGAAGGGGGGTGCCCACCCGCAATATACTTAATTCACATTAATTAATTTTTGGTTAATTCCGGCGAGGAAGATTCGGGATCGCTTCAAAATGGAGGAAATACGCGCGGACTCAGGCGTTTCGCCGGCAGGTGATCGCCTTCTGCTCGGCTGAATCGGACGGCGCGGTCTTGGGTCCCTCGATCAGGACGCCTTCATTGCCCCTGGTCTGCCACATCAGGCTCTGGCCGGGCTTGCGGCCGGTTTCGGAACGGTATTTGTTGTTGCTGGTGTCCGACAGCATGTTGGTCAGCTCGAACGTCTTCGCATCGATCGTCAGCCGCATCACGTCCCAGGCCAGGTCGTGGTCGACCGTGAGGGTCAGGCCGCCCGCGCAGCTATAATGCACCATCCCCTCGACCTTGCTCGCATCGCGCTTCAGCGCAGCGGAGCCGCCATTGGCGGTGGGCGGCAGCGCGATGAGATTGTCGACCGGAATGTCGGGCGTGGCCTTGATCGATGGGGTCAGCACCGGGCCCTGCGCGTCACTCTCGTCGGGGGCGGACGGGCCGCATCCGGATAAGAGAAAGGGTGCCGCCAGAACCGTAACCAACCACGCGCGCATTGAAAGACTCTCCCGGATCGGCGCGCTCCTGATGGAGGCGCCGTTGCCGGGGTCCGCTAGCATGATCGCGCCGCGACATACTAGGGTGCGCCGGCTCGGCCGGTGAGCGGCATTATGCATCCCTCACCGTCGCCCAGGACTGGTTCCGGGGTCCATGGTTCCGCAGGCGCAACGGGGACTGCGCTCGCGGAACCATGGATGTCGGTAAGAGATACGGCCGGCCTACGCCGCCAGCTTGCGGATTTCCGCCTCGGCGCTGTCGATCGCCTGCTGGCGCTGCGGCTCGCCCATCGCGACGCCTTCGGCGCGGAAGAACCGGATATCGGTGATGCCGAAGAAGCCGAACACACCGCGCAGATAGGTTTCCTGATGGTCGAGGAAGGCCGCCTGCGTATCGGCGCCGTAGAAGCCGCCGCGCGACGAGGCGATGATCACCGTCTTGCCGCCGGCCAGGCCCTTGGGGCCGTCCGGACCGTAGCTGAAGGTGCGGCCGGCGACCGCGAGGCGATCGATCCATGCCTTGAGCTGGCTTGGGATGCCGAAATTATACATCGGCGCGCCGACCACGACTACATCGGCGGCGAGGAACTCCTCGAGCGCTGCCTGGCCCGAGGCGAGATCGCGCTGGAGCGGCTCGGCTTCGGGCACGGCGCCCTGGGCCGCGGCGAGGTGGAGGCCGGACAGATGATCGACCGGATCGGTCGCGAGGTCGCGCCGGACGATCTCGATGCCGGGGTGCAGCGCCTGCTGCTGGGCGACGATCGAGGCCGACAGATGACGGCTCACCGAGCCCGGGCCGAGAATGCTTGAATCGACATGGAGGAGCTTCATGATGGTGTCCTTCGCAAACGAAGAGTGATTGCGAAGTGCAGATATGGACTCGTTATATAGCGTAGTAGCCTATATATTCATCTGGATACCATCTGGGATTCCGATACATGCTCGACGCCGTCTCGCTCGATCAACTCCGCACCTTCCTCGCCGCGGCGGAGGAAGGCAGCTTCTCCGCGGCCGGCCGACGGCTGGGCCGGGCGCAGTCGGTGGTGAGCCAGACGCTCGGCACGCTCGAACGGCAGCTTGGCGTGCAATTGTTCGATCGCAGCGCGCGCTATCCGGCGCTGACCGAGGCGGGCGGCGCCTTGCTGCCCGAGGCGCGGGCGGTGGCGGGGCGGATGGATTCGTTCAAGGCGCGCGCCCGCGATCTGGCCGGCGGGCTCGAGGCCGAATTGTCGGTGGCGATCGACGTGATGTTCCCGATCTTCGTCTTTGCGCATGCCGTGCGGGATTTCCAGGCGACCTTCCCGCACACCCCGCTGCGGGTGAATGTCGAGGCGCTGGGCGCGGTGATCGAGCCGGTATCGGAAGGGCGCGCTGCCTTTGCCGTGGTCGGCACCTTGCCGCTCGTGCCCGAGGATTTTGTCCAGGAACGGCTGCTCTCGATTCCGCTGATCATGGTCGCGGCGCCCGAGCACCCTCTGGCGCAGCAGGCCGCACCGATCCCCCGGCTGACCCTGGCCGAGCATGTCCAGCTCGTCCTCACCGACCGGTCGGACCTGTCGCGCGGCAAGGAATTCGGCGTGCTCTCGCCCAGGACGTGGCGCATCGCCGATCTCGGCGCCAAGCATGAATTCCTGCGCGCGGGTCTCGGCTGGGGCAGCATGCCCGAGCCGCTGGCGCGGGCCGATCTCGCCGAGGGGCGGCTGGTCGAGCTGGTGCTGGAAGATGGCTGGCCGGAGGGCAATCTGCTGCCGATGCTCGCGGTGCACCGCAAGGACACACCCCCGGGCCCTGCCGGGCGCTGGCTGATCGAGCGGCTGAAGGATACGGTCGCCCAGTGTCCGGGAGGGCATGACTGAGGCGATGGTCGACCATCCCATCATCGTGTTCGACGCGCAGTGCGTGCTGTGCTCTGCCAATGCACAATTCGTGCTGAAGCATGACCGCCGCGAGCATTTTCGCCTCGCCTCGATGCAGGGCGATGTCGGCGCCAGCCTGTACCGGCGCTTCGGCGTCGATCCGGCCAATCCGGAATCGATCATCCTGGTCGACGGCGACGCGGTGAAGCGCGACAGCGACGCGGTGCTCGCCATCTATGCCGGGCTGGGCTGGCCGTGGCGCGCGGCCGCCGCGTTGCGGCTGGTGCCGCCCTTCCTGCGCGATCCGGTCTATCGGTGGATTGCGCGGAATCGCTACCGCCTGTTCGGCCGGCGCGAGACCTGCTGGCTGCCCACCCCGGAGCAGGCGCGCCGGGTGTTGTGAGCCGGATCCTGATCCTTGGCGGTTATGGCGGGTTCGGCGCGCGGCTGACGCGGCGATTGGTCGGTCGCGGGCATCATGTGCTGGTCGCCGGCCGTAGCGGGGAAAAGGCGCGGATCTTTTGCGCAGGGATAGCCGGGACCGAGCCCGTGGTCGCCGACCGTAACGGCGATGTCGCTGCGCTGCTGGCCGAGCATCGTCCCGACCTGCTGATCGACGCGGCGGGGCCGTTCCAGAACAGCGACTACCGGGTGCCGGTTGCCAGTATCCGGGCGGGCATATCCTATCTCGACCTGGCCGATGCGCGCGGGTTCGTGATCGGGATCAGCGCACTCGACGACGCGGCGCGAGAGGCGGGCGTTGCGATCGTCTCCGGCGCATCGAGCGTGCCGGCGCTATCGGGCGCGGTGGCGCGGCACCTCGCGAAGGGCATGGAGCGGGTGACTGAGGTCGAGGTGGCGATCAGCGCTTCCAACCGCGCCACCGCCGGGCCGTCGGTCGCGGCGGCGATCCTGTCCTATGTTGGCAAGCCCGTCCGCCTCTGGCGCAACCGGCACTGGACGCCCGGCTGGGGTTGGCAGGAGTTGCGGCGTGAGACCTTCGCGGTGGCGGGCGTGCCGGATGTGCGCGAGCGGTGGATCGCGCTGGCCGAGGTGCCCGATCTCGACCTGATGCCCGCTATGCTGCCCGGCCGTCCGGCGGTGACCTTCCGCGCGGGCACCGAGATTTCGGTGCAGACCATCGGGCTGTGGCTGCTGAGCTGGCCGATTCGCTGGTTCGGCCTGTCCGCCACCCCGCTCGCGCCGGTCCTGCTGCCGCTGCAACGCCTGACCAGAGTGCTGACCAGCGACCGGTCGGCCATGTCGGTGCGGCTGACCGGGGAGGTGGCGGGCGCTTTTGTCGAGCGGCGCTGGACCCTGATCGCGGAACAAGGGGACGGACCGGAGACGCCGACGCTCGCCGCAGTGCTGCTGGCGGACGCGTTGTTTGCGGGGCGGCTGGCCGCGGGTGCGCGCGACGCCGGACGGTTGCTTGAGCTGGTCCAGTTCGGGCCGCTTCTGGCCGCACTGCGCATGCGGCACGAGACGGTCGAGACGCGTCTGCCGGACCCGCTCTACCAGCGGGTGATGGGTCCGGCGTTCGATGCGCTGCCCGAAGCGGTTCGGGCCATGCACAATGTCTGCCGCGATGGGGGCGCTTCGGGCGAGGCTCGGGTGGAGGGCGGCACCAACCTGCTCGCCCGCGCGGTCGCCCGGATCATGGGTTTCCCGCCGCCGGGCACGCACCCGTTGCATGTCGCCTTCACGGAACGGGATGGTGTGGAGACATGGACACGCTCCTTCGGCCGCCACGCCTTCACCAGCCGGTTGAGCCGGAAGGTCGACAGGCTCGTCGAACGCTTCGGGCCGCTACGCTTCCATTTCGCCCTGCCCTCGGACGGACAGGGCCTGAGGATGGAGATGCGCCGCTGGACCTGCCTTGGCATTCCCCTCCCGCTGGCGCTCGCACCGCGCACCGAGGCGCGTGAATGGCAGGAAGGCGAGCGTTTCCGTTTCGACGTGCCCGTCGCGCTGCCGCTGATCGGGCTGGTGGTGCATTATGACGGCTGGCTGGTGCCGGAGGCGTGACCGATCGCTGCCGCCGCATACCGGAAAGGGCGATATGGCGCTTGATTCAAATCGATTCAAATTTTCGGGCAGGCCGTCCGACCAGCAGTGCCAAAACTATCCAACATCGTGATCGGGTTTTTGGCGGTTTCCCCTCGTGCCCGTCCAACATCGGTCGCGAAATCCGCAGAGAGTTTTGGCACATGCTCCAACATTTTCGTGCCGCAACTGATTCAATCGCCCGCGCTTCTCCGCTAGCCACACCCAATGATCGAAGGTTTCGCCCCTGTCGCGCGTTCAGTCCCGCAGCGGCCCGTCGGCAAAACCGTCCCGGGCGATCGCATAGGTCACATGCCGGATCATCGCGTCGCCCATCCGGTATTCCTGCACCCGGTCGGTCAGCACGCCGCCGATCTTCTCCACTGCGCGGCGCGAGCGGAGATTGTCCTCGCCGATACGAAGGATGACGCTGTCATACGACCCGAAGGCGTGGCCGAGCATCAGCCGCTTCATCTCGCGGTTCCAGCCGCCGCCCCAGCGGTCGCACGCCAGGAAGGTCCAGCCGATCTCGACCTCGCCCGGTTCGGCGAACTGTTCCGAATAGCGCGAGAAGCCGAACACCGAGCCATCGGCGCGGTCGCGCGCGACCAGCCCGCCGCGATCGGCCAGCGCCTCGTCGAAGAATTTCCGGAACACCGGTTCGCGATACCGCTCGCGCATCGGGTGCATTGCCCAGATCGCAGGATCGGACGCCACAGCGAACAGCGCACTCCAATCCTCAGGCACCTGCGGGGTCAAGGTGAGCAGATCGCCCGACAGGCTTGGCTGGAAATCGAACATGACATGAACCCTTCCGTGGCGACCGCTCTGGCGCCCGAAAAAGGCGATGTCGTGGCGCCGGTTTGGCATTGGTGGGCGCGCCTGTTAGCCCTGTATGGGCGGGAAGGGAGCCAATGAGGAACGACACGAGCATCTGGCGAACCCGGCTCATATCGCTGGGGATCGTCGCCGCGATCTTCCTGCTTCCGGTTCTGGGGCTGCTCTGGCTGACTGCGGTCCCGGGCATCTCCTATGCCGGTCCGCTTCCGCCACTGACTCCCGGCGAGACGCACCTTGCCGAGCGGCTGCGCGGTCATGTGACGGCGATCGCCAGCGTGCCGCACAATGTCGAGCATCCGATCGAGCTCGAGCGCGCGGCGCGGCATATCGAGGGCGCACTCGCGGGCATGGGCTATGCCGTGCGCCGCCAGAGTTTCGGCGCGGGCGGGGAACGGGTACGCAATATCGAGGTGGCGATCGAGCCAGCCAAACCCGATGCAAAGACGCTGGTGATCGGCGCGCACTATGACAGCGCGTTCGACGCGCCGGGCGCGAACGACAATGGCAGCGGCACCGCGGCGGTGATCGAGCTGGCGCGCAGCCTCGCCGATCTGCGCGGCAAGGCGGCGCTGCGCCTCCGGCTGGTGCTGTTCGTCAATGAGGAGCCGCCCTGGTTCCAGACCCCGCTGATGGGCAGCGTCGTCTATGCCGCGCAGCTGAAGCGCAGCGGCGAACCCGTGCTCGGCATGATCAGCCTCGAGACGATCGGCTATTACAGCGATGCGCCGCACAGCCAGCATTATCCCTGGCCGCTCGGCATGCTCTATCCCGAGACCGGGAATTTCGTGGCGTTCGCCGGCACGACCGATGCGCGGGGGTTCGTGCGGCGGACGATCGAGTCGTTCCGCGAGGTGGCGCATTTCCCCAGCGTGGGTGGGGCAGCGCCGGGCTTCATCCAGGGTGTCGACTGGTCGGATCACTGGGCCTTTTCGGGCGAGGGTTTCCCCGCGCTGATGGTCACCGATACCGCGCCCTTCCGTTATCCGCACTATCACAGCCTCGCGGATACGCCCGACAAGATCGATTATGACCGGCTGGCGCGGCTGGTGTCGGGGCTGGACCGGACGATCAGGGTGATGCGGTAATCCGCGGTTCGGAGATGTCGCGGCTATCTCCTTGTCCGGGCGCGCATCTCGGCTAGACTGACGCCACGGCAAGGGCGAGGGGGCCCGAGCCCCGGGAGGATGACATGACGATCGATCGTATCGCGAGGCGCTGCGGGGTGCTGTTGCCGGCCGTGCTGCTCGCGGCATTGCCGGGTATTGCGCCCGCCCAGTCGCGCATCCAGCCGCCGCGACCCGAGGCGCGCGTCGCGCCGGTGCTGCGGGACGGGTCGCATGACTTCGATTTCGAATTCGGCCGGTGGAAGGCGCATATCGCGCGCCGGCTTAGGCCGCTGACCGGGTCCACGACATGGGTCGATTATGACGGCCTGTCGGTGGTGCGGCCGGTCTGGAGCGGCAAGGCAAATCTCGGCGAGCTCGACGTCTCGGGGTCGGCCGGGCGGATTCAGGGCATGAGCCTGCGCCTCTACGACGCGACATCGCGCCAGTGGAAGATCCGCTGGGCCAACAGCGCCGACGGCGCGCTGGGCGAACCGATGGTTGGCGGCTTCGCGAACGGGCGCGGGCTGTTCTACAATCAGGAAGAGCTGAACGGCCGGGCGATCCTGGTGCGGTTCATCTTCTCCAACATGACCGCCACCAGCTTCCGGATCGAGCAGGCCTTTTCGGACGATGGCGGGCGGAGCTGGGAGACCAACTGGATCTCCGAGTTCACCAAACTGCCGAAGCAATAGGGAGGAAATGATGCGATTCCCGATCCTGGCGCTGCTGCTCGCCGCGGCCCCGCTTTCGGCCGCCACGCCGCCGGTGGAAGACAGCGCCGCCCTGGTCGCGTTCGCCGACGCGTTCGACCGCGCGCAGCTCGCCAAGGACGGTCCGGCGCTCGAGCGTATGGTCGCTGACGATCTCGTGTTCATCGACGGATCGGGCAAGCGCCAGGGCAAGAAGGAATTCATCCAGGGCTGGACGACACCCGGCGACCGGTTCGATCCGATCGTCCTGCACGATCGCATCGTGGTGATGCTCGGCCCGGATGCCGGCGTGGTCGGCGCCGAGACCACCTTGCGCGGCGTCTCGGGCGGCGATGCCTTTGCCAGCCATTTTCGCTTCGCCGACACGTTCCGCCGGAACGGAGGGCAGTGGCAGGCGGCGCATATCCAGGTCACCCGGATATCATGATAGCGCTACCAGTTGCAGTTTTTGTATGCTGCAATGCAATATTTGCACTTGCGATGAAACCTGCTGCAGTGCACAACGACTGTGCCTTTCAGGCATCCTCTCCTAAAACTTTCACGGCCGGTCTCGTACCGGCCTTTTTTTTGTCCGCGGTTCGGCTATGAAGGCGCCGCCATCGTATCGCCTGACATAAAAAAGAAACGCAACAGGAGCGGAAAAGCCGCCGGAAAGACCGGCACTGGCGAAACGATAGCGCGGGGGATCGAGCTGCCACAGGCGCTCTCCCCCGCATTTTCACTCCATCACGACATTCGCTGGTAGAGCGACTCGCCAGAATCGAGTCGGCACGCCGTCCACCCCGAAATCACTGTCGTTGACCAGCAACAAGGTGCGCTGGGACAGCAGGGTCACGCCTTCCAGGTCGGCATCGATCTCCGGATGATCGTCGGTCGAGAATATCAGGGCCTTGGCGAGATGGGGAAGCGACTCGTCCGCCGCGCTCTGCTCCTCGATCGTCGGCCGGGTAGCGGTATCGAGGTGGCGCCCGTCGAGTGCCCGGCTGTCATCGAGCGTGACGGTGTATAGTTTCGTCGTGGCTGATCCGCGTTCCAGCACCAGTAACGATTGCGGGCCGGTCATGGCGATATCGCACAGCTTGAGGTCGCCGCGCTTTACCCGGCCGATCGCCGCGTCGCGACGAAAGCTGCCGGGCTTGTCGAGCCGATAGAGGAATTGCCGGGTCACCGCGCCGCTCGCCACGTCGAGTTCCCACAGGCGGACATGACGGGCGCGGCGGTGCGCCTGCTCGTCGGGATGGGCGAGCGGGCTCTGGAAGGCGAGGTACAGACGGTGCCCGCCAGCCGAAAGCGCCAGCGCCTCGAACCCCCGGTTGAGCTCACGGCGCGCGGCAATGGCTGGCAGCGCCTCGACCACGGGATAGTCGGCGGTGCGAAACGCGTCGCCGCACCCTTGCGGGACCCAGCGGACCAGCACCGTTCCGTCGGGCGCGACATGGAAGATCGACGGGCCATATTCGTCGGCGATCCAGAAACTGCCATCGGCCGCGGCGGCGATGCCCTCGGTATCGGCGCCCGACGAATCGGGGGCGATCGGCCCGCCATGGATATCGAAGGCCGGCTCGTTGAAGCGGCCCGGCACCGGCAGGCCGGACAGGGGCTGCCCGCTGCGATCGCGCAGGGCGATGGTGCGGAGGCAGGTCACCTGGTCGCCCTTGACGCGCAGTTCCGAGATCGCCGGGCCGATGGTAGGGAAGGGCATGATCTTGGCCCCGGCCAGATCGGCAAGGCGGCCGAGATCGTCCAGCCCGTAGCGATCGATCGCAAAGGGGATCTTCAGATTGGGCCCGCGGTCCCCGATCGCCCAGACGATGCCGGGCGCATCGCCCGCGCGCCGCGACAGCCCCGACCCCAGCCCGCGCGTGACACGGAGCGTGCCGCCCGGCAGGTCGAGCGTGCCGAGCAGCTCGTCATCATAATCGAGCCGTGTGGCGTGGAGGGAATCGCGCGGATCGGCCATTGCGCCGCCATAACCGGTTTGTCCGGTTGAGGCGCGCTCAGTGTTCCCGCGGCCGATCGACGAGGCCGAAGAGCGAAGGCCCCTCGACCAGCATGCCGATGCCGGGCAGGCCGGCCAGCACGATGAAGGCCGCGAGCAGCAATTCGGCCATGGTCGCCGGATGATTGCGAGGGGGCATCGTCACCAGCCATCGCAGCGCGACTATCGCCGCCACGCTCGCCATCACCATCGCTGCTCCCGCGCACCGGGTTCGCATTGTCGTCGTCCCTGCGCCCGGATTGGCGCGTGGCGGAGATGGGCGCGACAGGCATTAAGTTTCGAGAGCGAACCGGCGCTCCCGCATTAAGTCGGCGTTGGTGGTCAGTCCCGTTCGGCGGCGGGCACGAGGATGCAGCATGACCGGAAATTGTCGGCCGCCAGATGATAACGATGGTCCTCGCTCGCCTCGCACACCCATTCGACGATCAAGTCCGCGCCGCCGCATGCGGCTGCCCGGCGCAGCACCGAGGCGATCAGCCGCGGATTGGTGTTCAGCAGAAGGACCGCGCGGCCATCGGCCTCGGGGGTAAAGAGCAGATAGCGTCCGCCTGCAATCGCCTCCCGGGTCGGGTCGCGATGGTGCTCCGCCACCTCGGCCTGGAAAGAGACGGTCTCTGCCGGACGCTTCTTTCCGAAAATGCGACGTAACAAAGGAGCGTTCCTCAACGGCGACCTGGGCAAACGTCCGATACGGGCCAAAGGCTGGGGCGTGATTGATCGAGAGCAACTCGCGGCGTTTTTGGTGTTGATTTTGGTGTCGATTCACTGCGGGTCCGGATCGCGCGATACAGGCCGTTCACTCGGGAACTGAGCATGGCCGACGCAGATCCAATTGCCCGCGCACTTCACCCGGCGACCGCGCGCCAGGCCGGCTATGCCGCCTGGACGGGTGATCCCGCGATCGCGGCGCTGTTCGCGATCCTGCGCGATCTCGATGCGGCCGGTGCGCGGCTGGAGGCGCTCCATCACGACCGGCCGGATCTCGGCGCGGGCGCGGCGCACGGCGATATCGGGGAAGTGACAAGCCTGTTCGAGCGCTGCCCCGAGCGCTTTTTCGGCCTTGGCTGGCGCACCCGCGCCAATGGCGGCGCCTGTGCCGGCCTGTGGCAGTTGCTGGCCGCGCGTCGCGACGCCTGGATCGACGCGCGGCTGGAGGCGGAAGGCTTCCCGCCCTATGCGACGAGCGCGGCGAAGACGGCCCGGACCGTTGCGCTCGGAGTGGAAGCAATCCCGGTCGAGCTGGCATGGGAGCGGTTCAACTCGGCGTGAACGGAAACCGCATTCCGGGCGTTTTCGTCTTCACGCCAGGCGCCGATTCCTGCGACAAGGACGGCGCCACGAAGGAGTCCCTGCGATGAAGATCCTGATGCCAGCCTGTCTCGCCCTGGCACTCGCCGGGTGCAGCCAGCCCGCCGCGCAACAGAATGCCACCGCGCCGGCCAAGCCGGAGGTCGATTATCTGGGGCGGATCAACGCGCTGGCGCCGAAGCAGCGCGATGTCGTCTTCTACCGCGCGCTCGACGATGCCGGCAGCGATTGCCAGTCGGTCTCCAGCTCCGCACCCCGCGCGCCGGTGCAGGGCCGCCCGGCCTGGACCGCGCATTGCGAGGACGGGCGCGACTGGGTCGTCATCCTGCAGGAAAGCGGCATGTTGCAGATCGCGACCACCGATGTGGACGGCAAGGCGCCGGGCAACACCGCGCCCTGAACCAAATCGCAATCGAGGATCATCGCCATGGAGCCTCCCCGAGAACCAGATCCGATGTCGCGCAGGACAGCGATCGCCTACGCGATCGGCCTGCCGCTCTCGTTGCTCCTCCTCCTCTTCCTGCCGGCCGGCTCGATCGGTTGGCGCCCCGGCTGGGTGTTCGTCGCGGTGACGATCCTTGGCTTCGGCGCGTCGGCGCTGGTGCTCGCCCGGGTCAATCCGGTGATCTACCGCGCGCGCAGCCGATTCCAGCCCGGGACCATGGGCTGGGACAAGGCGTTGCTCGCGGTGATCCTGCCGGCGATGGTGGCGATCCTCCCGGTCGCGGCACTCGATGCGGGGCGGCTGCACTGGTCGGCGGTGCCGCTCTGGCTGGTCGTGGCGGGTTATGGCGCCGTGCTGGCGGGCATCGCCGTCACTGCCTGGGCGCAGGCGGTGAACCCCTTTTTCGAACCGGGCGTCAGGATCCAGTCGGAGCGGCACCAGCGGGTGATCGACACCGGGCCTTACCGGTTCGTGCGCCATCCCGGCTATGTCTCGGCGCTGCTGCTGTTCCCGGGCATGGCCCTGGCGCTGGGCTCCTGGTGGGCGCTTGTCCCCGCGGGCCTGGCCTCGGCGGTGCTGGTGCTGCGCACGGCATGGGAAGACCGGCTGCTGCACGCCGGACTGCCTGGCTATGCGGACTATGCCGGCCGAGTCCGCTGGAGGTTGATCCCGGGCCTGTGGTGAGGGCTCGCGCGCCGGTGCCCTCACCGATCCGCCCGTTCCGGCTCAGACGTTCCACACACCCGAGGCCGCCATGTCCCGCGCATAGTCGGCGAAGTCGCGGGCCGGCCGGCCCAGCGCCTCGTCGACGCCGTACATCACCTGCTCGTTGCGGCCGTCGAGCACCACGATGAACAGCTCGTTGAGCAGGTCGACGATCTCCTCCTCGACGAAAGGCCGCAGCCCGGCGACGAAGTCCTCGGGCGAGATCTGCGTGTAGCTGATCGGCCTGCCCGTCGCTGCGGCGATCTCGCCGATCGCCTCGGCAAAGGTCAGCGCGCGGGGGCCGGTCACCTCGTACAGGCGGTTGGCGTGACGCGTGTCGGTCAGCGCGGCGACGACCACATCGGCGATATCGTCGGTGTCGATGAACGGCTCGCGCACCGCGCCGGCCGGCAGCGCGACTTCGCCCGCCAGCACGCCGTCGATCAGATAGCCCTCGCTGAAATTCTGGTTGAACCAGCTCGCCCGCACGATCGTCCAGGGCACGCCCGATGCCTGCAGCGCTGCCTCGGCGCGCTCGGCGCCGGGTTCGCCGCGTCCGGACAGCAGCACGACGCGCTCGAGCCCCTTGTCGCGGGCGAGGCGGCTCAGTTCGGCGATCGCCTCGCTCGCGCCCTCGACCGAGAGATCGGGCTGGAAGGTCACATACGCCATGGAGACGCCGTCGAGCGCCGCGGCCCAGTCCTCGGGCTTGAGCCAGTCGAACGGGATCGCGGTGGAGCGCGAGACCGGGCGCGTGGCGATACCACGCGCCGTCAGCAGGGCATCGACGCGCCGGCCGGTTTTGCCGCCGCCGCCGATGATCAGGATGGGAGCCTTGTTCGTCATGATCAACTTTCCTTTGCCAGTGAAAATACGAGAAATTCTCGTATTTGCAAAACCCGATAAACTCTCGTATTTGATTCGTCAAGCGGCGAAAAAGGACGATCGGTGGCGGCGAAGACAGGACGGACGGCGGTGGACGGTGAGAGCGGGAGCAAGCCGCGGCTCGTCCCCACGCAGCGGCGCAGCCGGGAACGGTTCGAGCGCATCCTCGAATCAGCCGCGGCGCTGATGGCCGAGAAGGGCAGCGAGGCCTTTCGCATGAGCGATGTGGTCGAACGGAGCGGGGTGCCGTTCGGCTCGCTCTACCAATATTTCCCCGACAAGACGGCGATCATCGGCACTTTGGCGGAACGCTACAATGCGATCGGGCGCGCCTGCGTGGTGGCCGAGCTGGGGCCGGTACAGACCGTCCGGGATCTGCATCCGGCCTTGTGCCGCGTGGTCGACGGCTATTACCGCATGTTCATCGACGAACCGGTGATGCGTGACATCTGGCAGGCGACCCAGGCCGACCGGGCGCTGCAGCGGCTTGACGAAGAGGATGGCGCCTTCCTCTCCGGCCTCCTGCTCGACGCGATGCGGCGCATCGCGCCGGATCGGGACGCGGCCGCGTTAGACGCGCTGGCGCAGCTGACCATGACCCTGATCGCCGCCGCGGTGCGTCATGCGATCACCTTGTCCCCGGCCGAGGGCGCGCAGGTCATCGATCTCTTCAAGCGCATGATGCCGGACGATCTGCCCGACCTCGCCTGAAGGGGTCATCCCGGAGTGGTGGCGAACAGCTCGATCGTGAACAGCAAGGTCGCGCCGCCCGGGATAGGGCCGGTGGCCTCGGTGCCGTAGGCGAGGTTCTGCGGGATCGCGAATTCGAAGGTGTCGCCGACCGCCATCAACGGCACGCCTTCCTGCCAGCCGCGGATCAGCCGGGGCAGGGGAAAGGTCGCGGGCGCGCCGCGACCGACCGAGCTGTCGAACTCGGTGCCGTCGATCAGCCGGCCGGTATAATGGATCGTCACCCTGTCGCTCGGCGCGGGATGCGGCGCGCCGGCGGGACCCGCCTTGATCCGGCGATAACGCAGGCCGCTTGCGGTATAGTGCCACCCGTCGGCGGCCTTGAGGGTCAGCAGATAGAGCATCTGGCGGTTGTGCCAGCGCGCATCCTGGCTGTTGACCGCATCGGGTGCGTCCTGGGCCAGTGCCATTGGCGCCCCGGCCAGCGTGATCGCGGTCGCCATCGCCATTACCCAAAACTTGCCCATCGTCATCCTTTCGCGCGCGTGTCGAAGGCCGCTCTATAGCGGCCTGCACGGGCAGGGGAATTGGGTCATGCCGGGTCGGGAAGGGCCGATCGAATGTCGGTCCTGGCGAAGTCGTCGCCAATATAGAGCAGGCCGCATTGATGCTCCTTCGCCACTTCATAGGCGAAGCAATCGCCGAAATTCAGCCCGGCCGGATGGAGCCCCTTGCCCCACCGGGCATAGGCCCCCGCGACGCGCCGCGCCGATGCGGGCGTTACCGGCACGATTTCGAAGCCGAGGCCGTCGATCAATGCGGTCAGTTCGTCGCCGACATTGCGGCGCTCCGCCACGATCAGCGCTTCCGCCACGGTGCCCGCCGAAATGACCAGATCGTCCTCGCTTTCAAGCACCGCGATACAGGCATTGGCCTGGGGCTCGTCGAGCAGGATCGCGATCAGCGCCGACGTGTCGACGGCGATCATCCCGGCAGGCCGTCATCTTCATAAAGGAAGTCCTGGCTGCGAGCGGCGGGAGGGCCCGCCGTCTTTTTGGCTGCACCGGACGCGCGCATGGCCTCGAGCAGGACCCGGCGCGCCTTGCGGTCCGGCACCGGGTTGACGGGCACCAGACGGACGGCCGGGTGGCCGTGCCGGGTCAACACGACCTCGTCACCCGCTTCGGCACGGCGCACCAGTTCGGTGAGCTGCCCCTTCGCCTCGGTTACCGATACGCGCATCGCCATGTCCTCCATAGACCGCTGAATGGACCAGCGGAGAGAAATGTAGACCATCATATGGTCCGTATCAAGCGAGCGTGTGCGGTTTTCCTGGCCGGTCACCTCGTCTCGAGCGCCTTGGCCATGTCGAGATGGGTCTTCACCACCGGCGCGATCTCGGCGGCCGCAGCCTTTAACGGCACGACGTCGCCGTCCTTCGCGAAATTCTCCATCAGTTCGAGCGCGTCGTCATGCGCGTCGATCTGGCCGTCGATATAGGCCTTGTCGAAATCCGTGCCCTTGAGCTTGCCCAGATCGGTCAGGTCGTCATTTTGCTCGCCGGTCAGCGTCGCATCCGGGGTGATCGCCGGACGTGCCTGAGCCGCCGCCGCCTCGATCCTGGCGGTGGAGGCGGTGTGCGCCTTGATCATGTCGTTGGCGAACGCCTTGACCCTGGCCGAGGAGGCGTTGGTCAGGGCAAGCTTGGCCGCCGCGATCTCGAACGCGTCGCTCTTCGCCGCGGTATCGGCGAAGGTCTGGCCGCTCGGCGTCGGGTTGAGCGCGTCATCCACCGCATCGGCCGCGTTCGAGGCGGTGTTGCCCAGATCGTCGATCGCTTCTCCGGCGGTGTTCACGGCATTGTCGGCGGCCGCCTCGGTCTTCGGCCCGCAAGCGCAAAGGCTCAGGGCGAGGGCGGCTGTTGCGACGGAAGTGAAGTATTTCATGAAGGATTCTCCCTGTGGGCACAGGCGCGTCGAACGCGCGGGCGGACGCGTACGTTCCGCCCGCGGCCCGCGTCAGCCCCGGTAGAATCCGTCGCGCCAGCGCGGGAAAATCTCGTCGGCGGTGGCGGGGTGGCCGAACAGGAAACCCTGGCCGACCGCACAGCCCCGGTCGCGCAGATGGTTCGCCTGGGCCCTGGTCTCGACGCCCTCGGCGACGATCATGATGCCCAGATTGCGACCTAGATCGATCACCGCGTCGGCGATCGCCGCATCGTCCGGGCTGTTTTCCAGGTTGCTGATGAAGCTGCGGTCGATCTTCAGCACATCGACCGGATATTGCTTCAAATGGCTGAGCGAGGCGTAGCCCGTGCCGAAATCGTCGAGCGCGATGCGGATACCCGCGGCGCTCAGCAGGCGTAGCGCCCGGTCGACGAACTGGGCGCCGCGGCCGAGGAACACCGTCTCGGTCACCTCGATCTCGAGCATGGGCGCGGGCAGGCCGCATTGCTCCAGGCTTGCCAGCACACGCTCGGCGAAATTGTCGTAGCGGAAGTCGTTGGCAGACGTGTTCACCGCGATCGACACCGGATCATGCCCCTGGTCGAGCCAGCGCCTGAGGTCGCCCGTCACCTTGCCCAGCATCCGGTCGGTGATCTCGATCGACAGGTCCGGATCGTCGAAGGCGGCGCGGATATCGGCCGGCATATGGGTGCCGCCCTGCGGATCCTGCCAGCGAAGCAACGCCTCGAACCCGACCAGCCGGTGCGTGTTGAGATCGATCTTGGGCTGGTAGAAGGCCTCGATCCGCGCATTGGCCAGCGCGTCCTTGGCCAGGTTGATCATCGAGAATTGCCGCTGCAGATCGGACCGCATTTCCGGGCTGAACAGGCGGGTGCGCCCGCGTCCGGACGACTTCGCCGCATAGAGTGCCAGGTCGGCCGATTTGAGCAGCTCGGTCGGGTTGTTGCCATGTTCCGGGAAGATCGAGGCGCCGATGCTCGCCGCGCAGTCGAGCGTGCGCCCGTTGAACGCGAAAGGCACGCGCAGGCTTTCGAGCAGCGCGGTGGCGCAGCGATCGATATCCTCGCCGCTGCTGATCGCCGGCATGACGATGGCGAATTCGTCCCCGCCCAGCCGGCCGATCGTCGCGCCCGCCGGCGCGACCGCGGCCAGGCGCCGCGCAAAGACGCGCAGCAGGGCGTCGCCCGCATCGTGCCCGAGCGTGTCGTTGATGCGCTTGAGATTGTCGACGTCGAACAACATCAGGCCGATCTGCTCGTCGCTGCCCTTGGCGATCGCGATCGCGCTTTCCAGCTCTTCCTGTAGCGCCAGCCGGTTGGGCAGGTTGGTCAGCGGGTCATGCGTCGCGGCCCAGCGGATCCGCTCCTCGGCGTCGCGCTCCTCGGTCACGTCCTGGAAGGTGACGATCAACCGGCTGAGATGGCCCGATCCGCTCACCGTCTTCCAACCGGTGGATTTGAGCCAGCGCTGGGCGCCGTCATGCGCGCGCCGGACGCGCAGCGCGACCTCGAACCCGGCGGGCAGCAGGCCGCCGGTCGCCGCCGAGACGACCGACTGGAATTTCTGCCGGTCGTCGGGATGAACGAGCGCCATCACCGCGGCCATGCTCGGCTCGGCGTCGGACGGCAGGCCGAGCATCTCGAGCAGCTCCTCCGACCAGCGCCGCTCCCCGGTGATCGTATCGTAATCCCAGACCCCGAGCCGCGCGGCCTGCACCGCCAGGCGCAGCCGCTCCTCGCTTTCAGTCAGCGCCTGCTGGGCCAGTTTGCGATCGTGGATGTCCTCGAGCGAGCCATACCAGCGGATGATCTCGCCCTGCTCGTCGCAGCGCGGCGCGGCGCGCGCGCGCATCCAGCGATAGGTGTCGCCGCAGTGCAGCCGATATTCGACATCGACCGGCTGGCGAAGCCGGATCGCCTCCTGCCAGGACCGGACCGTGGGCACGATATCCTCGGCGTGGAGCGCCTGGATCCAGCCGTCGCCGCGGGCCTGTTCGGTGGTGCTGCCGGTCAGCGAGGTCCAGAGCGGGCCGACTTCCTCGATCGACCCGTCGGGCCGCGCGGTCCACTGGATCTGCGGGTTGAGTTCGACCGAATGGCGATGATGCTCGCGGCTTTCGCGCAGCGCCTGCTCGGCGTGGCGGCGGCGGGTGATGTCCTGCGCGACGGTGACGACCGAGCGGATTTCGCCGGTCTCGTCGCGGACGAAGGAGAGGTTGACCTCGCACCAGATGATCGACGTGTCGGGCCGGACATAGCGCAGCTCGATGCGGAAGGGCGTGCCCTTTTCGAGATGCCGGCGATACTTGCCCTCGTTGCGGGCGATATCGTCGGGGTGCACGTGGATCTGGGCGGACAGCGTCTCCAGCTCCGCCAGGGTGCGGCCGACCAATGTGCAATAATGCTCGTTCGCCATCAGCAGCCGGCCGTTCAGCTCGCGGTGGACGATGCCGACCATCGCCTCGCGGAACACGGTGTCGAGCTGCGCGGTGCGGAGCGCGGGGCGGGTGACGGGCACCGGGTTCGGCGCGGGCCAGCGTTCGGCCCCGGCGAGCGCGGCGAAGCCCGCGAGCATGCGCATCGCACGGGCGTCGGGCTCGGCGCGGGGCACGGTATCGAACACGCAGAGCGTCCCGGTATCCGCTTCCCCCGGCGCGCCGATCGGCATGATGACCGCGAACCGCGCGCCGATCAGCTCGGCGGCGGGGATCAGGCCCTGCCAGTCCGCCGCCTGGGTGTCGGTGACGATGATCGGGTCGGGCTGGCCGATCAGGTCGGCCGAGAGCAGCGCGTCCGCCGGCCGCAGCGGGCCGGACATGCCGATCTGGACCCGCACCAGCTGACGGTCGGCGGCGGCGAAGCTGATGAAGCCGATCGGTGCGTCCAGCGCATCGATCGCGAGCGCGACGATGCGTCGCAGGATCGAATCCTCGATCGCGCCGGCGCCCTGCGGCATCGGCGTTACGGACGGTCCTTCCGGCAAGCCCCCGGCGCTATTCCGGTCATCTGTGAATGGGCGTGCGCCCCACCGCTTCACGCGTTCCTCCCGCGCCGCTCGCCCCTCGCGATGGCTGGAGTCCTAACTATGTTGGAAAGGCTAATAAACCATTGGGTCTCCACCCAAGATTTTCAGCCCCACTTGATCCGAAATGGAGATTTTTCGCGCTCAGGTTTTGGGCGCCTCCGCCTGGTCGAGATGCAGGTACAAGGCACTGAAATCAGCCGCGGCTTTCAGGCGGTCGAGATCGTCGAAGCGGACATGGCGCTTGTCGCGGCGGATCAGCCCGAGCTCGCTCAGGGCCTTGAGGGTGCGGTTCACATGCACGCTGGTCAGGCCGACCGCGTCGCCCAATTGTTCCTGGGTAAGGGGAAGGTGATATCCCTGCCCATCGTTCAACCCGGCCGCCTCCATGCGCACCGATACTTCGCAGAGCAGATGGGCGACCCGCGCCTTGGCGTCGCGGCGGCCGACATTCAGCACCCATTCGCGGAAGATCGACGCGTCGATCAGCGCATCGATCCACATCGCCCGGCCGATTGCCGGGTGCTGCAGCACCAGATCCTGCAGTGCGGTGCGGTCGATCTCGGCGGTCCCCAGCCGGCTCAACGCCTGGACGCTGTGGTCGGCGCGGTTGAGGAACAGATGTTGCAGATCGAGAATGTCACCCGCCATGTGAATCGAGACGATCTGCCGCGCGCCGGTCGCCGCCAGCTTCTGGCGGAAGGCCAGACCCGAGATAACGAAGCTGCAATGTTTCTTCGCCGGCTCGCCCTCGCGCAGCACATAGGCCGGCGCCTCGTACGTCCGCTCGACAAAGGGCAACTCCAGGATCGCCGCGCGATCCCTCTGGTCAAGCGGTGTCCGGCTTTCGAGTTTTCGCGCCAGTTTCAGCAGGGGATGGTCGTCCCGCGACATGCATGCTCTCCGTTGGGCGGGAGCTCACGCATCTCTCAGTCGCCGGACCCGAACTTAACCCAACGGCGATGGAGCCGCTTTAACACATGCAGCGCAATAACGAGGACAAATGTTCGTAAAACAGGCCAACTTATGTTATCAAGATCGTATCGGGAGCGAAACCGCTTTTGCCGCGTTCGACCCGTATGCCCCGATATTATTTCCACCTTCATAGTCGCGATGGCATCACGCCGGACGAAGAGGGCCAGGAACTCGACGGGTTGGGCGACGCGCACAGCGCTGCGCTGGCCGGCATCCGCTCGCTCCTTGCCGGCGAGGTGGAGGAAGGGGCGATGGACCTCGACGGCCGGCTGGAGATCACCGAAGGCAGCGGGGAACCAGTGCTGATCGTGTCGTTCCGGGAAGCGGTCTCGGTCCGTGCGCCGGGCGCGGGAAACCGGTGATATCCGCGCGCTGGAGCCGCTGGCCGAAGCACGGGCCCCTTTTGGAAACCTCGTAACAGCCGCATGTTCTCCCCATCTCACGAACGAAGGAGGCTGCCGATGCTCGAACATGTGCCGCGCTGGCTGGGGAGCCTCTTGAAGGGCGTGCGCGCCGGCCATGCCCGGCTGGTGGTTGCCGATCCAGAGCTTGGCCTCACGGGCAAGTCGATCGACCTGTCGAGCCCGGCCTTTGCCGACGGTGCGCGCCTGCCCGAGCGCTTCACCGCCGACGGAGCCGGCGTGTCGCCGCCCCTGATATGGGGGCCGGTGCCGGAGGGCACGCTGAGCCTGGCGTTGATCGTCGAGGATCCCGACGCGCCGTCGCTCAGCCCGCTGGTCCATGCGGTGGTGTGGGGCTTGCCCGCCGACGCGCATAGGCTGGCCGAGGGCGCGATCGCCGGGGACGGCGCTGGCGATGCCGATGGCCGCGATGTCGGGCGCAACAGTTTTTTCGCGCAAGGCTGGCTGCCGCCCGATCCGCCGACCGGGCATGGATCGCATGATTATGTGTTCCAGCTCTTCGCGCTGTCAGAGGTGCCGGCGCTCGAGGCCAATCCGGGCCGGGCGGCGATCGTCGAGGCGATCCGCGGCCGCGTGCTGGCGGCGGGCGTGACGACCGGCACCTATTCGCGTGGCGAGCAGGCGCCTACCGGTCCCGCGCGGCTGGGCGGGGCGGCGCGGGCCTGATGGCAACCCAGGGAGGCTGTCGGAGAAGGGAAGATCGCCGGTCAGCGGAAAACCAGGCCGGGGCACTCGCCTAAAGTCCCGGCCTGGTTCCGCCGCCGTACAGCTACTCGATAGCGGCTGGCCCGCTCAGCTAGTCTGGTGAAGGCCGCCTCAACCATTCCGTAGTCCTCCGCATAGGTAGTTTCCCGGATGCGCCGCGTACCGTGCGAGCACCCCGAACAATCGCATTGCAAGGAGGGGATGGCGTTATAGGACGGGAACCGCGCGAATCCCCGGATGCCGGTCATCATCGGTTAAACCGGAATGAGCGAGGGCGGATTCGTGACGTTGTGTTTGGGAGCAGGGAATGACGTATTTTGCAGGCCTGACGGCGATCGCTATGCTGGCCGGCTCCTCCGCGGCGTCCGCCGCGCCGCCCGCCGATGCGGCTGCGGGGGCCGTGGTGTTCAAGAAATGCGCCGCGTGTCACAGCGTCGATCCGTCGGGCAAGAACGGCCTCGGCCCCAATCTGCGCGGCGTGGTCAACCGCAGGGCAGGCACGGTCGCCGGCTTCGCCTATTCGCCGGCGATGAAGGCATCGGGCCAGGTATGGAACGACAAGAACCTCGCCCGCTTCCTCGCCGCGCCCCGTCCGGCGCTGCCGGGCACGAAGATGATCTTCATCGGTCTGCCCAACCCACAGGATCAGGCGAACGTGATCGCCTTCCTCAAGCAGAATGGCGCGGGCAAGAAATAGCCCCGCCTCGCTCGCCCCGCCTCTCGCGATGAGTCAATCGCTCGATTGCTCCTGTAGCGCCTTCTTGTGCTGCTGGAGCAGCTGCTCGGCCTTGGCCGACAGCTGCTTCGTCTCCTCGATGCTCTCGCGGAGCGCTTCCTGCGTCGCTTCGATCCGGGCTATTTCGTCCTCGAGTTTCTTGTTCATGCGTCCCACCATCGGGGTTTAATGCAGATCAAGCCGCGATCGTTCCGTCGATATCTGACACCGCCGGACAAAATGCGATGAAGCGAGCTGCTCGGATCGATATGGCGCTGATCTTCCGACTTTTTTGGACTGGATCGGTGGTACCCCGGCCGGCTTAACGGGGCTTCAACCGTGACCGTGATACCGCGGGCGCCATGCGCATCAGTACCATCACCAACTGGGCCTATGGCGTCACCTTGTTGCTCACCGGGCTTTCCGGCGCGGCGTTCATCACCTCGGTGCGGGCGGCCGATCAGGAGCGCCTTGCGGTCCAGGAACATCTGACCCTCGACGATTTCGGCGAGGAACTGGCGATCGCCGCCGAGAAGCGATCGGACGAGGCGCGGCTTTACGCCATGCGTGGTGCCGCGCGGCACCTCGCCGCCTTCCGTGCCGAGGAGCGTGACGTGCGGGCGCGGGAAAAGATCATCGATCGGCTCCATGCGCTCGAGCTGGCGCCAGCGGAACGCGCTGCGCTGAAGGAAGTCGAGCGCAACCTGGACGAGCTCGACACGCTCGAACGCACCGCCATCGCCAAGGCGCAGTCCGGCGACGCGGCGGCAGCCCAGGCCTTGCTGTTCGGCCCGGATCACGAGCGCGCCCAGACCGGCGTGCTGGAACCGGTCAACCGCTTCCGCGCGCTCGCCGCATCCCGCACCGACGCGGCCCTGCGCGAGGCGCGCGAGCGGAGCGACTGGTACGGCCGCATCGCCCGCGGCATGCTGGCGATCACCGCGCTGCTGTTCCTGGCCGTGCTCTATTTCGTGCTGCGCCGCCGGGTCGCGATGCCGCTGATGCGCATGACCGGCATCCTCGCCCGGCTGGCGCGGCAGGATTACAGTGTCGAGGTGCCGCAGGATCGCCGCCGTGACGAGATCGGCGACATGACCAATGCGATCCATGTCTTCCGCGACAACGGCCTGGAGCGCGACCGGCTCGAGGCCGAGCGCGCGGCCGACCAGCGTGCCAAGGACACCATCCTGCAGATGATGCACCGCCTGCAGGCGACCGAGACTCAGGACGAGCTGGCCGAGGTGGTCGCCTGCTTCGCGCCGCAGACCTTCCCCAATCTCGCCGGGCATCTCTATGTCCAGAACCATACCCGCACCGCGCTGACCCTGGCGAGCAGCTGGCTCGATCCGGCGGCGTCGGCCGAAACTTTTCCGCCGACCGCCTGCTGGGGCCTCAGGCGCGGGCGGCCGCATGTCAGCAATCACGACCATGTCGATATCGCCTGCCCGCATATCGGCGAGAGTTCGGTCGCGGCGCTGTGCGTGCCATTGACGGCGCAGGGCGACACGATCGGCCTGCTCTATTTCGAGGAGCGTCAGGGTGTCGGCGCGATCGGCGGCGCCTCGCGCCTCTATCTCGAGCTGATGGCCGAGAATATCGGCCTCGCGCTCGCCAATCTCCGCCTGCGCGAGCAGCTGACCAACCTCGCGATCCGCGACGCGCTGACCGGATTGCTCAACCGGCGCAGCCTGGACGGCACGCTCAACCGGAGGCGGCAGGAAGGCGATGTCACACCGATCGCCGGGCTGATGATCGACATCGACCATTTCAAGCGCTTCAACGACGAGTTCGGCCATGAGGCGGGCGATGTGGTGATGCAGCAGGTCGCGGCGATCATGCTCGATGCGGTCGGGGATGCGGGCCATGTCCATCGCTTCGGCGGCGAGGAGTTCACCGTCTTGATGCCCGGGGCCGACGAAGCCACGGCGCGCGAGATGGGCGAGCGCATCCGCAGCCGCACCGCGGCGGCACCGCTCGCCTATCGCGGGCGCGTGCTCGGGCATATCTCGGTGTCGATCGGCGTTGCCGCTTCACCGCAGGACGGGCCGGTCGCCAATCTGGTGGCACGTGCCGACGCGGCGTTGCTCGAAGCGAAGACGCGCGGGCGCAACCTGGTGATCGCTGCGTCCGGCGTCGACTCTCCCAAGAGCGCGGCCGCCTGATTATCAGCCCAAAGGTGGTCCCGGCGGCTGCGGGAAGCGCGAGCGCGGTCCCTTGCCCCAGCTTGGCGTCGCGGTCTTCGGCGCATTGGCCTTCGGGTCCTCCAGATAATGCGCGATGTCGCGCGCGGTCTGGCGGTAGAAGGCAGTGGTCAGCGCATCGGCACCGGGCTTGGTCCTGAGCGTGGTCGCCAGGGTCGAGAGCTTGTCCAGGACATAGGCGCGCGCCTCGGGTGCAGCATCGTCATTGCCGCCGAGGATCATCATCGATTCGAGCGCGACCTGCTGCGTCACCCGCCGCAGCGCGCGATCGGACCCGGTGCCGTCGGCCGGCGCGCTCCAGCTATGCGCGAAGACGGTATCGACCATTTCCGGGAAGGTCAGTGTATCGGGCTGGCGTGCGGCGAGCGCGATCATCCGGGTGGACTTGGCGGCATCGAACAGCGGCTCGAGCACCATGCCGGCCAGGATGCGTGCGGCGCGGAGCTGGTCGAACACGTCGTCGGTCGACAGATCCTCGAGGTTGTTGCCCGGATCCGGGGTGAGCTGCACCAGCAGCGATTCCGGCAGGGCCAGGTTCTTCGGCTCGATCACCTCCATCAGCAGGCCGAGCGTGTCGCGTTGCAGCTTGGCCGGAATGAACTCGGTTGGTGGCAGCGTCTCGCCCTTGACGACGATATTCTGGTAGAGGCCGCCGACATATTTCAGGCCGGATTCGATCGCGTAGCGATGGTGGAGATAGGCCATCCACAGCCGCGTGTTGCGCAGCGACCCGATCGGCTCGTCAGGCTTGAGCATTCCCTGCCCGTAATTGGCGATCATGATCGCGCGGGCAGCCATGTCCTCGCGCAGATTCTCGGTCGGCGTCGCGCGGTCGTCATACCAGGTCCAGCGCGGATCGGTGTCGGGTACATAGATGATGCCCTTCGCCCGCATGTCGGCGATGATCGCGTCGAGCCCGGCCTTTTCCGACGCGGCGGGGAAGGGGGTGTAAGCGTAGCGGACCATATAGGTGTCGTACGCGCCGATCTGCTTCTGGAAGCTCTCGGTCAGGTCGAGCTTGCCGTTGACCACCTTCACCCGCGGCGTGGGATATTCCATCACCGAGGCGCGGTTGTTGAGGCTGGAGGCGAAGTTGTGGCCGAAACCCTGGGCATGGCCGAGCTCGTGCGCGGTGAGCAACGCCTGGCGCAACAGCACCATGTCGCGCTGCCCCTTGGGCATCGCGGCCATTGTGTCCTCGCTCAGCAGGTTCGGGTCGGCGATGGTGATGCCGCTGCCGTCGCCGGGCAGGCCGCCGCTATAGGTGTCCCAGTAGTTGCCGACGGTGCGGATGCGGTGCGTGTCCATGCGCACCTTGGATCCGATCACCTCGCCGGTGCGTGGATCGCGGTACGTGCCTCCGCTCGAGAAGCCGCGCTCGTCGCGGTTGATCCACAGGACATAGGCGTAGCGGATGTCCATCGGGTCCATGTCGGCCGGCGCATCGAGCGCGACGATCGCGTTGCTGAAGCCGGCTGCCTCATAGGATTTGTTCCACCACAGCAGCCCTTCCTTCATCGCGTGCCGGATCGGCGCTGGGATGGCCGGGTCGAAATAGATGGTGATCGGCTTGATCGGGTCGCTGAGCGGGGCCGATGGGTCCTTCTTCTCGAGCCGCCAGCGGGTGATCCAGCTTTCCTCCGGGCTGTCGTTGAACGGTTTCGAATAATCCTGAAACCGCACCGTGCTGACGCCGATGCGCGGGTCGGCTTCGCGCGGTGTGTAGCCGGTCGGCGCGCGCAGGAAGCTGTGGTGGATGCGCATCGTCATCATGCGCGGATCGGGCGTCACGCCGGTGACGAGCGCGCCGGGATTCTCGGCGACGAAGGTCGCGCTGGTCTCGATCTCGGTATTGTCGGGGAAGGCCCTCATCCGCGCGGGGTAGAAGCTGCTCTTGCCCGCATCGAACTTGTAGCTGCCCTGGTTGGCGCGGCGAAGCTGTGCCTCCACATTGGCGGCGTCACGCATGAAGAAGGAGGTCGCATCGACCACCACCTTGCCGCCGCTCTCGGACTCGATCGGCAGCGCGGCGAGCGTCGAGGTCGGGAAACTGTCCGCCACGCCCTGGGCATGCGCCGCATCGCCCTTGAGCGAACGGAAGCGCAGGTTCTGCTCGTTGACCAGCACTTTGCCGCCGACCCGGGTGAAGCGGATCACCGCACTGTCCATAACCCCGCGATCGAACGGCAGCTCGACCGATCCGCCGCCCGTCGCGGCGGAGACGTAATAGAGCACATCCTCGTCGAACACTGGTACTTCGAGCAGCACGCGACCCTTCGCCGCGTCGAAATAATAGGGGATGAAGCCGTCCACCCGCGCGGGCAGCGAGGCGCTCTTCGGCGGGTCGGCTGGCCGGGCGATGACAGGCAGGGGAAGGGCGGCCAGGCAGATAGCGCCGAGCGAGGAGTATAGCAGCTTCGCCTTGTTCATGGTCCTATCCCAGATCCTTGGAGTTTGAGGTCGGCCGGATATACCCCCGCCCGTCACCCCGGACTTGTTCCGGGGTCCACCGCGCCGCACATCAAAAGGCCGAAGATTGTGCGGGCCGGTGGATGCCGGAACGAGTCCGGCATGACGGGGAAGGGGTGGGGCTTCTTACTTGGTCGCAGGCGCGGGCGGCGAGGCGGGCGCCGGGTAGGGCACGCCCATCTGCTCGAGATAGCTGCTGTACCTGGTCGGATCGTAGTAGAATTTCGTCATCTGCGGGCGCATCTGCGCCATCAGCTGGGTATTGAGGTCGATCGCCGGCTTGTCGGCCGCGGTCAGCACCGGATCGTATTTCTGGTCCTTCTGCTGGACGGTGTTGAAATAGGTCTTGGCGTCGGCGATCAGCTTCGGCGTGGTCATCAGGTCGAGCACGGTCATCGCCACTGCCTTGGCGCCCGCCACCGCGCCCTTGTGCGCGATCGGGGTCGCCATCGCGATCGCCGCCGTCACATTATGGCCGATCGTGCTGGGCACGTTGGAAGGGAAGCGGATGGTGATGGTCGGGACGGTCCACATGATGTCGCCGATATCGTCCGACCCGCCGCCATTGGATTTGCCGCGCGTCTCCGGCGTGGAGAGCGGCTCGACGGTGGTAGCGAGCGGCTGGAGCTTCAGGCCGTTGGTTTCCTGGATCGCCTTGGCGAAGGCCTGGTCCTCCGGGCTCCATTTCGGCATGCCGACCGCCTTGATGTTGAGATAGGCTGCCTCGGCCATCGGCTTGTTGGCGAAATTGGGCGCGGCATAGCCCAGCACGCGCCGGGTGACGGTGGTGCCCGTCGCCATCGCCGCGGCTTGCGAGATGGTGTTGCCTGTCTCGTAGAGCTGCCGGATCGAATCGAAGGTCTGCTCGCGGAAATAATACCAGACCGCGGCTTCGCCCGGCACGACGTTGGGCTGTCCGCCGCCATTGGTGATGACATAGTGCGAGCGCTGGGTGAGCGGCAGATGCTCGCGGCGCATGTTCCACGCCATGTCCATCACCTCGACCGCATCGAGCGCGCTGCGGCCCGCCCAAGGGGCGCCTGCCGCGTGCGAGGTCTTACCGTGGAAACTATATTCCACCGAGACCATGCCGTTGTTGCCCATCTCGCCATAGCCGGTGCCGAAGCCGTTGCCGACATGGGTGAAGATCGAGGCATCGACGTCCTTGAACAGGCCTTCGCGGACATAATAGGCCTTGGTCGCGAGCAGCTCCTCGGCGACCCCGGGCCAGAGCATCAGCCGGCCCTTGATGTTGTTCTTGATCATCACCTCCTTGGCGGCGATCGCCGCGGCGACGATCAGCGGCATGCCGCTGTTATGGCCTTCGCCATGCCCCGGTGCGCCGGGGACCATCGGCGTGATCTTCGGCGTGCCGGGCATCTGCGACAGACCGAGCAGACCGTCGATATCGCTGCCCAGCGCGATCAGCGGGCCGCCCTCGCCCCAGGTCGCGGTAAAGGCGGTCGGGATGCCGGCCACGCCGCGGGTGACTTTGAAGCCCTCCTTCTCCAGGATCCCGGTGATGTATTCGGAGGTTTTGAACTCCTGGAAGCCGGGCTCGGCGAAGCTGTAGATGGAATCGACCATCTCCTGCACCAGCTTGGCATGGGCATCGACGTTGGCGGCGGCCGCGGCCTTCAGCGCCGGCTTGGCCTGGGCATGAGCGGCGGTAGGGACATAAAGCGCGGTGGACAGCAAGGCGACCGTCAATCCAACCATCTTCTTCATTGAAAATTCTCCTGATCTTTTCTGGTCTTGAGGATTAGAAATCGAACCGGACGCCGACCCGGAACACGCGGCCGAGGACGTCGTAGAGGTTGCGGTTGGTCTGCGGATAAGCAGGCGTGTTGTTGCCGGTCGGGCCGTTGCCCACCAGCACCGGATCGGTGTCGAGCAGGTTCTTGATCGACAGGAACGCGGTGGTCTTGGCACCGGCGATCTCGAACTCGTGATTGACCTGGAGATCGAGATAGATCGCGCCGGCGATGTCGTTGCGGTTGACCGTGCGGTTCGCCACGGTCGAGACCGGGCAGTCGGTGCTGCAGACGATATAGCTGTTGTCGTACACGCCGCCGCTGACGCCGCGGCCGACCAGCTGAAAGCCCCACGGCCCGACATCATATCCGGCGGTCAGACGATAGGTCCAGTCGGGCAGGCTGCCTGAATTCTGGCCCGCAGCCTCGGTCGGCACGTCGACGCCGTTATTGGTGTAGAGGCTGATATTCTTGGTCACCAGCGCGCGGAGCGTCAGGGCGCCCGGCCCGATCGGCTTGCGATAGCTCGCCTCGAAATCGATGCCCTTGGTTTCGATGCTGACGAAGTTGGTCGGCTTCAGCTCGATGCTGGTGATGGCCAGGGTATTGGGGCTGGTCACGCCGCGACCGCCGGTGGTCGAGATGGCGGCGCAGGCCGCAGCGTTGTTCTGCTCGTAGCATTGAGTCACCAGCGTCTGTGCGGTGATGGTGTTGATCGCGCCACTCAGCTTGATCTGGAAATAGTCGACCGAGAAGGCGAGGCCCGGAATGAAGCTGGGCGTGAAGATCGCGCCCACGCCGTATGTCTTGGCGACTTCCGGCTTCAGGTCGGGATTGCCGACGGTGGATTCGTTGAATTGGTCGGCACGCTGCGCTCCGCCACCGAGCGGCACATTGACCGTGTTGGTGCGACCCGTGCCGGGGGCGAACAGCTCACCCAGATTCGGCGCGCGGATGTCGCGGGAGATGGTGCCGCGAAACTTGACGTCGCTGATCGGCTGCCAGGTCAGGCCGGCCTTCCAGGTCGTGACGCTGCCTGAGGTCGAATAGTCGGTCAGACGGAACGCACCGTTGAAATCGGCGCCCTTGAACAGCGGGACGATGGTTTCGAGATAGGCTTCCTTCACATTGTATTTGCCGAAGGTGGGCAGGTAGTTGCCGTAGATCCATGTGCCGTTGGTGACCCCGTTGGCGACGCGCGGCTGGAACAGTGGGTCGACCGAACCGGTGACCGATTCCTGACGCCATTCACCGCCGAAGCCGAGCGAGATGGGGCCGGCCCAGATATCGAACAAATTGTTGGTGAAGAAGTTGAACGCCGCCACGTCCTGCTTGAGCGTCTGCTTCCGCAGCGGCTGCAGGCCGTCATACATGATGTAGTTCAGCGCCTCGGGCGTGATGCCGCCCACGCCGATTCGGTTGATCGGCACGCAGCCATTATTGACGTTGGCGAGCGTCAGGCGCGACCGGCAGACGATGGTGCCCGCCGCGATGCCCGAGGCGTTGCCCGCCGGCGCCACGACAGCGTCGGTCGCCAGTGCCATGCGATCGAGGTTCCAGGCGTTGGTCAGCAGCTCGTTGGTCTTGGTGATGCCCTTCTGGTAATAGGCGTCCCAGTGCCAATCGCGGTCGAGCAGGCCAAAATCGCCGCTGGCGCCGACGACATAGCGAAACACCTCGCGGGTATTGTCGCTGCCCTGGGGCGGGATGCCGGCATTGCTGGTGCCGATCGAAACCGTGGAGATCGGAACGTTCCCCGGGGTCGCGTTATACGCATTGACCTGATTGACGAAGCTGGTCGGGAGATAGGCGTTGATCAGCCCGCCATTGGACGCGGACGGCGCGACCTGGATGGTGACACCGGTAGTGGGCGTCTGCTGGTAATAGCTCTGGCCCTGGTATCGGCTATAGGCGAACTGGCCGTAGATCTCGATGGCGGGCGAGAATTCATAGCTCACCCGGCCGAACGCGCTCTTGCGATCCTCCGACGGCAGCAGGGTTGCGCTGCTGACATGGCCTTCGCGACCGATGAGGTAGTCGCCGCCGACCATCCACTGGCCGTTGGCCGGGCCGTACACGAAGTTGTTGACGCTTGCCTTGCCGGTCGCCGGGTTGATCTGGCCGAAATAAATGCCTTTGAAGAAGTTCGTTGCCGCGACGCCGCCAGGCGTGTTGGGGACCCCTGCGGAGTTGATCAGGCCGCCTTGCGTGAACTGGCCAGTGCCAATGCCGCCCTGGATCAGGCGTGCCGGATAGCAGATCGTCGAGGCGAGGGCGTCCTTGCAGGCGGCTTCGCTGTAGGCGGGGTTGTCGATCTGGAAGAAGCCGCTGTCGTTCCAGTCGCGGTCGATCGACTGGATGCCCTTTTGCGTGAAATATTCGCCGCTGACCAGGATATGGCCCTTGCCACCGGCAAAGGGCGTGCCCGCCGTCAGGGTGAATTTGTGGTTCGGGCCGTCGCTATAGGTGGTGACGCCATATTCGTAGCTGCCCTTCACCCCGGTATATTTCTTGTCGAGGATGAAGTTGATCACGCCGGAGACTGCGTCCGAGCCGTAGGCCGAGGAGGCGCCGCCGGTCACCACCTCGACGCGCTCGATCAGCGCCTGGGGGAAGGTGTTGACGTCGACCACGCCGCTGGTCGCCGAGGCGACCGAGCGCTGGCCGTCGAACAGCACCAGGGTGCGCTGTGAGCCGAGGTTGCGCAAATTGACCGAGGCGACGCCCGCCAGGCCGTTGCTGAGCGAGCCGTTCGAGTTCGCCGCGGTCGAACTGCCGCGCACCGAAGGCAGGGTGTTGACGAAATCCGCGACGTTCGCGGGGGCCTCGGCCTGCAATTCCTTGGCGCTGATCACGCTGACCGGCGTGGGGGCGTCATAACCGTCGCGCACGATGCGCGATCCGGTGACGGTAATCTCGTCCTGAGGCCCCTCTCCCGATGCTGACTGATCCTGAGCGGCCGTGTCGATCGTCGCCGTGTCGACCGTCGCGGTGTCGCCGGCGGCCGGTGCCTTGTCCTCGACGCTCGCCATCATCGCCGGCGCGGCCTGCGCATGGGCGATGCCGGGCATCGCGGCAATGGCCAGCGTCAGGATCCCGGCGGTCGAGAGGCTATGCCGCCTGAAAATCCGGCGGTCGGAAGTCGTGTTCGCGCTGAATCGAATTGTCATGGTCGCCCCCGATTATTGTTACTCCCTGGGCAACCTCTCCCTTCACTCTGTTCTTTTCGAACATTGTTCTTGAACGCCGTAGTTACTGGTCGATTTGTTGAGCGCACACTTCACCTGCGGCGCCGGCCTGGTGGTCGGCGCCCCGGATCATGTCTCGCCTGGTCTATTCTCCCTGGTGGGAACAATTCTCTGCGGAATTGCCCTGACGCAAGATTAGCAGAGTTTACTTGGGGGATGTCGCTATTTTCGCGCGCAGATCGACGCTGCTTGCGTGGATTCTTTCACGAATGCCGGATCGAGCGGTGATTCCCGGCGCCGTCAAACGTCAGCTAGCCCGATTTCCGCGTTACCACCGAATTCGATCCGAATCGGTGGAACGTCTTCAGGCGGGGCCCTTGAGCAGCACGGGCGGGACCGAGCGCTGCGCCACCTCGCGCATGACGAAGCTGCTGCGGATCTTGGCGACGTGCGGCAGCATGGAGAGTTCGCTGCGATAGACCCGGTCGTAATCCTCGAACGACTTCACATGGATGATCATCAGGAAATCGACATTGCCCGAGACGAAGCTGCAATAGGACATGGAGGGGCATTTCACGACCGCCGTCTCGAACTCCATCAGGACGTTCTCGGCCTGGGAGCGCAGCTCGATCATCACGATCACCACGATGCCGAAGCCGAGCCGCGCCATGTCCAGATCGGCGGAATAGCCGCGCACCGCGCCGCGCTCCTCCAGGATCTTGCGCCGGCGCGCGACGGCGGTGCTCGACAAATGCACCCGCTCGCTCAGCGCCACATCGGACGCGCGCCCGTCGCTCGCGAGCTCACGGAGGATGCGATAGTCGATCGCATCGATATCGGTCATGCCCGAATCGTTCACGCACTGTCCCCTTTGCGCATCAATTGATCGATTGTGCGACGCAACATGAATAGAAGCAACGCCGATGGCAATGCTTCTAGGGGATTCCAGCGAGAGAATCGGCTCGGCCGGCTACGGTGCAGGGACAGTCCAGGCGATCGCGGATGCTGCGGCGCGGCGCGCCACATCAAGCGGCACCATGCCAGGCGACAGCCCCTGGGACGGCTCGACTGGTGCGTCGTTGAACAGGGGATCGGTATAATCGTCGGTGACGATCACCCGCGCGCCGAGCCCGATGATACCGTACAGCTTCCGGGCAAAGGCCATCGGCACTCGGACGCAGCCATGCGAGGCGGGATAGCCCGGGTTGCGGCCGGCATGGATCGCGATCCCGTCCCAGGTGAGGCGCAGCATGAAGGGCATGGGCGCGTCGGAATAGATGTTGGAGCGGTGATTCGCGTCTTTCTCCAGGACGGTGAACTCGCCGACGGGCGTGTCGAAGCCGGGCGCGCCACTCGAGATCGGGGACAGCGCGATCAACGCCCCGCCGCGATAGACATAGACGCGCTGCAACGGGATGCTGACCAGGATGCGGATATCGCCCGTGCCGCCATTGTCGTTCCAAAGGAACTGGCCGGGCTCGAGCATCGCGACATTATCCATGGTGAACGGCGCGCCCTCTGCCGCGCGCGCCGGCGTCGCGGTCCAGGCAAGGAGGAGCACGACGGCGAGAGAACAGATCGAACTCCGGGACCGGACCATGCACACCTCGTTGTCGACCTCTCATCCGTTTCGGGACACGAACGGTCTTATGGTTAATATGTGCCGCAACTTTGTTCAGGAATCGAGGGGCCAAATCTGCTATTCCATGGTCATAAGGATCTTCGAGGCTTGATAGTGCGGGACAGGGAAGCAGCGCCCTCGCGGCGTGCAATCTTGCGGAGGGGCGCGGGCGCCGCCGGCGCGCTGACCGCGTCCCTTCTACTGCCCGACCTGCTCGGCTCGGCCGCGGCGGCGGCGGCGTGGGAGGAGTTTCCGCCGATCGCCGCGCCTCGCAAGGTGCGCCCGGCCTTGCTCGGTCAGGCGATTGTCGCGCTTGATCAGCACCGCGACCGGATCGAGTTCCGCGACCGCATCGCCATCGCGGATTTCAGCGCGCCGTCGTCCCAGCCGCGCTTCTATCTGGTCGATATGCTGAACGGCGCCACCACCAGCTTCCTCGTCGCCCATGGCAAGGGCTCCGATCCGGATCATAGCGGCTGGCTACAGCGTTTCTCGAACGATGAGGGGTCGCTGTGCTCGTCGGAGGGGGTCTTCCTCACCTCGGACTATTATATCGGCGACCATGGCGCCTCGCAGCGATTGATCGGCCTCGATCCGACCAACAGCAATGCGGAACCACGCGCGATCGTCATCCACAGCGCCTGGTATGCCAATCCCGAACTGCTTCTGACCCAGCCGATGCTGGGCCGGAGTGACGGGTGCTTCGTCTTCGGCGAGGCCCAGATCGATTACGTGTTCGATCGGCTCGGGCCGGGCCGGATGCTCTATTCCGCCAGAATCTGACGCGCGGCCGGCGGGTGCCGCGCGCTATACCGATGTCAGGCGAGCGCGGCGCGCCGCCGGGGCCGCGCGATGCGGAAGCTGTCGCCGACGCCGCGCTGTTCGGCGCGAAGGCGCAGTTTCTCCGCCAGGACCCGCCCGACCAGCTCGTGATCGGCTCTGAAATAGATCGTGCCGTTCATTGTCAGTCTCCGTTACCCAGTCATGGACTCACCAGAGTCAGGCGCTTCATCGTGATTCCTGCACGCCTCGACCGACAACGTCGTCGATTCCCGATTGTTCCGCGATTCGTCGCAAACGCGTCGCGCCGCCCCATCGGTCGATGGGACGGCGGCGACGTAGCGAAAATGATGGGATCGGAGCCCGGCGTCAGAACTTCTGGTTGACGCTCAGGTAGAAGTTGGCGCGCCGCGGATCGCCGAAAAAGCTGTAAAAGGTGCTCGTCGTCGCATTGATCGGCGGGGAGCGATCGAACACGTTGTTCATGCCGGCCCGCAGCTCGGTTTTGGGCGTTATCTTGAAGGAGCCCATGAGGTCGAAATAGGCTTGCGACCCCATCTTCGCCGTTCCCTGCAACGGCTGCACGCTATGGTCCGGGTTGAACCAATAGGGCCCGAAATAGCGGCCCTTGACCCCCAGGCTCCATTTGCTGGTCGAATAGACGATCGAGCCGTTGCCCTTCCACTCGACGCCACCCGCGGCGCCGAGCATGCCGAGGAACAGGTTGGAGACGACGCCCGCCGACTGGAGTGGCTTTGCCGACGGCGTGGTCTGGAGGGTCAGATCGCGCAGCCATGTCGCTGCGGCCTGGAGGGCAAGGCGCCCATTGCCCAGAGGGATATCGTAGCTGCCGGCGAAATCGATCGCCTCGGAACGGTTGGACGAGACGTTGGCGGTCGTGACATCGGCGAAGATGATGGGGCCTATGCCGTACTGGCCAAAGGTGGCCGGATTGGTGCTGCGGGTGAAGCGCTCGGGATGGGCGGCGAGGAAGTCGTTGAACGCCTGTTGCCCGCCAGGAAAATTGCCGCTGCTGAGCAGCGACTGGGGCTGGAAATAGACATTGTTCTGCGTGATGCGCGACCAATCGACCGACAGGCGCAGACCAGGCAGGAAGCGCGGCGTCAGGATCGTGCCGAACGACCAGCTCTTCGAGGTCTGCGGATCGACATCGGGATTGCCGCCCAGCCGCGCCGGCAATATCCGAAAGAACCCGAACAGGTCTTCTCCGATGATTTCGTTGCCCCGCAGCGGATCGGTGACGTTGACGATCGTCTTTCCGGCGAGAAACGTCCCGGGAATGCCGGCGTCCACCGATATGACCGAGTTGAGATAAGGGGGCAGATAGCCAGTCGAATAGGAGCCGCGGAACGCGATATCCTCCGACACCGCCCAGCGCAGCGCCACCGTCGGGTTGGTCGAGCTGTTGCGCGTCGTCGCGAAGACCGGCTTGTCACCCGCTTGCGGGCAGGGTGCGCTATAGGCACTGGCCGGCAACGGCCCGGCAAAGATGGTCGGCGTGCCGGGGAAGCAATTGAGGAACGTATTGGACCCAACGCCGACATAGCGATCATAGCGCGCCGCGACCTGGAGCTCGAGTTCGTGGATCAGCGGGACGTTGTTGTCCTTGCCGACGACCGGGAAACGTACTTCGGCATAGGCGCTGTCGGTCCGCTGGGAGCGCTTGGGCGTGAAGCTGATCGACGAGCTGGTCACGCTGTTGGCGAAGGAAGCATATTCGCCCTGAGTCTGCTTGTCCTGCTCGACCAGCAGGGTCGCGATCGGTTTGCCGCCCCATAGTCGCAACAGGGGCAGGGGACCGGCGAGCTTGAGCGTATAGGAACGCGAATAGGAGCGCGACGGTTGCAACAGGCCCGTCTGCGGACCGTCGAGATAGCCGAACTGAACCGGAAACTGGCTGACATCCTTCAAAAGGCTGATCGTGCCGTTCGTTGTCCCGTCGCTGGTCGCCTGGTCGAACGAGGGCAGCCCGTCCGCCGCGGCATAGCGGCTCCAGTTCCAGGTCAGGTCGATCGCCGCTTGCCAGTCGAAGGGCAGCTTGACGATCGCACCGGCCAGCGCCCGCATCGTCGTGCTGACATTGGTGATGGTCCGATTGCCGGTACTGATCGGCACCGACACCGAGATCGCCTGGGTAAAGGGATTGTCGATCGAGGTGGCCGCAAGCGTGTAGGTGCCTGCCGCCGGGTTGGTCAGGTTCTTCGTCTCGTAACGCGTATAGCCGAACTCGCCATAAAGGCTGAGCCACTTGTTGAAATCGCGCCGCACCGTCAGCGACCCGTTGTAATTCTGCGTGGGCGTGATCAGCGGCGACAGCGTGCCGTTACCGGCCTGGCCGCCCACCACCGTTGGAGAGAGGTCGAAATTCTGCTTCCCGGCATTGGCGATCAGCGCCGCCACGCCGTCCTGAGCGATGCCGCGAAAGCCGTACGGGATATAGGTGCTACGCGCGCCCAGCGACGTGCCGCCATATTGCGGCTTGAGCACCAGATTGCCGCCATTGGTACTGACGATATTGGGCGTGGCGCCCGCCACCGGGTTGGTGATCGTGCTGAAATAATTGGGGGCGTTCGACAGCAGCAGAGCGCGTCCACGCGCGATATAGTCGCGCTCGCCTTCATAGAGCCCGTCATTCTGCTGCCAGCCGCCCGTGACCGAGATGCGGGTCCTGCCGCCCTCGACCGAAAAGCTGCCGTTGAGGCTCAGCCGTTTTTCAGCGGCGTCGAAACGGCTGGTGTTGCCATAATAGGCCGTCGCCTCGATCCCGTTATAGTTGCGGCGCATGATGATGTTGATCACGCCGCCGACGGCATTGGAGCCATAAATGCCCGAGGCTGACGAGGCGAGGACCTCGATGCGCTCGATCGCATCCAGCGCGATGCCGTTGACCGAGGCCTGGGTGAAGGCACCATCGCCGGTATTGGCCTGCGCGTAGCGCCGCCCGTCGACCAGGATCAGCGTGCTGGCCGTACCGAGGCCACGCAGGTTGATGACGCTCTGGCTCTTGGTCGTGGAGGTCTGGGTCGAGTTGGACCCGGTGTTGTTGGCACCGAGATTGGCGCGAAAGAAATCCTCAAGGCTGGTGGCGCCCGACCGCTGGATCTCCTTCTGGGTGAACACGACATAGGGCTGGGCGTCGTCGGCGGTGCGGGGAATGTCGAGATTGAGATTCCAGTTGCGGCCGCCGACCACCAGGATGTCCGGGATGACCGACCTGCCCTCGGCATCGCGGCCCTGGGCGGTATTGGCGTCCTCGATCACGCGCTTGATCTTGGCCTGCGTCTCGGCTGAAGGTCCGCCGACGACATAGGAGCCGTTCGGCGTCCGCTGGTGACGCAGCGCGGTGCCGTTCAGGAGCCGCTCGAGCGCTTCCTCAACGGTAAAGGTGCCGCGCACCGCGACCGCGCGGTGCCCACGAACCCGATCGGGCAGGAAGGCGATCTGCACATTGGCCTGGCGACCGAGCAGCATCAGCGATTTGGAGAGCGTGCCGGCGGGGATGTTGACCCGCACTTTGGCCTGAGCGGGCGCTGCCTGGGCATAAGCGGTGCCGGCCATGCCGGCGGTCAGTGCGATCGCCGCGGCCCCCGCCGCGAGATAGTGACAGATATGTGCGTGCTTGCCCCGAAACTGGGTCATCGACTTCGCCCCCTATTGGATCCCTTTTTGTCGGGGGCTTTTCCCTGCCCCCCGACTCGAGAACGCAAGCCGATTTCGAATCCACATCCTTATATGAAAAAAATGTGACGAAGGGGAGATCACCACAAGTCATGCCAAGTCGGCCGGCGCCTTTGAGAGCCGGATTTATCGTGCCTGTTCTTTGGCTTACCTACTTCTGGGCGCGGCTCGACAGCGACAGTTCGATGCCGCCCTGCGGTGTCGTCTTCGATTCGATCGGCAGGATCGCACCGACGGCATCGACGAACCGGTCAGGCGCGCCGGTGCTGAACACGCCGCTCAGGTGAAGCGAGGCGACACCGTCATCGCCGAGCGTGATCGGCCGGCTCGAATAGCGGTTGATCTCCGCTACCGCGGCGCCGAGCGGCTCGTCGTCGAACTCGACGAACCCGTCGCGCCACAGCAGCTGGCGGTCGACATCGACCGAGCCGACCCGTTGCGGCGCGCCAAGCGCCACGCTGAATTCCTCGCCGGGCTTGAGCAGGGTCGGGGCGAGCGGGGCGGAGTCGAAGGCGCGCGCCGCCTCGGGCGTGCGATCGACCACCACCCGCCCCTCGATCAGCACGACATTGACCCGGCCGGGATCGACCCGCACTTCGAAGATGGTGCCGAGCGCGGTCACCTGCCGGTCGGCCGCCTCGACCACGAAGGGCCGGGTGCGGTCGTGAAAGACCTCGAACAGCGCCTGGCCGCGCAACAGCCGGATGAGACGCCGGCCACCGGTGAAGACGACCGAGAGCCGGGTGCGGGTGTTGAGCGTGACCGTACTGCCGTCGGCCAGCTTGACGGTGCGACGCTCGCCGACGCCGGTCGCATAGTCATTGGTGGCGTTCGCCGGCTGCACCACCGGTGTCACGGGCGCCTGGGCGACCACGACGGCGGAGGGCCTGGCGGACGGCGCCGGGCTCTTGCCCGACCGCTCGATGCCGAGAAAGGTGATCGCGCCGACCAGGCTCGCCGCCATCAGCGCGGCGACCGCCTGGAAGCGGCGGCGCGGCGCCGGCGTGGCGTCCAGCGCTGCCTGGCGCAGCGCCTTGAGATGCGGGTCGGCACCGAGATCCGCGTCGAACAACTCCATCGCGCCGCTCGCCCGGCGATAGGCGTCGGCATTGACCGGATCGGCGCGCCAGGCGTCGAACTCGGCCTCCTCGGCTGGCGACAGCTCATGTGCGTCGCGGCGCACCAGCCAATGGGCGGCGGCTTCGACCGGGGACATGCCGCGGGTGCGGGGGATGGCGCGCAATTGCATCATTCCGGTTCCACGCTCTCCGCGAGGCGCGCGACGGCGCGCTCCATATGCTTCTCCACCGCGCTGACGGAAATGCCAAGCCGCGCCGCGATGTCGAGATACTTCATGCCCTCAAGCCGCCTCAAGACGAAGATCACCCGTGTCCGTTCGGGAAGCTCGAGCAGTACCGCGGTCGCGCGGGCCAGCCGTTCCCTTTCGAGAAGGACGTGCTCGGGCGAGAAATCCACATCTCCATGATTTCTCTCGTCGAATTCGTCGTGCGCATCGGCGTGGCGGCTGCGGCGGCGGCGCAGGTGATCGGCGAAGACGCTGGAGGCGGTCTGGAACACATAGCCGCCAAGATGCTCCACATTGGCTACATCTCCGCGCTTGAGCAGGCGTTCGAACACCTGCTGGACCATGTCGTCGATCTCGGATGCGTCGCGCACCCGCCGCGCGAAATAGCGCTGCAGCGACGCACGAAAGCCGGCGTTCAGCGCCTCGAACGAGGCCTGATCGCCGGCTGTGTCGGGGCGAGGTGCGCGAGGTGTTACGACCGACCCTCTCCCTTCATGGTGCGCGCGTTACTTGGCATCCGCTTTGGCCGAGGCATCGGGCGTGACCTCGGCCTTCCAGGCGGCCTCGGGCCGCAGATATTTCTGCGCAAGCGCCTGGATGTCGGCGGGGGTGACCGCCTCGAACTGCGGCACCACGGTCAGTGTCTGCGGAATATAATAAGGCCGATCGACGATATAGGTGAGCTGGCCGAGCCACCAGCCATTGGTGTTCTGGCCGCGCTTGGCCGATTCGACCAACGGCTCGCGCGCGCGCTTCAGCTCGTCCGCGCCGATCGGCTTTTCGCGCAGGCTCCTGGTGATGTCGTCCATCGCGGCGAAGAAGGCGGGCAGCTTCTCCGGCGCCGTCTCGGCCTGAACCGAGATGGTGCCATATCCCTTGTAGGTGTCCGAATAGCTGGCCGAAACGCCGGGCGAATAGGCCAAGGCCTGCTTTTCGCGGATCTCGTCGAGCACGCGCAGCTTGAGCACCGCGGCGAGCACTTCGATTCGCCGCGCTTCGCCCAGATCCTGCACCACATCGGTGGCCGGCCAGGCGATGAAGCCAAGGCCCTGCTCCGCCAGCCCCTTATGGGTGAAGTGGAGCGGTACCGGCGTCGGGGCGGGGAAACGGCGCTGGTCGGCACCGGGCGCGGGGGCAGCTGCCGCGGGCCGAGGCGGCAGCGCACCGAAGGTGGTGGCGGTGACCTTGATCGCTTCGTCCACCGTCATGTCGCCGACCATGGTGATATGGATCGGCCCGACCGCCAGCAACGCCTTCAGCCCCGGCCGCACTGCATCCATCGACCACTGCGACAGGGTCTCGGGTGGGACCACCGCTGTGCGCTTGTCGCCGCCGGCGAGCAGTTCCTTCGCCTGCACGCTGAACGCGCCGGCCGGCAGCGCCAGCGTCGCCTGGTACATTGCCGGATAGTTCGCCTTGGTCTGCTCGAATTGCTGGCCGCGATAGGCAGGGTCGGTCAGATAGGCTGCCATCACCTGCATCTGGAGCTGCAAATCCTCGCGCCGCGTGCCGCCGCCCAGCAGGAACTTGTCGCCCAGGGTGTTGAGCCCGGCCCCGACCATGTGGCCGTTGAGCGACCGGCTCATCTCGTCGACCGTCATCTTGCCCAGGCCGCCCGATTGCAGGCCGCCGATCGTGGTGGCGCGCGGATCGAGCGTGTCGGGCGAGAAATTCTGCTCGCCGGTGCCGGTCAGCAGGTTGATATAGATCGAATCCTTGCTGAAGCTGGTCGGCTTCACCGTCAGCGTCACCCCGTTGGTGAAGGTGACGACGGTGGTGCCCAGTCCGGCGATCTCGCGGCGGTCCTTGACGGTGCCGGGCCTGCCGAAATCGGTATAGGGCCAGGGCATCTTGATCCCGGCGGCGGGCGCCGCGACCGCGACCGCGCGCGAGCCCTGCAGCGCCGCCGCGACGGCCTTTTCGCCGCCCTCGATCTCGACCGGAGAGATCAGCATGGTCAGCGGGCCGCCACCGGTGAAGACCGGCTTGATCGCCTCGTTCACTTGCGCCGCGGTCAACCCTTTCACCGTCGCCTCGAACAGCGCGAGGTCGGTCTTGGGCGCGGTGAACACCTGACGATCGTTGACCGCGCCCAGGATGCTGCCGGCAAGACCGCGGGTGTTGCGGGTAGGGGCGCCCTTCACCGCATTCTCCAGCGCAGTGCGATAAGCGGTCACCTCGCGCTGCAGCTCGGCATCGGACACGCCATACTGAACCAGGCGGCGCTGCTCCTGGTCGATCGCTTCGAGCGCGGGCTTCCATTTGCCCTGGATGAATTGCGCGGTGACGGTCGCGACCTCCAGGCTGCGCATCAGGCCGGAATCGCTGGCGCTGGCGTTGAGGAAGGGCGCGTTGTCGGTGCGCGACAATTCGGAGAGCCGGCGGTTGAGCACGGCGAGGCCGAGATACTGGATCGTGTCCAGGCGCCGCTTCGCGACGGTGTCCGGGCGAAGGTCGGGCGCGCGGGTCCAGGCGAGCGAGATGCCGGAGGAGACGCCCGGCTCGACCGTGACATGGGTTTCGGGGCCATGCGTGGCGACGGTGCCGAGATCGGGCTCGGGGCCGTCCGGCGCCTTGGGCTGCCAGTCGGAGAAGCTCTTCCTGATCTTCGCTTCCATCACCGCGACGTCGAAATCGCCGACCGCGACCATCGTCGCGCGGGTGGGGCGGTAATAGCTCTGGTAGAAATCGACGAAACGCTCGCGCGGGGCGCTGTTGATGATCTTCAGGTCGCCGATCGGAAAGCGCGATGCGATCTTCTGCCCCTTGGCGAGCACGTCGAGCGTCTTGCGCGAGACGCGCAGCGCCGGCGAGTTGCGCAGCCTTTCCTCGCCCGCGATCACACCGCGTTCGTCGACGATATCCTCCGGGTCCATCGTCGCTTCGGACACCTGCTCGCGCATCACGTGAAGCGCGGTGTCGACCGTCTCGTCATTGGTGCGTGGCAGCTCGAGCTGGTAGAAGGTCTGGTCGAAGCTGGTCGCCGCATTGAGATCGGCGCCGAACGCCAGGCCCAGTCGTTCCAGGATGTTGATCAGCTCGTTCTTCGGGATATTGGTCGTGCCGTTGAACGCCATATGCTCCATGAAATGGGCGAGGCCGAGCTGGTCGTCCTTCTCCATCAGCGAGCCCGCGTCGATGCGCAGCCGCAAGGATGCCTGGCCGGGCGGGGTGGCGTTCTTCATGATCGCATAGCGCATGCCGTTGGGCAGCGTGCCGGTGCGGACATCGGGATCGGCCGGTACGTCGCTCGCGATCTGCGGCCAGGGTTGCGAGGGCTGGGATTGAGGCTGGGCGGTGGCGGCAACGCTCGATTTCACATCGGCTTGCGCCAGCACCTGGGGTGCGACGAGCAGGGCCGCGGAAGACGCGGTGACCAGAAGAAGCAGGCGGCGCGAACTCGACATCAATCATTCCTCCACAAGGTGCGCGATGCCCGTCTCGGTGCAAGCCTTCGCTATGGAGCGCAGAGATGTTGCGGCTCCCCCACCCGAGGACGCGATGATAGTGGATTTCCCCATCTGCCCGGTGCAATTTTTTTGTAACGAAGCGTCCCGCCCGTAGCGGCAGTGACCTTTGCGACGATCGTCAGCCCTCGCGCGCGCTCGGCAGAACGGCCGTCGCCTCGATCTCGATCCTGGCGGCCGACTCCATCAGCGATGACACGGCCACCACGGCCATCGCCGGATAGTTTCGCCCCATATGCTCGCGCCACGCCGCGCCGATCTCGGTGAGCGAGGCCAGATAGGCGTCGCGATCGGTGATGTACCAGGTGAGGCGGACGATATGTTCCGGCCCGGCATCGCCCTTGGCCAGGATGGCGAGGATGTTCTTCAGCACCTGGCGGAACTGGCCGACCAGGTCGTCGGCTACGAGGCGTTCCTGCTCGTCCCAGCCGATCACGCCGCCGGTGAAGATCATCCGCCCCTCGGCGAGGATGCCGTTGGCATAGCCCTTCGGGCGCGGCCATCCGTCGGGGAGCAAGGTCTGGTGGATTGTCATGTCGTTGTCCCCGAGCCGAGCCGTGCATGCCACGCTTCCGGCCACGCCATGGCCTTTCCGTCACCGTCCGTCAGGACCTGCACATAGGTCGCGGCGAAGCGCGGTTCGCCAGCGCAGCTGATCGTGGCAGTCAGCGCGATCGAGGAGCGACCGGGATCGGCACCCGCAACCACGATGTCGAGCGTCTCGCCAAGCCGGCATGGCCGGACGAAGGTGACGTGAAGATCGACCGTCGGCAGCGCGAAGCCGAGCCCGACATGCATATGCGACCGCGTGACGCCGATACAGGCCTCGGTCCAATCCTCGATCGCTGCGTCGACGATCTCGAGCAGCCGCGGATAATAGCCGATGCCGGCCGGATCGCAGTGCGCGAAGCGAACCGGATAGGTGCCGCGGAATTCGGTGGTCATCGCGCCACCCCGGCATCGGCGAGGTGCGCTCGGGCGATCACGATCTTCTGGACCTCGGAGGAGCCTTCATAGATGCGTAGCGCCCGGATCTCGCGGTAGAGCGCCTCGACCGGCACGCCCTTCACCACGCCCATGCCGCCGAAGATCTGCACGGCCTTGTCGATCACCTGCTGGGCGCGGTCGGTGGCGAAGAGCTTGGCCATCGCGGCTTCGCGCGTGTTGCGCCGTCCCGCGACATCGCGCGTCCAGGCCGCCCGATAGACGAGGAGCGCGGCCGCGTCGACGTCGAGCGCCATCTCGGCCAGCTTGGTCTGGGTGATCGGATTGTCCGAGAGCCGGGCGCCGAACAGCTGACGCGAGGCGGCCCGATCGGTCGCGTCGTCCAGCGCGCGGCGCGCGAAGCCGAGCGCGGCGGCACCAACCGTGGTGCGGAAGATATCGAGCGTCGCCATCGCCTGCGCGAACCCCTTGCCGCGCTCGCCGAGCAGGGCGGAGGCGGGAAGCGCCATCCGGTCGAAGCCGATGGTGGCGAGCGGATGCGGCGCGATCACCTCGATCCGTTCGACGATGGACAGGCCCGGCGTCTCCGCCGGTACGATGAAGGCGGAGATGCCCTTCGCACCCGGTGCTTCGCCGGTGCGCGCGAAGAGGACATAATAATCGGCGATGCCGCCGTTCGAGATGAAGGTCTTGGCGCCGTCGACGACATAGCCGTCCGCGGTGAGCGTCGCCGTGCTGTCCATGCCTGCCACGTCCGATCCGCTGGCGAGCTCGGTCAGCGCGAAGGCCGCGATCCGGTCGCCGCGCGCGACGGCGGGCAGGTAATCGGCCTTCTGCTCGGGCGTGCCGAACAGGCTGATCGTGCCCGATCCCAGGCCTTGCATCGCGAACACGAAATCGGCGAGCCCCGAATGGCGCGCCAGCGTCTCGCGGATCAGCGCGAGCGAGCGCACGTCGAGTGCGTCGTGCACCCCGCCATAAGCCGCGGGCACGGCATAGCGCAGCCAGCCGCCGTCACCGAGCTGGCGGACCAGCGTGCGGCAGGCCGCATCGACATCGTCGCCATGATTGTGGCCCAGGGTCGCGCCGCACCAGGCGTCGAGATCGCGCGCGAGTGCCCGGTGGGAATCGTCGAAGAACGGCCAGTCGAGGAAGGTCCGGTCGCTCACGCTCAATTGCCTTCGAATACGGGCCCGCGTTTTGCGGCGAAGGCTTCGAAGGCGCGGCGGAAGTCGGCGGTTTGCATACAGATCGCCTGGGCCTGGGCCTCCATCTCGATCGCGACGTCGAGGCTGACCGCCCATTCCATGGTGAGCTGGGTCTTGGTCATGCCGTGAGCGAAGGTCGGGCCATCGGCGAGCGCGCGGGCCATCTTGTTGGTTTCGCTCGACAAAGCGTCGGGCTCGACCAGGCGGTTGTAGAAGCCCCAGCGCTCGCCTTCCTCCGCCGACATCGAGCGGCCGGTGAAGAGCAGCTCCGACGCGCGGCCCTGGCCGATGATGCGGGGCAGGAGCGCGCAGGCGCCCATGTCGCAGCCGGCCAGGCCGACCCGGGTGAACAGGAACGCCGTCTTCGCCCGAACCGTCGCGATGCGCAGGTCGGACGCCATCGCCATGATCGCGCCGGCACCGGCGCAGATGCCGTCGACCGCGGCGATCACCGGCTGCGGGCAGGCGCGCATCGCCTTGACCAGGTCGCCGGTCATGCGGGTGAAGGCGAGCAGCGCGGGCATGTCCATCTCGGTCAGCGGGCCGATGATCTCATGCACGTCGCCGCCCGAGCAGAAATTGCCGCCGGCGCCGGTGACGATGACCACTTTCACCCCGGGCGCGAAGGCGAGGTCGCGGAACAGGTCGCGCAGCTCGGCATAGGAATCGAAGGTGAGGGGGTTCTTGCGCTCGGGCCGCGACAGCGTGATCGTCGCGACGCCCGTATCATAGGCCCAGGCGAAATGCCGCGGCGTGTAGGTTTCGGGATTCATGCGGCTTCCCCTCCCGCGACGATGATGGATTGTCCGGTGATCGATCCGCTGTCGGGATGGCAGAGCCAGGCGACCGCATTGGCGACTTCGCGCGGCTCGATCAGCCGCCCCTGCGGATTGAAGGCGGCGAGATCGGCGCGCGCCGCGTCCGCGGTCCGGCCGGTCTTGGCGACGATGCCGGCGACGGCGTCCGCGACCAGATCGGTATCGGTGAAGCCGGGGCACACCGCGTTCACGGTGACCGCGCTCTTCGCCAGCTCGGCGGCAAGCGCCTTGGTGAAGCCGATCGCGCCGTGCTTCGCGGCGCAATAGGCAGTCGTATAGGCATAGCCCTTCACGCCCGCGGTGCTGGCGATCGTGACGATCCGGCCCATCGGCGCGGCCTTCAGGTCGGCCAGCGCCGCCTGGGTGCAGATGTGCAGCGCATCGAGGTTGATCGCCATCATCGCCCGCCAGTCGGCCAGCGTGGTGCGCGCAAAGGGTGCGCTGCTGGCGGCGCCGGCATTGTTGATCAGGATCGCGATCGGGCCGTTGACGGCGCGCGCGCGATCGAAGGCTGCCGCGACCGCCTCCGGATCGGTGACATCGGCCGGCGCGACATGCGCGCCGATCGGGCCGGCCACGGCCCGCAGCGGCTCGGTCCGCCGCCCGACCAGGGTCAGCGTCGCGCCCTCCCCGGCGAGGCGCCGAGCGATCGCGGCGCCGATGCCGGTGCCGCCGCCGGTGACGACGGCATGAATCCCGTCGAGCATGGTCATGCCTTTCCTTCCGCCATGTCGGCCGCGCGCTTCAGGGTGCGCGTGAGCTGAACCTGGCCGTTCTGATAGGGTGGGGGAACATGAATCCCGCGATAGTCGAAAGCGGCGGCCGCGTGCAGCGTCCAATAGGGATCGACGAGATGCGGCCGCCCCAGCGCGACCAGATCGGCGCGGCCGGCGGCAAGGATCGCGTTGACGTGATCTGGCTCGAAGATGTTGCCGACGGCCATGGTCGACAGCTTCGCCTCGTTGCGGATCTTGTCGGCGAAGGGCGTCTGGAACATGCGGCCATAGACCGGCCTGGCCTCGGCCCAGGTCTGGCCGGCGGACACGTCGATCAGGTCGGCGCCGGCATCGGCAAAGGCGCGGGCGATCGTCACCGCGTCGTCGGGCGTCACGCCCGCATCCGCCATCCAGTCGGTCGCGGAGATGCGCACCGACATCGGGCGCTCGGCCGGCCACGCCGCGCGCATCGCGGCGAATATTTCGAGCGGATAACGCAGCCGGTTCGCCAGGTTGCCGCCATAGTCGTCGGTGCGGCGGTTCTGCAGCGGTGTAATGAAGCTCGACAGCAGATAGCCATGCGCCGCGTGCAGCTCGACCATGTCGAACCCGGCATCGACCGCCATCCGGGTGGCAGCGACGAACTGATCGCGCACCTGATCCATATCGTCGCGGGTCATGGCGCGGGGCTGCGCATTGCCGGCGGTCCAGGCCGTGTCGGCCGCGGCGATCAGCGGCCAGTTGCCGGTTTCGAGCGGCTGATCCATGCCCTCCCAGCCAAGCCGGGTCGAGCCTTTCGCCCCGGAATGGCCAAGCTGCAGGCAGATGCGCGCTTCGCTTCGGGCATGGACAAAATCGGTGATGCGCCGCCAGGCCGTCACATGATCGTCCGCGTACATGCCCGGACATCCCGGCGTGATCCGGCCATTGGCCGAGACGCAGGTCATCTCGGTGAAGACGAGCCCCGCGCCGCCTTGCGCTCGCGCGCCATAATGGACGAGATGGAAATCATTGGGCGTCGCATCCTCGCCCGCCGAATAGGTCGCCATCGGCGACACCACGACGCGATTGGCGAGGGTCATGTCGCGCAGCCGGAACGGCGCGAACATCGGCGGCACGGCGCGGTCCGTCTCACTGCCGGCGCCGGCATGGAACCAGCGCTCGACGCTTTCGAGCCAGGGCTTGTCGCGCACGCGCAGATTCTCGTGACTGACGCGCTGCGACCGGGTCAGCAGCGAATAAGCGAACTGGATCGGCTCGAAACCGAGATAGCGGTCGAGCGTCTCGAACCATTCGGTCGAGTTGCGCGCGCTGTTCTGGAGCTTCAGCACCTCGACCGATCGCTCGGCCTGATATTCCGCCAGCGCCGCCTCGCGCGAAAGGCCGGGGCGGTTGAGCACCTCGGCCAGCTTGATCGCATCCTCGAGCGCGAGCTTGGTGCCCGACCCGATCGAGAAATGCGCGGTATGCGCCGCATCGCCGAGGAGGATCAGGTTGCGATAGGCCCAGCGCTCGCACAGCACGCGGCGGAAATTGAGCCACACCGCCGCCCCGCGCAGATGGCCTGCGTTCGACATCAGCGCGTTGCCGCCGAGATAGTCGGCGAAGATCGTCTCCAGCCGCGCGATCGTCTCCGCCTGGTCCATCCGGTCGAAACCCAGGCCGGCCCAGGTTTCCGGCGCGCATTCGACGATGAAGGTCGAGGCATTGTCGTCGAACCGGTACGCGTGCGCCCATATCCAGCCGGCCTCGGTCTCCTCGAACGCGAAGGTGAAGGCGTCGAAGTCCTGGCGCGTGCCGAGCCACATGAACTTGTTGCCGCGCACCTCGATATCGACGCCGAAATGGGGCGCGTACCGATCGCGCATCCGGCTGTTCACACCGTCGGCGGCGATCACCAGGTCATAGCCGTTCCAGGCATCGAGATCGGGCGCCGCCTCCTGCTCGAAGTGGAGCCGGACACCGAGATCGCGGGCGCGGTCCTGCAGGATCGAGAGCAAGGTCTTGCGCCCGATGCCGATAAAGCCATGGCCGCTCGACCGGATCGTCTCGCCGTGAATATGCACGGCGATATCGTCCCAATGGGCGAAGGCGTCGCGCACGACCGCGCCGCTCACCGGATCGTTGGCGATGAGGTTGGCGACGGTCTGGTCGGAAAACACGACGCCCCATCCGAAGGTGTCGCCATCGCGGTTGCGTTCGAACAGGTCGATCTCGCAGGCGGGATCGCGCAGCTTCATCGAGATCGCGAAATAGAGACCGGCGGGTCCGCCGCCCAGGCAGGCGATCTTCACCAGGTCTCTCCAGCCAGGGCGCGCAGCTTGAACCGCTCGATCTTGCCGGTCGCGGTCTTGGGCAGCGTGTCCAGGAAATGGACCCGCCGCGGATATTTATAGGCGGCGAGCGATGCTTTCGCATGCGCTTTCAACGCGGTTTCCAGCGCCGGGTCGCAGCAGGTGCCGGGTGAGGCCACGACGAAGGCGACCGGCTTCACCAGGCCGTCGCGATCGGCCGCGCCGACAACCGCGACTTCGGCGACCGCGGGATGCTGCGCGAGCGCCGCCTCGATCTCGAACGGGGAGACATAGATGCCGTTGACCTTGAGGAGATCGTCGGCCCGGCCGCAATAGAGGAAGCGGCCCTGATCATCCTGGCGGAACTTGTCGCCGGTCCTGACCCATCCGTCGACGAACACCGCGGCGTTCCTCTCCGGCTTGTTCCAATAGCCGAGCGCGCGGGTCGGCCCCTTCACGAACAATTCCCCGATCTCGCCGGCGGGGACCGGTCCACCAGTCTCGCCGCGCAATTCGAGGCGATAGTCGCCGACGGGCCGGCCGGTGGCGCCGGGGGTGATGTCGCCGGGGCGATTGGACAGGAAGATGTGGAGCATCTCGGTCGACCCCATGCCGTCGACGATCGGGACCCCGAACCGCGCCAGCCAGCGCCGGCAGAGTTCGGCGGGCAGTGCTTCGCCGGCCGACACGCAGAGCCGCAATCGCGACAATGCTTCGGCGGGGATGCTCTCCTCCGCGAGCAGCGCGGCGTAGAAGGTCGGGACGCTGTAGAGGATGGTAGGCAGATGGAGCGCCATGCGGGACAGCACCGCCACCGCGGAAGGCCGCTCGGCCATGAGGATCGCGGTGGTACGGTGCCACAGCGAAAAGAGCACGCTGTTGCCGAAGCCATAGCCGAAGAACATCTTCGACACCGAGAAGCTGATATCTTCCCCGGACAAATGCAGCACGTCCTCGGCGAACTGCGCGGGCGCGGCGATCATCGCGCCGTGCGAATGCATCGTGCCCTTGGGGCGCCCGGTCGTCCCCGAGGAATATTGCCAGATGCACACGGCGTCCGTGTCGACCATCACCGGGTCGGGCACGGTCTGGCCGTCCTCGATACCGGCCGTCGCATCGCCGATCACGATCGTGTCGGGAAGCGGAAGGCCATCGAAGCGCGGTAGCGCCGCCTGCGACACTGCCAGCAGGCCCGCGCCGCTATCCTCGATCAGATAGCGATAATCATCGGCGGCCAGTTGCGGATTGACCATGACCGGCACCACACCGGTCCAGATCGCGCCGAGGCAGGCGACCACGAAATCGACGCTGTCTTCGGCACAGAGCAGCATGCGCGTGCCGGGCGCGATGCCCCGGGCAGCGAGATGGCCGGCGAAGTTCCGGACGCGCTGCGCCAGAGCGGCGCGTGAGCAAGTGCCCGCATCGTCGATGAAGGCGATCCCGTCGCCATCATCGGCACCGCGCGCGAGCATCGCAACCGCTGCATTGACCGGCATCTCAGCTCACTCCGGTCACAACCGGGTCCGGACGCTGAGCAATTCGGGGAAGAACACCGTTTCGAGCACCTTGGCGAGATACTGGACGCCCGCGGTGCCGCCGGTGCCGGTCTTGAACCCGATGACGCGCTCGACCGTCTTCAGATGGCCGAAACGCCAGAGCTGGACGTGATATTCGACATCGACCAGCTTCTCGGCGAGCTCGTACAGATCCCAATATTGCTTCGGGTTGGCATAGACCGCGGCCCAGGCGCGCTCGACCTCGGGCGAGGGCTGGTAGGGCAGGGTGAAGTCGCGATCCAGCCGGTCGGCGGGGATGTCGAATCCTCGGCGCGCGAGCAGGCGCAGGGCCTCGTCATAGAGGCTCGGGGTGTCGAGTTCGGCCGCCAGGCGATCATGCACCTCGGGCTCGGCCGCATGGAGATCGACCATGCTGGCATTCTTGTTGCCGAGCATGAACTCGATCTCGCGATACTGGTCGGATTGGAAGCCGGAGCTGGTGCCGAGTTTCCCGCGCATCACGGTGTAATCGGCGGGCGTCATCGTCGCGAGCACTTCCCAGCTCTGGATCAGCTGCGCCTGGATGCGCGCGACGCGGGCCATCATCTTGAAGGCCGGCGACAGATCGTCGGCGATCACATGCGTCCGCGCGGCGCGCAGCTCGTGCAGGGTGAGCTTCAGCCAGATTTCGGACGCCTGGTGGATCGAGATGAACAGCAGCTCGTCATGGGCATCGGTGAGCGGCCGCTGGCAGGCGAGGAGATCGGAGAGGCCAAGATAACTGCGGTAGGTGACGGTCGCGCTCATCTGCCCTCCTGTGCCGTTCTCGTCGCTTGTCTCCGGCAGGAGAGTCGTACCGCCACTGGCCGCGACCATTGTTCGCGGATTCGCCTTTTCAGGCACGGCTGGTAGAATAGATCGCGCTCCAGTGGCATTTTGACGGAACGATGTTCTGCTGAGCGGGAAAGACGAGGACAATTGATGGATCGCATCGATCGGGACATTCTGAGCGCGCTCGAGGCGGATGCGCGGCAATCCTATGCGTCGCTGGCGGAGAGCGTCGGCTTGTCGAAGACGCCGTGCTGGAACCGCGTCCAGGCGATGGAGGAGGCCGGGATCATCACCGGCTATCGCGCCGACATCGATCCGGCGCAGATCAACCTGGGCGTCATGGCCTATATCCAGGTCATCATCGATTCGGCACGCCGGGAGGCGTTCGAAGCGGCAGTCCTCGACACGCCCGCGATCCTTGAATGTCACACGATTGCGGGCGACGGCGATTATGTGTTGCGGGTCGCGTGCCGCGACGTCGACGATCTCGACCATCTGCTGCGCTTCGACATCGTCGTCCTGCCCGGGGTGCAGCGATCGTCCACCATGGTGTGCCTCAAGACGATCAAGCGGGGCGGGCGCGTGACCCAGGCGGCCCATGCCCGCGAGGGGTTTTCGCAAGCCTGACGCGCTTGCCGGCGGGAACGTCCGATGCCGGAAACCTGTTTGCGGTTGAGCCGGATCTTTGAAGACTGGCGCCCCGTGCAGGATAAACATAACGAATATATTTCGCCGTTTGTACTACCCTAATATCGCCTGAGGTCGTCGCTCGCCGCCCTTCACCACCCCGTGCGGTCCCGAGTGCTACTGCGGCGGCGAGGGTGGCAAGCGCAGGGGGAATGCCAGGCCCGTGTTCTCCGGCGCGGTACCCGGCCCGCCATTGGTGTTCTGCGACGCGATGACTAGCCAGCGATCGCGCCGCTTTTCTACCAACATGGACATCAGCCCGACACGCGGCGGGCGCGCTGATCCGTCGAAATCGCGGTCGCCGGCGATCCGCCACGTCCATCGCACGAACATCAGGTCCGGCCTGACGGGCCGGACATCGATCTCGAGCGGCGTGATGGTCGAGCCGCGGAAGCGGCCGTCGAAAAGGCGCTGATGATAGAGGGTAAAGTCCTTGCGGCCATGCAGCCAGGAGCCGCCCACAGTGACAAAATCGATCTCCGGCGCCATCAGCATGCCGAGCGCCTCGCCGTCTCCGCCTGCCCAGGCGGCGCTGAACTCCCGGGGAATCGCATTCAGTGCCGCGAGATCGGAGGGAGCCGGGGCCTGAGCCCAGGCGGTCGATGCAATGACGAACGCAGCGAAAAAGGCGAGGATGCGCGACATGGTCATCTCCTGTCGGCCTACGAGCAACGGACGCGCGTCCGTTGAAACTCCGTCCGTTTCGAGAATCGAAATCAGAATGAACGCTACTTACAATCTTTGCGTACCTAGTGCGGCGGAATTTCGATCACTTATTCGCCGGGCGAATGCGGATTGCGGCAGGTGGCCACGGAAGAAACCAAGCGACTCCCGCACCATCCCCCTTAAGGAGGATACCGCCCTCCTCCCTTGCGACATCAATCGCTCCTAGGAAATCACCGTCCTCGATAACAAGGTTCACGCTTAGCCTACCTTCTTGACCGTCTGGATCGATGAATGGGCCACCGATAAATGTCACCTCCATCGGCACCCTCTCGTCTTCACCCACTGCCTTGTCCTTCCTCAAAATTTCTTTTGCCGCGTTATCTGGCGTTGCGAATGGAAGCGCCAATTTCACTTGCCTTTTGGGTCAGCAACCTCCGCACGTCCTCGCAGAGATTCGTAGTAAGCTGCCCAGCTTGAACTACATGACCATATATGGCGGTCATTTTGTCCATATCCTCATTTTGGAGGTCTGCCCGCAATGTCATGATTAGTTCGCTGCACTTTTCATCATACACCGCGAGCACCGCTGCGAGGTCTGGAAGGTAAAGCGCCACCAGCGACCGTATCCTGCCAAGGTTGAATTTTTCAATCTTTGAGCCGGTTGCGTCCCTCCGATTGAGAATCCCAATTGCCGTGACGATCTGTTGGGACGCGAGGTTTTGGAGCAGGTCCAGCTCGGAGAAGAGTTCTTCTACCTTCGTCCTCATTAGCGCCGCATCGTCCCGCTTATGCGATTTGCGCAATTCCCGCATTCTGAAGCTGCCAGTGATGAAGCCCCCGCCCCAACCGGCCAGCGCGGTAATCGCGGCAATTAATGCAGTGCTATAGTCGGCCATCGCTGATCTTCCTTTCGAGACGATCTGCAAACAGCTAATCAACCACCTCCGCAGGCGCATCGGTCTCAGCAACCTGCCGCTCAATCTCCTCTGCAAAGAGGCGAAGCATTGGAGCAAGCTGTTTCGCAGCCTCAGCCTCAATTTCCGAATAGGAACTGTCGGCAGGCTTATCGACAAGCGGGATTGTCAGATTGAAGATGTGGAACTCGCTCACTCCGGCCTCTTCAACGTGCCCCTGAATTTGAAACGCGACCTCAAAATAGGCGGGGCTGCCGGGCTGGGCTGCATTGTGGGTGGTGACGTTGCCCTGCTTAACAACCGAGGCGGGTATGGCCTCGATCCCACCGCGATAAGTCAACGTACCAAATCCGATTTTGAGGTTTTGAATTTGCACCATTGATCTCCCAAACGTTCGCTATATGTACCGCCTCACGCGGCGGTTGCAAATGGGCGAATGAATGGGTTGGGTGCGTTTGCTGGGATGGGAGGATTTCTGTGGACCTTGTTTCGAGCATCTCAACCGCGATCGACATCGTGAAGAAGCTCCGCGAGCTTGACCGAAAGGTGAGCGAAGCCGACTTCAAGATGTTGCTCGCGGACCTAACAAGCCAGCTTGGAGACGCGAAGCTCGATGCCGCTAATCTCAAAATCGAGCTTGCCGACGCGAGGGGGCGTGTCGAGGAGCTAGAACGGCAAGCGACGCAGCGCGCTTCCACCGACCCTGAGTTGGACGAGGGCGCGTATATCTTTGGCGACCCTTCCCGACACTACTGCACGGGTTGCTACGACAAGAATGGACGAAAAATTCTGCTCAATGAGCTTACTGGTCACTGGACCTCTTTCGGGAAATGGGAGTGCCCAGCCTGCGACAAGACATTTGGTCCCTCGACACTCTGAACGGCTGGTGCTTTTGATGGAAAAACGAATGAGCTTCCTCGACGACCTATTGGCTGGCGGTCCTGACTATCGAGTTGTTCTCGATATAGGAGGTGCCGTTTTCGGGCCGGTGGACGACTCGGAAGAAGCTACGGAACGGTTCCAAACGGTTGCCGACAGGATCAGGGCCAACGATGGCCTCGGCTATCGCTTGGTCGATAGGCTCACCCACAAGAGCAGCGAGTACGCGCAAAGCTATATCGATCGTTTGGTGATCAACTTCTAGAGACAGGCGCTTAGTGCTGTTGCGCCATAATACCGGGTATTTGGCGCACCCGACAGGATTCGAACCTGTGGCCTCTGCCTTCGGAGGGCAGCAATCATTTCAAGATTCTCCTACTACTTTGCGCAGCTTAATGCCAGTGATCTTTTCGGCTTGTACGCGCCCTGTACGAAACGCCTCCAGAATCTTGTCGTCGGACCCTTCGCCGTGCGTATAGGTGCCGTCGAGCAATTCGGTGTCATCCCAGCCGCCATATTGCCCGACCGCCTTCTTATCGACGCCCTGTCGAACGCGCATTTCCTGCCCGAAGCCGTGGCGGCCGGCGGAATGCGGCGGGAGGTACGGAATGCCCGCTTTCTTGCAGGCGGTCATCCAGCCCTTGCGCGGGCCATCCTTGCTGGCGAACCCGAATACGCGCTTGTTCGCCTTGCGGCTCGTATCCCAGCCGCGCGGCACCTTTGGAGGCAGCGCCTTCAGTTCGGCTATCACTTCCTCTGGCAGCATCACCACGCGATCGTCATGGCCCTTGGCGCCGGGAATGATCGCCTTACCCTCGGACAGCTTCAGGTTGTCAGGATGCATCTCGACGGACTGCCCGACCCTGGCGCCGGTCGCGAACATGAAGAGCGCGAGCGCGGCGTGATAGCGCCCGGCATGCTGGCGGAACTTCAACAGCCATTCCCAGCTACCCGGCGTTTTCGGGACGCGGCTTTTCTTGCCTCGCCTGCGGTCCTGCTTGACGCGCTCCTCCTTCTCGAATCCCTTGATCCGAATGGGCGGGCATTTGCCCAGCTCGTGCGCGTTGTTGATGACCGATCGCGCGGGCGTGACGACCCATCGCCGCCATGTGTCGGTCGCGTTCTTCGGATACAGATCCTTGCCCAGATCGCGAATCATCTTCGCGGTGATCGCCTTGACCGGGAGATTGCCCAGCCTGGCTGAAATGGGGATCAGATACTTGGCCATATCCGGGCCGGCGTCGTAAAGGACCACGGCATCGTTGAAGGTGAAGACATGCTCTTCGTGGGCATCGCCTAGGAGGTAGCGCCGCTCTTCAGCTTCCTGCCGGTTCGTGATCCATTGCCTTGCGCCAGCCTCTGAAGATGCGCCAGTGCTTTCGCGGATGTAGTCCGTGATGGGGAGCCCGTTGTATTCGATGCGCCCCTTTGCCCACCACGTGGGGCCTCTTTGATATGGTTCGAGCGGCATACGCCATCCTCTAAAATGCGGTCTATTTGCTCGGGCGTGATAATCATCGCCGCGCCGAGAATGTGGCAGGCGCCGAGCGCGCGAGCCTTTTGCCGAAGCGTGCGTTCTGATACCTGTAGTCCGCGGGCGTCGAGCAGCGCGCACCATTCCCCAGGCGTGCGGCCCCTGTCCAGTACGAAGCTCCCGACCGTCTCCATCACCCATCATCCCCATCACCAGAGGAAGGGGAGAGGGCTCGGATTGCACGCGCGATCTCTTCGGCCTCGACAGCCTTCGCTGCGTTGATCGATGCGCCATTCTCATTGAACAGCCCCTCGCGCATCCTTGCTCGCTCCTCCGCCACCATCGCACACCGCTCCACGACGGCCGCACGATGTTGAGCAAATCCCTGCGACAGCGGCGACTGGTCCAATTCCCCGGCGCGGTACATGGCGGGCAGGAATGCAATCTCCGGATTGCATTCGTCGGCAATCCTGGCTGCTGCCTCGCGATCCAGTTGCGCCGGGCCGATCTCCCGCCCACCGATCATGTCGGTAACGTCACCGACATGATCCCGCCCATCGATCGCAGAGGGGGCGATGAGAGCGGCAACCGCATCCGCGCGAGACAGCCACGTCTCTTTGTCGCCAAGCAGCTTCCAAGGCGCCATCTCGCCGCCCTGCAGTTCGACCTCAGCAACCCAATGTTCGTACAGCGCCTCTGCCACCCTCTCCCTCAGCTCCGGGGGCTGGGCAACCTGTAAGGTGGCGGGGGCAAGCAACGCTGCAACCGCTTCGCCAACGGTATCGAAGCGCGTCACCAGCGGGTGCGATATCCAGGAACCGATCGGGCGATACGATCTCGCCTCGTATGCGACACCGGGCGCCACCACACCGATACGCTTGCCCATGCCGATCGCGATGCCTGCCTCGGTCAGCGCACCTTTCAGCGGGAAGTCGGATGCTTCGGCGTAGAGGATCAGCGCGTCCGACCGGGCAATCTCGCCAGTGATGCGACCCCACAGTTCCGAGAAACAGGCCGTCTCACCGTCGCCAGCTTCATCAATCCATGTCGAGTTGATCGGTACGCCCTGGTCGCGCAGCTTGCGCCACATGGCGGGGCGTTCGGCGACAGTCGCGCGCGAGGCGACGTACAGGCCGCTCACGACACACCCCCATCGACGGGCGAGGTGGGCGACAGGCCGGCGAGCCAAGACGACAAAGGCCCTTCGGGGTCAAGCCGATCAGTGAACATCGCAAACGCTTCCGCGAAATCACTCTCGGTTACGAAGTCGTGCGGCCGTGCGCGTTGGCCCGGCCCTCTTGTGGCGTTCCGATCATCGGCAGTGTCGGCCGCGCTACTGAACGGCTGCAACGCGCCCAAAAGATCAGCGATATACGACTTCACTTCTTCCCGGGCGGCGGCTTCGTCGATGTCCTCCCCTTCCACCCGACCGGCTTGAGCGGCGGGAAGGGCGCGGAGGGCGGCGACCTGCGCGACCGTCCAGCGAGGATTCTCAGCGTAACAAGCGCTGGCATGCCGATCGATATCCTCTCCACAGTCGGGGCATTTGGGAACAGGCATCGCCCCCGTCACCCCTTCGTCCACACAGCCTTCAGCCTTGAAGGCGAGCATGGCGCGGATGGCTGATCGTCGCGCGAATCCCGGTACGCCCGGCCCGGTCGCCTCAGCCTCGGCGCGCAGCGCATCGTCGTAAATGGCGCTCGCGCGGTCTGTCTCTTTCGTCACGGTCATGATTCAGTCCTCGCCCCAATATTCAAGGTCGCTATCGACGGCGGCCTCTGCGTCTTTGAAAGTGCGGGGCCTCGGATCGCTCTCCCACTCGGTGTCCCAGGTGGCGACTGCGGAGGCGTGGGCCTCGTCATATTCGAGGCCGGGCACGCACTTGACGTATCGGACGGTCATCGCGCCGATCATCATGGCTCGCACGAAGATGGGCTCTACGCCGTCGATGGGTTCGAGCGGATAATCGCCCAAGGCCTGCGCCTCGCTCAGCCCAGCCGCGAGCGTTGGGATGTCGCTCACCCCACCTCTCCCGCCGCTCTCCGTCTCCGCTCCATCTCGCACAGTTGCGGTCTGTTGCTGGGGCGGATGGCGGTGCTGGCGTCGAGCGGAACACGGCGTTGCGCAAGCTTGATGGCGATCACGCGGCCGACCAGTTCCAGGTCTTCGCGGTAGTAGATGAGGCCGTTCATGCTGGCGTGCCCGACGCGGGGATCTGAAACACTTCGCTCGTTCTCGGCGTCCAGCTACTGGCCGTTTGCGCAGCATTGAAACGTTCGAGCGCTGCGATAATTTCAGCTGTCAGGGTCTCTGCGCCCTTTACATGCTCTTCGGCATCCTCGAACGCCTCTTCGCACATATCCTCGACTGCGCGCTCGACCAGATAGCCCGCAAGCTGCTTGGGGTTGATCTTCAGCGGCTCTTCGTCGCATGGGTGCGCCCACCTGCCAGCATAATCCTCGCTGGCGTCGTCGATGTCGCTGAAGAACGTGTCGGTGCCGACGATCGCTAGCGGCGTGGACGGTTGCACGACGATAGCCTTCGCGATGGTCTCCTTGTCGTGGCATTCCCAACAAACACGCTCAAACCTGCTGAGCGCCTTTCCGCAGATGCAAAGTCTCTCGACTGTCTCTTCCATCTCTCAATCCCTATCCAGCCACCCGGCCGGTGTTTTGTGGAGCCGGCCTCGGGGGTAACGGCCGGCTCCTGCGCTCGCGGTGTGCGGGCGCTTCAACTCGTCAGGCGGCTTCGGATTCACCCTCGCGCCGCAAATCAGTGATGTCGCAGCCGAGCCATTTGCTCAGCGTGAGAAGCGCCCAGTCGATGAATGCTGCCCGCTCGTTCTCCGGCATCTTGGCGAAGGACGTGCTTTCGTAATCCTTGATCGTGTCGCCGCTCGGAAGCGTGATGACGCGGACCAGCCCCGCCTTGTCTTTGAGAATTCTGTGAAGCAGCTCGACGTTCAGGGCCGGGCCGTCGATCTTGTCCGACAGCATCGGCGCAGCCACACCCAGGCAGGCCCAGTACAGGGCGTTGCGGCGCACGTTGCCGGTCGTGCGCGTGATGCGGACTCGGATCGGCTTATCGTCGATCGCGGCCAGCGCGGCCTCCGCTGCCTTGCTGGCAGGCCGTAGCGCACCAAGCACCTTGCGGAATATCAGCGGGGCTTCATCCATTCGGGGCCTCCCATTGGAAGCGGTGGGGGCTCGCCTTGGCGTATTCCTTGGCGGCCTCAATCAGATCCACGCGCCACGTGCGCTGCCATGTCGCCGCGCCGTACTGGTGCAGAAGGCGATGGGCTTCCGAACAGCCCGGCACGGCCTGATAGTCCGCAACCTTGAGGCTCATTCCCTTCCCGCCAGCGCCATCGACGTGCATGGCTTCCATGCGGCCTTCGCAGGCGTGGCCGTGGCGACCCTCAAGGATGCACGGGCGCTTGCGCAGCCAGGCTAGGTGCGACGGGAAGCGTTTCCCTTCGTGCTGGCGTCCGCTGTTCTGGCGACGTGGGCGGAATGCGGTGCGGGCGAGCATCACAGACCCTCCCGCTTGCGATAGCGTCGCAGCGTGCGGCTAGAGACACCTGCGTAGAACGCGATGCGGTCAGCGGGCATGGCGCCTTCGCGGACCAGTTCGGCGACATAGCTGGCTCGCGCGGCCGCTCTGCGCTGGCGGACCTCGGTAGCGAGGCGGAAGCGTTCGCGGTGCGTCATCATCCGGCCGCCAGCACGTTCGTGCGCCACGACTGGTCGCCCTCAGGGTAGCGCGAGCGCAGCCGCGAAACCGTCGCCTCGACTTCAGCCAGAAAGGCGTCCACCTCGGATTCCAGAAACGCGATGCGCTCCGGGTCGCGGGGGATGCGCTTGACGTAAAGCTGCATCTGTTCGGGCAACCGCGGGTCATAGGACACGTAGTCGCACCACTTCCGGTCGCAGCACGCGATCTGCCATTGCATCTGCGCCAGATGATTGTCCGGTATCGCGTCGTTGAGGAGCGTGTTGATGTGCGTGGCGGTGATCGGGCATTTGATCTCGAGCAGCCCTTCCGCGCCGATCAGGCCGTCAGGCGAGGCTCCCGCCATTTCGAGCGCCGGATGATCGACAAATCCGACTTCCTCGACATCGACATCCATGCGGAAGCTGTAGGCGGCGCGGGCGTCAGGCTCCTTCTCGGTGCCCCATGTCATCGCAGGGCTGCTGAAGCTGTCCGCCTGTACGCCCGTCAGGCGCTCGCAGACGAGCTGTGCGGCATAGTTGGCGCGAGAGGTCGAATAGCCGCTCTTGGTGCGCGCAACCAAGTCAGCGACGCGGGAGGCGGTCGCCTTGCCCATGCGGGCGCGAAACCACGCCTCGGTGCGCTGGTCCATGCCGTGAATCATGGCTGCTGCCTCGCTGCGACCTTGGCCGTCTCGAAAGCGTCGATCTTCGCCATCGCTTCGCTGAAGCGGGCGGCGGGCAACTGCGCGAGCGACGGAACCTTGAGGGCAACAGCCAGCTTCGTCTCATTGGCGCCGGCCTGCGACGCGCGGCGCTTGATGTCGTCCAGCTCCTGAAAGGATACGGGCGCGCCCGTCGTTGCAGCCTGGCCGTCATCGTCAGTCGTCGCGATGTCGAAGATCAGCAGTTTGAGGTAGCGGCGCCCGTAGGACATGGTCGAGCCGAAGCCGTGAGTGGGCGTCTTGTTCTGATTGCCCTTCATGCCGACCGTATCGGAAGGCACGTCAGCGAACCGATCCTCGAAGAAGCCGCCGCGATGCCGGATGCGGCACGTCACGCGGTAGTGACCCTCCAGCGGGCAATCGGCGGTGCCGTAGGACAGCGAGAACCCGTGCTTGTGCGCGACCGGGTCGATCTTCGCAGCCAGCGTGTCGAGGTTCGTATAGGTCGATCGCGTTGTGTCGTTCTTGCCGTCGCGCAGCACCTGAGGCATTTCAGCCTGTGCGGCGGTCATGGCCTCGCTGAATGCGACTTCGGCTTGCCGCGCCAGCATCCGCTCCTGAAGCGCGAACAGACGCTCCATCTTGTCCACGTCCGTGTTCGGGTCGCGGGCGGCGCGCTCGATGATGGCGAGCAGGCCGGCGGTCTGGTCGATCACGTCGGCCTCGGGAATCTTGGCAACAGCGGTCATTGATTGTCTCCAGTCGCGGTAAAGATCGAAGCCCGAAGGGCCGAGACGGGCACCGGCTCGGTGCGCAGCACGAGAGCTTGGGCCGAAGGCACCGCCATGCATCCGGCGATCACGACCCCAAGCTCCACCCCCATGGCCAACCACCATCCCCACTGAGCCACCTCCCTACTGACAGCGTCTCTGGTCATAGTGGTTGCTCGTTGCGGGCGAGGGTGGCAGCCTCTCGCAGCTTGGCCACTACTTCGGCCTGGGTGCGCTCGGGGGCGTCGTTCCAGAGCGGGATCGCTGTCTTTTCGGGATCGCTAGGCCTCGGAACCTGCCGCTCTAAAAACTGATGTGCGTCTCGTGAGGACATGCCCAGTTGAGCGGCGGCGGAGAAAATCGCGCCTTCCGCGCACATGCAGCCGTCGTCGTTTCTCCATTGGCCCTTGATCCAAGCCCCTTCCGGCTCGATCAGATCAGCCGCCTTATCGAGAACATCAGCTACGGATAGCGTGGTCATCACCCTTTCCTTTCAGCGGTGTCGGGGGTCTGGCGGGCATCCTTGATCGCCCGGCGTTCAGCAGCCCGGCGTTGCTGGCGCGTGAAAGTGCCGACCGGTATGGGCGCGCTAGATGGCTTGCCCGATCGCCGCTGTTTGCGGTTGCCGACCGGTTCGGGAATGAAGGCTATGGGGCCAGCGCCCGCCAAGCATGCGAGCATTGCAGCCGCGCCAATTCCAGAGTGCCGCATCACATCGTCTCCATCATGCCGTAAAAGGGATCGCGGACGGTCATCAGTTGTCGAACCAGAACACGAGGCGGGATTGCTTGCCGTTCGCCTCGAACGATCGCATTGCCGCGAGCATCGCCGCCCACTCGGCAGGAACTTCGCCTTCGTTCGGCCAATATGTGACCGCGAGTTTCTTGTAGTGGTCGAGAGCCTGGGCGAGTTCGTCGGGGGTCAGCCAGCTATGGCTATGCCAGTCAGGTCCGGACACTCGACGCAGCCTGCCCGCGTCGTCGGCTTCGCCGACTGAGTAGCCGCTTGCGACCCATTTCTGAGCCTGTTCGTGCGAGACCCAATCGTCGCCGTCTGCCCACTCTGGATGCGCCTCGGGAGCGACATGCGTCCAATAATCGTTGCCGGTGTAATGGCCGATCTTGTCCGCAGGCATACCCTTGGGGTCGAACAGCTTGGCGTCTTCAACCCGGACCCCTGCCAGCACACCGAACATGACGTAGTTCCGACTGCCGCCATCGCGGGTGAAATTCGACCAGTAAGGATTACCCTCCCGGTCGGTGAAGCTGGCAAACTCTACGTACGTGTGGATATCGCATCCCATCACATCATGCTCCAAAGGGGGTCGTGTTCCGCAGCCTCAGCCTCGCACCGAGCGACGTAGTCTTGCTCCTCAGCCGTCAGCGGGCCGTCACGCAGCAGGATCGTCGTCAGCCGTCCTAGCTCCCGAACCTGGGTCGGAATCTGAGGGACGTAAGGGATGGTGCGGAACGGCGCGCTCATGCGGTCAACTCGCGCATGATCTGGTCGAACTCGTCAGCGGACATACCGGGCGCGACACCACCTCCACCCAAGACAGCGTCGATAATCGAATCCGCATCGACATCGCCGGGCTCGCAATCGTAGAGCTCAACGCAGAGTTCGCTCAGCAATGAGTTCCAGTGATTGAACCGGTTGTTCGCGGCGACGGCGCCGTTAATATAGCGCTGCAACTTCCTGAGCTGCGCGCGGGATGTCTCTTCCCCGCTCATTCTGCGGTGCCTCGGGCGAGGGCAATTGCTGCGCGGGCGGCACGGCAGCGGGCGCCTACGTAATCGCTGGGGCGAGCGTCAGACTTGTTCGCGCTTTCGAGCAACGCGGTCACGCTCTCCAGCGCTTCCAGCAAGGCGGGGCTCGCTGCGATCAGTCGGGCGTTGGCCTCAGCTTCCAGCAAATCCTTCGCACTGTGCTTATGGCCGTTCTTTGCCGATCCCGAGTTGCGGATTACCGCGTTGCAAATGACGATGCCGTTCGCATTGGTGACACGGCGGCCAGATGAGTTTTTGGAAACGGCCCAAGGCCCCGGCGTCGATTGCGTCGTCATGCCAGCCGCTCCGTTCGGAAGCCCTTGGCATGGAACTCGCTCGGCATCGCGGTCGTGATGTAGCGATCTTCCCACGGGCCATCGCCAGCGCGGGCGATATCCACAGGCCCGTCATTGGCCTTGGCGAGCGTGCCCGCCTGGCCGATGATCGCCGCGTCGGAATTTGCCCAACGCATGACCGTCTCAAGCTGCTTGCCTGTCTCCGAGAACGGGCGCAGTTCATAGTTCGCGCTCATCGAAAAGCCTCCGTCAAAGGGGTTCGCGCTCATCGAAGGCGCGCTCGAAATATCCAGATGCGGTGTCCCGAGCCTTCGCCTGCGCAGGGGTAAGCACCAGATGCGCAACCCTCGCGGACATGGCCGCAAGCTCTGCGTCGGTGACGACCAGCGTCTTGCGCGGGGCGGCGACTGGTGGGTGACGGAGAGGGGCGGTCACTTGGCTGAGCCTTGGGCCGGGCCGATGTCAGCATCTGGCACCGTGAAGAACGGATAATCGCCAGAGGGCTCAAGCGTCATGCTGGTGTGAGGTAGGCCGGTTGCGCGACGGTCATCTTCAGCGCAGCCATAATCGTAGCCCTTGGCGCGATAGATCAGCGCTCCGGCCTTGTGCTCGAAGCGATCCTTGAGCAGCCGAAAGGCGGGAAGCGGCTCGTATACGCCGTCGCAATTATCTCCCTTCGCGCTCATTTTCTCGGCGCGACCGTCGATGGCGTGGCGAAGCGATCCCCGCTTTTCGCAGGACCAGCCAGCGCCGCCGATCGCCAGATACCGGCAACATGCAGCCCCTTGCCCAATACGGCATACGGCTTCGCGGTGCGCGTCGGTGAAGCCGCTCGGCGCAACGCCCTGCGCCTGATCGTTACCCGAAGGGACGAGACCGCTTGCGGGCTCGGTCGGCGAAGCCGATAGAGCAGGTTGCCCAACGGGCCGCCCAGCCTCTTCCGGCACCCCTACAGGTGGGAAGGTGGGGAGGGGGGTCATGCGACTTCGCCGAGATAACAGGGGTCAACATAGCCAGCGAGCTGCTCATAGCCGTCGGATGGAAGCCCTTTAGTCAGTAGCCACTCAATGCGGGCAGCGGCACCGTGCGCGGTGTTATCGATCTCCGACCAATCTTCGTCGAAGCACCAAACCCATGCGTCGCCATTGCAGAACGCTCGCTCGGAATACTTGCACCAAGTCTCATCAGGGAGCGGATCAATGCCCGCGATGGGGCCGTGGCCCGCCGCGCATGCCGCAGTGCCGCATTCAGCCCGATGCGCCAGATTGTCCGCATACCCGCCTCCAACGCCGCCCTCACGAGTAGCGACGAACATGCCCATCGCGAAGTCGGGATACTCAACCGGGAGCGTCCGCAGATACGCGGCCAGCTTCGCGAGATTCGCGCGCTGCTCGTCGGTGATGTCGGGGGCTGCACTCGCCATGGTTCAAACTCCGCGGCCCGAATGGCCGTGGACCTGTATTACGCAATACGTAAGTTCGGCGCAATAGGGAAATTACGCAGCACGTAAATTTATTGACGGCGCGCGCCAAGACCGGGGCTTGGTAGGAAATTTCCTAGACATGTTGGAGAATCGGGAACAGATGTAGAACATGCAGACGACTCGTCCGCCTATCATCCGACAGGAGCCCGCTTGCGATGTGGGCTGCCGAAGCTGCCTGCTGAGCTGCGCGGTTATCCCCGAGCGGCTGGCTTGGTGGTCTCGGGAGATCGAGCGTCTTTGCCGCGAGCGCTCTCTTGCCGCCGCCGCTGAGCCGCTAACCGAGCAGCTTGCAGTTGCGTTAGCTGCGTATGAAGGCTTGAAGCAGCGGCACTTGGCCAGTCCCCGTATGACAGATCAGCACGAAGCTCGTCTCGCGCACTCTCCAGCATCCCGGCGAGGTCTTCTTCACTGATGGCCGGTATCGGGTCCTCGAATATCTCACCGATGGTGCACTCATAGGCTTGAGCCAGGGCGGGCAGGCGATGGCTCGGAATCGAATCCTCGCCCGACTCCCAGCGCGAGATCTGAGCGGTGGACAGCCCCATGCGCGCGGCGATGACGCCCTGTGACGGTTTACCCGACATGGCTTTACGAATGAGTTGAAGTCGATTGCCCTGCATGCGGGCATTATTACGCACGGCGCAAACCGGCTCTATGCCCCCGTGCGCAAATCGTGCTTGCATATTATTTACGCAATACGTAATAATGCCTCCATGGACCTGAAAGCATATCTGGCACAGGCGGGCGAGACGCAGAGCGACTTCGCCGAGCGCGTTTCCACCACGCCGGCCACCATTTCGCGCATCATCGCCGGGTCAATGCGCCCGGGGCTTGATTTGGCCCACGACATCGAAAGGGCCACAGGCGGCAAGGTCCCGACCGAGTCATGGAAGCGTCCTGTCGAGCGCCCCGCGCGCGAGGCCGCGTAGATGACTCCTCTAACCGTCCAGAATATGCCGCCCCGGGCACATCCGACAGGCGGGCGCGACATTGCCACCGATCGTATCGTTGTGGGCGAGCAGCGCCTCCGTCGCGCCACCCATCCCGGCGTACAGGATCGATGGAGTGAACCGAAGCTCCACGACAAAGCGGCCGCTGGTGATGGTGCAGTGCCCGATGCCATCTGCGATCTCGAACACTGGCGGCTCTTCAAGCCAGTAGATCGCATGTTCGTCTCGCGGCTGGCCCGCCATCGCTCGCGGCACCACGACCATGCCGAGAACATCGGCTGCTCGCACGACCAGTTCCAAATGCTCCGCAACGGATACGTCGGTAATCGTATCCTCGCCCAGCTCCATCGTGACCCGGTTGTCCCGGCGAACGAATATCGCTCTCTCGGCTCCCATAACTCACTCCCATCACAGGCCAAATACGCGACCGCTGACCGGGTTTCCCCCGATTCTGCGGTAGTTGTGCGCCCGAGAATTGGCGTTGTCGATGCCATAATTAGGGGCGCCGGGTACGTAGAAATGCGGAGCCCTTCCCCCACTGCGATTACGGGAGCGGGGGAGTGAGGTATTGCCCGCACAACCCGCTGCGTGAATGTCTGCCCGCGCGGACGGCTCGCAAAGCCTACTGCGCGCGTGTCGCGGACGGTCGCTGCACGCTGCCGGTCGTGGTTCAAAGCGCCCTTCACAACACCCCCGAGCTTACCGCGATTGGCGGTGGGGTGTGAGGGAAGTCGTCGGCAACGCGGAAATCTACCTCGGTAGCGCGCAGGCAGTTCTCGAGAACATGGAGGCCGGTTCGGCTGATGCTCTCGTTTCGTCGCCGGCATTTTGGCGCCAGCGCGATTACGACGCCCCCGGCCAACTCGGCGCCGAACGCACCCCGCAGGAGTATGTCGCGGCGCTCGTCGGCATCATGCGCGCAGCTCGCCGTGTCCTGAAGGCTGACGGCTCGGCGTGGCTTGAACTGGGCGACACCTATTCTGCCGGCGGGAATGGCGGCGGCGGATCGCGCTGCGCCAAGCGCCGCAAGCTGGTCTCGCTGCAAGCCCGCACAGGATGGCGCAAACCTCCCCCTGGGTACAAGGAAAAAGACCTTTCGCTGACGCCGTTTCTCGTCGCCGATGCTCTGCGCGCGGATGGCTGGTATCTGCGTCAGACGATCATTTGGGACAAAGGCAACGCGACCGAGCCGCCGCGGTTGGATCGCCCCTCGGTTTCGCATTCGTACATCTTCCTGCTGACCGCGAAAGAGAGCAGCCGAGTCCGCAACCCGGGCGAGGCATGGTTCAATTCCAGCGTCTGGAATGTCCGCCCATCGGTTGGAGCAGAGACCGGCGACCACCCAGCCGCAATGACGCCAGAGATCGCCCGACGCTGCATCGTCTCGAGTACCGCGCCGGGCGAGGTCGTGATTGACCCATTCCTCGGCAGCGGAACCACCGCAGCGGTCGCTATTGCCAATGGTCGCAAGGCGATCGGGATTGAGTTGAACCCCGATTATTTCGCCAACGCGCGGGCATGGATTGAAGACGCTCAACGTCAAGGCTCCCTGTTCGGAGCAGCAGCATGACCATCGCCCTCTGGCTCGCCCCCGGCGCGCTTCTCATCAGCGCATGGGTCGCACTCGGCCTGCGCACCCGCCAGCCTCACCAGCTCTCGTGCAACGAACAATCGAAGCGGCTTCAGGCCGATGGGGTCGGGGTCGATCATCATGGGAGTGTTGAATAATGGCGCAGTGCAACAATGTCTGTCCTCCCGAGCCGCTTTCGAAGGACAAGTTTCAGCGGCTGCTCGCCGGGGCATGGGGCCGCGTATGGCCGAACCTGGGCAACATGAGCGTGATGGCCGGCAAGATGGGCCTGAACGACACGAAGACCATCAGCAGGGCGGTAACGGCGTCCAATCTGCCTGAGGCACACACGATTTTCAATTCGCTGGTCGCCGATCGCACGGCGCTTGCCGAAATCCTCGCCCACTACGGGCTTGAGGTGTGCGTGACGCGCCCTGAGGCGGCCAACGACCTGACCACGCTGTCGGGCCTGTGTGAGACCGCTGCGGAGCTGTCCGAGGCGCTGAAGGACGGCAAGCGCGTCCACCCTGAGACGCTGAAGGTTGCCGAGAAGCTGCGGCCCCACATGCCCGCGCTGGTGGCCCTGATCCGCGAAGCCGACGAACTGAGAGGTGCAGCATGAGCGATCATCCATCGACCGGGCCAATCTCGGCCAGCGAGCTGCGCAGGCTGGCAGATGCGCCAATCGACAACGCTGAACGCGCAAGCAAGGTCTGGAAGCCATTGGGTACGCGACCGAACGCGCGCGGGCCTGTCCCGACCTATGAATGCGAGTTCGCGCCCGCCGCGACGAGCAAGGAGGTTCGCGCCCGCCGCGACGAGGACAAGGACAAAAAGCTCGGGTCGCTGCTGAACTATTACGCTGGCACGCAGACATCCTTCGAGGACATCGCGGGATATCTGAAGCTCGATCTGGTCACCGTCATTCGCGCCATGAAAGCGCGGGGGCGGGCGGCATGATCACCTTCGTCACCGTGCGCTATGCGAGCATTCTCGATGCGCTGAAGATCGCGGAAATTCCTGGGTTCGAGATGGGCGACGAAACCTCGCTGCTTGTCGAAGCCGATGTGGATGAGAGCAACTTCGAATGCCCGATCTGCGACGGCGAGCCTGAAGACACTGCCGACGCGGTCAACCCCATGCTCATCGCCGATTTCCTGAAGGCGGTTCGGACGGGCGACATTCACACGGCGCAGGCACTGGTCGGACGCGTGTTCGAGACGCCTGACGATGTGGCGATTGTCGATCGCGGCCTGTGTCGGTGCGCAGCATGATCTTCCTCGCCATCGCCATAGCCGCGCAACCCGCGCCGCTTCCCTCAACCGCCATGAAGCGGATCAAAGCCATGATGGAGCCCGTGCGTATCGTCGTGCCGCTTCAATGCCCGCAGCCGGGGAGGGTCGCATGAGAAGCGCCAACGATAGCGATGGAGCAACGGCGGTCGGGTTGGCCATCGTCGCGCTCCTCCTGCTCGCGGTGCGGGGGTGCGTGGCATGACCCGCATCCGTCCGCCCGCCAAAATAGACCGCAACGCAGACGGCGAGATCATAGCGGTAACGCCGCTTCGATTCATCCCCCTGCGTTCGATCGTCCCCCTCAACAACGCAATGCTTCGCGCGAGGAAGGCAGCATGAACATCCTCAGATTCTGGCGCAAGCCAACCCCCGCCGAACGCCTCCAGTCGATCGTTGATGCAACGGCTAACAGCTATGCCGTCTCCGAGTACCGGATACGCCGTGCTGCTGCTCTCAAGGGCATCCGGCGCAAGCGGGAAGGGGCCGGGGCGTGAGCGCATCCTGGCAGACCATGTTCGACCGCCTCGACGCCCTGTCTCGTCAACGCGCGCTGACGGAAACTGAGAGCGGGCTGCTCGAGCTGGCGATCTACAAGATCGACCGGGCCAGCGAGCGCCGCGCCAATGGCGATGCACGGAGGGCGCGGGTGTGACGTTCGACCTCCCCATGCCCCCGACAGCGAACGGCATGTTCGCCACTGACTTCAAGACGAAGCGCCGCTTCACGTCGAAGGAATATGCCGCATGGAAACGGGCGGCTGGCGATGCCCTGGGTTCGCAATACGCGGCCTATGGCGCCCCCTCAGTGCTGCGCCCGGTCCATCTGCGGATCCAGTTGGGCATCAACTACCAGAGCGACATAGCGAACCGTGAGAAGGCGATAACAGACCTTCTCGTCGCCACGATCGACATGCCCGATGATCGCTACATCGATCGCCTCGTCATCGAGCGCGATCCATCGGTGACAGGCGCTCGGGTGACGATCGAAGGCAGCGCCGTTGACGGCGAGGCCCGCTCCATCGGTGAGATCATCAAGCCCATCATGCAGCGCATTGCGGAGAATATCGAGCCGTGAGCCGCTGGTTCCGCTTCTACGCCGACGCGATCCGCAATCCAAAGGTCATTCGCCTTTCGGATAAGGAGTTCCGCCTGTGGGTCAAACTGATGGCCGTGGCGTCCGAAAATGAGGGTTCGATTCCTTGCATGGATGACCTCAAGCACGTCCTCAGCATGCGCTTAGACCACCTATCATCGGGCGTTGATCGGCTGATAAGTGGTGGGTTGATCGACGCATTAGGCAATGGATACGAGCCGCATAACTGGAAGAAGTTTCAATATAAATCAGACACTTCTACAGAACGTGTAACCAAACATCGCGCGAAACGAAACGTTTCAGAAACGCCCCCAGAGACAGAGACAGAGACAGAGACAGAGAAAAGAGAAGAAGAAGGTGGCGCGGCTGACGCCGCCAGCGGTCGATATGCGTTCAGTGGAAGCACGATCCGCCTGACCAAGTTCGACCTCTCGAAATGGCGCCGCGTCTATCACGCGATCCCGGATATCGAGGCTGAGCTTCTGTCCCTTGATGGTTGGTTCGAAGCGAACCCCGAGAAGCGCAAATCGTGGTTTCACATCGCGGGCGGTGCGCTCAACCGGAAGCATCAGGAATGGCTCGGCTCGTCCGCAGCGGCGGGGGCCGTCCATGAGCCGATATGCTGAGCCTCTACGAGCAACTTTCAGCGGCGAGGATTTCGCTGCGATCGACCGGCCAGGGCGAGCATCGGGCGACGTGCCCGGAATGTTCGCTCAAGCGGAAGAAGAAAACAGAGCGGTGCCTCGCGGTGCTGATCGACGCGGATGGATGGGCCGCTTTTTGCCATCACTGCCAATGGTCTGGAGGAAGTCGTGGAATTGAAGAAACCGCACGCCGATTGGCTGGACGCCCGGGGTATCGACCCGACTCTGGCGCAAAAATTCGGGCTTCACACCGTGCAGCGGGGCGGCCGCAACTGGCTCGCGGTGCCCTATGTGGAACGGGGCGCGACCGTGAACCACAAGTACCGGGTCACGTCGGAAAAGCATGCCTACCAGATGGACGAGGATGCGCCCCTCACCATCTGGAACCACGACGTGTTGCTGGACGAGTCGCTCGCCAGCCAGCCGCTGATTGTGACGGAGGGGGAATGGGACGCTCTCACGATCCTTTCCGCCGGCAAGTCCCGGGTCGTGTCCATCCCCAACGGGGCGCCCCAGCGCTCGAGCGATGATGACCAGCTTACCGAGGGCAAGCGGTATCAATGGTTCTGGCGTTGCGAGGCGCTGCTGTCGAAAGTCGGCAAGGTGATTTTGTGCGTCGATGGCGACGAGGCGGGCCAGGCGCTCGCGGCCGATCTGTGTCGCCTGTTCGGCCCGGAGCGGTGCCTGTTCGTCACCTATCCCGAGATGTGCAAGGACGCGGGCGACGTGGTTCTGATGAATGGCCACGACGCGCTTGTCCGAATGCTCGACGCGGCGAAACCCTATCCAATCAAGGGGCTTTACGCGCTCTCCGATTTCCCGGAGCGCGGGGAAGTCACATCGATGTCAACGGGCATTGTCCCGCTAGATGAGTTGATGGCGATCGTCCTGGGTACGCTCACCGCGGTCACAGGCTACGCCAACATGGGCAAATCCACGCTGCTCAACGCGGTGCTAGGCCACCTCGTCCGGCACAATATTCCGATCTGCGTCGCGTCATTCGAGACGGACGTTAAGCCGATCCTGCGCGAGCATCTCAGGGCGGCTACGGCTCTTTGCTCGCTTCACGACGCCCGCACAAAAGACATGGCAGCGATTGACGCGCTTATTGAGGACAATGTCCGGATCATTACGCAGCTCGTCGATGAAGACGATGAGATGGATCTCGATTATTTCCTCGACCTCTGCCGAACCGCGGTGCTGCGCGATGGCGTCAAATTCATCCTGCTCGACCCGTGGAACGAACTGGAGCATAAGCGCCGCCCGCGCGAGGAAGAGACGGATTATACCGGCCGCGCGCTGCGGGCGATCAAGAAATTCGCCAAGCAATATCAGGTGGCGTTCTGGATCGTCGCGCACCCCACCAAGCCGCAAGAGGGCAAGGCGGGAGTCCCTGGCCTGTACAACATCAGCGGCTCGGCGAACTGGGCGAACAAGCCTGATTACGGCCTGACCTATCACCGCGCCCAGCCCGACGCCAACCGCGCTGAAATCCGCGTGACCAAGGTGCGCATGGGGCTTCCAGGCAAAAAGGGCAGCGTGTTCGTCACGTTCGATCACCGCGATAGCACCTTCAAATCGGCTGACGCGGCATGAGCCGCCAGACATTCCACTGCTACTGCGGCTTCACCTCCGACCACCCCGGCACCTGCACAACATGTGGGGACACCCTGCATCCGAAGCGGCCCAACCCAATCACCAATGGAAGGAAATGAAAATGAACGATTATGGAATGCAGCGCGCAAATCTTGGCGGCGGCTCGATCGCAGGCGCATCGCTCGGTGGCGACAAGGCATGTGCGGAAATCCCAGTCCGCACGTTTCAGCATATCCGCCAGACAATCCAGATCGGCGAGCAGGCTGGGGCAGAGGCGCGCAAGAATCTGACGGAACTGATGGGGCGGCTCGGCATCCAGAGCATGTACGGCAACCCATGCGCCGGCACGGCAATCGCCCCCTCTGCTGGCGAGATCGAGGAAACGGATCGCGACCTCACCGAACTGGTGGACATGCTGCGCGAACTGCGCGGCCTGTCCGAGACCCTGGCCGCTCGCCTGTAATGGTTACCGTCCCTCCACATTCAAATCCGGGTGCGCGCCGGATCGAGGCCCGAGATGCGTCATGCGTCAAGTCGGTGGAGGGGTTGCGGGGTAGTAGTGCCGGCAATCTCGGGAATAGCGCAATTTTGCATCCGAAGCGGAGGGCGTGATGGGGCAGACCGAAGCAGAGAGGGTGAGCAAGCTGAGACAAGTCGGCTTCGACGACACTGCTGACGCCGTTCGCGACGCAGAGGGGGTGGTTATTCAGTCATGGGTGGTGATCGACCTCCTCGCTGAGCGCATGACCCACATCAACACAGGGAGGGAAGGGTGACGCATAGCACCAACCGCGGACGGCCGGCGCACCAGCGCGCGCGCATCATCAACGCTGCGGATTGCATGCTGGTGTCGCACGGTCGCGTGAACAAATCCCGCATCGCCCGCGAGCTGCGCGTCAACATCCGCACGGTATTTCGCGTCCTGCCAAGAATTTCGATCTAGCGAATTATGCCATATGCACAGGGGTTCGATTTTGTGACAGATGGGCTCCCGCCATGCCAGCGGATGACGCCACAATCATCGAGCACAGCGGCCTCCCTGTACCCGGACCGGGACGCGAGACCGGCTATCGCGTCGAGTATAACGAGCAGGCTCGAAAGCTATGCCTGCTCGGCTACATCGATACTGAGCTAGCCTCATTCTTTGGTGTCTGCGAGCGGACCATCAATAACTGGAAAGCTGAGTTCCCCGCTTTCTTGCAGTCCATCCGAGACGGGAAGGAAGCTGCTGACGCCGAAGTGGCAGACAGCCTGTACCGCCGTGCGACGGGCGAGAACATCATCATCGAAAAGGCCATCAAAAAGAGCGACGGATCGTATGAAGTCCTCTCCCTCAAGCAGTTCGTCCCGGGCGAGGTGCAGGCCCAGCGCCTGTGGCTGCTCAACCGCCGCAAGGGGAACTGGCGCGACAAGGTCGAGACCGAACATTCCGGCAATGTAACGGTCAATCGAGTGGAGCGTGTCATTGTCGACCCTTCAAATCCGGACCGCTAGGGTGTTCGCCCCCCTGCTTGAACCCGCGCGCGACAAAGCGGCGCATGGTGGGCGCGGTTCGGGTAAGTCGCATTTCTTCGCCGAGAGGATGGTGGAAGACTGCTTGGCTGAGCCAGGGGAGTCCGGCGGGGAGGGGTTGCGCTGCGTCTGCATCCGCGAAGTCCAGAAGGATCTGGCGCAGTCGAGCAAGGCCCTGATCGAGGATAAGTTGAGCCGTTTCAAGCTCGGCGATGCGGATGGCTTCAAGGTCTACCGCGACGTGATCGCGACCCCTGGCGATGGGATTATCATCTTCAAGGGGATGCAGGACTATACCGCCGACAGCATCAAGTCGCTGGAGAACTTCAAGCGCTCGTGGTGGGAGGAGGCGCAAGGGGCAACGCAGAACTCGATCGAGCTGCTGCGCCCGACGATCCGCGCTCCCGGCTCGCAGCGCTGGTGGAGCTGGAACCCGCGCCGCAAGGTGGATCCAGTCGATGTGATGTTCCGGGGCGAGGAGAAGCCGACAGGCTCTATCGTGGTTCAGGCCAACTGGCGTGACAACCCGTGGTTCACCGACGAACTGGAGCAGGAACGCCTGGACTGCCAGCGCATGAACCCGGACCAGTACGACCACATCTGGGATGGTGACTATGTCAGCGTCGTGTCGGGTGCCTATTTCGCCAAGCACCTGACCACGGCTCGCGCAGAGCATCGCATCGGCCGTGTTGCGGCTGATCCGCTCATGACGATCCGCGCCGTTTGGGACATCGGCGGGACCGGCGCAAAGGCCGATGCGACCGCCATCTGGATCGTCCAGTACATCGGGCGCGAAATTCGCTTCCTCGATTATTACGAGGCGAAGGGCCAGCCCTTGGCAACGCACCTCAACTGGCTTCGCGACAACGGCTACAGCAAAGCTCTTTGCGTCCTGCCGCATGATGGCGCGGCACATGAGAAGATCACGGACTCCACCTATGAGGGCGCGCTGATCGCGGCCGGCTTCAGTGTCCGCGTCGTGCCCAACCAAGGCGTCGGCGCGGCGATGCAGCGCGTCGAGGCAGCCCGGCGCCTGTTCCCGCAGATGTGGTTCGACGCTGACAAGTGCGCGGGCGGGCTGGAAGCCATCGGCTGGTATCACGAAAAGAAGGACGACAAGCGCGGGATTGGCCTTGGCCCTGAGCATGACTGGGCAAGCCACGGCGCAGACGCCTTCGGGCTCGTTGCCGTCGCCTACGAGCCGCCTCAGCAGCACCGCGAGATCACCTATTCGTCGAGGGGCATAGCATGACCGAAGACCCTGCATTGACGGAAGAGGCAGAGTTCGAGTTTGTGAACTTCCTGCGCCAGGAGCAGGAACGTGCGATCGATGTGACGCTGGACGATCGCCGCGCTGTGGCCATCGAGTTCTATCAGGGCGCTCCGTTCGGCGATGAGGTCGAGGGCCGCAGCCAGGTCGTCACCCGCGACGTGTCGGAAGTCGTCGACACGATGACGGTCGGCATTCTCGGCACGATCATCGCCAGTGGCAAGGTGGTCGAGTTCGAGACCGAGCCAGAGCCCAAGATCGGCGATGATGGGCAGCCCGAGGTCGGAGAGAACGGCCAGCCGGTCATGGTCGACTACGGCGAGGAAGCCACGGCTGCGATCCAGTATTATTTCATGCGGAAGCAAAAGGGCTACCGCATCCTGCACGACAGCCTGAAGGCTGGGCAGATCGAGAAATCCGGCATCGTGAAGACGTATGTCGAGGACCAGCCACCGATCATCGAGACGCGCGATGTGCTGGCCGGGGAGATCGACGTTGGCGACGATGGCCCGAACATTGGAGGCGTGCCCGTCACCGAGGCCGTCGCGACAGATGAGGGATGGGCGCCAGGCATGGAGTCCGTAGGCTGGCGCGTGAAGCTCTCCAAGCCTGTGCCGCCAAAGATTTGCGACGCGACGATCCCGAACGAGTTCTTCCGCGTCGCGCCCGACTGCGGTCCCGATCTGGACGAAGCGATCTATGTCGGCGAGCGCATGCCCAAGACGCTCAGCGATCTGGTGAAGCTCGGCTATGACCGCGCGGCACTCGATGACATCTGGAGCGCGGCGCCGGCAGACACGATCGTTGAGCAGGCGCGTGACAGCGAGCGCAGCCAGTCGCGGCTGAGTATCGGACAGCGGACAGGCGCGGCCAAGCTACTCTGGCTGGACGAAGAGTACCCGCTCTACGATCTGGACGGCGACGGCATTGCCGAGCGTCTGTTCGTGCACCGCATCGGCAATCAGATCCTCAAGGTCATGCCAGTCGATGAGCAGCCCTATTCGCTGTGGTCGCCGTTCCCGATGCAGCACCGGCTGATCGGCCAGTCCACGGCCGACAAGACGATGGACATCCAGCGTGTGCGCTCCGTGCTGCTGCGCCAGGGTCTGGACTCGATCTACATTTCCAACAGCCCGCGCACGCTGGTGGATGAGTCGAGCATCACCGTCGACACGATCGATGACCTGCTGACGGTTCGCGCTGGTGGACTGGTCCGGTACAAGAACACTGCGCCGCAGCCTCTAGTGCAGAACGATACGTCGCAGACCGCATTCCAGGCCATGGAGATGATGTCGAGCGAGCGGGAAAGCCGCACGGGCCTCACCCGCCAGTCGCAGGGGCTCAACCCCGACACAACCAACAAGACCGCGACCGGTATGGCGATGCTCCAGCAGAACGCGGACCAGATCGAACTCTACATCACGCGGAATTATGCCGAGGGCATCGTGATGTCGATCTTTGCCAAGCGGTATCGGCTCATGCGGAAGTACGGGAAGCCGTTCCGCATGAAGATCGAGGGCAGGTATCGCACGGTTGACCCGTCGAAATGGCCCGAGGACATCGACATGTCGATCAACGTCGGTCTCGGCACCGGCAACAAGGATCAGCGCCTCCAATACCGCATGTCGCTGCTGGGCGTGCAGAAAGAGGCGATGCAGGTCGGCATGCGCATCGTCGGCGAAGAGCAGGTCTATCAGAACATCCGCGGGCTGGTGCAGGACAGCGGTATCGGGTCGCCCAGCCAGTACGTCCTCGATCCGTCCACACTGCCACCTGAGGAGCCCAAGCAGGACCCTGGGGTGCTGAAGGTGCAGGCAGAGGCGCAACAGGCCCAGCAGGACGCCCAGAACGCTCATGAGCTGGCAATGGCGAAGCTGACGCTCCAGCAGCAGGCGCAGCAGGCGAGCGACGCCCTGAAGGCTCAGGCGAACGAACAGACGCTGGCGCTTCAGGCCGCAGCCGCTGAGCAGGCCGCGCAGCTCGCTCGCGACAAGGCAGCCGAAGAGGCGCGGCTGGCGCAGGGCAAGCAGGCATTCGAGATGGAGTTGGCGGAGCGCCGGTTCGCGTTCGAGCAGGAGATGGCGGCCAAGAAGCATGAGGCGGAGGCCGCCAATGACGACAGCATTCCGAGCAATCGGCCGGGCGGGAGTTTGGCGGAATGAACATCAAGCAAGCCCGCAAAGCCATGGGTATGACGCAAGCCCAGCTTGCCGCAGCGATCGGCGTAACAGGAACCTGGTTAGGCCTAATGGAGCGCGACAAGCGCCCGGTTGGGCGAAGGACCGAGCTTGCGATCCGACAGTTGCTATCTGACCGCGGGCTCCATGGGGAGATCAGCCCGCCAGTCGACGGCATCGCACGCAATCAACTCGTGACGGACGGGAAGGGTCGTGCCTTCCATGCCGCTGTTGCGTCATCCCCGTTCGGGACGGTTCACGTGGACGAGCAACTACTCGCGCTGTGTGGTGACCCGGCGGCTTACGTAGCAGGCGAGATGGAGCGGCTCCGCTTCTTAGCGGCGTCAAAATGAGCCGTTATTTCGCCGCCCCACGCAAGCCCGAGCACGCCGACGTGTTCGACGATTGCTATCCGCTGCTACCCGACCTGCATGTGCCCGAGCACCAGCCCGTGGACACCGGCTTAGTCGACATACGAGGCGCCGCGATCATGCGCGCGCCGAACCCCATTGGTTTTGGCCGGGACGGTGAATGGTGAACGACGAAGCCCTACGCATCGCGCGCGCCGAACAGGCAAAAGCCGCGCTCGACCAGTTCATCACGCCGGCCTTCACGGTCCTTCGCGCCGACTACCTGACCAAGCTGGCAGAGGTGGCGGCCAAGCCACTGACCGCGGACCTGCGCGCCGGCATGGAAAAGCTCGCGCTGGCGGTCAAGGTCGCGAACGAGGTGGAGGCACAGGTTCGGTCGCTTGTCGCAGACGGCGAGTTCGCCCGAGCCGATATGGACCGCGCCCTGCAAATCCAGAAGCTGCCCGCTGAAAAGCGCGCCTGGGCGGTGCTGTGATGAGCGCCGCCATGGACGCCTACAATCGCCTGCTCGCTGCTCGCCGAGTCGTAACGCCGGAAGAACAGGCAGAGACCGCCAAGGCCGACAAGCGCGATGCCCAGAACGCCCGCATCCGCCGTAAACTCGTGAAGGTGCTGTGATGCCGACCGACGAACGCGACCCCGTGATCATCAACCTGCGGGCGCAGGAGAAGACATGCCGCGACTTCGCGACCGCCTGCGATGCGAAGGCACAGGATGCCCGCAACAAGATGCAGGAAAACGAGCGCGCCGCGACTGAATCGCGCGCCCGTGCCGACAAATTCCGTGACGCAATCGAAGCCTTGGGAGCCTGACCGTGAACCTTGATGACCAGCCCGCACCCGTCGACACCGCAGTGGACGCGATCGATCCGGCCGCAGCGCCGCCCGCTATCGCCGAGCCGCAGCAGCGCGCCGAGGATGTAGACCCGGCCGACTTCTATGCGGAGGATCCTGCGCGCGAAGCCGCAACTGATCCCGACGCGGAGCCGGTCGACCCGGGTGCAGACCCTGACGCGCCAGTCGATCCTGATCGCGGCGCCGAACCTATCGCCGCGCCGCTGTCGTGGGCGAAGGACGCAAAGGACCAGTTCGCTAAGTTGCCGCGCGAGGCGCAGGAGATCATCGCGACGCGCGAGCGCGACCGCGAGACGTTCTTGCAGGCCAAGAGCCGGGAAGCCGCCCAGACCCGCCAGACGGTCGAAACCGAGGCGCGCACGGCGCTTCAAACCATCATGACGAACCACCAGCAGGCGCTGGCGCAGTACGCCGCGCAGATCGAAGTGCAGGCGCCCGACCTCCGCTTACTGAGCAGCGACGACCCGGCGCATCGGACGCTTTACTTCCAGCAGGAAGCAGCGTATCGTGCGACCTCTGCCCAGCGGGAGCAACTCACGCAGCAGATGCAGGAAGCCCAGCAGCATGCTGAGGCCATTGCCCACCACCAGCATCAGGCAGAGCTTCAAGCCGAGCATCAGTTGCTGGAGGAAAAGCTAGGTACGGATTGGTCCGATCCATCCTCGCGCGCGAAGCTGTTAGAGACCCTAACGCCCATCGCGGCAGAACTCGGATATCCCCAGGAATTGATCAACCAGGCTCGCGCCTGTGACATTCTCGCGATGAAGAACGTCGCCACACTCAAGGCCAAGGCCGACAAGTGGGACGCGTACAACAAGGCGAAGATGGTCCCGGTCCGTGACGCCAAGGGCGCAATTCCTCCCACTGCACGCCCGATCGCACCACATGGCTCCCGAGCCCCGGTCAGCATCGAAGCGCAGATGTATCCCGACGACGTTCGCCGCAACTGAGGGGGCTTGAGGGCTCCCCGAAACAAGGGAGGCCTGCATGGCCACGATTGGAAACAGCTTTCTCGGCCTCGCCGATGTCTACAAGCGCACCGACCAGAACCGCAACATCACGCCCGTGATCGAGGCGCTGAACATCATCAACCCCATCATGGAAGATGCGGTGATGATCGAGGCGAACCAGGGCACCAAGCATCTCTCGACCATCCGCACGGGCCTTCCGTCCGTCGCATGGGGCAAGCTCTATCAGGGCATCCCGCAGTCCAAGTCCGGCACGCAGCAGGTCGAGGACACGACCGGCTTCGTCGAGGGCATGTCGACCGTCGATGAGCGCCTGCTCGAGATCAGCAAGAACCCGGCCGCCGTCCGCATGAGCGAGGCTGAACCGTTCCTCGAATCCATGTCGCAGGACGTGGCGACCAACTTCTTCTATTCCGACACGGCCACCACCCCCGAGCGCTTCAAGGGCCTCGCGGCTCGTTACGGCGTTCTCGGCGGCAATGGCGCGGGCAACCAGATCGTCAACGCGGCTGGTGCAGGTTCCGACAACACCAGCATCTGGTTCGTCACCTGGGGCACGGCGCAGACCTCGCTGATCTATCCCGAGGGCACGACCGCGGGCATCAGCCGGCAGGACATGGGCCGTCAGCGCGTCCTCGATACGCTCGGAAATCCCTACTATGCCAAGGAAGAGATGTTCCGCCAGCATATCGGCGTGCGCGTCGGCGACTGGCGCTACAATGCGCGCATCGCGAACATCGACGTTTCGGACGTCGCCGCCGGCACGGTCGACCTCTACAAGTTCATGCGCCAGGCTTATTACAAGCTGCAGGTTCGCCGGAATCGCAAGATCCAGAACGGCGGCATGGTCTCGGCCGGTCGCACGGTCATCTACATGAACCGCACGATCCTGGAGGCGCTGGACGCACTCGGCACGCAGAGCACCAACGCGGCGCTGAAGCTGACGCCGATGGAACTCGAAGGCCGCGAGGTCATGACCTACCGGGGCATGCCGATCCGCGAGACCGACAGCATCATCAACGCCGAAACGGTCGTCAGCTAACGCTGGGCAAGGGAGACACGAAATGATTTTCGACACAACCGAACAGTTCAGCAACGCTCAGGCCATCACGGCAACCGCTGCGTCCACCAACGTCCTCGACACTGGCGCCACGGGCACGTCCTACGGGGCCGCTGCGGCCCATCGGCGCGATATGGGCAAGGGCACGTCCGTCCCGCTCGCCGTCCGCGTGGTGCAGAGCTTCAACAACCTGACCTCGCTCATCATCACCTACGAGGTGGCGGACGACGCAGCGTTCACGACCAACAAGACGACGGTCTTCACGTCGCCGACCTATGCGCTGGCCGACCTGGCTTCCGGTGCCCGCCACCTGTTGCCCGACGCCATCCCGGTCGGTGCCGATCGCCGCTATCACCGGCTGCTCTACACGGTCGCGGGCACTGCGCCCACGCTCGGGCAGATCACGGCTGGCGTCGTCGCCGGCAACCAGACCAACCAGACTCTGTGAGGGCGTCATGACCAAAGCAAAGCAGCCAAAGGCCTATATCTCGACCAGCGATGTCTTCGCCGCTGGAAAGTACACCAAGGCCGGTGAGCCGTTCGTGACCGACGCCCCAAAGGGCGACGGCTGGACGGAGAAAACGCCGGAAGAGGCGCACGCGATCGAGGGTTCGCTGAACAAGATTCCGGGCGATCCTCCGATTACCGAGAGCTTGGGCCTCGATGTTCTCCGCGCCCTCGCGATCACGGCGAAGGTCAATCCTGACGGCCTGAGCGCCAAGCAGCTCGTGGCTGCAATCAAGGCGGCAAACGAGCCGACGCTGTAATTCCTCGGGCGCTCGTTCGCGCGGGCGCCCGAGTCCATTTGCTGGAAGGGCGAGTAAATGACGTTCAGTCTGAGGGATCGCGTTTCCGATGCAAACCCGATGCCGGTCACTCCGGGAACATCGGCAAAATTTCCGCTCGCCAACGCGTCCGGCGTTGCGGCTGGCAGCCCCACCTACCGTGCGACCGGCGTGGGCTATGCCGCTTACGCCACCCCGACCGACATGATCACCATCACCGGTTCCGCTACCAAGACCGTCATCGTCACGGCACTGTCGGTGCAGATCCAGTCGACCGCGGCGGCGCTGCAGACGCTCTATTTCGTCAAGCGCAGCACGGCGAACACGGGGGGCACCGCGACCCAGCCAACCCCATTCCCGCTCGATAGCGCGAGCGCGGCTGCGACAGCGGTGGTGAACCTCTACAGCGCTGCGCCAACCACGGGAACCCTCGTGGGCAACGTCAATATCCTGCAGTTCTCGTCATCGACCCTGACCGCGAGCGGTGCGGCCGCGGCGCTCGGAACGGCTTCCAGCTTGGTCGATCTGCGTCAGGGCCTCGTCCTGCGCAGCGTCGCTGAGAGCCTGAGCCTCAATTACAACGGCGCGGCTTTGACGAGTGGGTTCACGGCCACGTGGTTCGTCGAGTGGATCGAGGTCTAGGCTGATGACCATCTTCATCGACGCAGAAACGGCGGACGATCTCACTACCTACGACGGGCTACTCCTATCTGTCGCCCGCTGGCTCGAACGCGACGACCTGACAGACCGGATCCCGGACTTTGTCCGTATGGCAGAAGCGCGATTCCGCGATGTGTTGGTTATGCCGGACATGGAAGTCCGAATATCGCTGACGCCAGCCGCGTTGGTGGCGCTTCCGACCGACTTCGACAGCATCCGCACGCTCGGCATTCCCGGCTATGCTGCGATGGACCAACTTTCGCCGGCTGATTTCTATGCCCTACCCAACGATATTGACAGCTCGCCACCCCTCGCGCGGCCGACAAAGTTCGCGATCGACGCAGGGAATTTCGCTTTCTGGCCGACTCCCGATCAAGCGTACACGGCAAAGCTGACCTACCGCGCCAATCTCCCCGCGCTCACTCTTCTGACGCAGACCAACTGGCTCTACAGGCGGCGCCCGGACCTTTATCTGTTCGCCTCGCTGCTCCACGCCGAGTTCTACGGCTGGAACGACGCCCGCCTGTCGCTGATCAAGGCCGCAGTCGATGAGATGCTGAGCGAGACGATGATGGCGGGCGTGCGTCGGCGCTATGGCTCAGGGCCACTGACAATGAAGCCGGCGGTGAATGAGCGCATCGGGCTGCGGTGAGCACGGCAACGACCATCTTCGGCGCCTATGAGCCGGACAAGCCGCTTCACCTCCAAGATGGCCTGACTGACATGGCCAATGCTTATGCGGGGGCGACAGGCTACCGGCCCGTAGGGCAGTTCCAATCGTTCACGGCCGCACTTCCGGGCGCGTTCAAGGGCGGAACGGCATTCGTCGCGTCCGACAACTCCGGCGCGCTGCTGGCGGGCACCGATGACGCGATCTACCGCTATTCTGGCACCGCATGGTCCGCGCTCGACACCGGTCTGACCGTACCCGAGCGCTGGCAGTTCACGCAGTTCGGCGACCTGGCTATTGCGGTCAACGGCGGCACGACGACGAAGATCGACCTGATCGCCAACACCATCGCAGACGTGCCCGATGCCCCGATCGCTGTTTGCGTCGCGACGGTGCGCGATTTCGTGGTCTACGGCCAGGCGGACGGCAACGCTGCGATGATTCAGTGGTCGGCGTTCAACAATGCTGACGGCAACACACCGGGGGTCGATCAGGCGGGGTTTCAGCCGATGCTGGCGGGCGGCCCTGTCATGGGCATCTCAAGCGGCGAGTATGGGGTCATCCTCCAGCGCTCCCGCGTCGTGCGGATGACCTATACCGGCGACCCGGATAACCCATTCCAGTTCGACCCGATCGCAGACAACATCGGCGCCATCTCGCGCGGGTCGATCATCCAGGCCGGTCTCGATGGCAGGCAGGTGTTCTTCTATTCCGACCGCGGCTTCATGCGCTGCGACGGCAACGCAGTAACCCCGATCGGCAATGAGCGCGTCGATGAGACGTTCCGTAAGCTCTACGCCCGGTCGATCGTCAACCAGATGTACGCTGCGGTAGATCCGCGCCGGAGCGTCGTCGCGTGGATGATGCCCGGCAATCCCGGCCTGACCCTGCTCTACGATTGGGCGCTTGATCGCTGGTCGAACATACGCGGCACGTTCAACGCGACGTTTTCGGGATTCTCGGCCAACACCTCACTGGAGGCACTGGATGCGCTTTACCCTGGCGGCGTCGATACTATCCCCTATTCGCTGGACGATCCGCGGTTTGCAGGCGGCGACCCGCTGTTTCTCGTGGTCGATCCGACCAACACGATCGGCACGCTGTCAGGGGCCAACGCAGCGGCGTGGTTTCAGGCGCCCTTCTCGGAATATGTGCCGGGGGTGAGCGCGCGGGTTCGGACGACGCGTCCACTCGGCGATGCTGTGTCAGGACTGACGGTCACGCTCGATGGACGTGCGCGGCTCGGCGATCCGGCGGCTACTTCTGCGCGAGGGACGCTCAACCCTTCCGGGCTCATGCCGGTTCGCATGAACAAGCGCTATATCGCGCCGCGCCTCGACTTCGCGGCTGATGCGGTCTGGACCTATGCGCAGGGCATCCAGCTTGAGGTAGAGCCGGGGAGCGGTCGGTGATCCTCCGCGTTCCCGTAACCGCCTCCAGCTCGCCGGAATGGGTTCGCCGGGCAGCGGAGGCCATCAATCGGGTGATTGAGGCCGTAGCGGGCGTCACGGCACGCGTCGACACGCTGGAAATGACGGATGCCGCAACTGATGCGGCACTGTCGGCGCTCGATGCTCGGGCGACGGCGCTGGAAACCTTCGCCGCTACCCCATTCACGCTCGCCAGCATCACGCTTCCGCCAGCTGCACTGCCTGGGTCGCCAGTCCACGGCATGCTTGCGGCCGACAGCGTGGACGGCAAGCTGAAGTTCTATGACGGCGCGGTGTGGCAGGCGCTTTACTAGGTGCCCGGCCTCTGATATCGTCCCCAGCACGCGCCCAGCCTCATTGGCAGCCGTCCACTCGAAAATGGACAGGCAATGAGCGCACTCCCCAAGACAGAGCCGCCCGAACTCATCATCGGCATGATCCGCGACCCGCTTTCGTGGGCAATGTGGCCGGTTGCGCGAGACATGCTCACTCCGGCGGCCGAACGCGGCGGCGAGGACTGGCAGGCGGTTGAGGCTGAAATCGCAGCCGATACGATGCAGCTTTGGGCGGTCATCGAGAATGGCACGCTTGCAGCTTCGGCGGTTACCCGAATTGCTCAATCCAACAGAGGGGAGGTGGTCGAAGTCTTCCTTGTGGGGGGAGAGGGTCACGTTCGCTGGCTCGCCCCCCTCAATGATCAGATCGAGCAGGCGGCTCGCAGCGTCGGCGCCGTCGCGATGCGCGCATGGGGCCGCGAGGGCTGGAAAAAGCCGCTGTCCGCGCTCGGATGGCAGTCAGTGGCCACGGCCTATGAGAAGGCGCTGTAATGGGCAAGAAATCGAAAACCGAGACAGGCCCGTCGAAGTTCAGCCAGCCGTACATCACGGCAGGCGCGAACGCGGTGCAGGGTGCTTACAACGCCAACCAGCCCAACATCGCCAACATTAGCAGCTTTCTGCAGAACAACATGGGCCGTGTCGCCGCATCGACGCTCGACAACCCCGGCTTGGCCGCGGCGGGCCAGTACAATCAGGACGTGCTCGGCGGGAAGTATCTGGGCGGTAATCCGCATCTGCAGGGCATCATCGACAGCACGAACAGCGACGTTGCCAACAAGGTCAATGGCGCGATCGGTATGCGCGGTGGGGCAGGGGGCTCTGCGCAGGCGCAGCTTCTCGCGCGCGAGCTGGCCCGCAATGAGACCGGCCTCCGCTATCAGGATTATTCGACGGAACGCGGCTATCAGGACAAGGGCGTCGCGAACGCTGCGGCACTGTCGGGCGCGAACGACAACAACATCCAGACGCTGCTCGCATACCTCACCGGCCAGGCGCAGATTCCGCAATCGGGCGCGAATAGCTACGCCAATGCGCTCGGCGGCTTGCTCGGCAATTACAACACGCAGACTTCGACGCCATCTACCGGCTCCAGCATCATGCAAGGCCTCGGGACCGCAGCCAGCATCGCCGGTATCTTCTCCGATCGGCGCCTGAAGATGGAAATCCGCAAGATTGGCGAGCATGCGGACGGGCTCGGGCGCTATGTCTATCGCTACATATTCGGCGGCCCGTCGCATGAGGGCGTGATGGCCGACGAAGTGGCGCAGCTTCGGCCGTGGGCTCTTGGCCCTGAAGTCGGAGGCTTCCTGACCGTCAACTACGAGGCCCTTCATGTTCGGCATTAAGCCCAAGGGCGGCATGTTCGGTGCACCGATGGGGCAGGCGCCGATCGGCACGCCTCCAATCTACGCGCCACCCGGCACCGAAGGAATGCCCGGCGCGGGAATGGCACCCAAGCCACAGGGCGGCTTCAACGCACCCGGGGGATGGGCGGAAAAGCTCGGCATGCTCGGCGACCTCCTGACCGGCAACCAGATGTTCACGCCGCAGATCCGCGCACGCCAGCAGCAGGCGATTGCCGAACAGCAGTATCAGCGCCAGCGTGAGGATGAACAGGCGACGTGGCTTGCACGCCAGCAATGGGCGCGGGAGAACCCTGCGCCGGTCGCTCCGCACTATTTCGAGACGAACGACGGCAGCCAAGCAGTCATCGGCCCCGATGGCAAGCCGCAGATCGTCTACAAGGACCCGACGCCCAAGGTTACGTGGATCACGTCAGACAACGGCGACGGGACGAAGTCGCTTATCCCGATGGTCAACGGCATGCCTGCGGGCGCCCCCGCTCCTGGTGGCGCTCCGGCGGCTGGCGGGCTCCCTCCCGGTTATACCGTGCGCAAGAAGGGAGGTGCGGCTTCTGGGCCGTCCACCTTTCCCGATCCGATGAAAGCGCCAGGCACCATGACAAGCGGCCGGCGCACGCCAGCGGGGAACCGACTGGTAGGCGGGGTTCCGAATAGCCATCACCTTACCGGCGATGCGGCGGACTATACCGGGGCAACGCCGGCGCAGCTCCGCGCCTATTTCGGTCCCGGCGCGCGTATCCTGCCAGAAGGTGACCACAACCACGTCACTCTGCCCGGCTACGGCCAGGTTCCTTATTTCGGCCGGCGCGGCACGACGGGGCTTCGATAATGTACGAAGAAGGCGATATCGCAGACGGCCCCAACGGCCCGCTGGTGTTCAAGGGCGGGAAGTGGGTGCCGATGGGTACCGCGCCTGCAGGTCCGCAGCCGCTGACGATCGGGCGACCTAATCCAGCGCGCCAGTACGAGGCGCCGATGGCCGCAGCAAACCTCGCCGCCAAGCAGGCCGATCTTGCGACCGCGCCGTATGATGAACGCAAAGCCAAGGCAGATGCCGCAAAGGCGGAGGCCGATGCCACAAAGGCCCAGCGGGAAGCGCAGGCCGGCGGGCTCGATCCTCGCCAAACGCAGCTCCAGAAGGATCTGTCGCTCGATGAAGTACTGACGGCGATCGACACCGCGCGCGGTCAAGCGTCGGGCTGGTCTACAGGCTTTGTCGGCAAGCGTCTCCAAGGTATCGGCGGGACGCAGGCAGACGATTTGCACGGCACGATTAGCACCATCGGCTCACGCGTGACACAGGACGTGCTGTCGCAGCTCAAGAGCCAGTCGTCGACCGGCGCTTCCGGCTTCGGTGCGCTGAGTGAGCGTGAGGGTGAAATGCTGCGCAATTCGGTCGCTGCACTGGACCAGTCGCAGAGCGCCGAGCAGTTCAAGCGGAACCTCGATAACGTCGAACTGCACTATCGCCGCATCAAGGCGATCCAGGCGGGACAGGACCCAGCAGACCCGAAGGTGCAAGAGACGTTCGGTATCGGCAAAAAGAAGGAATTCGTCCTTCCCGCAATGGGCGGGCAGGGCGGGGCACCCGGCAGTGGGCCAACGATTCCTCCCGGCGGCGCGCGGCCAGATGAGACGCAGCAATATTACGGTGGGCCGGGAGGTGGCGGCGGCCTCGCGCTCAACAACGACGGCTTCACGACCGTTCCCGATCCGACCCGCAAGGGCGCGATTGCGACGCTCGACAAGATGCTCCGTAGTGGCGTCTCCGATGCTCGGATCATGCAGTTCGCGACGAACCTTGACGCGAGTCCCGCTTCAGTCGCAGCGGCACTCAAGTTCCGACACGACAATCCCACCTACAAGGGCGGCTACAACCTCGACGCGCTGGGATTCAAAAAGGTGCCGGTCGGTTTGATCCAGCAGGGCACGAACCTCGCCGCGCAAAGCCCTGTGGGCGCGTTCGGCATGGCCGCAGGCAATGCTGTGACCGGCAACAACCTTGACAGCCTCGTTGGCCTGACGGGCGGCAACGCCGATCTCGCGCGCGCGGGGATGGCAGGGGTGGCGAATGCCAATCCAATTTCCTCGACTGCCGGCAATATCGCAGGCGGTGCCCTCGCTGCGGGCGGCTTGGAAGCGGGTCTGGGCAATGCCGCAGCGCGCTTTGGTGTCACGCGCCTTGGCCCCACTGGCATCGCTCGGGGTGCTGATGCGCTGTACGGCGGGATTTCTGGCGCTGGAGCGGCAGACAATGGCGATCGTCTCTCAGGCGGCAGCTTCGGCGCTGTAGGCGGCACACTCGGCGGCATGTTCGGGCGCGGCGTTGCGCGGGGCACGGGGGCACTGGCGCGCGGCGTTACTGATCCCGCGGTGACATTCCTGCAGCGCGCTGGCGTGCCCGTGACGGCGGGGCAGGCGCTTGGAGGCGGCGCAAAGGCACTCGAAGACAAGTTGACGAGTTTCCCCATCCTCGGCGACATGATCAACGCTCGGCGCCAAGAGGGCATTCGGGGTTTCAACGTTGCTGGATTCAACGAGGGATTGGCACCGATCGGGCAGACTGCGACAGGCCAGGTGGCAGAGCAGGGCGTCGATAACGCGCGCCAGCTTGTCGGGGATGCTTTCTCGAACGCTCTCGATGGCGTGCGCGTCAATGGAGATGCACCTTTCGAGGCGCAGATGAGGCCAATCTTCAATGCGGCCCGCAACCTCCCTGATCCGATGGCGGCCCGAGCTGAGTACACGCTCAACACCCGCGTCGGAAACTCATTCGGCCCGAATGGGGAACTGACCGGCAACGGCTTTCAGCAGTCAGTGCGTGGCCTCCAGCGTGATGCGCGCGCGGTGCAGAACGAGCCTTACGGCTACGACTTCGGCACGGTCGCACGCGATACGCAGGGCGCGCTAGAGGGCATATTGCAGCGCCAGGCGCCAGATGTCTTGCCCGCGTTCAGCAATGCGAATGAGGCATACCGGAATGTCAGCGTCCTGCGCGAGGCGGTGAACAGCGCGCGCAATGGGAACCGCTCCGGAGACACGGGCATGTTCATGCCTTCGCAGTTGGCCGACGAAGCTGCGAAGAACTCGCGCCGCTTCGGCGGGACACACGGCACTACGAACCAGCCATTTTTCGAGCTTGCGCGGGCTGGGCAGAACGTCTTGCCAAGCCGCGTCCCTGACAGCGGAACGGCGGGCAGGCTCATGGTCCTTGGCGGCCTCACCGCCGCCGGGTCGGGCGCTGGTGGCATATCTGGCGGGGATGTAGATTCTGCGAAGACTGGCGGGCTCGGAACGGCAGGTTCGGTGCTGGGTGCGGGCGCGCTCGGCTCGCTACTCTACACGCGGCGCGGGCAGCAGCTTCTGGTGAGTACGTTGCTCGATCGCCCGGATGCGCTGCGGACGCTCGGCGGTCAGTTGACGCGGGCCGCACCAGTCGCCGGCATGTTCGGCGCGGGCACTGCGCCATTGCTCCTGTCGGGCCAGTGACCGCATTTTCCAGCGACCGATCACCCCAAAAACGACCGACTTGAGCGCGACCGCGGCGGCGATTTCAAAAGCGGTCATGCTCGAGTCTCACCAATCTCGCGTTCCATCATGCGCAGAACGACGAGGTTACCCCAATAGGGCATATCCCGGCCCTCAGCTTCCCAAGCGTCCTGAGAATCTTTCATGCGGTAGGCGAGCTCTGCTGCCAACGTATCGCCATGGACGGCGCGAAACTGGCGAATCTCTGAGAGAACAAGAGCCATTCCTTCGGTGCGGTCCATGCCCACCAATTCAGGGACGTGTTCTGCGATGGTCGCCTGGTCGTCATTCAAATCTACAGTCCGTCTTGGGAACAGACCGGAGAGCCATTTTGGGAAGAGCATGTCGCGCTCAATAGCATGCCGCAGGGCCTTGGCATAGCCTCCCGCCTCTGTTACAGTTCCGCCCACGCGCCCAGCTCATCGCGAGCAGCCGTTTCCACCAGAGAAACGAGCGAGGCGCTTCCCGATGATCTCCGACGACGGTATTGTTTCCTACGAGCAGTGGAAGCCTGTGCCCGGTTGGGAGGCGCGATACGAGGCCAGCACTTTTGGCCGTGTCCGCAGCGCTGGCACAGGCGCCATCCGTGCCACCTCATGGAACAACGGTTACGAGAACGTCTCATTCTACATTGGTCGGAAATCATTTTCCAAGCGCATCGGACGCGTCATCTGCGAGACATTCCATGGCTCGCCGGTAGACGACGAGCAGGCGAACCACATTAACGCGCAGCGTTGGGATAATCGCCCTGAAAATCTTGAGTGGGTCACTCCCAAGCAGAACACCGCTCACAAGTTCGTTACCGGCACCGCGCAGATTGGGAATCGACACTGGCGACCCATTATCTCCGAAGATCAGGCCTATGAGATCCGGGAGCGCTGCGATCGGGGCGCGGAAACCCTGAGGGAAATTGCAAAAGACTACGGCATGACTGCCTCGGGCGTTTGCCACATCAAAAAGAGGACGTCGTGGCGGTACCTTCCCGAGAGGAACGCCGCATGAGTTTCGCAGATTGGAGCGCTACAGCAGCCGACAACACCTCGGTTGGCGGGGTGAGTATTGCCGAGAACTGTCCGCCGTCGAACCTGAATAACGCCGAGCGCGAGATCATGGCGGAGTTGCGGGCTGCGTTCAGCACCGCGCTGGACGCGTTTTTCGCCGCTCCGGACCTTGCAACCGCGCGCACCGCCTTGGCCGTGCTGGCAAGCGCTGGCGGCGCGGTATCAGGCAACATCACTCGCGCCAGTGCCGGGCCGCACCTTTACCACACGACTGCGGCCTTCACATCCGGCCGCGTCTTTTACACCGCAGCGGGCGCGAGCGACCCGACCTCACTGGCGGGTGATATCTGGATCACTGGGTCGTGAGCCTCTTTTGGCGCGATAGCGCTGCGGTAAAGCGCTCGGCAGGGGCTGTGTCCTTCCGCACGGCGGACGGCGTCAGCGCAGGAGATCTGAAGGCAGTCGACCAGATCCGCGTGCGCATCGCGGATGGCACGGACCCGGGCGACCTGAAGGAGGGGTACAAGCAGGGTATCCGCCTGGCAGCGCTTCCCGACAGCGCGAGCGGCTATTCCAGCGCCAAGACGGGGCCGATCACCAGCAGTTCGGTGACGGTCAACGTCGCTGGCGGGACGCCCCCCTACTCGCACTCATGGGCGCCCTCAGGCGGCGTGTCTGCGACCAATCCGACATCCGCGTCCACAGCTTTTGTCGGCACGCCACCCGCGATCGAGGGGGAGGTCGAGGGCGAACCTACCGACACGGTGACTGACGCCAACGGGCTGACGAACTCGATTTCCGTCCCCGTTTTTATCCAGCGGGGGGCATAGCGTGCGCAAATATCAGGACAGCATCAGCAGCGCGACGAGCGGCCTCCCGGTCTATCAGGCTCAGATCAGCCTCACCACGGCGGACGGCGACCCGGTGCAGGTCTATTCCGACGAAGGCGTGACACCACTTGCCCAGCCGGTGCTTACGGATGGGTTCGGCGAGTTCTGGTTCTACGTGCCCGATGGCACCTATACGCTGATCGTCGCCGATCCTGATGGCAGCAACCCGCGCCCGTTTCCGAAGACAGAAATATACGAGGACGCGCGCAACGTTTCCGTGCCGATAGGCGAGCCTGGAATCTCGCTTCCTTCCGTTGGCGCTCGTGCAGGAACGGTCGCAGCTTTCGACGGTGCCGGCAATTTCACCACGACGGTTTCGCTGGCCAGTTTCAATGCCGATGTGGCGTCTGTGGAGGCGGCCGTAACAGCCACCGCAGTAAGCGCCTCAGCAGCGTCGATCAGCGCCCTTGCCGCCAGCGTGTCCGCCAGCGTCGCAGCGGGCTCGGCAAGCAGCGCGAGCGCCAGCGCGGCGGCGGGCGCCATCTCGGCCGCATCCGCTGCAGGCTCGGCAGCAACAGCCCTCGCAGCATCGAACAGCAGCGGCAACATCGCGTTCTTCGCAACGAAGGCGGCATATACTGCGGCTCTGGCCGCACAGAGCAACCTTCAGGTGTCCGAAGTCACGGCCGACGAAAGCCGTGAAGGCCGCGTGGTGCGCTACCAGAAGGTCGGTGGAGTCGCGACGTTCGTCCGTTACATGCCGATGCAGGCCGATGTCTATGTGGATCAGGTCCGCGGCAACGACGCCAGCGACGGGCGCATCGCCTCGACCGCGGTCAAGACGCTGGCGGCTGGGCTACTGTTGACCAGTTCGGCAACGCAAAACATCTACCTCGCGCGCGGAGCGACGTGGTTCGAGAAGAATCCGCAGTTCGCCAATTGCCCGAACGCGCATGTGCAAGCCTATGGCAATGGCCGCAAGCCGCGCATCACGCCGCGCTTTGCCTTTGTCGGCACATGGACGCAGCCGGACGCGGGGACTTATCCGAACTATTGGGAGCTTCAGGCGCCGGCCTTTGCCGCCACGATCGTCAACAGCGCGTCGCTGATCTGGCAGCCTGCGCTCTATTGGGAGCGCTCCGGCGTGCGGCTGGAGGATAGCGGCATCCCCCGGTATTTCTCGGGCGGGTCGATCGCGGCCAACCGCGCTTATTGTCAGGCGCATTTCGGCACGTTCACCTGCTACCAGAGCGCCACAAGCAACTGGAATCCGCAGGCAATCGGGACCTGGGGCACGCTCTACACCTATGGCCTGACCATGCCGGACGGGAGCAACCCGAACAGCATCGCGGCCGGGCAGTTCTTCTCGACGGTGGATCAGAGCTACGCGGCCACGGTCGGGTTTTCGCAGCGCCTGAGCGACATTCGGTTCGAATGCACCGGATCGAAGGACATGATCTCGACCTATACGGGCAACGGCACCACCACGGCGGGGCTCGCGTGGAAGGTCGAGACGGTTAGCAACTGCGAATGCATCGAGGCGGCGATCCACGGCGGCGTGTGGGGCGGTGTTAACTTCGTCGGGCACCGCGCGACGGCGGCTTATCACGGGGGGCCGGTCGCCTATAGCGGCGGCGGCATCCACAACTTCCGCGCGAACAGCCAGGACGGGATGAGCGCGGGCTTTGAGATTCTCGACAGCTACGTAAAAGGCTTCGCGATCGGCATCTACACCCATGGGAGCGGCACCAACCCAGACGGGACAACCGAGCAGCACGAATCGGTGATGGTGACGAACACCCAACTGGTGAGCTGCAGTGCTGCTGTTGGGCTGGGCTTGATCCGTCGTAGCGTCGTCTTGCGCGGGCTCAGCACCTGGGATTGCAACAGTTTCACCGACGTAGGCGCGCCAACCCTGATCGCCGAGGATTGCAGGATCAGGCTTCGTGCCGGCGCGTTCGGCGATCATCGCCAGTTGTTCACCCACAACAATGATGGCGCGTCGGTCTACATGATCAACAGCTTCATCGACGCACCTTCGACCGGGACCGCGATCGGCTACACGCATGTGGCAGTCGGTTCCGGGGCTCCATCGAGCCAGAGCCAAGTGCTGAACATCTACCTGCAGGATTCGACGATCCGTGGCGTGTTCCAGTTTTCGAACACGACGCGTTCGGCCTTCAACATCCGCTCCACGCGGGGCATCTTCGGCGTCTATTACGACCAGAACAATTCGCCCTGGGCATATGGCACGGCCTGGACCGCGGATTCGTCGAGCGTCATCGAGTGCAACAAGTACACGGTCGCCGATCTCAGGACTGCCCACAGCACGAACATCGACGCCGCGGTCCTCACCGGCATCTCGGCAGTATCAGTCAGCCGCACGCTCGCCGAAGCGGATTTGACGATCGGCACGCAAGCGCAGGTAAGCAGCCGCCTCGTTACCTATGCGGGCACGCACACGGGCACCCCGGGCGATCCGACATCGACGGCGACAGTGACGTTCAACAACAACGACCGGACCTACGGGCACGGGATTTATATCTCGGATGGTAACGGCGACGTCGCGGTGGTCACCGCCTCGATCGCGGCGACCGTATTGACAGTCACAGCCGTCACAAGCGGGGCGCTGGCGGTCGGTCACTCGTTGCGGGGCACGGGCGTCGGATTCGGCACGATCATCACCGCGCTTGGAACCGGGACTGGCGGGACCGGGACCTATACCGTGAGCGTGTCTCAGACGACGTCGAGCACGACGGTAACCAGTGCGCTTCCCTATTACGGGCGCATCACGGATATCGGCACGGCCGGCGGTTCGGGCACTGCCACGATCTCCCCGGCGCCGCTCGCGAACTTCACCTCGAAGTCGTTTGCGCGCACTCATTTCAGCCGCAAGTTGTTCGATGCGACCTATATCGCGACCTATGGGGGCACCGTCACTATCTCGGCGGACGGAACGCAGATCAAGGTGGCTGACGGCACCATGTTCCCGGTCGGCATGCCGCTGCGCCTGACCCTCAACAGCAAGACGGTGCTACGGACGGTCTCGGCTGTGTCGAGCAATGTCCTGACGCTCAACCGCGCCTTCGAGTGGAAGAACGCGAGCGACGCGCGCACCTTCAATTCGGTGGACGGCACGACGGTCACAAACAAGGCGCCGCTCCCAACCGTGACACTCTCGCTGGGCACGCCCTACACCTATCGCGCGACCTTCCCGAAATGGACGGTCTCCAAGTTCGAGGGCGTGGCGAACGCGAATCCGACCGAGACGAACATCTACAACCAAGTTGGCGGGGTGTTCTCGAACGGCGCGGCACAGGTGCTGGCGGGCTATACCACGGGCGCCGTCGCGTCCGCGCAGAACGTCGGCAACCCGGCAACGGCGGACTTTAGCGCCGGGACGTTCGACCTGGGTCTGACTGTCGGGGTCAGTGACACAGTGACGATGGATGCCCAGTTCACGATCGCCGAACACCGGATGGAGACGGCTCTCGTCTCCGATCCTCAGGCAACGGGCGCGATGCTGATGGCGCTCGACCACGAGTTCACGCGCCGGGGTGCCGGCTACAAGAGCAGGATCTGACCATGGCGAAGGCAAGCAGCATTCCGCCCGCGTTCGAGCATATCGGCGCGTCTGTCATGTTCCACGACGGCGGCGAATGGATCGAGGCGACGATCTATTTCGCGATCGACGATGAGGACATGCACGCCTCGCTGACAGTCAAGCGGCCGAACGTTGAACCGGAATATGTCGAGGACGTGCCGCACTCTTCGGCGACCAGGGGCAAGCGCTTCTGGATGTGGCCTCTGGAGGCTGACACGCTGCGAGGCGCGCTGGACTCGGTTATTCCTCGCCCGGCGGCTCGCGGCGCTGTTGCTGCGAAATCTCCCAGCGGGCAACGCGCATGAAGATCGGCAACAGGATCGCAACACCAGCGGTGACGATGGCGGCTAGTATCAGGAAGTTCATGGCGCCGCATACCGCGCGCGGTGGGCAGGGTCTAGCGGCGTGAGTCTCGCGACGGTCGCACAAGCCGCAATCCGCACCACCTCGGGCGGCAGCATTAATGCCGGCATCTGGACGCTGGTAGGAATCGCCGTCGTTACAGCCGGAGGGATCGTGGTCGCGATCATCAAGCAATGGGGCCCGTGGAAGAACAGCGACAGCGCTGCGCGAGAGGCTGATTTTGCGCGGCTGCGGTCAGAGATCGCCGAACAGAAGGCCGAGCAAAAGGACCGCATCGACAAGCTCGAGGCGCGTGTCGAGAAGGCCGACACAGCGGCTGCGGCCGCGGAGCAACACGCCCTGCGATCGGACGCCAAGCTGCAAGCCGCCCTGACCGCCTGCGAGGTGCTGCTGAGCCTGGTCGAACGCGAGATGCCGGAGGCCAAGGAGATCGCGCTGGTGAAGCGCCTGCTGGCCCAGGCCGCGTCTGACGACATGGGCATTGGCGCGGGCATGCGGAAGCTGGCGATGATGAAGGGAGTTTGAGATGACATACGCACTAGGCCCGGCGTCCCGGGAGGAGATGGTCGGCGTTCACCCCAAGCTGGTGGGCGTCGTCGAGCGGGCGATCGTCCTCACGGCGCAGGACTTCACTGTCCATGACGGCTTGCGCACCGAAGCCGAACAGCGCGAGTATGTGCGCCGCGGTGTGTCGAAGGCCATGGCGTCGAAGCACATGAAGCAGGCGGACGGATTCGGCCATGCAGTCGATCTGGTGCCGTTCATCAATGGTCAGCTTCGGTGGGAATGGAAGCCCATCTACGCCATCGCTGCAGCTGTTCGAAAGGCTGCGGTCGAGCAAGGCGTCGCGCTGATCTGGGGCGGAGTCTGGGATAGGCCGTTCGAACAGCTGCCAGGCACGGCGGCCGAACTGGAGCAGGCGGTCAATTCCTATGTCGCCAGGCGCCGGGGTATGGGGAAGACGGCGTTTATCGATGGGCCGCATTACGAGTTAGCCTCGTGAACGTCCCGCACCTCCGCATCATCATCGCGTTCTGCGTAGCCGCGATCGTCGGCTACGCGATCTTCAGCGGCTGGGTAGTGTTCTATTCCAACGATGCGGCCCAGCGCGGCGACGTGATTGGCACATGGAAGAGCTTCGCGGTCGCGGCGTTCGCTTTCTGGCTCGGGTCGAGCAGCGGCGGGAAGGCCCAGCCTATGCCCGCGCCAGCGTCCGGGAAGCCAGATGACCCTATCCACACAGTAGAGGAACCCCAGCCATGAAAACCCTATTCCTCGCCCCGCTCCTGCTCGCGCTGTCCGCATGCGCGGGGCTCGGCGGACTGCTCAGCCCGCCAGCGCCTGTCACGATCACCGACAAGACCGTCCTCGACGAACAGGTCGATACGGCGGTGCAACTCAGCTATAAAGCCGCGCGCATGGCCGTCGAACTGGCTGTCGATTCTGGCAAATTGAAGGGTGCCAAGGCTGCGCAGTTTGCCGCGCTGGACAACAAGGCGTTCGCCGCGGCTGACGGCGTGCACCGCGCCTACCTCGCCGGCAACGCACCGAATTACAAGGTCGCTGCGATCGAGGCGCAGAAGGCCGTCGCCGACATCCTTTCCCTGCTGAACTAGGAGCATCGCCGTGTTCAACCTCGCCACGATCCTGAAGGCACTTCCGGTCATCGGCCCCGTCATCGCTGCGGCGCCGGAGTTCAAGGAACTGTTCGACGAAGCGGTTGCCATGCTGCACCCTGCCGACCAGGAGACGGCGAAGGCTGCGCTGGCGGACCTGTATGCGGACAATGTCGAGGGGCATGCTCGCCTGCAGGAGAAGCTGGCAGCGGCGGCCAGGCGATGACACGCGCGCAGGCCGGGCTCGACACGAACGGCGGACCCGAATAATATGGAAGCTCGCAACAAGGGTGTGAGCATGATCGCCAAGGCAGTCGAATACAACGTGAGCGGCCCGCACGCAGGGCGCTATATCGTCGAACGGGCAGACTGGAAGCTGACCGATACGGGAATGAGCCGCACCTCAACCGAGGTCAGCAAGCACGCGTCACTGGACGAGGCCAACGCCGCTCGGGGCAAGCTCGTCTCTGCGTGACAGGCGCCTCTTGATCGCTCGGCGCACGGTGTTCGTGTGCTTCTCGAACGCCAGATAGAAGCCGTATGCGACGATGATCGCAACGACCACCTCGACGAAATAGGCGGTGACACTTTTCGCGTTGACGCCCTGTCCCGTGCGGAAGCCGAGATAGGATAGCAGGCTCAGCGTCGGCCAGTGCGTGAGGTACAGGCTGTACGAGAATGCGGCGAGCGCGGTGCCGGTCGTGTTGATGCGACTGGCCAGAGCGCCACGAGGCCTCATCATCACGAGTTGCTGAATCACCAGCGCCATACCGGCGGATGCGATGATCTGCCCCGAGCGCCAGCCGCCAGGCCCCACAGTGACCGCGCGCACGCTGGCAAAAACCTCGTTGCTCAGGAATAGACCGGCGCCGGTTACGACGATCCCGGCCGCCAGCAAGCGGTTCGATCGTAGCGCGTATCGCGCCGCCAGCGCGCCGATCACCCAGCAGAACAGCAGCCCCGCATCCAGCACGCTGAACACGATCAGGCAGGCGATGATCGCCGCACTAGGCCATGGCCGAAACGCCTTGCTCGCCATGACGATCGCGAGCGCGCCGCCAAGGACATAGAACCACGCCTCGTAATTCAGGCTCCAGACGACGTTATTATAGGGAGGCACCTCCACGGCGAGCCCTTGGAGGAATGCGACGTTGCCGGCGAACAGGAGCGGGTCGAACGTCCCGAATCGCAGGTATTCCACGACCGCACCATAAGCCAGGGCAGGCACCAGCGGGAGCATGAGGCGCGTCGCTCGGTCGATCGAATAATCCAGCGGCCGGAAAGTGCCCGCTGCCGCTCGCTCGATCAGGTTGCCGCCAACAAGGAAGCCGCTGAGCACGAAAAACACCAGGACCGCCTCACGCCCGAAATGCGTCGCGCCAAACCACATGTTGACGACTGCGGTGCGATCTTCTGGCGGAAGCTTCGGGTAGAGTGCGAACACCCAAGGTCGAGTGTGATAGAGAAGCACCTGAAACGCCGCCAGAAACCGGATCCAGTCCAGCCAGGGCAATTCGCCCTTTACTTCACCCGGTGTTGCGTCCCCCATGCCCGACCCATAACGGGGTTGGCGAGCGGCATCAACTGCGACCACCCCCTTCCCGAATCGTTCGCGATCTGTTCCAGTTGCCTCCATGGGATGTGGAGGATCATCGGCCTGGGGCCCGCAATATCTGACGATCGGCGCGATGCATGACGCGGGCGTGAAGATACGCGTGCTTTGCGATCGAGAGGATCTGCCTCATTGCCCGTACAAAGACCTCGACCTGTCCGTGTTGATCGCAGCGAAGGGGCGCGATTATCGCCTCATCAATCGCCGGTGCCGCTGTCGGTTGACGCCGGGCTGCACGGGATGGAACCGCTTCTATTATCTGTGCGGTGTATATCGGCCACTATGGGACGTTGGGGCCGGCGCTCATTGGGCCGTGCTCGACGAGCGCAGGAAGGCTATTTCTCGCCCGGCCGGCGCGTCGGAAACACCGGCCCGCGCACCGTCATCCTCACAGCCGGATAGGGCCGCTGCAGCGCCACCACTTCGTCATAGGAACCGGTGAGCCAGGTATCCCAGTCCGCTTCGTCGAGGATCGTCACCATCGCCTTAGGATGGACCGGCGCGACGAGCTCGTTCGGATCGCACGTCACCATCGTGAAGCCCATCCCCTTGACCGTCTGCTGCCAGAATCCGGCGACCGCGAATATGGGCTGCGTCGTCACACCGAACCACATCTCGCCACGAAGCGGCTTCTTGCCATCGCCAAGGTCGAAGGGTTCCGGCGTCCACTCGCAGAACTCGGTGAGCGGCACGAGGCAGCGGTTCTCGGGGTTCTCGGCCAGACGACGCCACTGCGGCAAGCCGAGCTGGCGCACATTCGTCATCGCCCATTTCGCCTGACCGCCAAGCACATCCCATGACATGATATCGATGCCCCGAAGCCCGTCTTCCTCGCGCACGACCCATGCCCGGCCCTCGGGCCGTAGCTCCTTCGGGTTGAACCGGTTGTCCATCGGTGTTTCGGTGCGCCACATCGCGTTGAAGCGAGTGTGGAGCGTCTCGGGCTCGTTGTCGAAGCGGGCGCGGTTGCACATCGGGGCAGTCCAGCGTGAATCGGCACGGTCGTCAATAACTTGACTCGTCGTTCCGCGTTTGTTCTCATGTGACCGACCCCAGCCGAGTCGTATCGAGAGCAACAATGAGCACTTACATATCGATCGTCGTCACGCGCCCGGACATGGTGCCGATGATAAAGGCGTCCGGCGATATTGGCGCCTTCCTGGAAATCCTGCCGGAGCAGGATCCGGGAGATCAGTTCTTCGTCGCGACGAGTGATGGCACGCTGTTACGCGGTTCGGCCGGCGACGGGTTTCGGCTTGAGATGGTCGGGAACGCCGATGTTCTGATTGAGGGCAGGATGGCGACGTTCGATAGCCCGATAGAATGGGTATCCGTTGGCCGTACCTGGGCGGATCACCCGACACGGTACACGGCCGCACAGACGGTGCGGGACCGGGAGACGGCGGCTTAGAAGTCCAGCTCGCGGCGCTCCATTTCAGCGGCGATAGCGTCTGCCTCGGCATTGCCGGGCTCGCCATCGGTCTGCTGGAAGGCGGCGACCAGTTCCTTGTCAGTGAGGGTTGCGGGGTCGGTCATCCCCACCTCCTACCATTCCCGTGCCTTGAAAGCTATGGAGCGGGAGAGAGCGCGGCGTCGATCATTACTTCCCAACGCTCGCGCACCTCGTGCAGTCCGTAAGGCGCGTCAGGCCCAACATCGCGGCCGGCGTCTGTCATGTCGGGCGTCGGATCGCGCATCGCTTCGATCGCAGCGCGAGCGAGAGCCCTTGGATCGGCGTCCACGTTGTCCCGATCGGCACCCAGCATGATATGCGCTTCAGCAGCAGCGATCGCCCGCGCGACCCGGATAATCATCTCGTTTTCCATACCTCAATTCCTATCCCATTTCGCCCTCAAAAGCCACGCATTCCTTGACTTTCGCGGGCGGATTCGGTAGTCGGGTGGGGCTGCGGCGGCGTGGATGGACACGCGGTGGCAACGCTGCTGGACGCTGGCTGGTGTGGCCGGGAAAGACCAGCGCAGCCGGTATCAAGCCCGGCCCGCAGCAACACCCTCGCCAAGCATCTTCCACCGTCAGCCGGGATCATCGGCCGCGCAGGTATTTCGACCGGCGCGTCAATTCCGCGGCCAGGGCGTCGCATGTGTCTGCGTCGATGTGGTCGAAGTGCCATATGCCCGGCTTTCTCTCCATCATCACCTCAATGCGCAGATGGTCGCCCCATGCGCGTTGGCCGTCCGAGATCGCGAGGCGCAGGAACCCATTCGCACCGTTGATGACGCCGAACCTCCGCAAGCGCTCGCCCTCTACCTCGCTCACCCCATCTTCTCCTCAAGGGCGGAGCGGGCATTGCGCAGATAGGACACGCGAACAGTTACTCCCATCGTGTCGTCATCGTCTGGCCGCACCGCGTCTGCGCACCGGTCTGCAAACGGCTCCAGCGCCTCCGTCAGAGCATCGATCCGGGCCTCCAGCGCATCGATCACCTTCACTGCATCAGGACCGTCCGGGTTGATAAAGTGCGTCGGATAGGGTTTGTGCGGGTAGCTGCCCATCGTCAGCAGCTTCGCCTTCAGGTCGGCTGGCTCACTCATCACAGGTTCCTTCCTTGAGGCTGGGGATATGGGATTCCAGCCGCACGACCCTCGATCGATCCCACATGCAGCTAACGTGGCCATGTCCACGCATTTGGCGCTCGGTCGGGTTGATGATCTCGCCGGCAAAGCTCTCGTGGCTGAAGCCTTCGCCTGGGTAGATGCGGATACGAATACCCGAATCCATGATGGCGATCTCGGCGGCGTCGATGTCGAGCGGTGCCTGCGGTTCTGGCGCCGCGACGGCTTCCGCGACCGGAGGCTGCGTCAGCTTCAGATGCCGCTGGTAAAGCAGATCGCCGCACCAACGGGCTTCGGCGTCGGTCATGCACGCAATCTCCGCGTCGTTCAGATCCACGACATCAATGTGGCGCCAGTTCGGACGCACACCGTCTTCCGCTCCTGACAAGCCCTCGACACGGGCGGCAAGGGATAGGAGAGGGGTCAGTTTGCGTTCTGCTCGGGCCATCATACTGACCTCCCTAGGAAGGCCTGATTCCGGGTGATCTGGCCGTTGCGCTTGGCGGCGCGCTTGATCGCTGCTAGTTCAGCCTGAACCTGCTCTAGCGTCATTTCGCCAGCGTCCATACGCGCGATCAGGGCGCGCCGAACTTCCATGCTGTCCGCGACGTTGCCAGCGGCTTCCTGCTCGCGCTGGTGAGCGAACCGAGATCTGCGTTCGTCGTAGTCCATCATCCATTCCTCTCGGCAAGGTCGGGGGTCATGCGGGGGAGCCTGGGGCTTGGGGCGGCTCTGTCGTCAGGCCGATGAGATAGTTGCGGACGATGCGCCATTGTTTGGCGATCTCCGGCAATTCACACTCCATCACGCCATCGAGATAGGCGACCGAGAACGCGACATTGATCGGCAGTTCTTCCGGCGTTTCTGGCTTCTCGCTCACCGATTATCCTCCTGTACCGTCGTTGGGGGTGGGGTCATGCTGCGAGCCGACCGAACAAATCAGGCTGTTCCATATTCTGGGTCTCATTTCGTTCAGACCCAGAATATGTGACATTGCCCGACAGCCATTCGCCGAACTGGCCCGCGAGCATTTCCGCAATTCCTGGGTACGTCTGCGAGCGGTCGGACCAGCGATCATCGGAAGGCGTGAGCGCGTTCTGGCCGCTGTCGGTCTGGTTCGACCAGCGCTCGACCAACTTGCCTGAACCGCGCGGCCATTCGACCATGCGCCCGGCAAAGCGCTTGGCGGGATCCAGTATCAGTGCGGGCGGATCGTCGCCCTCGACCCAGAAGCACGTTCGCTTGCTGGCGTCCTCGCCGACCTGATAAGGCTGCACCGTGAGCCGCGGCTTCCCGTAGCGCGTCGAGAGCACGCCCACGGGGTTCTCTGCAATCTTGCGGGGTATGCGCGACTTCATCAGGCGCCGGAACTGGAACACGGCGCGGTCGGTCAGCAGATTGCGACCCGGGACGCGATGATTCCAGTGGAAGCCGGAGCCGCAGACATAGGTGCATGTCGGGAACATGACCGCGCCCGACCAGCCATCGTCCAGATGATCGAAGCAGTCGCCGACGATATGCGGACCGGGTGACTGCGTTTCGCGAATATCGATCGACACGGCATCGTAGCCGCGCGCAAGCAGGGCGTCACGCACGAGGCCGCTAGCCTCGAACATGACGGCGATGGTCACGCAGCACCCGGCACGAGCAGCGGCTCATTCCCCGGTTTCCATGCCTTCTTGGATTGAAGGCGCGCGATCCTGGCCCCGCCCTCTGGCCCCGCCAGATATGGGAGCACCCGGCTCACAGCGCGACTCGCGTACGGGATTTGTACGAGCGTACGCGGATTGTTCCCGCAAGTTCCTGCAAAGTTCTGCAGGAGCGGGGGCGTGAGGCGGCGGGAAAGTGCCAGAAAACTGGCGCACCCGACAGGATTCGAACCTGTGGCCTCTGCCTTCGGAGGGCAGCGCTCTATCCAGCTGAGCTACGGGTGCCTGGAGGCAGGCGCCTAGCAAAGCGCGGAGCCCCGCGCCAGCCGTTTTGCGCAGGGCCTATTTCTTGACGAGCTTGACCGGCTGGAATTCGCCCAGGCCGCAGGTCGGGCCGCGCGTGCCGGCGCCCGTCCGGATCACCGTGATCGTGTCGACCGAACAGAGCTGGCCAGTATGGGTTTCATAACCGAACGCCTCGTCGAAACCCAGGCTCGGGCAGCTATAGGGCAGGGTGTTGCGATAGACCTGGCCGCCGTTCATCTCGAAATCGATCACCGAGTCACTGCGCACATGACTGGCGCGGATGCGGCTGGTGGTGATGCAGCTCTCAGGTTTGCCGGTCGGGGTCGCCTCGGGGACGCGCCCCCGATCCCTCGCCGCGCCAGGTGCGGCAGCGGCGGCAACGGCAAGGGCGATCAGGATCATCCGCATGGTCAGGCCTCCTTGGGGGCGCCGCGCTTCGGGGCTGGCGTCTTCGGTTTATAGGCGCACAGATCCTCTACCACACAGCGCCAGCATTCGGGAGTGCGCGCCTTGCAGACATACCGTCCGTGCAGGATCAGCCAGTGATGGGCATGGAGGCGGAAGGGCTGGGGCACGACCTTCTCCAGCCCGAGCTCGACCGCCAGCGGCGTCTTGCCGCGCGCCAGGCCGGTGCGGTTGCCGACGCGGAAGATATGCGTGTCGACAGCGAAGGTCTCGGCGCCGAACGCGGTGTTCATCACCACGTTCGCCGTCTTGCGGCCGACGCCAGGCAGGGTCTCCAGCGCGTCGCGGTCGGCCGGCACCTCGCCGCCATAGTCGGCGATCAGCTTTTCGGAGAGGGCGATGACATTCTTCGCCTTGGTGTTGAACAGGCCGATCGTCTTGATGTGCTGCTTCAGTTCCTCTTCGCCCAGCGCCACCATCTTCTCGGGCGTATCGACCTCGGCGAACAGGCGGCGGGTGGCCTTGTTGACGCCGACATCGGTCGCCTGGGCCGACAGCGCGACCGCGACGAGCAGGGTATAGGGATTGGTGTAGTCGAGTTCGGTCTCGGGATGCGGGTTGTCCGCCGCGAGCCGCGCGAAGAACTCGACGACATCCGCTTTCTTCAAAGCCCCAGCCCCTTCAAAGACCCGACCCCTTCAAAGACCCAGCCCCTTCAAAGACCAAGCACCTCTGCCATCTGGTAACGCCCCGCCGGCTTGTCGACGAGCCACAGTGCGGCAGTAATCGCGCCCTTGGCGAAGATCGTGCGGTCCTCGGCGCGGTGGCCGATCTCGACGCGCTCGCCGGTGCCGGCGAAGATCACCTGATGGTCGCCCGCGACCGATCCGCCGCGCAGGCTTGCGAACCCGATCGTCCCTTCGGCCCGCGCGCCGACCAGGCCGGCGCGGTCGGTCACCTTGGCCTCGGCCAGCGTCGTGCCGCGGCCGGCGGCCGCTGCCTCGCCGAGCAGCAGGGCCGTGCCGGACGGGGCATCGACCTTGTGGCGGTGATGCGTCTCGACGATCTCAATGTCCCAGTCAGTGCCCAGCCGCGCCGCCGCCTCGCGTACCAGCCGCGCGATCAGCGTCACGCCGAGCGAGACGGTCCCGGTCTGCAGCACCGCGACCTGCTTGGCCGCTTCGTCGATCATCGCATGATGCTGCGGCTGGAGCCCGGTGGTGCCGACCAGGATCGGCGTGCCGGTCGCGACGGCCGCCGCCAAATTCGCCTCGAGCGCCGAGGGTGCCGAGAAATCGACCAGTACCTCGCATCCGTGCGCGAGCGTCGCCGGGTCGCCGCCGGCGTCGATCCCGCCGGCGATCGTCGCGCCGAGATCGGGCCCGACGCGGGCCAGCGCCTGGCCCATGCGTCCAGCGCTGCCGATGATTCCGATGGTGGTCATGACCCTCTTCCCGCGTACCCGATGACGTCCCGCGTCCTTGCCACAGAAGGGCGGTCCTGGGACAGGGTGGGCGGGAAATTTCCTAGGCCGCGGCGACCCCGGCCGCGACCAGCTCCTTGCGCGCGGCTTCGAACGCCGTCCGGAATGGCGGTTCTGCCATCAGCCTTTCCGCGATCAGGAGGCCGAGCATCTGGCCCGCGCTCACATCGCTGCGGAAATGCTGGCCGCAGACGATCCGGCTCTGGCCGTAACGCGCAGCACGGGCGAGGATCGGCCCGGCCTTTTCCGGCACCAGCCGCGCCAGGATTTCGCCCATCGAAAAGGCCATGGAGGTGTGCCCGCTCGGATAGCTGGAGAGCGGATCGTCATTGCGCTTGCAGCTCTTCAGCGCCGGATCGACGATATAGGGGCGCGGCCGCCTGAATTCGTCCTTGCCGCGATCGACCGTCGCCTTTTCGGTCGCGCGGACCATGTCGAGCAGGGCGCTGGTCGCGGGCAGCTTCGCCAGGTCGAAGCCGGATCCCAGCGCCACGGCGAAGATCGACCCGTTCTTGGTGTCGCCGTCAGTGCGGGCATCGGCCTCGTCGGCCGGCGACCGTGCCGTCTCGATCGCGTGAAGCTCCGCCAGCTCGGCCAGCGCCTGCGGGCTGCCGGCGAGGGGCGGCGGCGGCAGCACGCGGACCGGATCGAGATCGCCGAGCAGGGCGGGCGCCTTGTCGGCAGCGGGGGCCGCGGCGGCCAATGCCACCGCGGCCAGGATCAGGACCTTCATCAGAAGGTCAGCGTGATGTCGCCGGTGAAGGACCGGCCGGTCTGGTAATAATATTGGTCGAAATTGGTCGCGGTGGCATGGCCGATATCGGCCAGCGCGGTCTTGCTGTTCGGGCCGATATTGGTGACCGGCCGGGCGTCGAACAGGTTGTTCACTTCGACCCCGACCCGCACCGGCCCGATATCGTAGCGGGCGGAAAGGATCGCGGTGTTGTAGCCGTTGCTCTTGTAGCTGTTGTACACCGCCAGGCTGTTGGTGGTGGGGTCGGCGAACCATTGCCGCCCGATATATTTGTCGATCAGCGAGAAGCGCATCGGCCCGCTCTTGAACAACACGCCCCCGGCGGCGGTCCATTCGGGCGCGTTCGCGACCTGAAGATTGGCGGTGCCGGGATTGTCAGTCTTGGCATAGTTGCGCGACCCGTTGGCGAAGACCGCAATGCCGTGCGGCAGGGCATAGGTCACCTGGCCTTCGACGCCCTTGTACTGGACGGCGCCCTGGTTGATGAACACCGTGCCTTCGCTCGCCGGCGCGGACGGGTCAGTCGCGAACTTGTTCTTGAAATCGATCTTGTAGACATCGGCGTCGATGCTGAGGTTGCTGCCGTGATAGACCACGCCAGCCTGGTAGTTGGTCGAACGTTCCGGCTCCACCGTCGAGAAGTTGGGGCTGGCGACGTAGAGCACCGACAGCGACGGGGCGAGGAAGCCGCGCGCATATTGCGCATAGACCGCCAGGCGATCGTCGACCGCATAGTTCACCGTCGCGAAGGGCAGGTTGGCGCTATAGGTGTCGCTCAGCTTTTGCGGGAAGCGCGTCGTCTGGTTGTACTGCGCGTCGATCCGCCGGTTGAAATCGACATGCTTGAAGCCGGGCGTGATCTTCAGCCCCGGGATCGGCCGCAGCTCCAGCTCGACGAATTCCTCGGTGTGGTTGGTGTTGCTGTTCTGGTCGAACTTGATGTTGGCCGGCGTCGCGATGTTGGTCACCGGGTCCTTGGCCGCCTTCTCCGCGTAATTGGGCGCGCCGGTGACGAGGTTGACGTCGCGCTGCTGGCGATAGGTGTTCGACCATTCGATCCACGCGCCGGCGGTGATCGCACCGAAGCCGAAATCGATCCGCGTCTTCGCGATGTCGCCGAACATCCGGTATTTGTTGGTCTTGGTATAGCCCGGCACGCCGGTGGTCTTGGCGCCGCCCGGGGTGAGCGTCACCAGGTTGGCGGTGGCGATCGCGGCTGGCGTGGCGGTCGCGTAGAGCGTCACGTCGCTGCCGCTCAGCGTCTCGTTGTCATAGCTATAGGTATAGGCGCGGTTCTCGAACACCGAATTGGGCGCGATGTTGGCCTCGAACTTCACCACCTCGAAATCGGTGGTCTTGTGGGTGTGGTTGTACCCGTAATAGCTCTGCGAGGCCGGGTCGTTGTTCAGGCTGAAATATTTGCCGAACTGCGCGACCTGCGACAGCGTCGCGCCGTCCTTGTCGGGCTGGTTGAAGGTGTTTTCGTTATAGGTGCCCAGGATGGTCAGCTTCGCGTCGGGGCCGATCGGGATCATCACCTTGCCGAACACATTGTTCGAGCGGAACGGGCTGAAGGTACGGGCGCCGTCCGATCCGATATGCTGGCCGCTCAGGACGATCTCGGTGCCGCCGAGCTTCTCGATCGCGCCGCTCTGCGCGACGCCGCGCAGCATCCAGGTATTGTAGCTGCCATAAGTGCCCTTGGCCTCGATGCTCGCATCCTCGCGCGTCGCGCGGGAGAACAGGTTGATGTTGCCGCCAAAGGTCGCCTGGCCGAGCTGGCTGGCATTGCCGGGGCCGCGATCGACGATCAGCGTCTCGATCGTGTTCGACGGGAAGAAGGTGTTCGAATGGTGCGTCGGATCATTGGTGTCGCCGAACGGCACGCCATCATAGGTGACGTTGTATTCGCCGTCCTGGAAACCGCGGATCTGCGCCTTGGACTCGGACAGGCCCGGGCCGTTTGAATTGCCATAGCCGGAGACGCTGGGGGAGATCAGCGCGATCTGGTTGAAGTCGGAGGTCGCGGGCAGCGAATCCTCGATGAAGGAGCGAGAGATCACCGATTGCGGCTGCGTGGTCTGCAGCGAGGCAGTGACCGGCGCGATCTCGTTCGCGCGGGTCGCGGTCACGACGATATCGGAGCCCTCGGCCAGGTCGGTCTTCGGCTTCTGGTCGGCCGGCGTCTCGTCGGCGGGCGCCACCGCGGGCGGGGTTTCCGCATAGGCGCCAGTGGATGGAATCGAGAGCGCAAGCATGCTCACGCCGAGCAGCAGCCGCTGCGGCCTGGTGGAGGTCGACATTGATCTGGTTTTCCCTGACGCCGCCGATCGGCGCGAGGGCTGGCCTATGGAGGCTGTGTGACTCTTTTACTGCCGTGACGTTACGGATGCGTGTCAAACGCCAACATGACAGATTTTCAATGTTGCCGTTAGGAACCGGCAATGTGCAACGCTCGGGTCCGCTCCATCGTTGCCCGGAAAGAAAAGGGGCCGGCCGGTAACCGGCCAGCCCCAGTAAGCGCATGAACGCGCCGGGGAGATCAGAAGCGCCCGCGCAGACCCAGCATGACCTGACGGCCCGGATTGAAATCCGAATAGGTCGCATTGGCGAACTGGAAATAGCTGCGCTGCCGTGCCTTGAAGATATTCTGCACGTCGAAAGTCAGCTCCGGGAGACGCTTGTTGCCGAAGATCTCCCCGAGATCGAGCGAACTGCCGAAATCCCATTGCTGATATTTGTCGCTGTAGAGCGCGGCCGCCGGGATGCCGTTCTGGTTGGTGCCGGAGGCGACGAAGCCATCGGTGAAGGTCGTCGACAGCCGTGCCGAGATGCCGCCCCGCTCGTAATAGGCGGTGATGTTGTAGGTCGTGGGCGCAATGCCCGTGGCGATCGCCGGTGCCGCGCCCGATCCCTTCTGGTCGATCAAGGTCACATTGGCGCTGAAGCCGAAGCCGTTGAGCCCGAGATAGCGGCCGAGCAGGAAGTCGAGCGGCTGCACCCAGTTCCCCTCCAGGCCCTTGACCGTCAGCACGCCGCTGGCGTTGACCTGTTGGGTCAGCACCACCGTGGCCGCGGTGGGGCCGCCGCGCGAGTTGATCGCTGCCTGCTGGGTCGGCGACAGCGTGTCGAAGGTCACGCCATAGGCACCCAGCGCGCTGAACGGCACGGTGACGTTGCCGTTGACGGTGAAGCCGGTCACGTCCTTCTGGAAGGCAGCGATGCCGATATAGCCTTCCTGCCCGGTATAATATTCGGCGCCGAAATCGATATTGGTCGAGATGAACGGCGCCAGCGACGGGTTGCCGACGCTGCCGACATCGGCCGACGGGCTCGAGAAGTTGAGACCGGGCAGCATCGAGGAGGGGTTGGGCCGCGTCATGGTGCGCGACACCGCCATGCGCAACACTGCCTTGCTGCCGATATGGAACGCGGTCGTGAAGGACGGCAGCCAATTGTCGTATTTGGCGTTCGTGTACACGAAGTTCAGGATGTTGGGGTAGCAGCTGCCGTCGCGGACACCGCCCGTGCCAGGGCAACCGGCGGGCAGCGGCCCCAGGCCATCCGGGTCCTGCGCGTTGCGCGGATCGGAGATCGAGACATAGCCGCCGATCTGCTGATCGGTCTTCACCCAGCGCAGGCCGGCATTGAAGGTCAGCCGGTCGTTTGCGATCGGCAGGTCGCCATTCACTTCGCCATAGAGGCCGAGCGTCTTTTCACGGACGTAACCGCCCGAGGCGCCGGTGTTCGAGCCCGTAGCCGGCGGCGACGCGTCATGGAACGCGTCATAGTTCGATGCCTTTTTGAACTTCTCCCAGTCGACCGTGATGAAGCCGAACGAACCGGGCAGCAGATAGCCCGGAAGAGCGCTGTTCGGGATCAGGGATCCGCCATAGGTCAGCGGGCCCAGGCCGGTCGAGAATCCGGTGCCCAGCGCCGGATAGGTGGGATATCCCGCGCCCGGCGTGCCGGTGTTGAGGCCTTCGCAGGGCGGCTGGGTGTTCGGGCCGGGCACGAACACGCTCGGGCGGTCGCCGCACACCGCATTCTGGAATGCCTGGGTGTTGTCGGTCGCGCTGATCGACCGTGAGACGTCGTCATAGGCGCCGCCGACCTTCAGGTTCAGATGGGTGTCGCCCCAGGTCAGGTCGCCGCGGACGCCCTTGGTATTGGTCTCGCGATATTCGTCCTGGATGTTCACGCGGCCGCCGGGCCAGCCGAACTTGCTCGGATCGTTGAGGTTGATGTTGGATTTGATGATCGGGATGCCGCCCGCGCTATTGTCGAATTCGACCGTGACGCCGGAATTCGCCAGCGTGCTGACCAGCACGGTCGGCACTTCGCGGTGGAACTTGCTCCTGGTGTAATTGCCGTTGAGGTTGACCTTCAGAGTGTCGGTCGCTTCCCATTCCACGCCGGGGTTGACCCCCCAATAGCTCGTATCCTCGATGAACGGCCGATATTCGAGGAAGAATTGCGCGTTGTAATAGGTGCCCTTGGTCACCACGCAACCGGCCGAGCAATCGCTGCGGTCATATTGCGTATTGACCGGGATGACCGCGCCGTTGCGCCCGACCCAGTTCATGTCGATGCGGCGAAGATCGTTGTTCTTCTTCGAATACATGCCGTCGACATAGGCATGCAGGCTCTCGCCCTTATACTCCAGGCTGCCGATGAAGCTGATCCGGTCCTTGGTACCGAACTCGGTCACCGGGCGTCCGAGGCGCGGCAATAGGCCGTTATCGATCTGCCCGATATTCGCGCCCGGATTCTGCGCGAGCAGAAAGGCTTGATCGATGACGGTCCCGGCGGCCACGCCGGGAATACCTGCGTTGGAGGGCACGGTGCCGGGGATGGTGAAGTTGCCGCCGCCGGTGTTGTTTCGGTTGGCCGCGATATTCTGCGTCGCGCTCAGGTTCGGGTTGGTCAGCCCGACGGTCTCATAGCCGTTGACGTTGACCTGGTTCCGCACCCCGGCAAAGCCGACCAGCACGCCGAAATCGCCCATCGTCGTGCTGGCCAGCACCGATCCGCGATAGCCCCATTTGCCGGTATTGCTGATGTTGGTGGTCTGCGCCGAATAGGTGACGCGGGTGCCCTCGCGATCGAACGGCCGTGCGCTGCGCAAATTGACGGTGCCCGCGGCGCCGCCTTCCAGCATGTCGGGCACCGAGCTTTTGTTGACGGTCAGGCTGGTGAACAGCTCGGTCGGGAACACGTCCAGATCGACCTCGCGGTTGGTGCTCTGCGCGCCGTCGCGGCCGGTCGAGGCGACGGCGATCGGCGCGTTGTTCAGCAGCACGCGGGTGAAGTTGGTGCCGAGGCCGCGGATCGTGACCTGCAGGCCCTCGCCGGTGATGTCGCGGCTGATCGTCACGCCGGGCACGCGGTTCAGCGACTCGGCGATGTTGGTGTCGGGGAATTTGCCGATATCCTCGGCGAAGATCGAATCGGAAAAGCCGGTCGCGTTCTTCTTCGCCTGGGTCGCGCTCTCGAGGCTGGCGCGATAGCCCTGGACGACGATGTCGGCGCTGGTGTCGTCCTCCTGGGCCACTGTCCGATCCTGCGCTGCCGGGGCCGATTGGGCCGTCGCTGGTATCGCGATCATAAGGGCCGGCAGGGATCCCGCGGCGAGCAGGGTCGCACGGATATTATTCTGGCGTCGGTTGGAAATCATCTCACCCCTCCTTTGCCTCCGCTTCATGGTCGGATGGCCTGTTCAGCGCATATGGTAGCGCTATCAGGATTGTTAATAGTCAGAGTTATTAAAGTCAAGATATGCCCGGATCGGGCTGATGCCCCCAAAATGGCTATATCATGTCGGACATAAGGGCGCCGAATGGCGTCATGACGCCGACCATCGCGACTTCCGGATATTGTTGCGCTTTGCGCGGCAAACTATTGGCATTATATATGTCAGAAGTTGCCAGCGACACCCGATCGGCATTTCCCCGACCCGTCGGCGGAAAACCGATTGTCGCGGGGGCATGGTGCCGCCGCGCGCTGGCCTGACGGGAGAAAGACAATGGCCAATGGTTCCACGATTCTGGGTCCCAACCAGCTCGTCACCGGCGTGCGCGGCTGGGCCGGTTCCGACGTGGTGCTGACCGGGTCGAGCGTAAGCGACGGTGTGACCAGCGCCTTGCTCTATCTCGGTCCGCTCTATCCGACCGATAGTTCGGGCATCTGTCTCCTCACGCCCGAAATCCCGGGACAGGAAGTGACCAGCGCGACCTTCTACGGACCCGACACCTATATGTTCAATCCGGATCTGGGCGCGGGCAAAGTCCGCGCGGTCGGCAGCTACCAATATAGCGGGAGCGGGGTGCGCAATTGCGGCATGGTCTATCAGGGTCCGCCCCAGGGCGGCGGCGGCTGGTCCCCGCTCGACGTGCCGAGCAGCGAGGTCGGCGGGCAAACCGTGTGGAACACCATCGCGCACAGCACGATGGGCGATCTGGTTGTCGGCAATTACGATCTGCTCGACGTGCGCCTTTCGGGCAACGCCTTCATCTACGATATCGCGAAGGGGACCTGGCGGCTGTTCGATTTCCCCGGCTGCACCCTGACCACGGCTTACGGCATCTGGCAGAACGAGATCGGCGGCACGCGCTATACGATCGTCGGCGGCACGCAGGACGGGCACGGCATCAACAAGGGCTTCGTGGTCGCCTATGATTCGGCAACGCGCGCCTTCAGCCACCTGAAACTGTACAGCTATCTGAACCAACCCCAGCTCGTCACCCATTTCGAAGGGATCGTGGCGACGCCGAAGGGCTTCAACCTGGCGGGCGGCTCGACCGGTTCGCTTGCCTTGTTCGCCTCGATCGAGGTCAATCCCGACGGCTCGTTCGGCGACGCGACCTGGGTGCCCTATTCCTTTACCGGATCGACCATCACCACCGGCAACAGCATCTACGACAATGTCCTGATGGGCATTTATGCCGAAGCCGGGGTGGCCGGGGTCCAGAGCTATGTCGTGCCGATCGAGCCATAGGACAGATATCGCGCTCGCCCGATGGCGGGACTATCATCGAGGTCATGAGCGACATCCGAAACCTGGTGATTCTGACTGGCGCCGGCATCTCCGCCGAGAGCGGGCTGGCGACCTTTCGCGGGCCGGGCGGGCTATGGGAGGGGCACCGGGTCGAGGACGTGTGCACGCCTCAGGCGCTCGCGCGCGACCCCGATCTCGTCCACCGTTTCTACGACGCTCGCCGCGCGGCGCTGGGGACGGTCGAGCCCAATGCCGCGCACCGCGCGCTGGCGCGGCTCGACGCGAAATGGCCGGGCCAGCTGCTGATCGTCACCCAGAATGTCGACGACCTGCATGAGCGGGCCGGGGCCAGGCGGATGCTCCACATGCATGGCGAGCTGAATTCGGCGCTCTGCGCGGCGTGCGAAGCGCGGTTGCCCTGGACCGGCGACATGCTCCCGGGCACGCGCTGCGATGCGTGCGGCGCGCCGATGATGCGGCCCGACATCGTGTTCTTCGGGGAGATGCCGTACGAGATGGACCGGATCGAGCGGGCCCTGTCGGATGCCGACCTGTTCGTCTCGATCGGCACCTCGGGCGCGGTCTATCCCGCCGCGGGCTATGTCCAGACCGCGCGCTATCACGCGGCGAAGACGCTCGAGATGAACCTCGAGCCGTCGGCCGGCAGCGGCTATTTCCACGAGACGAGGCTGGGCGCAGCGAGCGAGCTGGTGCCGGCATGGGTGGACGAAATGCTCGCTTAAGATCCTCCCCGTGCCGGGAGGAACGATCACTCCACCCAGTCGAGGCCCATCTCGCGGTAGATATCCCGCTCGTCGTCCCAGCCGGGCTTCACCTTCACGTGCAGATAGAGATGCACAGGCTTGCCCATGATATTGCTCAGCTCGGCCCGCGCCCGCGCGCCGATCTCCTTGATCCGCGCGCCGCCCTTGCCCAGCACGATCGCGCGCTGGGTCGGGCGTTCGACCAGGATCTGCTGGTGGATCTCGACCGATCCGTCCTCGCGTTCCTTATACTGCTCGGTCTCGATCGCGCTGGCATAAGGGAGCTCCGCATGGAGCTGCAGATAGAGCTGCTCGCGCGTCACCTCGGAGGCGAGGCTGCGTTCCGTCGCGTCGGACACCTGGTCCTCGGGGAAATGCCAGGGCCCCTCGGGCATTGCCCTGGCCAGCGTGCGCTTCAATTCGGGCAACCCGTCCCCGGTCGTGGCACTGACGAAGAAGGTTTCGGCGAAATCGACGATGCCGTTGAGGCGCTCGGCATGAAGCAGCAGCTTCGCCTTGTCGGCCAGATCGACCTTGTTGAGGATGAGATATTTGGGTTCCGAGCGCGACGCGATCGACTCAGCGATCGGGATCACCCTGGGGCCGAGCCCGCCCTTGGCATCGACCACCAGGGCGATCACGTCCGCGCCTTCGGTCCCGCCCCAGGCGGCGGAAACCATCGCCCGGTCGAGCCGGCGCTTGGGCTCGAAGATGCCGGGCGTGTCGACCAGCAGCAGCTGGGTTTCGCCTTCGATCGCGACGCCCATCAGCCGGGCGCGCGTGGTCTGCGCCTTGGGGCTGACGATCGCGACCTTCTGGCCGACCAGCGCGTTGACGAGGGTGGATTTGCCGGCATTGGGCGCGCCGAGCACGGCGACGAGGCCGCAATGGGGTTCAGTCATATCTACCTCAGGTGATCAACGCCCCGGCACCGGGCCGGGGCGAATGTGGAGCAAGCCCCTACACTTTTGCCCCTGGCTTGTCGAAGCCTCGCGTAACCGCATCTTAAGCGCGCTCGGCTAAGCCCTGCCTGCGCAGCGGGAGCCCAGGCGTGGCAGTCATCACCTTCAGCAGACCGGTTTCCTTCCCCACCGCGCCGCTGCGCGAATTGCTGCAGAAGCATTTGCCCCTGTTCAAATGGCAATGCGGCGAACAGGATATGGGCGGTGCGAAGGAGATGGGCCGCTTCCTCGATCACATGCTGATCGTCGGCCGCTCGCCCGACACCGCGATCTTCACCGAATTGCGCAGCGTGGAGGCGAAGCTCCCCGGCCCGGCGCCGCAGCATGTCTGGCATTTGCAGGTCGGCGCCCCGACCACCGACATCTCCACCATCGCCGACCGCGTCACGCTGATCATCTGCATGACCGTGATGATCCTCGACGAGCATGACGCGATGTGCCAGCTCCGCCCGGGCGGCAACTGGCTCGGCCCGCACGACCTGCTGCGCGTGTTCAAGGTGATACTCGCCGGCGAATCCATCTCGGTCGCGGATGGGTTGGGCGTTCCGCCCGGCCATTTCGGTGCCGCGCCGGCCGCCCCCCAGGCGCCGACGATCGGCCGCGATCCGCCGCGCGACGTCACCGAACGCATGCTCGCGCCGTTGGTGCTGATGCTCGAGCGTAACCTCCAGCCGGACTGGCCGACGATCGAGCGCTTCGCCCGCGAGCTGGACCCGGACGGCGACTGGCGCCATCGCACCATGCCGGATGCCGACGTCTTGTTCGGGCGCGGTGTGCGGGTGATGGTCGATACCAGGGACGAGCCCCTCCCGCCCTTCGTCTATGAGGAAGGTTATAGCCGCAGCTTCTGGTTCAAGGGCGACAAGGGCGCCGTCGCAGCACATCGCCGCCACACGACGGTCGGCTGCGCGCTCGATACCAGCGCGGCGGACTGGGTGACGATCCGCCAGACCGCCAAGGTCATCACCCTGGTGACGGGCATGCTCGCGCGCCTGCCCGGCACGGTCGCCGTCTTCAATATGGATATCGGCACGATCTACGAGCCGGCGATGGTGGGCGGTTTCCTCAAGATGCTCGGACGCGACCAGCTTCCGGTGGCGCTGTGGAGCTGGAGCCAATGGCATTCGATGGCTGACGGGGATGTCAGCATGTCGACCAGCGGCCTCACCCCGTTCCTGGGCCATGAGATCGAAGCCTGGAACGCGCCGCTCACCTGCGAGGAAGTGCGGAGCCAGGCGAGCGATATCATCATCTATCTGCTCGATGCCGGGCCGACGATTGGGCATGGCGATACGGCGGGCCGGACCAGGGACGACCAGTCGATCCGCTGTTTCTTCGGCCCCGGCCGCGCCCGGCGCGACAAGCCGGTACGGGCGATGTTCCTCGAGTTCGGCGATCGCGGGGAGGTGCGCCCCCAGGCCGACCCGCCCCGATCGGCAGCGCCGGTCGACGCCGCCAGGATGGCGGCGCAGATGATCGATGGCGCGCTGGAGTCGGTGATCGCGAGCACCGGTTCCGAGCCGCTGCGCCGGTTGCTGTCGGATGTCGCGGCCGAGCGCGCCGGTCGACCCGTTCCGCCCGCCCCGCCGCCGACAACGCCGTCGCCGACAGCGTCGCCGCCGGCCGCATCGCCGCTTCGCCGGGCGGGAGGGTTCGGCCGCAAGGGGCTCTGACACCCGGGGGTTTCTGCGCGCGATCCAGCCCATGCCTCCATATTTTCTGGATGGGGTGCGGTGTAGTCCGGCGCCGATGACGATCCGACCGCCCCATGCCGCCGCTGCCATCGGCTTGCTCGCGATCGAGATCGCCATTGCCCTGTTCGTGCATGACGCGGTCGTGCGGCCGTTCATCGGCGACGGCCTGGCAGTGATGCTGATCTATTGCGCGCTGCGGGCCCTGACGCCGCTGAGGGTGCGGGCGGCGGTTGCCGCTGCCCTGGCGACGGCCTTCGCCATCGAGCTCGGCCAGCTCGTCGGCGTGCTCGATCTGCTCGGGTTGCGCGCCAACCGGTTCGCGGCGGTGCTGCTCGGCACCGGCTTCGATCCGATGGATTTCGCCGCCTATATCGGTGGTGCGCTGTGTGTCGTGGCGGCCGGGGCGATGCCTTCATTCCGGATGCAACAGCGGCGCACCTAAGGCCTATCCCTTAAGCAATTCTTGCCCGTTGTTAACGAATTGGGCGCAGTATCGGCCTCGATCACAATGAAACGAGGCAGAACGTGGCGACGACGCGGGATGGGATATGGATCCTTCCGTCGGGCAAGGCGATGATGGCCATCGAGAGCGGATTCGATCTTCTGACGCGCCCGGATGCGCCTCTGGACCGCGATCTGCGGCCGGAGCTGGTCGGCACCATCCTCGGCACGATCGGCATGATGACCTTCGGCGCGGTCTGCGTCGTGCTGACCATTCTTCTCTATGCCTGGCTGGCGGATGCGACGACAGGCCTGGCCCTGCTGCTGGTGGCGGGCGTCGGGCTGGCGGCGCGGCTTTCGGTGCTGGCGCGGGCGGGTCGCGCGACCGCCGCGGCCGAGCGGTGCGAGGCGGAGCGCGGGGTGATCGCCACCGGCCTGGCCTGGGCCGCCATCGTCGGCATCACCGGATCGGCCTGCGCGCTGACCGGCGACACCATCCTGCTGACGCTTTCCGCGCTGGTCGTCACCGGCCTCACCTTCGGCATGGCCTTCGCCAATGCCGGCGCGCCGATGTTCGCCCGGGTGCAGGTCGCCATCACCCTGACGCCGTTCATGCTCGCCATCGCCTTTTCGGGCGTGCCCGGCATCCGGCTGGTCGCGCTGCAGGGGCCGTTATGGCTGGTCGGCATTTTCGGCATCATCGGGCGCAGCCACCGGCTGCTCGCCGAACTGGCCCGGTCGCACCGCACCAATCGTGAACTCGCGTTCAGCGATTCCCTGACGGGTCTCGCGAACCGCGCCCGGATCATGGAGACGCTCGCCGCGCGCTGCGCCATGCCCGCCCCGCAGGATATCCGGTCGACCTATCTGCTCTATGTCGATCTGGACGGGTTCAAGGCGGTCAACGACAATTACGGGCACGGCGCGGGCGATCATTTGCTGTGCGAGATGGCGGTACGCTTTCGCGCGGTGGTGCGCTCCGGTGATATCATCGGGCGGATCGGCGGGGACGAGTTCATCATCCTCCTCGTCGATGTGACCGAGGCGCAGATCAGGTCGGTGGCCGAACGGCTGGTCATCGCCGCCGGGCTGCCGATCGACCTGGTCGGGGCGCCGGCGAGGGTGCAGATCGGCGCCAGCGTGGGCGGCGCCCGCATCGTGCCGCGCGATCCGCAGCGATCGATCCAGGCGGCCGACGCGATGCTCTACCGCGCCAAGCAGGAGGGCAAGGGCAGGCCGTGCCTCGCGGGGCTGGGCTGAGGGCCTCAGGAAAGGGTGAACTTGCGCATCGTCTCGCGCGGCAGAATGTCGTCGAAGCGGCAGCCGATCCGCCCTTCCGAGCACCAGATCACCGTCGCCGCCAGCGGCAGGCCGCCATTCAGCCTCAGCCACAGCCGTTCGCCCGGGGGATGCTCCACCGGGGACAGGAGCCGGCAGCCATAGGTCGATACGTCGCACAGAATGGCATCCGAAGGTTTCCTGCGGTGCGCCCGCGCGGTCGCGCGGGTGATCTGCACGGGATGGCGGGGCTCGGCGCGCCGGTCGAGCGACGCCGCTTGCACGGTGCGATATTGGGTTGCCCTGGAAGCCATGATTTCCCCGCCCTGCCCAAGGGGATAAGGCTGTATCGGTGAGCAAATCGTTAAGGGCGGCGGGCGCGCCGCCGGCCCCTTCGATTCAAGCGGGGGCGGTGCCTCGCTATCCTGGACCACAGCCTCCTCGCCGTGACGTCGCGACTGTTCCGGTAGAGGCGAGTAACGAGCAGGAAGCGATATGCGCGCGATGAAGAGCCTCAATACCAGCCGACCGATTCTCATAAATCGGGAAATGTTCGTCGATTTTCTGGAGGTGTTCGTTCGCCTGCCTGATGACGAACCATGTTGGAGCAAGCGCGGATCGCGGACGAATAGGGATCCTGTTCATGGATTCCCAAAGACCATCGTCAAAAAATCGAGGTCGATGTTGGCTGGCAAAAATCGCGTTTTTCTATCGGATCGACAGTATCGCGCCACCGGCTTTACTTGCATCGTTGCGGGTTCAACCCCGTCAGCTCCCCAGCTTCTCCAGCAGCGCCGCGGCCGCCGCGGTTTCGGCCTCCTGCTTGGAGCTTCCCGTCGCGGTCGCCTCGGCCAGCGTGCCGATCGAGGCTTTCACCGTGAAGCGCGGCGCATGGTGCGGGCCGGACCGCTCGACCACCTCATAAGCGGGCGTGCGCCGGTTGTTCGCCGCCGCCCATTCCTGCAGTGCCGATTTCGGGTGCTGCGGCGCTGCCGACCCCTGAGTCTTCACCCGGTCGCCCCAGGCCTTGCGGATCGCCGTGCGTGCCGGCTCCAGCCCCGCATCGAGATAGAGCGCGCCGATCAGCGCCTCCATCACGTCGCCCAGCACATTGTCGCTGTCCGCCGCGCCGTCGTCTCGCGCCTGCTTGCCGAGCTTGAGCTGCGTGCTCACGCCGATACCGCGCGCCACGTCGGCACAGACCGCGCCCGTCACCAACGCGTTCAGCCGCTTCGACAGCGCGCCTTCGGGCTCGCCCGGAAAGGTTTCGAACAGCCATTCGGCCATGACGAGGCCGAGCACCCGGTCGCCGAGGAACTCGAGCCGCTCGTAATTCGCCGCCGCCTGGCTGCCATGGGTCAGCGCGCGTTCGTACCCGGCCAGGTCGCGGGGCTTGTGGCCGAAACTTTCCTTGATCCAGTCGGAGAGCGCCCCGCTCAAAAGCCTTCCCCGATCCTCGACCAGCGCGCCGCGGTGAACCAGGTCCAGGGCAGGAGCCAGCTAGCCGAGCCGTCGGTGGAGAAGAAGCTGACCACCGCCTTGCCCTCGATCCGGTCCATCGGGACATAGCCCATGCCCGCCGGCGGATCGAAGCGGCTGTCGCCGCTGTCGTCGCGATTGTCGCCCATCACGAACACGGTGCCCGTCGGCACCGAATAGACCTGGGTCTCGTCCGCCGAGACATTCTCGCCCCGGTCGAGCACCATATAGGACTTGCCGTTGGGCAGGGTCTCGCGGAACTGCTGGTAGCGGCAGATCGGCTTGCCCTTGGCGTCATTGTCGAGGAATTCGGCCGGACATTCGCTGCCCGCCGGATAATTGGGCGTGATCGGCAAGGTGAAATCCGCCACGCGCTCCTTGGGAATCGCGGTGCCGTTCAGGATCAGCTGGCCATGGCGCATCTGGATCGTGTCGCCTGGCAGGCCGATCACACGCTTGATCACGTCATGGTCGCCGGTCGGCGCGCGGAACACGACAACGTCGCCCCGCGCCGGATCGCGGCCGAAGATGCGGCCGGGGATCAGCGGCACGCTCAGCGGCAGCGAGTGGCGCGAATAGCCGTAATTCCATTTCGACACGAACAGATAGTCGCCGATATAGAGCCGCGGCAGCATCGATTGCGACGGGATGTTGAACGGCGAGAAGACGAAGCTGCGGAAGATCAGCACCGCGATGACCAGCTTCACCAGGAAGAAGATCGTGTCGCGCGTCTCCGAACGCGGCTTTGCCGCCTCTATGGTCGCGCCGGGTTCGGGCGCGGCGGCGGGGTCGGATGCGGGCATGTCTTCGGTATCGGCCATGCGCGGCGGTTTGCGGTGGCAGCGGCGGGGCGTCAAGCCAAGCCGTCGTGAACGGTGGTTTGGAGCGGGACAGATGGGATGGCGCAGAAGGTGGAGAAGGCGGGTGATGGATGGTTTGCCGGTTCGAGGTGGCATATTGGCCGGCGCGCGCTTACCTCACGCGGACGATTAGCGGAGATGTTTCCATGCCTGCCGACTGGACCTCGATCGAAGCCTTGCCCTCGCCCAGGCTTGAGACCCTGTTCGCCGATGATCCGGATCGGCTGAAGAAACTCAGCCTCGACGTTGCCGGCCTGCATTTCGACTGGTCCAAGACTCATCTGACCCCCGAGGCGATCGCGGCGTTCGAGGCACTGGCCAAGGCGCAGGGCCTTGCGGCCAAGCGCGAGGCGCTGTTCGCGGGCGAGATCGTCAACGTCACCGAGGGTCGCGCCGCCACCCACACCGCGGAGCGCGGCGAGGGCAAGCCGGAGGATGTCGGCCTCGCCCAGGCGCTCCACGCCCGCATGCGCGCGCTGATCGACGCGATCGAGGCCGAGGCGCTTGGGCCGATCCGTCATGTCCTGCATGTCGGCATCGGCGGTTCGGCGCTCGGGCCCGACCTGCTGGTCGATGCGCTTGGCCGCGAATCCGGGCGCTATGACACGGCGATCGTCTCCAATGTCGATGGCGTCGCGCTCGAGGAAGCGTTCGGCCGTTTCGATCCGGCCGCGACCCTGCTGGTCGTCGCGTCCAAGACCTTCACCACGACCGAGACCATGCTCAACGCGGAGAGCGTGCTCGAATGGATGCAGGAAGGCGGGGTCGAGGACCCCTATGGCCGAGTCGTCGCGCTGACCGCCTCGCCCGACAAGGCGGTCGAATGGGGCGTGGACGAGACGCGGGTGCTGCCCTTCATGGAATCGGTTGGCGGGCGCTATTCGCTCTGGTCGTCGATCGGCTTCCCCGCCGCGCTCGCTTTGGGCTGGGACTGTTTCGAGGAGCTGCTCGACGGCGCCGCCGAAATGGACCGCCATTTCCGCCTCGCGTCGCTGAGCGAGAATGCCCCGGCGCTCGCTGCCTTTGCCGATCTCTATTACACGCAGGTTCGCCACGCCGAGACGCGTGCCACCTTCGCCTATGACGAACGGCTCCGGCTGCTGCCCTCCTATCTCCAGCAGCTCGAGATGGAATCGAACGGCAAGGGCGTGACGGTCGACGGCAAGCCGCTCGGCCGGCCGAGCGCGGCGATCACCTGGGGCGGCGTCGGCACCGACGCGCAGCATGCGGTGTTCCAGCTGCTCCACCAGGGTACGCATCTCGTGCCGGTCGAGTTCGTCGCGGTGATCGAACCCGGAGACAGTCTCGCCGATGATCATCATCGGCAGCTGCTGCTCAACGCCTTTGCGCAAGGCGCGGCCCTGATGAAGGGCCGCGCCAACGACAAGGATCCGGCACGCAGCTATTCGGGCGACCGGCCCAGCTCGACCATATTGCTCGACGTGCTCGACGCCCGCACGCTCGGCGCATTGATCGCCTTTTACGAGCAGCGCGTGTTCGTGAACGCCACGCTGCTCGGCATCAACCCGTTCGACCAGTTCGGGGTGGAGCTCGGCAAGGAAATGGCCAAGGCAGCGGGCGCCAGTCTGGAAGAGGGGGGCGGGCAGAAGTTCGACGTCTCGACCGAGGACCTGATCAAGCGGGCCTTCGGGGACCAATAGAACGTCATGCCGGACTTGTTCCGGCATCCACCGTGCAGCAACGCATGGCGGTCATTGTGGAAGAATGGACCCCGGAACAAGTCCGGGGTGACGAGGAACTGAGATGTCCGAGACCTACGACTACGACCTTTTCGTCATCGGCGCCGGCTCCGGCGGCGTCCGCGCGTCGCGCGTCGCAGCGGCGCACGGCGCCAAGGTCGCGGTTGCCGAGGAATATCGCGTCGGCGGCACCTGCGTGATCCGCGGCTGCGTGCCCAAGAAGCTGCTCGTCTATGGTGCGCATTTCGCCGAGGATCTGGCCGATGCCCGCCGCTTCGGCTGGAACGTGCCGGATGATTGCGCCTTCGACTGGAAGATACTGATCAAGAACGTGCTCGACGAGGTCGACCGGATCAACGGCGCCTATACCGACACGCTGAGCAACAATGGCGTCGAGATCATCCATGAGCGCGCGACGGTCACCGGCCCGCACGGCATCCGGCTCGCAAGCGGGCGCGAGGTCACCGCTAAGACCATCCTGGTCGCAACCGGCGCCACGCCGTCGGTGCCGAAATGCCCCGGCCATGAATATGGCATCACCTCGAACGAGGCCTTCCATCTCGAAGCGGTGCCGAAGCGCATCCTGATCGCCGGCGCCGGCTATATCGCCAACGAGTTCGCCGGCATCTTCCATCAGTTCGGCGCGCATGTGACCCTGATCAACCGCACCGACGTGATCCTGCGCGGTTATGACGAGCAGATCCGCGACCGGCTGCTTCAGATCTCGATGATGAAGGGGCTCGAATTCCGCTTCCATGCCGATTTCCAGGGCATCGAGAAGATGGACGATGGTTGCCTGAAGGTCAGCATGTCGGGCCATGAGCCGATCATCGTCGATTGCGTGATGTTCGCGACCGGGCGCGACCCCAACACCGCCGACCTCGGCCTCGAAACGGCCGGCGTCGAGCTCGATCCCAAGGGCGCGATCGTGGTCGACGACGACAACCGATCGACCTGCGACAGCATCTTTGCGGTGGGCGACGTGACCAACCGCATCCAGCTCACCCCGATCGCGATCCGCGAGGGCCAGGCCTTTGCCGATACGATGTTCGGCAACAAGCCGACCCGGGTCGATTACGAGAACGTCCCCTCGGCGGTGTTCAGCCATCCGCCGATGGCGGGCGTCGGCCTCACCGAGAGCCAGGCGAAGATGAAGTTCGGATCGGTCAAGGTCTATACGTCCGACTTCCGCCCGATGAAGAACGTGCTGGCCGGCCGCAACGAACGGTCGCTCTACAAGATGGTCTGCGACAGCGAGACGGACAAGATTCTGGGGCTTCACATGATCGGCCCGGATGCGCCCGAAATCCTCCAGGCAGCCGCAGTCGCGGTGAAGGCGGGCCTGACCAAGGCGGCGTTCGACCAGACCGTGGCGCTGCACCCGACCATGGCGGAGGAGCTGGTGTTGCTGCGCTGAGTCGACAAATCCGCGCGAATCTGTAGGATGACCCGATGGCACAGGTGAACATCTCGCTCCCCGATGGGCTCAAGAGCTGGGTCGACCAGCTCGTGGCATCAGGCAGCTATTCGAGCGCCAGCGATTATGTGCGCGATCTCATCCGTCGCGATGAGCGGAACGCGGCGGATTTGGCCGAGCTGCAGGCAATGATCGATTCCGGCATCGCGTCGGGAATCGACCCGCGCGATCCGTCAGAGATCATTGAGGCGATCATCGCCAAACACCGCGCCGATGCTTGATCTTCGCATCACCGGCGATGCCGGCGATGATCTCGATACGATCTGGCGATATACGCGGGAACGCTACGGCGGTGATGCTGCCGACACCTATCTGCGCGGCTTCAACGAGTTGTTCGTTCTGCTGCGCGAGCGCCCGGAGGCGGGCGCCGTAGTCCCCGGTGTGCGCCCGGAGACGCGGAGCTTCGGCTATCGGCGCCACCGCGCTTATTATCGCATCACGGAGCATCGCGTGGAGATCGTCCGTATCGCCCACAAGGCGCAGAACGCGGGCCTGTTCTTCGACTAGGCCGCACTTCCCTGTCGCCTGACCGCGAACTTCGCCAGTGCCGGGCCGAGGATCACGCAGGCGAAGAAACGCAGTGCCTGGAGCGCCATCACATAAGGCACGTCGACCTTGGTCGAAGCAGCGATGATCGCGACTGAATCCATGCCGCCCGGGCTGGTCGCGAGATACGCAGTGATCGGGTCGACGCCGCCGAAATGCGCGAGCAGGAAGCCGATGCCGGCCGAGATGCCGATCAGCAACAGGATCGACAGCAGGATGCGGGGCAGGACGCGCGCCGCTGCCCTGACGATCTCGCGAGTGAAGTGCAAGCCGATGCGCCAGCCGACGATCGCGTAGCTCGCCGCGAGCAGCCAGCCCGGCAGGTCGAACCGGACCAGCCCGGCGATATTGAGCACCGAGCCGAGCAGCATCGCGCCGATCATCGGTCCCGCCGGCAGCTTGAACCGCACGCCGAGCCAGGCGCCGACCGCGGCGATGGCCAGAGTCTCGGCAAAGGCGACAAGGTCGATGGGCGGAAACCAGTCGGCGGTCGGGCTCTCCATCCCGCCATGAGCGCCGACCAGCGCCGCGACCACTGAGGCCGTGCCTGCGACACACACCACGCGGCTATAGGTCATCACTGCGACCAGCCGCCATTCGGCGCCATAGGATTGCGCCATCAGCACCATCGCCGCCGCGCCGCCGGGCATGCAGCCCCAGACCGCGACGCTGCCCGGCAGCCAGCCCAGCCGCCCGACCAGCAGGCCGATGCCCACGCCGACGGAGAGAGTGGCGGCGGTGACGACGAAGAACACCGGCCAGTGATCGATCACCGTGCTGACCGTGCCGGCGTTGAACGATCCGGCGATCAGCAGCCCGACGAACGCCTGTGCCGCCTGGAAGGACAGGGGCGGGATGGTGACGCCCTGGCCGCGCGTCGCAATGAGGATCGCGGCGATCATCGGGCCGAGCAGCAGCCCCGCGGGAAGCCGCAACGCCTCGAGCATCCCGGCAAACGCCGCCGACAGCGCGAGCAGCAACGCCCAGCGGACGAGGGGCGCGCGCGCGCCGGCCTCAGCCATGCCGGCCGATCGGAGCGGTTGCGCGGGTGGGCGGGAGCATGCGAGCCTCGTACGGGGCGGGAGAGACGGCGTCCCTCTCGCCCCGTACGAAGCGCTTGTCTAGCCGGTTCAGGCGGCGACGGGTTCCTGTTCGGCGACACGGGCTCTCAGGCGATCCCAGGTCGTTGCCGCCAGGCTCGGCCGTGCATCCATCCGCTCGATCCAGGCGCGCAGCTTGGCGTGCGGGGCGAGGATAGACTGACCCTCCGCGAAGTGCGGCACGAAGACGAGGTGCGGCGCGAGCATCAGGTCGGCAAGCGACAGCGCATCGCCGGCGAGGAAGGGCTGGTCGCCGAGCAGCCGGGCGACTTCGCCCACCACTTCGGTCGCGCCTGGTACCGCGCCCGCGATCGCATCCTCATCCACCGGCATGCCGAACTGCGGCGCGATCAGGCGGGGGAAGGTCACCGCGCCGCTCAGTCGCGCGGCAAGATAGCAATCGGTGATGCCGATCAGCTGGTTCATCCGCGCGGCCTGTTTCGGATCGGCCGGGGTCAGCGGCGGCTCGGGCGCCATGCGGTCGAGATAGTCGAGGATCGCGCGCGTCTCGTAGAGGCGGAAATCGCCATGATCGAGCGTCGGGATCTTCTGGAACGGATGAATCGCGCGATATTCCGCGGCGCGATTGCCGCCCATCGGGATCGCCGCGAGCCGCCAGGGCAGGCCCTTCTCCTCGAGCGCCAGCAACGCCGTGCGGACATAGGGGCTGCCGGGAATGCCGTGAATGACGAACTCGGTCATTGAACCTTCTCCTCCGATTGCGCGCGTTCCGCGTAAAGCTGCATCAGGCCTGGCCAGCCGCTGCGGAGCTGTGCCGCGATCTTCTCGGCCGAGGGGCCGAAGCGTTCGAGATGGCGATGCTCGAGGGTGACCCGGGTCGATCCGTCGGCCTGGGGATCGAAACGCACCTCGACCTCGGTCTCGCATTCCGGATTGAAGGCGAAACTCGCATCGAGCTGCCAGGCGAGCAGCAGGCGCAGGGGCGGATCCCAGGCGAGCACCTTGCCCCATTCGGTCTCGGCCCCTTGCGCGTCGCGCTCATACCAGCGCCCGCCGGGTTGCGGCTCGATCACGATATCGACATGGGGTTGCGCGCCGACGGTCATGCCGGGCTTCCACCAGCGGCCCATCTGGCCGGCGAAGACCGCGAAGGCGCGATCGGGCTTCATCGCGACGGTGACTGACTGGACGATCGGGGCAATGCTCATTCCTTCTCCTCCTTCGCTTGTGCGTCCGCAAAAGCGGCGAAATTCTCGAGGCTGGTTTTCCAGAACTGGTCGAGCCAGTCGCGCATGGCGCCGAGCCCGCGCGGATCGATACGATAGATGCGGCGCGTGCCGGATGCGGTCTCGGTCACCAGCCCGGCCTCCTTCAGCAGCTTGAGATGCTGCGACACCGCCGGGCGCGAGACGGGCAGGCCGGCAGCGATCTCCCCCACCGCCGCCGGCGCCTGGCCGACGCGTTCGAGGATCGCCCGGCGTGTGGGATCGGCGAGCATGTCAAAGGCGTGCGCGACTCGGTTAGCCATGACTTACGGTAAGCCATGGGTTACGGATGAGTCAATGGCGACGTTCAGCTCCCATCCGTCTTCGCGATGACGCGACCCCGGCCAATGGACGCAGCTGGGAATTGTGCTCCCGCGAAGGCGGGAGCCCAGTCTGGGCTCCCGCCTTCGCGGGAGCACAATCTTTAGCTGAGGCGGATCAGATCGGAGCGGAGGTCTACTTCACCCGGTTCGCCACCAGATCATCCACCACCGCGGGATCGGCCAGCGTGCTGGTATCGCCGAGGCTGGTCACGTCACCCTCGGCGATCTTGCGCAGGATGCGGCGCATGATCTTGCCCGAGCGGGTCTTGGGCAGGCCCGGGGCGAATTGCAGCGCGTCGGGCGCGGCGATCGGGCCGATCTCGGTGCGGACCCATTTGATCAGGTCCGCGCGCAGCTCGTCAGACGCGGTCTCGCCCGAATTGAGCGTGACATAGGCGTAGATGCCCTGGCCCTTGATGTCGTGCGGCATGCCGACCACCGCTGCCTCGGCGACCTTGGGGTGAAGCACCAGTGCGGATTCCACTTCGGCGGTGCCCATGCGGTGGCCCGAGACGTTGATCACGTCGTCGACCCGGCCGGTGATCCACCAGTAACCGTCCTCGTCGCGGCGCGCGCCGTCGCCGGTGAAATATTTGCCCGGATAGGTGGTGAAATAGGTCTGGAAGAAGCGGTTATGATCGCCCCACACGGTACGCATCTGTCCCGGCCAGCTCTTCGCGATCACAAGATTGCCCTCGGTCGCGCCGTTCAGCACATTGCCTTCGGTATCGACCAGTTGCGGGTCGACGCCTGGCATTGGCCGGGTCGCGCTGCCGGGCTTCAGATCGGTCGCGCCGGGCATCGGGGCAATCATCGCGCCGCCGGTCTCGGTCTGCCACCAGGTGTCGATGATCGGGCAGCGGCCCTCGCCGACCACGTCGTGATACCAGCGCCATGCCTCGGGGTTGATCGGCTCGCCGACCGTGCCGAGCAGCTTGAGCGACGCGCGGCTGGTCTTCGTCACATAATCGTCGCCCTCCTTCATCAGCGCGCGGAGCGCCGTGGGGGCAGTGAAGATGGTGTGGACCTTGTGCCGGTCGACGATCTGCCAGATGCGGCTGGCGTCGGGCCAGGTCGGCAGGCCTTCGAACATCAGCGTGGTCGCGCCGTTCGCGAGCGGGCCGTAGAGGATATAGGAGTGGCCGGTGACCCAGCCGATATCGGCGGCGCACCACCAGATGTCTCCGGCGCGGTAATCGAACGCCAGCTCATGCGTCAGGCTCGCCCAGAGCAGGTAGCCGCCGCTGGTGTGGAGCACGCCCTTGGGCTGGCCGGTCGATCCCGAGGTATAGAGGATGAACAGCGGGTCCTCGGCGCCCATCGGCTCGGGCGGGCAGGTCGCGGCCTCGGCCTTCGCGGCTTCATGATACCAGAGGTCGCGGCCTGCGCGCATCGTCACGTCGCCGCCGGTCGCCTTCACCACGATGACGGTCTTCAGCGCCGGCGCGCGATCGGCGGCGGCATCGACATTGGCCTTCAGGGGAATGCGCTTGCCGCCACGCCGGCCCTCGTCGGCGGTGACCAGGAAGGCGCTGTCGCAATCGGTGATCCGTCCCGCCAAAGCCTCGGGCGAGAAGCCGCCGAACACCACCGAATGGATCGCCCCGATCCGCGCGCAGGCGAGGATCGCGAACGCAGCCTCGGGGATCATCGGCATATAGATGGTGACTCGGTCGCCCCTTCCGACGCCCTGCGCCTTCAGGACATTGGCGAAGCGGCAGACCTCGGCATGGAGTTCGCGATAGGTGAAGCGGCGCGGCTCCTCGCCCGGCTCGTCGGGTTCCCAGATCAGCGCGGTCTGCTCGCCGCGCTTCGCGAGATGCCGGTCGAGGCAATTGGCCGCGACGTTGAGCTTGCCGTCGGCGAACCACTGGATGTGGAAATCCTTCTCGCCGAACGACCAGTCACCGGCGATCTCGGGCCGCTTGATCCAGTCGAGCCGGCGCGCCTGCTCGAGCCAGAAGCTGCCCGGATCGGCGAGCGAACGGCCATAGAGCGTCTCATATCCGTCCGCATCGAAGCGCGCGCGCTTCGCCCATTCGGGTGGTACGGGATAGAGCGTCTGATCGGACATGGCGTTCTCCTGCGCGCCCTCTTTGCCGGGGGGCGGGGGGATTGCAAGCCCGGCTTGGCGCGACTTTGGTTTCAATGTAAAACCGGTTCTCCCATTGCAGTGGAGAGTGGTGATGACGGGCACGATCCTGGTGACGGGCGGCAGCGGCTATATAGCCGGCTATCTGATCCGGCAGCTCGCCGCCGAAGGGTGGAGGATCAACACCACGATCCGCTCGCTGACGCGCGAGGCGGAGGTGCGGGCCGCGCTCGGCGTGCCGGGATCGTCGATCCGCTTCTTCGCCGCCGACCTGATGGACGATGCCGGCTGGGCCGAGGCGGTCGCCGGGTGCAGCCATGTCGCACATGTCGCGTCGCCCTTTCCGCCCAATGCGGTGAAGGACGAGAATGAGTTGATCGTGCCGGCGCGGGAAGGTGCGCTCCGGGCTCTGCGCTTTGCGTCCGAGGCCGGGGTCGGCCGGTTCGTGATGACCTCCTCGGTGGCGGCGATCGCTTATGGGCACCCGGGCGAACGGACATATACCGAGGCGGACTGGACGAATGTCGAGGCGCCGGGCGTTGGGGCGTACGTCAAATCCAAGACCATCGCCGAACGTGCCGCGCGGGAATGGGTGGCCGCAAACGGCGGCGCGATGGAGTTCTGCACGGTCAATCCGTCCGCCGTGTTGGGGCCGCTGATGAGCGACGATTTCTCGGCCTCGATCGAATTCGTGAAGCGGCTGATCGACGGATCGATGCCGGGTTTCCCGCGCCTCGGCTTTGCGGTGGTCGACGTGCGCGACCTTGCCGATCTGCACGTCCGAGCGCTCACCGCGCCGGGCATGGCGAACGAGCGCTTCATCGGCGCGGGGCCGTTCATGACGATGAGCGAGGTGGGGGAAATCCTGCGCTCTCGGCTCGGGCCTGAAGCGGGCAAGGTACCGACGCGGCGGATTCCGGATTTCGTCCTCCGGCTGATGGCGCTGTTCGACAACAGCATCAGGCAGGTGACGGGCGAATTGGGCAGGACGCGGGCGGCCAGCTCGGACCATGCACAGGCAGTGCTTGGCTGGGTGCCGCGTCCGGCCGAGGAGTCGATCGTCGACACCGCGCGCAGCCTGATCGACCGGGGGATCGTGAAGGTCTAGGCGCGCTCCCGTCCCGCGATCGCCGAGAGCGCAATCCCCGCAACGATGAACGCCATGCCCCAGAAGTGGAAGGTGCGGAGCGCTTCGCCGAGCAGCAGGGCAGCGAGCAGCGCGCCGAACAGTGGCATCAGGGTGATCATCTGCCCGGCCCGCCCGGCGCCGATCGTGCCGACCGCGCGGTTGTAGAGGAAATAGGCGAGGATCGACGGCAGCACCGCGACATAGGCGAAGGCGCCGAAAGTGGCTGGCCGCCAGCGCACCGCGTCGTCCGTCAGCCATTCATGGACCGCGAGCGGCAGCATGGCGAGCGCGCCGATGGTGAAGGTCACGACGAGGAAGCTCAGCGGATCGACTCCGGGCCTGAGCCTGAGCAGCACGGTGTAGAGCGACCAGACCAGGCTCGCGGCGAGGACCAGCGCGTCGCCCGCGCCGAGCCGGAGATGGAGCAGGGTGTCGATATCGCCCGCGGACACGACCCAGGCGACCCCGATGGTCGAGGCGATCACGCCCAGGATCTGCAGCGCCCGCGCCCGTTCGCCGAAGAACAGGCGACCGAACAGCACGACCAGCGCCGGGATCGCCGCCTGGATCAGCATCGCATTGGTCGCGGTGGTATGGTGCAGGCCGGAATAGAGAAAGGCGTTGAACGCGGCGACGCCGAGAAGGCCGAGGACCAGCACCTCGCGCCAATGCGCACGCAGCGCTGGCGCATCGGCGCGCAGCCGTCGCCAGGCGAAGGGCATCAGGATCGTGGCCGCGCCTGCCCAGCGCACCAGCGCCAGGGTGAAGGGCGGGATATCGTCGCGTACCGCGCGCCCGACAATCGAATTGCCCGCCCAGAGCAGCATGACGATGGCGAGGAAGAGATAGGCGCTCGCCAGGGTAGAGCGCGCGGCGGGGGTGTCTTGCATGGTGTCTCCGCCGGGCCGTGAAGATCGCCGTTACTGCAGCGACACCCGCTAGACCACCCGGTACGGCACCGTGCCGCGCAGGTCCGGGTCGACCGCGATGTCCCGGTCGGCCGGCGGGAAGGCGCGCTGGTCGCAATCGTCGCGCGGACAAAGCCGGCAGGAGATGCCGATCGGGATCGGCGGCGCGGTCCGGTCGAGCGCGTCGGCATAGACGAAGTCCGCGGCGTGCTCCGCCTCGCAGCCGAGCGTCACCGCATAGCGACGCGGGTTGCGCGTGAAACTGCCCGAGGGTTTCACCAGCCCCTTGGCCATCGAGACATAGCGCACCCCATCGGGCGTCTCGGCATGCTGGACGACGATGCGATCGGGGATCGCGACCGCCTCGTGCACGATCCACAAGGGGCAGGCACCGCCGAAGCGGGCGAATTGCAGCCGCGTCGCGGAGTGGCGCTTGGTGATGTTGCCGGCCATGTCGACCCGGCAGAAATAGAAGGGGATGCCCTCCGCGCCCGGCCGCTGCAGCGTCGAGAGCCGGTGACACGCCTGTTCGAAGCTGACGCCGAACCGGCGGCACAGCCGGTCGATATCATGCCGCATCTGGCGCGCGGTGGCGCGGAACCGGGCATAGGGCATGGCTAGCGCGCCGGCGGCGTAATTGGCCAGGCCGATGCGCAGCAGGTTGCGCGCCTCCACGCTGGAAACGGAGGCGCCCTCGACGATCTCCTGGATGGTCCCGGCGAACTCGATCGCGACGAGTTGGTGCGCGATCAGGAAGCGGCGGCTCTCGGGCGGCATCGCGCCGTTGAGGGTGAGCGTGCCATGCTGGCGATCGAGCGAGCGGAGCGGTGCGGCTTCGTCGGGCGTCGCAATGGTGGTGATGCCATGGTCGGCGAGCCGGGCGATCAGGGCGGATTCCTCGGGGCCGAGTTCCTCAGCCAGAGCCTCGGCGGCGCGGTCGAGCGGGTCGACATAATTGCCGGCGATATGGAACCAGTCGCGCACTGCCTCCCACGGCATGCGCGCGCCCGCGCCGGAGATGCCGGAGGTCATGCTCTCCTCGACCATCTGCAGCCGTTCCTCCGCAGCGCGGACCGCTGCGTGGAGAGCGATGATGCGGTCGGCGATCTCGGGGCGTTCCTCGGCGAGCCGCTCGATCGCCTCGGGCGGTGGGGCGGGGGGAAGGACCGGATCGGCGAGCGCCGCGGTCAGGCCGGCCAGGCGCATGGCGGGCGCTTCGCTCTCGATCAGCGCGCCGGGGTGGCGGCGGCGCAGGGCGGCGGTCACCGAGGGGGTAAGGGGGCGATCGCCGCTTTCGAGCTGGGAAAGATAGCTGACGGAGATGCCGAGGCGAGCCGCCATCGCCGCCTGGTTGAGCCCGGCGCCGCGGCGGAGGGTGCGGAGCTGTTCTCCGGCATAGAGGCGTGGGGCGCGGGGCATCTTCTTTTTTCCTGAAGCCCCTCCCCTGAAGGAGAGGGCTTCAGAGGAGTACTTCGCAAAATCATCCTTCGCAACTTTGCAAATTCACATTTGCAAAACGCGCCGCACCTTGGAAGAGGGACCCTCCCTGCACCCGGAGTACCCCATGTCGTCGACGATCGAGGAGCTTGAGCGCCGGCGCGAGGCCGCCCGGATGGGTGGCGGCGCGAAGCGCATCGCGGCCCAGCATGCCCGCGGCAAGCTGACCGCGCGCGAGCGGATCCAGGTGCTGCTCGACGAGGGGTCGTTCGAGGAACTCGACATGTATGTCGAGCACAACTGCGTCGACTTCGGCATGCCGGAGCAGGTCGTGCCGGGCGATGGCGTGGTCACCGGATCGGGCACGATCAACGGCCGGCTGGTGTTCGTCTACAGCCAGGATTTCACCGTGTTCGGCGGCTCTCTTTCCGAGCGGCACGCGCAGAAGATCTGCAAGATCATGGACATGGCGATGAAGGTCGGCGCGCCTGTGATCGGTCTCAATGATTCGGGCGGCGCGCGCATCCAGGAGGGCGTCGCCTCGCTCGGCGGCTATGCCGAGGTGTTCCAGCGCAACGTGCTGGCGTCGGGCGTCGTCCCGCAGATTTCGCTGATCATGGGGCCGTGCGCGGGGGGCGCCGTCTATTCCCCCGCCATGACCGACTTCATCTTCATGGTGAAGGATAGCTCCTACATGTTCGTCACCGGCCCGGATGTCGTGAAGACCGTTACCAACGAGATCGTCACGCAGGAGGAACTGGGTGGAGCGGTGACGCATACCACGAAGTCGGGGGTCGCCGACGTGGCCTTTGACGACGATATCGAGGCGCTGCGCGCGGCCCGCGACTTCGTGGATTTCCTTCCCGCCTCGAACCGCGAGGCAGTGCCGGAGCGGCCGAGTTCCGACCCCTGGGACCGGATCGAGAACAGCCTCGACACGCTGGTGCCGGCGTCGGCCAACCAGCCCTACGACATGCATGAACTCGTGCGGAAGACGGTCGACGAGGGCGATTTCTTCGAAGTGCAGCCGACTCATGCGGCGAACATCATCATCGGCTTCGGCCGGATCGAGGGCCGCACCGTCGGCATCGTCGCCAACCAGCCGATGGTGCTGGCCGGCTGCCTCGACATCAACTCGTCGAAAAAGGCCGCGCGCTTCGTGCGCTTCTGCGACGCGTTCGAGATTCCGATCGTCACCTTTGTCGACGTGCCGGGTTTCCTGCCGGGCACCGCGCAGGAACTGAACGGTATCATCAAACATGGTGCCAAGCTGCTCTTCGCCTATGCCGAGGCGACCGTGCCCAAGATCACCGTGATCACGCGGAAAGCCTATGGCGGCGCCTATGACGTCATGGCGTCCAAGCATCTGCGCGGCGATCTCAACTATGCCTGGCCGACCGCCGAGATCGCGGTGATGGGCGCGAAGGGCGCGGTCGAGATCATCTTCCGCGGCAAGAGCCCGGAGGAGATCGCCGCGCGTACCGCCGAATATGAGGCGCGATTCGCCAACCCGTTCGTGGCGGCGTCGAAGGGATTCATCGACGAGGTGATCCAGCCGCATTCGACTCGCCGGCGGATCGCGCTCGGCCTACGCAAGCTGCGCGGCAAGAGCCTGGAGAATCCGTGGAAGAAGCACGACAATATTCCGCTCTGACGCGGATGGTTGCGCTTCGGGCCGGCTTGCGCGCAGGGTGGGGGCCTCAACAGACGACAGGTGATGCATGATCCTTTTCCTGACCATGGCTCTCCAGGCGGCGGTGCCGCCCGCGGCGTCCACCGCTGCCCCGGTGGCGCCCTGGACGCCCCGCATGAAGACCGACGCGGCGACCGGCCTTCAATCGGGGTCGGTTTCGGCTTCCTCGATCGAGGGCCGGGGGCGGCTGGTGGTGCGCTGCGACCGGCGCAGTGACAATGTCGTCTCGATCCAGTTCATCCCGGCCATGCCCTTTGCCGCCGCGACGCCGCGTCCGGTGTCGATCCAGGTCGATGGCGCGCCGCCGCTCGGCGCCAACTGGGATTTCCCCGGCAGCGGCACCTATGTCGCCGACGACCAGATCGTGACCACGCTCACCACCGCGATCGCGCACGCCAAGCAGATCAAGGTCCGCGTGATCGACCCGATGAACAATGTTGTCGACGCGACCTTTGCCGGCCCGCCGAGCGAAGCGCCGATCAAGCAGGTGGTCGAGGCGTGCGGCTACACCTTCGGTCAGGCCCCGGTGCGCGCGCCCGCGCCCAAGGCCGCACCGGCGCAATGATCATCGGCCGGCTCAACCATGTCGGCGTGGCGACGCCGTCGATCGCGGAGGCGATCCCCTTTTACCGCGACGTGATGGGGGCGACGACAATCCATGAGCCGTTCGACCTGCCGGCGCAGGGCGTGAAAGTGTGTTTCGTCGATACACCCAACACGCAGATCGAGCTGATCGAGCCTTATGACGCCGCCTCGCCGATCAACGGCTTCCTCGCCAAGAACCCGGCGGGCGGGCAGCATCATCTTTGCTATGAGGTGCCCGACATCCTCGAAGCCAGGGCCTGGTTCGAGGCGAAGGGCGCGCGCGTGCTGGGCGAGCCGCGCATCGGGGCGCACGGCACGCCGATCTTCTTCGTCCACCCGAAGGACATGGGCGGCGTGCTGACCGAGATCATGGAAACGCCGAAGGGGGAGCATTGATGGCCTATGAGCATATCCTGAGCGAGCGGCGGGGCGATGTGCTGGTGCTCACCTTGAACCGGCCCGAGCGGCTCAACGCCGCGCCGCCGGCCATGTTCGACGAGCTGCGCGAGGCGCTCGGCGCGCTGGACGGGGCGCGGGCGGTGCTGTTCGCCGGCGCGGGGCGCGCCTTCTGTTCGGGCGCGGATGTCGGGGGCGCTGCGCTCGGATCGGACAATCCCGGCGAGACGACCTATGAGGCGCTGACCAACCATTATAACCGGGCGATGGCCGCCATTGCCGATCTCGGCGTGCCCATGGTCAGCGCGGTGCGCGGGCCGGCGGCGGGGATCGGGTGCAGCCTCGCGCTCGCCGCCGATTTCTGCGTCGCGAGCGAGACGGCCTATTTCCTCCAGGCCTTCGTCAATATCGGCCTGGTGCCCGATGGTGGGGCGAGCTGGATGCTGCCGCGCCTGATCGGCAAGGCGCGCGCGACCGAGATGATGATGCTCGGCGAGCGCGTGCTCGCGGCCAGGGCCTATGACTGGGGCATGATCCACAAGGTTGTGGCCGACGATACGCTTGATGGAGAGGCCTTCGCACTGGCCGAGCGGCTGGCGGCCGGGCCGACGGTCGCGCTCGGCCTGATGCGCCGGGGGCTCGGCTATGCGCTGGAGGTCGACTATCCGGCCGCGATGCTGCGCGAGGCCGAGAACCAGCGCGCCGCGCGCGGCTCCGCGGATTCGATGGAAGGCGGCATTGCTTTCCTGCAGAAGCGCAAGCCGGCGTTCCGGGGGGCGTAAGACCGTGACCGATAAACCCACCCTGGACGCCTGGAGCGCCGCCGCCGCGAAGGAGGTGAAGGGCAAGGACCTGACCTGGCAGACGCCCGAGGGTATCGCGGTCAAGCCGCTCTACACTGCCGAGGATGTGGCCGATATCGACCCCGGCCTGCCGGGGTTCGCGCCCTTCACCCGCGGCGTGCGCGCATCGATGTATGCCGGGCGGCCCTGGACGATCCGGCAATATGCCGGTTTCTCCACCGCCGAGGCGTCCAACGCCTTTTACCGCCGCAACCTTGCCGCCGGGCAGAAGGGGCTGTCGGTCGCGTTCGATCTCGCCACCCATCGCGGATACGACAGCGATCATCCGCGCGTGACGGGTGACGTCGGCAAGGCCGGCGTGGCGATCGACACGATCGACGACATGAAGATCCTGTTCGACGGCATCCCGCTCGACAAGATGTCGGTCTCGATGACGATGAACGGGGCGGTGATCCCGATCCTCGCCTTCTTCATCGTCGCAGGCGAGGAGCAGGGCGTCCCTCAGGAGCAGCTGGACGGCACGATCCAGAACGACATCCTGAAGGAATTCATGGTCCGCAACACGTACATCTACCCGCCCGAGCCGAGCATGCGGATCATCTCGGACATCATCGGCTACACCTCGCGCCATATGCCGAAGTTCAACTCGATCTCGATCTCCGGCTATCACATGCAGGAAGCCGGGGCGACTCAGCTTCAGGAACTCGCCTTCACCATCGCGGACGGCCGCGAATATGCCAAGGCGGCGATGGCATCGGGGCTCGATCTCGATGCCTTTGCCGGGCGACTGTCGTTCTTCTTCGCGATCGGCATGAACTTCTTCATGGAAGTCGCCAAGCTGCGCGCGGCGCGCAAACTCTGGCACCGGGTGATGACCGATCTCGGCGCGAAGGACGAGCGCTCCAAGATGCTGCGCACGCATTGCCAGACCTCGGGCGTGTCACTGACCGAGCAGGACCCGTACAATAACGTCATCCGCACCACGATCGAGGCGATGGCCGCGATGCTTGGCGGCACCCAGTCGTTGCACACCAACGCGCTCGACGAGGCGATCGCGCTGCCGACCGATTTCTCCGCCCGCATCGCGCGCAACACGCAGATCGTGATCCAGGAAGAGACCGGCATGACTCATGTCGTCGATCCGCTCGGCGGCTCCTATTATATCGAAAGCCTGACCCAGGAGCTGTACGACAAGGCCTGGGAGATCATCGAGCGGGTCGAGGCCGAGGGCGGGATGGCCAAGGCCGTGGCAGCCGGCTGGCCCAAGGCGATGATCGAAGAGGCGTCAGCCGGGCGCGCTGCGCGGGTCGACATGGGCGAGGACGTGATCGTCGGCGTCAACAAATACAAGCTGGCCGAAGAGGATGCGATCGACATCCTCGACGTCGACAATGTCGCGGTGCGGGAATCGCAGATCGCTCGGATCAAGAGATCCAAGGCAGGCCGCGACGAGGCGAAATGCCGGGCCGCGCTCGATGCGTTGCGCGAGGGTGCGGCAGGTACTCAGAACGTCCTTGGCCTTGCCGTCGAATGCGCGCGGCAGCGGGCGACGCTCGGCGAGATCAGCCAGGCGATGGAGGATGTGTTCGGGCGCTACGGCACCAAACCAACGCCCGTATCCGGCATCTATGGCGGCGCGCATGAATTCGACCGGCGCTGGCTCGGGCTGCTGGACGGAGTGACGTCACTGACCCACCGTATGGGCCGCAAGCCGCGGCTGCTCGTCGCCAAGATGGGGCAGGACGGGCACGATCGCGGGGCGAACCTGGTGTCCTCGGCGTTCGGCGATCTCGGTTTCGAGGTGGTGCCCGGGCCGTTGTTCCAGACGCCCAAGGAAGCCGCCGACCTCGCCATCGCGTCGGATGTCGATGTGGTCGGCGCCTCGTCGCTGGCGGCGGGGCACAAGACCTTGATCCCGGAGCTGATCGGCCATCTGCGCGAGGCGGGCCGCGGCGATATCAAGGTCATCGCGGGCGGGGTTATCCCGGCGCAGGATTATCAGTATCTGCGCGATGCCGGCGTGCAGGGGATTTTCGGCCCCGGCACCAATCTGGTGAACGCGGCCGGCGAAGTGTTGAAACTGCTCGGGCATAATCTGCCCCCGATCGAGGAAGCTGCCGAATGAACCTGTTGGTTGCCACCCCCAGTCCGCTCGCTTCGAGCGAAGTCGAGAAGCCGGCTCCGGACGTTGCGCAGGGTTTCTCGACTTCGCTCGAAACGAACGGAGAGGGAGCGATCCGTCGTGACTGGACCCGCCCGGAAATCGCCGCGCTGTTCGATCTCCCCTTCACTGAGCTCGTCTTCCGTGCCGCCGAGATACACCGCGCGCACCACGCCGCGGGCGAGGTGCAGCTCTGCACGCTCCTCTCGATCAAGACCGGCGGTTGCCCCGAGGATTGTGGCTATTGCTCGCAGTCCGCCTCGGCGGATTCGGGCCTGAAGGCCGAGAAACTGATGGAGGTCCAGGCAGTCCTCGCCGCCGCCGCCGAGGCCAAGGCGGCAGGCTCGCAGCGTTTTTGCATGGGCGCCGCCTGGCGCAACCCAAAGGACCGCGACATGGGCGCGGTGGTGGCGATGGTCGAGGGCGTGAAGGCGATGGGCCTCGAGACCTGCATGACGCTCGGCATGCTCGAGCCGCATCAGGCGCATCAGCTCGCCAAGGCGGGCCTCGATTACTACAACCACAATATCGATACCTCGCCCGAACATTATGGCGAGGTCATCACGACGCGGACCTTCCAGGACCGGCTCGACACGCTGGAACATGTGCGCGGCGCCGGCATCAATGTCTGCTCGGGTGGCATCGTCGGCATGGGCGAGACGCGCGCCGACCGGGTCGGCTTCGTCCACACACTGGCGACCCTGCCGCGCCATCCCGAGAGCGTGCCGGTCAATGCGCTGGTGCCGGTCAGGGGTACGGTGCTGGGCGACATGCTTGCCGACACCCCGCTCGCCAAGATCGACGATATCGAGTTCGTCCGCACCGTCGCGGTTGCGCGCATCACCATGCCGCTGTCGATGGTCCGCCTCTCGGCCGGACGCGAGAGCATGAGCGACGCGACCCAGGCTTTGTGCTTCATGGCGGGCGCCAACTCGATCTTCACCGGCGAGAAGTTGCTGACCACCGGCAATGCCGGTGGCGGTGCCGACGAAGCGCTGTTCGCGAAGCTTGGGCTCAAGCCGATGGAAGGCGAGGAACCGATGCGGGTGGCGGCGGAGTGAAAATTGTTCGTGCCGCTTCGATAGGCTTCGCAGTGGTGTCCGCCGTGTTCTGGATGCTTGCCTCCACAGTCCAGTATCAAGGCTTCCAACCAATCTACAATGTTCCATGGGAACCTGCGGCTTGGATCATCGCTGTTGTCGGCGTTCTACCGATGGCCCTGTACGCGTTGATCTGCCTCTTCTTCTTCCGCTGGCTTCAGCGAAAGCTGGTGCGCCTTGCCAAGTCCGAACTCGAAAAACGAGACGATTGATGTTCAAGAAAATCCTGGTCGCCAATCGCGGCGAGATTGCCTGCCGCGTCATGCGGACCGCCAAGAAGATGGGAATCGCCACCGTCGCGGTGTATTCGGACGCGGATGCGCGCAGCCCGCACGTGCTGATGGCGGATGAGTCGGTGCGGCTCGGGCCGCCGCCGGCGGGGGAGAGCTATCTGCTCGCCGACCTGATCCTGCTCGCGGCGAAGGAAACCGGCGCGGACTGCATCCACCCCGGTTACGGCTTCCTCTCAGAGCGCGAGAGCTTTGCGCGCGCCTGTGCCGAGGCCGGCATCGCGTTCGTCGGCCCGCCGCCCAACGCCATCGCCGCGATGGGCGACAAGATCGAATCCAAGAAGCTCGCCAAGGCGGCCGGCGTCAATGTCGTGCCCGGTTTCCTCGGCGAGATCGACGATACCGAACATGCCGTGCGCATCGCCTCGGACATCGGCTATCCGGTGATGATGAAGGCCTCCGCCGGCGGCGGTGGCAAGGGCATGCGCCTCGCTTACTCGGAGCAGGATGTCCGCGAAGGCTTCGAGGCGACCAAGCGCGAAGGCCTGGCCAGCTTCGGCGACGACCGCGTCTTCATCGAGAAATTCATCGAGAGCCCGCGCCACATCGAGATCCAGGTGATGGGCGACCAGCACGGCAACATCGTCTATCTCGGCGAGCGCGAATGCTCGATCCAACGCCGCCACCAGAAGGTCGTGGAAGAGGCGCCGTCGCCCTTCGTCACCCCCGCCATGCGCAAGGCGATGGGCGAGCAGGCCGTCGCTTTGGCCGCCGCCGTCGGCTATTTCAGCGCGGGCACGGTCGAGCTGATCGTCTCCGGCGCGGACACTTCGGGCAAGGGCTTCTACTTCCTCGAGATGAACACGCGGCTTCAGGTCGAGCATCCCGTCACCGAATGCATCACCGGACTCGATCTGGTCGAGCTGATGATCCGCGTCGCGGCAGGCGAGCCGCTCGGCTTCACCCAGGACGATGTAACGCTGACCGGCTGGGCGATCGAGAACCGGGTCTATGCCGAGGATCCCTATCGCGGCTTCCTGCCCTCGATCGGGCGTCTCGTGCGCTACGATCCGCCCGAGGATGCGCGGCCCGACTATGGCCCGGTCGCGGCGGACGGGGACGCCTATGTCCGCGTCGACGACGGCGTGCGCGAGGGCGGCGAGGTCTCGATGTTCTACGACCCGATGATCGCCAAGCTGATCACCTGGGCGCCGACCCGCGACGAGGCGATCGACACCCAGATCGCGGCGCTCGACGCGTTCGAGATCGAGGGGCCGGGCAACAATATCGATTTCGTCTCGGCGCTGATGCAGCATCCGCGTTTCCGCGAAGGCGCGCTGACCACCGGCTTCATTGCCGAGGAATATCCCGACGGCTTCCACGGCGCGCCGGCATCGCCCGAGCTGATCCGCAGCCTCGCCGCGATCGCCGCCTTTGCCGCGACCGCCGAGGCGGATCGCGCGCGCCGGATCGACGGCCAGCTCGGCAAGCGGCTCCAGCCGCCATCCGACTGGGTGGTGAAGATCGACAGCGCCGAGCATACGGTGGCGATCTCGACCGACGGCCTGACCGTCGACGGCGAGGAACTGGACATCGCGCTCGAATTCACGCCGGGCGATCGCGTGATCGAGGCCGAGATCGGCGACGAAGTGCTGATCGTGAAGATCGCGCGCGCCAGCGCCGGCTTCCGCCTGACCACGCGCGGCGCATCGCATCGTGCCCGCGTGCTGCCCGCGCATGTCGCGCCTTTCGCCAAGCATCTGATCGAGAAGATTCCGCCGGACCTGTCGAAATTCCTGCTCGCGCCGATGCCGGGGCTGCTGATGCGGCTCGACGTCGCGGCCGGCGACAAGGTCGAGGCGGGGCAGCCGCTCGCCGTGGTCGAGGCGATGAAGATGGAGAATATCCTGCGCGCCGAGAAGACGGGCAGGGTCAAGTCGATCAATGCGGCGCCCGGCGACAGCCTCGCGGTGGACGCGGTGATCCTGGAGATGGAATAGACAATCGAGACAGTCGATCGAAGTCCTGCCGTCATGCCGGACTTGTTCCGGCATCCACGGTTCCGCTAATTTCTGAATTCGTGATGTGCGGCACGGTGGACCCCGGAACAAGTCCGGGGTGACGCCGCCCCGGGGCTGGTTCTATTGTGAATTGCCGTGCTCCGGGGCGCTTTCGAACGGCGAGATCGTAGCCGGACGACAAATTGCGACAATATTTCGGTGGACCCAAACAGGGGCCACATCCATTTGTGCTGGTATGTTTCGCAAGCGCATCCTTCTGTTGCTCACCGTTGCCCTGCCGCTTCAGGCGTGCGTGGTCGGCCCGGACTATGCCCCGCCCGCGCCCGGCGCGCTGGGCGTGCCGGGGGGCTATTCCACCCCAGCGCCGGCGGGCCAGCCGGCGGATATCTCCGCCTGGTGGACCAGCTTCAACGATCCGCTGCTGACCTCGATCGTCGACCGCGCGCGCAGCGGCAATCTCGATATCGCCCAGGCCGTGGCGCGGCTGCACCAGGCGCGCGAAGGGCTGGTACAGGCCCGCGCGGCACGGCTGCCGACCGTCAGCGGTTCGGCCGGCTATGGCCGCGACCTGCTCGATGCGACCGGCCCGCGCGACTCTTTCTCGATCGGGGCCGACGCGTCCTACCAGGCCGATCTGTTCGGCGGCGTCAGCCGCAGCATCGAGGCGTCGCGCGCCAGCTATGCGGGCAGCGGCTACGATCTCGCCACGGTGCAGACCTCGATCGCGGCCGAGGCGGGGCGCAACTACATCCTCGCGCGCCAGGCCCAGGCGAACCTCGCCATCGCGCGCAATTCGCTCGCCATCCAGGACGACAATCTCGAGATCAGCGGCTTCCGCGTCCAGGCGGGCCTGGTCTCGTCGCTCGACGTCGAACAGTCCCGCGCCCAGCGCGCCCAGACCGCGGCGACCATCCCCTCGCTCGAGCAGAATTATCAGTCGGCGGTCAACCGGCTCGGCGTGCTGACCGGCCAGGCGCCGGGCGCGCTCAAGGCCGAGCTGGAAGCGACCGTGCCGATCCCCGCCGGGCCCGCGACGATCGCCGTCGGCATCCCCGCCGACGCGCTGCGCCAGCGCCCCGATGTCCGCGCGGCCGAACGCCGCCTCGCCGCCGCCACCGCGCAGATCGGCGTGGCCGAGGCGCAGCTCTATCCGGCGCTCAACATCACCGGCAATATCGGCACCGCTGCCGCGTCGCTCGGCAGCCTGGCGAGCATCGTCACCGGCGGGCTGTTCGCCGGCCTGAGCCAGCTGATCTTCGACGGCGGGCGCACCCGCTCGCAGGTCCGCTCGCAACAGGCCGCGGCCGAGGGGGCCTTCGCGCTCTACAAGCAGACCGTGCTGACCGCGCTCGAGGATGTCGAGAACGCGCTGACCGCGCTCCAGGCGGCGAAGGACCGCCAGGCGCAGTTCGCCATCGCGCTCGATGCCGCGAACAACAGCGCGATCCTGTCGCGCAGCCAGTATCGCGCCGGCCTGACCGACATCACCACGCTGAATACCAATGAGAGCAGCCTGCTCTCCGCGCAGAACGGGCTGTCCAACGCCAAGGCCGACCAGGCCCAGGCGCTCGTCCAGCTCTATCTCGCCCTGGGCGGCGGCTGGGACAGCACGACAATGCCCCAGGCCCCGACGACACAGACTCCGTAGGAAAAATCGATGGCCGATCCGAACAGCAACGATCTCGATGAATTCCTCGGCGTGAAGGCAGCGCCGGCATGGCAGCGCTACGTCAAATGGGGGGCGATCGCCGTCGGCGTGATCCTGCTCCTGCTGCTCGCCAGGAGCTATTTCGCGGGCCCCGTCACGGGTGGTTATGCCACCGACGAGGTGCGCCGCGGGTCGCTGTCGGTGACCGTCTCGGCCACCGGCAAGCTTGCCCCGACCAACCAGGTCCAGGTGGGCTCCGAGCTTTCGGGCCTGGTCACCAAGGTGGTGGCCGATGTGAACGACCGCGTGGTGGCCGGCCAGCCGCTCGCCCTGGTCGATCCCTCGCGCTTTCAGGATACGGTCAACCAGAGCAAGGCCGCGCTCGATGCCGCAGTGGCGACGGTCGGGCAGAACCAGGCGACGCTTGCCCAGTCCAATGCGCAGCTTGCGCGCCTGCAGGAAGTCAGCCGGCTGTCGGGCGGGCGCGTTCCCGCCAAGACCGAGATGGAGCAGGCGATCGCCGATCGCGACCGCGCCATCGCCAATCTGCGCGCCGCGCAGGCGAATGTGGTGTCGGCGCGCGCCGCGCTGTCCTCGAACACGACCCAGCTGACCAAGACGGTGATCCGCTCGCCGGTCAACGGCGTGGTGCTCGCCCGCCAGATCGAACCGGGCCAGACCGTCGCCGCCTCGTTCAGCACGCCGACCCTGTTCGTCATCGCACAGGACCTGTCGGCGATGAAGCTGGAGGTCGCGATCGACGAGGCCGATGTCGGTTCGGTCAAGGAGGGGCAGCAGGCGACCTTCACCGTCGATGCGTTCCCGGGCAAGACCTTCCCGGCCTCGATCACGCGGGTCGATCTCGGCTCGAACCTGAGCGCCCAGACGACCACGACGACGACCACCACGACCGCGCAGGTCGTGTCCTATGGCGCGACCCTGAGCGTCGCCAATGCCGATCAGCAGCTTCGCCCCGGCATGACCGCGACGGCGGATATCGTGACCAATGCGCGCAACAATGTCCTGCTCGTCCCCAATGCGGCGCTGCGGTTCAAGCCGACCGACAACACCCCGGCCGCGGCCGCGAGCGGCGGCATCACCGGCGCGCTCGTCCCGACCCGGCCACGGCGCGGCGGTGGCGGCGCCCCGCGCACCGCGACGATCGGCGCCGGCGCGAAGCAGACCGTCTATATCAAGGGCGAGGACGGCAAGCCCAAGCCGGTCGAGATCACCACCGGCGTGACCAACGGCACCGTGACCGAAGTGATCGGCGGCGAGCTGAAGCCGGGCATGGAAGTGATTACCGGGCAGCTCGCGACCGGGGGCAAGGCCACAACCAGTGGCTCGAGACGGCGCTCGGCCGGAGCCGGTGGTGGGCAGGGTAATGGCCTTTAAGACCGACAATAGCCCGCCGTTGATCCGGCTGCGCGGCGTCACCAAGACCTATGGCGAGGGCGCAACCGCGTTCCAGGCGCTGAAGGGGGTCGATCTCGACATCCAGCAGGGCGATTTCGTCGCGGTGATGGGCGCGTCGGGTTCCGGCAAGTCGACCACGATGAACATCCTCGGCTGTCTCGATGTGCCGACCACCGGCACTTTCCTGTTCCGCGGTCATCATGTCGAACGGCTCGAGCGCGACCAGCGCGCGCTGTTGCGGCGGCGCTATCTCGGCTTCGTCTTTCAGGGCTTCAACCTGCTCGCGCGCACCACTGCGCTGGAGAATGTCGAACTGCCCCTGCTCTATCGCGGCGATCCGAAAAAGGAACGGCACGAGGCTGCGATGGCCGCGCTCGACAAGGTCGGGCTGGCCCAGTGGTGGGATCACACACCGGCGGAATTGTCGGGCGGTCAGCAGCAGCGTGTCGCCATCGCCCGCGCGATCGTCACGTCGCCCGCCGTGCTGCTCGCCGACGAACCGACCGGTAATCTCGATTCCGAACGCTCGGTCGAGATCATGGAGTTGCTCAGCGGCCTCAACCGCGATGCCGGCATCACCGTGCTGATGGTCACGCACGAGCCCGACATGGCGGCGTTTGCGCGCACCATCGTGCACTTCAAGGATGGCCTGGTCGAGCGGATCGATAGCAAGCACCATGAAGGGGAGAAGGTGTCGTGAAGAATCGCGCGCCTGCTTCTTCATCCCCCTCCCGCTTGCGGGAGGGGCTAGGGGAGGGCCTGTCGACCAAGGGCCCGCCCTCCCGTGGACAGGCCCACCCCCGACCCAGTGGCGTCGCATATCCGGGTCGATCATGCCCCCGGCATGATCGAGGGATTGCTGGGAGCAATCCCGGCCCGGATTTGCGACGTCACTCGCAAGCGGGAGGGGAGTAGCATGCTCACCACCACCTTCCTCCTCGCGATCCGCTCGATCCTTCGCCACAAGCTCAGGTCGTTCCTGACCACGCTCGGCATCATCATCGGCGTGGGCGCGGTCGTCACCATGGTGACGCTCGGCCAGGCGACCACCGCGGCGGTGCAGAAGCAGATTTCGGCGCTCGGCACCAATGTGCTCCAGGTCCGTCCCGGCCAGGGCTTCGGCCGCGGCGGCGGCGGGCCGCGGCCGCCGGATTTCAAGCCTGAGGACGTCACCGCAATCAAGGACCAGATCGCCGGCGTCACCGCGGTCGCGCCCCAGGCGCAATCGACCGCGACCGCCATCTATGAAGGCGCCAACTGGTCGACCACGATCAACGGCACCACGCTCGGCTATTTCGAGGTCCAGCCCTGGCCGCTCACCTCGGGCCGGCTGTTTACCCGGGCCGAGGAACAGGCTGGCAAGGGCGTCTGCATCCTCGGCAGCACCGTCGCCCAGAATCTCTATCGCGGCGGGGCGGCGGTCGGCACGCGCATGCGCATCGGCGGCATTTCCTGCGACGTGATCGGGGTGCTCTCGACGCGCGGCCAGGCCGGGTTCGGCGGCGACCAGGACGATGTGGTGATCATGCCCTTGAAGGCCGTGCAGCGCCGCTTCATCGGCAGCACCGACGTGCGGCTGATCCTGGTCGGCGTGGACGAGGCCTATTCGACCGCGACCGTCCAGGCCGGGATCGAAGGCCTGATGCGCGAACGCCGCAACATCACCGGCAGCAAGACCGACGATTTCAACATCTTCGACACCAAGCAGATTTCCGACACGCTGACCGGCACCACGACCCTGTTGACCAGCATCGTCACCGCGGTGGCGGCGATCTCGCTGCTGGTGGGCGGCATCGGGATCATGAACATCATGCTCGTCTCGGTGACCGAGCGGACCCGCGAGATCGGCATCCGTCTCGCCATCGGCGCGGTCGCGCGTGAGGTGCTGCTTCAGTTCCTGGTCGAGGCGGTGGCCCTGTCCTGCCTCGGCGGGCTGATCGGCCTGGTCGTCGCCCAGATCGCGATCGTCTCGCTCGCGCCGGTAATGAAGGTCAGCTGGATCTTCGTGCCGGAGATCAATGTTCTGGCGTTCGGGATTTCGGCGGTGATCGGGGTGGTATTCGGCTATTTCCCGGCGAGGCGCGCGGCGTCGTTGAACCCGATCGATGCGCTGAGGCACGAGTGACCCAAGAAGCCCCTCCCCTTCAGGGGAGGGGAGAAGACGTCACACCAACGCCCGCAACCGCTCCAGGTCTTCCGGCGTATCGATGTCGATCAGCTCAGCCGGCGAGGTCACCACATGCCTGCCTTTGCGCACCAGGTCGCGGGCACCGGCATCGCCCTCCAGCGTCAGCAGGAAATCGAATTGCCCCGCACCGAACACGGCGGGCGGGCAGGGGCGGATACCGTCGCTCGACGCGACCACCGAATGGCGAGAGTCCACCGCCTCGAGCAGATGATAGACATGCGAGGCGGTGACGCGCGGCATGTCGGCGAGCGCGATCAGCACTGCCTCTGCACCTGAGTCCCGGGCGGATTGCACCCCGAGCTTGACCGATCGCGACATGCCGACCGTCGGATCGTCATTATGGATCACGCTATAGCCCCGGCTGGCGAAATCGAGGTCGGTGCCGTTCTTCACCACGATGCGCGACTGGAAGGGAATGTCCTCCAATGCGGTGACGACATGCATCGCCAGCGGATGGCCGAGAAAGGCCTGCTCCAGCTTGTCCAGATCGCCGAAGCGTTCGGACCGCCCCGCCGCGAGCAGGATCAGGACGGTCTTGTCGACATGGATCATGCGGTCTTGTCGTCCCGTGAATTGAAGACCCCCACCATCGCCGCCGCGATCGACAGGGCGATCTCGGCCGGGCCGATCGCGCCGATGTCGAGCCCGACAGGTGCATCTATGCGGTCGAGATCGGCGGCACCAACCCCCTGGGCGACGAGCCGTTCCCGCCGCGCGGCGTGGCTGCGGCGGGAGCCCAAAGCACCGACATAGGCGGTCGGCGCGGCGAGGGCGGCGACCAGCGCGGGGTCGTCGATCTTGGTGTCGTGGCTCAGAGTCACCACCGCGGTCGAGGGGCCGGGCGCATAGGCGGCGACCGCTTCGTCCGGCCAGCGATCGTCCAGGATCACGCCGGGGAAGCGTTCCTCGGTCAGGAATCGCGCCCGCGGATCGATGACGACGGTGTCGATGCCGAGTTCGCGCGCCAGCCCGGCCAGCGCCTGGGCGATCTGCACCGCACCGACGATCAGCAGCCGGCGCGGCGGATCGTAGCGGTTGAGGAAGGCCGAGCCCGTCTCGAGCGGCCGCGCGTCGCTATGGCCGGTCTCCAGATCGGTGGCGACGGTCAGAGCCTTGCCGGCGTCGCGCGCCTCGGCGATGCGGTCGAACAGCTCCGGATCGAAACCTTCGGCCGAGACCGGCTGGATCATCACCGCGATCTCGCCGCCGCAGGGCAGGCCGACTTCCCAGGCGGCGGCATCGGCCACGCCATATGTCTTCACCTGGAAGGGCGCGCCCGCGATCACTTCGGCGGCGGTGGCGAGGATGTCGCTCTCGACACAGCCGCCCGAGACCGAGCCCTCGAACCGGCCATCGGCATGCACCAGCATATGGCTGCCGCGCGGTCGCGGCGCGGAGCCCCAGGTCGAGACGACCGTGGCGATCGCCATCGGCGCGCCTTTCCAGGCGGCGGCGGCGGCGAGGACGGTGTCGTTATCGGCCATCGATCAAACCTCACCCAAACCGTTCGTCCCGAGTGCCATCGAGCTTGTCGAGATGGCGTATCGAGGGACATATGTGTCTCGATACGGGTTCTCGACAAGCTCGACCCCTACTCGACACGAACGGATGTAGTGAGGGCGACCCCTCATACCGGCGGCAACCCCGCCAGCACCTTGTCGAGCGTCATCGGAAACTCCCGCACCCTGACCCCGCAGGCATTGTAGATCGCATTGGTCACCGCAGCGCCCGCGCCGGAGATGGTCAGTTCGCCCAGGCCCTTCACCCCGATCGGGTTGGCGTGACGGTCCAAATCCTCGACGAAAAACACGTCGAGATGCGGCACATCGGCATGCACCGGCACATGATATTCGCCGAGATCGTGATTCACGAACAGGCCGTAACGCTGGTCGATCTCGGCGCCCTCCATCAGCGCATAGCCGATGCCCCAGATCATGCCGCCGATCGCCTGGCTGCGCGCCGTCTTGGCGTTGAGGATCCGGCCCGCCTCGAACACACCGAGCATCCGCCGTACGCGCACCGCGCCGGTCACCGCGTTGACCGCGACCTCGGCGAACTGGGCGCCGTGCGCCGCCTGGCTATAGGTGCGGGCGTTCCTGCCCTGGCTGATCTTGCCCGTCGCGACGATCGGCGTATCGCCGACCAGCACGTCCAGCGCGACACGGCGGTTGCCGGCGATGGCGTGCCCGTCCTTCAGGGTCATGTTCTCCGATATGGTGTCCATGCGTTTCGCCAGTTCGGCGACCAGATCCTCGCACGCCAGCGCCACCGACGATCCAGCGCTCGCCGCGCCGAACGACCCGCCCGATCCGGCGCCGGGCGGCAGATCGGTGTCGCCCAGCTTCACATCGACGCAGCGGATCGGCAGCCCCAGCGACTCCCCCGCGATCTGGGCGAGGATGGTGTAGGTACCGGTGCCGATATCGGTCATGTCGGTCTCGATCGTGGCGTGGCCATCGGTGCCGAGCGTCACGCGGGCCTGCGAATCCACCAGCAGGTTGATCCGCACCGCCGCGGCCATGCCCATGCCGATCAGCCATTCGCCCTCGCGCACCGATCCCGGCGTCGGTTCGCGCCGCGCCCAGCCGAACATCTCGGCGCCCTTGTCGAGGCATTCGACCAGCCGCCGGGTCGAAAAGGGCTGACCCGTGGTCGGATCGGTCGCGGGCTCGTTGAGCTTGCGGAAGTCGACCGGGTCGCGGCCGAGCTGCTCCGCCAGCTCGTCGATCGCCGTCTCCAGCGCGAGCATGCCGACCGCCTCGCCCGGTGCGCGCACCGCGCCCGCCTGGACCATGTCGAGCGTCACTATTTTGTGGCTGAAATGCCGGACCGGGGCGGCGTAGAGCGGGATGGTGCCGAGCGCGACCGGCTCCATGAACCCGCCGTCCGGCCCCTGACTCACCACGCTGTCATGCCCGATCGCGGTCAGCCTGCCGTCGGCACCGGCGGCAAGCCGGATGCGCTGATGGGTGTCGGTGCGGCGATAGACGTTATGGAACAGCTGCGCCCGCGCCATCGCGATCTTGACCGGCCGGCCGATCCTCTGCGCGGCGATCGCCGCCATTACCGCCTCCGGCCCGAGCAGCTTCCCGCCGAAGCCGCCCCCGATATAGGGCGAGACGATGCGGACATCGCTGGCCTTGATGCCGACCGCGGCGGCGAGGATCTGCTTCGCCGCATGCAGGATCTGCAGGCTGGAATAGAGGGTTAGCTTCTCGCCCTCCCACACCGCGATCGAGGCGTGCGGCTCCATCGCGGCATGGACCTGGTTCGGTGTGCCATAGATTTGGTCGATGCTGGCCGCGGCCCCGGCCATCGCCGCATCGATATCGCCGATCGCGATGTCCTGAAGGCGCGAATCCTTGGGCGGGCCGCTCGCCTCGGCGACATCGGCCATGGTGTCGAACCGGCCCTCTGCCGCCTCGATCGTCACCCGCACCGCGCGCGCCGCCTCGCGCGCCGCCTCGAAGCTGGTGGCGATGGCGGCGCCGAGCACCTGGTCCCAATGATCGATCTCGCCGTTGCCGGCATGCGCCGGGGAGAAACCCGCCGCCTGGCGCGCGACACGGGGATCGTCGACGATGATGTCGATCACGCCGGGTATCGCTCGGGCCGCATCGATATCGAAGCCGGTCACCTTGCCCTTGGCGGCGGGCGCGGTGATCAGATAGCCGTACGCGACATTCTCGATCTGGTGTTCGTACCCATAGGTCGCCGCGCCCATGACCTTGAGCACACCCTCGACCCGGTCGAGACCCTTGCCCAGCACATCCTGCACTCCGCGATCGAGCGCGAGGCCGGGATGGTCGGCGTCCATCCGGTATTCGGTCATGCCGCCGCTCCCGTCAGGTCGCGCAGGCAGGCAATCAGGGTGCGGCGGGTGAGGGGGATCTTGAAGTCGTTCGATCCGTGGCCCTTCGCCTCGGCCAGCAACGCGTCCGCCGCCGCCTCGAACGCGGCGGTCGAGGGTGCCCGGCCGATCAGCGCCGCCTCCACCGCGGGATCGCGCCACGGCATCGGACCGAGCCCGCCGAACGCGAGCGCGGCCGATGCGATCCTGTGATCCTCGACCGAAACGATTCCTGCGACCGACACCAGCGCAAAGGCATAGGACGCCCGGTCGCGCACCTTGCGATAGAGCTGCGTACCCGCGGGCGGCGGGGGCAGTTCGATATGGGTGATCAACTCGCCAGGCTTGAGCACCGTCTCGATATGCGGCGTGTCGCCGGGAAGCCGGTAGAAATCGCCGATCGCGATCCGCCGCCGATCGCCGCCCGGCTGGAGCGTGACGATCACCGCGTCGAGCGCGCGCATCGCCACTGCCATGTCGCTCGGGTGAGTCGCGATGCAATGATCGCTGGTGCCCAGGATGGCGAGGATCCGGTTGAACCCGCCGATCGCGGCGCAGCCCGATCCGGGCTCGCGTTTGTTGCACGGCATGGCGGTGTCGTAGAAATAATAGCAGCGTGTCCGCTGTAGCAGGTTGCCCCCGGTCGAGGCCTTGTTGCGCAATTGCCCCGACGCGCCCGCGAGCAGCGCCCGGCTCAGCACCGGATAGCCCCTGATAACTCGGGCATCGGCGGCGAGATCGCTGTTCGGCACCAAAGCGCCGATCGTCAGCCCGCCATCGGCGCGCTCCTCGATCGTCGCTAGATCGAGCCGGCTGATATCGACCAGCTTGTCCGGCGTCTCGATCTGCAGCTTCATCAGGTCGAGCAAATTGGTGCCCCCTGCGATGAAACGCCCACCGGCCGCCACGGCGGCTTCGGGACTGTCCGCCTTGGCATAGTCGAACGTCTTCATGCTTCCGCCACTTCACGGCCGGCGGGCGCAAGCCCGGCAACCTCGGAAATCGCATCGACGATATTGGGATAGGCCGAGCAACGGCAGAGATTGCCGCTCATCCGTTCCGATATCTCGGCATCGCTCAGTTCGATATCGTCGAGCGACTCGCTGACATGGCTCGGCCAGCCCATTGCCACCTCATTGAGCATGCCGACCGCCGAACAGATCTGCCCCGGCGTGCAGTATCCGCACTGGAACCCGTCATGCTTCACGAACGCCGCCTGGAGCGGATGGAGATCGTCGGCGCTGCCCAATCCTTCGATCGTCAAGATGTCATCATCCTGATGCATCACCGCCAGCGTCAGGCACGCATTGATCCGTCGCCCGTTCACCAGGACGGTGCACGCGCCGCACTGGCCATGGTCGCACCCCTTTTTGGTGCCGGTCAGGCCGAGATGCTCGCGCAGCAGATCGAGCAGGGATGCGCGGATATCGGGGTCGGCGTCGTGCCGCGCGCCGTTGATGGTGAAGTGCATGGGGTCGCCCCTCCTGGCTGATTGGGGTAACGCGTTTGGGAAGGATCGTTTCCGGTAATGGATAGCATAGTGAAACTTTTTCGTCTGTCGTTGCGCAAGCGAAATCTTGCTGGTTTTTTCCTTGCGCTGGCGCCCGCCGGCGCGATCGGGCAGACCGCGCCGGTGACGCTGCTTTCGCCTCCCGCCCCGCTTTCCTCTCCCATCGTCATCGCGCATCGCGGCGTCAGCGGCATGCGCCCCGAGCACACGCTCGCCGCCTATGAGCTGGCGATCGAGCAGGGCGCCGATTTCATCGAGCCCGATCTGGTGCCGACGAAAGACGGTGTGCTGGTCGCCCGGCACGAGAACGACATCACCGAGACGACAGATGTCGCGAAACACCCCGAATTCGCCGATCGCAAGACGACCAAGGTGATCGACGGCGAGAAGCATACCGGCTGGTTTACCGAGGACTTCACCCTTGCCGAGCTGAAGGCGCTGCGCGCCAAGGAGCGGCTGCCGATGCTCCGGCCCGACAATAGCAAATATGACGGCCAGTTCGAGATCCCGACCTTTGCCGAGGTGATCGCGCTGGCGAAGAAGCGCTCGGCCGGCGGCCGCGCCATCGGCATCTATCCCGAGACCAAGCACCCGACCTATTTCGCCTCGATCGGCCTGCCGACGAACGAGAAGCTGGTCGCGCAACTGAATGCCGCGGGCTGGAAGGATGCGAAGGCGCCGGTGTTCATCCAGTCGTTCGAGGTGAACAACTTGAAGGCGCTGCACAAGCTGACCGGCGTCCGGCTGATCCAGCTGATGGACTCGAACGGCGCGCCGGCCGACGGTGCCGCGCCAAGCTATGCCGCGATGGCGACGCCTGAGGGGTTGAAGGCGATCGCCGCCTATGCCTGGGGCATCGGCCCCAACAAGGACATGGTGATGAAGGGCAATGACCTGCCCTCGAGCCTGGTCGCCGACGCTCATAAAGCGGGCCTGCGCGTCCATCCCTGGACCTTCCGCGCGGAGAATTTCTTCCTGCCGTCCTCGATGCGGGTCGGCTTGAATCCGCGCGGTCACGGCCGTCTTTCGGACGAAATCCAGCGTTATCTGGAGCTTGGCATCGACGGCTTCTTCACGGATTTCGCCGGTATCGGTGTTGAGGCCCGCGATGCCCGGGCCAGGCTCAAGCGCCCACAGTGAAAGAGAACCCGATGCGCAAGTTCCTGCTCCCCATGGCTGCTCTGCTCCCGTTGCTCGCCGGCGGATGCGTGAAGACCGTGGCCGGTATCGTCACCGCGCCGGTCAAGGTGGTCGGCCAGACCGCCGACTGGGCGACGACCAGCCAGGACGAGGCCGACCGCAACGCCGGCCGCAAGGCGCGCAAGGACGAAGCGAAGCGCGCGAAGGAAGAACGCAAGGCCCGGCGCGAGCGCGAGAGGGAAGGGCAAGATCGGGACTGACCCGTCGGAATCCAGACCCGGCAAGGTGGAAGACGGGCAGCTATTCCCCGCCCAATATCTTCGCGATCGCCAGCAGCACCTCGGGCCGCACCTGCACACCCATATGGCTGCTCCGCACCTCCACGCTGCGGCAGCCCGGTTCCTGGCAGATCGCGCCGTTGACAAGCCCGTCGCTCGCGCTCCAGATCGCCGTCGCGGGGACGGGCAGGGGCTCGGCCACCTCGTGCCCCAGTGCCACCACCTTCGGATCGTCGATGCGGTCGCCGGTCAGCCATTCGAAGGCGCGCCACACATTGGTCGCGCGGGGGCTGCCGGCGAAGGGCGAGCTGACCGTAATCACCTCGCGCACCAGCTCGGGCACGCGGTGTGCCGCCATGCGCGCCATGATCCCGCCCAGGCTGACGCCGATCAGCGTGATCTTCTCGCCGGTCTCGTCATGGATTTCGCGAATCCGCTCGAACAGCTTCTCGCCCTCCGGCCCGATCGCACGCGCGCCGAAATTGCGCCCCAGCCCCCAGCCATAAGCGCGGTAGCCGAGCCGGTTGAGATAGTTCCGCATCGCGAAATTCGACCGGTCGGCATTGACCAGCCCAGGCAGGACCAGGATCGGCCGCCCATCCCCCTTCGGCCCTGCGGCGAGCATATGCCGGTCCCAGAACAGTTGCCCGAGCCCCAGCGCCCCGCGCGGCAGCTCCATCGCCCAGAGCAGCAGGGAAGGCGCCCTGGTCTCGCTCGTCATCATTTGAACCATCCAAGCACCGTCACGGGAAAAGGCGTCCAGGCGCCGACCCGCACGCCGGCATGGCGTAGCGCGTCGCCGGTCCAGGCATTGCAGGTCCGGACCGCGCTGTAGCGGCCCCGCGCGTCGTAAAAGGCGTCGTAATTGCCATAGCCGACCTGATGCGCCGGCCGCTGGCCGTTCTCGCTCCGGAAGCTCGCGCGGATGAAGGCGGCAAGGCGGCGATACTCCTCGGGACGCAGCAGGATGCTGCGCGTATCGGCATCAACGCGCGGCTCGGGCACATGGTCCACATGCATCACCGTGCGCTCGCTGCCCGCCGCCGCGGCGAGGATGGTCAGCGGCTTCACATCGGCCCAGGTCGGCGTCTCGAGATAGAAGGTCCGGTCGCCCCAGCCGATCGAGACATGGCTGTACCGGGCATAGCGCGGGTCGCGCAGGTCCTCCGGGCGAAGCAGGTCGCGCCAATCCTCGCCCCCGCCGACCTGCGGCAGGACGATGCCGGTATGGACGCCGTTGCTCTCGACATAGATGCGCACGCCCGACTCGGGCTGGGTCCAGGCGCTATTGGAGGGCAGCGCCCCGCCGACCATTCCGGCCGCGGCATAGGCCAGCAGGATCCCGACCAGCCCCGCGAACGCCGCCCCGATCAGCCGTGCACCGTTCCGGAGCGGGTGGATTTTCGGCGGCATCGTGAGTGTGATAGGGTAATTCGATGACCGAAGAAACGCATGTTCTCGATCGCCCGCCCGAAGGCGCGGCACCCGACTGGACCGTCCCGCAGGACTGGTCCCATTACACCGCGGAAGAGCATGCGGTGTGGGACACGCTGTTCGACCGCCAGGCAAAACTCCTCCCCGGCCGAGCGTCCGAGGCCTATCTGCGCGGGCTGGACGTGCTCAAGCTCTCAAAGCCCGGCATCCCCGATTTCGAGGAATTGTCCGAACGGCTGATGGGCCTGACCGGCTGGCGGGTCGTGGCGGTGCCGGGCCTCGTGCCCGACAACGTGTTCTTCGATCACATGGCCAATCGGCGCTTCGTCGCGGGCAATTTCATCCGCCGGCCCGACCAGCTCGATTATCTGCAGGAACCGGACGTGTTCCATGACGTGTTCGGCCACGTCCCGATGCTCGCTGACCCCGTGTTCGCCGATTATCTCGAAGCCTATGGCCGCGGCGGCCAGCGCGCGCTGGAACTGGGCGCGCTCAAGCACCTCGCCCGGCTCTATTGGTACACGGTCGAATTCGGCCTGATCGCCGAGCCCGAGGGCCTGCGCATCTATGGCTCGGGCATCGTCTCGAGCTTCGCGGAAAGCCGCTTCGCGCTCGACGATCCAAGCCCCAACCGCATCGCCTTCGATCTGAAGCGGGTGATGCGCACCGAATACCGGATCGACGATTTCCAGCAGAATTACTTCGTGATCCCAAGCTTCGACGAGTTGTTGCGGGTGACGGTGGAAACGGATTTTGCGCCGCTCTATGCCGAGATCATGGCTGAGCCGGATGTGCCGGTGGCGGAGATCCTGCCGGATGACATGGTGCTGACGCATGGCACGCAAGCCTATGCGCTGGAGAAGGCGGCCAACCCTTAATTCCTCCCCGTTCCGGGGAGGAACAGAACTACCAGCTCCCGAATCCCGGGGTCTCCGCCGTCTTCCCGCTATCCCGCACCGGCCTGCGCCACCCAAACCGCTGCCGCTTGCGCAACTTCAGCGTCGGCCAGTCCCCGATCCGGGTCCGTCCCGCGAGGAACAGTCCCTCCCGCCGATAGGCTCGCGCCACCGCCGCCGCCTGCGTCTCGAGCAGCCCCGCCAGCACCAGGGTCCCGCCCGGTTCGAGCGCTGCTGCGATCGCCGGTGCCAGCGCGATCAGCGGCCCGGCCAGGATATTGGCGACGATCAGGTCGTACGGTGCCCGCCGCAGGATCAGCCCATGATCGAGACCGGAGGCGACCGCCAGCGCGAGCTGCCCCTTGCCATGCCCCAGCGCCACGCCGTTGAGATCGGCATTGTCCGCCGTCACCTCGACCGACGCCGGATCGATATCGGACGCCGTCGCATAGGCGCGCGGCCATAGATGCATCGCGGCAAAGGCGAGCAGCCCCGTGCCCGTCCCCACATCCACGATATTGCGGAACGTCGCCCCGCGCCGCTTCAGTCCGTCGAGCGTCAGCAGGCAGCCCGTGGTCGTCTGGTGCTGCCCCGTCCCGAACGCCCTGCTCGCCTCGATCCGGAACGCGCGCGTGCCCGGCGGCACCGTCCCGCGATTGGCCTCGGTGTGGATATAGAAACGCCCGGCATGGACCGGCTCGATCCCGGCCTGGCTCAAGGTCACCCAATCCTGCTCCACGACCGGTTCGGGTTTGGCGTTGCTCGCCGCCCCGCTCGGCACCAGCGCCCGCACGGCCGCTATGGTCGCCGCGTCGGGCTTGCCGTCGAAAAAGGCGTCGAGCCGCCAGCTCAGCGGATCGTCCTCCACCTCCTCGCTGGTCAGCAGCACCGGCGCCGGATCGAGCGCGGCGAGCGCTGCCGATTCGAAATCGATCGCCTCCGCCTCGTCGCGGGTGCAGGGCAAGGTGAGCTTCCAGCTCTCGGCCATCAGGTTTCTCCGTTCCTGCGGAGCCGCCAAGCAGAAGAATGGGGCCGCAACAAGATCGGGGGCTGCGAAAACGGGCCGCCGCGCCCAGGCGACCGCTCGCCCCGTCCGGCATCGCGTTCGGCGCCAGGAAAGGATCGTTGGACCTGAAGCGGATGGGCATGAGGATCTGCCCGGGTCACAGCATGCTGCTTCGAGCGGGCAGGGCGGGGTGGATCGATGTTGAAGGTGGCAAGCGCTGTTTCCGTACTGGGCCTGTTGTCGATCGGCCAGGCCTTGCCGCCGCGAACGATCGGGCACCCCGAGGGTTTCCGGACCTGGACGCATGTGAAGACGGCGATCAACGATCCCGAGCACGCGCCCTATGGCCGCTATCGCGGAATCTACCATATCTACGCCAATGCGCTCGCGATGCAGGGCTATCGCACCGGGCATTTTCCCGACGGCGCCGTCATCGTGTTCGATCTCCACGATCTGGCGGCGACCGGCCACCACAGCGTTGCGGCCGGGCGGCGCTTCATCGACGTGATGGAAAAGGACGCGGACGCGTTCCCCGCCACGGGCGGCTGGGGCTATGAGGAATTCGCCGCCGGCACCGGCCAGCGGCTCGGCGATCGCGATCCCGCCATGGCCGTGCGCTGCCATGGCTGCCATGTCACCCAGGCGGCGCGGGACTTCGTCTATAGTCGCATGGTGGAATGAGCGCCGGCACCGCCTCCCGAACCATCCGCAAGATCTGATACCCCGCCGATACGCGATCCCCGGTGCTACCGGCTTGCCCCGACCGGCTAGAACTATATACGGCCGTATATAGTGATTCGACGAGAAGCCGGATGGCAGGTCGGGCAAAGGGGATTTCGATGGACTATTTTCGGTCGGGCACTGCGCTGGCGTTTCTTCTCATGGGCCATGCGGCGCCCGCCGGGGCGCAGACCGTCGCGACCCCGGCATCCGCGGCAGTGCGCGTTGACGAGGACAGCGATCCCGCGCTCGGCGAGGTCACCGTCACGGCGCGCCGCCGCGCGGAGGATGCGCAGCATATTCCCGGGTCGCTGTCGGTGGTCGATGGCGAATTGCTCGACCGGTCCTATACCGTGAACACGCAGCAGCTGTCGCAACTGGTGCCGGCGCTCAACTACAGCTCGGCCAACCCGCGCAACACCGCCTTCACCATTCGCGGGCTCGGCAGCAGCGTGGTCGCGGTGAGCCAGGCCAATGACGGGCTCGAGCCGGGCGTCGGCTTCTATGTCGATCAGGTCTATCATGCCCGCCCCGCGACCGCCGCGTTCGATTTCAGCGATATCGCCCAGGTCGAGATATTGCGCGGGCCGCAGGGCACCTTGTTCGGCAAGAACAGCACCGCCGGCGCGATCAACATCACCACGCGCCTGCCGACCTTCACGCCCGAGGCGACCGAGGAGCTTTCGGTCGGCAGCTTCAATTTCGTCCAGGCCAAGGTGGCGGCGTCCGGCCCGCTGATCAGCGATGTGCTGGCGGCGCGGATCTCGGCGGTGGTCACCCGCCGCGACGGCGTGATCGACAATGTGCGCACCGGGCAGGACCATAACGGCATCGGCAACCAGGCGGTGCGCGGACAGCTGCTCTACAAGCCGTCCGAGCTGTTCCAGCTCCGCCTGATCGCCGACTTCACCAATTTCGAGAGCAATTGCTGCACCCAGGTCTATTACCGCGTGGCGGAACGGCCCGCCTCGCTGCGCACCCTGTCGCGGCAATATCCAGCGCTCGCCGCCGGGCTCGGCTATGCGCCGCCCAGCCTCAATCCCTATGACCGCGTGACCGACATCGACGCACCGCTCGGCGTCGACACCAATGAAGGCGGGGTCTCGGCGATCGCCGACTGGAATATCGGCCCGGTCACGCTCACCTCGGTCAGCGCCTGGCGCTTCTGGAACTGGGATGCGGCCAATGACCGCGACTATACCGGCATCCCGATCCAGATGGTGCAGCACATCCCGTCGCGGCAGGACCAGTACAGCCAGGAACTGCGCGTCGCCTCGAACGGCAATGGCCCGCTCAGCTATGTCGGCGGCCTGTATTTCTTCCGCCAGCGCGTGATCGGCCGGCCGATCTCGATCTATGGGCCGCAGGCCGCCTATTGGCTGATCGGGCCGACCGCCGGCGCCAACGCCACGCCGGTGCCGGCCAATCTGCTCGACGGTTACGGCACCGATGGCCGCACCGATTTCCAGTCGAACAGCTATGCCGCATTCGGCGAGGTCAACTGGCGCCCGGTCGATCGCCTGACGCTGACCGCGGGCCTCCGCTACACTTATGAGGACAAGAAGGGCAGCTACAACACCTTCGTGTTCGGCGGCCTCGCCACCTCCAACACCGCGCTGGTCAACGCCAAGCTGTCGATCCTGCGCGGGCAGAGTTATGCCGCGACGATCGGCGACGGCGCCCTGACCGGCCGCGCGAACATCGCCTGGCAGGTCACCGACACCGTCCTCGGCTATGCCAGCTTCGCGCGCGGGGCGAAGTCGGGGGGTATCAACATGTCGGGCCTGCCGCTCAACGACCAGAATCTACCCGCGCTGGGCACCGCGGTGGTGAAGCCGGAGCAGAATACCGCCTATGAGATCGGCCTGAAGACGACACTGTTCGACAACCGGCTGATCTTCAACATCGACGGCTATTACACCCGGGTCACCGATTTCCAGACGAACGTCAGCGACACCCGCGCCGCCGTCGCGCTGCGCACCTATCTCGCCAATATCCCGCTGGTGACGGTCAAGGGGTTCGAGGCCGACGCCACCGCTCTGGTCGCCCGCGATCTCTCGCTGCGCGCCTCAGTCGCCTATGCCGATGGCAAATATGTGCGATATCCGAACGGCCCGTGCCCGATCGAACTGATCGGCAACGCCGCCGCGCCCTGCAATCTCAGCGGCGTCGGCCTGCCCGGACTGCCGAAATGGTCGGCCACGGTCGGGGCGGATTATGCCCATGCCGTTCCCGGGTTCGGCAGCGGCGGCAAGGCGTTCGTCCATCTCGACGCCAATGCCAAGACGAAGCAGTTCGGCGACCCGACCGGCTCGCGCTACACCGTGATCCCCGGCTATACCGTGGTGAACGGCAGCATCGGCATCCGCAGCGGCCATGGCTGGGAACTGGCGGTGTTCGCGCGCAACCTGTTCGACCGGGATTATATCCAGAACGTCACGATCCAGGCGGGCAATTCAGGCCTGATCCTCGCGACGCCGAGCGATCCGAGGACCATCGGCCTGACCTTCCGCGCGCGGCAATAGCGCGGCCCGGCTCAGCGGACATAGCTGGCGCCGTTCACGTCGATCACCCCGCCGGTCATCGATGCCGGCGCTTCCAGGGCGAGGAAGCGCGCCGCCTCGGCCACTTCTTCCGGCATCGCGACCCGGCCGAGCGGGATGTCGGCGAGCAGTTTTTCGCCGCCGCGGCTCGACAGATACTCCTCGGCCATGCCGGTCATGGTGAAGCCCGGGCAGATCGCGAAGGCGAGGATGCCCTTGGCGGCATAGCCGCGCGCGATCGACTTGGTCATCGCGACCATGCCCGCCTTGGACGCGGCATAATGCCAGTGCGCCGGACTGTCGCCGCGATAGGCGGCGCGGCTGGCGATGTTGACGATGCGGCCCCCCGTTGCACGCTCCTGCCAGTGCCGCACCGCCAGCCGGCACAATTCGGCGGAGGCGGTCAGGTTGATGCGCATGGTGCGTTCCCAGTCCGCGACCCAATCGTCGTGCGGCCGGTCGAGCGGGTTGGCCTCGAACACCCCGGCATTGTTGATCAGCACGTCGATCCGCCCGTCGAGCTGCTCCAGCGCCGCGTTCCACAGCGCCTGCGGCCCCGCCGGATCGGCGAAGTCGGCGGGGATGCCGCTCGCCGTGCCATGGCCGACCAGGGAGACGTCGGGAAGGGTGAGGGCGCTCGCGATCGCCGCGCCGATGCCGCGGCTGCTGCCGGTGAGGAGGATGTTGGTCATGGCGACGGGCATAGCCGCGCCCACCCGCCCGCGTCACCCCCGCTGCCGGGGGATAATGGGTTCCGCCTCGCCACAGACCACTGCCGACTCAATTCGCCATCGCCGGCACGCGCCACGACGGGCGGATCGACCGGGTCAGGCTGTCGCTTCGCGCCCAATGGGTCAACGCGTTCGGCGTTCGCGGCTATTATGTGATGCCCTATCGCGGTGTCGCCCCGGACCTGGCGGCGGCTGTCAAGCGCCGGCTTCCGAGCGACGGGATAACAGCCGTTCCGGGTGGAATGCTGGCGCAGGGGCTTCAAGCCAGCGCCGGCGCCGTATAAGGTCCTGCCTATGCGGGGTTTTCGGGCGACGCTAACGGGTATCGGAGCGGCCGCCCCGCTGATGCTGTCGGCCTGCGCCGGCGGCGATTTCCGCCCCGTCAGCGACCTGCCGGTCAAGATCGGCCAACCCTATCAGGTGCGCGGCACCCTTTACGTTCCCGCCGCCGATCCGGGGTACGACATGCTCGGCTATGCGAGCTGGTACGGCAATGAATCCGGCAACCGCACGTCGAATGGCGAGCGCTTCCGGCCCGACTGGATCACCGCCGCGCACACGACCCTGCCGCTGCCCACCTATGTCGAAGTGACCGCGCTCGATACCGGGCGGCGCATCCTCGTCCGGGTCAACGACCGCGGGCCGTTCGCGCGGAGCATGCGGATCATCGACCTGTCGCAAGGCGCGGCCGACCTGCTCGGCATGAAGGCGCAGGGCCAGGCGCCGGTGCGCGTCCGCCGGGTCGAACCACCCGAGCGGGATCGCGAGCGCCTGCGCCGGGGCAAGCCGGCGCAGGAACTGGAGCCGGTGCCGGAGGGAATATTGCGCAATCTCCGGGGGCAATTGGCAGCTGCACCTTCATCGGGAGGGAGCGTCGGTTTCAATCGTTGAAAGGGGGCTGCATGAGCGAACAACGGAAGGGCGGGCTTCTTGTCGGCCTCGGGCTGCGGGCGCTCAAAGGCGGTGCCGTGGTCGTCGCTCTCGCGATCGACCAGGGCGAACCTCGCATCCTGCTCTCCACTTTCCTGGCGACCCATAGCGAGGGCGACCGTCTATCGCTCGAACCCTATGCCGTCGCGGCGGGGATGGCGCGTGGTCCTGACGGCAAGGCTTCGGCCGAAGCCGCGGCTGCCGTGGCGCAAGGGCGGGGGTGCCAGGATCAGCTCGCGGCGAAGGGCCTGCGGGATATCGTCCGTCAACTCGGGGACATAGGCCGCGACAAGGTCGTCGCTGGGCTCATCGCCAATCGCGCCGGCTGGGTCACCAGCCTGCTCGACTATAGCCTTGCCTGGGCAGATCATGTGCCCGTCGCCGAAGGACTTGCCGTCCGCGAGGCGCTCCGGTTCGGATTGGAGCAGTGCCGAATCGGCTGGGTCGAGCCGGACGAGAAATCGCTTCCCGATCTCGCGCAAGACGCGCTCGGTCTGTCATCGACAGAGATCGCCTCGCGCCTCAAGGGCCTCGGCGCAACGGCAGGCAAGCCCTGGCGAAAGGAACAAAAGGCCGCCTGCCTGTCCGCCTGGATCGTAGCTACATGCCAGGCTGATGCCTAAGCCGCCACACTCGCCGAGAAGGTATCCGCCGCGCCCTTGAGCCCGCTCAGCCGATCGTCGACCTCGCCGAACTCGCGGCCCAGCGCATCGATCTCGGTCGCCACGCTTTCGGTGTCCTCGCGAATCGTGGCGATGGTGTTGGACATGGAATCGGCGGCAAGCGCCGTCTCGTCGACCGCGGCGGTGATTGCGGTGACCGTCTGGGCCTGAGCTTCCATGGCGAAACGGATGCGGTTCGCGCTTTCCTGCACATCGGCAACGGTCGATTTGATCGACGCGTTGGTGTCGACGGTCGATCGCGTGGCGGACTGGATCGCGGCGATCTTGCTGGCGATGTCGTCGGTCGCGCGTGCGGTCTGGCTGGCGAGCGATTTCACTTCCTGCGCCACCACTGCAAAGCCGCGGCCGGCGTCGCCGGCGCGCGCCGCTTCGATCGTGGCATTGAGCGCGAGAAGGTTGGTCTGGCCGGCAATATCGCGGATCAGGCTGAGGATCGATTCGATCGACTGGGCATGGCCGCTCAGCGTCTCGGACATGCTCACGGCTTCGCCCGCCTGGCTCGAGGCGCGCGTGGCGATCTCGGCCGCAGCCTCCACTTCGCCCCGCGCATCCTCGATCGCGCGGATCAGCCCGGCGGCGGTGCGTGCCGCCTCGCGCATGGCGAGGGCGGATTGCTCGGCGGCGGCGGCGACTTCGGAGGTCTTGCCCAGCATCCCCCGCGCCGAGGCCGAGGCGCGATGCGCCTGCACCCGGATGCGGTTGCCGAGCGAGGCGGTGCCCTCGATCGACTGGGCGATGCTCTCGCTGAAATGGGCGGACCGCGCGCGGCGCTCCTCGCGCGTGCGCTCGACGTCGCGCGCGCCGAGATGCGACGCCATCACATCGGCCTCGACCAGGCCGAGGCGCTGGATCACGTCGGAGATTTCGCGGAAGCGCTTGGTGTCCGTGCCGATCTTCTGCTCGATCACCTCGAGCGAGCGGCTGTGCGCGAAGCTCAGCGACGACAGCAGGGCCTGAAGCGGGATGTTGAGCTTGTGCGATCCTTCCGCATGCCTGAACGCCATCAGCATCCACGCATCGTCGAACGGCCGCCGATATTTGGCGCGGGTATATTCGGCGCTGCGGGTGATGCGCCTGGCGAGCTGCTCCGGCCCCAGATGCGGGCGCAGGTGCGCCACCACCGGCAGCGACAGATAATGTTCCCAAAAGGCGGCGGCGATGGCCTCCTCGCTGCCATCGATCAGGCGCGCGATCTCGGCTGCGGCCGGGGCGATCGCCCCGTCCCAGTCGTAATTCGCGACATGCTCGGCAATGGAGCGCGAATCGCCGCTCCAGCCCCCTATGGTGCCCGCGCCTTCTTGCGCCATTCAGTCATCCTCCCGACACTCACGAGTCCTGGACTCACGCAGCAACCTTGGCGACGAATTCGCCCGCGCTGTTCTTGAGCGTACCAAGCCTACCATCCAGTGAATCGAATCCCTGGCCGACGCGTTCGATGTCCGAGGCGACGGTTTCGGTGTCCTCGCGGATGGCGGCGATCGTGTTGGACATCGAATCGGCGGCGAGCGCCGTCTCGTCGACCGCGGCGGTGATCGCCGTCACGGTCTGCGCCTGCGCCTCCATGGCGAAGCGGATTCGGTTGGCCGATTCCTGCACCTCGGACACGGTCGCCTTGATCGAGGCATTGGTGTCGACGGTGGAGCGCGTGGCGGACTGGATCGCGGCGATCTTCGCGGCGATGTCGTCGGTGGCGCGGGCGGTCTGGTTGGCCAGGCTCTTCACTTCCTGCGCGACGACCGCGAAGCCGCGGCCGGCATCGCCGGCACGGGCGGCCTCGATCGTGGCGTTGAGCGCCAGCAGATTGGTCTGGCCCGCGATGTCGCGGATCAGGCCGAGGATCGATTCGATCGATTGCGCATGGTCGGACAGGGTCTCGGACATGCCGACGGCAAGCCCGGCCTGGCTCGAGGCGCGGGTGGCGATCTCGGCGGCTGCCTCGACTTCGGTGCGCGCATCCTCGATCGCACGGATCAGGCCGGCGGCGGTCTGCGCCGCCTCGCGCATCGCGACGGCGGATTGTTCGGCGGCCGCGGCGACTTCGGACGTCTTGCCCAGCATGCCCCGTGCCGAGGTGGAGGTGCGGAGCGACTGGCCGCGCAGCACGCTCGATTCCTGAGTCGCGCTTTCGACCATCTGCGCGATGCCGTCGCGGAATTCGGCGGCGAGCTTGTCGCGCCCGCCCTGGGCGAGATATTCGCGGTAGGAATTATAAATGGCGACGGTGATCTCGCCCTCGAGCGCGGACAGGCGCATCAAGGTGTCGACCAGCACCGGCAGGCGGGCATCGTCGCGGTTGCGCGTGATCACGCCCAGCGCGACCCGGTCGCTCGCGTTGATCATCGACAGCAGGGCGAGCGGCGACACGTCGCCGACAAAGGCGGCGGCGACCGACCGTTCGACCGATTCGATCCAGGCCCGGCCGGTCGTGTCGAGGAAGCGGTTCTTCAAGAACACGCAACCGACCTCGATCATCTTCTCGGTCTCGTGCGGCGCCCAGACGCGCTCGTCGGCGAAGCAGCGCAGCCATTGCTGCCAATAGCCTTCGGAGATCGACCGGACTTCCGGCTCGATCACGGCCCACGCCTCGCGACTCGCGCGCGCCAGCGACCCGTCGACGTCGAAGACGCGAAGCCTGGCCGCGATATCCACCTTGGCGGCAATCGTGCCGGGGGCGGGCAAGTCACTGGGGGTCAAGGGCTAAACTCCGTATCTGTCGACCATCCGCTTCGAGGCGGTTCTGCAGATGAGCTATCGGGATAAGGTTAAAGGCGAGTTAGGAAGTAGTGCCGATTTGCGCGTAAAACCGTTCCGGTCCGCGCGGCGCTTGCGAATCAGATAAGTGTGTGCTTATGTGTCGGCATGATCCAGAGCGATATCTTCAAGGCGCTGGCCGACCCCACCCGCTACGCGATCTTCGAGAAGCTGGCGAGCGGAAGCATGAACGCCAGCGCCTTGCGCGAGGGGATGACGATCAGCCAGCCGGCGATGTCCCAACACCTTTCGGTTCTGCGCAATGCGAGGTTGGTGCGGGAAGAGCGGCAGGGCCGTTTCGTGAACTACGAGGTCGATCCCGATGGCCTGGCGCTCATCGCCGGATGGCTGACGAAGTATCGCGCCTATTGGCCGGCCCGCGTCGACGCCCTGAAGACCTTGCTGAAGGACATGGACCAATGAACGACATGAAGGGCGGAAGCGCGGCGGACCTCGTGCTCGACTATGACCTCGACGCGTCACCCGAAAAGGTCTGGCGGGCGATCAGCATCCCCGCCTTTCGCGAGACGTGGCTGCCGAAAGGAGACCTGGCTGACATGGCACCGGTCTCCTCGGCGCCAGGCGAGGAAATTCGCTACAGGATGCGGGACGGCGAACCGCCCTTCCTCGAAAGCGTGGTGACGTTCCAGCTCACGCCCAACGCGGAGGGGGGTACCAGGCTGAGAATTATCCACGGATTGGCGGACGCACGGCTGGGCAGCCGGCCGCCAAGGGCGGCGAACAACAACTGGTCCTGCCTCCTGCGCGCAGCCTGACACCGCCGCCCCGGCCCCGGAAATTTCGGAAGGAAAGGAATTCGCCCGTGCGCGAAGCGATGCAACTCGTCCCTATGGTCATCGAGCAATCAAGTCGGGGAGAACGGTCCTTCGACATCTATTCCCGCCTTCTTCGCGAGAGGATCATCTTCCTCAACGGGGAGGTCAACGATACCGTATCAGCGCTGGTCTGCGCGCAATTGCTTTTCCTGGAAGCCGAGAATCCGAAGAAACCGATCCAGCTCTACATCAATTCTCCCGGCGGCGTCATCACCAGCGGTCTCGCGATGTACGATACCATGCGATACATCAGGGCGCCGGTGCACACCCTATGCATGGGGACGGCCCGTTCCATGGGGTCGTTTCTGCTGATGGCGGGCCAGCCTGGCGAGCGTGCCGCGCTGCCCAATGCGAGCCTGCACGTTCATCAGCCCCTGGGCGGATACCAGGGGCAGGCATCCGATATCCTCATTCATGCCGCGGAAGTGGGAAAGACCAAGCACCGCATGACGAGGCTCTATGCCGAGCATTGCGGGCGCACCTATGAGGAGGTCGAACGCGCGCTGGATCGCGACACCTTCATGACGGCGGAGGAGGCGCTCGAATGGGGGCTTATCGACCATATCCTCACGGAACGGGGGGCATCGCCGGACACGGTGCCGGAGATTACGGCCGAGTCGCCGCCGGCGATAACGGACTCGTAGAGCCAGGCTGGGGCGAACGGGGGCGGCCCCACCGAATTCTGGAAATTCCGCTCACGTCACTGAAAGGCGAGTTAGGAAGTCGGCGGAATAGTGCCGCCATCGCTCTACTTCGTCATGCCGGACATGTTCCGGCATCCATCGTCTACAGGCGTTGTCGGGGATGTGGAGAGCTAGCCTGACAACAAGTGCTTCCCCGGCGACGGCCGGGGTCCAGTTGGGAAGGCCCTTGTGACGACGCGCAGCGCTACCTCTTTTGCGTTGCCCAAAACTGGACCCTGACCGTCGCCGGGGAAGTAGGGGAGCTTAGAGCAGTCGCTTTTTTGGAGCCTGAAGCGCGACTCTTGGCGCCCACAATCCGCGGGTGATTCACTTTGCCGTCACGATCTGCTGAAGTCGCCCAGCACATGCCGGTCACATCAGTGCGGCAAATAGAGGCAAGTAAAGCGCCATGAACTCCCGATACCCCTCGCGTAATTCGCCAAGTCGAGCGGCAATCATGCCATCGTCGAGTAACGCGTCTCCAACCGCATCTCGAAAGTGCAACCCAAGAACCCGTGTGCACCCTTCAAATAACGAGCGCACAGGCGCCAAGAACCGCTCGATTTTGGCCCACTCGCAAGTGGGTCGCAAAATTCAGCGAATAGTTGCCAGTCGATCGCACCGCCGCGCATTCTCCAACGCCGTTTCTACCGCCCTACTTGGCGCCAACGCCCCCATCCGCACCGCCGCTAACGTCCAATCCGCCTTGCATCGCAGCACGCGCGGACTAATACGGCGCCACTGACCGCCCGAGAGGATTTCCCGCCTTGGCTAGCCCACGCAACCCCGCCCGACCGATCTCGCCGCATCTGACGGCGTGGAAATGGGGCGTCCATATGACCGTCTCGATCCTGCACCGCGTGACCGGCGACGGACTGGCGACGGTCGGCACGATCCTGCTCGTGTGGTGGCTCGCGGCGCTGGCTGGCGGCAAGGAAGCCTATGCGTCCTTCACCGACATCTTCACCCTGGCGGACGGCAAGCTCAACATCATCGGCTATGTCTTCGGCATCGGCCTGACCCTGTCGCTGTTCCAGCACATGGCCAGCGGCATCCGCCATTTCGTGATGGATGCAGGCGCCGGCTTCGAGCTGAAGACCAACCGGGCCGGCTCCTGGCTGACCTTCTTCGCCTCGATCACTTTCACTGCCCTGTTCTGGGCCTATCTGCTCGTGGGGAAATAAGATGGGCAACGGTACCGAACTCGGCCGGGTCCGCGGCCTCGGCTCAGCCAAGGAGGGCTCGCATCACTGGTGGAACCAGCGGATCACCGCCGGCGCCAACCTGTTCCTGATGCTGTGGCTGCTGCTCTCGATCGCACGCCTGCCCAATTATCAATATGAGACGCTGCACGATTGGGTCGCCTCGGCCTGGGCCGCGATCCCGCTGATCCTGCTGATCGCCTCGGTCTTCTACCATTTCCGTCTGGGGCTTCAGGTCGCGATCGAGGATTACCTCCATAACGAGGCGCGCGTCGCCGCGATGCTCGCGCTCACTTTCTTCACCGTCGCGACTGCCGCGATCGCCATCTTCTCGATCCTCAGGATCGCCTTTGCCGCCGGAGCGCCAGTCTGATGCCGGAAGCCTATAAGATCATCGACCACACCTATGATGCCGTGGTCGTGGGTGCCGGCGGATCGGGCCTGCGCGCAACCATGGGCATCGCGGAAAGCGGCCTGAAGACGGCGTGCATCACCAAGGTTTTCCCGACGCGCAGCCACACTGTCGCAGCACAGGGCGGTATCGCTGCCAGCCTCGGCAACAACACGCCGGATCACTGGACCTGGCACATGTTCGACACCGTCAAGGGATCGGACTGGCTCGGCGATCAGGACGCGATCGAATATATGGTGCGCGAGGCGCCCGCGGCGGTTTACGAGCTCGAGCATGCCGGCGTGCCGTTCAGCCGCAACGAGAGCGGGACGATCTATCAGCGCCCGTTCGGCGGCCATATGCAGAATATGGGCGAGGGGCCTCCCGTGCAGCGCACCTGCGCCGCGGCCGACCGCACCGGCCACGCCATGCTCCACGCGCTCTACCAGCAGAGCCTGAAGTACGACGCCGACTTCTATGTCGAATATTTCGCGCTCGACCTGATCATGGAGAATGGTCAGTGCCGCGGCGTGATCGCGCTCTGCATGGCGGACGGCTCGATCCACCGTTTCCGCAGCCATGCCGTGGTGCTGGCGACGGGCGGCGGCGGCCGGGTCTATCAGTCGGCGACATCGGCCCATACCTGCACCGGCGACGGCAACGGCATGGCGCTGCGCGCCGGCATCGCGCTGCAGGACATGGAGTTCGTCCAGTTCCACCCGACCGGCATCTATGGCGCCGGCGTGCTGATCACCGAGGGTGCGCGCGGCGAGGGCGGGTACCTGACCAACTCCGAGGGTGAGCGCTTCATGGAGCGCTACGCCCCTTCCGCGAAGGACCTTGCCAGCCGCGACGTGGTCGCGCGCTCGATGGCGATGGAGATGCGCGAGGGCCGCGGCGTCGGCGAGCACAAGGATTATATCTACCTGCACCTCGATCATATCGATCCCAAGGTGCTGCACGAGCGCCTGCCGGGCATCACCGAGACGGGCAAGATCTTCGCCGGCGTCGATCTCACGCGCCAGCCGCTGCCGGTCACGCCGACGGTGCATTACAATATGGGCGGCATCCCGACCAATTATCACGGCGAGGTCGTGCATAATAAGGACGGCAATCCCGACACGATCATCCCCGGCCTGTTCGCGGTGGGCGAGGCGGCGTGCGTCTCGGTGCACGGCGCCAACCGGCTCGGCTCCAATTCGCTGATCGATCTCGTCGTGTTCGGCCGCGCGACCGGCCTGCGCCTCAAGGACCAGCTCAAGCCGAACACGCCGCACAACCCGCTGCCCGCGGGCTCGGAAGAATTCGCGCTCACCCGGCTCGACCATTTCCGCAATGCCAAGGGCGCCGCGCCGACCGCGCAGGTCCGCGCGGAAATGCAGCGCACCATGCAGAAGCATTGCGCCGTGTTCCGCGACACCGCGCTGCTGGCCGAGGGCGTCACCAAGATGGACGCGATCTATTCCAGCTTCGCCGATGTCGGCATCAGCGACCGCTCGCTGATCTGGAACACCGATCTGGTCGAGACGATGGAGCTCGACAATCTGATCGGCCAGGCGGTCGTGACGATCAAGGGTGCCGCCAACCGCAAGGAAAGCCGCGGCGCGCACATGCACGAGGACTTCCCCGACCGCGACGATGCGAACTGGATGAAGCACACCGTCGCGACCTTTAACGGCTGGGGCGGCAAGGGCGGCACCACCGAGATCGATTACCGCCCGGTGCACGATTACACGCTCACCGACGACATCGAGTACATCAAGCCGAAGAAGCGGGTTTACTGATCGGAACCCGCCATCGCCGCGGGCGACCTGGGTAAAAGCGTCTTGATTCAATAACGGACTCGACACTGATAGAGGCTTGTCCGCTGTTGCAAACGCGAGGAGCCGGCAACGAAGACGATGACGAGTAGCGCGCGGTTCCTTCTGCTGCTCGGCTGCGTCTTCCCGATGCAGATCGTCGCTGCGTGCGCGTCTCCCGCGCCGGACGTTGCGTCGCCGCCGGCGTCGCTATCGGTCGACCCCTTCTACGCCAAATATGTCGATGCGGACGGCATCCCGGTTCTGTCCTCGGCCAAGGTCCCAGACCGGGCGCTGCTGGTGGCCAGGCAGATCGTCCAGGGCATGCTCGACCACCGCCCCGATCTCGCCCAGGGGCTGGCCGCCTCCGGCTACCGCGTGGCGATCATGGCGGAGGATGAGAGCACGCTCGACCTCCCCGAGCAGCGCGACTGGAAGAAACCCGGCCGCAACGATCCCCGACTCACGCGCTGCGAGCGCAAACACTATGACGAGCGCATCGGCCGCATGACCGACCGCGCCTATTGGAACTACCGCGCGCGGGGCATGGCCGGGAAACTGACCAGCGGCGCGGTCGAGGACCTGCTCGGCCAGCGCAATTCGCGCTATTACGGCCAGACGATCTTCCTCCACGAATTCTCGCACGACATCCTCCAGGCCGTCCGCGCGATGGATCCGCGGCTCTACAAGGAGGTCGACCGCGCCTATCGCGCCGCGCTCAGGGCTGGCCGCTGGAAAGGCGAATATGCCTCGACCACGATCGACGAATATTGGGCGGTGGGCAGCCAGTTCTGGTTCAATTCCGGCCGGATCGTGATCTTCGACGGCCGCCATATCCTCTCCCATGGCGACCTGCAGGCCTATGATCCCGCGCTCTATGCAGTGCTGGGCAAGGCGTACGGCACGAGCCACCGCATCGAGGGCGATCCCTTCTACATGAGCGACGCCCGCATCCCGCCGGGGCCGCTGCCGGCCAACACCGCCGAAGTCTGCTAGCTTCAGGTAAAGCGCCGCATCGATTCAATCGGATGCCGTTCATGGCATGATGCTGTGGCGGTGCTGCCTCCGCTGCTCTTTCGCATGGCTGATGAATTTTCGGGCCGCCTGTTTTGGCTGATGGCTGGCCGTGCCTGCACCTATTCTGCACAGCCATTCCTCCCGATCCGCTTTGGCTTCCGCCGCCGCGCGCCGCTAGCTGAAGGTCTCCTAAAAGGGAGGCCAATATGTCCGCACGCCATGCGTCAGAACGCTCGCCCGGGTTCAAATTGCTGCTGCCGTTCCTGATCGGCACGCTGCTCGCGATCCCGCTCTTTGCCATCTATCTCCTTGTCTATGATCGCCAGAACCAGTCGGAGACCGCCCAGGCCTCGATCGCGCAAGGCTGGGGCGGGCCGCAGGTGATCGCCGGGCCGGTGCTCGTCATCCCCTATTCGAAACAGACCACCGAGACCGTCACCGAGAATGGCAAGCAGGTGACCAGGACCAGCACCAGCTGGCACGAGATGACCCTGTCGCCCGATGCGACCAAGCTGAAGACCGACCTGAAGCCGGATCTGCGCCATCGCTCGATCTATGACGTGGTCGTGTTCGAGGCGCGCAACCAGGGCGGGGCGCGCTTCACGCTGCCGGCCGATCTCCAGCGCTTCGGCGTCGCCCCCGATGCGCTGGCGCTCGACCGGGCGCAGATCCGCTTCGGCATCAGCGACGCGCGCGGTCTGTTCGGCTCGCCGCCTGCGGTCTCGGTCAACGGCGAGACGGTTTCGCTCCAACCCGGCAACGGCATGCGCGAGACGGGCGGATCGGGTTTCTACGCCTGGTTCGACGCGAGCGAGCTGCGCGGCCGGCCGATCGGCGTGTCCTTCGACTATGCGGTGCGCGGCAACGGGTCGCTGTCGCTGGTGCCGAACGGCGGCGATACGGCGTGGCGCGTGGTTTCGTCCTGGTCCAGCCCGAGCTATCAGGGCGGCTTCCTGCCGGTCCAGAAGGCGAAGGTCGACAAGGGGTTCGACGCCACCTGGCGCGTCGGCAATCTTGCTCTGGGTACCGCGCTCGTCTCGTTTGATCAGGCCTCCGGTGACTCCGCCACGCCGGTAGAGGGCGGTCGCGGCCGCGCCGAGGCCGGCGAGCACGAAGCACGGGTCGATCTGCTCACCCCGGTCGATCTCTACAGCCAGGTCAACCGCTCGGTGAAATACGGCTTCCTGTTTGTCGGTTTCACCTTCCTTGCCTTCCTGATGTTCGACGTGATCGGCGGGGTACGGGTGTCGGCGATCGAATATGGCCTGGTCGGATCGGGGCTGGTGCTGTTCTTCGTGATGCTGCTCGCCTTTGCCGAAGTGATCGGGTTCACGCTGGCTTATGCGGTGGCGGGTGGCGCAATCGTCTCGCTGCTCACGGCCTATTCGGCTGCGGTGCTGGGCAGCTGGCGGCGGAGCCTGTTCATCGGCGCGCTGATCTCGGCGCTCTACGGCGTGCTCTATGTGCTGCTCAGCCTTGAGGATCTGTCGCTGCTGGTCGGATCGGTGATGCTCTTCGTGGCGCTTGCCACGGTGATGTACCTGACGCGGAACATCGATTGGGGTGCGAAGCCCGATCCGCAGGAGGTGGTTCAGGAATAGGCGCCCTTCTTCCCCTCTCCCAGCGGGAGAGGGGCAAGCTGCGCAGCAGCGCGGGGTGAGGGTGAGCAGCTACGCCACCCTCACCCTTCCGCCGCTACGCGGCTCCCTCCCTCTCCCGCTGGGGGAGGGATTTTAACGCCACCGCAAATTCCCCCGCGTCAGCTCCGCGACCGACTTCACCCCCATCAGCTTCATATCCCGCTCGATCTCCGCCTGCAGCCGCCCGAGCACCCGCTCGACCCCCGGCTGGCCCGCCGCCGCCAGCGCATAGAGATACATCCGCCCGCCCGAGCAGGCCTTGGCCCCCACGCTCAGCGCCTTCAGCACATGGCTCCCGCGGCGGATGCCGCCGTCGCAGATCACGTCGATCTTGTCGCCGACCGCATCGACGATCTCGGCCAACTGGTCGAACGGCGAACGGCTGCCGTCGAGCTGGCGCCCGCCATGGTTCGACACCATGATCGCCGTCGCCCCGATATCGACCGCGCGGCGTGCGTCCTCGACCGACATGATGCCCTTCAGGCAGAATTCGCCGCCCCATTGCGCGCGGACGCCCTCGGCGGTCTTCCAGTCCATCGACGGGTCGAGCATTTTGTTGAAATAGTCCGCCACCGAGAGCGCGACATTGGTCCCCTCGGACACATGGTCCTTCAGGTTCGACAGCTCGAACTTCTCGCGGAACAGGTAATCGAGCGTCCAGCCCGGGTGAGTCGCGAAGCTGATCGCTGAGGACGGGGTCAGCTTCGGCGGCGAGGTGAAGCCGGTGCGCAGGCAGCGCTCGCGATTGCCCGATACGATCGTGTCCACCGTCAGCGCGATGCAGTCGAACTTCGCTTCCTTGCACCGTTCGACCAGCGCATGGTTCAGCCCCTTGTCCTTGTGGATGTAGAGCTGGAACATCTTGGGCGTGCTGATCGTCCGGCCGATCTCCTCGATGCTGACGGTGCCGAGGCTCGAAATGCCGAAATAGGTCCCGAACTTTTCCGCCGCGCGGGCGACGCCGCGTTCGCCATGCCAGTGGAACAGCCGCTGCAACGCGGTGGGCGACAGGAACAGCGGCATGGCGATCTTGCGGCCCATCACAATGGTGCTCATGTCGATCGTCTCGACGCCGGCGAGCACGCTCGGCACCAGGTCGCACGACTCGAATGCCTCGGTGTTGCGCCGCTTGGTCGCCTCGTCGTCGGCGGCGCCGTCGATATAGTGGTATACGGGACCAGGCAGGCGCTTGCGGGCGAGGGTGCGGAAATCCTCGACATTGTGGCAATCGCTCAGTCTCATATCTTGCCCTGTTCGTTCATATCCTGGACTTCGCCCTACGATTCTTGTCCGGCGCTCGCAACGCCTGCAACAATGCATGTTCCTGGATCATGGAGCGCGCCAAAGGGTTGCACGCGCGCGCCGAAAGGCATAGCCGCTTTCCGCGACGCACCATTTCGTTTCCGCCGGAGACTTTCAGGCATGGCCGAATTCAGACTGCCCCCGAACAGCCGACCCAAAAAGGGCGGCAAGGTCCACAAGGCAGCCGCTGACGCGAAGCGGGTCAAGAATTTCAAGATCTACCGCTACGATCCCGATGCGAACGAGAACCCGCATTATGACACGTTCGAGATCGATCTCGATTCCTGCGGCCCCATGGTGCTCGACGCGCTGATCAAGATGAAGTCGGAGCAGGACAGCTCGCTGACCTTCCGCCGTTCCTGCCGCGAGGGCATTTGCGGCTCCTGCTCGATGAACATCGACGGCAAGAACGGCCTCGCCTGCACCACCGCGATCGAGGACGTGAAGGGCGATATCCGCATCACGCCGCTGCCGCATATGGAAGTGATCAAGGACCTCGTTCCCGATTTCACGCATTTCTATGCGCAATATTCCTCGATCAAGCCGTGGCTGCAGACCGTCACCCCGCCGCCCTCGGGCAAGGAGCGGCTCCAGTCGCCGGCGGACCGCGAGAAGCTGGACGGCCTGTACGAGTGCATCCTGTGCGCCTGCTGCTCGACCGCCTGCCCGAGCTATTGGTGGAATTCGGACAAATTCCTCGGCCCGGCGATCCTGTTGCAGGCCTATCGCTGGCTCGCCGACAGCCGCGACGAGATGACCGGCGAGCGACTCGACGAGCTGGAGGATCCGTTCCGCCTCTATCGCTGCCACACGATCATGAATTGCGCGAATGTCTGCCCCAAGGGTCTCAACCCGGCCAAGGCGATCGCCGAGATCAAGAAGATGGAAGCAGAGCGAGTCGTCTGAGGCTCGCCGCGTGACCGAACCAAGCCCACCCGCTACCTTCCTCTTCGAGGAGCATCCGGATCATCCCGGCTGGATGCGGTGGGGCTTCACCGATCCGTCGCGCTACAACAGCTTTCTCGGTCCCATGATGGTGCGGGTCGATAACGGCATCGCGCGCGTCCGCATGACGCCGGAACGGCGCCATTCCAATCTGCGCGACAGCGTGCATGGCGGTGCGATGCTCGGCTTCATCGATGTCGCGCTGTTCGCCGCGTCGCGTAGCTTCGGCCTGATCACCGCTGGCTCGGCGGTCACGCTTGACCTGTCGACTCAGTTCATCGGCGGCGGCCGCATCGGCGACCCGCTGGAGGCGCAGGTCGAACTGCTGCGCGAGACCGGGCGGCTCCTGTTCCTGCGCGGGCTGGTTGTGCAGGACGAGGAGAAGGTCGCGAGCTTCTCCGCCACGATCCGCAAGTCGGCCCGGGTCGCCGCGCCACCGGCCGAGGTCTGAGAATTTGCCCAACGTCCTTGCCCGCTACGAAGCGCTGATCGCCGCGGGCGAGTTGAAGCCCGATCCCGAACAGGCCGAAGCCGCCCGCCGGCTCGACGCGCTGGCGACGGAGCTCGAAGCGGCGCCCAAGCGCGGCTCGATCCTCTGGCGCGCTCTGGGCAAGCGCCCCGATGCCCCGGCCGGCATCTATCTCTGGGGCGGGGTCGGGCGCGGCAAGTCGATGCTGATGGACCTGTTCTTCGGCTGCGTGAACATGCGGCGCAAACGGCGCATCCACTTCCTCGAATTCATGCTCGACGTCCATGCGCGGCTACGCGTCGAACGCGAGAAGGAGGTCGGCGATCCGATCCTCCCCGTCGCCGCCGCGATCGCCGAGGAAGTGAAGGTCCTCTGCTTCGACGAGATCATGGTCACCAACAGCCCCGACGCGATGATCCTGTCGCGGCTGTTCACCGAACTGCTGCGCCAGGGCGTCACGGTGGTGATGACCTCCAACCGCCCGCCGACCGATCTCTACAAGGACGGGCTCAACCGCGAGCATTTCCTGCCCTTCATCGAGCTGATCGAGACGAAGATGCAGGTGCTCGCGCTCAACGGCCCGATCGATTACCGCCGCGACCGGCTCGGCCAGGTCGAGACCTGGCTGGTGCCGAACGGCTCCGAGGCGACCGCGCAGCTCTCCGCCGCCTTTTTCCGCCTGACCGATTATCCGCCCGAGGACCGCGACCATGTGCCGTCCGAGGAGCTGCCGGTCGGCGGCGGGCGCACCCTGCATGTGCCCAAGAGCCTGAAGGGCGTCGCCGTCTTCTCGTTCAAGCGGTTGTGCGGCGAGGCGCGGGGCTCGGCCGATTATCTCGCGGTCGCGCGGCGCTTCCACACCGTCATCCTGGTCGGCATCCCGCGGCTCGGGCCGGAGAACCGCAACGAGGCCGCGCGCTTCGTCCAGCTGATCGACGCATTGTACGAGCACAAGGTGAAGCTGCTCGCCGCTGCCGATGCGCCGCCGGGCGAGCTGTACGAAAAGGGCGACGGCCGTTTCGAGTTCGAGCGCACGATCAGCCGGCTCGAGGAAATGCGGTCCGACGAGTATCTCGAACTGGGCCACGGCGCGAACTGACCCTCGCCATCGCCCGGCCGCCTGTTATCATGTCGTGTCAGGTCATGGAGGGAATGCGATGCTCGTCACCACCACCGAGAATGTCCCGGGCCATAGTGTGCGCAAGACGCTCGGCCAGGCGTTCGGCGTCGTCGTCCGCAGCCGCGGCATCGGCGGCAATATCACCGCCAGCCTGCGCTCGATCGTTGGCGGCGAGATCCCCGAATATACCCGCCTGGTCGAGGACACGCGGCGCCACGCGATCGACCGTCTCGTCGCCAACGCGGCGTTGATGGGCGCGAACGCCGTCGTGATGATGCGCTTCGATTCGGGCGAGATCGCCCAGGCGATGAACGAGGTGGTCGCGTACGGCACCGCCGTCATCCTCGATCCCGCACCCGAATGATGCTGCGCACCTTCGTCCTGGTGATCGCGATGCTGCTGTTCACCGCAGCGGTGATCGGCGCGGTGATCGATCCGGCGGTGTGGCCGACCCTGATCGCGGCGACGTTCGTGCTCGCCGGCATCGTGTTCGAACGGCGGCGGTATGGTGCGTCGCAAGCGAAACCGATCGAGGGCGGCTGGCGAGAGACGCCCGAGCGTTTCGTCGACGATGCGAGCGGCCGACCCGTAACGGTCTGGTATAATGACGCTACTGGCGAGCGCCGTTACGTCGATCCTGAGGGCAATCCACCTGCTTAAATGCACTTGCGAATTAATTGCAATAAGGTGGCGAAAATATAGGGTTTTAGCGGTTGCCCCTGTAGCAAAACGCGCCTAAGCCGCCGCGCAGTTTCGCCGCGCGCGCGGCTTTATCATTGCCGAAAGGACGAGGAATGGCCCGCAAGAAGATCGCGTTGATCGGTGCCGGTAACATCGGCGGCACGCTTGCTCATCTCGCAGCACTGAAGGGCCTGGGCGACATCGTCCTGTTCGACGTGGTCGAAGGCGTGCCCCAGGGCAAGGCGCTGGATCTCAGCCAGTGCTCGCCCGTGGAAGGCTTCGACGCCAAGATCGTCGGCACGAACGATTATGCCGACATAAAGGGCGCGGACGTCATCATCGTCACCGCCGGCGTCGCCCGCAAGCCGGGCATGAGCCGCGACGACCTGCTCGGCATCAACCTGAAGGTCATGAAGGCCGTGGGCGAGGGCATTGCCGCCAACGCGCCCGACGCCTTCGTCATCTGCATCACCAACCCGCTCGACGCGATGGTCTGGGCGCTGCGCGAATTCTCGGGCCTGCCGCACCAGAAGGTCGTCGGCATGGCCGGCGTGCTCGACAGCTCGCGCTTCAGCCATTTCCTTGCCGAAGAGTTCAAGGTTTCGGTCAAGGACGTCACGTCCTTCGTGCTCGGCGGCCACGGCGACACCATGGTCCCGGTGATCAGCTATTCGACCGTGTCGGGCATCCCGGTTCCGGACCTGATCGAGATGGGCTTCTCCACCCAGGAGCGCATCGACGCGATCGTCGCGCGCACCCGTTCGGGCGGCGGCGAGATCGTCGCGCTGCTCAAGACCGGCTCGGCCTATTACGCGCCGGCCACCTCCGCGATCTCGATGGCGGAAGCCTATCTCTACGATCAGAAGCGCCTGCTGCCCGCGGCGGTCCACCTGACCGGCCAGTACGGTGTCGACAATCTCTATGTCGGCGTGCCGGTGATCATCGGCGCCGGCGGCGTCGAGAAGGTCGTCGAGATCAAGCTCGATGCCGAGGCCAAGAAGAATCTCGACGTCTCGGTCGAGGCGGTCAAGGAATTGCTGGTCGCGTGCAAGGCTATTGACAGCTCGCTGGCGTAAAACCTCTTGTGCCCCCGCGAAGGCGGGGGCCCAGGCTGGGTCTCCGCCTTCGCGGGGATCCAGGGAGGCGCAGGGTGCGCGAGGAGAAACCGGGCTTCGTCTACATCATGGCGAAGCAGAAAAACGGAACGATCTATATTGGTGTAACCAGCGACTTACCTGCCCGCGCGTATCAACATCGCAACGGCTTGGTCGAGGGCTTCACCAAGAAATACGACTGCAAATTGCTGGTCTGGTACGAGGCTCACGATACGATCGAAGGAGCCAGACACCGCGAATTGCAGCTGAAGAAATGGAATCGGCAGTGGAAGCTGCGAGAGATTGAAACGATGAATCCGGACTGGGACGATCTGTTCGAGTCTTTGTTTTAGGTCTGGGCTCCCGCCTTCGCGGGAGCACGGCAAGCGGGAACGAGAAAAATATGGCAATCCTCGTCGACAAGAACACCAAGGTCATCACCCAGGGGATGACCGGTGAAACCGGCACGTTCCACACCCAGCAGGCGCTGGCTTACGGCACGCAGATGGTCGGCGGCGTGACGCCGGGCAAGGGCGGCACCGAGCATATCGGCCTGCCGGTCTACGACACCGTCGCCGAGGCCGTCGCGAAGACCGGTGCGACCGCATCCGTCATCTATGTCCCGCCGCCCTTCGCGGCCGACTCGATCCTCGAGGCGATCGACGCCGAAGTGCCGCTGATCGTGACCATCACGGAGGGCATTCCGGTGCTCGACATGGTCAAGGTGAAGCGCGCGCTCAGCGGTTCCAAGTCGCGCCTGATCGGCCCGAACTGCCCGGGCGTCCTCACCCCCGGCGAGTGCAAGATCGGCATCATGCCCGGCAGCATCTTCAAGAAGGGTTCGGTCGGCGTTGTAAGCCGCTCCGGCACGCTTACCTATGAAGCCGTCTTCCAGACGTCGAATGCGGGCCTTGGCCAGACGACCGCAGTCGGCATCGGTGGCGATCCGGTCAACGGCACGAACTTCATCGACGTGCTCGAGCTCTTTCTCGCTGATCCCGAGACTCAGTCGATCATCATGATCGGCGAGATCGGCGGCTCGGCGGAAGAGGAAGCGGCGCAGTTCCTCCGCGACGAGGCGAAGCGCGGCCGCAAGAAGCCGATGGCCGGCTTCATCGCCGGCCGCACGGCGCCTCCGGGCCGCCGCATGGGCCATGCCGGTGCGATCGTTTCGGGCGGCCAGGGCGGCGCCGAGGACAAGATCGCGGCGATGGAAGCGGCAGGGATCAAGGTGGCGGACAGCCCGTCCGAACTGGGCACGACGCTGCTGTCGGTGTTGAAGGGTTAACCAGGCCCCGTGCGGGGCCAACGCGGCATCACCTCCCCAGGGATGCGCCGAGGAACAGCCAATGGGCTACGAAGGCCAGGATTTCGCTGACATCGCCGGGGGCGTGAGCCCGGCGTTCATCGACGCGCTGTACGCGCGCTACAAAGTGTCTCCGGACAGTGTCGAGCCGGGCTGGCGCGGTTTCTTCGAAGGCCTGGAAGGCAATGCGACCGGCCCGAGCTGGAACCAGACCAACTGGCCGTTGAGTTCGACCGACGATCTGACCGCGGCGCTCGACCCGACCCAGATGGAGCCGGCGCCCAAGCCTGCCAAGGGCGGCGTCAAGCCTGCCGCTGCGCCGGCCGCCGCCGCGCCCTCGCAGGACGACATCGTCCGTGCCGCCGCGGATTCGATCCGCGCGATGCTCTTGATCCGTACCTATCGTGTGCGCGGCCATCTTGCCGCCAATCTCGACCCGCTTGGCCTCTCCAAACGCGAGATGCCGGCCGATCTCACGACCGAATATCACGGCTTCTCCAACGACGATATCGACCGGCCGGTCTATCTCGGCGGCACGCTCGGCCTGCAATGGGCGACGGTGCGCGAGATCGTCGACATCCTGCGCGCGAATTACTGCGGCAATGTCGGCCTCGAATATATGCACATTTCCGATGTGGATGAGCGCCGCTTCCTGCAGGACCGCATGGAAGGCAAGGACAAGGTCATCGAGTTTTCGCCGCTCGGCAAGAAGGCGATCCTCAACAAGGTGATCGAGGCCGAGCAGTGGGAGAAATTCTGCGGCCGCAAATATGTCGGGACCAAGCGGTTCGGGCTCGACGGCGGCGAGAGCATGATCCCCGCGCTGGAAAGCGTCATCAAATATGGCGGCCAGTTCGGCGTGCGCGAGATCGTGTTCGGCATGGCGCATCGCGGCCGGCTGAACGTGCTGTCCAACGTGATGGCCAAGCCGTTCCGCATCATCTTCCACGAATTCGGCGGCGGCTCCGACAATCCCGATGATGTGGCCGGTTCGGGCGACGTGAAATACCATCTCGGCACCTCGACCGACCGCGAGTTCGACGGGATCAGCGTCCATATGTCGCTGGTCGCCAACCCCTCGCATCTCGAGGCGGAGGATCCGGTCGTGTTGGGCAAGGTCCGTGCGATCCAGACGATCGCCGGCGACCTGAAGGAGCACAAGGCCTCGCTCCCGGTGCTGATCCATGGCGACGCGGCGTTCGCGGGCCAGGGCATCGTCTGGGAATGCCTCGGCTTCTCAGGCATCCGCGGCTACAATACCGGCGGCTGCATCCATTTCGTCATCAACAACCAGATCGGCTTCACGACCAGCCCGCAATTCGCGCGCTCCTCGCCCTATCCGTCGGATGTGGCGAAGGGCGTCCAGGCGCCGATCTTCCACGTCAATGGCGACGATCCCGAAGCCGTGACCTTCGCCACCAAGATGGCGATCGAGTTCCGCCAGCGCTTCCACCGCGACATCGTGATCGACATGTGGTGCTATCGCCGCTTCGGCCATAACGAAGGCGACGAGCCGAGCTTCACCCAGCCGCTGATGTACGACCGCATTCGCGCGCATCCGCCGGTCAGCGAAGTCTATGGCGCGAAGCTGATCGAACAGGGCGTGATCGACCGCGCGTGGATCGACGACAATATCGCGACCTTCACCACCTTGCTCGAAGGCGAGTTCGAGGCAGGCGCGAGCTACAAGCCCAACAAGGCTGACTGGTTCGCCGGCCGCTGGTCCGGCCTGCACGCGCCGGCCGATGCCGAAAGCGCGCGCCGCAACGTCGAGACCGGGATCGAACCCAAGCTGTTCGACTCGCTTGGCCGCACGCTGACCACGGTCCCCGACAATCTGACCATCCACAAGACGCTCGGCCGCGTGATCGATGCCAAGCGCGAGATGTTCAAGACGGGCAGTAATTTCGACTGGGCGACCGGCGAGGCGCTCGCTTATGGCTCGCTGCTCTCGGAAGGCTATGGCGTCCGCCTGTCGGGCCAGGATTCGGGCCGCGGCACCTTCTCGCAGCGTCACGCCGTGTGGATCGACCAGAAGGACGAGCACAAATATCTGCCGCTCGCGCAGATCGAGCATGGCCGGTTCGAGGTGCTGGACAGCCCGTTGAGCGAATATGGCGTGCTCGGTTTCGAATATGGCTATGCACTGGCCGATCCGAAGACGCTGGTGCTGTGGGAGGCGCAGTTCGGCGACTTCATGAACGGCGCGCAGATCATGATCGACCAGTTCATCGCGTCGGGCGAGGCCAAATGGCTGCGCGCCAACGGCCTGGTGATGCTGCTGCCGCATGGATACGAAGGCCAGGGGCCTGAGCATAGCTCGGCGCGTGTCGAGCGTTTCCTGCAGCTGTGCGCGCAGGACAATATGCAGGTCGCCAACTGCACCACGCCGGCGAATTATTTCCACCTGCTGCGCCGGCAGATGCATCGCAGCTTCCGCAAGCCGCTGATCATCTTCACGCCCAAGTCGCTGCTGCGCCACAAGCTGGCCGTGTCCAAGGCGTCGGACTTCCAGGGCGACAGTCACTTCATGCGGCTGCTGTCCGATCCGGCGGCACCGGCCGATGCCGAAGTGAAGCGCCTCGTGCTGTGCACCGGCAAGGTCGCCTATGACCTGATGGAGGCACGCGACGCGGCGGGCGACAGGAACACCGCGATCGTCCGTGTCGAGCAGCTTTACCCCTTCCCGGGGGAACCTCTGGTCGCGCGCCTGAAGAAGATGGCCAATCTCGAAGAGGTGGTCTGGGCGCAGGAAGAGCCGAAGAACAACGGCGCCTGGAGCTTCGTCGAGCCGTTCATCGAGGAATGCCTCATCGAAGCCGGGGCGAAGGTGACGCGGGCGCATTATTCCGGCCGTGCCGCCTCGGCATCGCCGGCGACCGGCCTGATGAAGCGGCACCAGATGGAACAGGCCGCGCTCGTCGCCGACGCGCTCGGCCACAATGTCCGCGAAGAAATCCGCCGCACGCGCAAATCATAAGACCGCTCCGGCGGTACCGAGGAAGATACGATGGCAACCGAAGTCAAAGTGCCCGTGCTGGGCGAATCGATCACCGAGGCAACGCTCGGCGAGTGGCTGAAGCAGCCCGGCGATGCCGTGGCGGCCGATGAACCGATCGCCAGCCTTGAAACCGACAAGGTCTCGGTAGAGGTGCCGTCCCCCGTCGCGGGCATCATGGGCCAGCAGGCCGTGAAGGTCGGCGATACCGTCCAGGTCGGCGCGATGATCGCGACGATCGACGCGGGCTCGGGCGCTCCCGCCGCCGCACCCCAGGCAGCGCAGCCTGCCGCGGCTGCTCCCGCACCCGCCACGTCGGCGCCGGCTGACGATGGTCCGGCCGCGCTGTCTCCTTCGGTGCGCCGCGCCGTGCTCGAACACGGTGTCGATCCGGCGACGGTCAAGGGCACCGGCAAGGACGGCCGCATCACCAAGGACGATGTCGTCGCCGCCGCTTCGGCAGCGCCGGCGCCCGCTCCGGCTGCCGCAGCAGCCCCCGCAGAGCCGCAGGTCGCCCCGTCGGTCGCTGCCTCGACCAGCCGCAAGGAAGAGCGCGTGCGTATGACGCGCCTGCGCCAGACGATCGCGAAGCGTCTCAAGGAAGCGCAGAATACCGCGGCGATGCTGACCACCTTCAACGACGTCGACATGACGGCGGTGATCGAGGCGCGGACGAAGTACAAGGACCTGTTCGAGAAGAAGCACGGCGTCCGCCTCGGCTTCATGGGCTTCTTCGCCAAGGCCGCGTGCCTTGCGCTGAAGGACGTGCCCAGCGTCAACGCGTCGATCGAGGGCGACGAGATCGTCTATCACGATTATGCCGACATCTCGGTCGCGGTGTCGGGCCCGGGCGGCCTCGTCGTGCCCGTCGTGCGCGATGCCGACCAGCTGTCGGTCGCGCAGATCGAGCGCACCATCGGCGACTTCGGCAAGCGCGCCAAGGACGGCACCTTGAAAATGGAAGAGATGAAAGGCGGCACCTTCACCATCTCGAACGGTGGCGTGTTCGGCTCGCTGATGTCGACCCCGATCATCAACCCGCCCCAGGCCGCGGTGCTCGGTCTTCACCGCATCGAGGACCGCCCGGTCGTCCGCGACGGCCAGGTCGTGGTCCGCCCGATGATGTACCTCGCGCTCAGCTACGACCACCGCCTGATCGACGGCCGCGAGGCCGTGACGTTCCTCGTTGCGCTCAAGAATGCGATCGAGGATCCCACTCGTATCCTGATCGACCTCTAACCATATACTGCTTGCGCTCCCGCAAAGGCGGGGGTCGGGTCTGGATCCCTGCCTCCGCGGGGGTACGTAAAGGTGCCACATGGCTGACTATGATTTCGACGTCCTGGTAATCGGCTCCGGCCCGGGCGGCTATGTCGCCGCGATCCGCGCCGCGCAGCTTGGGCTCAAGACCGGCTGCGTCGAGGGTCGCGAGACGCTGGGCGGCACCTGCCTCAATGTCGGCTGCATCCCGTCCAAGGCGATGCTCCACGCGTCCGATCTCTATGACGAGGCAGTCTCCGGCCGGCTCGCCAAGCTCGGCGTGAAGGTGGAAACCAGCCTCGATCTCGACACGATGCATGGCCAGCGCAAGGATGCGGTCAAGCAGCTCACCGGCGGCATCGAGTTCCTGTTCAAGAAGAACAAGATCGAATGGCTGAAGGGCTATGCGAGCTTCACCGGCAAGGACAGCGTCAAGGTCGGCGACCGCGAAGTCCGCGCGAAGAATATTATCATCGCCACCGGCTCCTCGGTCACCCCGCTGCCCGGCGTGACGATCGACCAGAAGATCGTGGTGGATTCGACCGGCGCGCTCGAACTGCCGTCGGTGCCGAAGCATCTCGTGGTGATCGGCGGCGGCGTGATCGGGCTCGAGCTCGGTTCGGTCTGGCGGCGCCTCGGGGCGAAGGTCACTGTCGTCGAGTTCCTCGACCAGATCCTGCCCGGCTTCGACGGAGAGGTCCGCAAGGAAGCCAACAAGATCATGAAGAAGCAGGGGCTGGAATTCCGCCTCTCGACCAAGGTCACCGGCGTGACCGTCAATGGCGACACTGCGACGCTCACCCTCGAGCCCGCCGCAGGCGGCGAAGCAACGAGGCTGGAGGCCGATGCGGTGCTCGTGTCGATCGGCCGCCGCCCCAACACCGAGGGCCTCGGCCTCGACAGGGCGGGCCTCGCCACCAACCAGCGCGGCCAGGTCGAGACCGATCACCGTTTCAAGACCTCGGTCGACGGCATCTGGGCGATCGGCGACGTGATTCCCGGCCCGATGCTCGCGCACAAGGCCGAGGATGAGGGCATCGCGGTCGCCGAGAACATCGCCGGCCTCACCGGCATCGTGAACCATGATGTGATCCCGAGCGTGGTCTATACGAACCCCGAGATCGCGGGCGTGGGCCTGACCGAGGAAGTCGCGAAGGAACGCGGCGAGGTGAAGGTCGGCAAATTCCCGATGATCGCCAATTCGCGCGCCAAGACCAACCACGAGCCCGACGGCTTCGTGAAGGTGATCGCGGACGCGAAGACCGATCGCGTGCTCGGCGTCTGGGTCATCGCCTCGGTCGGCGGCACGATGATCGCCCAGGCTGCGCAGGCCATGGAGTTCGGCGCGACCTCCGAGGACATCGCCTATACCTGCCACGCCCATCCGACGCATTCGGAAGCGATCAAGGAAGCCGCGATGGCAGTGCTGGGCAAGCCGATCCACATCTGACGGGTTGCGCGGTGTGAAGGATCAGATCGAGTTCGAGCTCCCGACACAGTCGACTTGCCAATGCTGCGGCGATGTCACCACCCATCTGGTCCGCTTCGTCAGCCGTGACGGAGCGGCCCTTGCGGTATATTTTGCGGACTATTCGGAAGGGCATGATTTCGTCAGCGTACTGGTCGGATTTGGCGATTGGGCTGATGACGCAACACCGGACGATCGACTGGCTTTTGCCTTTCGTATCTGGACTGCCGAGAATAGCTATCAGGTCGGCCTGGTCGATGCGGCGGAAGCGATGTACCCGACGTCCTATCTCGGCCGCATCCTCGATCGGGATGAAGCTCTCGGCCATGCCCTGAAGTCCGAGGTGTTCGACCTCAGCGATCATATCGTGGCCTGCGATGAGCCGGTGATCGCGTTCCTCAATCGCAAAGCCGCTGCTTAAACCGCTCGCACGCCCCATGGCCCGGCCGGCTCCGCGCCGCGCGCCATCACCGCGACCACGACCGTCAGCAGCGCCGCCGCGCCGGTCGCCAGCCACAGCGCGCCGGCGTCGAACGCGCCGTAGCAGCGCGCGCCCATCACCACGCCGCTGACGAAGCCGAGCCACAGCAACAGATACCGTACCCAGGTCCAGCGATCCGCATCGCCCATCAGCGCGCCGGCAAGGCGTTGCGCCATGCGGACCAGCGACCCGGTCATATAGGTCAGGCCGATGCTCACCTCGCCGTCGCGCAGGAACAGGCCGTTCTCGGCGCCCATCGCCGCGGCGAGCAGCAGCAGTGCCTTGGTGTTCGGCTCGAAATGCATGATCGTCGCGGCAAGGCCGAGCAGAAGGGTCACCGCGATCATCACCGCCGCCTGGGCGTGCTTTGCCCAGCGCCGCGCGATCACCGTTGCGATCATCACCCCGCTGACGAAGCTCAGCAGCAGCGCACCGGCCATGCGCACCTCGTCGTACCGCTCGGTCGCGACGGCGACGCCCAGCCGCGTCGTGTTTCCGCTCATGAACGAGGCGAAGAAGCCGCCAAGGCTCGAATAGGCAAGGGCATCGACGAAACCGGCGAGTGCGGCAAGGCAGATGGCAAGGGCGATCATCGACGGTCGATAGCGTTGCATGACACCGCTATGTCGCAGCGCGCGGCGAGTTTCCAGCCGCCTTTGCGCGGAACCGCCGCCGGCGATAGAACGCGCCATGCTTCCCCACGCACCCTGGCAATTCGGATCGATCCTTCCCTGGCTCGACCTGTTCGGCATCGCGGTCTTCGCGACCACCGGTGCGCTCGCCGCGACCCGGCGCGGCCAGACCCTGGTCACCGCCGCCTTTTTCGCGCTGGTGACCGGTGTCGGCGGCGGATCGGTCCGCGATCTGCTGATCGGTGCGCCGGTCTTCTGGGTGCATGATCCGCTGGTCGCCGCGATCTGCCTCGCGGTCGCCGGGCTGGTCTGGATCACGCCCCAGGCCTGGTGGAAGGACAAGGCGCTCGATTGGCTCGATGCGGTCGGCCTCGCCGCTTATGCGGTGTTCGGTGCGGCCAAGGCACTTGCCTTTGGCGTTCCGCCCGTGCCGGCCGCGCTGATGGGGGTGATGACCGCCTGTGTCGGCGGCATCATCCGCGACGTGCTGGCGGGCGAGCCGTCGATCCTGATGCGCCCCGAACTCTATGTGACGGCGGCGGCCCTTTCCGCCGGGCTGCATGTCGCGCTGGTTGCGCTGGGCTTTCCGGCTTTTGCAGCGGCGGTAGTGGCAGCAACGGCGGGGTTCGGCCTGCGTGCTGCGGCGATCCATTGGAGGCTCGCCCTGCCGAGCTATCGCGGGCGGCGCTGAGACCTAGCGTTTCAACCCCTTGAACACATTGCCCTCGGTCGACAGATAATTGTCGCGGTAATCGAAGCGCGGGCAATCGCTGAAGATCAGCCAGTAATATTTCATCTGCTCGGACCACCAGTAACCGGGACAGGCATCGTTCCAGGCGCCGGGTGTGGTGACGTCGCTCAGGCCGGAATAGCCGTGCGCGACCTTGCTCGTCCGCTTCATGTTCAGAAAGTGCGTGCGGGCGACGTGCCGCCAATGCTCGTCACGGTCGTGCAGCCAGAGTGTGAAGGCTGAATCGGCCAGTTCGGGGCGCAGCGCATTGCCTTTCGACCTGATTGACCAGTCGCCGGGGTCGAACGCCTCGGGCAGCACGCCGAACCGGTCCTGCGCCTTCTCCCAGCCGCGCATCGCCGCTCTGGCTTCCCCGGGCTTGCCGCCCTCGCGCAGCAGCCCGGGATAGAAAGCGGAAAGCTCGCTCTGCACCAGGTCGAGCCTTTCGCCCGTCTCGAAATCCACATTGGCGAACCACAGATCGCCCGTGGTCCGGTCGGTGAGATGTGCCAGGATCGCGGCGGTGCAGCTTCGATAGGCGTCGCGCAGGCGCTTGTCCCCGGTCAGCACCCATGTGTCCCACAGATATTCGAAATAGCTGTCGGTCGGCGGCCCGATCGTGGCGATGCGCGTTGTCCAGGCACCGGTCGTCACGTCGATCGTATCGGCGAGCAGCCCGATCTTCGACCGTTTCCCATACAGCGTCAGCATCGCGTTCACTGCTGCCTCGCCGAAACGCTTGTCTCCGGTCAGCTTCGACAGCGTGACGAATTCCGGCGCGAGCCCGCCGCCGATCTCGGCGGGGAAGCTCAGCGGATCACGGGTCCTGCCGGTGTGGAGATTGACGTAGCGCATCGGCATGCCCGTCGGCGTGTCGAACGCCGGCATCATCCGCGTCGCGAGATCATGCGCCAGCTCGAGCAGCTTTGCCTCGCCGGTCGCGAGATGGCCCGAGAGCAGCCCGCCGACCAGCCGGATCGTCGCCTCGAACACTTGCGCATCGCCGTCGAGATCGAAGCGCAGCGATTGCTTGATCCAGCGCACGCCATCCTCGAGCTCGGCATCGAGCCCCATCAGCCACAGCGTGTCCAGTGCCTCGACGATCGACAGGCCGACGGTCTGGCCAGGGATCAGGAAGGACTTGCTGGTGCCGGAGACGGGCCTGATCTCGTCCTGGCCCCAGGCCTGTTTGCGGTACTCGGCCCAGGCCCAGGCCATCTCGGCGCGGACGTCCTGCGCCAGGGCGCGCCAGTCCACCCGCTCGGTTCGCGCGAGAGCGGGCTCGGCGGCCAGCGCCGCGGAGGCGGCGGCGCTGGCCAGAAAATAGCGACGATCGATCAAGCTTCACCCCCCGATATGCAAGGGCCGCCATCTCTACACCGTCACAAGCCTCCTTCAACAGCGTCTGGTGTCAGCGATTGCCATGGCCCTTGTCGTGGCCTTGCCCCGGCTGGGGGCGCTGCGCAGCGGCGCGCTGTTCACGCTGTTGTTGCTGCTGCGCCGCCTGCTGTTGAGCCTGCGCCGCACGTTGCTGCGCCTGTTGCTGCTGCGCCTGCTGGCGTTGCTGCACCTGCTGCTGCTGGGCGGCGCGCTGTTGTGACCGCTGCTGCTCGGCCTGCTGACGCTGCGCTTCGCGCTGCTGCCGCATCTGTTGACCACGCTGTTCGGCGGCGCGCTGCTGGACCTGTTGCTGTTGAGCGGCCCGTTGCTGCGCACGCTGCTGTTCGGCCTGTTGGCGCTGCGCCTCGCGCTGCTGCCGCACCTGCTGGCCGCGCTGTTCGGCGGCGCGCTGCTGGACCTGTTGCTGTTGAGCGGCCCGTTGCTGCGCGCGCTGCTGATCGGCCTGCTGGCGCTGGGCCTCGCGCTGCTGCCGCACCTGCTGGCCGCGCTGTTCGGCGACACGCTGCTGTGCCTGCTGCTGAGCGGTCCGTTGCTGGGCACGCTGCTGCTCGACCTGCTGACGTTGCGCCTCGCGCTGCTGGCGCATCTGCTGGCCGCGCTGCTCGGCGGCGCGTTGGGGCTCCAGGACATGTTCGCGCCGGGCCCGTTCGCGCAGCGCGGCCTGTTGTTGCAGCCGCTCCTGCACCGAGCGTTGCTGGTCCACCGCGGCCCGCTGACCGGCCGCATCGCGCCGGGCATCGGCCTGCGCGCGCTGAGTCTCACGCATCTGCGCCTGCACTGCCTGTTGCTGCTGGCGGTCCTGGGCGACGCGGTCCTGCCCCGCCTGGCGCTGGGCCTGGCGCTGCAGATCGGCCGCGCGCTGTGCCTGCTGGCGCGCTTGCTCGATCGGCCGGGCGCCGCGGCTGCGGTCGGCCGGCACATAGAGCTGCGGCGGCGGGCCGGCGCGGCCTTCGCGCTGCCACGACGCGAAGCGCTGCGCCGCCCGCTCGCGGACGATCCGCTCGGGCTGGAGACGGCGGCTTTCCTCGGTCGCATGGCGCTGACGATAGGCCTGCCAGTCCGGCACGCGGTCACGCGCCTCGCGCCAGTCGGTACGGGCCGCCGCGATCACCGGACGGCGCGCCGCCCATTGCGTCGCCACCACGCCACGGCGCTCGCGTTCCCGCGCTGCCATGCGCAACGCGCGAGCCCGGGCGTAATAGCGGGAGGCGGCTTCCGCCTGGCGCTGCGCTTCGGCCGCCGCCAGATAATTGCCCCGCCGGTCATAGACGGTCGCGATCCGGCCGTCGCGATAGCCGTAGCTGTAATAGGGGTCGCGCACGAGATACGGATAGTCGGCGCCGGGCTCGTAATAATAATAGCGATAGCCGTCGTCGATTGGCTCGGCATAGGTCAGATAGTCGCCGCCGGTCTCCCAGACCCAGGGTTCGACGCCGTCATAGTCGAAATAATAATCGGGCGGCGCGTCGCCGATCGTGTCGCTGATCCAGTCGGCCCGGTCGATCCAGGCATAACGATCGTCATAAGGCGCTTCGGCATAGCCAAGCGGCCGTGCCGCCGGCAGCGCGGTTGCGCGCGGCGCATAGCGGACGGGCGTCGCCGGGCCCTCGGCCAGCGGCTGGACCTCGGGCAGCGGCGGCAGCGTGGCAAGCGCCTGCGCGTTCATGGGATCGTCGACGCTGGCCTGGCGGTTTTGCTGTCCGCAGGCGGCGAGCGCGAGGGCGAGCGCCGTCGCGCTGGCAAGCCTCAGCGAGATTCTTGTCTTTCCGGCCATGGCGAATGCTCCTCTGGCTGTTGAAGCTGCAGAGGTGACACAACGCGCCTGAACTGGCTCTGGACCCTCGGTTCATCGCAGGTCTTGGTTCAGGGAGCGGCTAGAAACGCCCGCAATCGCTGGGCGCGGGCGCGCCGGCGAAGCGCCCGCCGATCCAGTCGAGCGTGGCGGTGGCGCTGTCCGCGGCGCTCGTCACATGCCCGCCCGGCGTTGCCATCGTCATGTAGCGGACGCGAACCCCGCGCGTGCACAGCCGGCGGGCAAAAGCATGGGTGACGCTCGGCGAGACGATCACGTCCTTGCTGTTCTGCGCGATGAACAGCGGTCCCCCCGGCGCGCGCTGCCCGGCGCTGTTCTCCCGCGCGATCCGCGCCCAGGGCTGGATCTTGCCGAGGTCGACGCCGCGCAGGTCGCGGCGCAAGGCCAGAATGCCGATCACCGTGCCCAGCTTCGGCTTCTTGCCGATCGTCAGGCAGTTCTGCGCCAGCCGCCCGATCAGTCGTGCCGTCGCCGGCCGGCCGATGGTCGACAGGGGAATGCGGAAATGGCGCGACCAGCTGTCGGCGGTGAAGGCGGTCAGGAACGCGCGCACCGACGGGTCGGCCCCGCCTGTCAGGTTCGCGACCAGATCGGTCGGCGGCGCGGCGGCGGCGATGCCGACCAGCTTCAGCTCCGGGGCATAGTCGCGCGCCAGTTCACCCGCGAAGAGCGCGGCATGCGCACCTTGCGATTCACCCCATGCGGCGAAGGACTGGCCGGCACCCGCGCCGCCCACCTGGCGCGCGGCACGGACCGAATCCAGCACCGAATGCGCCGCACTCGCGCCGACCAGATAGGGGTGGGGTTGGGGCGTGCCGAGCCCGGCATAATCGGTCGCGACAAAGACGTAACCCCGCGCAAGCGCCGCGTTCAGCCCGGGCGTGGCGCCGAAGAAATTGCCGGTCGACGGCGCGCATTTCTCGACGACGCCCCAGGTGCCATGCGCCCAGGCGATGACCGGGCGCCCGCCGGCGGGCGCTGCGCCGCGCGGCGAGACGACCACGCCGGTCACTTCCTCCCGCGCGCCGCTGTCGCTGCGCGAGACATAACGGATGCGCCATGCCTCGGCGCCCGCCGGCGCGCCCGACATCGGTTCGGCCGAGATCAGCGTTCCCGGCGCCTGCGGGCCGGCCCGCTGCGGAACGGCGGCGACGGGCGTCAGGGCCAGGGTCGCCGCGCAGCCTGCCTGCATGATCCTGCGCACCGTCATCACCGTGTCTCCCGTTCCGATCAGCGCCCCAGATACCGGATGGACGAAATCTGCCAGCCCAACCCATAACGCGACAGGTTCGGCACGCGGCCCGTCACCACCTTGCACCGGCCGCGATAATTGGCGTTCTCGCAGACCTGCCAGCGCCCGCCGGCGACGAGGCTCAGCGCCCGGTCGTTCATGCCGGCGGCGCGCAGGTTGCGCACGTCATGGGTGAACACCCGGCCACGGCCGAGCATCGCATGGAGCGGATAGAGCGTCAGCCGATGCTGGACGATCGGCGGCTGGATCGGGCGCGGCGGCACCGGCGGCCGCGGCGGTTGCGGGCGCGGAGGGCGCGGCGGTTCCGGCCTGGGTGGCCGCGGCGGCTTGGGCGGGCGGGGTGGCCGGGGCTTGGGCGGCTGGATCTGCGGGCCGCCATTGCCGCCCTGGACCTGCCCGATGGCGGGCGATGTCAGCGTCAGGGCGGCGGCCAGCGCGCCCCCGATCCAGCGTTGCAGGCTCATCGGCACCATCCCCACTGTTTTCGATGGCGCTGGCTTCCCATGATTTTCGCCGCCCGGCTAGCCGGATAGAACCGGGATTGGCGCTACCTGCGCGGTGCGGCGTGCGCTGAGCAAGCCAGGCCGTGCCTCGTCTCGGGCCAGCCGTTTCTCGCTTGTCCGAACATGGGCTCCGCATGCCGGCCGGGAATCGCGTCTATCCAGCGGCGCTGCGCTCAGGCATGATCCCGCCAGATGGCCATGCGCAGGGGACAGACTCTCATCCGGTTCGCCGGCATCTGGGCCATCTGGCTCGTCGTCGCGCTGATCACGTCGGTGCAGACCTATGTCGCCGGTCTCACGGCCGGGACGCCGCAGCCATGGCTGCCTGCCTTCGGCAACGGAGTCGCGTGGTATTCGGCCTGGGCTGTCCTGACGCCGTTGGTGGTGGCGGTGGCGCGGCATTTCGCGGACGATCGGCGCGTGCCCTTGCTGCTTGCCGTCCATCTCGGCGCGGGTCTCGGCGTCGCGGTGCTGCATTCGGTGCTCTACGCTTCGCTCAACGCGATGATCTACGGCAATGCGCCCTGGGCGCCGTGGAGCAAGGATCTGTTGCTGCTCAAGCTGACCAGCAGCATCCATGTGCAGCTGATGATCTATGCGATCATCGTCGGGATCGTGCTGGGTGCGCGCGCCTATCGCACACTGCGCGACCGCGAGGTCGCCGCCGCCCTGCTCGAGGCGCGGCTCGCCGAGGCGGAGACGGCTGCCCTGCGGGCGCAGCTTCAGCCGCATTTCCTGTTCAACACGCTCAACGCGATCTCCGCCCTGGTCCCCGACGATCCGGTGACGGCGCAGAGGCTGATCGCGCGCCTCGGCGATCTGCTGCGGCTGTCGATCGACCAGCACCGGGCGCAGCGCAGCCCGCTCGCCGATGAGTTGGATTTCACGGATACCTATCTCGCGATCGAGGAGGCGCGGCTGGGGGAGCGGTTGCGCGTCGTTCGTCGCATCGCGAACGAGGCGCTGCCGGTGCCGGTGCCGGCGCTGCTGCTCCAGCCGCTGGTGGAGAATGCGGTACGCCACGGCATCGCCCCGCTGGTGACCGGCGGCACCTTGACGATCGAGGCCGACCTGGCGGGCGACAGGCTATTGCTGGTGGTGGCGGATGACGGAAAGGGCGCGGGGAAGGTCGTCGAGCGTGTCGGGCTGGGCAATGCCCGCCTGCGCCTGCAGCAGCTCTATGGGGCCGATCAATCGCTTGAGGTCGAAACCGCGCCGGGGCGCGGTTTCCGCGTCACGATCATGGTACCGCGATGATCCGCACGCTGATCGTGGATGACGAGCCGCTCGCCCGCCGCGCCGTGCGCGCGCCGCTCGAGGCGCATGGCGCGTTCACGGTGGTGGCGGAGGCGGGGCATGGTCGGGCGGCGGTGGACTCAATCGGCGCGCTGCGCCCGGATCTCGTGTTCCTCGACGTCCAGATGCCGGAAATGAGCGGTTTCGACGTAGTCGAGGCGGTCGGCGTCGAAGCGATGCCGCTGACGGTGTTCGTCACCGCATTCGATGCGCATGCGGTGCGGGCGTTCGAGGTACAGGCGCTCGACTATCTGCTCAAGCCGTTCGACGATCTGCGGTTCGGGCGCGTGCTGGAACGCGTACGCCGGCAGCTTGCCGAGGGCGGGGACCGGGGCGAAAGGTTGCGATCGATCGTCGCGACGCTTGGCGATCCGCCCCGGCTGGTGGCGCGGTCGCACGGCAGCATCAGGTTGATCCCGCTCGACCAGGTCGACTGGATCGCGGCGGCGGGCGACTATGCCGAGGTCAATGCCGGCGGCCGGGCATCGCTTCTCAACGAATCCCTGGCGTCGCTTGAGGCGCGGCTTCCCGCCGATGCGTTCGCCCGGATCCATCGTTCGGCGATCGTCCGCCTCGACCGGCTGGCGGAGGTCCGCCCCGGCGCGCATGGCGATGCCATGGTGCGGCTGTCCTGCGGTACCGAGCTGCGCCTCAGCCGCCGGTATCGCGAAGCGGTCGACCGCTATCTGACGCGCTGATCCCGTCCGGCGACGCCATGGTCCCGCCCGGCGACGGCGCCTTGCCCGGCGCGTGCTCGTCCCGCCCAGTGCGGTACGTCGCCAACCGGGAGGATGCCCATGCGCCGCGCTATATCGCTCTGTCTTGCCCTGGTTCTGCTCGCCTTGCCCCTGGCCGCGCGAGCGCAGAGCCGGCTGGTCACCGCGCAACTGACCTCTGCCAGCCTGGCCGGGAACAAGGCCGGTATTTCCCCGCTCCGCAACGTCACCGTCTATCTGCCGCCGCATTACGGGCAGGGCGACCGGCGCTTCCCGGTGCTCTATTTCCTCAACAGCTTCTTCGAGGACCAGGCGGAGCCGTTCGCCAGCCACGATGCGCGGGGGCTGCTCGACCGGGCGATCGGCGCGGGCGTGATCGGCGACGTGATCATGGTGACGGCCGACTTCACGACGCCCGCCGGCAGCTCCTGGTATGTGAATTCGCCCGTCACCGGGAAGTGGGACGACTTCATGGTGCGCGAGCTGGTCCCCTATGTCGACGCGACCTATCGCACCCTCGCCGTGCGGGAATCGCGGGGCGTGGTGGGGGACGGGGTCGGCGGCTATGGCGCGATCCGGTTCGGCATGTTCCATCCGGATCTGTTCGGAGCGGTCTATGCGATGCAGCCGGTGGGTAGCGGATCGGGCGTCCAGCCGTCCTGGAGCCGGCCGGATTTCGACCTGCTCGCCCGCGCCCGGTCGATCGACGATCTCGGCAATGATGGCTTTTCGCGGATCTTCACGTCGATCTACCAGGCCTTTTCGCCTGACGCGGATCGGCCGCCCCTCTATTTTGATCCGCCGGTGCGGCGCGTGGATGGGCATATGGTGGTCGACAGCGCGGTCATGGCCCGGTTCCACCAGCGCTTCGGCCTGATCGATCTGCTCCCGGCCCATGCCGACAATCTGAAGACGCTGCGTGGTCTCAAGCTCGATTGGGGCCGCGCCGACCCGATCTTCGACCATATCCATGGCAACCAGGCATTCGCCCACGGGCTCGACGAATTCGGCGTGCGCCATGAGGCCGAGGAGCATGCCGGGGGCTTCCGTGATCGGCATTGGGGCGAGGATGGGCGAGTCCGTACCGATGTGCTGCCGTTCTTCGCTCGGTATCTGCAGTTCGCACCGGCGCCCGGGATCGGGGAGCAAGATCATGCGGAATGAAGACGCGTTGCGCATCCTGTGCGGCCTGGCCGCGTTGTTGGTTCTGACTGGCCCGGCCTGTGCCCGGGCAGCAGAGCCTCGCGCGATGATCAGGCTCGCCGCGCAGGGGCAGGCGTCGCTGCCCGCCAGGATCGCCGACCTGGCGTGGATCGAGGGCCATTGGCTCGGCGACATGCCGGAAGGACCGGTCGAGCATGTCATCCTGGGCGCCGCCTTCGGCCATATGCCCAGCTTCGTCCGGGCGCTGAGTCCGCAAGGTCCGGTCTTCTACGAGATCAGCGTGTTCGTCGAAGTCGGCAATTCGCTCGCGGTCCGGGTCAAGCATTTCACCCCGTTGCTCGCCGGGTGGGAGGCGAGGGACGGCTATATCGACAGGTCGCTCGTCGGCCGTGACGGCGACACCTTCTATTTCGACGGCATCACCTTCGCCCGGACCGGCACTGACAGCTTCACCGTCTATTTCCTCGATCGCTTGGACGGCAAGGAGCGCGCGACGCTGGTGATTCCGTTCCGGCGCAAGACCTGAGGAGCCAGGGCTGCCGGCCATCGGCGACCATGCCCGTATGGGATCGCGTGCAGGAGGCGTCAGGCCGCGTGGCCGAAACGCCTCGGGCCGCCGGAATTCGCATCCCGACGGCCCTCGGCGGCCGGCACCAGGGGGGCTGGTGCGGGGCTAGCGCAGCTCGATCCGTGCCGAGCTGAAGCGGACATTGGCCTTCGGGCTGATCTGCCGCGCGGCCAGGGCAGGGGTGGTGCCCGTCACGCCCGTGCTCGGCTCGATCACCAGCGAGGTATCGCCATTGCCCAATGTTCGCAGCGCCTCGGTCGCGTCGAAGCTCTTCTGGTCCGGTGCATTCATGCCCGCCATGTCGTCATGGTCGCCATGCGGCGCGGTGAGGTTGAAGAAGTTGATCACGCCCAGCAGCACGCGTTTGCCGTCCGCGCCCTGGATATAGACTTCGTAGAGCACGCCCGGCGCCTCGTCGAAGGTGAAGCCGTCGATCACCACCACCGATCGCGCCGTCTCGCCGCCCTTTTCGGGCACGGCCTGGAGCATCGTCCGGCGCTGGTCGGGCGCGATCTTCAGCGGCAGCACGGTAGTGCCGCGCTGCAACGGGGTCGGGCCGGCGAGCGGATAGACACGCAATGGCCTCTCCTGGAGGATCAGGGTCGGCAATTTGATCTGCAGCGTCGCCGGACACCCGCCGCCGCCGGCATAGCTGTAGCCGAGTTGCGCGGTGGTCAGCATGTCCTTCACCGTGCGCGTCACCAGTGCGCCGGAGCCGTCGATGAAGTTGAAATTGGTGTTGAGCTGGTTCTGGTTGTTGGGCAGCCGCGCGGCCTGGTTCACCTTCAGCCAGCATTCGTAGAGCCGGTCGATATTGGTGTGGTGGGTGTAGAAGATCGGGTCGTTCCCCGCCGCCGGCACGGCGCCCATATAGCCGGTGGGGCAGTTCGCCACGCCGGTCGCGCAATGCACCGCGCCGTGCGGCGTCGCCTCGATCGCGCCGTTGAACGGGCTGTAGCTGGTCTGCAGCATCGCGTTGGTCGTCGACACGACCGATGGGGCGAGGTTGCTCGTGCCCACGTTCAACTGTGCCTGGCGGTTGGGGATGTAGAGCGGATTGGCCACCGTCTGGCCGCCCGAATTGACATAGGTCTGGTCGCGATAGGCGGCCGGCATCTGGGCGTTGGTCTCATAGTCCCAATAGGGCAGCCGCAAATTGGGGTCGCCCGCCGCCGCCTGCAGCACCTGCTCGAAATAATAGAGGTACATGCGGTGCCATGTCAGGAACTGGATCGTGCCGTGCTGGCAGGTGCACCAGGTCGCATTCTCGTCGGCATTGCTCTTCGCCTGGGCGGAGAGCCCGCTCATACCCGCGGCGCTCAGACCGGAGACGCTGGCGCAGCCCGTGCCGAAATAGGAGTGCATGTTCGCCCAATAGATCCAGCTCCGCCGGTAATTGGCGCTGCCGCGCGGTTCGCTGTTCCACGCCTTCATCTGCGCGACGCCCTTGCGCAGGCTGGCCAGCTCGGTCGTGCTCAACTGTAGCACCGATTTGCGCTGGGTGGTGATGCGCATCGGGGTGATCCGCACGCTCTGGAACTTGTTTCCGGGCGGCGCTCCGGCGGGATACATGTCGAAGGTCAGGGTCGATCCGGCGCCCGCCTTGAAGCCGAAGCTCGCGCTGCCCGTACCGCTGGCATCGGTGCGGACCTGGCCCAGCCCGCGCTGGCATTTCCAGTAGAAATCATAGGAAGTGTTGGGCGTGCCGCTGGTGATCTGCACGGTGGCGGTGGTGTCTCCGGCATCGGTCTGGGTGATCGTCACCTGGCCGCCGTTACGCGCCGGGTCCGATCCGTTGACATTGTTGTTGCCGCAGTCGGAGAAATCCTGGCGAACCAGCGGCCCCGATGCCTGCAGGTTGCCCGATTGCGCCGAGGCCGCGGGTGCGGCCGCCAGCGCGCTCATCACCAGCAGCATCGCCGCACCGCCATGCAGGGCCGTAAGCCGAGTCTTTACCATGTAAGACATCTCAAGCCTTTCTCGTTTTATGTTTTTAGAAAAGCACGCAAACATCTGGTGCGCAGCCATTAACAAAATGGCGCGTTATCCTGAGTATCGACTCACGGGTCGATCACCTATTCTTGAAATGTACGCCCGATGGAAAAACATGTCTTCAGGAACTGTCGCCAGATCGAGGGAAAAGTCTGTCCGGAATCCGTTATATCCAAACGGATGCTATTGCCCCTGCATCCGCCACTGGCCGGCATTCACCTCGCGGATCAGGTCGATCAGTGCGCGCAGGCCCGCCGGAACATGGCGCCGACCGGGATAATAGAGACAGAGTCCCGGAAAGGCGGGCGTCCAGTCTTCCAGTACGGCGACCAATCGCCCGGCGGCGATATGCCCGGCCACCGACCATTCGCTGAGATAGGCGAGACCCGCGCCGGCCAGCGCAGCCTCGATCATGAGCGTCATCTCGTCGAGGGTCAGCGTTCCCGGCACGTCGATCGCCATCGCCTCGCCACCGCGCTCGAATTCCCAATGCCAGATCGCGCCGCTCGCCAGACGTGCCCGGATGCAGCGTTGGTGGAGCAGGTCTTCCGGCACCTTCGGTCTGGAATGGCGCTCGAAATAGTCGGGCGATCCCACCACCAGCATGCGCTGCTGCGGGCCGATCGGCACCGCGATCATGTCCTGCGGCACGATCTCGGCGAGCCTGATGCCGGCGTCGAAGCCCTGGCCGACCACGTCGACCAGCCTGCCCTCGGTCACCAGCACCAGGTTCATGTCCGGATAGCGGCGCAGATATTCCAGGATGAGCGGCGTCAGGATCATCCGCGCCGCGCCGGCCGAGCTATTGATGCGCAAGGTGCCTGTCGGCGTGTCGCGGTGGCTGTTGATCCCCTCGATCGCGCCGCCGATCTCGCTCAGCGCCGGCGCGATCCGGGCGATGAACTGCTCGCCCGCATCGGTCGGCGAGACGCTGCGCGTGGTGCGGTTGAACAGCCGCGCGCCGATCCGCGCCTCGAGCGCCGCCACCGCATGGCTGAGCGCCGAAGGCGACATGCCGAGCTCGGTCGCGGCGGCACGAAAGCTGCCCAGCCGCGCCACCGCGACCACGGCATCGAACTCAGTGAGGCCGGTCTTCATTGTGCGATTTCTTGCATCACTTCATGCCGATCTGTCCAGCTTATCCGGTCAATCGGAGCACCCTATCTCGCCTCCAGCATCAATGGAGGCTCCCGTGAAAAGCATCGACACCATCTATATCGACGGCGCATTCGTCACCCCGCACGGCACCGAGTTGTTCGATCTGCACAACCCCGCGACTGGCCAGATCATCGGTACGGTCCGCCTCGGCGATGAGCTCGACACCCGCGCCGCCATCGCCGCTGCGAAGCGTGCCTTCCCCGCCTTTTCGCGTACCTCGAAAGAGGAACGGATCGCGTTGCTCAACCGCCTCGCCGACGCGGTCGAGGCGCGCAGCGCCGATCTGATCGAGGCAACGATCGAGGAATATGGCGCGCCCGTATCGCGCTCCGCCTGGACATCGGCCTATGCGGTCGCCGTTTTCCGCCTCGCCGCGCAGACCCTGCAAGGCTATGACTTCACCCGGCAGATCGGCACCGCCCAGGTCACGATGGAGCCGCTCGGCGTGGTCGGCCTGATCACCCCGTGGAACGCCAATGCCGGCTTCATCTGCGGCAAGCTCGCCATGGTCATCGCCTCGGGCTCGACCTGCGTGATCAAGCCGAGCGAGATGAGCGCGATCCAGACCGGCATCGTGCTCGAGGCGCTGCACGCGGCCGGTGTGCCGCAGGGCGTGTTCAACATCGTCAACGGTCGCGGCGACGTGGTCGGCGCTGAGCTGAGCCGTCATCCCGACATCGCCAAGATCAGCTTTACCGGCTCGACCGCGACCGGCCGCGCGATCCTCCGTGCGGCTGCCGAAAGCTTCAAGCGCGTCACGCTCGAACTCGGCGGCAAATCGCCGATGGTCATCCTCGACGATGCCGATTTTGCGGAGGCGATCCCGTTCGCGCTGATGGCCGGCTTCGCCAATAGCGGCCAGGCCTGCATCGCCGGCACTCGCATCCTCGTGCCCGCCTCGCGCCTCGCCGAGTTCGAAACGGCGATCGAGGCAGCGGTCGCGGGCATCAAGTCCGGCGACCCGCGCGATCCGGCAACCGCGATCGGCCCGATGGTCAGCCAGCGCCAATGGGACCGCGTCCAGTCCTATATCCGCAAAGGCATTGAGGAGGGCGCGACCCTGCTCGCGGGCGGAGAGGGGCTTCCCGAGGGCGAACGGAACGGCTGGTTCGTCCGCCCGACCGTCTTCACCAAGGTGAGCAACGACATGACGATCGCCCGCGACGAGATCTTCGGCCCGGTCCTCGCCATCATCCCCTATGCCGATGACGAGCAGGCGATCGGGATCGCCAACGACACCGTTTACGGCCTCCACGCCTATGTCGCCGGCAAGGACGAAACCCGTGCTCGCGCGGTGGCCGACCGGCTGGTCGCGGGCCGGGTGATCGTCAACGGCGCGCCGATGGAGCCGATGGCGCCGTTCGGCGGCTTCAAGCAATCGGGCATCGGCCGCGAGAATGGGGTGTTCGGGCTCGAGGCCTATCTCGAACCGAAGGCGGTGATGGGCTGATCGGGCCCCGGGGCCGCCCCTGCCACGCGCGGGCGGTCCCGTCCTTTTGCGCCTCAGCCTGCGCCGCCGATAAAGGGCAGGGCGGCGAACTTGGTCACGACGCCCGTCACCTTGTCGACGGCGCCCGCGATATCGTCGATCGTATGGGCGATCGCCTGAATCCGGTCGGCCTCCTTCTTCGCTGCCTTGGACAGGGTATTGATCTGGTCGATCAAGGTCCCCGCGGCGATGGCATCGTCGATCTGCTCGATGCCAAGCACGGCGTGACGGCGCAGCGTGTCGAGGATGCGGTCGTCGGTCGCCTTGGCCTTTTGAAACACGGAATCCGGGTCGTCCGAAAAAGGCGCCGACTGAAGGATCTGCATTGACATCGTCAGGTCCTGGACCAGGGTGTTGCGCGTCTGCGCCCAGGCGCCGAGCGTCTTGAGCTGCGTGGCCATCACTCCTCCTCCTTCTGCTTCAGCGTCTCGATCGCGCTGCTCGTCACGCTGGCCAGGTCGAGCACTGCGTTGATCGCCGCTTCGAAATCGACATTGCTGCCCGATCGTGCCGCCTCGGCGAGTTTCCCATGCGCGACGCCGATCGCGAGATAGCGCTGCTGTTCCCCGCTGCGCGCATTATAGTCGGCGACGCGGGCGAACAGGATGTCCTGCGCCGCCCGCAGATCGTCTGGAGACGCACCGTTCGACGCCAGCCGCGAGGCATTGACCTGCGCCTCGGTCGCCGCTTTCAGCAGCGCGGCGGAATCGTACAGATCGAGCCGATCGTCGACATCGGCCAGCAGGCCCGTCGCCTCCTGCACCAGCGGATCGGCGGCAATGACGATCTTCTTCAGGACGCGCCCGCGCTCGGCCGCCAGGAACAGCCCGCCCGCCTTGGCGACGATGGAGGCGATCGCCCCGATCTTGGCGCCGGTCGTGCCGGGCGCCGCGCCCGTCGCCTTGCGGATCGCCCCGTCGAGATTGCCGAGCGACGTGGCAAGCCCCGTCACCGAGGTGGAAAAGGCCTCCTGGTCCTTGGTGGTGTCGGCCGCGAGCAGGATCAGATTGTCGGAATAGTCCGACAGCGCCTGGCCGAGCGCCTTGATATTGGCATAGGTCGGCACCCGCTCGATCGGCTTGTTGTTGATATCGACCAGGGCGCATGGCGCCCGCGGTGCCGTGGCGGCAGGATCGGGCGGCAGCAGCAGGAGCGCGCAATCGGTCGACAGGCGCAGATCGACATGGTTCGCCGCCAGCGCCGCATGGATCCGCTCCTTCTCGTCGGCGGTCAGCGCGGTGAGGCGTTCGTCCTGCACCGCGACCGATGCCTTGGTCAGCGTCCCGAACTGGCCGACCGAGTCGCGATAGGCGGTGTTGATGCATCCGCTGAGGCAGGTCAGCATCGCCGCGACCGCGACGGCCTTGCGCCCGCGCCGCCATGGCCCCGGTTCAGCACGTGTCAGGTCCACCTGTTCCTCCTCCATTGCCGCCGATCGCCCAGGCCTGCGCAGAATACGCCTTCGCCGAACCGAACGGTCGCTTTTTGGCACCGTATCGGTGGTATCGGCGAACCGCGACTCCGATAGCCCGGGGTCGCTATGCCCGATCCCAATAAGGCGGATCGCCGAAGCTTCGCCTGAGGCTTGCGGTCAGCGCGGCGATCTTGGTCGAGGCGCTGCGATCGCGCGGATAGGCAAGGAACAGCTCGGCGCCCTCGGCCTTCAGCCCGATATCCACTTCCACCAGCGCGCCGCGCGCCAGCTGCTCATGCACGAAGAAGGTCGGCAACAGGGTGATGCCGAGCCCGGCCAGCGCCGCATCGCGCATGACCAGGCCGTTGTTCACGCGAAGCGCCGCGCGCGGCCGCAGCACCGTCCAGCCGTCCGCCCCGGCGAAGCGCCAGTCCGCATCGCGATTGGCGTAGAGAATGCCGCAATGCCCGGCCAGCTCCGCCAGGGTCGCCGGCTTGCCCTTGTCCGCCAGATAGGCGGGCGAGGCGACTAGCACGCGCCGCGTCGTCGCCAGCCGCTTCGCCACCAGTCGCGTGTCGCCGACCGGTCCGTGGCGGATCACTGCGTCGAATCCGCTCGCTGCCGCATCGACGAAGCCGTCGTCCAGCTCGAGCGTCAGGTCGATATCGGGATGATCGCGCAGGAAATGGTTCAGCGCCGGCCCAAGATGCAGGATGCCGAACCCGACCGGTCCCGACACCCGGAGCGGCCCGGCCAGCGTGCCGCGCCGCTGCGCCATCTCCGCCGCCGCCTCGCGCGCCTGGTACAGGATCTGCTGCGCGCGCGGCAGGAAGGTCTGGCCGTCCTCGGTCAGGGTCAGCTTGCGCGTGGTGCGCTGGATCAGCCTTGTGCCGAGCGTGCGTTCCAGTTCGGTCAGCCTTTCGCTCACCACCGACTTGGCGAAGCCCAGCCGCCGCGCCGCCGCGCTGATCGATCCCGCCTCGGTGATCGCGGTGAAGGCGGCGAGCCCGTCCATCTTCATCATCGTTCGGAAATCCCGGACACTAGATTCAGGATAATCCTACTAGTCCGAACAACGGATAGCGATCATTTTCCGGAGCAAGACGGGCGCCCCGGTGGCGCCCCAACAGGGGAATTTACGATGCTTCGTTCCTTGATGCTCGCCGGCGCCGCCCTGATCATGGCCGCGCCCGCTACCGCCCAGGTGCCGCCCTATCCGGCGGCCTTCCATACCGAGGAGATCGCGACGGATGGCGCGACCATCCACGTCCGTATCGGAGGCAAAGGCCCCGCCGTCGTGCTGATCCACGGCTATGGCGAAACCGGCGACATGTGGGCGCCGATGGCCGCCGACCTGATGCGCGACCACACCGTGATCGTGCCCGATCTGCGCGGCCTCGGCCTGTCCTCCAAACCCGCGACCGGCTTCGACAAGAAGACCCAGGCCGGCGACATACTCGGCGTGCTCGACCGGCTGAAGATCGCCAAGGCCGACCTCGTCACGCATGATATCGGCAACATGGTCGGCTTCGCCTTCGCCGCGCTTCATCCCGATCGCGTCGGCCGCTTCGTGCTGATCGATGCACCGGTCCCCGGCGTCGGCCCCTGGGAGGAGATCCTGAAGAACCCGCTGCTCTGGCATTTCCGTTTCGGCGGGCCCGATATGGAGCGGCTCGTCGCGGGGCGCGAGCGTATCTATCTCGAACGCTTCTGGAACGACTTCTCCGCCGACCCCAGGCATTTCACCGAAGCCTCGCGCCAGCATTATGCCGAACTCTACGCCATGCCCGGCGCGATGCATTCCGGCTTCGCCCAGTTCGCCGCGTTCGACCAGGACGCGATCGACAACCGCGCGCTGCTGGCGGCCAACGGCAAGCTGAAGATGCCGGTCCTCGCGCTTGGCGGCGAGAAGAGCTTCGGCCTGACCATGGCGGTGGTGATGCGCGGCGGTGCCGACAATGTCACCGAAGGCGTGATCCCGGGCTCGGGCCACTGGATCATGGAGGAGAATCCCGGCGCGACCGTCGCGATGGTCCACGGCTTCCTGGCCCCCGCGAAATGACGTGCCTTCGCCTGCTCGCCGCGAGCGGCGCCGCGCGGGCGGGGAGGCGCAGTTCGGACGGGCTTTGAGGGGGATGGGCGTCCGCCTCATGCGGACGCCCCGTCGCGTTCATTTCGATCGCCGTCATTTCAGCAGGTTGAAACCGCTGCCAATGAACACGCCGAACGATACCTTCTTGGTGTCCGATCGCCATCCGGCGCGAACGCCTCCCTTGAGGCCGGCGTCGCCGTGGCTGAGGAAATAGAGCGGCACATCCACCCCGACCACATTGTCCAGCGCGTCCCAGGTCACCTGGGGCGCGATCGCGATCGGGGCGATCGTGCCATCCCCGTGCCTGAACCGGTGCCTGAGCCCGAGCGCCACGAGCACGCCCTCATCGAGCGTCGGTGCGGCCGGCGATGCCGATGTGCAGGTGACCGGCGTCGTGCCGGTACTCACCGGGCAGAGTATCTCCTCTTCCGCGGCCTCGTATGCCCGCTCATAGCCGACCGATGCGCTGATCGCCGTGCTGGAGCCGCGCAGATAGCGGGTATAATAGCCCTTCGCGCTGAACTGCGCCTTCCGGGCATCATGCGCGGCGAGCGTCGTGGGATCGACATAGTCGAACTTCTTGTATCCGACCGCCGTTTCAAAGCCCCAGTCGAAGGAATCGCCCGGCAGTTGGGCCTCGTGATACGCCCCGAGCTTCCCCGGAAGATGGGTGACGATCAAGGATTCCGAGCCGTTCTCCGGATTGTTGCATTCCTTGATCTCGTCGTCGCGCGCCTTTTCCACTGCGGTCCGCTGTTCGGGGGCGGGGTTTGGGCCAAGGTCGGCGCTGCTCCTGATGAAACGGTCGCCCGCCTTGCCGCGGCAGATCGCCTGCGCCTCTTCGAAGATGTGCTCGGCGTCGGCCGAGATATCGAGCCGGGCGGAACCGCCGAACTGCCCCCAGCGCAGCGTCAGCTTCGTGCCATTGGCGAGCCCGTCCAGCGTCGCCGGCGCCGCATCGTTCTTGCCGTCGAACGGCGTCGATACGATCATGCTGAACTGCTCGAAATAGGCCGTGATGGTATTCGCCTTGCCGTCGCGGAGCTTCCGCTCGCCCGACAGTTGAAGGCCGATAGACGCGGAATCGTCGCCGGTTCCGGCGGTGACTTCGATCTGCTGGGCGGAAATGCCGCCGAAGCGATCGGTCGGCCCGGCCTCCTGCGCGCTCGCCGCCCAGGGCGCCAGAAGCAGCGCGACCGCCAGCGGGGGCACCACGCGATATCCTGGACACGCGCTCATAGCGTGAACTTCTTCCAGCCGGTGCAGTGCGGCTCGCCGGCTTGGCTGACTTCGGCCTTTTTCAGTTTGCAGACCTCGGTGGCGCCACAGGTCACCGTTACCGCCAGCGTCTCGCCCGCCTTGCCGAAGAAGGTGTAGAGCAAGGTGTGGTTCGATCCGTCGCCGCATGATCCCTCGACGTTGATATCCGCCTCGCCGGTGCCCCGGCCCGGGACCGCGACGACATTGCCGTCGATCGCGATCGCGATGATCGTGGCGCCGTCGCTCGGCTCCGTCTTGACGTGCAATCTCGCCATATCCGCCTCCTTGTTCGATGGAGAAGGCCGAATGACATGAACGCCCTGTCCCCATGCGTGACGGCCATCACGCCCCCGCAACGAATCCCCGGACTTGCCCTCGCGCGCCGCCCACCCCACATCCGCGCTTCACGCGTTGACCTCCCGCGCGGCCTCCTTTATCTCAAGAACAAATCTGGAACAGAGTGGCCTATGCTGACCCACATATCCGTCCGCGGCGCGCGCGAGCACAACCTCAAGCAGGTCTCGATCGACATCCCGCGCGACACGCTCACGGTGATCACCGGGCTGTCCGGATCGGGCAAGTCGAGCCTCGCCTTCGACACCATCTATGCCGAGGGCCAGCGCCGCTATGTCGAGTCGCTCTCGGCCTATGCGCGCCAGTTCCTCGAGCTGATGCAGAAGCCCGATGTCGATCATATCGAGGGCCTGTCGCCCGCCATCTCGATCGAGCAGAAGACCACCAGCCGCAACCCGCGCTCCACGGTCGCGACCGTCACCGAAGTGTACGACTATATGCGCCTGTTATGGGCGCGCGTCGGCATCCCCTATTCGCCCGAGACCGGCCTGCCGATCGCGGCGCAGACCGTCAGCCAGATGGTCGACCGCGTCATGGCCCTGCCCGAGGGCACGCGCCTCTATCTGCTCGCCCCCGTCGTGCGCGGCCGCAAGGGCGAGTATCGCAAGGAACTGGCCGAGTGGCAGAAGGCCGGCTTCACCCGCGTCCGCATCGACGGCGAGCTGTACGAGATCGACGAAGCCCCCGCGCTCGACAAGAAATACAAGCACGACATCGAAGTCGTGGTCGACCGCCTCGTCGTCGGCCCCGACATGTCGACCCGCCTGGCGGACAGCTTCGAGACCGCGCTGAAGCTGGCCGAAGGGCTGGCCTATGTGGATCTGGTCGACACGACGGTCGAGGCGTTGCAGGCGGGGGAGGGGAGCGGCAACGCAGTCCGCGAAGCCCCCCAAACCTTCGTCCCCGAAGGCAAGATGAAGAACACCGGCATCCCCGCCAACCGCATCGTCTTCTCCGAAAAATTCGCTTGCCCGGTCTCCGGCTTCACCATCGCCGAGATCGAGCCGCGCCTCTTCTCCTTCAACGCCCCGCAAGGCGCCTGCCCGGCCTGCGACGGCCTCGGCGAGAAGCTGCTGTTCGACGAGGAACTCGTCGTCCCCAACCACGCGCTCTCCATCAAGAAAGGCGCGATCGTCCCCTGGGCGAAATCCAACCCGCCATCGCCCTATTACATGCAGGTCCTCGGCAGCCTCGCGCGCGAATTCGGCTTCAGCCTGGAAACCCCGTGGGAGGATCTCCCCGGCGAAGTGAAGCTGATCATCCTCCACGGCACCGGCGGCAAGCCCGTCACCCTGACCTTCGTCGACGGCAAGAAGTCCTACGATGTGCGCAAACCGTTCGAGGGCGTCATCGGCAACCTCAACCGCCGCATGCTCCAGACCGAAAGCGCCTGGATGCGCGAGGAGCTGTCGAAGTATCAGAGCAGCGCCGCGTGCGAGGTCTGCCACGGCGCGCGCCTCAAGCCCGAGGCGCTGGCGGTCAAGCTCGGCATGCGCGACATCTCCTCGGTCACCCGCCTCTCGGTGGTCGATGCGCTCGCCTGGTTCACCGCCATCCCGTCGGAACTGACCAGTCAGCAGAACGCCATCGCCGAACGCATCCTGAAGGAGATCCTCGAACGGCTCGGCTTCCTCAACAATGTCGGCCTGGATTATCTCAACCTGGATCGCACCTCGGGCACGCTCTCGGGCGGCGAGAGCCAGCGCATCCGCCTCGCCTCGCAAATCGGCTCGGGCCTGTCGGGCGTGCTCTATGTGCTCGACGAGCCGAGCATCGGCCTGCACCAGCGCGACAACGACATGCTCCTGAAGACGCTCCGGCGCCTGCGCGATCTCGGCAATACCGTGCTGGTGGTCGAGCATGACGAGGACGCGATCCGCACCGCCGATTACGTCATCGACATGGGCCCCGGCGCTGGCGTCCATGGCGGCGAGATCGTCGCGCACGGCACGCTCGATCAGGTGCTGGCGTGCGAGGACAGCATCACCGCCGACTATCTCTCCGGCCGGCGCGAAGTGGCGGTGCCGGACGTGCGGCGCAAGGGCAATGGCAAGAAGATCACCGTCCACAACGCCACCGCCAACAATCTGCGCGGCGTCACGGCCAGCCTGCCGCTCGGCACCTTCACCTGCATCACCGGCGTGTCGGGCTCGGGCAAGTCGAGCTTCACCATCGACACGCTCTATGCCGCCGCCGCGCGCCAGCTCAACGGCGCGCGCGTGCTCGCCGGCAAGCATGAGAAGATCAGCGGCCTGCAATATCTCGACAAGGTGATCGACATCGATCAGTCGCCGATCGGCCGTACCCCGCGCTCCAACCCGGCGACCTATACCGGCGCCTTCACCCAGATCCGCGACTGGTTCGCCGGCCTGCCCGAAAGCGCCGCGCGCGGCTACAAGCCCGGCCGGTTCAGCTTCAACGTCAAGGGCGGCCGCTGCGAGGCGTGCCAGGGCGACGGCCTGCTCAAGATCGAGATGCACTTCCTGCCCGACGTCTATGTGACGTGCGACGTGTGCCACGGCGCCCGCTACAACCGCGAGACGCTCGAGGTGAAGTTCAAGGGCAAGAGCATCGCCGACGTGCTCGACATGACGGTCGAGGACGCGGTCGAATTCTTCAAGGCCGTGCCCCCGATCCGCGACAAGATGGCGATGCTGGCCGAAGTCGGCCTCGGTTACGTCAAGGTCGGCCAGCAGGCGACGACCCTGTCGGGCGGCGAAGCGCAACGCGTGAAGCTGGCCAAGGAGCTGTCACGGAGAGCGACCGGCCAGACCCTCTACATCCTCGACGAGCCCACCACGGGCCTGCATTTCGAGGACGTGCGCAAACTGCTCGAAGTGCTCCACGCGCTGGTCGACCAGGGCAATACGGTCGTGGTGATCGAGCACAATCTGGATGTCATCAAGACCGCCGACTGGGTGCTCGACCTCGGGCCCGAGGGTGGCGTGAAGGGTGGCGAGATCGTTGCCGAGGGCACGCCGGAGAAGGTGGCGAAGACCAAGGGGTCGTTTACCGGGCAGTATCTGGCGCCGCTGCTGGAGCGCGGTAGGGAGCGGGTGGCGGCGGAGTAGCTTGATACGTGAGTTACCGCCCTCTCAACTGGCGGTATCGTAGAAAGAAGAAACGCATCGCTGACTTCTCTAGGATTGTTTTGAATTTAGATTGTCGCTTATCGTCGTGTAGTGTCTCATTCGCCTTAAGAATTCTTACTCCTGAGTAATAAAAAAAAGAAGATATGAGCAAACTCAGAATGAGCGCTATGGAAGATGGGACACGAATTTGCGTGTCTGCCTCCCATAAAGAAAGCATGATTATCGATATAGTTATAGGCGTTAAAAGCCAGTGAGAGATAATTGAGAATGCAAACTGAACCCAATATCCGCTGGGTAATTTAAACCCTCTGTGTTCAGATATCACTCGGAGGTGTATCCATACTGGCGCGAGGACCGACCAAGGCGAGATCGCCTCGGGCACTCTGGTGCCATTCGGAAATATTGTGGGTAAATCCGAAACAGACTCCCATATCCTTGTGACATATAGGCTTACGTAAATAAATATGATAGAACTTTGAATTATACCGAACAGAGCAAAATTGTGCGGAGCTAACTGCACCTGAAGAATTGGCAGGGATATACTTTGTACTGGATCGGAGAATCCGAATACGGCAACCATGACTCCGCAAGTGATTATATTGCTGATATAAGCGGGCCGGGCCAGCGAAGTTATTCTCTCTATGCGATCTATCGGCGGGTTGAAAATCTTATCATCTGGAATCTTGGCTCCAGACAGATCGCTGCCTTGGAAGGCGCCGGACCAAATTCCCTTACACTTGCGGAGATCTGCTCCAGTTAGATTGCACCAACGAAAGGTCGTATTCGTGAGATCCGACTCGGCTAGATCCATATTTTGTAGAGAAGCATTCTTAAAACCTGAATTGGAAAAATCCGCTCCTGAGGTTTGTTCTTCACGTTCTACTTCATATTCGTAGTCTGAAGATATCAAAAAACTATTTTGACCTCGATACATTTCTTGTCCAGATAATCGCACTCTCTCAAACGAACTGCTAATTAGCTTTGCGCCACATAAATTGCTCTCAAAAAAGCGTACTCCGTCGAATGACGCCCACTGTCTGTACGAAAATTCTAGGTTAACTGAGTCGAATAGTGACCCATCGAACGATGCTTCATCTAACATGCAGTGCCGGATTGCCACATCTCGCAACTCAGCATTAAAGAGCCAAATATCTTCTAGGCTGCATGCTTCAAAGGAGCATTTATTGAAGGAGCATTTTTCAAAATGACAGCAGCCAAAATTTACATCCGACGCGACCACGTTGACGAAGGTGGACCCTTCGAAGTGTATTGAATCAAATACCCCGCCTTCGAAGATGCAATCTATAAATTTCGCGTTTCGAGCGGTTCCAAAAAACTCCACTCCTGATAAATCAAATCCTTTGAATTCTATCCCATCAAAATCCGGAGAATATTCTTCGATATTAAATGGATAGGTTGATTCTGCCCATGCTGCATTCCAGGCTTCAGCGCCTGCCTTCAGCAATGACAACGCTTTCTTGTCCCTTTTCGCTTGATCGGGGACGTGGGGGTCACGGACGTCGTCGCTATCATCAAGCGCTGTAGATGCCATCCCAAATTCCTCATCCGGCGATTGTGGTAATAACACGCCTTAGCCTCCACATGACCGGTTCTCGCGCGAAGAAAGTTCGTCACGGTGACAGTACACTTTATGAGTTACGGAGTTACGGGAGTTACGGTGACACGTGCAACAATCCCCAAACTCACCGCCCTCAGACACGCTCGCCCCTAACCCCAATGCCACGCCATCGATTCAAATCTCACATCGCCGCCGCTATCCCGGCGATATGACCTACGACCCCGCCTACGCCGATCAGGCCCGCCGTCTCTGCCACCTCGGCGCCACCGACGAAGAAGTCGCCGAGTATCTCGGGGTCAGCGTCCGCACGCTCGATCGCTGGCGCAACATCCATAGGGACTTCGCTGAGTTACGGTGACACGTGCAACAACCCCCAAACTCCGCGTTTAGACGCCCCGCGCCCTCAACCCCAACACAACGCCATCGATTCAAACCTCACATCGCCGCCGCTATCCCGGCGATATGACCTACGACCCCGCCTACGCCGATCAGGCCCGCCATCTCTGCCACCTCGGCGCCACCGACGAGGAAGTCGCCGAGTATCTCGGGGTCGGCGTCCGCACGCTCGATCGCTGGCGCAACATCCATAGGGACTTCGCTGAGGCCCTCATCGTCGGCGGGGAGCACGCCGACGCCCGCGTCGCGCGCGCTATGATGACGATGCTTCCATGAGGCTATCGAACCGAAGCGCAGAGCCATCCCGCTATCACAGCCGCCTGGCGAGGAAACGCGTTCCGCCCCGCACGCCGCAGCCGGTTGGCAACTCGCCACCGCCCGCCGTCCACCCAACGCCCCACAGCCGGGCGCCGCGTCAGCGAACCGAAAAGTCCCGCACGATCCGCGCCGAAGCCTCACCGATCGCCGCGTAATCGGCGATCGCATCGTCCACCATCTTGCGTGCATGGGCGAGGAGCATGAGGCAGGCCGGATCGCCGCTCGCCAGGAACTGGGCCATCGCGGCGCCGGCCGCGGTCGTTGCGATCGTGGTGGCGTTGCGCAGCGCATCGGCGGCATCCTGCACCGCGATCGCGGCGGATTGCGCGACCAGGTGAAAACCGGGTCCCGCGCCCTCCGTTTCCGCGAGCGGGTGGTTCGGCGCGGCAGCCCGTGCCTGGTCGATCGCCTCGGCGATCCGGGCCTGCACCGTCGACTGGTCGGTCACGGTCTCTTCCCGGCGGGCGCGGCCCTTCTGGCCGGCCGTTTCGCCGATGAGGGCGGTCGCCCGCCCGCGTCGCCGCTATCCGCCGGGGTGTCCGACATGGCGGCCGCCAGCCGGTCGAGCGCCTCCGTGGCGGCGTCCGCATCGCCGTCCGGCTGCAGCGCCCGGCTCTTGAGGATCGCGATCCCCGCCTGAATCTGCGCCTCGACGGCTGCGATCAGCCCCTGGGCCGGCCCCGCCCCCGATATCGTCCCCGATGTCGTCATTTTTGCCAAACGCGCGTTGGCGCCCGCAAGGCGCGCGCAGGTCGCGACGACAGCGGCCGAGCTGATCACCGCATCCGCCTGCTGGCGCGCGACCGCGTTATGCAGGGCGAGCGCCGAGGCCTGGGTCGCGGCGAGGTTCAGCATCGCCGCCGAACTGGCGGGTGCCAGCCCCGTCGCCATGGCATTGATCGCGTTGACGGCATCCAGGATCTGGCTGTTCACCGTCGTTTGGGGCGACGCGGGATGCGGGGCACCCGTGTCGGCGCCGCCCGGCGCGCCCGCCGCCCCGGCCGGGGCACCCTGTGTTTCGTCGGACATTGTCCTGCCTCCAGGCATGGGGGTTTCAGGCGGCGGGGTTTCCGGCCCAGTCCGCCGGCGGCGCCGGCACAGGGGCCGCCGCCTGGTGCGGCGCGCCGCCGCCGGCGACCTGCGCATAGATCAGCGCCACGCCCGCCGTCGTCGCCGCCTGCGCGGTGATGTTCATCTGCTGCTGCGCCATGGTCGCATTATGGGCCGCGTTGGCGAGCGCCTGCGCGGTCGCCTGATACAGCATGCCGATCGCCATCGCGGGCGAGACGCCGAGCACCTGGACCGACGCCTGCGTTACGGAATCGGTAATCTGACTATTGACCGAGGTTGGAAATGCCATCGATTCATCCTTGCTTCGCCGGAACGAAAGGTCGCTCAGCCCTGGTCGGCGCCCTTGTCGGCCGTCGCCGCATTGAAGATGTCCCTGGTGGCGATGCCGGCTGACGCGGTGTCGATGGAATAGAGCGTCGCCACGCCCATCGTCGTCGCGGCCTGCGCGGTGACATAGGATTGCTGCTGCGCGGCGGTGGCGTTGTGCGCCGCATTGGCGAGGGCCTGGGCGGTCGCCTGATAGAGATTGCCCATCGCGATGGCCGGGGCGTCGCCAAGAACATTGGTGTTGGCCTGGGTGACCGCGTCGGTGATTTGATCGTTGACCGCTGTTGGAAAGGCCATCTTCAGTTCCCCTGCCCATGTGTCGCCGCCACGCCGCGGCCCCGCTGCGGTAGCCGCGACGATAGGGACAATCCATCGGGAGACGCCCTCGTTTTGGTGGGATCGCGCTCGGTTTCTTCCGGTCCCGTCCTGAATTAGGGTGGAATTACGCTGCTACGTGCAACAACCCCTTAACCTCGGCCCGCCCACGCTCGTTAAAAATACGCAACCCGGTTCCAGACGGTCGACGAAGCAAGGGCCTTCATCGGCGCGCACTACCCCAATCCCCACCACCTGCCCTATGCTACCCTCATCCCGGCACCGGCGACTCAACCGACCGGAGCCGCGCCCATCACAACAGCGCCGCCGCGCCAACGCGCAGCGCCCGCGCCCCGGGCACGCACCGACAAGAAAGATCAATCATGGAAGACTATCAACCCACCACCCCGGCCCCCAATCGCCGCATCGCGCTGCTGATCGACGCCGACAATGTCTCGCACACCAAGATCGCGCTGATCCTGGCCGAGCTCTCCAAATACGGTACCGCCAATATCCGCCGCGCCTATGGCGACTGGGGCAGCGCCGGCCTGAAGGGCTGGAAGGAGAAGCTGCACGCCTTCGCCATCCGCCCGATCCAGCAGTTCAGCTATTCCACCGGCAAGAACGCGACCGACATCGCCCTCGTCATCGACGCGATGGAGCTGCTCTACACCCAGAAGCTCGACGGCTTCTGCATCGCGTCCAGCGACGCGGATTTCACGCCGCTGGTCATGCAGCTCAAGGCGAACGGCCACGACGTCTATGGCTTTGGCGAGCGCAAGACGCCGGATCCGTTCGTCAACGCCTGCACGACCTTCCTCTATCTCGACAGCCTCGCTGATCCCGCCGCACCGGCCCCCGCCGCGCGCCCCGCCGAAAAGGAAAAGAAGGACAAGGCCGCGGGCTCCGGCGCAAAGGCCAGGGCCGAGGCGTCCCCGCCGAAATCGCCGGGCAAGGTCCTCGCCCAGGATGCGACCCTCGTCACCATCCTGCGCGGCGCGGTGGAGGCGGCCGCCTGGGACGATGGCTGGGCCTCGATGCCCGCGGCGGGCAGCGCGGCGAAGCGCCAGGCCTCGATCGATCCGCGCAATTACGGCATGCGCAACTTCCCCGAGCTGTTCGAGGCGATCGGCCTGTTCGACATCTACAAGGGCGAGGGCGGCCACAGCTTCGTCGCCGACAAGCGCAACAAGGACAAGGCCCCGCGCCCGTCGCGGTGAGGGGAGCGGACATGTGGCATTTGCTTCACTCGAATTTGGGCGGGGAGTTCGCCTGGTTGGCCCCCCGCTCAGCGCTCAAGCGACATTATGGTGGCACGGCACCCTAATCGCTCGGCTCGCGAGCGCCCCAATTCGGGCTGCTTTTCAGGAACTGATCGACTCTCATGATCGAAAGACCGGTCGATCGGGTTTGCATGATCTTGCCGTCGAGTTCTTCGATGTGCCGGAACAAGATTCCATGCAGGTCACTGTCTCGACGGCTGCCATAGCTGAATCTTGCCCCCTCCGCGGCCCAGGTTCGGCGAGCGAGCAAGCCGCACAAGCGGATCGCATCGTCGATTTGCGCGTCCTCCATCTCGAATGGCTGGTTTAACGTCGGGCTGCCCGGCGCGAGAAAACGATCCAGATCCGCGACCCCGCTCTGGAAATATTTGTGGTCAGAACCTTTTGCGGCATCCTCGAGATCGCGTTTCGCCGCTTGGAATATGCCCAAAGCCTTGATGCGAGAGGTCGCGACTACCGCCTTGGCGCTATCCATCTTGCGGCAGTCTCGGAGGATGGCAGGCGAGTCCTTCAGCGCTCGCGCGTTGCCCAGCAGGCCGAAGTGAAAGCCGGCCAGCGCAGCGGCATGGGCCCGTCTTTCGCTCGCAACCGCCCGCATGAACTTGATTTGCGCCCGCGAGACAGGCCCTTGATCTGCGCCCTGAGTCACGATCAGTTGGTCAGTCGGGCCGAGACTTACGCGGTCGGCTGCTTCGAAATCCTGGCGAATCGATTGCTCGGACTTGGGAGGTGGCTGGCAGGCTCCCAGCGCCAGCAGCAATGGGAAAACCATCATACGGCGACCGAGCTGAGATACCCTTGCCTCTCGAATTGCGGAGAGCGTGTACATATTTCCCAACCCCGCCATCTTTCACTCCCGCTGGCCTTATGGAGTGCGCCCCTAGTTTGAGACAGTAAAATTAGGGACAGCCCGATCAATGTTGGCCGAGGGGATCCTGAATGTGCTCGCTTTTATGTGCCCGCCTTGTCCTCGTGGCGCAGCCCGCATTCGCGACTGAATGGACGGAAGTCAAAATCGGCCCGGACGACTCCACCCATTATACCGACCTCTCGACACTCAAGGCAGGCGATGGTGTTGGGCTGAGAACGATATAGGCCAAATGGCATTGTAGGAAACCCCGACCCTCCGGCGCTGTCGACATGAGGATGCACCTTCGGCTCGATTGCAAGGCCAACGCGTTCGCCACGCTCTCGACCTGCGAATATGGACCGGATGGCGGCCTGCTCCGCAGCTTTACCGACACTATTTTCGCCAGCATGGACGCCCAGGCACCCGGGACGATCGGGAGGGCCCTCTTCGACAATATCTGCTCGGTTATTCTGTAGCCGCTCTTCGGGCCGGGAGCGGACTGCCGCTCCCGGCCCGATGCGGACATAGGGCGACGTCCGCTCACACCCGTGACAGGGGACGCGACGCCGCTCCCGCGTACGTCACATGACGTCGACGCTCTTGCTGACCAGGATATTCACCGCGACGCGGCGGTTCTGCGCCTTGCCTTCCTCGGTGTCGTTGCTCGCCAGCGGATCCGCCGTGGCCATCCCGGTCGGGGTCAGCATCCGATAGGGTTTCCAGCCGCACTTCTGCTGGAGATAATTGATGACGCGGTTGGCGCGCTTTTCGCTGAGCGCCTGATTGATGTCGTCGCTGCCGGTCGAATCGGTGTAGCCGACCACCAGGATCAGGGCATTTTCCGTTGCCTCGGCCGTGGAGGCCGTCGTGCAGAGCTGGGCCCTGTCCTCGGCGGACAGTTCCGACTTGCCGGTATCGAAGTGCACATTGGTGGTGCCCTTGATATTATATTTGTCGATATCGCCCAGGCGGCCGCGCAGCGACTCCGTTGCCGCAGTCTGTTCCTCGAAGCGCTGGTCCGTCGCGTTGCGGATCATCGTCGCGGTCTTGAGGTCGTTCTTCCGGAAACTGATCTGGCTCGCCACCAGGCCGGCGCCTGACTGGCCATCGCCTGCTTGCAATGTCTTGATGGTGACCGGCACGCCGTTGAGCAGCGCATCTGTCCCAAGCTTGCTGGTGCCGCTGAACAGGCCGCCTCCGGCCTTGACCCGCGTAGCCTCGTTGACGGCAACGACGACACTGGAGCCGTCGGCGGTCTTGATCTTCAACTTGTCGGCATTGCGCGCGGAGATGACGCCCTTGACCTCGGGCCCTGGGGTCATCGCAGCCGGGGCAGGGCCATAGACGACGACATTGGACTCGGGCGAATTCTGCGGCGGCTGGGCTTGCTGCGACTGTGGTTGCTGCTGTTCCTGCGCGGACACGATGCCCGTCACGGACACGGCCAGCGCGGCGACCAGGAATCGCGTTCCCGCCTGTTTTGAAATGACACGCATGAGGCAATCTCCTCTAAAACTGCCCCCCGGCCGGCCTTGCGTGTCAGGTGAACCTGTCCCGCAGATGAACAAGACCGGAAAAGTCGTTACCCAAGCGGTCGGGTCGAGCGCACCGTGCGACGAACCGACATGGCCCGCGCTGCCAGCCGGCGATTTGCCACCGGGCGAATGGCCGATTCTGCCAGGCAGCGCTTCGTGCCGGCCCGGAACCACCGGCATTGGGCCGTTAGCTGCCTGATGACGGCGCCCGGCCCGCCGATCTCGACCTCAGGCCGTGGCGCGTGCCCATGGAGCAGCACCCTGCGCGGCACCACGCATCCCATCTTTATCGCCCCGAATATCAACCCCGTTGCGCTCCAGCTTCTTAATTCCTATCGGATCGATAGGAATAACTCAGCAAGGTGCGTCATGAGCAGCGATTCCGAATTCCTCTGGTACATCCCCAATCAAATCGGCGCCGGCCATCGCGGCGACACCACCCCCGCGAGCGCCGACAGCCTCGACATACTGACGGCCCACGCCAAAGCGCTCGAGGACCATGGCTGGAAGGGCGCGCTGCTCGGCACCGGCTGGGGGCGGCCCGATACCTTCACCCTCGCCACGGCGCTCACCGCGCGCACCACCAGCTTCGAGCCGCTGATCGCCATCCGCCCCGGCTATTGGCGTCCGGCCAACTTCGCCTCGGCGGCGGCGACGCTCGACGATCTGAGCGGCGGCCGCGTGCGCATCAACATCGTGTCGGGCCAGGACAATCTCGCCGCTTATGGCGACAGCGAGGGCGATCAGGCGCAACGCTATGCCCGCACCAAAGAGTTCATGCAGCTCGTCCGCCGGCTCTGGACCGAGGAAAATGTCACTTTTGCCGGCGAGCATTTCCAGGTCGCCGGCTCGACCGTGAGCCCGCGCCTTCAGGCCCGCGGCGATCGGCGTCACCCGCGCTTCTATTTCGGCGGCGCCTCCGCGGCGGCCGAGCAGGTCGCCGCCACCGAGGCCGACGTCCAGCTCTTCTGGGGCGAGCCGCTCGACGGGGTGCGCGAACGGATCGACCGGCTGAAGGGCCTGGGCAGGGATCTCGACCGCAATCTGCCGCCGCTCGAATTCGGCCTGCGCATCACCACCCTGGTGCGCGACACGACGGAACAGGCCTGGGCCGATGCCGAGGCCAAGGTCGCCGAGATGGCGAAGGGCGAGGGCAGGGGCTGGAACGACCACCGCACCTGGGTCGCCACCGGCCAGCAGCGCCTGCTCGATCTCCATGCGCGCGGCGAAGTGCTCGACGACAATCTCTACACCACGCCCGGCAAGTTCGGCGGCGGCGGCGCCGGCACGACCTGGCTGGTCGGCTCGGCCGCCGACGTCGCTGCCTCGCTGCGCAAGTACGAGGCGCTCGGCATCACCCATTTCGTGCTGTCGGACACGCCCTATCTGTCCGAGATCGGGCGCCAGGGCGATCAGCTCCTGCCGCTGCTGCGCGGCCCGGCATGACGAGGGGGAAGCGCCGGAATGTCAGTGCGGACTGACATTTCCGGCCGCGCGACAATCACAGGTTGCAAGTAAGTATATGAAATAAAGTAATATTAGTGCCGCTCCAGAACGGCGGCACCCAAAATGTCAGTGACCCTCATGACATTTTGGGAGCCACCGCTGCGCCGCGCTCGATTCAACCGCGCCGGCCATGTGCTAAAGCGGTCATGCACATCCGCCCGGGTGCACCGCTGTTTCTCATCGCTGCAATGACGTTGACGGTGCCCGCAATGGTTCACTGAACCACCACGGGCTCGATCGTCTCATCCCGGCGGCTGCGTCGGAATCTGATCGGCAGGTCGACCCAGCCCCACAGGCTCCGCGGCTGATCGATCTCCGCCAGTCCGGTCGCGGGCCACTCGTTCCGGGCGGGGAACCAGGCCGTTCCGAACAGGCGATCCCACAGGGTCGTGAACGCCCCGAAATTCTTGTCGAAATGCTTCTCTTCGAGCGAATGATGGATGCGATGAAACCGGTTGTCGCAGAAAAACACGCGCAACGGGCCAAGATTGATGCTGGTCGGCGAGTGGATGAAAGTCGCCTGGAGATGGAGAATGATCAGCATCGCCGGAACGGTTGGGCCGGTATCGGCGACGATCAGGCTTGCCGGCAGCAACAGGAACACCGCCTGGAAGATCGGCTCGCTGACATGATGGTATGAATTGGCCGCGTTAAGTTCCCGGATCGAATGATGCACCGCATGGAATCGCCAGGCGAAGACATGCTGCGCTCGATGGAACCAGTAGAAGAAAAAATCATAGATCAGCGCAGCCGCCAACGGTGCCACGACGATCGCCAGGATCCCGGCCCGATCGAAGGACATGGGCAAGGTGATGAGCGGCCTGATGCCGATCGATGCCCACAGATTGTGGAACAGCCTGAAGATCACCATGCTGATGGGCACGTAGAACGCCCATATCCCAAGCCCCATCAATCTCTGGTGAAGCGACTGCTTCTCGCGCGGAAACAGAAGTTCGATCGCCGTCATCAGCGAAAGGCTGAAAGCGCTCACAATGGCGACCGGCCGCGCTTCGGCCCATATTTCAGCGAACAGCGTCACCCGACCGTCCTATTCCGTCGCGCGATACCAAAGGATTAATGCGCCCGGAAACTCGGGGACACTATACTAGTTTCCTCGCCGCGAATCGCCGTCGGCGCGAGAGAACGCTCGACATCCGGCGCCGGCTGGTCGCATCCTCAGCAGCCGCACTCGATCTTCACTGCCTGAGGCTGGCACTCCCGCGGGCACTTCACCGCGATCGCGCGGCGGATCGACAGCATCTCGGAATAATGCCGCCGGCAGATCGCCTCATATAGCCGCACCAGCCGCCGCAGCCGCACGATCCGTATCCCCCAGACGAACAGCGACAGGAGCAGCAGGAAACTCATCGCCGTCAGCGCAGCGCAGGCGACCGGCGGCAAATGAAGCGCCGCGCACGCCACGGCGCTGGCAAAGACCGCGAGCCACAGCGAAAGCAGGATCCAGTAGTCGTGCCGCGCTGCCTTCCACACGTCGCAATGGAGCCGCAGCACAAGCTCGGCGTCCAGGGCCGCGTACGTCTTGTCCCAATAATCGTCGATCAGTGATTTGCAGGGCTCTTCGTCGCAAGCCGACATCTTCCCCTCCCGCCTCTTCGCGGCGAGCATATCATATCTACCGCGGCGATGCCTCCGAACATTACGGAAAGTTCATTCGCCATCCGATCGGGGCGGTCCTAGACAGGCCGTCCGGGATCCTCTGGTCAGGGTGGACAGGATGTTCGTGATGGCAATGGCCGCCGCGGCGGCGGCCCCGGATACGGCTCGGGCGATGACGACGGCCTATCAGTCCTTGTGCGTGGCGGAGGACGCGTCGCCCCGGGCCGTTCTCGCCCGCGCCGATCGCGGCGGCTGGCGTCGCGGCGGGGCGGATGCGCCGAAGGATTTCGATCCGGCGTTCGACCGGCTCATCCAGGCCGGCGATGCCACGCTGATGCTCGACGTGCGGGAAAGCGTGTCGCTCGGCGAACGCCGGACGATCTGCGGCATTTCCACCGCATCGCCCCAGCCGGCGCTCATCGCCGATGTCCAGGCGATGCTGGGCGTCGCCCCGACCTATCATGTCGCGGCCTCCGCGACCTTCTTCGCGTTGCGCGAGAATGGCGGATGGAGCGACGGCTCGAAGCTGACCCGCGCCGAGTTCGCGGCGGCCAAGGCGGCGGGCAGATTCTACAGCCTGGTGGTCGGCGGCACCGATCGCAACACGACGGTCTTCTCGATGCGGGTCCGGCCGGACTCCGGAGGCTAGGCAAGGCGGATCGCGATGCAAGACCGTGCCCGGATTGCCCAGGAAACTAGGTGGTCGCCCTCTCGCTCGTGAGAAATCGCTGATGATCTCTAGCTGTCATCGTCGAGTCTGATGCGGCGGCGGCTGCTTGGTGTGCCGCGCTGACGGACCACCAGTTTCTTGGCGCCCTTGCTCTCCGCCTGGGCAAGTGCCTCAACCTCCTCAACCGTGTCCGCTCGCGGATCAAGCCATGTGACAAGGAAGATATAGGCCGCCGCGCAGCTGAAACAGAATGCGATGAGGACGAGGAAGATCACGGCTTCGCCTCCGCGGGAAATCCGCTGGAGGGTGATACCCGGTCATCTGGCGTGAGGACACTGCAGGATCTCAGATTACGGCTCACGACCCTGTTGGCGCTCTCTGCGCTATCGCTCGAAATGGAAGGGTTGGGATGTTCGTCTTCGAGATAAGCAAAGGTATCCGAACAAATGCTTTCCCGAAAACGATACTCGGCATTCTCGCGCGCCGCCGCGACCTTGGCCAGTTCGACCTGAGTATCGGCCTGGATTTTATGCTCGTGCTCCGCGTGGAGGGCATAGGCGCCGTAGCCAGTCGTGCCGAGACCTAGCACTGTCGCGAAAAGAGAAACGACAAGTTTTGCATCGCGCTGCCACGTCATTGCTGCCCCCCGGCCTATCCTGACGCAGGTTATTCATCCAATGGCGCTGTCGATAGCCTACATGTCAGTTCTGGTGATAGTTTATCGGCCGGCAACCCCAGTCTTTCTCTGAATGGACCGGAACTACGATGGCACCGCGCGCCATCCAGAACGCGTGATCATCGTCACGCGCCCACCCCCGTCACGGCGCTACCCTCCGCTCGAAACAGCAGGAGCAGGAACCATGACGCGACTCTTGAAGCATGTCGCGCTGATCTCGGAATCGGCGCAGGTCTCCGCGGGCGATCTGATGAAGGTGGCGTCCGCGCTGCAGAAGCAGGCGACGCGCGATCTCGATCCGATCTGGGGAATCGGTGCGACCGTCGACGCCTTTGGCAGCGTGGCCGATATGCCGCTCGACTATTGGCCGATCATCATCCGCGACGATATCGGCTACGCCGCCGCCGGCATCCACCTCGATCGCAACGGCCAGCCCTTCGCGCTGGTCTCGGCTGATCCCGGCCGCGACGTGTGGTCGCTCACCTGCTCGCACGAAATGTGTGAGATGCTCGTCGATCCCTTCGGCGACCGGCTGGTGGCGGGTCAATCGATCAAGCCGGGTCAAGGGCGTGTGAACTATCTGGTGGAGGTCTGCGATCCGTCGGAGGACGCGTCCTTCGCCTATACCGTCAACGGCGTGGTCGTGTCGGATTTCTACACGCCGCATTATTTCGATCCGGTCGATGCGGCCGGCGTCCGCTATTCCTATAGCGGGGCGATCCGGCAGCCGCGCACGATCCTGCCCGGCGGTTACGTCTCCTGGGTCGATCTCGCGACTCAGATCTGGTGGCAGCAGACCTGGTTCACCGGAGACGCGCCGGTCTTCCGCAAGCTTGGCAAGCTGTCGTCGAAAATGTCGCTGCGCTCGCAGATCGATCGCCGGACGGCGGAATTCACCGCGCAGGCGGTCGGATCGGGCGGCGAGATGGCCCTGCGCGCCGCGCGGCCCGCCGCCTCGGCGGACGATGCGGCCAGGGCCCGGGCGGATGCGCTGCACGCGCAGATTGGCAGCCTCACCGCAAAGGCCTAGCGTCGGTCGGCGACAACCGGATGAGGATGACATGGCGCGCACGCCGGCAAAGGACGGGGAAGGGCGCAAACCCAAGCCCAAATTTTCTTCCAAACCTGCCGGCGTGCGCGCCACCTCATCGGATTTTGTGGCGTCGCTGGACAAGCCTGCATCCTCGCCGCTCGATTTCGTCAATCGCCGGATGCAGGAACTGGATGAGTCCGGGGACGCCTGACGGCATCACTGCGACCCGCTCAGCGCTGTCTTATCCCCGACACCCCTTCGCCCGCTGCAGCCCGCGAAGGAAACCGCGCCGCGCAAAGCCGGCATCGAACGCCGCATTCAGCCGCCGCTCGGCCGGCCCCGCGCCGCTCACCTCGCGGACGAGCCCGCGGAACGGGATCAGCGAATTCACCACCGCCGCCCCGCCGGCCTTGGCGATGTTGCGCTTCTTCGCCGGGGCGTCATCGTCATAATCCGGCCCGAGTACTCCGGTCAGCGCCGCGATCGAGCTGCCGATCTGCCGGCAATTGCCGGCGCCGCGCAGGGCATAGGGATCCTTGCTCACCTCGATCAGCAGCGGCGGGATCTTCGTCTTCTCGATTCCCACATCGCGCGCCGGCTGAGAGACGATCTGCTCCGCTTCCTGGCCAGTCGATCTCTTCTGCTCGGCCTGGCCCGCACCGGCCGGTGTCGCGATTCCCGCGGCAGAAACCGCTACCAGCGCGGCGAGCGCCGCGGGCAGGATCAATGATGTCCGTATCGTCATCGGCACAAGACTCCCTATGGGTGAGATCGAGGCGTCTTTGCCTCCGGCCCCCTGAACGATCGATACACGCGGGCGGCCCCGGTCGGGAAGAAATATAGCGACGCGCATGGTGCAGTCCCATACCCCCGCCAGGCGCGCGATCGCCGATGTCTCGCGCGCGATATGCAATACCGGCTATCGGACCCGGCTGACGGGCGATCCCGAGATGGCGGCGCCAGAGAAGGACATGCCCGGCTGATCGATCGCATGGTCGCCACGGCGTCGGCGCAGTGCGATCGGGAGCTGCCGCTGCTGCTGGATCGCCACCGCGAGGCCGTCAGGGCTTATTGGGCGAAGGAGGTCACCCCGCAACAACTGGCGCGGGTCGCCGCCGCACTGGCGCCCTCGGCTCTCGCCGCGCGGGAAGTGAAGGTCGAGGTCCGTCCCGGCGATACGCTGGAGCAGATTCAGGATCGTACGCGACGCGCCACTGCGGAAAAGCGCGCGCAGCTCGAGCGGTCGATGCCGGCTCCTGTCGTCGCGCCCGGCGACGAGACGCTGGCGGCGCGCGTCAAGACCTATGGAGCCACGTCGCAAAAGGACCTCGACAGCGATCCGCACGGGACGAATGTCATTATCGATGAGGCCATGCGTGCCTCGATCCATGCCGCCAATCTCTATGCGCATGAAAAAGGTTTCAGCGATATCTTCGTCGAGCAGCCGGTGCCTCCTGGTGTCGCAGAAAAATAATTTATATATATCAACATGTTATCTTCTTTTGCGAGAAAGGGGGGTAGCTTGGGCGAGAACCGATCCCCGCCCGACTAGCCGTGCCAAAACCATCCAACACTGCTGGCGCGGTTTTGCGCGGTTTCCCTCGCGGAATCGCGAAGGCCTCGCCCTGAAACGCGAAGGGTTTTGGCACACCGTCCAACAATCGCGCGCAGCGGCTTGATTCAACCGTTTCGCACCGGCGGCTATCAAGCCTCCATGCCGACAGGACGCCCTCCGCTCTATCGCCCCGCGCATGCCGAACAGGCGCGCAAGCTGTGCCGCAACGGCATGACCGATCGCGAGGTCGCCGACATCCTCGGCGTCTCGATCCGCACCTTCTATCGCTGGCGCGGCGAGCATGACGATTTCGCCGACGCCGTTCGGGTCGGCAAGGACCGGGCCGACGACCGGGCCGAGAGCGCGCTCTATCAGCGCGCGGTCGGCTATGAGTATGACGATGTGAAGGTCTTTGCCGGCGGGGCGAATGGGCCGGTGGTCGTGCCCGTTACCGTGCATGTCCCAGCCGATGTGCGCGCGACCCTGCAATGGCTCGGCTGCCGCCGTCCCCGATCCTGGTCGGCCCTGGCGCGAAAGGAAGAGTCGGCGGAGGACAAGGATTACGCGCGGCGCCTCGGTCTCGCCTTTGAGCGCGCCGAAGAGCACAGGCGGCAGAGAGAAATCGAAGACAAGATCCGCTTCGACAAGAGGGTTGCGGATGGCATCGCCGCAGGCCTCGCCGCGCATGGAATTGCCTGACGCCATTGCCTGGTCGGGAGCGTGGCCCTTACACCAAAGGCGTCGCCCTGCCGCGCGGTTGCGAGAGATGCCCGTGCAGCACGCGCAACGCCCGCGCCAGCCGCTCCCGGTCGAGCAGCCCGCCCAGCGACACCCGCGCTGCCTGCATATCGTCGTGCTCGACCGCGAAGCTGCCTGCTCCCACCACCGACAGCCCGTGCGGCCGCATCGCCGCGGCCAGGTCTTCGGCACGGAGATGGCCGGGCAGGGGGAGCCACAGATGATAGCCCTCGGCCGACCGCGCGCCCGCCAGGTCGCCGAGTACGCTCCCGGCCAGCGCCTGCCGCCAGACGATCTCGCCGCGCATCGCGCTGACCAGCTGCTCGAACATCCCGTCGCCGATCCACCGGCTCACCATCGCGGCGTTGAGCGGCGGTGCCATGATCGCGGTCTCGTGTACATCGGTGGCGAGGCGGATCGCGCTGCCCGCACTCGGTGTCCGCACAAAGGCGACGCGCAACGCCGGCGTCACGATCTTGGACAGGCTCGCGACATACCAGCAGCGCTCCGGCGCGAAGGCGGCGATCGGCGGAATCGGGTCACTGGCGAGCAGCCCATAGGCATCGTCCTCGATCACTTGCAGGTCGTGACGCCGCACCACTTCTGCGATCGCTGCGCGCTCGGCCTCGCTGACGGTCGCGGCGGTCGGATTGTCGTTGGTCGGCACGACATAGAGCGCGCGCACCGGATGGATGCGGCACGCCGCCTCGAGTGTCGCGGCGTCGATCGCCTCGAGCGGCAACAGGGTCAGGCCCAGCCGCTCGGCCAGCGCCTTGAAGCCGGGATAGGCGAACCGCCCGCATGCCACCGTGTCGCCCGCGCCGAGCGTGGAGGTCAGGATCGCATGCAGCGCATTCTGCCCGCCCGCCGTCACGATCACCTGCTCCTCGCCGCTCGGCAGGCGGCGCCGGGTCAGCAGGTCGGCGCCGGCCGCCCGATCCTGCGCGGCACCGCCCGCCGGCGCATATTGCAGCCACGCCATCTCCGATCCGGCGAGCAAAGCGGCGGACGTTTCGTTGATTGCCTGGCTCAGCAGTCCGCCGGGGATCTCCGGCGGCATGTTCATGCCCGTATCGACGAGGGGCGGCGGCACGATCGGCTCGTGCGTGGCGGCGACGAAACTGCCCGCCCGGCCCCGCGCCTCGATCAGACCGCGCAGCCGGGCGGCATCATAGGCCTTGGTTACCGTGGTCAGGTCGACGCCCAGCTTCGCCGCTACCTCGCGCTGCGGTGGCAGGCGATCGCCCCGGCGCAAATCCCCGCGTACGATCGCCGCATCGAGCGCGTCGGCGATCGCCTGATATTTGGTGCCGGTGCTGCGCGTAAGGTCGGGGAGCCACCCGTCAGTCATCGAAATTCCCGACTCCCTCTTCCGGCGCGCGGCCGTGCAGCTTGTTCCACAAGGCGCCGGTGCCCGCTTCCTGCGCCCTGTTTACATATTGCGAGGCGACCAGCCATCCCTTGATCGGCCGAAGCGGCAACAGGCACCCGAGCAGCATCACCGGGATCGAGGTCACCAGGTGCACCCAGAGCGGCGGATGATACGCCACCTCGATCCATACCAGCAGGAAGGTCAGCGGAAAGGCGACGATGCAGAGAGAGAAGAAGGCGGGGCCATCGTCGGGCGCGGCGAAGCGGTAATCGAGCCCGCACACGTCGCATTCCTTCGTCACCTTCAGCCAGGACGTGAACATGTGACCCTTGCCGCAGCGCGGGCAGAGCCCCTTCCATCCCGCCTTCAGGATCCAGCGGAATTTCTCCGTATCATTCTCAAACCGCATCATCATGCATGCCTTTTGTATCCATACAATAAGCCATACATAATGCAGGTCGCGCCGTGAATCCAGTGCTGCCGTGATTGCCCGCAATCGTGCGATCTGCCACCTTCCCGCCCGGCTCCGTCGAGAGAGGGCGCTCATGGCCAATGATCTCTTCCTGCACGTGCGCGTCATCGTCGGGGTGATCCTCGGCCTGAGCGTCAGCCGGCTGCTCCTCGGCCTCGCCGCCTTTGTCGAGCATCCCGGCAGGCGCAAGGTCAGCCTGCTTCATCTCGGCTGGGTGGCCTGGGCGCTGCTCTCGGTCATCGGCTATTGGTGGTGGGAATTCCGGCTCAACCAGATCACTGACTGGACGTTCGGGCGCTATCTCTTCATCTTCGCCTATGCGTCCTGCTATTTCCTGATCTGCGCGATCCTCTTCCCCGGCGATCTGGAAGGGTATGATGGGTATGCCGATTATTTCCTGTCGCGGCGCAAATGGCTGTTCGGCCTGATTGCGCTGACCTTCTTCCTCGATATCGGCGACACGCTGCTGAAGGGCATCGCCTATTACGAGGCGCATGGACTGATGTATTCCGTACGGGCCGTGCTCTCGATCCTGGGCTGCGCGCTCGGCGCGGTCATCGCCTCGCGCCGTTTCCAGCTCTGGCTGGTGCTTGCCGCCATCCTCGGCCAGCTCGGCTTCTTCTTCGTCTATTTCGACCGGCTGGGGTGACGGGAGCGGCGCCCGTGCGGCGCCGCTCCCGGGCCGTCACGGATAGGCCGAAGACTCGTTTTCCGGATAGGTGTTTTCCCAATCGGCCGGATAAGGCGCCTCCCAGCGTGCGGGGGCGATCCAGGCGGTGCCGCGCGGCGCGAAGTCCTGTCGGACCGTGCCGACCCGACGCATCGCGTCCCTGGTCGCGGCGTCGCGGCACGATGGCGCAAAGCTCGACGAGGCGCTGTCCGGCTCGCCCAGCCGGTCGCACAGATAGCGTGCGGTCAGGCTGACGCGGCGCCGCAACTCGCGCCAGTCGTCCCGTAGGCTCAGGTCGAGATCGCGGTAGCTGACCCGCTGCGACAGCGAATCCACATTGTCCGGCACCCGGCTCCAGCGGCCGGTGACGATGATGTCCTCCTCGGTCTGCGCCGCGGCTGGCGGGGCAGCGCCTAGCAAGGCGCCGGCCAGCAACAGCCCGCACGCCGCGGACGATAGGGAAAGGGTTTTCATGGGAGCTACTCCTGGTTCAAGGCGGCGCCTGCCGGCGCGCGATCGAACCCCCGCTCCGGCATTAACCGTCATGCCCCGGCCGGTGTTCCCTTTCGGGAGCCCGTCAGCGCTTCTCCAGGACCCCGCCCGGGCAATCCGCGGCACGCCGCACCGGGTTGCACCGCGCGGTTGCGCCCCCCGGCAAGCGCACCTGATATCCGCCCGCGAACCGCGCGTCGGGCCACAGATAATCGGTCGAGACATATTGGGCACCGCTCGCCAGCGCGGCCTCACGCCGTTTGGTGTCGTCGACCCGCGCTTCCCTGGTATCCGCGTCGGCCCGCGTCCGCACCAGATAGCCCGCCGCCACATCGCGCCGGATGCGCGCGCCATCGGCAATCGGGTCGTTGATCGTCAGATAGGCCGCGGCGGGTGACTCCTCGTCCGTGCTGATGAAGAACACGCGCCCCTCCAGCGACCGCCGCGCCCCGCGATAGCCAGCGACTTTCTCGGGCGATTCATCGAGCGCGAACAGGAAGCGCCCGCGTGCCTTGGCGAGCGTCGGCCAGTTGCCGGCGCGCACCGCGTCGCGCAGCGTAGGAAAATTGCCCTGAACCTCGTCCGGCACGATCAGCTTCTTCGCAGGCATCACTGACCGGATCTCGGCATCCAGCGCATCCCATGCCGCCGCATCGAAGGGCAGCGCGTCGATCCCGCCGCGCCATGCATTCTTCTCGTCCTTGGCGTTGAACATCAGCATGATCGGCACATGCCCGGGGTGCTTGTCCGACCAGCGCAGGATGCTGCGCAGGCACTCGGTCAGCAGCACGCAACTGCTCGAATTGTCGATGCCCGGAATGTGCAGCACCTTGAACCCGGGCCGCAGTAGCTTCGGGTCGTTCGATCCCTTCGCGTAGAAACCGCCCCTGGGATCGTAATTGACGTCGATCTCCAACTGCCGCGCGCCCGCATCGAGCTGCTCGGCCAGCGGCCGGTGGGCATAGTCGAGCATGTCCGCGATGGCCGCGTTGGCGGCGCGCACCTTCGCCATGGTTTCGGCCGGCATCGCCAGCTTGTAGCTGTTGTGCGTGCCGACCACGCTGATGTCGTTCAACCGCAGCGGCGCGGGTTTCGGGGCGGGGGCAGCGGCGAGCAACGCCAGGGGCAGGATCGCCATCGCCACGGGCATGCGCCTTGTGCTCATCGTCATTCCTTCCAGGGCCGGTCGCACTTCCCGATCGCGGCGGCGTCTTGTCAAGCCGAGCCGATTTCCGTGTCGCCCCGATGACGCTTGTATTCGGTCCGGATCGGGACCAATCATCCTCCGGCAAAAGGGGGAGGGTGCAATGAAGCTCGCCATGATTCCGTTCGCATTGGCCGCCATACTGGCCGCCAGCCCCGCCCTTGCCGAGAAATGGGTGACGGTCTTCGATGACGAGGATGCCGAGATCATGGGCCAGGTCGACAAGGACAGCATCCGGCGCGGTGCCGACGGCCTGGTCTATTTCACCGCCGAGGGTGCCGGCAAATCCGACAAGGCCGCCGATTGCCGTTCCCGGACTCTCTACACGCTCAAACTCTACGTCATGAACGGCATCGACTACCCCGACTGGCGCAAGGACGGCCGGGAGGTCGTGCCGCAATCGGTGGGCGAGGCGATGCTGCTCTACGCCTGCGCCAACGCCTGACGAGGATGGGCGCCGCCGCTCAGTCGGCCGGCGCGAGCTTGTCCTGCGTCTTCGTCAGGAAATCCGCCGCATCGTGGCGCTCGTGCAGCTGGGTCGCCGGATCGCCCGTCACGCGGTTGACCATCCGCCCGCGCTGCACCGCCGGCCGCGCCGCGATCTGGTCGGTCCAGCGCTGCACGTTCTTGTAATCCTGCACCTGCAGAAATTCGCCCGCGTCATAGGCAAGGCCCTTGGCCAGCGCGCCATACCAGGGCCAGGTCGCGATATCGGCGATGGTATAGGCGTCGCCCCCGAGATATTCGCTCTCGGCCAGCCGCCGGTCGAGCACGTCGAGCTGGCGCTTCACCTCCATCGCATAGCGGTCGATCGCATATTCGATCTTGATCGGCGCATAGGCGAAGAAATGGCCGAAGCCGCCGCCCAGGAAGGGCGCGCTGCCCATCTGCCAGAACAGCCAGGACAGGCATTCCGCCCGGGCGGCCGTCTCGGTTGGCAGGAATGCACCGAACTTCTCGGCCAGGTGCATCAGGATCGCGCCGGATTCGAACACCCGGATCGGCTCGGGTCCGCTGCGGTCGAGCAGCGCGGGAATCTTCGAATTGGGGTTTACGTCCACGAAACCGCTGCCGAACTGGTCGCCCTGGTTGATGCGGATCAGCCAGGCGTCATAGTCGGCGCCCTCATGGCCCAGCTCGAGCAGTTCCTCGAGCATGATCGTCACCTTCACGCCATTGGGCGTGCCCAGCGAATAGAGCTGGAACGGATGCTTGCCGACCGGCAGCTCCTTGTCGTGGGTCGGGCCCGCGATCGGCCGGTTGATGCTGGCGAAGGCGCCGCCATTCTCCTTGTTCCAGGTCCAGACCTTGGGGGGCGTGTACTCGGCGGCATCGGTCATACGGGGCTCCTTGCGCTATCGGGGAGGAGATAGTTGCTTTCGGTCGCGTAACCAGTGCGGCCCGGGACCGATCCGAAATAAACTGCGCCGGGTTGCAATTCCCCCGCAGGTCGAGTGGAAGCGGCCATGCGCCAGGCCCTGCTCGTGGTGGACGTCCAGCCCAGTTTCGATCCGCCTGCCTGGCTGGTCGAGGAGATCGGCGCGCTGGCCGCGACCATGTATTCGATCGCGACGGTCGAGCGCCACGACGAGGCGGTCACCCCGTTCGAGCGCCAGCTAGGCTGGAAGCCGGCGCCTGCCGATGAGAGCCTCGTCCAGACCGACGCGCTGTTCGTGAAGCACGGCTATCTCCCGCCCCTCGCGGCGATCGACCATCTCCGCGCGCTCGGCGTTGAGCGCGTACTGGTCTGCGGCATCCAGGCTGATACCTGCATCCTTGCCGCGGGCTTCGCACTGTTCGATGCCGGATTGCGACCGACCCTGTTGCGCTGGCTTACGATCGGCTCGTCGCTCGATCGGTCAGCTGCGCTGGGCGAGCGCCTGTGGCGGCATCATTTCGGCGCCGTGATCGCGTCGCGCGACGAACTCGTCCCGGACGGGTCTCACCAATAATTGGCGGGGTCGGGCGTCGGGGCCTTGCATGCTCGCGTACTGCCATGCTTGCAGGCGTAGACCTGGCGCCGCCAGTCGCGCATCGCATCGGCATAGGCGCGCTCCTTGTGATCGGCGATGCGGGCATCGCGCGACACCTCGCGGTGATGCGCGCGGAGCGCATCCCGATATGCTGCGAGATCGGCGGCATATTGCGCATCGGCGCTGGCCTGTGTGTCGGCATTGACGTCGGCGACCGCATCCTGGCGGGCGGTCGCCTGCGCCGCGACATCCTTGTTGGCGGCCGCGACATCGGGGCTGTTGACGTCATTCTCTGAACCGGACGGGGCAGGGGCGGGCGTCGTCTGGGCGGTTGCGGGGGCGGCGCTGCCCAGCAGGGCAAGCGCCAGCGCGAGGCTCATCGTCTTCATGATTCAACTCCGTACACAGGGCTTGCTAAACGGCTGCGCCGGGCCGCTGTTCCCCAGTGGCTGCCGCCCGCTGCGCGGCGCTAGCCCGCAGGTGGCGGGGCGGCCGTCCGGCCTAGCTGCATCGCCCAGCGCAGCACCCGCCGCACCATCACCAGCGCGGCGATGGCGCCCGCCAGCAGCAGCACCGCCACGCCGATCGCGATGACCGGATTGGCCAGCGCCAGCAGCAACAGCCCGCCCGTCGCCACATCCTCGGCGGTGGAAACCAGCACATTGCTCACCGGCTCCGGGCTGACATTGACCACCGCCCGCGTGCCTGCCTTGGCGCTATGAGTCAGCAGCGAAGCGCCGCCGCCCAGGATCAGCGCGATCACCTGCCATTTGGGGTCGCCGGGATCGACGATCGCCAGCGCGAGCAGCGCCCCGCCGACCGGCCGGATCAGCGTGTGGACGGCATCCCAGGCGCTGTCGATCCACATCACCTTGTCGGCCAGGAATTCGGCCAGCGCCACGACGCCTGCCACCCCGATCACCCAGGGGTTGGCCAATATATCGAGCTGGTGGAGATGCGCGGGCAGGGCGATCCAGCCGGTGTGCATCGCCACGCCGGTGGCGAAGATGCAAAGATAGAGCCGCCAGCCCGATAACAGGCTCACGCTCGCCGCCACGCCCAGGATTTCCGCCGCGCCCATAAGCTGAGGATCACATGACCCGCGCCCGCGCGCAACCGTCCCGCCGGAACACCGCGTCCACCCGCCCGTTGATACGGCAAGCTTTTCAACCAGCACGGTAAAGCAGCATGGCGACGCGAAAGAACCGGAAAGCCGAACCCATGCCCCTGATCGGCCGCAAGACGGCCATCTCGCTCGGCGCCGCGGCAGTCGCGATCGGCGGGGTGCTCGTCACCCTGCTGGCGCGGGGCCGCAGCTATGCCGCATCGGCCGAACATGCCGCGCCCGATCTCGCGCTCGACCGGTCCCACCCGGGTCCGGAGGATCGCGCGCCGCCTGCATTCCGCCCGGACCCGACCGCACCGGTTCCTGCTGCGGAGCGCGAGGCTCTGCGCCCGCCGCCGGGCTTCACCACGCACTAAACCCTGGAGGTTGCAACCATTCCGGCCCCTTCGCGTTGCGCAGGCATAACGAAACCGGGAGAGTGATATGCGTACCATGACCCTCGGCCTGCTGGCCGCGGCAACTCTTGGTGCAGGCCTCGTGACAGGCTGCACCAGCTATGGCGACGACGGGATGGACCCACGCTACCGCAGCTATAGTCAGTATGATTACGATCGGCCGGACCCGCAATATAACGGCTATTATGCCGACCGTTATTACCGCGATTCGCCGCGCTATCGCGAGCGCCGGCTGTCGCGCAACGACCGCATCTATCGCGGCCAGGACGGGCGCTATTATTGCCGCCGGTCGGATGGCACCACTGGCCTGCTCGTCGGCGCGGCGGTTGGCGGCCTGCTCGGCAACATCATCGCGCCGGGCGGCTCCAAGACCCTCGGTACGCTGCTCGGTGCAGCGGGCGGTGGCGTGGCCGGCGCCTCGATCGATGCCGACAACACGCGCTGCCGGTAACTAACGCACCGGGCGCGGCCAGGCCGCGCCCGGCCACGTCGCGTTCCTCCTAGCGCGAGATCGGGGGCACCTCTATCAAGTCCCGGTCCGGTCCCACATCGTCGGGGTCGGCTACCGGGGGAACGATGGACGATCTTCCAGCGACAGCACAGAGTGGTGCGATCGTACCGCAGACCAAAGGCCGCACGCTCGCCTCGATGAAGCAGCGTTCGGCCGAGCTCTGGGGGAGGACCCGCACCGGCCTCGCCGAAGGGCTGCAGACAGCGGGCGCCACGATCGAGAGCGTCCACCGTCGCCTCGTGCTGGTGGTCGCCGCGATGATCGGGTTGCTCGTCGCGGGCGCCATCTTCCGCAGCCTGGGCCTGCCGCAGCTCAACTATCTGCTGATCGCGATCTTCGGCATCGGGGCGCTCTATGCCTTTCTCAACCCGATCCATGTCGTCGGCGTGCTGCTGGTCAGCGGCGGCGTCGGCGCGGTACGCGGAGTGGATGGCGCGCGGGATGCATTGCTCGGCTACGCCAAATTGCTCGGGCGGGTATTCCTCGCCTTTCTGGTGCCCTTGCTGTTCTTCGCCCTCGCGTCCGGCGACCGCTCGCTCGGCACCTCGCTCACCTTTCTCGTGCTGGCGCCGGTCGCGGTGCTCGTCGTCTGGCTGTTCGGCCGGGTTGCGCCGAAGGTGGAACGCGCTGTGTTCGTCGTCATCCCGCTCGGCGCGCTGCTGCTCGCCGCTGCCAACATGCTGATCCCGCAACGCATGCTCGCCGCCATCGGCGTACCGGCGTGGCTTCGCGCCGATCGTCCGCAGGATGAGGAACTGGCTCGGCTCGAGACCCTGATCGAGAAGCGCAAGAACGAACAGCGCGCGGCCGAATTGCGGGCGATCAGCGCCAAGATCGAGGCCGGCGAGAAACTGACGCCCGAAGACGAGGCGATCGTCGCCGCGGCCCAGGCCGATCGTGTCACGCTGACCGGCTGGTTCGGCAAGAAATACGATGCGGCGCTCGCCGGGATCAGCGAGCGGGTCGAGGCTCAGCGCAAGGCCGCCGTGGCGGCAGCGGCAGCCAAGGCTCGGGCAGTACCGGCTCCGGGGCTGGTCAGCCTTCCGAACATAGGCTGGTCGATCGCCGTCGCGGTCCCGTCCGGCTACAGGCTCTGCCCCAGAGCCGACCGCGGCGAGCGGAGCTATCGCACCCAATGCCATCTGCGCGGCACGTCGGACGGCCTATGGTATGCCGGGGATTCGGACCAGTGCGCACCGGCGGTCATCGATCGCAATCGTTTCCGCAGTCGCGGCAGCGCGCAGGACGTCCGCTATCGCTTCGTGCCGGTCGCCGGCGCCTGCACCGATCCGGCCTGATCAGGCGGCGGCGGTCGCGAAGCTGCGCCGGGTTCGGCGTTGCAGCAGGATGCGCCACAACGGAATCGTGATCAGCGCGATCTGGCTGAAGCGCGCATCGACGAAGCAGAGCAGCAGCGCGCAGAGCGCACCGAGCATCACCGACCAGCCCCGCACCCGGGTCAACGCGATGATCAGGGGATCGGCATGGTCGCCGACGACGGGCGGGCTCGTTACCATCCGGTTGAGACGGACGTTGAGCAGCCCGCAGACGATCAGCGTCAGATTGTAGAAGGCATGCGGCACCAGCATGCCGAGATTGCCCGCCATGAAGGCGGTGGAGAAGGGCATGAACACGATCGCGCAAAGGAAGGCGAGGTTGGGCGCGAGCAGCGCGTCGCGGTAGTGCGCGGCAAGGCAGAAGGCGCGGTGATGCCCGGCCCAGAAGGCAGCGATCACCCAGAAGCTGACGAAGAAGCCGAAGAAGCTCGGCCACAGATGCGCCAGCGCCTCCAGATACTCGGCGTTGCTGCTGCCGATCGGCAGGCGCGGGACGTGGATCTCGATGATCAACAGCGTGATCGCGATCGCGAACACCGCATCGGAGAAGAAGACGAGCCGCTCCAGCGCATGCTCGGGCCCGCTCATATGCTTCGTCACCATCGTTTCCCCCCTGGAGCCGCGCGTCCTTATCGGGCAAGCCCTTGTTGCGGTGCAACCGCCAAAAACACGTCCGGATTGCGCACCCGCTTTTGCCATCCCATATGCGCCCCATGAGCGGGAACGACACAGCGTGGCACGGCACGACAATTCTCTCCGTGCGCAAGAATGGACGCGTCATCGTTATTGGCGATGGCCAGGTGACTCAGGGCCAGACGGTCATGAAGCCCAACGCGAAGAAGGTCCGCCGCCTCGGTGACGGATCGGTGATCGGTGGCTTTGCCGGCGCGACGGCCGATGCCTTCACCCTGTTCGAGCGGCTGGAGCGCAAGCTCGAACAGCATCACGGCCAGTTGCTGCGCGCGGCGGTCGAGTTGGCCAAGGACTGGCGGACCGACAAGTATCTGCGCAACCTCGAGGCGATGATGATCGTCGCCGACAAGGAGGTGACCCTGATCCTCACCGGCAATGGCGACGTGCTCGAGCCGGAGGCCGGCGTCGCCGCGATCGGATCGGGCGGCAACTATGCCCTGGCCGCGGCACGCGCGCTGGTCGATTATGAGGAAGATGCCGAGACGATCTGCCGCAAGGCAATGAAGATAGCCGCCGATGTCTGCGTGTACACCAACGAACGCCTGACGGTCGAAAGCCTGGACAGCGTAAACTGACCTATAAAGCCCCTCCCCTTCAGGGGAGGGGTTGGGGTGGGGGCTTCCGATTGCCCCATCTACCACCCTCATCGTGTCCCACTGCCCCACCCCAACCCCTCCCCTGAAGGGGAGGGGCTAAAGAGTAGAAAATGAACGAAGCCCTCACTCCCAAAGCCATCGTCGCCGCGCTTGATGAGCACATCATCGGCCAGAACGACGCGAAGAAGGCGGTCGCGGTCGCGATGCGCAACCGCTGGCGCCGCCAGCAGCTCGGCGCGGATCTGCGCGACGAGGTCACGCCCAAGAACATTCTGATGATCGGCCCGACCGGCTGCGGCAAGACCGAGATCAGCCGCCGCCTGGCCAAGCTGGCCGACGCGCCCTTCGTCAAGGTCGAGGCGACCAAGTTCACCGAGGTCGGCTATGTCGGCCGCGACGTGGAGCAGATCGCCCGCGACCTGGTCGAGGAAGCGATCCGGCTGGAAAAGGAACGCCGCCGAGTCGCAGTGAAGGACAAGGCCGAGGAGGCGGCGCTGGCGCGCCTGCTCGACGCGTTGACCGGCAAGGGCGCAAGCGAGGCGACCCGCGAGGCCTTCCGCCAGCGCTTCCGCGACGGCCATCTCGACCAGACCGAGATCGAGATCGAGCTTGAGGCGCAAGCCCAGATGCCGTTCGAGATCCCCGGCGGCGGCGCGCAGATGATCAATCTCAGCGAGATGATGGGCAAGGCGTTCGGCGGTGGCCAGATGAAGCGCCGCAAGCTCACCGTGCCCGCCGCCTGGGAGAAGCTGGTCGAAGAGGAAGCCGACAAGCGCCTGGACCAGGACGAGGTCAGCCGCATCGCGCTGGCCGATGCCGAGGCGAACGGGATCGTCTTCCTCGACGAGATCGACAAGATCGCGGTCAGCGATGTGCGCGGCGGTTCCGTGAGCCGCGAAGGCGTGCAGCGCGATCTGCTGCCGTTGATCGAGGGCACCACGGTCGCCACGAAATACGGGCCGATGAAGACGGACCACATCCTGTTCATCGCGAGCGGGGCGTTCCATGTCGCCAAGCCGAGCGACCTGCTGCCCGAGCTTCAGGGTCGCCTGCCGATCCGCGTCGAGCTGAAGGCGCTGACCGAGGATGATTTCGTCGCGATCCTGTCCGACACCAAGGCCTCGCTGACTCAGCAATATGTCGCGCTGATCGGCACCGAGGGCGTGGCGGTCGAGTTCACCGAGGACGGCATCCGCGCCGTCGCGAAGATCGCTGCCGAAGTGAATGGCGAGATCGAGAATATCGGCGCGCGGCGGCTGCAGACGGTGATGGAGAAGCTGCTCGAGGACGTCAGCTTCAACGCCGAGGATCGAGTCGGCCAGACGCTGGTGGTCGACGGTGCCTATGTCGACAAGCAGCTCGCGGTGATCGCCCGCAACACCGATCTGTCGCGGTTCGTTCTCTGAGCCTCAGCCTTTCGGCTTGTCATAGGGCGTGAACTTGCCCAGCCGGCATATGGGGCCGGGCACGACGCTGCCCGGCTCCGTCGGCCGGAACAGGTCGTTGCGGCACATCTGGCTGCCATGCGCCTCGATCACCAGGATCGAGGTCGGGCGCAGCGACGGGCAACTGGCTTCGAGATCGTTGCGGTAGATGTGGCGGCCCGATCGGTAGAGAAGGGTCTTGTCGTCGATGATCTCCGGCCCGCCGGCGAAGGACCGGTCGATGCAGTCGACCGGCCTGCCGGCCGTGCGCCCGGCCAGCGCCTTGGCGAGATTCTTGTCTTCGGTGCTGGCCTGCGGCGTCGCCGAAGCCGCGCACCCGGCCAGGGCGATCGCTAGCAGGGGAAACAGGATACGCATGACGATGCTCCTCGATCCGACGCCCCCGGTCGCCCGTTGATATACTTTATTCAGCCGCGAAAAGCATCCTTGGCCGCACGTCGATGACGGAGCTGCTCGGCGGATTCCGCACGCAGGAACGGGTTGGTCGCCAGTTCCTCGGCGATCGTTGTCGGCACCGTGGCCTCGCCGCGCGCCCGCGCAGCATCGACTGCCTTCATCCGTTCCCGCGTCGCCGCATTGTCAGGTTCGGCGGCGAGCGCGAAGCGGCCGTTGCTCTGCGTATATTCGTGCGCGCAATAGACGATCGTCTCGGGCGGCAGAGCGGCCAGGCGCTGCATATTGGCGAACATCTGCCCGGCATCGCCCTCGAACAGCCGGCCGCAACCCATCGCGAACAATGTGTCGCCGGTGAAGACCACCAAGTCGCCCGGCAGATGGAAAGTGATGTGCCCCGCGGTATGCCCCGGCGTCTCCAGCACGGTCGCGACATGATTGCCGAGCCGTACGCTGTCGCCCTCGGCCAGTTGAACGTCGAGCGTCGGGATGCGCGCCGCCTCGGCCGCCGGGCCGGAGACGATTGCCCCGGTCGCGTCCTTGATCGCCGCATTGCCGCCGGTATGGTCGGGGTGCCAGTGGGTGTTCCAGATCTGTCCGATCCGCCAGCCGCGCCGGTCCGCTTCGGCCAGCACCGGCGCTGCCTCGGCCGGGTCGACCGCCATGGTCTCGTCCGACACCGGATCGTGCACCAGCCAGATATAATTGTCGCTCAGCGCCGGAATGCGGACGATCTCGAGGTCGGTCATGCAAGACTCCCGGAAAGGGCGGCGCTGCCCAGGCGCTCGGTCACGGCGGCGGCGGATTCCGCGCGGGCGAGGCCGATGCCCTGGCCGGCCCAGAGCGAGGTATAATCGTCGCGCCCCTCGCTCTCCGCCCTGGCGCGCAGCGGGGCGAGCGCGGCGCTGGCATAAGGGAAGGGCGGCGCGGCGGCGCTGACGGGGCCGAGCGTATCGATCAGCCGGTTGCGCAGCCCGCGCGCGACGCCGCCGGTGAACAGGTTGGTGAAGACCCCGTCGTCAGCCGTCGCCGTTTCGAGCCGGCGGCGATGCACCGCGCTCGGCCGCGCCTCGGGCGTGCGGAGATAGGCGGTGCCGATCTGCACCGCCGCCGCGCCGAGCGCGATCGCGGCCGCCGCGCCATGCTCGTCGGCGATGCCACCGGCGGCGATCACGGGCACATGCACCGCCCCGACGATTTGCGGCACCAGCGCGATCAGGCCGACCGGACGATGACCGGCGAGGAAATGCCCGGCATGGCCGCCCGCCTCGAAGCCCTGGGCGATCACCGCGTCGCAGCCGCGTTCGACCAGATAGCGCGCCTCGGCGACGCTGGTGGCGCAGCCGAACACCAGCACCCCGGTCGCCTTGACCCGCTCCAGCAGATCCTCGTCGGGCAGGCCGAAATGGAAGCTGACGATCTCGGGCCGTACGGTGCCGACCGCGTCGGCCATTGCGGCGTCGAACGGTCGGCGCAGCGGTGGCACATCGGTCGGCGGCGCGACGCCTTCCTCGGCATAAAAGGGTGCCAGCGCGCTACGCCATGCCGTCTCGTCGGGCGGCGGACCAAGCTTGTGGCAGAAGAAATTGAGATTGAGCGGCCCGGTCGCCGCCGCGCGCACCGCCGCTGCCTGTGCGACCACCGCTTCGGCATCGAGCACTGCACAGGGCAAGGATCCTACCCCGCCCGCGCCCATCGCGGCGACCGCGAGTTCGGTCCCGGCGAAATTGGCCATCGGCGCCTGTACGATCGGCAGGTGCGCACCGGTCATCGCCAGGAACGCGCGGACCGCCGCGCCCATGTTACCAGACGCCCGTGTTGGGCATCGACACCCAGGGCTCGGCCGGTGGCAGATGGCCGTCCTGGAGCAGCTCGACCGAGATATCGTCCGGCGTGCGCACGAACGCCATGTGCCCGTCGCGCGGCGGGCGGTTGATCGTCACGCCGCCGTCCATCAGCCGCTGGCAGGTCTCGTAGATATTGTCGACGCGGTAGGCGAGGTGCCCGAAATTGCGCCCACCCGAATAATCCTCCGGGTCCCAATTATGGGTCAGCTCGACCTCGGCCTGCCCTTCTTCGCCGGGCGCCGCCATGAAGATCAGCGTGAAGCGGCCCTGCTGGCTCTCCATGCGCCGCACTTCGTTCAGCCCGAGCAGGTTGAAGAAACGGATCGTCGCGTCGGGATCGGTGACGCGGATCATCGTGTGCAGATACTTCATCGGCGGGCCTCCTTGGTCCCGCGAGATAGGCGCGCGCGACGAGGCTTGCCAGTACCGACCGGGGATCGTCGCGGCATTTTCCCTCTTCCGCTGGGAGGGGAAGAAGGCTCAGGGCTTTGCCGGTGTCGGGGCAGGAGTCGCCGCAGGCGCGGGGGCGGGCGCATCGAACTGCTTCAGCGCATTGCGGGCATTGCGCGCCGCCTCGCTGTCGGGCTTCAGCTTGGCTGCGCTGTTCCACGCCGCCTTCGCACCCGCCTCGTCGCCCAGCGCGGCGGCGATGTTGCCCGCCTCGAGCTGGACCGACGGATCGTCGCCCGCCAGCTTGATCGCCTCGGCAATATCCTTCTTGGCACGCGGCAGGTCGCCCGTTCGCCGCGCCAGGGTCGCCGACAGCAGCCAGGCGAGCGGATCGGCGGCGGCATCGACCAGCGCACGGTCGAGATCGGGCCGCGCATCGGCCAGGTCGCCGCTCGCGACAAAGGCGCGGGCGCGGTCGAGATTGGCCTCGCCGCGCTGCATGCCCTGGAGCGTGCCCGTGGCCAGCGCCGCGTTGAGCGCGCCGCGCGCCTTCATCGCCTCGCCGCTCGCCAGCCAGGCATTGCCCGCCTGCGCCCAGTAATTCGCGGCGCGCCTGTCCTTCGCGATCTCCCCGCCGCGCGCGGCCGCCTCGAATTCGGCCGCTGCCGCGGTCCAGCGCGTCTGGTTGGCATAGGAAATGCCCAGGCATTGGTGCGACAGGAAGCCGCCGCCCTCGCGCTGCCAGCGCGCGGCCTCGACTTCGGCGGCGCGTGGGTCGTCTTCGGCGAGATCGACGCAGCGATCGAAGCGCTGCTCGACGGGATCGGGGGGGCCAGAGACCGGGGCGGTGCTTTGGGCGGCAAGCAGTAAAAGGGGCAGGATCATAAGCGCTGGATCACATCCTCGACCGCCCCGATGAGCAGCGCGATATCGGCATCGCGCGACAGGCGGTGGTCGCCGTCCTTGACGAGCATAGTCTGCACATCGGCTGAACGCAGCAGTTCGGCGAGCCGGACGGTGCGGTGCCACGGCACGTCGGGATCGGCCTGGCCCTGCAATAGCCGCACCGGCCCGTCGAACGGAATCGTGCCCGACATCAGCCGGTGCGCCTCGCCCGATTGCCAGAAGCGCGACGTGTAGACGGTCGGCTGGTCCGAATAGATGGACGGCCGCTCGATCCGGCCATTCTGCAGCAGCGCGAGTTTCTCGTCGGTGGTGAAGCCCCAATCGGTGAAGTCCGGCGCGGGGGCGATGCCGACCAGCCCGACCACCCGGTCCGGCCGCGCGCGCGCCACGAGCAGCATCAGCCATCCGCCCATCGACGATCCGACCAGAATGACGGGTCCGGTGACGGCACGGTCGACCATCTCCAGCGCATCGTCGCGCCAACCCGCGAGCGTCTGGTCCTCGAATATGCCCTCGCTCTGTCCGCATCCTCCATAGTCGAACCGCAGGAACGCCCGGCCTTCCTCCTTCGCCCAGGCCTCCAGCGCGATCGCCTTGCTGCCGCTCATGTCGGAGGCATAGCCCGGCAGGAACATGATCGTCGGGCCGGCGCCTTCGGTCAGGTGATAGGCGAGCGCTGGGCGGGCGGGGGTTGGAGCCGGATCGGTCATGCGACGCCCTTATACGGACTGCTTTGCCCCGTGGAGGCGAAACTGATGGTCACGGCATAGCGCGTGCACGGGAGTCGTTGAATCGAGCGCGGGCAATGCCGGCTATATCCTTCACCCAGGGAGATATGGGACACCATATGTCCCATATCTTTCCCTCAGAAATTTGAAATTATATCGATATATTTCAATATATTAGTTGGTATTCGCCGCGACTCTCGCCGCTTGGCGGCTTACAAGGTCAGAACCGGAACCCGCTGTCCCTCTTTCGATCCGGATCCGCCGAGCAGATCGACCGGAGGCTCGCCCATTCCTCCGGCGTCAGCGTCGGCGTGAAATCCGTCCGCCCCTTTGCCGCGGCGGTGAATTGCGCGGCGCGGTCGCTCGACATCGGATGGCTCGAGAAATAATTGAGCATCTTCGCCGCACCCTTGACGTCGGTCTGCCCCGACAGCCGGCGGAAGAACTGCGCCGTCGCCAGCGGCGACACCTTGGCCTTGCCCATCTGCTCGCGCGCGAAATCGTCGGCGCGCTGCTCGGCGCCGCGCGAATAGGTCGCCGACAACAGGCTGTTGGTATAGCCGCCGATATTCCCGTCGAGCCCGCCGAGGATCACGCTCAGCCCAAGCTGGCGCAGCAGCGATTCCATCACGTCGCGGTGCTCGACATGGCCGATCTCGTGCGCGAGCACGCCGGTCACCTCGTCAGCCGACGCGGCCTTCTCGATCAGCTCGTCGAAGATCACGATCTTGCCGCCGGGCAGGGTGACCGCGTTGACGATCGGCATGTGCACCACGCGCACCTCGATCGGGCGGTCGCCCGGATCGATCCGGCGCACCATCTTGGTCAACGCCGCGAGCCCCGCCGGCGTGTTGCATGCCCGGTTGCCCAGATCGCCGACCATCAGGTCGCCCAGCCGTTGCTCGACCGAGGGCGGCACCATGCGCGCGACCACGGCCGGGCTGCGCAGCACCACGAACACGGTCAGCGCCGCGAGGACCGCGCAGACCGCGACCGACCGCCACAGGCCGAACCGGTCGATGAAGCCGCCATAGCGCACCGCGCCCGGCAGATGCGTGGCGATGTCCGCCGGCACGCCGCCCGAGAAGCCGATCCGCCACCCCGGCCGGTTCTTCAGCCCGAAGATCGTATCGCCGTCGATCGCATCCCGCGCGACGAGATCGGCAAAGGCGAACGGCCCCCAGACCCGGTCGCGCTCGGTCAGCCGGAAGCTGCTGCCTTCGGTCTCGAACAGCGGCTGGAACCGGAGGCCGCTCTCGCCGTCATAATGCCAGACGCGGACCGGGTCCGCGCCAGCCTCAGAACGCTCGTCAGAAGGCTCCGATGTCGAATGCATCCAGCAATCCTTCGCCCTGGCCGGGCTGTTTGGTGGTCGACTGGGTAAAGTCGTCGAGGCTGACCTCGCCATAAGCGTTCACATGCCGGATGAAGAAGGTCCAGTTGCGATAGCCGACGAAGATCTGGCCGATGCCCAGCGTGAACACCACCAGCGCGAAATTGCCGAGGAACAGCTTGATCCAGTCCCAGGTGCGCGCGTTGAAATCGAACTCGAGCCCGCCGAGCGACAGCTTGCCCACCACCTCGCGGAAATAGGCCGCGTAATAGATCATCGCGATCACGCCGAGTACGATGAAGAAGCCCAGGTACAAAAGCGCCCCGATGATGATGAGCATCACCGGCAGCGATTGCGGCGGCCCGCTTTCGCCCGGGCCCATGCCGGTCGCGGCCGCGAACACGCCGAATATCATGATGACGGCGAAGATGCCGACGAACAGGATGATCGGCACGAGATAGAAGAGCAGGAATTTGAGGAAGATCGAATCCGGATGGGCGTTCGCCTCGAACTCGTGTGGGCCGAAGCTCATCTGGTTCCAGCGCTCGTTCCACAGGCTGGTCATCGACCAGGGAATCAGCAAGCCCAGCGCGAGCGATCCGGCAAGCGTCCGCCACAGATAGGCCCAACCGAACCCGAAGCCCTGGCTGTTCGATCCGCCCCGGATGCCGTGCCAATAGGTCCGGCTCAGCCGGTAGCGCAGCGCGCGGAAGATCGCGACGCCCGCCAGATAGAGCAGGAAGAGATAGAGGCACAGGCCGATCAGCGCCGCGGCGCCCGGATGATCGCGCAGGAGCAGACCCTGCAGCAACAGGTTCAGCGCGGCGAAGGGCACGAAGAACAGGACGATCGCCAGCACATAGCCGATGAACAGCTCGAGCCCCGTGCCCATCCATTCCAGCCGGTCGTCGATGAAGCGGGTGCGGCTCCACAGATATTTCCGCTCGCGGGTGCGCGCCCAGAAAATATAGATGCCGAGCGTCACGATGCTGAGCAGCAGGTTGGTGAAGGCGATGGGGGCGAACTCGCGCCAGTCCCCGGTAAATTCGAAAGCGCTCGCGCGCGGCGACTCGACGTCGTGATCCATGAAAATCCCCCCTGCTGCGCCATGAGTTGGAGCGCAGCGGGGGGAAGGGGTCAAGCCGGAAAATCAGGCGGTTAGCCGTCAGGTTACCACCATATCGGTGCTATTTCGCGTCGGCGAAGGCCTTGAGCGCCATCGCGAAGGCGGCCGGCTGATCGAGCATCACGAAATGGGCGCTGTCGCCGACATCGACATAGGTCATGCTTGGCGCGGCGGCATAGGCGCCCTTGTACAGCGCGTCGGCCATCGGCCTGGGCACCGCCGCACTCCACGGATAGACCAGGGTGATCGGCGTCCCGATCGCGGCCAGATCGGGGCGGAGGTCGGTCGTCAGGTCCTCATACATCGCCTCGCCCGAGACGCGCGGATCGGCCGCCATCACCCATGCCTTTACCTTGGCGCGGGACTCGGGCTTGAGCGCGAGCTGGTTGGCCACCGCCTCGGCCTGGGCCGGATTGGCCGGCTTGCCCCAGGTCGCCACCAGCTGGTCGCGCATCGCCTTGCCCTGCGGTTCGACCATCGCGACCGTCGCGGTCGGGCCGAACATCATGCCGAAAAAGGGCAGGGAATCGACCACCATCAGCCGCGACAGATGGTCGGGATGCGCCTTGGCGAACATCAGCCCGACCAGCCCGCCCAGCGAATGGCCGACGACCGCCGCGTCCGTGATCTTGTTGCGGACGATATAGCCGTCCAGATCGCCGATGATGCCGTTCAGGATGCCAGGCTGCAGGTTCGCGCCCGGCGCCTCGCCCCCGAAACCGTTGACCTGGACGAGATAGACTTTGTGGGTCTTCGCCAGCTCCGGCACCACGCCTTCCCACACCGCACGGGGGCTTGAGAGGCCCGGGATCAGGAAGATCGCGGGGCCGGTGCCGGTCGCCTCGATCGAGATATGGTCCATCGTCTCCGCCGCGGGCGCAGCGGTCTTGGTCATGGCTGGGGCCGGGGCGGGCGCGGCATGGGCGGGGAAGACGTTGAGCAGCAGCAGCGGCAGGGCGATGGCGGCGATCAGGCGGCCTTTGGTGGCGGGGGTCATTGCATGGTCTCCTTGGAAGGGCTGGTGAAGATGTCTTCGATCGAGAGTTCGAACAGCTCGGCGATCTTGAAGGCGAGAGGCAGCGAGGGGTCGTAACGGCCGGTCTCGATCGCGTTGACGCTCTGGCGCGAGACCTCGAGCCGGTCGGCGAGATCGCCCTGGCTCCAGTCACGCTCGGCGCGGAGCACCTTGAGGCGGTTCTTCATGCCGCACCTCGCCATGCCTGGAGCTTGTTGACGCAGGCGCCGACGCCCAGCCCGGCGAACCACAGGATCACCGCGTAATAGGCATAGACATGCGGCACGAGCCCGAAATTCTCGAGGAAACCCCAGGCGGTGGCGATGCTGAGCGCAAAGCCGGTCGCGATCAGCGCCTGGCGCACCATCATGTCGCGCAGATATTCGTCGGTCTCCTCGGTCAGGTAGCGCCCGATGACCACCAGGATGCCGATGATCGGCAGCGCGGGCAGGATTCCGGCGATCCAGGCGACCGGTCCGCTCAGCAACTGGTGCTTGAAGCAGTAGACCGCGAAGAACAGCGCCGCCGCGTAGATCAGGCTGAGGACGATCACCCGCCGGTTGTAGCGTGAGATCGCTTTGCTTTTTGCCATGAGTAAAGGCTCCTTTCGAATCAGTGAAGGAGGCTTTACAGTAAAGCGTGCTTGTCTGTCAAGCCAGGTTGTCAGATAGTCGCGTGTGGTTGTCAGATGGAGCTTCCGATGCGGAGCGGGCATTGGGCCTGCGCGGGTTGGGGTTCCACATCCAACGCGCGCGACGGCCGATAGCCGGACCAGCCGTGCCACAAGTGCGGTGAAGTCCACTCCGCCCCACGCGCGACCTTGGACCCGGAAGCCGCTTCGTGGGTTGTCCAAAAAAAATCGCGGTTTGCGAGTCAGCGTCACGCCCGGTCACCGGACGTGCAGGGAGAGAGACATGCCTGTTTCGGAGCGTCTCAGCGTGCGTGCGGGACTATTGCTCGGCGCGGCAATATTTCCGGCGGTGCCGGCATTGGCGCAGACTGCCCAGAGCGATGCGCCGCCCACCCCACAGGCGGCAGGTTCCGCCCAGACGCCGCCAGCCGACGATGCCAGCAACATTCAGGACATCGTCGTTACCGGCCAGACCTCGCGCGACCGCCCGCTGATCACGTCTTCCGCCGATATCACCTATGCGACGCGAGAGACCATCGATCGCAAGGCGCCGCGTTCCACCGCCGACATGCTCGAACTCGTCCCCGGCATCTTCGTCGAGGGCACGGCGGGCGAGCTTTCCAACAATTATTCGGTCCGCGGACTTCAGGGCGGCGGGCAGCGCTTTGTCCAGCTCGAAGAGGACGGAATGCCGATCCTGTATCAGGGTGGCGGTGCCGACTTCTTCTTTTCGCAGGATCTCACGATCGACCGGCTCGAGGCCGTGAAGGGCGGCTCGTCGGGCGTGCTGACCGTCAACGGCGCCGGTGCGACGATCAATTTCATCTCGAAGCGGCCCAACTTCACCGAGCTCGAGGGCATCGCCCGCGTCACCGCCTATAATTACGGGCTGAAGCGCGCCGACCTCTATCTCTCCGCGCCGATCGCCAACAACCTCGCGTTCAGCGTGGGCGGCTATGTCGAGAGCAGCCCCGGCGTCCGCGACAACCCGTTCGATTACAAGGGCTATCGTGTCAAGGCGATGCTCGAATATCGCTTCGACGGGGGCGGCTCGATACGGCTCACCGGCAAGATCGGCGACCTGAAAACGGCTTATTATGCCGACCAACCCTATACCTACAGCAACGGCAAGCCGGGCAGCGTTCCCGGCCTCGACACCCAGTTCGGCAATATCGGAGGCGACGCCTTCAGGAACATCGCCGTGCCGGTTTCGACCTTCGTCGATCCGGATGGATTGCGCGACTTCCGCTACAGCGAAGGCGTGCGGGCCAAGACCAAGCAGCTGCGCCTCGACTTCGAAAAACCGGTGACCGACGGGCTCGAACTGTTCGTCAGGACCCGCTACCTCGATTTCAGCTATGACTTCAACGGGCTCTTCCCGGGATCGGGCACGGGCAATGCCGGACTCACCAGCGCGGTCAACTATCTGACGCCGGGTGCGGATTCGCCGATCAACAACCTGCTGACGCTCGGCACGGCAGCCTTCCCGGCGACGGTGCGCTTCGGCATCAAGAACCTGCGCACCGGCACCGTCACCGGCTCGAACCAGGCCGATGTGTTGAATGCTCTGAACGGCAACGGTTTCCTGCAGGAAACCGTGCTCAACCACGATTCCCTGAAGGGTCATGATTTCGGCGCGAATGCCGGCTTCCGCTGGGAATTCGAAAGCGGCGCGTTCAAGAATTCGCTGACCGCCGGCGTGATGTATTACGATGTCCACCGCGCGCAGAATCAGTCGGCGACCGGCACCGTGGTCAACGACGTCCGCACCAACAGCGACATTTACGACATCGTCGCCCTCGATGCGAACAACAACGTCATCGGCACGCTCAGCGACAACGGCCTTATTTCCTATGGCGACTGGGGGGTGGGCATCCGCGAGCGCGACGACAAGTCCATGTCGGTGTATATCAACGACGAACTGGCGATCGGCGACAAGCTGCATATCGACGCGGGCATCCGCTGGGAAAGCGACGAGGCGCGATTCCGCGACGGCAATGCGGCCGCGGTCAACCAGCCGGTGCCGCCCGGCACGCCCGGCGTCATCCCGACGGTGGGCTCGACCTGGGACGGGACTTTCACCACCACCCGGCGCACTCAGGAAAAGGCCGCCTGGACGGTGGGTGCCAACTATCTCATTACGCCGAGCCTCTCGGTCTATGGCCGCTACGCCAGGGGCTTCCAGACCAACAATACCGATCCGACCACCGAGATCGAATTGTACGAGGCGGGTGTCCGGTATCAGATCGGCCGTTTCTTCAGCGCTACGGCGACGGTCTTCCGCACCAACTTCAACGACCAATTCTACAATTTCATCGACCCGTCCGACCCGACACAGCAGACGAGCTTCCTCGCCGATCTGAGCACCAAGGGGATCGAGATCGATGCGATGGTGCGGCCGGTCGACTGGTTCTCGATCGACTTCGCCGGCGTGTTCCAGGATCCCAAGCTCAGCAACCTGCGGCTGAACGGCGTGGCCCAACCGACCTATGACGGCAACCGGCCCGAGCGGACGCCCGCTAGGCTCTACACGATCACCCCGACGATCAAGCTGCCGAACGGGCTGGGCTCGGTCTATGGGCGGTACAAATATATCGGCAAGATCTTCGCGGATTCGGGCAATGGCGTGGCGTTGCCGGGCTATGGCGTGACCAGTGCCGGTGTCGCCGTCAACCTGACCAAACGCCTGCAGGTAAGCTTCGACGTCGACAATATCTTCGACGTGGTCGGGCTGACCGAGGGCAATCCGCGCCAGGGCCAGACGCAGAATGCCACGTCGGGCTATTTCTACGCCCGTGGCATCGTCGGTCGGACCTTTGGCGGCTCGGTGACGATGAAATTCTGATGCCGGCACCGCTCGTTCGGGCTCTGGCCGCGGCACTATGCCTGATGGCGGCGGCGCCCGGGCCTGCCCAGCGCGCGCCCGAGCTGAGCTACCAGATCAGCGAGGGACAGAATCTCAACGCCTTTGTCCGCGACGGCAAGGTCGCCGCACATTTGTTGCTGCGGTCAGGAGACGACCCGCGCATCCTTGTCGCCTTTCCGGCGGGCAATAGCGGGGTCGGGCTATGGTTCGATCGCGTATCGGCGCCGGCGCGCTGGCAACTGGACGGCACCCCGCAGCCGATCACGCTGACCGACGGCCGGGGTCGCCCGCTCTACGGCATCCGCGCCGTGGCCAGCGTCACCGCGACGCGGCTGGCGATACGGCAGGCGGTGCTGTCGAATATCCGCTTCCTGCGCGACTATCAGGCGGTCGGCACATTCCCGGCCGACGTGGCGTCACCGATGCAGGTGGACGGAGACCGGGTTCGATATGCCCGCGACCGGGTCGATGGGGCGCCAGGCTATCGGCTTGACCTGCGGGTACTCGACGGGCGCCTCGACAAGGAGGGGATCCATGCTGGGCCAGGCGATCGCATCCGGCTGGAGATCACCGCCGCGAGTGGCGACACTCCGCTGACCGGGCTGACTCTTCCCGAACTGCTCAACGACCGTGCGGCCGACGATCCGGCGGCGCGCAATGCACTGCGTTTCCTGAGCTATCGCGAGAAATTCCTCGCCGGCTCGTGGCGCTTCGATACCTATTTCGGTCGTGACACGCTGATGTCGGTGCGACTGCTGATGCCTGTGCTCCGCCCGGCGGCGATCGAAGCCGGGCTCGGCGCCGTGCTGGCGCGGCTCAGCGAGGGGGGCGAGGTCGCCCATGAGGAAGGCCTGTCCGAATTCGCCATCCTCGACCGGCGGCAACATGGCGGCAGCGGCGACGCGCCAACGCTCGACTATGCGATGATCGACGACGATTTCATGCTCGCACCCGTGGCGGCGAGCTACCTGCTCGACCATGCGGGGCCGCGCGCGGCGCGCGCCTTCCTCGCGCGCGACATTGCGAGTGACGCGAGGCCCGGCACGGCGGAGAATGCCGGCGCGGCGCTGATGCGCAATTTGCGTTTCGTGCTCGCCCAGGCGGAACCCTTCGCCAGGGCGCCCGGCGCCACCCGCCTCGTATCGCTCAAGCCCGGCCGGATGACCGGCCAGTGGCGCGACAGCGAGGAAGGGATCGGCCGTGGGCGCTATCCCTATGACGTCAACGCCGTGTTTGTCCCGGCGGCGCTCGAGGCAGCAGATCGCCTGTTCCGCGCCGGTCTGCTCGGGCCCTATCTGGCGGCGACGGACCGGGCCGCGTTCGAGCGGGCCCGGGCGACGGCCATGTTGTGGCGCGCGCGCGTACCGGAGCTTTTTCGTGTCTCAATGTCAGCGGCCAAGGCCGGATCGATGATCCAGGCCTATGCGACCAAGCTCGGCGTGCCCGCCGGACCCGCGGTCGCCGCACTCGGCACCGCGCCGCTCGCCTTCCACGCCATCTCGCTCGACGCGAACGGCGAGCCGGTGCCGATCCTCAATTCGGACGAAGGCTTCGCCCTCCTCTTCGGCGATCCCTCACCAGCCGATCTCGATATCTATGTGGGTGCGATCATGCGTCCCTTCCCGGCGGGGCTGATGACCGATATCGGCCTGCTCGTGGCCAATCCGGCGCTGACGGACAAGGCCGAGCAGGCGCGCTTCACCGCCGGGGCCTATCACGGCACCGTCGTCTGGTCGTGGCAGCAGGCGCTGCTTGCCGCCGGGCTCGAACGTCAGATCGCCCGGCGCGACGTGCCTGCGTTGACCCGCAACCGGCTCCGCCAGGCACAGGCGCGCCTGTGGCGCGCCATCTCCGCGACCCGCGCGCTGCAGAGTTCGGAACTATGGTCCTGGACGTTCGAAGGCGGTCAGTATCGGGCGGTGCCGTTCGGCGCGGGCCGGCAGGATGTCGATGAATCGAACGCGGCGCAGCTCTGGAGCACCGTCTATCTGGCCGTAAAGCCGCCGGTCGTCATGCGGCGGACAGGAAGGCGGTGACGGTCAGCCGGCCCCGCGCCGGGTCGTCGCTCAGTAGCGCGTCCGGCGCGATCGCGCCGCTGTGGAGTAGCGCGCTGCGATAGAGGAGCGCGCGATTATAGCGCGCCTCGACCAATGCGATGCGCTCGAACAACGGCGTGCTGTCGGCGATATAAGCGGGCGCCGGCTTATGGGAGCGCAGCTCTGCGTCGAGACGCTCGAAATAGACGGGCGCACGGGCTTCGTCGATCGTCTCGAATCCGGTCGCGCGGTGACGGAAAAAGGCGGTGCCGCCGCCTTCGGGCACGAGATAATGGACAAGGGCGATCCGCCCGGCCGCCACGGCATCGACATGGGGAAGCCGCTGCTGCAGCGACAATGCTCCGGGCGCCATGGTCACGATCGAGAAGCCGGCATCGAGCAGATCGGCGCGGTCGAGGCCGAACACCTCGCGCAACACCGTGGCGACGATCGGTCGGACCGCGGGGAGATAGCCGGGTGGCAGCGGCGCGCGCAGCCCGGGATAGTGGCGACCCGCGGGGCCGAAGCGGCTCGCCTGCGCCGCCGCGCGCAAGGCGTCCGGGTCGGGCGCGAAGCCGTCGACGATCGCGATCGCCTGTTGCTCGTGGCCGATCCGCCGCGCAACGATCTCCGGCGGCGTCATGATGTCACCGCGACGCCCTGGATCCGGGCCAGCGCTTCGTCATGCGGCGGCTGCGCGGCAATGGCGCGGGCGACAAGGTCGGCAACCTGCTCGAGCTGTGTGCGATTGGTGGACGGATCGAGCGTGTCGGCGAGGGGATTGTAATCCTCGGCGACGATGCCCTGGCCGTTGAGCACGGCGAGCCAGCTCGCCTCGCGGAAAAGCTCGTCGCTGCCCACGATCACCCGGCCGGACCGGCGATAATGCGCCTCGCGCTCGACCAGCGTGTCGGGCAGCGTCATATGTCGACACCCCGTCCAGAGCGGTTGGGGCCTCTCCTGGGCATGGTAGTGGAGGATGAGGAAATCCCTGATATTGTCCATGTCCGCCGCGAACAGCGCGTCGAATCGACGCCCAAGCGCCGGGGCGCAATCGCGGTCCGGAAAGAGCGTGAGCAGCTTGGCGATGCCGCTCTGGATCAGGTGGATGCTCGTCGATTCCAGCGGCTCGAGAAAACCCGAGGAGAGGCCGATCGCGACGACGTTCCCCATCCAGTTGTGCCGCCGGCGCCCCGCGGTGAAGCGCAGGAAGCGTGGTTCGGCCAGCGCCTCGCCATCGAGATTGGCGAGCAGGGTCGCCGCCGCCTCGTCGTCGCTCACGAACTGGCTGCCATAGACATAGCCGTTGCCGGTGCGGTGCTGGAGCGGGATGCGCCACTGCCACCCGGCGGGCCGCGCCGTGGCCCGGGTGTGCGGGGTGGTCGCCGCCACACGCGCGCACGGAACGGCGACGGCGCGGTCGCACGGAAGCCAGTGCGACCAATCGTCATAGCCTGCCCGCATCACCCCTTCGATGAGCAGCGCGCGGAAGCCCGAGCAATCGACGAACAACTCGCCCTCCAATCGGTCGCCCCGCGCGGTGGTGAGTGCGGTGACGAAGCCTGTCTCCGGATGTCGTTCGACCTGATCGAGCCTGCCCTCGATCCGCGTCACGCCATTCGCCTCGGCGAGCGTACGCAAATGGCGGGCATAGAGGCTCGCATCGAAATGATAGGCATAGCCAAGCGTGGACAGGATCGAGCGGGGGTCGCTCACCGGTTTGGCAAAGCGGCCCTGGCGCGCCAGCCCGGTCGCCAGCGAGAAGGCGCTTAGCGGCAGGTCGAAGCCCTCGGCCCGCGCCTTGAACCAGCGGTGATGGAAAGCAACGCCGGGCAGCGGGATGCCATATTGCCCGAAGGGGTGGAAATAGCGGTGGCCAGGCCGCATCCAGTCGACGAACTCTATCCCCAGCTTGAACGTGGCCTTGGTGGCGTGAAGAAAGGCCGCCTCATCCAGCCCGGCGAGGTCGTTGAACCAATGGATCGTCGGGATCGTTGCTTCGCCGACGCCGACGGTGCCGATCTCCTCCGATTCAAGCAGCGTGATCGAAAGCCGCTTCCCGAAAGCCCGGGATAGGGCCGCCGCCGTCATCCAGCCGGCCGTACCGCCGCCCAGAATGACCATATGGTCGATTCGTCCCGTCGCGGCCCCAATGCGCTCCACTTGCCTCTCCCGCGCCTGTCGTCGTCGGCTCGTTCGCTCGGCAAGCTTTGCAGGCAATGCCGACTTCGACTGTTTTCTCCCTGTTAAACGCCCGGAACAAGGAGGATCGCGCCCTCGAACGGCCAGCACCGCTCCCGGAAAACCGGCCCCGTCAGATCACATATTCGACGGTCGCCATCTGAGTCTGCGCCGCCCGTGCCGCATTGCGCTTGGTGACCAGTTCGGCATGCAGCGCGGAGACGGTGTCGCTGCCGGCGGTCTTGAACACGAACGGCAGGAAAGCGTGGAGCGAACAGCGCAGGCCGCCCCACATCATCTTCATCCCGAAGCGCGAGGCGACGCCGAAATGCTCGGTATAGCTTTCGCCGACCGATTTCGGGTGATCGAGGAACAGGCGGCGGAACATGGCAGGCCTCATTGGTTGCGCTGGCGGCCGCGATATCATGCCTGTAGCCGGTTGCCAGCCTTGTTCGCGATACCCGCCAGCATATCCGCGGCAAGCTGACTGAGCGTGTCGTCCCGCGCCCCCATCACCACGATGCGGTCGCCCGGCCGCGCCTCGGCGACGAGATGCGCCGCGGCGGCATCGCGCGTCGGGATGTGGAGCGCCTTGCGGCCCGCCGCGGCGACATCGGCGGTGATGTCGCCGCTGGTCACCTCGCGATTGACGGTGCCGCCCATATAGACCGGGTCGGGCAGGACGAGCAGGTCTTCCTCGCCGAGCTTGTCCGCCAGGGTTGCGACCAGTTCGCTGCGCATCACCTTGAGCGGGCCATAGCCATGCGGCTGGAACAGGACGAGCAGCCGCCCTGGAAAGGCATGCAGCGTGTCGAGCGTGGCGGCGATCTTGTCGGGGTTGTGGCCGAAATCGTCGATCACCGCGATGCCGTTCGCCTCGCCGACCAGCTCCATCCGTCGCCTGAGGCCAGTGAAACCGCCAATCGCCCGCGCCGCCTCGACCAGCGGCACGCCCGCCGCCCGCGCCGCGCCGATCGCGGCCAGCGCGTTGGAGACGTTATGGCGCCCCGGCACCTTCAACGACACCGCGACCGGCGCCGCGCCGCGTTCGGACAGGCTGAAATCGACGCCGAACGGCCGCTGCACCAGGCCGATCGCCACGAGATCGGCTTCCTGGCCAATCGAGAAGGTCAGGCGGCGTTCCGGCGGCACGGTCATCGCCAGCGCTGCGCCGTCGCCATTGTCCAGGTTGATCACCGCGGTGGCGGCGCGCGCGATGAAATCGCCGAACAGGGTACGCAGCTCGTCGAGCGACTTGTGGTCGAGGCTCACATTGTTGAGCACCGCGACCTTGGGCCAATAGAGCGCGATCGATCCGTCGCTCTCGTCGACCTCGCTGACGAACGACTCGCCATTGCCCACGAGCGCGCTCGCAAAGGGCGCGTCGTCGCTCGCGAAATTCTTCATCACCGCGCCGTTCATCACCGTCGGGTCGCGGCCCGTCGCGTGCAGGATCCAGCCGATCATGCCGGTCACGGTCGACTTGCCCGAGGTGCCGGCCACGCCGATCGGCAAGGGTGCGGCGTTGAACAGCTTGGCGAGCAGTTCGGCCCGGCTCATCCGCTTCGCGCCGACCGCGTCGGCGGCGACGATATCCGCGATGGTCGATTCCACCGCCGCCGAGGCGACCACCGTCTGGCTCGCCGAGGTGATGCCGCTGCCGTCCTGCTTGAACAGCGTGATGCCCTTGGCGCGCAGATCGTCGAATTTGGCGGGAAGCCGGTCCTGGTCGAGCGTCCGGTCCGACCCGGCGACCCTGGCGCCCTGGCCGCTGAGGATCATCGCCAGCGGCATCATGCCGCTGCCGCCGATCCCGACGAAGAAGTAGGATTTGCCGTCGTGCATGGCTGGGCGCTATCGCGGGATTCTGGGATCGGGGCAAGCGAGAGGGTGACAATGCGGATCGGAATCGTCGCTCCGGGCAGACCGATCGACCAGGCGCTGGCCGATCGGGCGACGGCCTTTGCGGCGGGCACCTTTCCCGAGGCCGAACTCGTCTTCCACCCGCAATGCTTCCTGAGCGACGGCGGGCATTTTGCCGGGACCGACGACGCGCGGGCCGCCGCCTTTCTCGACTTCGCCAATGACGCGGCGTTCGACGCCTTGTGGTTCGCGCGCGGCGGCTATGGCGCCAACCGCATCCTCGACGCCGTGATGCCCGCGCTTGGACCTGCCGCCTCGGCCAAGACCTGGTGCGGCTATTCCGATGGCGGCTTCCTGCTCGGTGCGCTCTATGCCGGCCGCCTCGGGCGCCCGGTCCATGCTCCTTTGGTCAGCGACCTGAAGCGCGAGGGCGGCGAGGCGGCGATCGCCCGCACGCTCGCCTGGCTGGTCCGCCGCGACGCCGCCGTGCTCGAGTCCGGCCTTGGCGGGCAGCCAAGCGTTGCGTTCAACCTCGCTATCCTCAACGCGCTGATCGGCACGCCCTGGCTGCCCGACCTGACCGGCCATGTCCTCATCATCGAGGATCTGTGCGAGCCGCTCTACCGGATCGACCGGATGCTCTTCCAGATGGCGCATGCGACCCAGTTGAAGGGGATCGCCGGGGTGCGGCTCGGGCGGATGAGCGATATCATCCCCAACGATCCGCCCTTTGCCGAGGATGTGCGGCAGGTGATCGACCGCTGGTGCCGCGAGATGGGCGTGCCCTTCATGGGCGCGGCGGATATCGGCCATGACGCGGACAACAAGGTCGTGCCGTTCGGCGTCTTCTAGGGGCCGCCCGTTCGATTCAATCGCGCGGCAGTTCGCGTATTTCAACGGTGCCACCACAATCGAATACGGGATTGCCGGCCAGCAATGCCTGCGCCGCGCTCATATCCTCGGCCCGCACGCGGATATAGCCCGCCAGATGGGGACTGCTCTCCCCGGGCACGCCCTGTTTCCGGAAGGTCGCGCCTGTGCCGATCGAACTGCCGCCCCCGAACGCATCGTGCCCGCGCAGGAACGAGAAATAGCCGGGCCACATATCGGAGGAGAGTGCCGTGACCGTATCGCTATGCATCAGCATGATGAAATCCCGCACATACCTCTCCCCGAACCCAGCGCTTGCCGCTATTGTATCAAACGGCTCGGCCAGCCGATACGGACCAGGGTCTGGTCGGGGTCGCTCACCGCGAATTCGTACATGCCCCAGGGCTTGTGGGTCGGCCGCTTCTCCCGCTCGATGATCTCGTCGCGGAAGATCGCGGCGAGCGCATCGACGTCCTCGGTGTAGAGATACAGGCCGAACGGATTTCGTCCCGGCACCAGCCAGCCCTTAACCGCGGGCTGAAGATGGATGTCGCCGCCCTTGCCGTCGCTGAGCATGCGATAGTCGTCATAGGTACCGGCGCTCTCCGGCGGCTGGCGGAAGCCGAGCCGGTTGTAGAAGGCCTCGGACGCATCGAGGTCGTTGCAGGGCAGGATCGCCGTCAGTGTCGTCATAGGGGGCCGCTCCATCTGGCATAGCGTGTCGCAATGGGCTCCCGGAATGCCGATGCTACGCTTTCCGCTTCGACTTGCCTATATAGGCGCCGCGTGCATAAGCCCGCGCACCTTCCCAACACAGAAAGTACCGATTTCGTCATGTCCGAGATGTTCCGCATAACGCTGCCCGACGGTTCCGTCCGTGAGGTAGCGCCGGGGACTACCCCCGCGGACATCGCCGCGGCGATCGGTCCGGGCCTCGCCAAGGCGGCGATCGCCGCGCGCGTCGATGGCGACCTGCGCGACATCATGCGCCCGTTCGACGGCGACGCGCAGCTCGCGCTGGTGACCAGCCGTGACGAGGCGGACGCGCTGGAACTCGCGCGCCACGATTATGCGCATGTGCTGGCCGAGGCGGTGCAGGCGCTGTTCCCCGGCACGCAGATCACCTTCGGCCCTTCGACCGAGGACGGCTTCTATTACGATTTCGCGCCGAAGGACCGGCCTTTCACCGAGGAGGATCTGCCGGCGATCGAGGCGGAGATGCGCAGGATCATCGCCGCCGACAAGCCGCTCCGCCGCGAAGTGTGGAGCCGCGAGCAGCTGATCCAGCGCTGGCGCGAGCAGGGCGAGAGTTTCAAGGCCGAATGGGCCGCCGAACTGCCCGAGCAGGAGGAGCTGACGGTCTATTGGTCCGGTGGCGACTGGCTCGACATGTGCCGTGGGCCGCATCTCGCCTCGACCGGCAAGCTCGATCCCCAGGCGTTCAAGCTGACGCGCGTCTCGGGCGCCTATTGGCGCGGCGACCAGGCGAACGCGATGCTCAGCCGCATCTACGGGACCGGCTGGCTCAACAAGAAGCAGCTCGACCAGCATCTCTTCCGCCTGGAGGAAGCGGCCAAGCGCGACCATCGCAAGATCGGCCAGGAGATGGACCTGTTCCACCTCCAGCCCGAAGCGCAGGGATCGGTGTTCTGGCATCCGAAGGGCTATATCCTGTGGCGCCAGCTCGAGGCCTATATGCGCCGCCGGCTCGATGCTTCGGGCTATGTCGAGGTGAAGACGCCGCAGCTGATGGACGCGCGCCAGTGGGAGCAGTCCGGCCATTGGGGCAAGTACCGCGAGAACATGTTCGTCGTGCCGGACGAGATCCCCTCGACCGACGACGAGGCGCCGATCCTGTCGGGCAAATCCGACCTGATGGCGCTGAAGCCGATGAACTGCCCGGCGCATGTCCTGATCTTCCGTCAGGGCATCAAGTCGTATCGCGACCTGCCCATTCGCCTGGCGGAGTTCGGCTGCTGCCACCGCAACGAGCCGCACGGCGCGCTGCACGGCATCATGCGCGTGCGCCAGTTCACCCAGGACGATGCGCATATCTTCGCCCGCGAGGATCAGCTGATCGACGAGATCAAGGCGTTCTGCGATCTGCTCGACAGCATCTATCGCGATCTCGGTTTCGAGAATTATGCGATCAAGCTGGCGCTGCGCCCCGAGAAGCGTTTCGGCGACGATGCGATGTGGGACCGAGCCGAGCAGATCCTGCGGGACGCGGTCGAGGCGACCGGCCGCGCGACCGAGGAATATGGCTGGGAGGAACTGCCGGGCGAGGGCGCGTTCTACGCGCCCAAGCTCGAATTCCACCTGACCGACGCGATCGGGCGGACCTGGCAGGTCGGCACGATGCAGGCGGACACCGTGCTGCCCGAGCGACTCGATGCGAGCTATGTCGGCGAGGACGGCAATCGCCATCGCCCGGTGATGCTCCACCGCGCGATTCTCGGCACGTTCGAGCGCTTCATCGGCATCCTGATCGAGCATCATGCCGGCCGTTTCCCGCTCTGGCTCTCGCCGGTGCAGGCGGTGGTCGCGACGATCGTCTCGGACGCGGATGATTATGCCAGGGTCGTCGCGGAGAAGCTCGCCGCGGCGGGCCTGCGCGTCGAGACCGATCTGCGCAACGAGAAGATCAACTACAAGGTGCGTGAGCACAGCCTGGCGAAGGTCCCCAATCTGCTCGTCGTCGGCAAGCGCGAGTCGGAGGAAGGCACCGTTGCGCTGCGCCAGCTCGGCAGCGATCGCCAGCAGATACTGAGCCTCGATGAGGCGATCGCGATGCTGAAGAAGGGCGCGACTCCGCCCGATCTGTAACGCGCTCCGCAAGTTGTTCCCGGCGAAAGCCGGGGGCATCTTCCCCAACACGCCAAAAATCACTATATCGCCCTGTCCAACCACCAAGGAGCAGTACCTATCCGTCCTCCCATGATCCGGCGCCCGCAAGGGGCGCCCGTGCCGCTCAACGGCCCGCGCTTCAACGAATTCATTGTCTCGCCCAAGGTCCGCGTGATCGATCAGGACGGCGAGAATCTCGGTGTCATGTACACCCGCGAAGCGATGGAGCAGGCGCAGAGCGTCGGGCTCGACCTCGTCGAAGTGTCGCCCAACGCGGATCCGCCCGTCGCGAAGTTCCTCGACGTCGGCAAGTTCAAGTACGAGGCGCAGAAAAAGGCGAACCTCGCCCGCAAGTCGCAGAAGACGCAGGAGATCAAGGAGATCAAGATGCGTCCGAACATCGACGATCACGACTACGACACCAAGATGAAGAAGGTGATCGAGTTCATCGGCGAAGGCGACAAGGTCAAGATCACCCTCCGCTTCCGCGGCCGCGAGCTTAGCCACGGCCAGCTCGGCATGGCGCTGCTCCAGCGCGTCCAGGCGGACGTCGTCGAGACTGCCAAGGTCGAGGCCTATCCGCGCATGGAAGGCCGCCAGATGCTGATGGTCCTCGCGCCGAAGTAACAAGCCGGCAACACGATTTTTTTCCGCGGCGACGACGTTGCCGCGGAACTTTTCGGGCGATCGTGCCCTTCCCCAGCATTCCGTAACGTAAGCCCGACGGTCAACAGGACCGGTGCGGGCCTTTTGTTGTTTGTCTGCATCACAGACATTCAAAAAACGGATTTGGTGCCATCTATCTATGGACGAACGCGCCCGTACGGCTATCCGATGAGGATACCCAATACTCAAAAAACAAAATCTGGAGAGAGTGTCGCAATGCGTAAATCCGCGTATCTGTTGTCTGTCGCCGCCATCGCGTTCACCGTACCCGCCTTTGCGCAGGACGTCCCGACCACCCCCCAGCCCGAGGCACAGTCCGCCTCGCAAGGTACCGCCGATACAGCGACCGCCGACGAGGGCAGCGCGGACATCATCGTGACGGCCACCCGCCGTTCCGAGCGCCTGTCCGACGTGCCGATCGCGGTCTCCGCGGTGAGCCAGCAGGCGCTGCAGAATTCGGGCGCGACCGATATCCGTGCGCTGGCACAGCTCGCGCCGTCGCTGCTCGTCTCTTCCACCGGCAGCGAGGCCAATGCCTCGGCGCGCGTTCGTGGCATCGGTACGGTTGGCGACAATCCCGGCCTGGAAAGCTCGGTCGCGGTGTTCATCGACGGCGTCTATCGCAGCCGCACCGGCTCGGGCCTCAACGATATCGGCGAGGTCGACCGGATCGAAGTGTTGCGCGGGCCGCAGGGCACCCTGTTCGGTCGCAATGCCAGCGCCGGCCTGATCAACGTCATCACCAAGGCGCCGGCGTTCGACTTTGGCGGCTATGGTGAGGTCAGCTACGGCAACTACAACAACATCCGCGTTGCGGGTGCCGTCACCGGTCCCATCACCGACACGGTCGCCTTCCGCGTCGACGGCGTCTACGGCAAGCGCGACGGCTTCTATTACGACACGGTCAACAAGACCGATTACAACAATCGCGACCGCATTTTCGTGCGCGGTCAGCTGCTGTTCCAGCCCAGCTCCGACCTGTCGATCCGCCTGATCGGCGATTATACCTATCGCAACGAGAAGTGCTGCGGCGCGGTCTATGTCGATCTGCGCGAGAAGACCGATCCGACTCCGGGCGTGCCGGGCGACTATGCCGTGTCGGCGAGCAACCGCATCGTCGACATCATGACGAGCATGGGCGCCGTCTTCCCGAGCGCGAACGACCCGTACAACCGCCGCATCGCGAACACCGCGGGCCGCGCCTACAGCAACAAGACCAAGGACTATGGCGGCTCGGCCCAGGTCGACTGGAATTTCGGCGGCGCCTCGCTGACCTCGATCACGGCGTATCGCGAGTACAAGGCGGGCGGCGCATCCGACATCGATTATGGTAGCCTCGACATTGGCTATCGCCCGGATGACGGCAATAATTACCGCCAGTTCCACACCTTCAGCCAGGAATTGCGGCTGCAGGGCTCGGCGTTCGGCGACAAGCTCGACTGGCTGATCGGCGGTTATTACAGCCGCGAGGACCTGCAGGTCGTCGATAACCTGAAATTCGGCACGCAGTACGGCATGTTCGCCGCCTGCCGTGTCGTCTCGGGCGTCAGCCCGGCGGCGGTGCTGCGCAATCCGAACGCGCCGGGCTGCCTGAGCGCGACCGGCATCGCGACGCTGAACGGGGCGCTCGGTGCCGCGGCGCCGCTCGTCATCGGCAATCTCAACCGGCTGAGCACGCTCAACGACCTTGGTACGATCCGCGATGTCTATAACCAGCGCAGCGAGAATTTCGCGGCCTTCACGCACAATATCTTCAAGGTCACCGACCGGCTGAGCATCACGATCGGCGCGCGCTACACGCACGAGAAGAAGGACTTCAACGCCAGCTTCCAGAACAACAACACGATCTGCCCGGCGCTCCAGGCGGGTACCGCGCAGGGCGGTCTCGGCGGGTTGCTGACCAATCCGGCGCTCGCGTCGACGGCAGCGGGCATCATCACGCTCGGCTGCACCGGTAATTCGACGATCGGACTCAACGGCAAGACGATCAGCGACAGCCTGAGCGAAGGCGAGTTCACCGGCACCGGCGTTATCTCGTACAAGCCGGTCGACGGGCTGATGGTCTATGCGAGCTATTCGCGCGGTTACAAGGCGGGCGGCTATAATCTCGACCGTTCGGACCTCGGGCCGGCATATCTGGCGTCGACCACGGCCACCCCGAATGCAGCGTTGCTCCGCTTCGATCCGGAGACGGTCAATTCCTATGAGGTCGGCTTCAAGTACAGCTCGCGCAAGTTCACGCTGAACGTCGCGGGCTTCCGGCAGGAATTCAGCAACTTCCAGCTCAACACCTTCAACGGCACCAACTACATCGTCCAGAACATCGGATCGTGTAAGACCAGCCTGAACGGGGCGGATGGCGACAACAGCGCGGCGACCGGCGCCTGCACCTCGGGCGTGAAGTACGGCGTGCTCTCGCAGGGCGTCGAGATCGAGGCGGGACTGTACCCGGCGCGCAACTTCGCGGTGAATCTTGGCTACACTTTGGCCGACACCAAGTACCGCAACAACCTGGTCGGCAGCCAGGCGGGCGAGGCGCTCGATCCGTTCCTCGCGCTGCTGCCGGGCCAGCAGATGTCGAACGCACCGCGCAACGTGGTGACCATGTCGACCAGCTGGACGCCGGAGATCGGGACGAGCGGCCTTTCCGCCCTGTTCTATGTCGATGGCCGTCTCAGCTCCGATTACAACACCGGCTCGGACCTGTTCATCGAGAAGGCGCAGGACAGCTTCTTCCTGATGAACGCGCGTATCGGCCTGCGCGGTGCTGACCAGAATTGGAGCCTGGAATTCTGGGCGCAGAACCTGCTCGACACCAAGTACGAGCAGGTGGCGTTCAACGCGCCGTTCCAGGGTGCCGGATCGCAGTCCCAGGTGCAGAAGTTCGGTGCGCCGGCTTTTGCCACGGGGAACCAGATCTTCTCCGCCTTCCTTGCCGAGCCGCGCACTTACGGCGTGACTCTGCGCAAGCGCTTCTGATGGTGGGGCTGCGGCGGCGTTTCGATGTCGCCGCAGCCTCGCTTTCGGTGTCGCGGGTCTCATCCCTACCGTTCGCCCTGAGCTTGTCGAAGGGCTGTTCTTCCCCTTTTCCCGCGCGCCGAAGAAAGAACAGTGCTTCGACAAGCTCAGCACGAACGGGAGGGGTGGATCGCGCCCAACCGGAGTTGCTCTAGCCTGGAGCGCGTGCCGTTTGAATCAAGCAGGCGGTTCCCACAGCTCGATCGCATTGCCCTCCGGATCGTGGATGCGGGCGAACTGGCCGATCTGGGGGTCGTTCCATTCCGGCTTGGTGATGATGTCGATGCCGGCGGCGTTGAGCTGTTCGAGCAGGGAATCGAGATCGCTGACCCGCAGGTTGATCATCCACTGCTTGTCTTCGGCGAAATAGTCGGTGTCGGCCTTGAAGGGCGCGAAGACGACCGGGCCGCCCTCCGTCTTCCACGACCATTCATCCGGCGTGCCTTCGGCGCTGGCCATGCAGCCGGCGCCGACATTCAGATGCTCGCGGTACCAGGCGGACAGCGCGTCCGGATCCTTGGCGCGAAAGAACAATCCTCCAATTCCCAGTACCGGCATTTCGACTCTCCCTTGTCGGATCAGGCGGCTTCCATCATCGGCGTGCCCGCTGCCGCTTCGAGCAGGCGTTTCTCGATTGCCTTGAGGCGGGTGCCCCCCGCGATCTTGTCGCCGGTCAGGTCGGTCAGGTAGAAAGTGTCGACCGCGCGCTCGCCATAGGTGGCGACGTGCGCCGAGTGAATCGTCACCTTCGACTGGAAGAGCGCATGAGCAAGCTGGTGCAGCAGCGCCGGCCGGTCGCGCGCATTGACCTCGATCACGGTGAACCGGTTCGAGGCGCGGTTGTCGATCAGTACATTGGGCGCGATGTCGAATGCTTCGGCGCGGGTGCGGGGCAGGGGCTTCGCCAATAGCCGGTCGGCGAGCCTGGAGCGATTGGCCAGGGCATCCTCGATCGCGCCCTTCAGCCGGTTGAGCTGCGCGGCGTCGTCGAACGGGCGGCCGACCGGATCCTGGACGAGGAAATTGTCGAGCGCCATGCCGTCGCGCGTGGTGTGGATGCGCGCATCGATGATGTTGCCGCCCGCCACGCTGATCGCGCCCGCGATGCGATAGAACAGGCCCGGATGATCGGCGGCATAGACGGTGACGAGCGTCGCGCCGCGCTCCGGATAGACCTGCGCCGCGATGAACAACTGGGCCGAGCCCGCTTCCTCGATGACGCGGGCGTTGCGGGCGAGCACGTCCTCGGGCTCGGCGACCCAATAGGGTTCGGGCAGGCGCTTCACCAAGGTGGCGAAACGCTTGTCGTCCCAGCCGAGTACCGCCTGCAGCGTCTCCTGCTTGGCGGCGATGCGTTCGCTGCGCCCCTTTTGCTTGTGGCCGAGCCGGAGCACTTCCTCGGCGGATTCGTACAGGTCCGAGAGCAGCTGGCGCTTCCAGCCGTTCCAGACGCCCGGCCCGACCGCGCGGATATCGACCACGGTGAGCGTCAGCAGCAGGCGCAGACGCTCCGGGCTCTGCACGATCTCGCAGAAATCGAGGATGGTCTTGAAGTCGGAGAGATCGCGCTTGAACGCCGTCGCCGACATCAGCAGATGCCAGCGGACCAGCCAGGCGACCGTCTCGGTCTCCGCCGGGTTGAGGCCGAAGCGCGGGCAGAGGCGGTTGGCCACATCGGCCCCGAGCAGCGAGTGATCGCCGCCCCGGCCCTTGGCGATGTCGTGCAGCAGCACCGCGACATAGAGTACCCGGCGCGAGACGATCTGCTTCATGATCGCCGAGGAGAGCGGGTGATCCTCGTTGAGCTCGCCGCGTTCGATCTTCGCGAGCAGGCCGATGGCGCGGATGGTGTGTTCGTCGACGGTGTAGTGGTGATACATGTCGAACTGCATCTGCGCGACGACCTTGCCGAAGTCGGGCACGAAGCGACCGAACACCCCGGCCTCGTTCATCCAGCGCAGCACCGTCTCGGGATCGCGCGGGCTGGTCAGCACGTCGAGGAACAGTGCGTTGGCCTGGGGATCGCGGCGGATGTCGTCGGCCAGCTTCGCGTCGCGCGCGGCGGCGCGCATCGCGAGCGGGTGGATCTCCATGCCGTGCTTGTCGGCCAGCGCGAACATCTCGATCAGGCGGACCGGCTTCTTCTGGAGGAAGTCGTCGGACGGGAGGGCGAGCCGGCCGCGATCCACGGTGAAGCCGTTGAGCTTGCCCGGGGCACGGCGCAGCGTCGGCAGGCCGAAGCGGCGGCCGCGCGCGGCGAACTTCTCGTCGAGGTGCGCGAGGAAGACGCCGGTGAGGTCGCCCACCGTCTTCGCCTGCAGGAAATAATATTGCATGAAGCGCTCGACGCTCGACTTGCCCGGCCGATCGGCGAAGCGCATCCGCTCGGCGATCTCGCGCTGCAGGTCGAAGGTCAGCCGGTCCTCGGCGCGCCCGGCAAGGCTGTGCAGGTGACAGCGCACCGCCCAGAGGAAATTCTCGGCGCGGTGGAACAGGCGATATTCCGCCCGGCTGAGCAGATCGGCCTCGACCAGCTGCGCTGGCTCCGAGACATTGTACGCATATTTGCCGATCCAGAAGAGCGTGTGCAGATCGCGCAGGCCACCCTTCGCTTCCTTCACATTGGGTTCGACGACATAGCGCGTGTCGCCCATCTTCTTGTGGCGTATGTCGCGCTCGATCAGCTTGTCGGCGATGAACTGGCGTGCGGTGCCGGCCTGCACCTCGGCCCTGAACTTGGCCGCTGCCTCGTCGTACAGCGCCATGTCGCCCCAGACGTACCGCGCCTCGAGCAGGGCGGTGCGGATCGTCACGTCGCTCTTTGCCTGGCGCACCATTTCGTCGAGCGAGCGGCTGCTATGGCCGACCTTCAGGCCGAGATCCCATAAAGCGTAGAGCATCGTCTCGATGACCTGCTCGGCCCAGCCGGTCTGCTTCCAGGGGGTGAGGAAGCCGATATCCAGGTCCGAATAGGGTGCCATCTCGCCGCGGCCGTATCCGCCGACCGCGATCAGCGTCAGGCGTTCCGCGGCGGTCGGGTTGCTCAGCCGGTAGAGACGGGTGACGGTGAAGTCGTAGAGCAGGCGCAGCAGCTGATCGGTGAGGAAGGCCTGGGCGGCGGCTGCCTCCAGCCCGCGCGAGGGATGCTCGATCAGGCGGCGGCCGATCTCGTCGCGGCCGGCATCGAGCGCGGTCTTGAGGATGTCGGTCGCGGCGCGGCGGAGCGCGAGCTTGTCGTCGCCCTCAAGCGCGGCGAGCGCATCGGCCAGGGTGCGGCGATCGATGATCGCGCGGCGATGGGGGAGGGAGTCGAAGCGGCCGGTCATGGGGGCTAGGTAGTGAGTCCTTGGGGTGGCGTCACGTTCGCACTGAGTCCCCTGACGTTGACGGGCAGGGGAATTGCGCTTGCGCCGCCTTTGACACAGCTTTCTCCCTGGACAGACGCAGGGCGCTGTCGGGGGAGGATGACATGGACGGCACGCCATCGCGGCTTCGGTCGCTGATCGATACGGACGGGCTGGCGATCGGCCTGGGCGCTGTGGGACTGGGCGTGCTGGGGCTGATCGCGCGGGACTTCGCGTTCCAGTGGCAGCCGGTGCCGGCGGGCTGGCCGGCGCGCGAGGCGCTGGCGCTGCTGAGCGGGGCGGTCCTGCTGCTGGGCGGTGCGGCGGTCATCGCGCGGCGGAGCAGCGCGGTGGGCGCGGCGGTGCTGGCGGTGTGGTTCGCGCTGTTCGCCCTCGGGCTGCATCTGCCGCTGGTGATTGGCTCGCCCGGCGTTGCGTCCCTGCTCGGCGTGGCCGAACAGGGGGCGATCGCGCTGGGCGCTGCCTTGTTGTTCGCGGTGCGGGCACCCGGACGGCTGCCGGGGTGGAGCGTGCCGATGGCGCGTGTGCTGTTCGGGCTGTGCGCGATCGAGTTCGGGACGGCGCATTTCGTCTATGCCGACTTCACCGCGGCGATGGTGCCGGGCTGGATCCCCGGGCATCTGTTCTGGGCCTATGCGACGGGCGCGTGTCATTTTGCGGCCGGCGTGGCGATTTTGGCTGGCGTGCGGGTTCGGCTCGCGGCCGGTTTGCTGGCGGTGATGTGCTGGGGGTTCGCCCTGTTGCTGCATCTGCCGCGGGTGATCGGCAATCCCGGGAGCCGGATGGAGTGGACCATGTTGTTCGTAGCGCTGTCGATTGGCGGCGCGGCGTGGGTGGTGCGGTTGGCCAGCCCCAAATAATCCCCTTCCCTGAAAGGGAGGGGGAAGGGGGTGGGTGCGCGCGTCTGCGCGCTCATAAGGGGTCGTTGCGTCACGCGTCGAAGCGCCGAGCAGGGCATCGAGCCCTGCCCGCCGCTGCCCCACCCCTTGCCCCTCCCCTGAAGGGGAGGGGTTGTAACCAGAGTGGCCTCGCTCATGACTCCTTCGCCAGTGCTTTCAGGCGGTACAGCACCTCCAGCGCCTCGCGCGGGGTGAGGGCGTCGACGTCGATGCTCTCCACCTCGGCCTTGAGCGCGTCGACCTCTTCCTCCACTTCCGCCGCCATCGCCGCGAACAACGGCAGGTCGTCGAGCCCTGCGGCCAGCCCGCCGGTCTTCGCTCTCCCGGCTTCCAGCTTCGCCAGCACTGCCTTGGCGCGGGCGATCGTCACCGGGGGCAGGCCCGCCAGCCGCGCGACCGCGAGGCCGTAGCTGCGATCGGCGGGGCCTTCGCTGACTTCGTGGAGCAGGACGAGCTCGCCCTTCCATTCGCGGGCGCGGACATGGTGGAGGGTCAGCGCGTCGCAGCGTTCGGCGAGGCGGGTCAGTTCGTGGTAATGCGTGGCGAACAGGCAGCGGCAGCGATTGTCCTCGTGGATCGCCTCGACCACGGCCCAGGCGATGGCGAGGCCGTCATAGGTGCTGGTGCCGCGGCCGACCTCGTCGAGGATGACGAAGCTCTGCGGGGTCGCCTGGGCGAGGATCGCGGCGGTCTCGACCATCTCGACCATGAAGGTCGAGCGGCCTCTTGCGAGATTGTCCGAGGCGCCGACGCGGCTGAACAGGCGGTCGACCAGGCCGAGTGTGGCGGCGGTCGCGGGCACATAGGCGCCGGCCTGGGCGAGCACCGCGATCAGCGCGTTCTGGCGCAGGAAGGTCGATTTGCCGCCCATGTTCGGGCCGGTGACGAGCCAGAGGCGCGAGTCCTCGGAGAGCTTGCAGTCGTTCGCGACGAAGCGCTCGCCGCGGGCCGCGAGGGCGTTCTCGACCACGGGGTGACGGCCGCCCTCGATCTCGAAACAGCTATGCTCGACCAGAGCGGGGCGGACCCAGCCGCCCTCCGCGGCACGTTCGGCGAGGCCAGCGGCGACGTCGAGGCGGGCGAGCGCGTCGGCGGTCGCGGCGATCGGCTCGCGGCGGTCGAGCGCGGCGGCGGTGAGGTCCTCGAGATGGGCGGCCTCGGCGGCAAGCGCGTGGGCACCGGCCTGAGTCACCTTCATCGCGACGTCGTGCAGCGCGGGGGCGTTGAAGCGGACGACGCCGGCAAGGGTCTGGCGGTGGGTGAAGCCGCTGTCCGCCTTCATCAGCGGATCGGCGGCGCGGGCCGGCACTTCGATATGGTAGCCGAGCACGCCGTTGTGGCGGATCTTGAGCACCGACACGCCGGTCTGGGTGCGGAACTCGGCCTCCAGCGCGGCGATGGCGCGACGGCCGCCGGCACCGGCATCGCGCAGATCGTCGAGCGCGGCGTCATAGCCCTCCGCGATATAGCCGCCGGCCGAGGCGTCGATCGGCGGCGAGGGGACGAGCGCGCGGGCGAGCAGGTCGATCAGCCCGCCATGGCCGCGCAGTTGCGGGGCGAGGTCGGCGAGCAAGGCGGGGGGCTGGTCGATCCTGTCGAGCCGCTCGCCGAGCTTCCAGGCGCCGTCGAGGCCGTCGCGGAGCTGGCCGAGATCGCGCGGGCTGCCGCGGCCGGCGGCGAGGCGGCCGAGTGCTCGGCCGATATCGGGCAGGCTGCGGAGCGTCGAGCGGAGCGCCTCGCGCAGGCCGCTGTCGTCGTGGAGCAGCTGGACGAGATCGAGCCGGGCCTCGATGCGGGCGCGATCGACCAGCGGTGCGCCGATGTCCGCGGCGAGGGCGCGGGCGCCGGCGCCGGTGACGGTGCGGTCGACGGCGTCGAGCAGGCTGCCCTTGCGCGCGCCGGCGGCGGTGGCGGTCAGTTCCAGGCTTTCGCGGGTGGCGCCGTCGATCGCCATCTGCTGCGCCGCCTGGAGCAGGCGCGGCGGGCGGAGGAAGGGGAGGGCACCCTTCGCCGTGTGATCGAGATAGGCGACGAGCCCACCGGCCGCGGCGAGCCCCGCTCGGCTGAACTGGCCGAAGCCGTCGAGCGTCGCGACGCCGAACAGCGCCTTGAGCCGGGCCTCGCCGGCGGCGGTGTCGAACTCGCTGCGGGGGCGGAGCGTGGTCGCTGCCTCGGTATAGGCGCTGGTTTCGGACGCGATCGTCTCGGCCGGGGCGAGGCGGGCGAGTTCGGCCATCAGCCCGGCTTCTCCCGTTTCGATCAGCTCGAACCGGCCAGTCGAGACATCGGCCGCGGCGATGGCGACGCCGCCCGCGACCTCGCCGATCGCGACGCACCAATTGGCGGTGCGGGCGTCGAGCAGGGCTTCCTCGGTCAGCGTACCCGCCGTGACCACGCGGATGATCGCGCGGGAGACGAGTGCCTTGGAGCCCATGCGCGCGCGGGCGTCGGCGGGGCTTTCGGTCTGCTCGGCGATGGCGACGCGGTGGCCAGCCTTGATCAGCCGGGCGAGATAGCCCTCCGCTGCATGGATCGGCACGCCGCACATCGGGATCGGCGCGCCGTCATGCTCGCCGCGTGCGGTGAGCGCGATGTCGAGAACCGCCGCGGCGATCTTAGCATCCTCGAAGAACATCTCGAAGAAATCGCCCATGCGGTAGAAGAGCAGGCAATCCTCGGCATCGGCCTTGAGCGCGAGATATTGCGCCATCATCGGAGTCGGGGCGGGGGAAGGGGCGTGCATCCCGGGCTGGGTAGCGGGAATTTTCGGCCTCGTCATGGGGCCTGTGAGCGCCCTTGCGGCGATTTCGCAATGGCGGTGTTGGAGGGGCCGGCGATGGCGCAGTAACCCGATGGAAGATGTGTTGGAGACGGTGCCGGGTTGCGGAAAACGCCCGAGTATTCGTCGAATTTCGAGAGGCACCTGCGAGTAGGGCGAAATCGAGCGTTTCTTGAACGCTGCGCGGGAATTAGTGGTGTATGCGATGTCGCGGGTGCACGAATAGGGGTGCCCGGTGCCTCGCGGCTGCGTGACGTGCTTCGATGCTATTGCCGTTTTATTCGCCGAATTTCGCGAGGGGTATCGGATTTTCATGGAACTCTTCTTGTGACCGGAAACGAATAGTATCCGCAGCCCGTCGTGGATGTGGCGGGCCGGGCGGTTTCCGGGACATTTCAGCAGAAAGGGACGCCGGGTTGAATCGGGGGCGTCCCGTTGTCCTGGGGGTGGCTGCCATCATTTAATCGTCATGCCGGACTTGTTCCGGCATCCGCTGTGCCGCACACCCATCGGCGCCCTGGTTTGCGGGACGGTGGACCCCGGAACAAGTCCGGGGTGACGTTTCGATTTGGTCGCATTCGACTCTAATTCTACGCCGGGTGGACAGGCAATGTTAGGGTAGCATGGTCGTCCAGGGAAAGAGGGGAGCAAGGTGCTGGCAGCCAATGCGCCGTTGATCGGCGCGATCGAGGTGGCGGTGACGGTGGCCTTGACCGTGATCCTGTCCAGGCTCCTGCGCCGTCATCGGGCCTGGCTGACGGCTTTGCTGGCGGGCTGCATCGTCCCCGCGATCATCATCGTCGCCCCGTTGGTGCTGCTGCTGCGACCGGGCGCCGGCCCCGGCGACGGCATGCTCTTCGCGGCGGCGATGGCGGTGGCAAGCATTTCCTTTCCCGTCTGTCTCGCCGCGTCGACGGTCACGTCGATGTTCCTTCGCAGGAGCAGCCGCGCCGGCTGACCGGCCGCTACGGGTCCGGTGTCTTCGGGGGCTCGTCCTTCGCGGCAGGCGCCGGCGGCTCGGCCTTCGAGCCCAGCACCGACGCTTTCAGCCCCTTCCACGCCGCCACCAGCGCGGCGGCGGCCACCAGGATGGTGGTGAGCGCCTTCAGCCAGTTGGGCAGGTCCGTGAGCCACCCCCAGATCGTCGATGCGCCGATGGTGACGTGGATCGGTTGCGGCTCGACCGTGGGGCGCAGTTCCTGCGCATTGCCCTGGCTGTCGATCATCACGACGGTGGTGCGCAGGATGAGCGACAGGTCGCCGCGGGATCGCGCCGTGACCGACCAGCGCCAGATCGCGTTCGATCCCTCCGCCACCGTCTGGATCTCGGGCGACAGTGGCTTCACCTCGAAGCCAGCGCCTTCGAGCGTCGCCTTCATCTTCTGGCCGACGAACGGATGGTAATCGACCGTCCGGCCGGTGCCGCCGCCATCCTCCGCCAGGTCGTGCGGGGTGCGGTCGCCGGGCACGGGGCGCAGCGTCGCGGTCTCGTTGCCCATGGGCGTGCCGTCATCGGGCGCGGTCACGTTTCCCGTTGCCGGGCCGGGGCTCGCGACGGGCGTCGGTGTCGGGGTCGGAACCGGGGCGGCGCCGAGCGCGAGGGTGACGAAGGTCGTCTCGCCCTGGCGCATCTTGGCGGGCGCCTTGAACGAGGCGTTGCCGCGGCGCGACTGATCGAGCCAATATTGGGCGTCGGCGCAATCCTCCTCGGTGAGCCGTGTGCCCGTCACCCGGCACGGACGCAGGCGTCCCGCGGCGACCTCTATGTTGTCGCCGACGGCGACCGTGTTCATGGTGGCGCCCTCGGGGGCCTGCTGGCACGACGTCTGGGTCAGCAGCAGGGCCGACAGCAGAAGCGTGGTTGCGCGCATGGTCATCGGCGGGTCTCCCCCATATCCGGCCGGCCGATCATGCGCTCGCGCCGGCGGGCCTGCAATCGGCGCGCGACGGAGAAGCGCCGAACCGGTCCTGTTTCTCCTGCGACGGCCTGCCGTACCTGTACCCCAGATTACCGCTGCGTTCAGCATCCCGACCCGATCGCGGGCATAGTCTGCTTTCGCCCGATTTGACGGGCAGGAAGGACCAGACGATGAAGATCTCGCACATCTTTGCCGCAACCGGCCTGGCGGTTGCATCCCTCACCATCGGTACGAGCGCCGATGCCCAGCGATGGGATGGCCATCGCGGCGGCGGCTGGCAGGATCGCGGTTATCGCGGCGATGATGGCCGCGGCTGGCATGACCGGGATTATCGCGGCTATCGTGGGTATCGCGGTTACTGGCACGGGCCGCGCTACCGGCCGTACCGGCATTATCGCTGGCGCGGCGGCTATGGCTGGTACGGGCCGCGGTGCTGGACCGAGTGGCGGTACGGCTACCGGGTGCGCGTCTGCCGGTGAGGCGCTGAGCGGCGGGAGGAGCGGGCCCGCCGGTCTCCGCCGCAACGGGGCGCTATTTCGCGGCGGTCGCCTCGATCTCCACCAGGAACGCCGGGCCGACCAGCGCCGCCACCTGCACGGTCGAGCGCGCGACGGTGTTCGGGTTTTCCGCCGTGCCGAAGAACTGCTTGAAGCCTTCGTTCATGCCGGCAAAGTCCATCTTGCCGCCGAGCGCCGGGTCGCCGGCGACGAACACGGTGAGCTTGATCACGTCGCTCATCGCGAAGCCCTGCGCGGCGAGCGCGGCCTTGATCTTGGTGAGCACGCTGATCGTCTGAGTCTTCGTATCGCCGAAATCGGCGATGGTCAGTTGCGCGGGCGGGACCTTTTTCTCCGGATCGATCGGCGAGGCGAGCTGGCCGCTGAGGTAAAGCGTCGTCGCGCCGGAGTTCACGGTGACGCCCTGCAGGATGAGGCCCGGCGGCGTGTTGGCGTGGCGGACGACCAGGGGCTTTTTCGGCGCGGCCTGCGCGGCGCCGGCGGCGAAGAACAGGGCGAGGGCGGCGGCGATCATTGGCCTGGCATTCATGGGCATTCTCCCTGGAGGACGTGTCGTTGAAAGGGGCGCGGCGTCGTGGCCGCGCCCCGAGTCGGTTCAGAACTTGAAGTTGATCCTGGCGTAATAATAGCCCCCGTTGATGCCATAGGGGCTGAAGGTCAGTGGCGCGTCGAAGACATTGCCGCCATTGGCGATGGTCGGGTTGACGCCCGCCACGCCCGACGGAAGCAGCTGGATCGTCGGCGGTTTCTTGTTGAACAGGTTGTTGGCGCCGACCGAGACCTCGATCCCCTCGAACAGTTTGTAGTTGAGCTCGAGATCGGCGATCGCGGCGGTGCCGATCGTCTGGGTATAATAGGTGCCGCCATTGGGGCTGACCCTAGTCGAACTCTTGCCGAACAGCGTGCCGCGCAGCGTCGCCGAGAATTTGTCGAGCGTGTAGAAGGCCGAGGCGATGAACTTGACCCGGGGTGAGGCGGTTTCGATGTTGCTGACGGCGCCCAGGTCGAACAGCGGGATCGGCGCGCTGGCCCCGGCCGGGGTGAGGATCGCCGGCGCGAGATGGAGCTTGGTCAGCTCGGTCTTGTTGTAATTGGCCGACAGCGTCCAGTCGACGCTGCCGTAAGCGTCGAAATCGGTGTGGTAGGTCGCCACCAGATCCACGCCGCGGGTGCGCGTGTCGGCGCCGTTGGTGAAGATGTTGATGCCGGTCTGAGTCACCGTCGGATCGAGCACGTTGCCGTTGGCGACGATCGCCTGGGTGACCACCGCGAAGTTGGTCGCGCCGCCGCTGCCGAAGATCGAGCCGGTGCCGAGGATTCGGTCGCGGATCTTCACCTGATAGGCGTCGATCGTGAAGGTCAGTTTCGGGGCCGGGCGGATGACCGTGCCGATGCTGAAATTGGTCGATTTCTCGGGATTCAGATCCTGGAAGCCGAGCAGCTTGGCCGCCGCCGAATTGGCCGGGAGCTGAACGAAGGCCGAGGTCGGCGAGACGTTGGTCGCCGAATAATAGGATTCGGCGAGCGTCGGGGCGCGGAAGCCGGTCGACACCGTGCCGCGCAGCGCGAAGGCGGGCGTGATATCGTAGCGGCCGGTGCCCTTGAAGATGACGGTATCGCCGAAATCCGAATAATGTTCGTAACGGACCGCGCCGTCGAGCTTCAGCCCCTCGATCGGCGTTGCGGCGACATCGAGATAGAGCGCCTCGTTCTCGCGGCTGTGCTGGCCGGCGTCCGACGGGCGGAAGCCGGGATAGGACTGGCCGCCCTCCTTGTAGATCGAGCCCGGATCGCCCGCGCCGATCTCATAGGTGTTCCGGCGATATTCGGCGCCGAACGCGATGTTGAGCGGCTCCGCCAGGCCGGCGTCGAGCTGATAGCCGAAATCGGCATTGGCGGTGAATTCGGTCGCTTTGAAGAAGCCGTCATAGAAGTCAGTCGGTGTGAAATGGGTGTCGATGAACAGCGAGCGATTGGCGGAATCGACGGTGTAGATCTGGTTCTTGTTCTCGCCGTACGTCGTGCTGAGATCATAGGTGAAGGCGCCCAGATCGCCCTTCACGCCGCCGGTGAAGGCGAAATCGTCCTCGCGGATCTTCTCGCGCGGGTTGAAGCCGTCGGGATCGAAGACGATCGCGCCGGGCGCGCCCAGCGTGCCGCCGACACCAAGCACCGACGAGGCGATGATGCGATCGGGCACGCGCAGATTCTCGTAGGCGCTGGAGTTGCGCTTGCTGTAGGTGCCGAAGCTGTAAACATGGACCGAGCCGAAATCGTAACCCGCATTATATTGCAGGTTGGTCAGGCTGGATTCGGCATCCCCATTGATCTTGTTGACGTAGGGGAAGCCGGGGATGGTGGCGTAAAGCGCGCGCTGGGCCGGGGTGAGCGACGTCCGCAGGACGCCGTTGGGATCGGTGACGCGCGTGTCGAGCCCGCCGATCTGGGTGAAATCATGATAGCGGTGGAACGCGGTCACGTTGAGGAAGCCGTTGTCGCCCAGCCGCGTCGCCAGATGGAGCGAGCCGGCATAGGTGCGCCCGCCGGTATTGTAATATTCGCCGGCGGTTCCCGAGGCCTCGCCGCCGGCGTCGTCGTCCTTGAGGATGATGTTGATGACGCCGGCGATCGCATCAGAACCATATTGCGCGGCGGCCCCGTCCTCCAGCACCTCGATGCGGCTGATCGACAGGGGTGTGATCAGGTCGAGATCGGCGGTCGCGGCGCCCTGATAGGGTCCGCCGAGGACGGCGAGGTTCGAGGTGCCGTGTCGCCGCTTGCCGTTGACCAGCACCAAGGCGTGGTTGGGGCTGAGCCCGCGCAGCCGGGCTGACAGGGTCAGGTTGGCGGTGTCGCCGCCAAAGGCCTGGGCGGTGAAGGACGGGACGAGCTGGGTCAGCACCTGGTTGAGATTGGGCTGGCCGACATGGCTGATCGTCGCTTCGCTCAATACCTTGATCGGGGCGGCGCTTTCGGCGGCGGTGGTGCCGGTCGCCCGGGTGCCGGTGACGATGATGTCGCCCCCCTCCTGCAGCGGCTCGGCCGTGGGATCGGCGACGAATTTTTCCTGGGCCATGGCCGCCGTTTGCCATGTCATGGCCAGAGCGGTTGCCAGTGCAATAGCTGAAATTCCGCGTATATTTTTCATCGGGACCCCCATGAGTTGAGTCCTTCAGGAACCTCTCCAAGACAAAGAGACGGTCTTTCGCCGAATTTTAAGCAAGTGAGGTCAATCAGAGACTAAAGCCTCTGCGCGTTTACGGTACTACATGACAAATTTGTGTTTCCAACAATGTCCGATTCGTAAAGATTCGCAACCGATTCGGAGCATGTAACTCATTTTTATTATGCGTAGGTCGAGGTTTGTTACTTTTTTGCAACAATTACTGCCCGGGGGCGCCGTGCCGCCGGGCGGGCATCACGCAGCCCTTGTCCGGCGCGCCGGTTCGACCAGCGCCCGTTCGGACACGCGCCGGGCCAGCGCCAGCACCTGGACCTGGGCCGACTGGATGCCGCCTTCCTGCCAGCCCGGCGTCTGGCTGAGCGCAGCGCCGGCGAAATAGATGCGGCCCTCCGGCTGCTGGAGCGTGCGGAAGGCTTCGGTATCGATACGCCCTTCCTGCCGGCCCGCGGCCCCGGGGTTCCAGTTCGGCCAGGGGCCAAGGCTGTACGGCACCTTGTGCCAGTTGACCGCGAGGCCGTTGGTCAGATCGGCGCCATGACCCGGGTGCAGGGTGTCGATCACCCCGCGCGAAAAGGCGATCTGATCGGCGATCGGCCGCTTCTCGAACTCGGCGGCGATCGGTCCGGAGCAATAGCAGCCCAGGATCATGCCGCGTTCCGAATGAAGCCCGGCGGAAGGATACCAGACCAGAGTCGTCGGGCCGCCCACGAAGGAGATGCCACCATAGATCTGCTCGCGTTCCCAGAAGCGCGGGGATTCGAAGGCGACCTTGTTCGAGTGATCATAGACGACCGAGGCGATCGTCCTTTTCAGGCCGGCGGAGAAATCGGTATCGATCTTCGCGAGCACCGGGAACGGGATGGTGCAGATCATATAATCGGCGGCGATGGTTTCGACGACGCCGCTCGACGTGTCGCGATATGCCACCTCGACGCCGCGGCCGGTCTGGCGGATGCGCGAGACCTCGGCGCCGCGGATCGCAGGGCGGCGCAAATGACGGTCGAAGCCGGCATGGATCCGGTCCATGCCGCCGACGGGTTCGAACATGGTCGCCTGCATATAGAGATTGTCTTCGAACAGGGTCATCGGCAACTGCTGGTTGGCGAGCAGCTGCTCGATCGGCACGGCGCTGCCCGGCGAGGCGAAGGTGACGCCGGCACCGGGCGCGGTGGCGAAACCGGACCGTTCGGTCCCCGTGAAGGCGAAGTCGGTGCCGAGATCGCCATAAGCCCGGAGGAAGGGCAGCAGCCTTTCCTTGTCGGCGAGGCTGATCGTGCGGTCGAGCGAGCCCTGGCTGATCGCCTTGGCGAGCAGTTCCGCGATATGGCCGCGCATGTCGTTGATCGCGGTGCGCATGCGCAGCCGCTTGCCGTCGGCGCCCATGACATAGGCCGAGCGGCTCGAATTCACCTCGACCTCGAGGGGCACGCCGAATTTCTTCGCATAGCCGATCAGCCCCTGGTGGAAGCTGGGGATGCGCGCGGGGCCGGCGTTGAAATAGATGCCGTCGGAAAAGCGCGCGGTCTGGGTCTCCTCGCCGTTCATCTCGATCCTGTCGCCGTCGCGGACCGTCCAGGCGCGGCCGCCGACACGGTTGCGCGCTTCGAGCAGGGTGACGAGGAAACCGGCCTGTTCGAGTTCATAGGCGGCGGTGAGCCCGGCGATCCCGGCGCCGAGGATGACGACATGGCTGCCCTTGCCGATCGCGGGCGTCAGCCCCGACATGTCCTGGGCGCGGGCCTCGCCGACCAGCCCGAGCGCCTGCATCGCGCCGAGCGTCGCCCCCAGGCCGCCGGCCAGACCGAGCTGTTGTAGAACCATTCTGCGTGTGACCATGCGCCCCCCGACGGATAGACTGCCGAGCTGTCGGCAGAAACGCGCTGCCGGTCATCCGGCAGCGGCCTTCGGGTATCGCCTCCTAAACATCACGCCGTTCGGGACGGCATTGCATAGGTACGCCTCGGGAGCCGCCGGGGCGCGACGTTGTCCGTCGCGATTCGGTGGCTCCATCAAGATGAAATACAGCCGCAATATTTGTGCAATGCAACAGGGAATGTGAGCGGGTGCGGCACGGCGGGCGAATCGGCGGTCGCGCTGCGCGATCCGGTACGGGGCGCGGGATGGAGGCGGAGGGGCGTTCGCGTGGTTGACCGGGCGCCTGCCGGTGGAGATGCGGGTGGGTTTGGTGGGAGGAGATTGAGAGCGCAGAAGTGGTGGGGTGGGTTTGGGGGTTAAGTAAACTGGCACTGTAATATCAGTAATTAAATCACCGTCACCGGAATTCTGAAATTAGGATTTGTCCGTTGTATCAAGAGACGGTGCGACCAAAATTGCGTACTGATACGGCGATCTTGGAGGTCGGATATGGTGTGATCGCCGTAGTCCTCGAGATTTCTTCAAGGTAAGTTGCGCCCGATCCTTGAGATCGCGAAGGCCGTCATCCCATATGTTTGACAGATTGATGGTTACGCTTGGATTTTGGGGGAGGCTCTCAATAATCCTTGCAGCAAGCTGGCGAGCGCCAACGGCGCAGCGTACTGTCCCATCAGTAAGATCACCTCGCCGGACCAATAAGCGGAGTGTCTCCTCCGATTCGATCAGGTGGTCACGGTGATTTTTGAGGACTGTGTGCGCTCCAACTTGTCTTGCGGACCTCGTCAAGTCTCCCAGTTTATCCCATAGCATGGCTATGCGTTCAGACGCTGCTGCGATTTCGTGTATTGCATCAACCTGTTCGCGCCTTCTCACTCGGCGATCAGCAACGACCTGATAGACTCCCCAGATTACTGCTCCCACCGTTCCGACAGCCGACAGCCAATTCGGAACCTCTTTCCATTCGATGTACATTGGTGTCCTCAGCTCGCCCGCAATAAAACGCCAGATTAGGATGCTTGGAGCAGCGCTTATTCGTTCGCAAGCTGGTTATAGCTGAAATTAAGAAGATGTGTGCGGTGGGAAGGTCGTCTTGGTCTATCGGGTATTGCCATCACCCCTCAAACATCCACCGCCAGATACCCCGTCAGATACCGCCCGCTATTCGCCGCATAGATCCCCGGCCCCGCCGTCCCGAAGCCCTGCTGGTCGAAGATATTGCCCGCCTGCAGCCGGAAGGTCGCCGATTTGCCCGCCAGTTTGAACTGGTAGCGGCCGCCCAGGTTGAGCTGGGCGCGGGAGGGGATGATCACCAGATTGTCGATCCGCGCGGCGACGGTGCCGCGGTGGAACAGGGCTGCGTCGAGCGACAGGCCCTCCAGCAGTGGCGTGCGCCAGTTGAGGTTGAGGTTGAACAGATGGTCGGGCAGCCCGACCGGGCGCTTGCCGATGGTGCCGACCGCGTTGGCGTCGCGCGTGATGCGCGGGCGCAGGACGAAGCCGCCGGCGACCATGCCGAGCCGCTGGGTGAGGTTGCCCGAGACCGAGAATTCCGCGCCCTGGCTGCGCGTCGTGCCGGTCTGGGTATAGGTGTTCGCCGTATCGAAGCTGAAATAGGGGCGGCGCAGGTCGAACACGCCCGCCACCGCCTTGATGTTGCCGGTGACGAGCCAGCGCACGCCGGCATCCTTCTGCTCGGTCAATATGGTCGGCAGCGGCTGGTTGCGGTTGGCGGCGTTGGGCGGGGCGAGGCCGCTTTCCTCCAGCCCGCGGGCGTAGCCGGCATAGAAGGTCAGGCGCTTGATCGCGGTGACCGCCAGGGTGCCGTTGTAGAGCCAGGGATGCGAGCGCGCCGTCACGGGGGCGAGGCCGGGCAGGCTGGTAGTCTTGCGGTAGTCGGCGCGGGACACGCCGAAGCTCAGCTCGCCGACATCCTTCCAGCGGCCGTCATAGGCCATGCCGTAGGTCGCCTGCCGCACCCGGTCGTGCGATTGCGGGCCGAACACGAAGGCGGGGCGGGGCGCGGTGACCGGCGTGCCGATGCGGGTCGGGCCGAGATCGATCTCGTCCGATCCGCCGAACATCCGCCGCGCGTCGCGCTGGCGCATGCTGGCGTGGAAGACATGGAGGCGCGGGCCATCGGCGATGCTGTGGGTGATGCGCGCCTCGCCGCTGAGCGAGACGTTCTTCGCGCGGGGATCGGCGATGACCAGGCGGCTGGCGGTGCCGTCCGGCTGCAGGTCGACGAGCAGGTTGGTATAGCTGGTCGCCTGATCGAACACCGAGCGGAAGGCGCCCATACGGATCACCCAGTCCCTGGCCGGGGCGACCGAGGCGAGCACGCCGTGGTTGGTCGCGCTGTAGCGGAAGTCGGCCCAGCCGGGGCCGTCGAAGTGCCGCGCCGGCGGCTGGGGCGGGAGCCAGGCGCCGGCCGGGATGTAGAAGGGGCCGGCTTCGTCGTTATAATCGTTCGATAGCGTCCAGAAGGGCAGGATCTCGATGCCCGGCGCCGGGGTCCAGCGGGCGAGCAGGCCTTGCGCGTGGTTCCAATTGTCGGTGCCGTCGGGGAATTCGACATGGTTGACCGTCAGGCCATAGCCGAGCGAGAGGTTGGCGGTGACGGGGAGCGAGCCGTCGATCTCGATGCCGCCGCTGCCATAGGAATCGCCGTTGAGCACGATCGAGGCCGAGGCCTTGTTCGACGGGCGGCGCAGCGCATAATCGACGATGCCGCTGGGGGCGGCGAAGGGATAGCCTTGCGCGGACAGGCCGACCTTGATGCTCGAAGATTCGGAGACGATGCTGGTCAGCGCATATTGCGGGTCGAAATACAGGCCGTCGATGCGGACGTTGCCGGCTGAGGTGGGCGAGAAGCCGCGCGCGCTGCTGGCGGTGTAGATGCCGATCGATTCACGCCCGACGCTGTAGCCGAACCCGTCCTCGGCCTGGGTGACGGCATTGTCGCTGCTGCGGTCCTGTGCGGCAGCGGGGAAGGCGGCGCAGCACGCGGCCAGCCCGAGTATTGCTGCTGTTTTCCGGACCATCTGGCGCTCCCCCGCTGCGCGTTATGTTGTTTTATGACGCTAGGGCGGCGGGGGTGGGGCGCCAATGGGGTTCCCACCAACGACACGCGAGCGGGGTCGAACGTCCCGCCGCGGCCGGGGCGCGGCGAAGATCCCTCAGGTTTCCGTGTCTTGCAGCGACAGCGGAATATCACGTGGCGCGTGAAGGACACGCCATAGGTCGATATGATCCGACCGATCGAAATGGAAGGCCAGGAAGGGATAACGAGCTAGCTTTCGGGAGCGCAATCCGGGCAAGTTCAGTTCATGGGCACAGCGCGGCGAGCCGGTTCCCGGATGGTCGCCGACCAAGCTGCGGATCTAACGTCGATCGCAGCTCGTCTTTGCCTGAGCGCGCGTGCTATCCGCGGGGCAGATGCGAACGGGGAGGAATCATTGAGCCATAGCATGCGGCCGATCGGCGGGCTGGCCGCCCTGCTCGTGCTGGCGGCCTGCGGGTCGGCGGAGGAGCCGCAGGCGCCGGCGGGGCCTGCGCCCAAACCGAGCTTCGACCAGACGGTGCCGGGCGTGCGCGCGACCATCGCCGGGCTGGGGGCGCCCTGGGCCAAGCCGAGCAAGAACGAGATCGTGCCTGATCCGGCCACGGGCGGGACGATCATCGCGACCAGCGGGGACGGGGGCGAGGCGAAGCTCTACCGGTTGCCCGATGGCTGGATCCGGGAGGTCGGCCTGACCTCGGGCGTGGGCAAGAGCTGCGGCGATCCGGCCGATGTCGAGCGGGCGATTCCGTTGCTGCTGACCGGGCTCGCGACCAAGGTGAGTTTGAGCCCGGTACAGGCGCAGAAACTCAAGGTGGGACTGACCGCCGGGCCGCCCGTGACGGTCAGTCTCCGCGGGGTGCGGGTGACCGTGCAGGGCGGCTGCGTTCAGGCGCTGACCGTGACGGCGATCAGCCAGCCGGCTGCTGCGCCTTCACGTCTATGACCTTGTCCCGGTCGTAATCCAGCACGCCGGGGACCGGCGTCAGGCGATCGATCTGCAAGCCGAAATAATTGGGCACCCGGCCGCTCGCGCGGAGATCGGCCGGGACGATGGTGAAGGCGGCCAGGCGCGGATCGACCTTGTCGTCGGGGGCGGGCGGCTGCCAGCTGGTCGTGGTCAGCTTGCCGGGGAATTCGGTGGTGATCGGCGGGACGGGGCGCCCCTCCGCCTTGGCTTTGGCGCGTTCGGCCATCCAGGTGCCGACCATCGTGCCGGTATTGACGATCTGGCCGGGCTTCACCTCGAACTGGATGCTGCCCATGCACAGGCACGTGCCGCCGACGCCGGCGGCGATGATGACCGGGCCGTAAAAGGCGTAATGGCCGGGCGGCACCATCTGGAGGAAGACGGAGCGGCCCTTCTCCTTGGCGAAGCGGTTGAACGGGCCGATCGAGACCATGTTCTCCTGCTCGATCGCGGGGAAGGCGAGGTTCGCGTCGGTCGGCTCGACCGGCTTGACCGGGCGCGGGCCGCTCCTGCCCGAACCGGCCTTGTCCCAGGCAGCGGCCTCGCTGACCCAATTGGCCTGTTTCTTGACCCATTTGCCATGGGCCTTGGCCAGCGCTTCCTTCCGCCGCCGCAGATAATCGTCGATATCCTCCTTCTCCGGGCGGCGGATGAAGGTGAGCGGCGTGGCGGTCTCGGTCTGGACGATGATGTAGCTTTTCGCGGGATCGATCTCGGCGACGGGCTTGTCGGCGATCGCCTTGTATTCGCGCACCGGCGGGCCGTCTGCGGCGAGGGTGGGGGCGGCGGCGGCGGCAAGGGCCGCGGCGAGGAGATAGCGGCTCATTTGCCCAGTGCCTCCGTCTTCGGCGTTTCGCCCGAGGCGACCCTGGCCTGTTGTTTCAGATAGGCCTGGCGCTTGCCTTCCTCCAGCGAGGAGAAGCCTTCCTCGAAATTGAACTCCTGCCACATGTCCTTGGGCAGGCCGTAGCGCTCATAGCCCTTGAAATTCATGCAGCGGCGCATGTTGACCCGGCGCGTCGCGCGGACCTGGGCCGAGCCGAAGATCGCCGCGACCATGAGGTTGGCGATCGCGCCGCCCGCCGCGCCGGCGAGGGTGCCGGCATAGGGATAGGGCGTCTCCATATTGCCGAACGGGCTGGCCAGGCCGCGCGAGAGATTGTCGCAGTCGCGCAGATCGGCGAGCGCGGTTTTGAAATCCGTGCCGGCGCGGTGGAAATAATAATATTTGTCGAAGTCCTTTTCGACCTTTGGATCGGGCGTGAAGGCAAGCGCGGGCATCGGGATCGAGGCGACGTCGATCTTCTCGTCGGCTGACGGGAGGGCGACGGTCTGGGCGGTATCCGAGTCGGCGGCGGGCGCTTGCTGAGCCGGAGGCGCTTCCGCCTCCTGCGCCAAAGCGGGCGCTGCCCAGATGAGCAGCGCGGTTGCGGCACCCTGGGCCACGAGACGTTTCATGCTTCCTACCCCCCGGCGGACTCCCCGGGGGAATTATGGACAGAATGGAGTGCGTTACAAGCGGTCACGCGTCAGATCGGCATTTTGTTCACGGTGGCATCGGCGCCGACCGTCCGAGACCTTCGTATGGCTTTCCTCCCGCCCGCGTCCTTGGGACAATGCCGCTGCTTTCGCGAGGCCCTGTGACGGGCGTGGCGAGCGGCCCGGTGCAACCAGCAATGACGAGAAAACCATGTCAGAAACCATCGACCAGAACCGCCGCCGCCTCATCGGGGCGGGTGCCGTGACCCTCGCCGCCGCGCCGTTCTTGACGATCGGGGCGGCCCAGGCGAGCCCGCCCGCCGCCTTCGGGCCGCTGAAGCAGGTCGATGCCGGTCCGCTCACCATCGGTTATGTCGATGCAGGCCCGGCCGACGGCCCGCCGGTCGTGCTGCTGCATGGCTGGCCCTATGACATCCACGCCTTTGTCGAGGTCGTGCCGCTGCTGGTGGCGAAGGGATATCGCGTGATCGTGCCGCATCTGCGCGGGCACGGCACGACCCTGTTCCGCTCGGCCGATGCGCCGCGCAATGGCCAGCAGGCGGCGCTGGGGCAGGACGTGATCGCGCTGATGGATGCGCTGAAGATCGGCAAGGCGATCGTCGCCGGCTTCGACTGGGGCGCGCGCACCGCGTGCATCGTCGCGGCGCTGTGGCCGGAGCGGTGCAAGGCGCTGGTATCGGTCAGCGGCTATCTGATCGGCAGCCAGGAGGCGAACCGCATGCCGCTTCCGCCCAGGGCGGAATATCAATGGTGGTACCAATATTATTTCGCGACCGAGCGGGGCCGGGAGGGCTATGGCAAATATCGCCGCGATTTTTCCCGGCTGATCTGGGAAACCGCGTCGCCCAAATGGCGGTTCGACGATGCGACATTCGATCGCAGCATGGCCTCGCTCGACAATGCCGACCATGTCGCGATCGTGATCCACAATTATCGCTGGCGGCTTGGCCTGGCCGAGGGCGAGCCAGCCTATGACGCGCTGGAAAAGACGCTTGCCGCAGGGCCGGTGATCGCGGTGCCTACCATCACCATGGAGGGCGACGCCAATGGGGCGCCGCATCCGGAGCCGGCCAATTACCGGGCGAAATTCTCGGGGAAATATGCGCACCGCACGATCGGCGGCGGCGTGGGGCACAATCTGCCGCAGGAAGCGCCGCGCGACTTTGCCCAGGCGGTGATCGACGCGGGTAGCTGGTAGAGTCCCCGCGTCAACGATGATCCCTGCTTGGCCGAAGCAGATGTCGTCGATCTAACCTCAGGCCGCCACCCGCGCCGCGAACTCGCCCGCGCTGCCCTTGAGCGTGCCGAGGCGTGCGTCGAGCCGGTCGAAGCCGCGGCCGACGCCGTCGATATCCTCGGCCACCGCCTCGGTATCCTCGCGGATCGCGGCGATGGTGTTGGACATGGAATCGGCGGCGAGCGCCGTCTCGTCGACCGCGGCGGTGATCGCGGTCACCGTCTGGGCCTGCGCCTCCATCGCGACTCGGATTCGGTTGGCGCTTTCCTGGACCTCGGTCACGATCGACTTGATCGCGGCATTGGTCTCGACCGTTGAGCGGGTGGCCGACTGGATCGCGGCGATCTTGCTGGCGATGTCGTCGGTCGCGCGCGCCGTCTGGTTGGCGAGCGACTTGACCTCCTGTGCGACGACCGCGAAGCCGCGGCCGGCATCGCCGGCGCGGGCGGCTTCGATCGTGGCGTTGAGCGCGAGCAAATTGGTCTGGCCCGCGATGTCGCGGATCAGGCTGAGGATCGATTCGATCGACTGGGCATGGCCGCTCAAGGTTTCCGACATGCCGACGGCGGCGCCGGCTTCGGACAAAGCGCGGGTGGAGATTTCGGCGGCTGCCTCGACCTCGGTGCGGGCATCCTCGATCGCGCGGATCAGGCCGGCCGAGGTGCGGGCGGCTTCGCGCATCGCGAGGGCGGATTGTTCGGCGGCGGCGGCGACTTCGGAGGTCTTGCCGAGCATGCCGCGCGCCGAGGTCGAGCCTGCCGCGGCCTGGCGGCGCAACTCGACGCCTTCCTGGGTGGCGGCTTCGACCATGAGCGCGATGCCGTCGCGGAAATCGCCGGCGAGGCGGTCGCGCTCCTGCTTCGCATCGAACTCGATATAGGCAGTGAAGAGCGAGGCGTAGATATCGCATTCGAGCGAGCGCAGCCGGAAGAACACGTCGTTGATCCGCTGGCGCTCCTCCTTCGAGCAATCATAAAGCCGCCCGAGGATCTCGAGCATCTGGGTCGCGCCGGCGCAGGTCATCGAGATGAGCGTGGTGAGCGAGACGTTTGCGGCAAAGGCCTTGGCGACCATGGTCTCGGCCGACCGCACCCAGTCGAGCTGGTCCGGCCGGTCGTAGCGGTCGCGCAGATAGGCGATTCCGGCCTGCACCGTCCAGGCGGGGGCCTGTGCCGGCGCGCGCTCGCGGTCGCCGAAGAAGCGGCTCACTTGCGCCTGCTGGGTCTCGGCGACGCTGGCCGCCTCGGGCTCGGCGATGGTCCACATCCGGCGCGCGATGGCGAGGTCTTCCGCGGTGAAGCCGAACAGGCGCAGGCGCTCGGCGAGATCAAGCGCGTCGGCGGCGTTGCCGACGATGGGCAGTTGCTTCAGAAGGGCAGCGTCTTTCACGGCGTGGACCTTGTAACGGGCGCGGGTGTCCAAGGCCTGGCCCCCGCCGCGCCGGTTTAGCCCCCGCGCGGTTAAGGACGGGTTATGGCCGCAGCGTGTAGCGCCAGATCGGCTCCAGTGCCGCTGCCCCCACGCTTTTGCGCGGAAGAAGGGGTTTTTGCCGCCGACAGGCTTGTCCCGGCCCGATCCTTGTCGCAAGAGCCCCAGCAACGAGCGGCGGGGTTGGGCCCGGAGCAACTCCGGGATGACGTAGGGTCACATTGCCTCTAAAGGCGATGATCCTATAGGATTCGCGCCCGTGCGATGGCGACGAACGAAAGCGAGAGATGCATGGCCGACGAATCGAACGTTCAGTTTTCCGAGCGCGAGGCGCTCCTGTTCCATTCGGAAGGCCGGCCGGGCAAGATCGAGATCATCGCGTCGAAACCGATGGCGACTCAGCGCGACCTGGCGCTCGCCTATTCCCCCGGCGTCGCGGTGCCGGTGCGGGCGATCTACGAGGATCCCGCCACTGCCTATGATTATACCGCCAAGGGCAATCTGGTCGCGGTGATCTCCAACGGCACGGCCATTCTCGGCATGGGCAATCTCGGCGCGCTGGCGTCAAAGCCGGTGATGGAAGGCAAGGCCGTGCTGTTCAAGCGCTTCGCCGATGTCGATGCGATCGACATCGAGCTGAAGACCGAGGATGTCGACCGGCTGATCGATGCGATCGAGCTGATGGAGCCGAGCTTCGGCGGCATCAACCTGGAGGACATCAAGTCCCCGGAATGTTTCATCATCGAACAGACGCTGCGCGCGCGGATGAACATCCCGGTGTTCCATGACGACCAGCACGGCACCGCGATCATCGCCGCCGCCGGCCTGATCAACGCGCTGTACCTGACCGGGCGCGACATCAAGGACACGACCGTCGTGATGAACGGTGCCGGCGCCGCCGCGATCGCGTGCGCCGAGCTGATCAAGGCGATGGGCCTGCCGCACGATCAGCTGCTGATGTGCGACCGCACCGGCGTGATCTTCCAGGGCCGCACCGAGGACATGAACCAGTGGAAGTCGGCGCATGCGGTGAAGACCGAGAAGCGCTCGCTGGCCGAGGCGCTCGACGGCGCCGATGTGTTCATGGGGCTTTCCGCCGCCGGCGCGCTGCCCGCCGAACTGCTGATGAAGATGGCGGCCAAGCCGATCGTCTTCGCCATGGCCAATCCCGATCCCGAGATCTCGCCGCCCGAGGCCAAGCGCGCGCGGCCCGACGTGATCATCGCGACCGGCCGTTCGGACTATCCGAACCAGGTCAACAATGTGCTCGGTTTCCCGTTCATCTTCCGCGGTGCGCTGGATGTGCGCGCGACGACGATCAACGACGAGATGAAGGTCGCGGCGGCCGAGGCGCTTGCCGCGCTGGCACGTCAGCAGGTGCCAGAGGAAGTCGCGGTCGCCTATGGCGTGCGGCACACCTTCGGCCCCGATTACATCATCCCGGCACCGTTCGATCCGCGGCTGATGGAGATCGTGCCCGCCGCCGTCGCCAAGGCGGCGATGGATTCGGGTGTTGCGACCAAGCCGATCCTCGACATGGAGGCTTATCGCCAGTCGCTCCGCGCGCGGATGAACCCGACCACCTCGGTACTCAGCCTCGCTTATGAGGGTGCGCGTGCGCATCCCAAGCGCGTGCTGTTCGCCGAGGGCGAGGAAGAGGTCGTGCTGCGCGCGGCGATCGCGTTCAAGGACGGCGGATACGGCACGCCGGTGCTGGTCGGACGCGACGACGTCTATGATCGCCTGCGCGCGCTCGGGGTCACCGATCCCGAAAGCTATGAGGTGCACAACAGCCGCAACTCGCCGCTGGTGCCGAAGATGGTCGAGTTCCTCTACAAAAGGCTTCAGCGGCGCGGCTATCTGCACCGCGACGTCGAGCGGATGATCAACCAGGACCGCAACATCTTCGGTGCGGTGCTGCTGCAGCTCGGCGAGGCCGATGCGATGATCACCGGCATCACCCGCACCTATGCGCACACCATGCGCGAGGTGCGCCGCGTGATCGACCCCGAGGCGGGCCGCACGCCGTTCGGCATCCATCTGATGGTCGGGCAGACCCATACCGTGTTCATGGCCGACACGACGGTCAACGAGCGGCCGACGGCCGAGGAACTGGCCGACATCGCCGAGCAGACCGCTTTGGTCGCGCGGCGCATGGGCCATGAACCGCGGGTCGCGTTCCTCAGCTATTCGACCTTCGGCAATCCGGAGGGGCGCTGGCTGGAGAATCTGCGGGCCGCGGTGCAGGTGCTCGATGATCGCAAGGTCGGCTTCGAATATGAAGGCGAGATGGCGCCCGACGTGGCGCTCAATCCGAAGCAGCTCGCCAACTATCCGTTCGCGCGGCTCTCGGGGCCGGCGAACGTGCTGATCATGCCGGGGCTGCAATCGGCCAATATCTCGGCGAAATTGCTGCGCGAGCTGGGTGGCGATTCGGTGATCGGGCCGATGCTGGTCGGCATGGAGAAGTCGGTGCAGATCGCACCGATGACCAGCACGGCGAGCGAACTGGTGACCCTGGCGGTGCTGGCTGCGGGCGGGATTGCGCGATAGCTACTTCCTCCCCGGAACGGGGAGGAGCAAATTAAGGCCTGGACGGATCAACCATCGGCTTGCCGGGTTCGAACGACACCGTGGGTGAGCGCGATCCCGGCGGGGCATCGACCGAGGGCTGCATGCGCTGAATCGGATCATCGGCCGATGGCCGCATGCGCTGGAGCGGTTCCGCCACATCGTCCTCGACCCGGGTCGGCTGCGGCTCCTGGGATCCGAACGCGTGGATGCGATAGGTCTGGCGGCCATCGGGGGCTTTTGCGCCTTGCTCGGTGACCACGGTCAGGGGCGGCGGATCGATCACCATCACATGGCGCTTGTCGCCGGTCAGCAGGCTCAGCTCCTTTTCGAGCATGCCGACGAACAGCCCCCTGGTGATGCCGGGCGAGCGGAAGGCGGGCGACACATAGTCGGGGTCGGCATTGCCCTTGTCCACCCAGGCGGTGAGCCTGGTGCCGGCGCCGCCATGGATCGGGGTGAGCTTCGCGGTCATGGTCATCGCAGTCTGATCGCGGCTCTTGACGATCCAGGTCACGCTGTCGGCCGTGCGCCAGGCATTGATGACCGGCAGCACGCCGCCCGACCGGGACGGATCGGTGCCCGGCTCGCCCGGTTGCCGGCGGATGTCGCCGTCCTGGATCGCGGCAATGACGTCGCCGACCGGGCGGTCGATGTCGCGGTTATAGACGGTCGGGCGGGTCGCATAGACGCTGACCGCCACCACGGTGACACTGATGAGCAGGCTCTTCACGAGCATCGATTTTCCCCCGGCGCGCGACGGGCCGCTGTCGCCGATGGGGAGTGAAGACCGGGTGTTTCGGGAGGGTGAATGCGGCGTTAGGAGGAATTCCTCCCAGTGCGGGGAGGAACCCAGTTAGGTGTCGAGGCTCGTCCCCAGCGCTGCGTTCACCAGGCCGCCATCGACCGTGATCGTGTCGCCCACCACATAATCGCCGGCGCGGCTGGCGAGATAGATCGCGGCGCCGGCCATGTCCTCGTCCACGCCGATGCGCTTCGCAGGAATGCCCTTGGCGATCGCCTCGCCATGGTCGCGCGCGGCCTTGTTCATCTCGCTGGCAAAGGCGCCGGGGGCGATCGAGGTGACGTTGATCGAATCCATGATCAGCCGCGCGGCCATGCGCTTGGTCAGGTAGATCAGCGCCGATTTCGAGGCGTGATAGCTGTAGGTTTCCCACGGATTGAGTCGCTGGCCGTCGATCGAGGTGATGTTGATCACCTTGGCCGGACGATCCCGGCTGGCCGCCGCCTTCAGCGCTGGGTGGAGCGCCTGGGTGAGGAAAAAGGGTGACTTCACATTTAGGTCCATCACCTTGTCCCAGCCTTTTTCCGGGAAATTCTCGAACGGTTCGCCCCAGGCCGCGCCGGCATTGTTGACCAGGATGTCGAGTCTGTCGGTATGCTCGGCAAGCTGGGCAGCGAGCGCCTTGCAGCCAGCCACGGTGGAGACGTCCTGGGGCAGAGGAATGCATTTCTCGCCCAGTTCCTTCGCGGCCTCGAAACACGCCTCGGCCTTGCGCGAGGAGATGTAGACGGTCGCGCCCTGGGCGATGAATCCCGCCGCGATCATCCGGCCGATGCCGCGCGAGCCGCCGGTGACGAGGGCGGCACGGCCGTCGAGGCGGAAAAGCTTGGTGGTGTCCATGTCTTGTCTCTCCATTTTCGTCATGCCGGACTTGTTCCGGCATCCACCGTGCCGCGAACTCATCGGGTGGTGGAAAAGGTCAACGGTGGACCCCGGAACAAGTCCGGGGTGACGGATTGTTTTTACCCTCCGCGCTTGATCGTCTCGCGGGCGATGATGAGTTGCTGGATCTGGCTGGTGCCCTCGTAGATCCGGAACAGGCGCACGTCGCGGTACAGGCGTTCGATGCCGTAATCAGCGATATAGCCTGCGCCGCCGAAGATCTGCACGGCGCGGTCGGCCACACGGCCGACCATCTCGGACGCGAAATATTTCGCGGCCGCCGATTCCATCACCACGTCCTTGCCCGCATCCTTGGCGGCCGCTGTTTCCAATACGAGCGCCCGGGCGGCGAGCGCCTCGGTCTTGGAATCGGCGATCATCGCCTGGATCAGCTGGTGCTCGGCGATCGGCTTGCCGAACTGCTTGCGTTCGGTCGCATAGGCGACCGAATCCGCGATCAGCCGCTCGGCCACGCCGATGCACACTGCGGCGATGTGCAGCCGCCCGCGATCGAGCACGCGCATCGCGATCTTGAAGCCCTCGCCCTCGACGCCGAGCATGTTGGCCGCGGGCACGGGCACATCGTCAAGGATCACGTCCGCGACCTTCGCGCCCTTTTGCCCCATCTTCTTTTCGGGTTCGCCGATCGACAGGCCAGGCAGGTCGCGCGGCACGAGGAAGGCGGAGACGCCGCGACCGCCGGGCTCCTCGCCGGTGCGCGCCATGACGGTGAACAGGTCGGCCTTGTCGGCATTGGTGATGAAGCGTTTGGTACCGGTCAGGCGATAAACGCCGCCGTCCTTCACCGCCCTTGTCTTCACGCTGCCCGAATCACTGCCGACATCGGGCTCGGTCAGGGCGAAGCTGGTGACGATCTCGCCGCTGGCGATGCGGGGCAGCCAGTGTGCCTTCTGTTCGTCCGAGCCGGCCATGACCAGGCCCTGGCTACCGATGCCGACATTGGTGCCGAAGGCGGAACGGAAGGCCGGGCTGGTGCGGCCGAACTCGATCGCGACCCGCGCTTCCTCGCTCATGGTGAGGCCGAGGCCGCCATGCTCCTCGGCGATCGACAGGCCGAACAGGCCCATGTCGCGCATCTCGCGCAGCACGTCGGCGGGGATCGCATCGGCTTCCTCGACAACGGCTTCGAGCGGGCGCAGGCGCTCGGTGACGAAGCGGCGTACCATGTCGATCAGTGCGTCGAAGGTTTCGGGATCAAGGGCCACGCTTCAGTCTCTCCATCGTCATGCCGGACTTGTTCCGGGGTCCATCTCTCCCCCGGCGTCAGCGCGTGAGGAGGAATGGACCCCGGAACAAGTCCGGGGTGACGGGTCGTAGTGGAGGGGCTGCCGTCTCGCAAGCATATGCAAACCCGAAATTCCAAAAAGCCCGCATTGACCGGGCCAAACCCCATACTATGCTGACCAAAATCGAGATACAGGAGAATGGAATGCGCTTTTCGGGCAAGCGCGCCGTGGTGACCGGCGGCGCTTCGGGGATCGGCCGCGCGACGGCGTTGCGGCTCGCCGAGGAGGGCGCCGAGGTGTGGATCGGCGATATAGACGACGCCGGCGGGCAGGATGTCGCGGCGACCTCGAACGGGCGAATCCATTTCCTGCGCACCGATGTGACGAAGGTCGGGGATATCGCCGCGCTGATGGCCGCGGCCGATGCGGCAGGCGGACTGGATGTCGTGTTCAACAATGCCGGCGCTGGCGGGTCGCGTGATCCGATCGGGGAGATTTCGGCGGAAGATTGGGACCGCACCCAGGCGCTGCTGCTGCGGTCGGTCGCGATGGGCATTCGTTACGCCGCCCCGCTGATGATCGCGCGGGGCGGCGGGGCGATCGTCAATACCGCCTCGATCGCGGCGCTGCAGGCCGGCGCCGCGCCGACCGCCTATTCGGTGGCCAAGGCGGGCGTGCTGCACCTGACGACGATGGCCGCCGCCGATCTGTCGCGGTACAATATCCGGGTGAACGCGGTCTGCCCCGGCTTCATCACGACGAACATCTTCACCGCGGCGTTAAGCATCGATGGCGAGAAACGCGCCATGGCCAACGACATGATTCGGGGTATAGCGACGCATGCCCAACCCCTGCAGCGCGCCGGAAAGCCCGAGGATATCGCCGCCGCGGTCGCCTATCTGGCGAGCGACGATGCGGGCTTCGTCACCGGCACGCACATCACGGTCGACGGCGGCATGACGATCGGGCCGCGCCATAGCTGGGATGCGGAGGCGCCGTCGATGTTCGCCGCGCTCGAGAAGTTCGCGTCTTGAGTGGTGTCCTGATCGCCGCGCCGCCGCAGCGCAAGCTCGGCGCGCGGAGCCGCTGGTCGTTCGGTGTCGGATCGATCGCGTACGGGGTGAAGGACAATGGTTTCGCGACCTTCCTGCTGCTGTTCTACAATCAGGTGATCGGCCTGCCGGCGAGCAGCGTCGGCATCGCCATCATGTGCGCGCTGGTGGTCGAGGCGTTCGTCGACCCGGCGGTCGGCTATTTCTCCGATCACACGCGCAGCCGCTGGGGGCGGCGGCATCCCTGGATGTACGCCTCTGCCCTGCCGGTCGCGATCGGCTGGCTGCTGCTGTGGAATCCACCGCACTGGTCGGAGACGGCGACGCTCTTCTATGTGTTCGGCAGCGCGCTGCTGGTGCGCATCGCGCTCTCGGCATTCGAGATCCCGTCTTCGGCGCTCGGGCCCGAACTCAGCTCCGACTATGACGAGCGGACCCGGCTCTTCTCCTACCGCTATCTGTTCGGCTGGGGCGGGGGGCTGGCGATGTTGTCGCTGGCCTATGCCGTGTTCCTGGTGCCCGATGCGACTCATCCGGTCGGCTTGCAGAATGGCGATGGCTATTCGCGCATGGCGCTGTTCGCCGCGATCGTCATGGCGCTGTCGATCATCATCTCGTCGATCGGCCTGCACCACGAGATCAAGCATCTGCCCAAGGTGCCGAAATCGACCGCGAGCTTCGGCACGCATTTCGCGCAGTTCCGCGCGACCATTTCGAACAAGGCGTTCCTGGTGCTGATGGCGGCGGGCGTGTTCGCCTATACCGCGCAGGGCATCTCCTTCGCGCTGTCCAATTACATGTACACCTATGTCTGGCGGTTCGAGGGATCGGACTATCAATGGCTGTCGCTGGCGCTGCTGCTCGGCGCGGTCGGCGCCTTCTTCATCGCGCCGATGCTGACCAAAGGCGGCAACAAGCCGCGGGTCGGCATGATGCTGTCCTTCGTCAGCGCAACCCTGCTTGTCTCGCCCTATATCCTGCGGCTGCTCGGGCTGTTCCCCGAGCCCGGGTCGCCGACGATGCTGCCGATCCTGCTGGTGATCTTCCTGGTCAATACGGCGTGCAGCGTGGGCGCCTTCATCCTGGGCGCGGCGATGCTGGCCGATGTGGTCGAGGAATCGGAGACGCGCACAGGCAAGAGGTCCGAGGGCGTCTTCTATGCCGGCGGCTTCTTCGTGCAGAAGATGGTCGGCGGGCTCGGCATCTTCATGGCCGGGGCGATCCTGGCGTTCGCGGCTTTCCCCGCTGCGGCCAAGCCGGGACAGGTGCCGGTGGCGACGATCGACCGGCTGACCCTGGTCTTCATCTGCCTCGAACTGCTGTTCTACGGCCTGGCCGGGCTCTGTTATGCGCGTTTCCCGTTCGGCCGGGCGGAGCATGAGGCGCGGCTGGCGCGGAGCACCGCGGCGGCGGAACGCGAGGGCGCGCCGCACGCGCCGTGAGGTCCAGGTTGAGAACCTAGCCCGCGATCAGGCGGATAAAGGCGCTCGATACCCAGCCCGATTTGCACGGGCCGGTATAAGCGCGCGGCGAAGCGACCGGCGCCGCAACGCCGCAATCCGTCTCGGGCGCTTCCTTCGGCGCGACCACCACGCCCATCCAGCGCTGGTCGATCGAGCGGGTGCAGACGCGAAGCTGCGCGCCCGCCTCGAGCCGCATCAGTTCGTCCGCCTCGGCGAAGGGTGCGGCGCGCACCGGCAGATAGGCTTCGCCGCTGGGCAGGTTCACCACGCGGCCCAGGCTGTTGCAGGCCTGGAAGGCGGGGCCGCCTTCGCCGATCCGCACCGGCTGCGTGCCGGGGCTCAGCGCGACCGCAGCCTCGTTCTCGTTGAGCAGGACATTGTCGTTGCCGCCCGTGCCGCTCCGGTCCGCACAGGCGAGAAGGAGCAGGCACAGGGCCGGGGCGAGGGATTTCATGAAGGTGATTCTACCGATGATGCGGCGACTTGGCGAGCGCGCATTGCTCCGCGCACGCCGATCGGCGTGCGGCGAGGGCCAGTCATCGCCTCGTAAACACGGTTCGTCCTAAAAGGTTCCCTTCGTCGGGGTGGTGGGGTTCCCCATGCGGGCTCGACCTGCTTTTAGAGGCTCACGAGTTTCGCTGGACCTGAGGGGGCCACATGAATTTCCGGGCGTTTGCAGCGCGTTTGGCGCTGGTGGTTTCGTGCAGCCTGATGGCGACGACCCCCGCAATGGCGCAGTTCTGGCAGTGCGCGCCCTATGCCCGTACCATTTCCGGCATCGCGATCCACGGCAACGCCAACACCTGGTGGAACCAGGCGGCCGGCCGTTATGCCCGCGGCCATGCGCCGAAGGTCGGCGCCGTCCTCGCTTTCGCTTCCACCGGCAGAATGCGCCTCGGCCATGTCGCGATGGTGAGCGAGGTCGTCAGCGACCGTGAGGTGCTGCTGACCCATGCCAATTGGTCGCGCCGCGGCGGGATCGAGCGCAACGTCCGTGCGATCGACGTGTCCGAGGCCGGCGACTGGAGCATGGTCAAAGTGTGGTACGGCCCGAATGGCGGCCTGGGTACCAGTTCCTACCCGACCAAGGGCTTCATCTATTCGGATCGCGCCGCCGACACCGATACCGTCGAGACCGAGACGCAGGAGCCGATCGCGCCGGTGACGATCGCGTCGCTCGGCATGTCGGACGAGATCAGCTTCTGACCTTCCTTCCTCTCCCTTGAGGGGAGAGGATACCGAAGCTTGGCAGCTTGCTGCCTAGCGCAGGTTGGAGAGGGTGGGGCCACAAGCGCGCTCGCTGAAGAGCGAGCGCATCACCCTCTCCCAGCTCCGACTAGGCCTCGCTGAAGAAGCGAGACCAAGTCTGCGCAACCCTCTCCCTCAAGGGAGAGGGATAAGAATTACGCCTTCCCCGGACGGAACGTCATCGCCACGCCGTTCATGCAATAGCGCTTGCCAGTCGGCTTCGGCCCATCATCGAACACATGGCCTAGATGCCCGCCGCACCGCCGGCAATGGACCTCGATGCGCGAGAAGCCGAGCGTGCGATCCTCGCGGGTGCGCACCGCATTCTCCAGCGGCGCCCAGAAGCTCGGCCAGCCGGTGCCGCTGTCGAACTTGGTCTTCGACGAATAGAGCGGCAGCCCGCAGCCGGCGCAGGCGAAGATGCCGGCTCGATGCTCGTCATTGAGCGGGCTGGTGAAGGGCGTCTCGGTCGCCTCGTGGCGCAGCGTGCGATAGGCGGCGGGGGAGAGCTTCGCCTTCCACTGAGCGTCGGTCATCGTCACTTCGAATGTTTCGGGCGGGCCGGCCGAGGCGCTGCCGCGGCAGCCGAACAGCGCGAAGGCTGCGGCGCCGGTGCCGGCGAGAGTCAGGAAGCTGCGGCGGTCTGGGGTCATGATCGTCCTCGGGCGTAGCGGTGATGCGGATATAGGTACGCGACATTGGCCGGACGAGATGCAAGCGAAGCCAGTGACGCGCGAGCCAGGCCCCAAAAATAAATTCCCAACCCCATGTCACACTCGCCGGGGCTATCCCGTCAAGTCTGCATGCGTGCATGATGCACGCCTGGAGACAGACAATGACCGCACGTGTTCGTAACCCCCATATGCTGGCGCCCGAGAGCATCAAGGCGATGATGGCGCTCGAGACGAGCTTCGAAGGCTCCAGCCTCGGCCATAACCTGATGGAGATGGTTCGGCTCCGTGCGTCGCAGATGAACGGTTGTGCCTATTGCATCCACATGCACTCGACCGACCTGCGCAAGTCCGGCGAGAGCGAGATGCGGCTGTACATGCTGCCGGCGTGGCGCGAATCGACCCTGTACAGCGACCGCGAGCGCGCCGCGCTGAGCTGGACCGAAGCGCTGACCCGGCTCGCCGAAACCCACGCGCCCGACGCCGATTATGAGCCGGTAAAGGCCAATTTCAGCGAGGCCGAGCAGGTTCAACTCACCCTGCTGATCGGTTCGATCAACGTCTGGAACCGGCTGCAGGTGGGCTTCCGCGCGCCGCATCCGGCGGAACGCACCAGTGTCGCGGCCTGAGCCCGCGGCAGAGCTGTTCGAGGCGCAGCGGCCGCGGCTGCTGCGCCTCGCCTATCGCATGCTCGGCTCGGTCTCCGAGGCCGAGGATGTAGTGCAGGACGCCTGGCTGCGCTGGTCGCGGGTCGAGGAATCGGTCGATGTGCCGGCCGCCTACCTCACTCGCATCGTGACCCGGCTGTGCCTCGACCAGATGCGCTCGGCCCGAGTGCGGCGTGAAACCTATATCGGCGAATGGCTGCCCGATCCGCTGGTCGAGGCGACCGAGGACGGGCAGGCCGACGACCTGACTCTGACCCTGATGCTCGCGCTCGAACGGCTGTCGCCGCTGGAGCGCGCCGCCTTCCTGCTGCACGACGTGTTCGGCGTGGCGCTGAACGAGGTGGCGGGCACACTCGACCGCGATGCGGCGGCCGTGCGGCAGATGGCGGTGCGGGCGCGCAAGCATGTCAGGACGGCCCGGCCGCGCTATCCCGTCGAGCAGGCCGAGGCGGACCGCATCACGCGTGCCTTTTTCGCGGCCGCGCGCGACGGCGATGTCGCGGCATTGCAGACCATGCTGGCGGACGATGTGGCGGTCTATTCCGATGGTGGCGGGCGCGTGCTTGCCTTCCGCAACCCGATCCTCGGCGTGGCCAAGGTGCTGCGCATGTTCGCCGGGCTGGCGCGCAAGCATGTCTATCGGCCGGTCATGCTGAAGCCGGTCTCGATCGACGGGCTGCCCGGCTATGTCAGCATCGATCGCGGAGAGATATTGCAGACTACCGCGCTGGAGATCCGCAACGGGCGGATCGCGGCGATCTACATCATGCGCAACCCCGACAAGCTGGCCCATGTCGCGCTCGCCTTCGGCCAGACGCAGACTGTCATTCCGGGAGGACAATAATGCGAAGCACGATTCCGATTCTCGCAGCGATTCTCGGCCTTGGCGCGGTCGCCAACGGCCTGATCATGCTCGCCGTGCCGGCCGACTGGTATTTTGCGGTGCCCGGCGTCACCACGACCGGCCCGTTCAACCAGCATTTCATCCGCGACATCGGGCTGATCTTCGTGCTGATCGGCGCGGCCTATATCTGGGGCGCCGCGCGCCCGGCGATGCGGGTTCCCTTATGGGGCGCGGCGAGCTTCTGGCTCGCAGGGCACGCGCTGTTTCATTTGTGGGAAGTGGCGGTCGGCATTTGCGGGACGTCGGCGATCGCGCAGGATTTTCCGGCGGTGACGTTGCCGGCGATCATTGGCGTTGGGTTCACGCTGTGGGCGATGCGGGCGCGCACCCAATCGGCGTAGGCTGTACTTTACTCCCTCTCCCGCTGGGAGAGGGAAATAGGTCAGTATTTGCTGATCTCTACCGGCAGCTTGCGATAGCCATGGACGAAGCAGGCAGCGACGCGCTCGGGCTCACCGACCACATTCACCCGCATGCGGCGTTTGGCCATTTCCTCGAGCAGCGTCGAGATCTGCAGTTCAGCCAGCCGCGCGCCGACGCAGCGGTGGATGCCATGGCCGAATGCCAGATGCCGCCGCGCATTGCCGCGGTCGACGATGATCTTGTCGGCATTCTCGAACACGCTCTCGTCGCGATTGGCCGAGAGATACCAGAGCGCGAGCTTGTCGCCGGCCTTGATCTGCTGCCCTTCAAGCTCGGTGTCCTCGGTCGCGGTGCGGCGCATATGGGCGAGCGGGGTCTGCCAGCGGATGATCTCCTGCACCGTGTTGTGGATCAGCGACGGATCGCCCTCCAGCTTGGCGCGCTCGTCGGGGAACAGGTCGAGGCCATAGGCCGCTGCGGTCATCGAATTGCGTGTCGTGTCGTTCCCGCCGACGATCAGCAGGATCAGGTTCCCGAGGAACTCCATCTGGTCCATCTCGGCCATGGCGTCCGAGTGCATCATCATCGAGATGAGATCGGGCGTGGGCTCCTTGCCGAGCTTCTGGTTCCACAGATTCTGAAAATAGCCGCCGCATTCATACATGTGCTTGAGGCGTTCGAGGCGCAGCTCCTCGGTCTTCACCAGCTCGATATCGCCGGCCCAGTCGGACCAGAAGGTCAGCTTGCGCCGGTCCTCCCACGGAAAGTCGAACAGGATCGCGAGCATCTGCGTGGTCAGCTCGATCGAGACGGTGTCGACCCAGTCGAATTCCTTGTTCCATTCGAGGCTGTCGAGAATCTCGCCGGTGCGGCCGCGGATATTGTCGGAGAGGCGGACCATCTCGCTCGGCGTGAAGGCGGGCGCGACGGTGCGGCGCTGGCCGGTATGCTTGGGCCGGTCCATCGCGATGAACATCGGCATGCGCACATCGGTCGGCGAATTCTCGATGAAGTCGGCCAGCGTGATGCCGCCGGCCTGGGACGAATAGATCTCCGGCAGCGATTCGACCTGGACGATCGGCTTGTAGGTCGAGACCGACCAATAGGGGCCGAAGCCGGACTGCTCGACATAATGGACCGGCGATTCGGCGCGGAGCTGGCGGAAGGGCGCCTGCCACACATCGTCGCGGTAGAGTTCCGGCCGGCTCACATCGAGCGGATCGACCGCCGTTTCGACCATGTCCAGCGCCTGTGTCGCCATTGTCAGCTCTCCTTTGACGATAGGAAAGCCTTAACTGACACTCATGTCAATTGTGATTTGCAACGGGATCGGCGAGATGGTGGTTAGCGGAGGCGGAACGCTTCTTATTCCCCTCTCCCGCCGGGAGAGGGGAAGAGTTCACCGCCCGATCAACCCCTTCCAGTTGATCTTGCCGCTGCCCGATTGCAGCACGCCGCGGCGGAAGGCGCGGGCGGCGACGGCGATGACGATCGCGACCCACAGCAACTGCCAGGCGAGCGCCGCGACATGCGGCCAGAGGTTCGGCAGGTTCGCGGCGCGCCCGGCCATCGCATAGGGCGAGCTGAACGGGAAAATCTCGATCGCGATCGCCAGCCAGCTGTCGGGCCTCGACACCGCCTGGACCGACAGGCCGAAGATGATGATCTGCAGGATGGTGATCGGCAGCGACAGGAGCTGGAGTTCGCGCGGGGTGCTCGCCTGGGCGCCGACGCCCATGAACACCGCGCCGAGCAGCATATAGGCCATGGCGAAATAGGCGACGAACAGCAGCGAGAAGACGGGCATGCCGACCGCCGGGCCGATGTCGCGGAACGCGGCACCAAACCCAACCGGCACGAGCATGTCGATCTGGCTGGCGAGCGTGCCCCAGAAGCCGATGAATAGCAGCGCCGACCCGAACATGCCGATCAGCTTGCCGAAAAACACCGCCTCGAGCGGTACCGCGGCGGCGAGTACTTCGACCACCTTGTTGCTGCGTTCCTCCGCCATGGTGCCGACGGCCTGGCCGGCGAGGAACAGCGTCAGGAAGAAGATGCCGAACACCGCGAAAAAGGCGGAGCGCTTGTTGCCGGTCGGCGTCGGCGCGGCGCGGGCGATCGAGGTGAGGGTCGGCGTGCTGAGCGCGGCGGTGCCGCTCTTTTCCATGCGCAGCGTTTCCTCGGCGAGCTGGGCGAGGAAATTCGCGTCGCGCCGGCCGAAACCGCCATAGAGGATGGTCGGGCGCGTCAGATCGCCGAACATCGCCGCGGACGCGTCGTTGCCCTTGTCGCTGAACGCCACATGCGCCTGGCCGGCGGGGTTGTCCGCCGGGGCCTGCATGACGAGGGCCGGTGGCCGGTCGTCCCGGGCATAAAGCTGGCGCAGGCGCGCGTCGGCGGCGCGCATCGCCTCCTGCTGCGCAGGGGCGACGATCGCGACGATGCTGGCCTTCTCGACCGAGGCACTGGTGACCGACGAAGCGCCCATGCCACCGATCAGCCCGAAGGACAGCATCAGCACTGGCGTGAACAGGAACACCAGGAACATCGGCGTGAACACGGTCGCGACGAAATCGCGGCGCGCGATGGTCAGGGTCTGGCGGACGAGGCGGCGGAGATTGCCGGGAGGGAAGGCGCTCATGCCGCCAGCTCCGCGTCTTCTACCTGGTCCTTCAGGGCGCCCGGTCCGACGATGCGGACGAACGCGTCATGCAGGCCGGGCCGCTCCATGGCGAGGCCGGAGATGCCGAAGCCCCCGTCGATCAATCGTTTCAGGATATCCTCCACCCCGCTGTCGGGCACGATGAAGCGCCAGCCATCGCCGTCGCGCTCCGCATCGGGCGGGAGCAGGGCGGCGATGCCCTCTCCTTCGAAATGCGGCACATAATGAGCACGCATCGGCAGCTTGCCGCGCGCGTCCGCCACCGTGCCCTCGAACCGCGCCTTGCCGCCGGCGATGATGGTGAGCCGGTCGCACAGCCGCTCGGCATGGGCCATGACATGGGTGGAGAAGAGAATGGTGGCGCCGCGATCGCGCTGGGCGACGATCAGCGCTTCGAGCCGATCCTGATTGACCGGGTCGAGGCCGGAAAAGGGCTCGTCGAGCACCAGCAGATCGGGTTCGTGCACGACCGAGCCGAGCAACTGGACGAGCTGTGCCATGCCCTTCGACAATTTGCGGATCTTGCTGTCGACCGCATGGCCGAGGCCGGCACCCTCCATCAGGGCCACCGCGCGCTTGCGGCCGGTCTTGAGGTCGAGGCCGCGCAGCGCGCCCATGAAGGCGATCGCGTCCTTCGCCTTCATCGCTGGATAAAGCCCGCGTTCCTCGGGCAGATAGCCGACCCGATCGCTCACTTCGCGGGGGCGCTCATGGCCGAGCAGGGTGCGCGTCCCCCCATCGGGCTCGATGATGCCGAGCAGCATGCGCAAGGTGGTGGTCTTGCCGGCGCCATTGGGGCCGAGCACGCCGTAGATCAGGCCCTTGGGCACCGCGATGTCGATGCCGTCCACGACTCGGCGGCCGCCGAATTTCTTGACCAGCCCGGTGGCGCTGATCGCCAGATTGTCGGTTATCAAGTCTCACCTTCCGTTCGCCCCGAACGGGACGTGCACGCCAGATACCAGCGGTTCGTTAATGTGTCTCGACCTCTCGACACTCAAGCGAGGTGGGTCACATTTTCTGGCCGCTATGATAGCGGGTGCGCGTGCGTGACGAGATTGCCCTCAACGAACGGTTGAACGCGAAGGCGCTGGAGTTCGGCTTCGCCGCGTGCGGGATCGCGCGGGCGGACGCCGCGCCGCGTACCGCCGAGCGGCTTCGCCAATGGCTGGGCGAGGGCATGCATGGCGACATGATCTGGATGGAGGCGCGCGCGCATCACCGCGAGAGCCCCGCCGGGCTGTGGCCCGAGGTGAAGAGCGTGATCGCGCTGGGTATGAGCTACGCGCCCGCCGTCGATCCGCTGGCACTGGCCGGGGAGGGGGATAAGGGCCGCATCTCGGTCTATGCGCAGGGCGCCGACTATCATGACGTGGTCAAGCGCGCGCTGAAGGCGCTGGCACGGTGGCTGGTCGCCGAAGTGAAGGACGTGGACCTGAAGGTGTTCGTCGATACCGCGCCGGTGATGGAGAAGCCGCTGGCCGAGGCGGCGGGGCTGGGCTGGCAGGGCAAGCACACCAACCTGGTCAGCCGGGAGCATGGCAGCTGGCTGTTCCTGGGCGCAATCTACACGACGCTCGATTTGGTACCGGACGCGCCGGGCCGCCAGACCTGCGGATCGTGCGATGCGTGCCAGACGGCATGCCCGACCGATGCCTTCCCGGCGCCGTACCGGCTCGATGCGCGGCGGTGCATTTCCTATTTGACGATCGAGCATGCCGGGCCGATCCCGCATGAATTCCGCGCGGCGATGGGCAACCGGATTTACGGGTGCGACGATTGCCTGGCGGTGTGCCCGTGGAACAAGTTCGCTGCGGCGGCGAGCGCGAACAAGGCCTTTGCGCCGCGTGCGGAACTGGCCGCGCCTGCCTTGGCCGATTTGCTGGCGCTCGACGATGCGGGTTTTCGCGAAGTGTTTGCGGGGTCGCCGATCAAGCGGATCGGGCGGGACCGGATGGTGCGCAATTGCCTGATCGCTGCGGGGAACAGCGGGGCGGCTGGGCTGGTGGAGCCGGTGGCGGGGTTGCTGGGGGACGCTGCGCCGGTGGTGCGCGGGGCGGCGGTTTGGGCGCTGGGGCGGTTGGATGCGGAGCGGTTCGGTGCGGAGCGCGATGCCCGTGCGGCATGCGAGGAAGAAGAGACGGTGCGGGGCGAGTGGGCTGCAGCGAAAAGCCCCTCCCCTGAAGGGGAGGGGCTTTCTTTTACCGCACCCCCGTCCGTCCCACGCTCAGCGCCCCGACACAGCTCGCCCGGTCGATAGGGCTGCCATTGGTCTGCCGCGCATCCACATAGGTGACGACGGCCTCGCCGCGCCCCTTGGGGTAGAGATACGCATCCAGCACGCAGATCGCGTTGCCGAACTGGAGTTTTCGCGCATTGCCCTCGCGGACGTCGGCGGCGGGCTGGCCGAACAGGCCGATCAACGTATTGCCGGTCTGGCCGATCACCCGGTCGAGGCCGGCCGCGGTGCCGCCGGGGATGGGAATCGGGATCGGCACCGGCGCCGCGCGGGCCGGGCGGGGGGCCACGCCCGCGCCGCCGCACCCGGCGAGCATCAGCGCCGGCAGGATCGCGAGGGCCAGTCTCTTCATGACGCAAACACTTTCATACCCGCCGTCTTCCATGGAACAGGTGAGTGGCCATCGCCGCACCGAGAACGGGTGCGACGAGGTTGAGGATCGGCACCAGGAACAAAGCGGTGCCGGCAAGCCCCAGCGCGAAACGCTGGAAGCTGGTCGAACCGCGCCAGTTCTTCATGCCCTTGTGCGGCACGTGACGCGCGGCGACCATCTCTCCCAGATCCTGGCCGAGCAGCCAGCCATTGACGATGAAGAACAGCAGCGCCGTGCCGACCCCGGTGATCAGCAGCAGCAGATAGAGCGGCGACACCGCGAGGTTGATCAGGATCAGCCGCCCGGCCGAGCCAAGCCCCATCCTCACCGATCGGCCGAAGGGCACGTCGCGCGCCTCGGCCAGTGCTTCGGGATAGTGCTTCCCCTCGACCGCGGCGACCACATCGTCGGCGAAGATACCGACCACCGCGACGGCGATCGCACGGAACAGGAAGAAGGCGGCACCCAGCCACAGCAGCACCGTCGCAGCGCCGACCCAGCCGCCGGTCTCGGCACCCGCCCCCATCCAGGCGACCAGCCCTTGCGCGCCATACCACATGGCGACGCCGAACAGGACAAGCAGCACCAGGGTCACCCCGAGCGATTTCAGGAAGACCCGGATGATCTTCGGATCGCCGAGCTGGCCGACCGACAGGAAGAAGGCGCGGAGCATCGGGCCGGTGTAACGGGGCAGACCCTCAAGTCCAGACTGTTGCGCTCTCTTGCGCGCGCCATTACGGCCGGCCGGTATTCCCATCCAGGAGACTGACTTGACCAGCCCAACCTATGACGTGGTTGCGATCGGCAACGCGATCGTCGACGTGCTTTCCCAGGCCGAAGACGCGTTCATCACCGAGCAGGGCATGGCCAAGGGCTCGATGCAGCTGATGTTCTCGCCGGCCGAGGCCGATGCGCTCTATGCCAAGATGGGCCCGGGGATCGAGGCGAGCGGCGGGTCGGCGGCGAACACCGTCGCGGCGATCGCGGCGCTTGGCGGCACCGCGGGTTTCATCGGCCAGGTGGCGAACGACCAGCTCGGCGAGGTGTTCGCGCATGATATCCGCGCGACCGGCGTCGCCTTCACCACCGAAGCGCGCGACGGCGAGCCGACCACGGCGCGCTGCCTGATCTTCGTCACGCCCGACGGGCAGCGCACGATGAACACCTTTCTCGGCGCGTCGCAGTTCCTGCCCGAGAGTGCGCTCGACCGCGACCTGATCGCCTCGGGCGCGATCCTCTATCTCGAGGGCTATCTCTGGGATCCCGAGGAACCGCGCAAGGCGATGCGCGCCGCGATCGAGGTCGCGCGCAAGGCCGGCCGCAAGGTCGCCTTCACGCTCAGCGACGTGTTCTGCATCTCGCGTCATGGCGGCGATTTCCGCGACCTGATGGCCAAGGGCCTGGTCGATATCATGTTCGCCAACGAAGCCGAGATCCTCGCGCTGATGGAGACCGAGGATTTCGAGGCAGCGGTCGCCGCTGCGGCAGCGCAGGTGCCGACCCTGGTGGTGACGCGCAGCGAGAAGGGCGCGATCGCCATCTCCAACGGCCAGCGCGCTTCGTGCGGGGCGGAGCCGATCGAGAAGGTGGTCGATACCACCGGCGCGGGCGATCTGTTCGCGGCCGGCTTCCTGTCGGGCCAGGCACAAGGCAAGAGCCTGGAGCAGTCGCTCCGCCTCGGCGCGATCTGCGCGGCGGAGATCATCTCGCATTACGGCGCGCGGCCGATGTGCGACATGAAGGCACTGGTGGCGGAGAAGCTGGGCTAAGCGCTCACGTTCCTTCGCACCCACGAAAAAGGGGCCGGGGAGTGATCCCCGGCCCCTTTTTCTTTGCCCGTGCGGGCCGGTTATTCCACGATCGGCGGCACCGGCTGCGGCGGTGCATCGGCGTCGGTCTCATGGACCTCGACATTGCCACGCCCGACATGGCTACGGCTGTAGCTATAGACGAAATACACGACCAGGCCGATCGCGGCCCAGCCGAGGAACATCAGCTTGGTCGCCATGCCCAGGCTGAAGAACAGGTAGATGCAGCCAAGGATGGCGATCGGTGCGGTGAACATGATCGCCGGGGTGCGGAACGGGCGGCGACGGTCAGGGTCGGTACGGCGCAGCACCATCACCGCGATCGACACGGCGGCAAAGGCGAACAGCGTTCCCGAGTTGGAGATGTCGGCGAGGATGCCGACCGGGAAGAAAGCCGCGAACAGCGCCACGAAGCCGCCGGTCAGGATGGTGATGACATGCGGCGTATGGAAGCGCGGGTGGATCTTCGAGAAGACCGCGGGCAGCAGGCCGTCGCGGCTCATCACGAAGAAGATGCGGGTCTGACCGAACATCATCATCAGGATGACGGACGGCAGAGCGAGGCCGGCGGCGAGGCCGATCAGGTTGCCGACCTGAGGCCAGCCGATTTCACGCAGCGTCCAGGCCAGGGCTTCCTTCGAGCAGACGACGGCCGCATCCTTGATCGCGGCGCACTGGCTGGCGAGCTCGGCGCTGCCCGGCGACAGCGGCTGACCGCTTGGACTGGCGACCGGCTGGGCGCCGACGCTGCCGATGACGCCGGCGGCGACGAGCAGGTAGAAGATGGTGCAGATGCCGAGCGAGCCGATCAGGCCGATCGGCATGTTGCGTTGTGGGTTCTTGGTTTCCTCGGCTGCGGTCGAGACCGCGTCGAAGCCGACATAAGCGAAGAAGATCGAGGCGGCGGCAGCCGAGATGCCGGCGAAGCCGAGCGGCGCGAAGGGCGTGAACTGCTCCATGTTGATCACGGGTACGGCGAGGATGATGAACAGGGTCAGCGCCGCGACCTTGATCGCCACCAGAACGGCGTTGACCATCGCGCTCTCCTTGGTGCCGATCACCAGCAGCCAGGTGACGAGCGAGGCGATCAGCATGGCCGGCAGGTTGATCAGCCCGCCATCATAGGGGCCGCGTACGAGCATGTTCGGTATGTCGATGCCGAAAGCGTGCTCGATCAGCCCGACGACATAGCCGGACCAGCCGACCGAGACGGCGCCGGCGGCGATCGCATATTCCAGGATCAACGCCCAGCCGACCATCCAGGCGATCAGCTCGCCCATCACGGCATAGCTATAGGTATAGGCGGAGCCGGAGACAGGTACCATCGCCGCCATCTCGGCATAGCAGAGCGCGGCGACCGCACAGACGAAGCCGGCAATGACGAACGAGGCCATCATGCCGGGGCCGGCCTTTTGCGCGGCCTCCGCCGTCAGCACGAAGATGCCGGTGCCGATCACAGCGCCGATGCCGAGCATCGTCAGCTGGAAGGCGCCCAGCGATCGCGTAAGCGATTTTTTCTCGGCCGTCGCCAATATGGCGTCGAGCGATTTGATGCGTCCGAATATCATGAAATAGGGATCCCCCAATTGCGGCACCGCGGTGCCGCCGGATTTCGCCGATGGCAGCGCTCGAGCGCCGCCGATTTTCGATCGCGGGAGCCTAGCCTGAAATCAAGAGGGCGCAATCCCCAAACGCGCCGGACCGCGGCGGCGCGGCGAAAAGCGTCAGCGCGCGAGCATCGGCCCCAGCGGCGCGCCGGCGAAGATATGGACATGCAGGTGCGGCACCTCCTGCCCGGACTGGAGGCCGGTATTGGCAAGCAGGCGGTATCCTGGCGCGACCAGCCCTGCGTCGCGCGCGACGGTGCCGACCGCGCGCGCGAAACCCGCGATCTCCGCGTCGGAGGCCTTGGCGCTAAAATCGTCCCAGGAGACATAGGGGCCGCGCGGGATCACCAGGATATGCGTCGGCGCCTGCGGGTTGATGTCGTGAAAGGCGATGGCGAAGTCGTCCTCATAGACCCGCTTCGACGGGATCTCGTCGCGCAGGATCTTCGCGAAGATATTCTGGTCGTCATAGGGTTTGGTGGCGTCGATCGGCATAAATTCCCCTCCGATGTCAGGAAGAACGGCTGGCCTTCTCGTCAATCCCGGATACGCCTTCTCGGCGCCGCAACTCGGCGCGCACGTCGTCGAGCGACACATCGGCATCCGCCAGCAATACGAGCAGGTGGAAGACCAGATCGGCCGCTTCGCTGGTGATTTCCGCGCGATCGTCCCTGATCGCGGCGATCACCGTTTCGGTCGCTTCCTCGCCAAGCTTCTGCGCGATCTTGGCGCGGCCCTTCGTAAAGAGCTTCGCGACATAGGAGGTGTCGGGATCACCGCCCTTGCGCGCGCGGATCACGCTTTCGAGCGTATCGAGGAAATCATCGGCCATCAGCGCGGGCTGCCCCGGACGAGCGAGAAGGTCAATCCTTTAGGGTTTCGGCCTTCGGGCGCTTGGCGAAGCGCGCGCGCAAGGTGCGCCGGACCAGCCAGATCCCGATCGCGGCCATCACGAACAGCGCGATGTCGGAGAGTTCGGGGCTGGTGCGCGGCTTGGCCACGCCGCTGTGCGCGGCCCAGGCGGGACCGGCGAGGAAAAGGGCGGCGAGGAAACGCATGGCTTCTCTTAGCCGAGGGCTCCTAACTTTCCGTTGCCCGACTCCCTCTCCCGTTCGTTTCGAGCGAAGTCGAGAAACAAGCCTCAAGCGTTGTGCATGGTTTCTCGACTTCGCTCGAAACGAACGGATGGGGTAATCAAGCCGAGAGCGGCGTCCGCACCGGCACGCCCGCAGCCGCCAGCGCGGCATGGGCGTCGGCGATGCTCGCCTCGCCGAAATGGAAGATCGAGGCCGCCAGCACCGCGCTCGCATGACCTTCGAGAACCCCTGCCACCAGATCCTGCAGGCCGCCGACGCCGCCCGACGCGACCACCGGCACGGCGACCTGATCGGCGATGGTGCGGATCAGCGACAGGTCGTACCCGTCGCGCGTGCCGTCGCGGTCCATCGAGGTGACGAGCAGCTCGCCCGCGCCGAGCGCGACCAGCTTCAGCGCATGCTCGACCGCGTCGATGCCGGTTTCCCGCCGCCCGCCATGGGTGAACACCTCCCAATGATCGCCGACCCGGCGCGCATCGATCGAGGCGACGCAGCATTGGCTGCCGAAGCGGTCGGCGATGTCGGAGACGACCTCGGGCCGCGACACGGCGGCGGAGTTGACCGCCACCTTGTCCGCCCCGGCGAGGAGCAGAGCGCGGGCATCCTCAGCGCTGCGTACCCCGCCACCGACGGTGACGGGCATGAAACACACCTCCGCGGTGCGGCGCACCACGTCGAGGATGGTGCCGCGTGCCTCATGGCTGGCGGTGATGTCGAGGAAGCAGAGTTCGTCCGCCCCGGCCGCGTCATAGGCGCGGGCCTGCTCGACCGGATCGCCCGCGTCGCGCAGATCGATAAAGTTGACGCCCTTCACGACGCGGCCATTGGCGACGTCGAGACAGGGGATGACGCGGGCGCGGACTGTCATCTCACGCCGCCGCCGCCACGTTGAGCGCCGCAGTCAGGTCAAGCCGCCCGTCATAGAGCGCCCGCCCGGTGATGACGCCTTCGACCCCATCCACCGCATGCAGCGCGAGCACATGGATCTCGGCGATCCCCTTCACGCCGCCCGACGCAATCACCGGGATCCGCACCGCCCGTGCCAGATCGACGGTCGCCTCGACGTTACACCCCTTGAGCATGCCGTCACGCCCGACATCGGTGAACAGCAGCGACGCAACGCCCGCATCCTCGAACCGTCGCGCGAGGTCGATCACCTCGACCGTCGAGACATCCGCCCAGCCGCGCGTCGCGACCATGCCGTCGCGCGCATCCACTGCGACGACGATGCCGCCGGGGAAATCGCGTGCCGCCTCGCGCACCAGTTCCGGATTCTCCAGCGCCGCCGTGCCGATCACCACGCGCGACACGCCGAGATCGAACCAGCGCTCGATCGCCGCACGGTCCCGGATGCCGCCGCCGAGCTGGACATGGCCGGGGAAGCGCTCGACAATCGCCTTCACCGCCTCGCCATTGACCGAGGCGCCGGCAAAGGCGCCATCGAGATCGACGACATGGAGATATTCGGCGCCCTGCCCGGCGAAGATCATCGCCTGGGCGGCGGGATCGTCGCCGTACACGGTCGCACGGTCCATATCGCCCTCGGCAAGGCGCACGACCTGGCCGCTCTTGAGGTCGATCGCAGGGAAGACGATGAGGCTCATGGCCGCCACTCCAGGAAACGCGCGAGCAGCTCCAGCCCATAACGCTGGCTCTTCTCGGGGTGAAACTGCACGCCCAGCATATTGTCGCGGCCGATCGCCGCGGTGACGGGGCCGGCATGATCGGTCGCCGCGATCATATCCTCGCCTTCGAACGCATAGCTGTGCAGGAAATAGGCCTCGCCCGGCTCGATCAGCGGATGCGCGACGGAGGGAACGACGTCGTTCCAGCCCATATGCGGTACCTTGGCGGTGGGATCGCCGGGCGTGAGCAGGCGCACGGTGCCGCGTATCCAGCCAAGGCCGGGGTGAGTCCCGTTCTCCTCGCCCGCATCGGCCATCAGTTGCATGCCGACACAGACCCCGAGGAACGGCGCGCCCTCGTGCCGCACGCGGCGGTCGATCGCCTCGACCATGCCGGGCACCGCGCGCAGCGCCGAGGCACAGGCCCCGAACGCGCCCACGCCGGGCAGCACGATCCGGTCGGCCCGCGCCACCAGATCGGCGGAATCGGTGATGGCGACATTCCCGGCCCCGGCCGCTTTCAACGCATTGGCGACTGAATGGAGATTGCCCGCGCCGTAATCGATCAGCGCCAGCGTCTCAGTCACCCGCAATCCCCCCGAGCGTCCCCTTGGTCGAGGGAATCGCATCCGCCTTGCGCGGATCGATCTCGACCGCGGTGCGCAGCGCCCGGGCAAGGCCCTTGAACGCGCTCTCGACGATGTGGTGGTTGTTCTTGCCGTACAGCGTCTCGACATGGAGCGTCAGGCCGGCGCTGCCGGCGAAGCTGTGGAACCAGTGCTCGAACATCTCGGTGTCCATCTCGCCGAGGCGCTTCTGCGAGAACTCGCATTTCCACACGAGATAGGGCCGCCCCGAAATGTCGAGCGCGACGCGGGTCAACGTCTCGTCCATCGGTGACAGCGCGTCGCCGTAACGACGGATGCCCTTCTTGTCGGCCAGCGCCTTGGCGACCGCTTCGCCGATCGCGATGCCGACATCCTCGACCGTGTGATGCTGGTCGATATGCAGATCGCCGACCGCCTTCACCTCGAGATCGATCAGCGAATGGCGCGAGAGCTGCTCCAGCATGTGATCGAAGAAGCCGATTCCGGTCTCGATCGTGTAGCTGCCGGTGCCGTCGAGGTTGACGGTCACGTCGATCGACGTCTCCTTGGTGGAGCGCGAGATGGTGGCGGTGCGCATGCGCATCCCCATAGCGTGCGCCACCCATCATGCAATCTTGCTCGGGCAATCTTGACGGGGTTTCAAAGCCCGCTAGTCCATGCGCCATGAGCGATGGCCTGCCCGATAGTCTGATTCCCTATGACGAGATCGTCCAGGAGGCGTTACGCGCCGTGGTCGGCCGGGTGCTCGGCTCGGTCGCCGAGAATGGTGGACTTCCCGGTGACCATCATTTCTACATCACCTTCAAGACCCAGGCGGCGGGCGTCGACATCCCGCAGCGGCTGATCGAGCGTTTTCCCGACGAGATGACCATCGTGATGCAGAACCGCTATTGGGACCTGCTCGTCACCGACACCGGCTTCTCGATCGGGCTGAGCTTCAACCAGGTGCCGTCGAAGCTGGTCATTCCCTATGCCGCAGTGACGGGTTTCCACGACCCGTCGGTCAATTTCGAGCTGCGCTTCCAGGCGCAGGAAGGCCCTGAGGGCCCCGATCCGCATGACGAGGCGGAAAATGACGGCCCCACCGTCACCCCGGTCGAGGACGGATCCAACGTCGTCTCGGTGGATTTCAAGCGGAAGAAATAAATCCTCCCTCTCCCAGCGGGAGAGGGAAGGGGCCCAAGCGAAGCTTGGGAAGGGTGAGGGCGATTGGTCGACCTTCGTCGCCCTCACCCTTCCGGCGCTTCGCGCCTCCCTCCCTCTCCCGCTGGGAGAGGGAATTTGGAGTGACCTCGCATGACCCAAACCCGCACCGAAACCGATTCGATCGGCGCCATCGAAGTCCCTGCGGACGCTTATTGGGGTGCACAGACCCAACGCTCGATCGAGAATTTCCCGTTCGGCGAGACCGAACGCATGCCGATCGGCATCGTCCATGCCCTCGCGCTGGTGAAGCAGGCGGCGGCGCGGGTGAACCGCACGCATGGCTTGGACCCGAAGATCGCCGACGCGATCGAGGCGGCGGCTGCCGAAGTGGCCTCGGGCAAGCTCGACGATCAGTTCCCCTTGGTCATCTGGCAGACCGGCTCCGGTACCCAGAGCAACATGAACGTCAACGAGGTGATCGCCGGCCGCGCCAACGAGATGCTGGCGGGCACGCGCGGCGGCAAAATGCCGGTCCACCCGAACGACCACGTCAATATGAGCCAGTCGTCCAACGATAGCTTCCCGACCGCGCTGCACATCGCCGCGGCGATGGCGGCGACGCAGCGGCTGTTCCCCGCGCTCGACCGGCTGCACGATGCGCTGGAAGCGAAGGCGAACGTCTGGACCGACATCGTCAAGATCGGGCGCACGCATCTGCAGGACGCGACGCCGGTCACGCTCGGCCAGGAATTCGGCGGCTATGCCAACCAGCTTTATCGCTGTCGCGCGCGCATCACGCCCGGGGTGGTGCACGGCATGTGCCAGCTCGCTCAGGGCGGCACGGCGGTCGGCACGGGTCTCAACGCACCGAAGGATTTCGGCGAGGCGATCGCGGCGCAGCTGTCCGAGCTGACCGGACTCCCCTTCTTCACCGCCGAGAACAAGTTCGAGGCGCTCGCCTCGAACGATCCGATCGTCCATCTGTCGGGCACGCTCAACACCCTGGCGGTCGCGCTGACCAAGATCGCCAACGATATCCGCCTGCTCGGTTCCGGCCCGCGCTCGGGCATCGGCGAGCTCGATCTGCCGGCGAACGAGCCGGGCAGCTCGATCATGCCGGGCAAGGTCAATCCCACCCAGTGCGAGATGCTGACCATGGTCGCGGCCCAGGTGATGGGCAACAATGCCGCGATCACCATCGGCGGGCTGCAGGGGCATCTCGAACTCAACGTGTTCAAGCCGCTGATCGGGGCCAATTTGTTGCGCTCGATCCACCTGCTGAGCGTCGGCATGGAGGGATTCGCCGAGCGTTGCGTCGACGGGCTTGAGCCGAATCGCGGACGGATCGCCGAGCTGGTCGACCGCTCGCTGATGCTGGTCACCGCGCTCGCGCCCGAGATCGGTTACGACAATGCCGCCAAGATCGCCAAGCATGCCCATGCCGAAGGGCTGACCTTGAAGGAGGCGGGGTTGGAGCTTGGGCTGGTAGATGCCGCGACGTTCGACCGACTGGTACGGCCCGAAACGATGGTGTGAAAATTCCTCCCCGGAACGGGGAGGGGGACCGCCGAAGGCGGTGGAGGGGCTTGGAGCGCGGGACCGACGTTCCGCGCTCCCAGCCCCTCCACCATTCGCCGGAAGAGGCGAATGGTCCCCCTCCCCGTTCCGGGGAGGAATGAGGACGGAACCACCCGCCCGCTCACGCGCTCTTCTCCTCGAAACGGAGGGACACGCAATGAAAGCCAGCACCATCATCGGCGGCCTGATCGGCGGCGCGATCGACAAGCGCAGCGGCGACGACAGCACCGTGGACGGTGCCCTGATCGGCGCCGGCGTCGCAACCGCGGCGCGGGTGATCGTGCCGATCGCGGTGACCTTCGCGGTGGGCTGGCTGGCGCTGCGCGGCCTGGGCAAGCTCACCGATTCGGTGCTGGGCCCGCGGCCCTCCAAAAGCTGATCTGCCGCAAGACGGGTTGACGGGAGGAGGGCGCCCGCGCCACTAGCGCGCATGGACGCCCCCGATCCCGATCCGCACGGCTTCAAACGCCGCGGTGTACTCTTCGTTCTTTCCTCGCCGTCGGGCGCTGGCAAATCGACGATCGCGCGCAAGCTTCGCGAGGATCAGCCCGATCTGGTCGTCTCGGTTTCCTATACCACCCGGCCGATCCGGCCCGGCGAGGTGGACGGAGTCGACTATCATTTCGTCGACCTCGACACCTTTCGCGCGATGGTGGCGAACCACGAATTCCTCGAATGGGCGCATGTCTTCGGCCACCGCTACGGCACGCCCAAGGCGCAGGTCTGGAACGTGCTCGAGCAGGGCCGCGACATCCTGTTCGACATCGACTGGCAGGGCGCGCAGCAGCTCCACCAGCTCGCCGGCGGCGACATCGTCCGCGTCTTCATCCTGCCGCCCTCGATGACCGAGCTGCGCACCCGGCTGGAACGCCGCGCGACCGATTCCGCGGAAGTGATCGATGCACGTATGGATCGGGCGGCGAACGAGGTCAGCCACTGGGACGGTTACGACTATGTCCTGGTCAACGACAATGTCGAGCATTGCTTCGACTGTGTGAAGACGATCCTGGCGGCCGAACGGCTGAAGCGCTCGCGCCAGACCGGGATCATCGGGTTCATCCGCAAGCTGATCCGGACCTCGCCGACGGGGGAGTAAGGCCCGGCTCAGCATCGTATTTGGTGCCCGGAAGAATTCCGTTCGTGTCGAGTAGAGATCGAGCTTGTCGAGAGCTCGTATCGAGACATGGTTGGAGTGCGAGACGCGTGTCCCTCGATACGCCATCTCGGCAAGCTCGATGGCACTCGGGACGAACGGTGGTGGAGCCGCCGCCAGAAGTCAGAGCAATCCCAGAAACCGCACCCCCGCATTGAAATCCCGCCGCCGCGATTCGAGCGCGCCGAGCGACAGTTCGTCCCGGCCCCATTGCTCGGCCTGCCAGTCCTCGTCGAGCTCGACAGCGCGCCACACCTCCTCCGCCGTCGCCGCGCCCTCGGCGAGCGCCAGCGCGGCGACCAGCGAGCCGCCGATGGTGACGATCGGCGAAAGCCCCGCCAGCTCCCACGCATTGCGCGCCGCCACCGCCTCGGCCAGCCGGGCGATCGTCGCGGGCGGCTGGGGCTTGTGCATCACGCCCGAGGCGATCTCGAAATGCACATCGTAGCGAGTCCGCGCCCAGTCGAGGATCGGATCCCACAAGGCCGCCTGGCGCGCGACCAGATCGTCGGGGCTCTCGGCGCGGTAGCAGAGCAGGTCGCTCTCGCCGAACGCGGCGAGGCCCGTAGCGAAGGCGGCCGGGTCGATCCGTTCGATCGCCGCGTTGGCAAGACCGGTCAGCGGCATCGCACGCGGATCGATTTCCGCGCCTTCGGCCACGACACGCCATTCGTCGGCGACCGCTTCGGCCAGGGCAAGGGTGGGGAGGATCAGCGGCTGCTTGCCGGGAGTCCGCACCGGCTTGCCGTCGAGCGTGATGCCGCGATCCTCGCCGATCGCGACGCTTTTCCAGAATCGCTTCACCGTCAGGCCTCGGGCGGGGTTCGCCAACGCCGGGCGAGCGAACGCGGCACCGTCGCGATCATCACCAGCGCCGACAGGACGATCGCGACGCCCAGGATCTTCGGGCCCAGCGTCTGGGCGCGGCCAAGCAGCACCACGCCGAAGATCGCGCCGGCCGATCCGGCAACGCGGGTGAGCGTCATCGCCAGCCAGCGGTTGCGGGCGGTGGTATCGGGGTCGGTCATACCGTCTCCATATGGTCGGGCAGGCTCGCCACCGTCGTGGCGACGGCATGCGCCCCGGCGGCGAGCAGTTCTTCAGGCGGATGATAGCCCCAGGCGACGCCCAGCGCCCGCGTGCCCGCCGCGCGCGCCATCATCATGTCATAGCTGGTGTCGCCGATCATCACTGTCGTTTCGGGCGCGGCGCCGGCCTCGGCCATGGCCAGCTCGATCATCGAGGGATGCGGTTTGGACGGGTGGCGATCGGCGGTCTGCAAGGTGACGAAGCGGTCGGCGAGTTTGTGATGGTCGAGGATGCGGGCGAGGCCGCGATCCGACTTGCCGGTGGCGACGCCGAACAGCCAGCCAGCCCTTGCCAACGCATCGAGCGCGTCGATCATGCCCTCGAACAGCGGCTCCTCGTTCATCGCGCCCGATTCGCGTAAGGAGAGGAAGGTGGCCTTATAGTCCTCGGCGAGCGCGCGGTGCCGCGCTTCGTCGAGATCGGGGCTGAGCGCCGCGACCGCGTCGACCAGACTCAGGCCGATGATCCGGCGGATCGCGTCGCGGCCCGGCGCGACGAGTCCGCCGATCCGGAACGCCTCCTCCATCGACTGGCAGATATTGGCCTGGCTATCGACGAGCGTGCCGTCGCAATCGAACAGGGCAAGGCGGTTGGTCATGCGTTCCTCATCAGATCGCTGAGCGCCATATTGCCGGAGCGGGCGAGGCCCTCGATCGTGCCGGCCCTGTCGGCCGCGCTCTTGTTCTGGCCGAGCTTGTTGGTGCCGCGCACCGCCTCGATCGTCACCTCGAAGCCGGTGATCGCGCGCAGCATCGCGCGGAACCGGGCATCGTCCATCTTGGCGCGGGTCCAGGGGTTTTCGGGGATGACGCGCGGCTCGTGGATCGCGGCGAGCGTGTCGAGCTGCTCGACCAGGGCATCCTCGTCGATCGTCCGCGCGGTGCCTTCGATCTCGACCGCGACATAGTTCCAGGTCGGCACCTGCTGGGCCGGATCGGCATACCAGTTGGGCGTGATATAGCCGTCCGGCCCGGCGATGCTCAGGATCACGCGGGCGCCGTCGAGCAATGGGGTGAGGCGGTTGCTACGCGCGAGGTGGAAACGCGCGGCATTGTCGCCCGCCGGGACGATCGGCGCGTGCGCGACCATCGGCCCCTCGGCGGTCGCGGCCAGGATATGCGCGAAGCCCCGTGCGAACGCCCAGTCGAGCATCGCTGCGTCGCTGTCGAAGCGGAAGGCTTTGTTCGGATGCATGACGGTGGCCGTAGCGCAGATGCCGTGGGAATCAATCGTGGCGCTATTTCTTCTCTCTTCCAGCGGGAGAGGGAAGGGCCCGCTGCGAAGCTGTGGGAGGGTGAGGGTGGCATCCTGCCGACCGATCGCCCCCGCCCGTGCGCCGCTTTCAACGGCCCCTCTCTTCCGCTGGAGAGGGGATCAGCTGGCGCTCTTGGAACGGCAGCGAGGCGCCGCACGTCAACCGGCTCAACGATCCGATCGACGCGATCAGCATGCTGGAGGGGGTCGAAAAGACTACCTCCTCGATCATTCTCGCGACCAAATTACAGCGCTGAACCGTCGCGCTCGCAGCCTCATTTGCCGGCAACATGTCACAGGCACCGCGCGGGCTGACATTTGGTGGAATAAATATATAAGAAATACAGGTACTTAAATAAACAGGTCGAGAAAATGTCAGTGACCCTACTGACATTTCCAACAGCCAGGCTCGATTCAACCCCGCCCGCATATCTGTCAGGCCGTCACCATGGCATTGGCACCTCGCCCCGCATCAGGCGCCCCAGCGGCTTCGCCGTTCGCCGCGCCGGGCCTTGCGTATCGTCCTTGCGTGCGCCCGGGTTCAGCCAGCGTCGATCGAGGCGGCTCTTCCGCGCCAATAGCTATCGAGACCCTCGGATACAGATCTCTCCAGCCGCAATGGATCATTGGCCACGCGCCATTCGAGATAGTGGACCACCGCCGTCACCTGAGGACCGGTAAGGCGCGCCCACCGATCCTTTGCGTAATCGGTCCAGGTTCGTGCTTCTTCCGGTTCAATTCGCTGGTCTCGGGTGAGATCGTCGAAACCATGCGTCAATTGGGACGCGGGCTCAGCGCGCTCGAGGCGGCCAAGCAAGTCGGCGAGGAGGTAGGCCGGAAGGTAGAAACATACGGCCTCGTGCGAGAGGAAGTTCAGGGCGCTTGCCCATCCGTCCGGCGCCTCGTCGATCCATGCCGCTTCCAGCTTTGTCCAATCGTCCTTGTCCTGGAATTCGGTGACGATGGACAGTGGCTCGCTGCCTTGCGTGCTGTTGTTCAGCGGCTCGGACAAGGGCGGCCGGATCGCCGGAAACGCCGATCTGATCTCGTCGGCAATCTGCTCGGTGGCGCGACCGCTCACGCGCTTCCACGACTCCGCCGTTCGCCGCGACGAGCCTTGCGCACCGTCTTGGCGTGCGCCTTGGCCTGCTGCTTCTTCACGGCCTTGCTCGGCGGTGGCGGGGTATCGAGCGGCATGTTGTTGCCGAGCATCTCGTCGAAGCCGAGCTGCTTCAGGCTTTCCGCGAAATGCTGGGGCAGTTCGGCCTGGATGTCGATCTTGCCGCCATCGGGATGGTCGACCGCGATGCGCCGCGAATGGAGGTGCATCTTGCGGCTGATCCCGCCGGTCAGGAACGCGGCCTGGCCGCCATATTTGCCGTCGCCGACGATCGGATGGCCGATCGCCGCCATGTGCACGCGCAACTGGTGGGTGCGGCCGGTATGCGGGATCAGCTCGACCCAGGCGGTGGTGTTGCCCGCGCTCTCGATCACCCGGTAGCGCGATCGGGCGAGCTGGCCTTCCTTCTCGTCGACGTGCATCTTCTCGCCGCCGCTGCCGGGCTGCTTGGCGATCGGCAAGTCGATCGTGCCGTCCTCGATCGAGGGCACGCCGACGATCAGCGCCCAATAGGTCTTCTTGGCGCTGCGCGAGGAGAAGGCCTTGGCGAAAAAGGCGGCGGCACGCGTCGTGCGGGCGATCAGCAGCGCGCCGCTCGTATCCTTGTCGAGGCGGTGGACCAGTTTCGGGCGGCTCTCGCCTTCGAACTGCAGGCCATCGAGCAGGCCGTCGACATGCTCGTGAGTCTTGGTGCCGCCCTGGGTCGCGAGGCCGGCGGGCTTGTTGATGACGATCGCCTGCTTGTCGCGGTGGATCACCGTCTCGCGGATGAAATCGGTCTGCTCTTCGCTCAGCGGCGGGCGCTCGCGCTTCTGCGGTGCATCGGCGCGGACCGGCTCGGCCGGCGGTACGCGGATCGACTGGCCGGCGACGATGCGGTCGCCCGGCGTCGCGCGCGCGCCATCGATGCGGAGCTGCCCGGTCCGCGCCCATTTGGCGACCGTTGTGAAGCTGGTGTCGGGCAGATGCCGCTTGAACCAGCGATCGAGCCGGATGCCGTCGTCATCGGCGCCGACATTGAATTGGCGGACGTTCGACTCGTCCTTGGTGTTGGGCTTGTCGCTCATACCGCCACCCGCACCAGCGAGAGGCCGGCGAACAGGGCCAGGACCGAGCCGACGACCGAGATCGTGACGTACAGTGCCGCAACGCCCAGATCGCCACGCTGGATCATCGTCACGACATCGAGCGAGAAGGCGGAGAAGGTCGTGTATCCGCCAAGCACGCCGACGCCGAGCAACAGCCGCCAATTCTCGCCGGGCACCGAAAGGCGGGCGAGGCTGCCGACGAGCAGGCCCATGGCGAACCCGCCGATCAGGTTCACGGCAAGCGTGCCGAAGGGAAAGGCCGGCCCGAACGCGGCGAGCGTTGCACGCCCGGTGAGATGCCGCGCGCCGGCGCCCACGGCACCGCCGAGCATGACGAGGAAAAGTTGGAACATGTGGTCCCGTTAGCGCGGATTGGCGGAAATGAGAACCTTGGGGGATTATTCACGGACAGACCTGTTTTCCCTCTCCCACAAGGGGAGAGGGAGTTTAGGTCAATTCCCGTTGTTCGCCACCAGGTCCACGTCCGTCCCGCCATCGTTGCGGCTGGTCAGGAAGATGGCGAAGGCGCCGTCGTCGCGGTCGCGGGTGCCGCCAAGGACGTGCTCCGCGCCCTCGGCCTGGTGCTCGGCCGAATAGCCGGCATTGGTGGCGCGGGTATAATACCAGTCGAGTACCGTCTGCAGCGGCGCCGAGCTGGCGAAGCTGACCGCACGCAGCGCACAACCGCCGGCCTGGGTGCCCGCGGCTTCCGACACACGGGCGTCTGGATAGAGCGGCAGGTCGGCGGGCAGGCGCTGCGCCCAGCGTGCCGAATAGCGCATGTTGCCGGCACAGCCGCTGGTGCGCTTGTCTTTCTGGCGCGCGGCGAGCGCGCCGAGCGTCAGCGATTCGCGCGCCGCGTCGCATTGCGGGCAATCGGCGCCGGGAGCGGGGGCTTTCTTCAGCGTCTCGCTGGTCGAGGCGCCGGTGGCGGCGACCGCGCCGGAGGGCGGGGCGGCGATGCCGTCGGGCGGCACGGCGCCGGAATAGGGCTGGGCAGGGGGGCGGACCGCATCGTTGTTCGCCTGTTGGGCGAGCGACGGATCGACCATGATCTGGTCCTGCAACGCGCTCATCAGCGCCGGGTCGCGCGCCGTGCTCGCGCTGTTGCCGTCGACCAGTTCATTGTCGAGCGAATCGAGATTGCGGTCGCCATCGCTCCGCGCCCCGCACGCGGCGAGCGCCACGGGCAGCACGAATAGGGTCAGGCCCCGGAACCGACTGCGCACCATTTCGACCAAAAGCTCCCGCTCCAACCCTCTGAACATGGCGCATTTCCGGTTAAGGAAGCGTTGGCAATACCGGATCGGTCCCGCGCGCGCCGATTCACCATGATACTTGCGCTCGGCCCCCGGGCCCGTCATGTTCGCCTTATGCTCAATATCCTCTCGCTCCTCGTCGGCCTGCTGGTGCTGCTGCTCACCCTGGTCGGCTTCATCCCGTTCCTGGGTTGGCTCAACTGGCTGACGATCCCGCTGGGCATCGTCGGCCTGGCGCTCGGGGCGCTGTCGTCGAGCAACATGGGGCGCAACCTCAACCTGGTACTGATCATCGTCTGCGCGATCCGCCTGTTCATGGGCGGCGGCATCATCTGATTCAACACTCTTCGCGCACAGATATAAAGGGCCCGGCGATCGCTCGCCGGGCCCTTCGTCGTTTCGGGCCGATCGGTTGAGAATCAGGCGTTGAGGCGATGAGTCAGGGTGATCTCCGCGTTCAGTACCTTCGAAACGGGGCAATTCGCCTTGGCGTCAGCCGCGATCTCGGCGAACTGGTCCGCGTCGATTCCGTCGATCGTCGCGGTCAGGTCCAGGTCCGAACGGGTGATGGTGAAGCCGGCATCCTGCTTTTCGAGCGTCACTTTCGCGCTCGTCTCGAGCGTGCCGCCCGAGAAGCCCGCGCGGGCGAGGGCGAAGCTCAGCGCCATGGTGAAGCAGCTCGCATGGGCGGCCGCGATCAACTCCTCGGGGTTGGTGCCCGGACCTTCCTCGAACCGGCTGGTGAAACCATAGGGTGTGTCGGCAAGCGCGCCCGACTGAGTCGAGACATGGCCGACGCCGTCCTTGCCGAAACCTTGGTACCGGGCCGATCCGCTGCGAGTCGTCATTGTGGGTCTCCTGCAATTGGGAGGCCCGGATACACGAAGGGCGCGACTTGCGCCGCGCCCTTCGCCGTTATTTCTCGAAAGAAATCGTTTAGCGGCAGCGACGCCGGTTGTTGCTGTTGCTGCGGTCGATCTCACGACCGGCGAGGCCGCCCAGGATCGCGCCGCCCAGCGTGCCGACGGTGCGATCGCCGTGCGTGTCGATCGTGCGGCCGACCAGGGCGCCGCCTACGGCGCCGACGAGCAGGCCGGTCGTGCCGTCCGACTTGCGGCAATAGGTGCGGCCGTCGCGGCCACGCCACTCCTTGTACTTGTAATGCTTGCGGGCCTCGGCGCTGCTGACCGGAACGGCCATGGTTGCCGGGATCACGAGCGAGGCGGCGACTGCCGCCATGATCATCTTGCGCATTGTTCTACTCCCTTGCCTTGAATCAATATCGGGGTCGTAACGCTTCCGCTCTGACAGAGGTTGCATGAACCTGAAACAACATGCCGTTCATCAAGATGCAGGGCCGGAAGGGCAGTGGCTTCTTCTCCACGATATCCACGTTATCCACAGGCGCCCTGTGTCGTTTGACCCTTTGCACGACTCGGATTCAATGACAGCATCATGACTGTAAGCGGAGGATGAGGAAGCGAGAAATCGCAGAGACATCAGCCACTTATGCCAGGGTCGTGGAAAGGTGCCGCAAGGAAACCGTCCATGACGTTGGGGGAGTGTCGGACCGAGCAGGAAAGCCCGCCGTCGCGTAAGCGAAGGCTTGGCGGACCGGCAAGGAAAGATGGTCCAAGCGTCCTTTTCGATCCCAGTGATGGGGAAGGGCGTGGCCGTGAAGACCGGATACGCGCCGCCTGGCAACGGGTGGAAGGTGGTTCGGAGATAGTGGCCAAAGCGCGATTGTCGGGTTTCGGCCTGATGATCGAGCTGGCCGCCGGAGGTCGCGGCGTTGAGGCCCGAAAGGGTATCGCGCCCGACCCCGGTGACCAAAATGCGAAGCCTGATGCCGTTCGCGGCATGGGTGGAGCGTGCCGCCGAAACCAGAGGGCGCGGGTATTTCTTCGGAGATACCAAGCGGATCGAAGTCCGGCGACAGGGGGTCGGCAGCGATGCCGGCCCCCATTTTGCGTTCGCGCGCTTCCCGGCAGCGCGGTCGCGCGAGCCCTGCGCGGGCCAAGCTTGCTTCTCCCATGAACGATGCCGCCCGCGCAGGCTCGCTAGCGCCGATTGCGTCGTATCCGTTCGTGCCGAGTAGAGACCGAGTAGGCGCAGCCGTATCGAGGGCTCGTATCGAGGTACAGGTGGGGCGCGTGACGCCTGTCCCCCGATATGCGCTCTCGACAAGCTCGATCGCTACTCGGGACGAACGGGAGTGGGAGCCTTCGCTCTAGCCCGCGAGCAGTTCCTTCGCCCGGGCGCAATCCTTCTCCATCTGCGCGGTCAGGGCGTCGAGGCTGTCGAACTTCGCCTCCGGACGGAGGAAGTCGACCAGCGCGATCTCGATCGTCTGGTTGTACAGGTCGCCCGAGAAATCGAAGAAATAGGGCTCGAGCAGCTCGCGCGGCGGATCGAAGCTGGGGCGGACGCCGAGATTGGCCGCGCCGTCGAGCACCCGCCCGTCGGGCAGCCGCCCGCGCACCGCATAGATGCCGTAAGCCGGGCGCAGATAATTGCCCATCTCGATATTGGCGGTCGGATAGCCGATCTCGCGGCCGCGCTTGTCGCCATGCTGGACCACGCCCTCGATCGCAAAGGGCCGGGTGAGCAGCCGCGCCGCGCCGCGCGGATCGCCGGCGACGAGCAGGTCGCGGATCCGGCTCGAGGAGACTTCCTCGCCGTCCAGTTCCACCGGCGCGACCGTGTCGACCGAAAAGCCGTTCTTCGCGCCCAGATCGGCCAGCACGTCGACATTGCCGCCGCGCGCCTTGCCGAAGGTGAAATCCTCTCCCGTCACCACGCCGCGCACGCCGATCTTGTCGAGCAGGCGATCGGCGACGAACTCCATCGCGGTCAGCCCGGCGAGCGCGGCATCGAAGTGGAAAATGATCATCGCGTCGGCACCGGCGGCGGCGAACAGCTCCTCGCGCTGGTCGAGCGTGGTCAGGCGAAAGGGCGCGGCGTCGGGTTTGAAATGGCGCACCGGATGCGGATCGAAGGTGGCGACCAGCACAGGACGGCCTTCCGCGCGACCGCGCTCGACCGCGCGGCCGACCACTGCCTGATGCCCCATGTGGAACCCGTCGAAATTCCCCAGCGCGACGATCCCGCCCCGAAGTTCGGGAGGCACCACCGAGCCGCCGTCAAGCCGCTCCATGGGTTCGGGCATAGGGGCGCGAAGCAAGAGACACAATCCTCCCCGGCATGGGGAGGATCAGGAAGGCGCGATCCCTGCGCGCAGTACCCGAAGCACATTGCCGCCCATCACCTTGGCGATGTCCGCATCCGAAAAACCCCGGTCGATCAGCGCCTGGGTCACCGCGACGACCTGGCTCGCATCGAAGCCGGTGACCACCGCGCCGTCGAAATCGGAGCCGAGGCCGACATGGTCGATCCCGACCACGTCCCGCACATGCGCGACCGCGGCCGCGACGGCTTCGGGCTTCGTCGAGCAGATCGCCGCGTCCCAATAACCGATGCCGATCACGCCGCCGGTCCGGGCGATGCCGCGGATCTCGTCGTCGGTCAGGTTGCGGTTGACCTTGCAGGTCGCCTGCACGCCGGTGTGGCTGGCGACGATCGGGCGCCTGGCCATGGCGATCACCTGCGCCGTCGCCGCATGGCTCGAATGCGCGACGTCGACGATCATGCCGAGCTTTTCCATCCGCCGCACAACCTGCACGCCGAGCGGCGAAAGGCCGCCCTTGGCCACGCCATGCATCGACCCGGCCACATCATTGTCGAAGAAATGCGCAAGCCCCGCCATGCGGAAGCCGGCGGCGTGGAGCCGGTCGAGATTGCCGAGCTTGCCCTCGAGATCCTGCAATCCCTCGATCGAGAGCATGCCGCCCACGACCTTGCTGCCCGAGGCGCGATCCGCCAACAGCGTGTCGAGCTGGGCGGGGGTGCGGATCACCCGGAACTGGCCGTTCGAGGCGGCGGCATACCGATCGAGCTTGGTCGCGTGCCACAGCGAGCGTTCGAGCAACGAATTCCAGGTCCGCGGTGGCTGAAGGTCCGCGATGACGAGCGGAGTGATATTGTCGGTATCGCCGGTGTTCGCGTCGTAATTCTGGCCCTTGGGCGTCTTGGTCACCGAGGAGAAGACCTGCAGGGCATAATTGCCCTGGATCAGCCGGGGCAGATCGACCTGGCTGCGGTCGACCCGGTCGAGCAGGCTGCGTTTCCACAACAGGGTGTCGGCATGCATGTCCGCGACCTGCAAAGTGGCGTGGAGCGCGCGGGCATGAGGCGTGATCTTCAGCGCGACCGGCGCGACCTTGTTCATCGAGCGCTCGATCATGGCCGGGGCGAGGGTGAAAAAGGCGATCGCGGCGATCAGAATCAGGGCGAGGATGCCCCAGAGCCATTTGCGCATGTCACCCCTCCGTCGTGCCGGATTTGTTGCGGCATCTATGGCGCCGATAGAACCGGTTGGTCTGGGTATGCGGGACGATGGACCCCGGAACAAGTCCGGGGTGACGGGTCATGGTCGCTCCAACGTCACAAAGCTGTAGGCCGGCCGCTCGCCCTCGGCGGGATGGTCCTCGCGCCCGGTCTCGCGCCAGCCGGCGAAAGCGGGGACGACAGCATCGCCCTCCGGCGCGGCATGGACCTCAGTCAGCTCGATACAGTCGGCTCGGGCGAGGAACAGGGCGAAGACCTCCGCGCCGCCGATCACGGCGATCTCGGGGGCGTCGGCCATGGCGATCGCCTCGTCGACCGAATGCGCCACTTCCGCGCCCGGTGCCGACCAGCCCGCATCCCGGGTCAGGACGATATGGCGGCGGCCGGGCAGGGGAGCAGGGAAGCTCTCGAAGGTCTTGCGGCCCATGATCATCGGTTTGCCCATGGTCTGGGCCTTGAAGCGCTTGAGATCGGCGGGCAGGCGCCAGGGCAGCCCCCCGTCGCGCCCGATCACGCCATTGTCGGCGCGGGCGAGGTGGAGGGTGATGCGTGGCGAGATCGACATGAGCCGCTTATGCGATGGGCGAGGGCATGGTGCCACCGCCTTGTGCCGATCATGACAGGATCGCCCTCGGGGCACAGCCGCAGGCGAGCTTCGCCCCGGGCTTTGCCGACTTCTGCGTGGAAGCCTGAGTGTTTGTTTGCGCCGCGGTCTGAGTCACCAGCAATTGCAGCAGCGCGGCGGCCAGTGCCGCCGTGATGATCGTGAAATGAATCTCCCGCACGCTTTTTCTCCCTTTGTCCTTGTCCGACTACATATGTAATCGTCTGACTGAACGGGCGCTGAATCGGGGCGGGAAATGGAGCCGGCCGCGGCGGTATCGGTCGTTGCGCGGGGCAGGCCGCCTGTTAGGCTCGCGGTACAGCATCGGGGGGTGGAAATGGACGAGCTACGCAAGACGCCGGGCGTCTATGTCGAGGAACTGCCGGCCTTTCCGCCCTCGATCGTCGGCGTGGCGACAGCCGCCCCGGCCTTTATCGGGTACAGCGAGAAAGCGATCGAACCGGATAGTGGACGATCGCTCATCAACCTCCCCACGAAAATTGCGTCGCTGACGGACTATCAGGCATTGTTCGGCGCTGGCTGGACTGGCGATGCGACGAAGGTCGCGCCGATCCTCTGGGAAAGCCTTGCCATGTTCTTCGGCAATGGCGGCGGTAGCTGCTATGTCGTGTCGGTCGGCACCTTCGCGGATTTCACGGCCGATCTGGGCGAGGCCGGGCTCGCGCCGCAGCGCCTCCATGCCGGTCTCGAAGCACTCGCGCGGCTAAGCGGGCCAACCTTGCTGGTCGCGCCGGATGCGCTGGCGATGGCGGAGGCGGATTATTATCCCTTTGCCTGTGCGATGGTGAATCAGGGCGCTACCCTGCAGGACCGATTCGCGATCCTCGACGTGCCCGGCGGCCGCGATCCGGCCAATCATACGCCCGAGTTGATCGAAGCTGCGACCGCCCGCTTCCGCGCCGGCATGAACCTGTCGGGCGACGCTAGCAGCTATGGCGCGAGCTATTTCCCCTATCTCGATGCGGTGATCGGCGGCAATCGGCGGATCATGCCGGCGTCGCCGGCGATGGCCGGGCTCTACGCGGACACCGACACGTCGCGTAGTGTATGGAATCCGCCGGCGAACCTCTCGGTCGCGATGGTCGAGGGGGTGACGATCCCGATCAACGACGACGAACAGGGCGGCATGAACATGCCGCTGGACGGCCTCGCGGTAAACGCGATCCGCCTGTTCGCCGGGCGGGGCGTGGTGGTTTGGGGCGCCCGCACGCTCGACGGCAACAGCAACGACTATCGCTATATCCAGGTACGGCGGACGCTCATCTATATCGAGCAGTCGATCAAAGCGGCGCTCCAGTCCTTCGTCTTCGCGGCCAACACGCCACAGACCTGGGCGAGCGTTGACGCGATGATCTCCAATTTCCTGACCGGGCTCTGGCAGCAGGGCGGGTTGATGGGGGATAAGGCGTCGGACGCATTCCAGGTATCGATCGGGCTCGGATCGACCATGACCGGCCAGGATATGCTGGACGATGTGATGCGCCTCTCGGTCAAGTTGCAGATGATCCACCCGGCCGAGTTCATCGTGCTCGACTTCTCGCAGCAGATGGCGGGTTCCGACTAGACCGCGACAGGCGCCTTGATGTGCGCCTGCGCCTCGTAGCCGACGAGGCGGAAATCCTCATATTCATATTGGTCGATGCCGCCCGGCTTGCGCAGGATTTCGAGCCGCGGCAGCGGGCCGGGGTCGCGCGACAGCTGCTCGCGGGCCTGGTCGAGATGGTTCGAATAGAGATGACAGTCGCCGCCGGTCCAGATGAACTCGCCCGGCTCGAGCCCGCATTGCTGCGCCAGCATATGGGTGAGCAGCGCATAGCTGGCGATGTTGAACGGCACGCCGAGGAAGATGTCGGCCGAGCGCTGATAGAGCTGGAGCGACAGCCGCCCGTTGGCGACATGAGTCTGGAACAGGCAGTGGCAGGGTGCGAGCGCCATGGCGTGGAGGTCGCCCGGGTTCCACGCGCTGACGATCTGGCGGCGCGAGGCGGGGCTGGTCCTGATCTGCTCGATCAGTTCGGCGATCTGGTCGATATGGCGACCCTCGGCCGTCTCCCAGTCGCGCCATTGCTTGCCATAGACCGGGCCGAGTTCGCCGCCCTCGTCCGCCCATTCGTCCCAGATGCTCACCTTGCGGTCGCGCAGCCATTGGACGTTGGTGTCGCCGCGCAGGAACCACAGCAGTTCGACGATGATCGACCGGAGATGGAGCTTCTTGGTGGTGAGGACCGGGAAGCCCTTCGCCAGGTCGAAGCGCATCTGATGACCGAACACGGAGAGCGTGCCCGTGCCGGTGCGGTCCATCTGTTCCGCGCCGGTGTCGAGCACGCGCTGCATGAGATCGAGATAGGGCTGCATCGCGTTGAGATAGCGTGCGTGCCCCGGCGCGCCAAGCGGCTTGAGCGCTGCCTATGGGGATGGGACTTCCGGCCGACTCGGTTCAGCGTCGGCGGCGTGGACGAAGCGGGCGGATCGAGGAAATCTTGTCGTCCAGTCCCAACCGCGTGAGGCGGCGGATCGAGCGATCGATGACTTCGCAACGACCGCGATAATCGTCGTCGACGCAAACCTGCCATCTTCCGCTGTCGACCTGGATCGAGGAGATGCGATCTTCCATGCCGGTGCGGCCAAGGCGATCGATCGGTCCGCTGATCTCCATGCTCCTGCCGCGGAAATCGTCATCCGCGAAGACGGTGATATGGGGCCCGTACTCCCGGTCGCGATACCGGTCCTGCGCGGTCGCTGCGGGCGCTGCCGCCATCACCATCACCGTCAGTGCGAAGAGATTCAGTTTTTTCATGTCACCCTCCTCCGAGCCGGGACTCGCGCCCGCCTGACGGTGAGAAGAACACGCGGCGGATCGCTTTACAACGCAATAGAGGGGCGGGCGCGGCCCCGAAACCGCGCCCACTCCGTGCCCCGGCTTATTCGGCCGCGACTCCTTCCTCATCGTCCTGCACGACGACATGGTCGTTGGCCGCCACCGGCGTGCCCAGCATCGCCATGCCCTTTTCGGACAGCATCATGCCGATCAGCGCCTGGATCGATCCGCCGCCTTCGCGTTCGCCGCCGGTGTTGATCTGCACCCGCGGGACGATGTCGACGCCCGATTTCTCCAGTGCCTCGGCGAGCCGCTCGATCACCTGACGGGTCAGCTGATACTGCGCACCGCCCGAGGCGGCTGCCTGTTTCCCGATCGTCTCGGCCGTAGCGAGGCCGGTCTTGGTGATGCGGTCAGCCTCGGCGCCCGCCAGCGCCACGACCTTCGCCGCCTCGCCCTCGCCGATGATCCGGATGCGGTCCGACTCGGCCTTGGCCAGCGTACGGGTCTGCTCGGCATCCTGGGTCGCGCGTTTCACCGCTGCCTTGCCCTGGTTCTCCTGCACGGTGATCGACAGCTCGGATTCAGTGATCGCGGTCTGCTGGTGCGCGCGCGCCTGGGCCTCGCGCAGTTCCTTCTCGCCCTGCGCGGCGATGCGCTGCTTCTGATAGGTCGTGACCTGTTCTTCGGCGACCTGCCGCTCGCGCAGCTGCTGGAGCACCTTCTCGATCTGGTCGTTGCCGGCGGCCGCGCGGGGCGTGCCGATCAGTACCTCCTGCAGCTCGAGATTATAGCCGGTGAACTTGGCGCGCATCTCGTCGCCGGCCTGCTCCTGAATGTCGGAGCGTTCCTGCAACAACTCGATCAAGGTCTTCTTCTGCGCCACGTTCTTGAAATAGGCCGAGACCATCGGGTCGAGCGTTTGCTCGACCAGCTTCCTGATGTCGCCGAAGCGTTGGATCACCAGCGGCGCCTTGCGGTAATCGATGTGCACCACGACCGAGAGCGGCAAGGTCGGCTCGAACGCGTCGCGGGTGATCAGCGACACTTCCGAAAGGTTCTCGTCGAGCTTGTGCTGCCCGGTCGTGTCCGCATCCCATTTGAGGATGAAGTTGGTGGTCGGCACGATGACGATCTTGCCGGCATAGGTGTTGAAGGCATATTTGCCCGGCAGCAGCGGGTCGCTCCAGACACCGCGCGTGCCGCGATCGACCAGCTCGCCGTGCCGGTAGTCGTCGCCCGAGGTGTCGGCACCGTTGTCGCCGGTATAGCTGATCACCACGCCGACATGGCCGACCTCGATCACCGTCTTGGCGACCATCTCGACCGTCGCGAACAGGCGGTTGATGAAATAGCTACCCTCGACCAGCACCTGGAGCTGGCGCCCGCGGCGCCCGCCCGCGGCGATGAACTTTTCGGGATCCTGGAAGCTGTTATGGAAGGTGGCCTGGTTCGCCTGGTCGGTGCCGACTTCGGGCGCGATGATCTGGTCGGCGGTGAGCGCCGGGCCGTCATGCACCGTCACCACGCCGATCTGGTCCGACGCATCCTTGATCACGACCGCGCCGAAGCCGGTGCGCTCCTCGATGACATGCTGCATCTCGGCGAACAGGGCGTAGTCAGCCGCCTCGAGCATCAGGCCGTAGATATGTTCGCGCGTGATGATCACGAACTGGGCGAGGTTGATGGCATAGGTGCCCTCACGCAGGATCGTGCGCTGCGGGCCTTTCTGCCCACCGTCGCTCAGGAAGCGGCGCACATCGAGGAAATCCGCGGTGCGCAGGTTGCTCGCCAGGGTCTGGGTCGGGCCGAGCGGCGCGCCATCTCGTGCGAATATGTAACCGACCTGGCCCTGCGGGATAGTAACCAGCGGCTGGGCGTGAATCCGGTACTGAAACGGCACGAAAAAGTGATAGCCGCCACGCAACACCTCGGGCTGATATCCTGCCTCTCGATTGAGGGCGATTAGCCCGCCGGGTACGGAACCGCGACGACTCCATAGTTTCTCTACGATGGCGACGCGGTTATTCCCGACATATCGCACACAGCGAGAGATGGTGAAAAGTAAAACGACGACGAGCACCACGACGGCCGATGCGCCGAGCATGTACATATTTGTCATTTTGTGGAGGTGTCCTTGGGACCTTTAGACGAGCGCAAGAGTCGCGCTCCAAGTCTATTTACGCCTGTTCAATGCTGGTCACCAGCGAAATCGGAAGTTCCGTAACGGGATTCGACATAGCGCGCGATGGTGAGGGCATCGCCTTCGTCGAGCCGGCCGCGCTCCGCGTGCAGCGCGGCGACGGCATTCTCGATCCGATCGAGCGCGGCGGTCGCCGTCTCCAGGATCGCATCGCGGCGCTCGGCGGGCGCGGTGGTCAGGGCCGCTGTGGACGTGCGCACGATCTCGGCAAGGTCGAACGACAGCGCCTGGCAGCGCGGATCGGCATGGTCGCATTGCGCGGCCGAAAGCCTGTCGAGCGCGGGCGGGGCCCTGTCGCCGTACAGGCGCCGTCCCTCAGTGATGGCATGGGACAGCCGTTGGGCGGATCGTTGTGCTGCGACTCGCGGATCGCGCGCATCGCGCCGGCGGCGCGATCGGCGAAGCATCGGGTCGAGCAGGGCGGCACCGAGCGAGAAGAGCGTTCCGGACGCGGTATAGAGTGCGAGGAACCAGCCGCTGAACGGCAGCGCGAGACGGAGGACATCCTCGATGGTCGCAGCTGCCGGTGCCGCGAACAGGCAGGCGAGCGGCACCGTGACGATATAGGCGGGGACCGCGAAGTGGAGAAAGGCGCCGGCCACGATGCGCCATGGCAGGATCGCGTGATCTTCGCCGTCGGGCCCTGGATCGCCGCTGGCCACGCCTGTGCGCTCAGCCTAGTGCGGAACGTGGCAAGGCTTGATCGCCTTCGGCTCCGGCCTCGGCCCGACCGCACGGAAGGTGGCGAGATAGCCGCCGGCGGAGGGCATGTCGTGCATCTCGACCTGGCTATAGCCGACCGCCGCCATCTCGCAGCGGAGCAGGCCGGGCGGCGTGCCGTGATTCTGCGTCGGCCGGTTGGCGTCGACCACCACGACCAGGCCATCGGGCTTCAGCGAGGGGCGCATGCGCCAGAGGAATTCATAGGGCTGCTCGATCTCATGGTACATGTGCACCATCAGCACCCGATCGAAGCTGGCATCGGGCAGCCGAGGATTGGCAGGCAGACCGAGGCGCACGCTGACATTGTCGAGCCGCTCGCGCGCGACTCGTTCGGCCAGCGCGTCGCGGACGCCGGCGACGATGTCCTCGGCGAGCACGCGACCGTCCTTGCCGACACGGGCGGCGGCGCGGATCGTGTAATAGCCCTCGCCTGCGCCGATATCGGCGACGGTCATGCCCGCCTTGATGCCGGCCTTATCCATCACTTCGGCCGCTTCGTTCAGCCGGTCGCGAGCCTCCTCGGTCGACCAGCGCGACGAGATGATGTGCGCGACGGGTCGGTCGGCGGCGGGGAAGGGGCCGGCCTTGTCCTCTCCATTATCGACGCGCGGCTGGCCCGGCTCGCAGCCCGCGAGCAGCAAGGCTGCCAACGCCAGGGCCGCGGCTAGCCTCAATCGACGTCCTCCACCTCGACCGTCTCGCCGGTCACCCGCTGCGACAGCGCCGCCGCCATGAACGGGTCGAGATCGCCGTCGAGCACGTCGGACGGGCTGGTCGAGGTCACGCCGGTGCGCAGGTCCTTCACCAGCTGATAGGGCTGGAGCACATAGGAACGGATCTGGTGGCCCCAGCCGATATCGGTCTTGGTGGCGTTCTCCGCATTGGCCGCTGCCTCGCGGATCTGCAGCTCGCGCTCATAGAGCTTGGCGCGGAGCTGGTTGTACGCCTCGGCCTTGTTCTTGTGCTGGCTGCGCTGGTTCTGGCACTGCACGACGATGCCGGTGGGCAGATGCGTGATGCGCACGGCCGAATCGGTCGTGTTGATGTGCTGCCCGCCCGCGCCCGAGGCGCGATAGGTGTCGATGCGCAGCTCGCTCTCGTTGATCTCGACCTCGATATTCTCGTCGATGACCGGATAGACCCAGATGCTGGCGAAGCTGGTGTGGCGGCGCGCGGCGCTGTCATAGGGGCTGATGCGGACGAGGCGGTGAACGCCGCTTTCCGTCTTGGCATAGCCATAGGCGTTCTCGCCCTTGAGCAGCAAAGTCGCGGACTTGATGCCGGCCTGTTCGCCCGAATGCTGGTCGACCAGCTCGACCTTCATGCCGCGGCGTTCGGCCCAGCGGGTGTACATGCGCTGGAGCATGCCGGCCCAGTCCTGGCTCTCGGTGCCGCCGGCACCGGAATTGACCTCGATATAGGTATCGTTGCCATCGGCCTCGCCGGCGAGCAGCGCCTGGATCTTGTCGTGCTCGGCACGGACGGCGAGCTCGGCGAGGCTTCTGGTGCCGTCGGCGGCCATTTCCTCGTCGCCCTCGGCCTCGGCCATCTCGATCAGCTCGGCGGTGTCGTCGAGCTCGCTCTGGATCGCGCGCGTGGCGTTGATCGCCTCCTCCAGGCGGCGACGCTCGCGCATCACCTCCTGGGCGAGCTTGGGGTCGTTCCAGAGCGCCTGGTCCTCGACGCGCGCGTTGAGCTCGTCGAGCCGGCGTAACGCACGGTCCCAATCGAGGAAGCGGCGAAGCAGCGCGAGCGCGTCATTGATGGTGTCGACATGAGCCTGCGCTTCGGCGCGCATGGTGGAAACTCCGGAAAATACTCGTCATGCCGGCAGATGCCGGCTCGCAGGGATATATAGGGCGGGCTAGTAGATTCCGCCCGTCCTTGGCAAGGAGCCGGTGCCATTCGATGCGATTTAGCGCCCGTTCAGCGCGCCTGAAGGCGTTTCGGCATGGTCTCTCCCGCTAATAGATTCCACCCTGGCGCTGCAGGAAGTCGCTGTCGCGCGGCGCCGCTTCCTGGCGCTCGACCGGCTTCACTTCCCTGGGCTTGTCGGCCGCGTCTTCTTCGCTGTTGCTGCGCGCGGCACGGCGCGGTTCGCTCTCGGGCTTGAACGCTTCCCAGATCACGCTGGCCTTGGGGTCGGTGGTCGGCCAGGCGCCGAACACCGGCTTGCCCGAGGCGCGGTCGATCCTGACCATGCGCATGCCGGCGGGCGCGCGGAACGGGATCTTCTCCATCCCCTCATAGGCCTTCACCGCAAATTCCTTGAAGATCGGCGCGGCGACCGTGCCGCCCTGGGCATAGCCGCCAAGACTGGTCGGCGAATCATAGCCGATATAGACGCCGCCGATCATCTGCGGCGTGCCGCCGATGAACCACACATCGGTCGGGCCCGAATTGGTGCCGGTCTTGCCGAACATCGGCCGGTCGAGATCGCGCAGCACGGTCGCGGTGCCGCGCTGGATCACGCCCTCGGCGATATGCACCATCTGATAGGCGCTCATCGCGTCGACGATCTGGCGGCCGCGCGTCACCGGGCGGGGCATTGCCTTGCCGTTCCAGTCGGGTGCGTTGCAACGATCGCAGGCGCGCCAGTTCTCCGGCCAGATCACCTTGCCGTGACGGTCCTGCACGAAATCGATCAGGGTCGCGGGATGGCCGCGCCCCTGGTTGGCAAGGATCGCATAGGCGTTGACCATGCGCATCACCGTCGTCTCGCCCGCGCCCAGCGCGAAGGAGAGATAGGGCGGATATTTGCCGACGCCGATCCGGTCCATCAGCGACACGACATGCTCCATGCCGGTCTGCGAGGCGGCGCGGACGGTCATCAGGTTGCGCGACTGCTCGACGCCCCAGCGCATGGTGTGCGGGCCCGATCCGCCGCCGCCGAAGTTGCGGAAGCATTTCTGGCCGAGCTTCGCGCCCTGATAGACGCAGAACGGCCCGTCGATGATGATCGAGGCGGGGGTCATGCCACCCTGAAGTGCCGCGGCATAGACGATCGGTTTGATCGTCGAGCCCGGCTGGCGCATCGCCTGGGTGGCGCGGTTGAACGACTGGATGCTCGAATCGAACCCGCCCTGCATCGCCAGCACACGGCCGGTCGCCGGTTCCTCGACGACGAAACCGCCCGAGATCTTGGGAACCGAGCGCAGCGCGAAGGCGCCGCCCTCGGGCGCGACCGCCAGGATATCGCCGACCTTCAACGCGGCGAAGGCGGTGCCGCCCTGGCCGCGCACCGGCATCTGCGCGCCCCAGCTCGGCAAGGTGCCGGTCTGGCCGTTGCCGAAGCCGAGCGTGGCCGATCCGCCGCCGATCGCGGTGACGATCGCGGCGCGCCAGTCGAGATAGTCGAGCCGGAGATTGGTGTTGAGCAGCGCCGACTGCCAATTGTCGCGGGCAATCTCGACATGGCGCAGCGGGCCGCTCCAGCCGCGGCCGCGGTCGAAGCGGAGCAGGCCGTTGCGCAGCGCCGTCTGGGCGTCGAGCTGGATCTTGGTGTCGAGCGAGGTGCGCACCCACAGGCCGCCCGAATAGACGCTGTACGGTCCCGCCTTCTCGTCCTCGCCGAACTTGTCGATCAGCTGGCGGCGGACTTCCTCGACGAAATAGCCGGCGCCGGCGACCTCGGTCTTCGGGGTCTGGCGCGGCACCGCGCCGAGCGGTTCGGCCACGGCCCTGTCGTGTTGCGCCTGGTCGATGAAGTCGTTCTTGAGCATCTCGCCCAGCACATAGTTGCGCCGGTCGAGCGCGCGCTGCGTGTTGCGGAACGGATCGTAATTGGACGGGCCCTTGGGCAGGATGGCGAGATAGGCCATCTGCGCGAGGTCGAGCTGGTTCAACTCCTTGTTGAAATAGGCATAGCTCGCCGCCTCGACACCGAAGGCGTTCCGGCCGAGCGCGATCTGGTTGAGATAGAGTTCGAGGATCTGCTGCTTGGTCAGCGTGTCCTCGATCCGGTAGGCGAGGATCGCCTCCTTGATCTTGCGCGTCGGCGAATAGACGTTGCCGATCAGCAGGTTCTTGGCGACCTGCTGGGTGATGGTCGATCCGCCCTTGGCGCGGCGGCCGGTGCCCATCTTGGTCGCATAGTCGATCACCGCGCCGGCCATGCCGGGATAATCGACGCCGTGATGCTCGAAAAAGGTCTTGTCTTCCGCGGCGAGGAAAGCGCGGACGAGCAGGGGCGGATATTCCTCGTAGCTCAGCTCGACGCGGCGCTCGCGGGCATAGCTGTGGATCGGGATGCCGTCGACGCCGCGCACATTGGTCGGCAGCGGCGGTTCATAGGCGCGCAGCTTGTCGACCGAGGGCAGGTCGCTGGCGAAGACGTACCAGAAGATCGCATAGGCGATGGCGATCAGCACCGCGAGAATGGCGAGCGTCTTCACCCACCAGCGCCCCCAGACGCGCTCGACGAAACCTCGAATCCCCTCAACGTCGCGGCGGAGGCGGAAATTCACGCTGGATTCGGTACTGGTCATACAGGGCCGAGGCTCTAGCAAGTTTCTCGGGGCTTGCCAGCCTATGTCCTTTCATCGTCGGGGCATGAGGCCGGATAGCCTTGCAGGCGATGCGTTTGAATCAGGCGCGCGTAGCGCCGAGAGGTCGGATGCCTTCGCAAAATGTCAGTAGGGTTGCTGACATTTTGAAAGGGTGCCGGGCCGCTCCGCATTTCTCAAAATTATATATATTAATTAGTAACTTACTGCGACGATGATGTCACGCTGCCGGCGTTCGACGCTAGTCGCCGCGCGAAATGGATGTCGACCGCGCGCCGCACGCTTTCGGCGATGCGCTGGCGGCCTTCGCGCGAATCGATGAAGGCGGCGTCCTTCGGGTTCGAGATATAGCCGGTCTCGAACAGGATCGACGGCATGTCGGGCGCCTTCAGCACCACCAGCGAGGCCATGCGGTGGAAGTTCGCCTTTACCGGCATCAGCGGCTGCGCCTCGCGGCCGAGCAGCCGGGCGAAGCTCGCCGAGCTGTTCATCGTCTCGCGCTGGGTCAGGTCGATCAGGATCGACGAGATGTCGGCCGAGGTCGAGGCGAGGTTCACGCCCGAGATGATGTCGGCCTTGTTCTCGCGCGCGGCGAGCCGGGCCGATTCCTTGTCGGAGGCGACCTCCGACAGGGTGTAGACCGTCGCGCCCGAGGCGTCGCCGCTGCCTACGCTGTCGCAATGCACCGAGATGAACAGATTGGCCTTGAGCTTGCGCGCGATGCCATAGCGTTCCTGCAGCACGAGGAACTTGTCGTCCTCGCGCGTCAGCGCCACGCGGACCCGGCCCGAACGAAGCAGCTCGTCGCGGATCGCGCGGGCGATGCGAAGCGTCACGTCCTTTTCGCGGCGGCCGTCGACCGGGGAGATCGCGCCGGGATCGACCCCTCCATGGCCCGCATCGATCACCACCAGCGGGCGGCTGTCGTCGTCGCCATAGACTCGGGGCAAAGCAAGGCTGCGGCTCGGCCGGGGAATCGGCACGGACACCTCATATTTGCGCGCCGGGGTCACCATCCCCATGTTGAAGGGCGGCAGGAAACGCAGGCGCTGCTCCGCTGCGGCGCGGGCGAAGCTCGCATCGTCGACGGTGCGCAGCTCGAGCGTCAGTTCGCGGCCATCGGGTCCGAAGGTGCCTTCGGTGACGATCGCCGGCCGGGTGAGGTCGAACACGATCCGCGTGCCGTCCTCGCCGCGCGCCGCCTGGCGCACCGATTCGACATAGCCATTGCCTTCGACCGGCAGGCCCGGTGTGGCGCCGGCGACATCGACCGCGATGCGCTGCGGCCCCTTGAGCACGAAGCTTGAGGCGTCGGCGACGCTCTGGTCGAAGCGGATGACGATGCGGTCATGCCGGATCTCGACGCGCTCGACCGTGGCAGCCCAGGCGGGCGCGCCGCCGAGCCAGCAGGCCAGGAGTGCTAACAGGAAGGACACGGATCGGTAATGCCGTGCCGGTGTGGCAACGGTCCAGCGAAAAGGCATGGGCGGGGGGTCCCATCGAGTACACAACAACAGCACCCCGGGTAGCCGCCACCCCCTTCCAACACGGTGAAGCGACGGGGTTAACGGGCCGTTCGGCATAAAATTGCCGGTAACCCCGGCCAAAACGTGCCGGTTGCTGCGCGATGATAGCGGTGCTAGGCATGAAATTGCACCGACAAGCGTCTCTTCTGGCGCGTGTTCGGTCCCATGGCCACACCGGATTTCTCGGTGGCGGCTCTTCAGGTTGACGTTCGCATGATGCATTTTCCCCGCCCCTCGCACCGACCGGTTTCCGCCGGCGGGCTCGCGAGCGCGCAGGGTGCCCAGGGCCAGATGCCGGGGCGTGGATCGCGAGCAGAGGCATTTTTCGAAACCACAAGCGGCACGGACAAGGGCGGCAATTCCGCCACCACGTCGCCGCATCACAATCGCGCGCGGCGGATGCCGCCAGGCCCCGGACCGCGCGCCCGGAGAACAATAAATGACCATGCGTATGCTGATCGACGCGCGGCACCGGGAAGAGACCCGGGTTGCCGTCGTCAAGGGGAACCGGATCGAGGAGTTTGATTTCGAGTCCGCCGAGCGCAAGCAGCTCAAGGGCAATATCTATCTAGCCAAGGTTACCCGTGTCGAACCGTCGCTCCAGGCGGCGTTCATCGATTACGGTGGCAACCGCCACGGCTTTCTCGCCTTCTCGGAAATCCACCCCGATTATTACCAGATCCCCAAGGAGGATCGCGACGCCCTGCTGCGCGAAGAGGCGGAGCATGCCGCCGAAGAGGCAGCGTTGCGCGCGCAGATGGATGCCGAGGAGGATCTTCACGAAGGTGAGGGCGGGGGTGAAGACGACGGCTTCGAGCCCGATCCCGAATCGGTCGAGCGGTTCGAGGACGATGGCGGAGCCGATCCCGAGATAAGCGCGGAGCAGGAGAGCAAGGGCCGCGGCCGCCGCAAGCGCAGCGCCACCGACGACGCGGTCGATGATCTGCGCGAGCGCCGCACCAACCTGCGCCACCGCTACAAGATCCAGGACGTGATCCGTCGCCGCCAGGTGCTGCTGGTCCAGGTCGTCAAGGAAGAGCGCGGCAACAAGGGCGCGGCGCTGACCACCTATCTGTCGCTCGCCGGCCGTTACTGCGTGCTGATGCCCAACACATCGCATGGCGGCGGCATCAGCCGGAAGATCTCCAATGCAGGCGACCGCAAGCGGCTGAAGTCGATCATGGCCGACATGAAGCTGCCCCCGTCGATGGGCTGCATCGTCCGCACCGCAGGGCTCCAGCGCACCAAGGTCGAGATCAAGCGCGACTTCGATTACCTCGCCCGGCTGTGGGACGGCATTCGCGAGACGACCCTGGCGTCGTCGGCGCCGGCCCTGGTCTATGGCGACAGCGACCTGCTGAAGCGCGCGATCCGCGACATCTATAACCGTGACATCGACGAGGTCATCGTCGAGGGCGAGCAGGGCTATCGCCAGGCCAAGGAGTTCATGAAGCTCCTGATGCCGAGCCATGCCCGCAAGGTGAAGCATTATTCCGATCCCGTGCCGCTGTTCCAGCGCAGCCATGTCGAGGAACAGCTCGCCGCGATGTACCATCCGGTGGTCCAGCTGAAGTCCGGCGGCTATCTGGTGATCAACCCGACCGAGGCGCTCGTCTCGATCGACATCAACTCCGGCCGCTCGACCCGCGAGCACAGCATCGAGCAGACCGCGACCGCGACCAACCTCGAGGCCGCGCACGAGATCGCCCGCCAGCTGCGTCTGCGCGACATGGCCGGCCTCGTCGTCATCGACTTCATCGACATGGACAACGGGTCCAACGTCCGGAAGGTCGAGAAGGCGATGAAGGAGGCGCTGAAGAACGATCGCGCCCGCATCCAGGTCGGCCGCATCTCGAGCTTCGGCCTGATGGAGATGAGCCGCCAGCGCCTGCGCACCGGCGTGCTCGAGGCATCGACGCGCCAGTGCCCGCATTGCGAGGGCACCGGCCTGGTCCGCACCGCATCGTCCGCCGGCCTGTCGGCACTTCGCCTGATCGAGGACGAGGCAGCCCATGGCCGCGGCTCGCAGCTGCTGCTGCGCGCCAGCCAGGAGGCGGCTTTCTATCTGCTCAACCGCAAGCGCGCCGAGCTGGCCGAGATCGAGGATCGCTACGGCGTGACGATCGAGGTCGCACCGGACGGCGAGCAGGAAGGCGCACGCATGTCGGTTGAGGTCTCCGGGCCGCCGCCGGCGCACGCGCCGCGCTTCGAGGCACCGATCGAGGAATATGAGGACGATATCCCCGAGGATATCGAGGACGAGATCGACGAGGTCGAGGACGAGGAAGAAGAGGCGCCCCGCGAAACGCGCGCTCCCCGCGAACCGCGCGAGCGTGGCGAGCGGGCGGCCGATGACGAAGGTGGCTCGCGCCGCCGTCGCCGCCGTCGCGGTCGTCGCGGCCGCAATCGTCCCGAGGGCGAGGAGGGCTCGGCCCCGCGCGCCGAGGGTGAAGAGGGCGAGTCCGACGGCGATGCCGAGGCAGCCGGTGAGGGCGAAGCCGAATTCGCCGGCGAGCAGCCCGTGGCGGGCGATGGCGAAGGCGGCGAAGGCCGTCGTCGTCGCGGCCGCCGCGGCCGTCGCGGCGGTCGCCGCGGCGAGGGCGATCGGGCCGAGGGCAGCGAGTCCGCTCCGGTCGAGGCCGAAGCTGGCGAGGCAGTCGTCGAGGCACCGATAGTCGAAGAGGCGCCGGTCGAAGTCGAGGCACCGAAGAAGGGCCGTCGGCGTCCCAAGGCACGCGAAGCCGTCGAGGCTGCGGCGCCTGAGCCGGTGGTCGAAGCGGCACCCATCGTCGAGGCCGAGCCGGAAGCGGCATCGGCCAAGCCGAAGCGCGCCCGCCGCACCAAGGCCGCGGCTGCAGCCGGGGTCGTTGCCGTGCCGGAGCCTGCCGTCGAAGTAATCGAAGCGCCCGTCGAGGAAGCAGCGGCCAAGCCGAAGCGCGCACGTCGCACCAAGGCGGCTGCCTCCGGCGCGGCGGCGGTCGAGTCCCTCACGGCGGATGCGCCTGCGATTCCGTTGGGCGACGACGGTGCCGACGCGGCAGGCGGGATCGATCCCGATCCGGGCGAGGCGGGTTCGCCCCGCCGCGGCTGGTGGCAGCGGACCTTCGGGCAGTAACTGACCCGCGCCTCTGACGAGGTATGGAATGGATCAGCGCCGGCCGGGACTCGATGTCCCGGCCGGCGTTTTCCTTTTGCGGATAAGAGTGCGGAGGCGTGACCCAAACTCCACCCGTCACCCCGGACTTGTTCTGGGGTCCACTGTTCCGCAAACCAAAGGCCGGGGAATGTGCGGAACGGTGGATGCCGGAACAAGTCCGGCATGACGAAACGGGTTTGCGGCGTTCGCTCCCGCGGGAATGGAGGGGGCTTCACCCCCCATTCACCCCTTCCCCCGCAGGAATTGCCCCACTTCAATTGCCTGTGAGGGATTTCTCGGCGATATGTAGGCCATGAAGCGGCTCATCGCGGCGTTCGCGGTTTCCATCCTCCTCTGGGCGCAACCGGCCTTCGCGCAATCGATCCTGCGCGATGCCGAGACCGAGTCGATGTTCAACGACATGTCGCGCGGGCTGATCCTCGCGGCCGGGCTGTCGCCCAACAATGTCCGCGTCGTCCTGATCAACGACGATTCGATCAACGCCTTCGTCGTCGGCGGGCAGACCGTCTATATTCATTCGGGCCTGATCCAGGCTGCGGACAATGCCAATGAAGTCCAGGGCGTGATCGCGCACGAACTGGGCCATATCGCCGACGGGCATGTCATCCTGCAGGGCGCCGGTACCAAGCCGGCGATCGGCATCACCATTCTCAGCATGGTGATCGGCATCGCGGCGATGGCGGCTGGCGCGGGCGATGCCGGTGCCGGCATCCTGGCCGCCGGCCAGACCGCGGCGATGGGCAAGTTCCTTGCCTTCACCCGCGTTCAGGAAGCGACGGCCGACGCGACCGGCGCGAAGTTCCTGCGCGAGGCCGGGGTCAGCGGGCGCGGCATGCTGAGCTTCTTCAAGAAGCTGCAGAACGAGGAATATTCCTACGGCCTGGCCAATATCGACCCCTTCGCACAGAGCCACCCGCTGAGCGGTGCGCGCATCGCCAATTTGACCGGTGACGTCATGGCGTCGCCCGCCTGGAACAAGCCGAACGACCCGGCGCTGGAAGAACGCTTCCGCCGGGTGAAGGCGAAGCTGCACGGCTATGTTTCGACCTATCAGCAGACTCTGAACGATTTCCCGGAGAGCGATCAGTCGATCTATGCGCATTATGCGCGGGCCTATGCGTGGCATAAGGCCGGTTATCCGGACAAGGCCGATGCCGAGGCCGAAGCCCTGGTGAAGACAGCGCCGCACGACCCCTATTTCCTGGAGATCATGGGGCAGATCCTGCTCGAGGCCGGCAAGCCGACCGAGGCACTGGCGCCGCTGCGCGAGGCGACCGACCGGTCGAACAATGCGCCGCTGATCGCCACCACCTTCGGCCATGCGCTGATCGCGACCGACAACAAGGCGAACTATCCCGAGGCGATCCGGGTGCTGCGCCAGGCGGTGGCGCGCGACGACGACAACCCCTTTGCCTGGTATCAGCTCGGCACCGCCTATTCGCGGTCGGGCGACGAGCCGCGTGCGCTGCTGGCGACCGCCGAGCAGGCGAGCCTGACCGGTGACGTGCGCACCGCGGCCTATGCCGCGCGCGGCGCGATGCAGGGCATTCCGCCCAACACCACCGACTGGATTCGCGCGCAGGACATCGCGATGACCGCGCAGAACGAAATGGACGACAACCCGAAAAAGTATAAGCGCCGATGATCGAACGCCTGTCGAAGAATCCCCTCTCGCTCGCCGCGTTGGTGCTGGTTGCGGCGCTGGTCGGCGCGGGCGCCTTCTGGCTGTTCCAGCGCGCCGCGCCGTCGTCGCTGGGCAGCGCCGACCAGGCCCGGGTCGAGCGCGTCGTGCGCGATTATGTGCTCGCCCATCCCGAGATCATCCCCGAGGCGATGCAGCGGCTGCGCGAGCGCGAGGCGGGCAAGGTGATCGACGCCAACGCCAATGCGATCCTCAAGCCGTTCGGCAATGCCTGGGCCGGCAACCCCAATGGCGACGTCACCGTCGTCGAATATTTCGACTATAATTGCGGCTATTGCCGCGCCAGCCTGCCTCATGTCGCTCAGCTCATCGCGTCCGACCCCAAGGTGAAAGTGGTGTATCGCGAGCTGCCGATCCTGGCCGAGACCAGCGCCGCCGCGGCGAAGCTGAGCCTTGCCGCCGCGGACCAGGGCAAGTTCACCGCGTTCCACGACGCGCTCTATGCCGCCGGGCAGGTGACGCCGGAAACCATGACCGCCGCAGCCAGGAAGGCGGGCGTCGATCTGCAGCGCGCCGCCGCGTTCGGGCCGCGCGCCGAGGCGGAGATCGCCACCAACCTCCAGGTGATGCGTCAGCTCGGCATGACCGGCACGCCGAGCTTCGTGATCGGCAACCAGGTCGTCTCCTCGGTCCTGTCGTTCGAGGAACTGCAGAAAGCGGTGGCAGACGCCCGCGCGAAGAGCTGAGTTTTCGCGCTGCGGTTGTTCCGCGTTGGCTGCGTCCTTATTTGTGCGCCAACGAAAAGGGGCTTCATGGAAACCATCCTGTCCGTAAAGGGCGTCTCCAAGACCTATGCTTCGGGCCAGCGCGCCCTGGAACCGGTCGATCTCGATATCAAAAAGGGCGAAATCTTCGCGCTGCTCGGGCCGAACGGCGCGGGCAAGACGACGTTGATCAGCATCATCTGCGGCATCGTCACGCCGTCGTCGGGCAGCGTCACGGTGCTGGGACACGACGCGCTGACCGATTATCGCTCGGCGCGCCGGCTGATCGGGCTGGTGCCGCAGGAATTGTCGGTCGACATGTTCGAGACGGTGCTGGCGACGGTGCGCTTCAGCCGCCGGTTGTTCGGCCGGCCCGGGCATGACGACTATATCGAGCAGGTGCTGCGCGACCTTTCGCTTTGGGACAAGCGCAAGGCGAAGATCATGGAGCTTTCGGGCGGCATGAAGCGCCGCGTGCTGATCGCCAAGGCGCTGAGCCACGAGCCCGACATCCTGTTTCTCGACGAGCCCACCGCCGGCGTCGACGTGTCGCTTCGGCGGGACATGTGGAAGCTGATCCACCGGCTGCGCGAGAAGGGCACCACCATCATCCTCACTACGCACTATATCGACGAGGCTGAGGAGATGGCCGACCGGGTCGGGGTGATCGACAAGGGCAGGATCATCCTGGTCGAGCAGAAGGCCGAGCTGATGAAGCGGCTGGGCAAGCGGCAGATGCTGATCTCGCTGCAGGAGCCGATGACGAGCATCCCCGCGGCGCTGGGCGAATGGCAGGTCGAACTCGCCGATGAAGGCCATACGCTGAGCTATAATTTCAACGCCGAGGACGAGCATATCCCGGCGCTTCTGGCGAAGCTCGCCGAACTCGGCATCGGCTACAAGGATCTCGAGACGCACAAGAGCTCGCTCGAGGACATCTTCGTCGACCTTGTCGCCCACAAGCCGGTGGAGAAGGCAGCATGAGTGCCGGTATCAACACCCACGGCATCTGGGCGATCTATCGCTTCGAGATGGCCCGCGCGCTGCGCACCCTGTGGCAGAGCCTGGTCACGCCGGTGATCACCACCTCGCTCTATTTTGTGGTGTTCGGCGGCGCGATCGGATCGCGCATGCAGGAAGTCGGCGGGGTCGGCTATGGCAGCTTCATCGTGCCGGGGCTGATCATGCTGTCGCTGCTGACCCAGAGCATTTCGAACGCGTCGATCGGCATCTATTTCCCCAAATTCACCGGCACGATGTTCGAACTGCTTTCCGCGCCCGTTTCGGCGATGGAGATGGTAATCGGTTATGTCGGCGCGGCGGCGACCAAGTCGATCGTGCTGGGGTTGATCATCCTCGCGACCGCCGCCCTGTTCGTGCCGTTGCATATCGCGCATCCGATCGCGATGCTGACCTTCCTGATCCTGACCAGCGTGACCTTCAGCCTGTTCGGCTTCATTATCGGCATCTGGGCCAAGGGTTTCGAGCAGCTTTCGTTCGTCCCCGCACTGCTGGTCACGCCGCTGACCTTCCTCGGCGGCGCTTTCTACTCGATCGACATGCTGCCCGAGCCGTGGCGGACGGTGAGCCTGTTCAATCCGGTCGTCTATCTGGTCAGCGGGTTTCGCTGGGCGTTCTTCGACAAGGGCGATGTCAGCGTGCTGGTGAGCCTGGGCGTGACGGCGCTGTTCCTGGTGGCGTGCCTCGTGCTCGTCGGGTGGATCTTCAAGACCGGGTGGCGGCTGAAAAATTAATCCTCCCCGGAACGGGGAGGGGGACCGCCCGCTTCTTCAGCGGGTGGTGGAGGGGCTTGGAGCGCGGGGCGGCGGTTCCGAGCTCCAAGCCCCTCCACCATTTGCAGAAGATGCAAATGGTCCCCCTCCCCGTGCCGGGGAGGAACGGATTACATCACCGGCAGCGTCACCTTAGACCCCGCGCAAACCTTCTGCGTGGCCTTCACAAAATCCCCCGCCTTGGCCCGCATGATGTTCGGCACGAATTTCTGCGGGTTGCGGTCGAGCATCGGGAACCAGCTCGACTGGACCTGCACCATGATGCGGTGGCCCTTGAGGAAGACATGGTCGCGCTCGTGCAGCGGCACGTCCCACGCCACCACCTTGCCCGGCACCAGCGCCTGAGGCGCGGTGTCGCTGGTCAGGAAGCGGCCGCGGCGCACGTCCATCGCGATCGGCAGCTGATAGCCGTTGAGTGACTTCGCATAGTCGCCCGTCTGGAGCTGCTCGGGGTTCTTCACATAATTGTCGGGGAAGACGTCGATCAGCTTGACCACGAAATCGCTGTCGGTGCCGCTGGTCGACGCCATCAGCTTTGCCGCGACGGTGCCGGTGACGGTAAGGTCCTCGGTCAGTGACGCGGTCATGTAGTTCAGCACGTCGGGCCGGCCGCCGAGGAAGCGCTGGTCGGCCGCTTCCCACCAGCGCCAGTCGGGGCTGAGATAGGTGCCCGACATCGGCCGCTGGCGGAACGGCACCGGGTTGGCCGGATCTGAGACATAGTCGCGGCACGCCTCGCCGGCCGCGGGCGCGGCGAAGGACAGCGAGCCGTCGGCATGGAGGAACAGGTCCTTCGCCTTCGCGCCGGCGGCGGGCCAGTTCTTGTACTCCTGCCATTTCCAGCTGCCGCTCTGGAAGCTCTTCACCCCCGCCTCGGGGCGCTTGCCCTTGCCGTGAAGCCAATAAGCGAAGAAGGGCGCCTCGATCTGCTCGAGGAACTGCTGACCGCTCGGCACGCCGTACGGGATCGGGCCGAGGCTGTCATTGGCCGAGCGCCAGGTGCCATGCGCCCAAGGGCCCGAGACCATCGACACCAGCCCGTCGGGATCATTCTGCTTCTGCTTGAAATAGATTTGCCACGAGCCCCAGGGATCCTCCTGATCCCAATAGCCGGCAACGTTGAGCGTCGGCACCGTCGCCTTGCCGAGCGAGTCGCTCCAGCGCTGATCGGTATAGAAATTGTCGTGATTGGGGTGGTCGAGCAGCGAGGTGAACATCGGCACCCGGCCCTTGAAGTAGAGCTTGTCGAGATTCTCGACCGGGCCGAGCTTCAGGAACCAGTCATAGGTGTCGTAGCTGTCATATTCGAACGCCTTGTTGTCGGTCTTGTCGATCTGAAGCGAGGAGACCCAGTCGGTCGCATAGCTCAGCCGCAGCGCGCCGTTGCGGTGGAGATCGTCGTTCATCCAGTAATCGATCCACGCCGCCTGGGGGCTGACCGCCTTCAGCGCCGGGTGCGGATGGGCGAGCGCGACCGCGGCGGCGAAGCCGGGATAGGAGACGCCGAACATCCCGACCTTGCCGTTATTGTCCGGCACGTTCTTCACCAGCCAGTCGATCGAATCCCAGGCGTCGGTCGCCTCGTCGATCGCCTTGGGGTCGTTCGGGTGGACCGCGGTCGACAGGGTGAAGACGCCGTCGGACTTGAAGCGCCCGCGCATCGACTGCGAGACGAAGATATAACCGTCCTTGTCGAGCGCCGCCCAGGCCTTGGGCACCGAGGCGGGCGCGGTGAGGTTCAGGCCGTACGGCGTGCGCGAGAACAGGATCGGCAGCGGGCCGCTCTGGTTACGCGGGCGCAGGATGACGGTCTGCATCTTCGCGCCGTCGCGCATCGGCACCATCACCTCTTCGAGGATATAGGGCGATTGCGCGGCGGTGGCGGGAGTGGGGGCGGCCTGGGGGCGGGCAAGGACGGGAGCTGTCGCGCCGAGCAGGAGAGCGGCGAGCCCGCAGGCGGATTTCAGATGAGGCACGAGCTTCTCCGTGGCTGGATGGCGCGCATCCTGCGGTTGGGGGAAGGGAAGTCAATCGCGGCGTGGCGATCGGGCCGTCACGGCGCCTTCTGGGCAGCCCGTTTCGCCAGGATGGCCGCGAGCGGATTGGGTCTGGGTTCGCCGACCTTCCTCAGCGTGTTCTGGTCGCGGTGGGCGAAGGGCTCGTCGCGGCCGTGCACGATGAGCATCGTATCGGTGACGTAGCTGAAGCTGCCGTCCGGGTTGAAGCTGATCTCGATCCGGTAGCTGTCGGTGCGGAAGGCATATTCGAGAAAGGCCGTGGAGCAGATGCCGTTCTCGGTCTGGCCGCGCGTGGCAGTCACCACGATGCTGTCCGCGTCGGGGGTCGCCTGGCCCGAAGCAAGCGCGACCTGTCCGCGCGGGATCGCGACGGTCTGCAGGACCATGCCGGTCGCCGGCTCCCACAGCCAGTATCCGACCTGGTCGTGGAAGGTGATGTCCTCCTCCTCGGTCGTGATGTGGATATGGTAGCGCAGGCCGTAGAGGAGCTGGGGGCCGTTCGCCTGCGGGTCGATCGGGTCGAAGGTGATGTGTTCGATGAACACGCGGCGCTCCGGCCCGTCGGCCTTGGGGTTCAGGTCGATGCCCTTGCGTGCATGCCAGCGCCCCGCCAGTCGCCGCAGCGGCCCGAGATTGGCGAGCGTATCGGGATCGACGTCGCTCGGCTCGGTGAAGACATCCTCGTGCAAGATCATCGGGGTCCTTTCCGGAGCGAAGGCTGGGTCGATCGCTCTTCGCGCCCCTTCGAAGGCGGCGCAAGGGGCGGGTGCATGCGAATATTGAGACCGGAATGGCACTTATTCGCGCCTGAGGGGTTTCAGTACGCAATCGTATCGAACGATTAGAGACTCAGGAGCAGGATTATGAAGATCATCACCTTTTGCAGCGCCGTCGCGCTTGCCGCGATCGGCACCGTGCCGCTGGCGGTGCAGGCGCAGGATTGGCGCGGCAGCAGCAATTCGGGCTGGGACCGCGATGCCTTTTGGCGCGGCGCGTCCGATAGCCCGCGCGAGCGCATCTCCTTCCTGCAGCGGCGGATCGATCGCGGCGTGGCCGATCGCAGCCTCGACCGGCGCGAGGCACGCCGCGCGCAATATCAGCTCAACAGCATCCGCGCCGACCTGAACCGTGGCCGGCTGACGCCGCAGCGTCGCCAGATGATCCTCACCCGCCTCGACGATCTCAGCCGATCACTGCGCTGGGCGCGCCAGAACGACCGGGACGGCTATGGGCGTGACGATCGCGGCCCGATTGCCGGGCGCGACGACGATCGCCGCTTCGTGACCGATTACGACGCCTCGCGCTATTATCGCGACGATCCCCGCTATACCGAACGCCGCCTGGGGTCGAACGACGAGGTCTATCGCGGTTCGGACGGGCGCTATTATTGCAAGCGCAACGACGGCACGACCGGCCTGATCGTCGGCGCCATCGGCGGCGGCATCCTCGGCAACATCATCGATGGCGGCCGCAATCGCGCGGCCGGCACGCTGATCGGCGGGGCGCTGGGCGCGCTGGCCGGCAAGTCGATCGACCAGAACAACAGCGATATCCGCTGCCGCTGATCGGCGACCGCGCCAATGGCGCGACAACCAATGCCGTACAAGGCCCCGCCGGCGTTCTCGGCGGGGCCCTTTTTTCGTGGAAATTCCAGCCGGATCGGCATTTAATGGGGCTCTCGTCCAGGAGGATATCATGGTTCGACACCTGATCTTTGCCGCCGCCGCGTTTTCGTTTCCCGCCGCCGCGATCGCGCATCATGGCTGGAGTTCCTACGACGCCGAAAAGACGCTGACGATCACCGCGCCATTGACCGCGGTGTCGTGGAGCAACCCGCACGGCTCCGCCAAGGTGGTCTGGCAGAAGAAGACGTGGGACGTCGTGCTCGCCCCGGTCGCGCGAATGGAAGCGCGGGGGCTCACGCCCGAGATGCTCGGCCCGGGCAAGCCGGTCACCCTGGTCGGCTATGCGCGGCGGGACGGTACACCCGAGATGCGCATCGAGCGGGTGATCGCCGGCGGCAAGACGATCGAGCTGCGCTAGGGTGGAGGCGCTGGCCGCCGCGATCGAGGCATCGTCGTTCGGCAGTTTCGCACGCGGATCGTCTTTCGCCTATCCGCTGGCCAATCTGGTGCACCTGCTCGGGCTGGTGCTGCTGATCGGCGGCATCGGCGTGGTCGACTTGCGGCTGATCGGGGCGTTTCGCGGCTTGCCGGTGGTGACGCTGTCGCGCGCATTGACGCCGCTCGCCCTTGGCGGGCTGGCGCTCATGGCGCTGAGCGGACCGGTGTTGTTCGCCGCCGATGCCGTCTCGCTGGCCAAATCCGACCTGTTTCGCTGGAAGCTGGTGCTGATCGGGCTGGCGCTGCTCAACGCGCTCGCCTTTCGCCGGCTCTGGTCGGAGGAGGATGGCGAACCGCGCCTCGCCCTGCGTTTGCTGGCTGCCGTATCGATCGCGACATGGCTTGCCGTGGCCGCGCTCGGCCGATTGATCGCCTATGCCTGAGAGAGATTGTCGAGTCCGCCGCACCGGTTATCATTGCGCGGTCGATTCGACTTTCCGGGGGATGTCATGGTCAGTTTCATCACGCGCCGTCGCGCCTTGCGGGCTGCCGCGATCCTAGCGGTCGCCACGGCCGGCGGCGCCGTCGCCGAGACGATCACGATCAGCGGGCGTTTCCCCGCGCAGAACCGCGAGGCGAGCTATTTGCGGCGGCTGGCGATCGACCAGTTCCGCGGCCGCGACGGCGCGCAGCTTTCCAATGCGATCGGCAATGCCCTGTCCCAGGCCCAGAACAGCGGCGGGCCGCATTTCACCCTGCTCGGCGATCCCGGCGCCCGGGCCGATGGCGTGCTGAGCGGATCGGCGACCTCGGACTGGGAGGAGCACCGCGTGCAGCTGACGCGCAACCGCTGCGTCGAGCGCGCCCCGCCCGAGCCGGGCAAGCGCGGCGAGGGCAAGTGCAATAAATATGAGGATGTGCCGGTCCAGTGCACCGAGCGCACCACGAGCCTGACGGCGTCGCTGCGTATCGTGCGCACGCGCGACGGGGCGATCGTCTACACCGTGACCAAGCCGCGCAGCGAGACCGTGAGCTGGTGCCCGGGCGAGAGCCCGTCGCGCAGCGCCGAGGCGACGATTTCGAGCATGATCGACGGGATCGCGGGCGAAGTCCGCAGCGAGATCGCGCCGCACGGCGAGACCTACAAACCCCGCTACCGCGAAGACCGCGCCGGCCTGTCCAAGCCGCTGTCGGACCGGTTCAAGGCAGTGCTGAAGCAGACCAAGAGCGACAGTGCGGGCGCCTGCGCAGGATGGGAATCGATCGACCGCGAGCAGCCGGGCCAGCATGCGATCCTGTTCAACATGGGTCTCTGCGCCGAAGAGCGCGGCGATTATCCGCGCGCGATCGACCTGTACCGGCGCGCCGGGGCGGCGAAGCGCGGCGACGACGTCAATACCGCCATCGGACGGGCGCAATCGCTGATCGCGGGCGCCGAGGACGAAGCGCGCTTCCGGCGGCGCTAGCAAAAAAAAGCCCGTCATGCCGCGCAGGATCGGCATGACGGGAAGGGGGCAGGATAAAAGGGAAAGCTTAGTTGCGGGCCACCGGCGCCTTGGTCGGCTGGTCGTTGCGCGCGATCTCGGAGGCCTTCGCCTCGCATTTGACCACTGGCGTGACGACGCCCTTGCCGTGCGGGGCAAGCTGCGGCGCGAGCGCGCAGGTCTTCGCCGCGTCGGAGCGGGGAGCGTCCGATACGGCGAAGGCGGGGACGGCGGCGCTCAGCAGCGCGGCGCCGAGAATGGTACGGACAAGCATGGACTGTTCCTCGTAAATGATTGCGAGTATGCCCAATAGCCGAGCCGGTTTTGCTGGCCGGGCACCGGTCCGTGACAAATTGTTTCTGGCCGGATTACAGTCGCGGAAGCGATTGACCCTTACGGAACGCGTACTTACCTCGCACTGCAACATGACAGCAATGAACCAACGCCTCAGCCCCGACGTCGCCCCCACCATCCTGCTGGTCGAAGACGACCCGGCACTTCGCACGCTCTCGACGCGCGCGTTGCAGGAGCATGGCTATATCGTCCGCCCGGCCTCCGCCGCGCCCGAGATGTGGCTGGCGCTGAAGGCAGGGCCGGTCGATCTGGTGCTGCTCGACATCATGCTGCCGGGCACCAGCGGCATCGATCTGTGCCGCCAGCTGCGCAAGACCAGCGATGTGCCGATCATCTTCGTCAGCGCCAAGGGCAGCGAGACCGACCGCGTGATCGGGCTAGAACTGGGCGCCGACGATTATCTCGCCAAGCCGTTCGGCACGCGCGAGCTCGCCGCCCGGGTCCGCGCCGTGCTGCGCCGCGGCGCGCTCGACCGGCGCGGCGGCGAGCGCGAGCAGGGCGTGCTCGGCTTCGACGGCTGGACGGTCAACCTGCCGCGCCGCGAGCTGCTCTCTCCCGCGGGCGCGGTGGTCGAGCTGACCGGCGCCGAGTTCGACCTGCTCACCAGCCTGCTCGACCATGCCGGCCGGGTCATCGCGCGCGAGCGGCTGATCGAATTGTCGCGCACGCGCCTGACCGACAGCTCGGATCGCAGCGTCGACGTGCTGGTCAGCCGCCTGCGCCGCAAGCTCACCCAGGGCGACAGGCCGGCTCCGATCGTCACCGTTCGCGGCGTCGGCTATATGTTCAACACGGGCGTCACGCGCAGTTGAGGCATTTCGTGCGCCCGTCGATCGGCCTGCTCGGGCGGATCGTCGCGATCCTGCTGCTGGTCGTCATCGTCGAGTTCACCGCCAGCACGATCCTTTATGAGCGCGCGAGCCATTTCTCCCTGAGCGGCGACCGGGCGCGGCGGCTGGCCGAGCATCTGGTGATCGCGCGCCGTCTCGTCGCCGAGCTGCCCGCCGGAGAGCGCCCGGCGATGGCGGCCGAACTCTCGACCGATCACTATATGATGGCCTGGGAACGCAGCCGCCCGCCGCCCCCGCCGCTCGCGCCGTCGCTGGACAGCATGCGCAAGGAAGTCGTGGCCTGGGAGCCGACTCTGTCGCCGACCGACCTGCGCTTCCGGGTCGTGTCGCTCGGCAGCAGCTCGGTGGTGGTCGGGGGCGTGACCCTGCCTGACGGGAGCTGGCTGCATTTCCAGACGCTGAAACCCGTCCCCAATCTCGATTTTGCGCCAAGCCGCATCCTCGTCGCCTCCTTGCTGGCGATCGCGGCGATGTTGCTGGGCGGCCTGCTGATCCGCCGCACCCTCCAGCCGATGCGCCAGCTTGCCGACGCCGCCGATCGGTTCGGCAGCCCCGACCAGGCGCAGGTGCCCGAGGCTGGCCCGGGCGAAGTCCGCCGCGTGATCGGCGCGTTCAACCGCATGCAGGCGCGAATCCACCGGCTGATCGTCGATCGCACCCAGGCGCTGGCCGCGGTCGGGCATGACCTGCGCACGCCGCTCGCCCGGCTGCGGCTGCGCGCCGACCGGGTCGTCGAGCCCGATCTGCGCGATACGATCCATGCCGACATCGCCGAGATGGAGGCGATGGTCTCCTCGCTGCTCGCCTTTCTCGGCGGGGATCGGGATGCCGAGGCGCCCGCCCTGATCGACCTGGCCGTGCTGTGCGCCACGATCGCCGACAATGCCGGGGATACCGGCCGGGACGTGCGCTATGTCGGCCCGGATCACTGCGATGCGGTGATCCGCCCGTCCGCGATGCGCCGGGCGATCGGCAATCTCGTCGAGAACGGCCTGCACCATGGCAATGCCGTGACGATCACGCTGGCCGGGCGGCGCGAGCATATCACCATCTGGGTCGATGACGACGGCCCGGGCATCCCGCAGGAATCGCTCGAGGCAGTGCTCGAGCCCTTCGTCCGGCTGGACAGCGCGCGCCGCCGCGACACGGTCGGCTTCGGGCTCGGCCTGTCGATCGTGGTCAAGACGATCGAGAATGAAGGCGGTTCGCTGCGCCTGTCGAACCGCCGCGAAGGCGGCCTGCGCGCCGAAATCATTCTGCCGCTCGGGAGACATGATTCCTTACAGTGATGCGGCGTCGCAGCAAAATAGCCGCCCTAGATAGCCTGCCTAAGCCGCGCCCGATGTGTTGGAGCCGGCAGCAGGAGCTAAGCAGTGAACGACCTTATCGGCCGAGTCCTCAGTTTCGAGAAACAGGTTTTCCCCAACCAGAGCGCTCTCTTCGCCAAGCTGGTGAATGACGGGCAGAGCCCCAAGGCCCTGATGATTTCCTGCGCGGATTCGCGCGTGGTGCCCGAACAGATCATGCAGGCCGGGCCCGGCGACCTGTTCGTGTGCCGCAACGCCGGCAACATCGTCCCGCCCTTTTCCAATCATAATGGCGGCGTGTCCTCGACGGTCGAATATGCCGTGATGGCGCTTGGCGTGCGCGACATCATCGTGTGCGGCCATTCGGACTGCGGCGCGATGAAGGCGCTGATGAACCCCGAAGGGCTCGAGCGCATGCCCAATGTCGCGGCGTGGCTGCGCCACAGCAATGCCGCGGCCAGCGTGGTCAATGAATGCTACCCGCATATGGAGGATGCCGAGCGGGTTCGCACCGCCGCGCTGGAAAATATCGTCGCGCAGATCGCGCATCTGCGCACGCATCCCTCGGTCGCCTCGGCGATCGCCCGCGGCCAGATGACCCTGCATGGCTGGTTCGTCGATATCCGCGAAGGCGCGATCATGGCGCTCGACGGCGTGAGCGGCCGCTTCTCCACCGTACGCGACGATCGGCCGCTGCCGGTCGCGGTGCCGGCGGGGCAGCGCCTCGCCAATGGCGTCGAGTATCTGGAGGCGGCGGAATGAAGCTCGCCGGTTTCGAACTGCCGTCGTTCGGCACCGTCTCGCGCGACTTCACTGCCTCGATCGTCGTCTTCCTCGTCGCGATGCCGCTGTGCATGGGCATCGCGGTGGCCTCCGGCGTACCGCCCGAAAGAGGGTTGATCACCGGCATCATCGGCGGTGTCGTGGTGGGCTTCCTCGCCGGATCGCCGCTTCAGGTCAGCGGCCCCGCCGCCGGCCTTGCCGTCATCGTGTTCGAGCTGGTGCGCGACAAGGGCCTGTCCGCGCTCGGCCCCATCCTGATCCTCGCCGGCATCATCCAGGTGATCGCCGGCATCGCGAAACTGGGCGGCTGGTTCCGCGCCATCTCGCCCGCCGTGGTCCACGGCATGCTCGCCGGCATCGGCGTGCTGATCGTGGTCGGCCAGTTCCATGTCCTGTTCGACGCGACGCCTCTGTCCAGCGGCCTCGCCAATATCGCCGCGATGCCGGGCCGGGTGCTCGGCCTGTCGATGGACGTGTCGGGCGTGGAACGCGCCTTCGCGATCGGCCTGCTGACCATCGGCACGATGTTGGGTTGGGAACGCTTCCGCCCGGCCGCGCTGAAACAGGTGCCGGGCGCGCTGATCGGCGTGATGGCCGGCACCCTGGCCGCGTTCGGCCTGGGGCTGGACGTCACCCGCGTCGACGTGCCCCAGTCGATCGCCTCGGCGATCGCGCTGCCCGGGCCCGACCTGCTGGCGAAATGGATGGACCCGTCGGTGATCGTCGCGGCGCTCGCCATCGCCTTCATCGCCAGCGCCGAGACGTTGCTGTCGGCCGCCGCGGTCGACAAGATGCATGACGGCGTGCGGACCAACTACAACAAGGAACTGCGCGCCCAGGGCATCGGCAATCTGCTGTGCGGCCTCGCCGGCGCCCTGCCGATGACCGGCGTGATCGTGCGCAGCTCGGCCAACGTCCAGGCGGGCGCCACCACGCGGCTGTCGACCATATTGCACGGCGCCTGGATCCTCGGCTTCGTCGCGCTGCTGCCCTGGTTGCTGCGCGAGATCCCGATGGCCGCGCTCGGCGCCGTGCTGGTCGTGACCGGCTGGCGCCTGGTGAGCATCGCCCATGTCCGCCATCTGTTCGGCAATTACGGCCTGCTGCCCGCCGCGATCTGGGCGATCACCCTGATCCTGGTGGTGGTCGAGGACCTCCTGACCGGCGTACTGGTCGGCATCGGGCTATCGCTGCTCGAGCTGATCCCGCATGTCCGCCGCCTGCGCCTGAAGGTCGCGTCGCACGACGACGATCAGGGCAGGGCGGTCCAGCTCTCGGGCAGCGCGACCTTCGTGACCCTGCCCAAGCTCTCCGACGCGCTGGAGGAACTGCCCCAGGGCGAAAAGGTGCGGCTCGACGTGTCGCGGCTGGCGACGATCGACCATACCTGCGCCGAGCTGCTCAAGGACTGGCTGGTCCGCCGCCGTGCCGCGGGCCATCCGGTCACCGTCATCGGGGCTCCTCCCACATTGGCGGCGCACTGAGCAACAATTCGTCACGAAGCGGCAACCAAGGCGATTCCGCCGATCGTTAGACAAGCGTATCCGGGCCGACCGTTTCCAGCTGCCATTCCCCGGGCAGCGAGAGAAATGGCGGACCCGGGCCGCAGGTGGGGACCCTAACCATTAAAGGGGTATCCCATGAAAACTCTCTACATTCTGAGTGCCGCCATGATGTCCATGGCCGCCATCCCCGCCGCCGCGCAGGAGACCGCGCCGCCGCCGGCCGTCACGGTCTCCGGCAGCGTCGCGCTCGTTTCCGATTACCGATTCCGCGGCGTCTCCCAGTCCGACAAGGAAATGGCGATCCAGGGCGGCATCACCGTCGCGCATGAGAGCGGCTTTTATGCGGGCGTCTGGGGATCGAACCTGGCCGGCTGGGGCACGTTCGGCGGCTCCAACATGGAACTCGACCTGATCGGCGGCTATAAGCGCTCGTTCGGCGGGGCCACGGTGGATGTCGGCCTGACCTGGTACATGTATCCGGGCGGCGCCGACCTGACCGATTTCGCCGAGCCCTATGTGAAAGTCAGCGGCACCGCCGGCCCGGTCAATTTGCTGGCCGGTATCGCCTATGCGCCCAAGCAGAAGGCGCTCGGCAATTTCTCCAACACGCCGCAGAGCCTCGGCCAGAGCGAGGACAATTTCTACATCTGGGGTGATGCCAGCGCCGGCATCCCGAGCACGCCGATCACCGTGAAGGCGCATCTCGGCTATTCGGACGGCAATCCCGGGCTCGGCCCGAACGGCACCAGCGTGGCGCCGACCGGCAACTATATGGATTGGCTGCTCGGGGTCGATTATGTGCTCGGCCCGGTCACGCTCGGCGCGGCCTATGTCGATACCGATATCAGCACGGCCGAGTCGGCCTATCTGCAGCCGAACTTCTCCAGCACCAAGGACGGCTCGTCGATCGCGGGCAGCAGGCTCGTGGTGTCGGTGACCGCGGCCTTTTGATTACAGGAGCGCCGCCGCCTGTTTTCAGCCCCTCCCCTTCAGGGGAGGGGTAGGGGGTGGGGTAGCGGGGGGGGGGGGGGGGGGGGGATCGGGGCTCGATGCCCCGATCCACGCTTCGATCTGGAGGTGAGGATTCTTGTTGGCGTGCAGACGCACGCCCCCACCCCTAGCCCCTCCCCTGAAGGGGAGGGGTTGAGTGTTCCTCTTACCTCAGCTTCCCGAACAACGGCTTCGCTGGCACCGTACTCCCCGCATAGCTCGCCTTCTGCTGGAGCAGCCAGGAGAAGTCCCCGGTCAGCTGGCCGGATTTCGTCCCGGTGCCGGTCGCCGGATCCCAGCTGGTCCAGATCCCCGCCGAGCTGTGGCAGCCGGTGCAGCTTTCGGTGATGAACGACAGGGTGTTGACCCCCGGCGTTACCGGCTTGCCCAGATTGTTCAGCGCCGAATTCCACACCGGCGGCTCGACTGGGCCGCCATTGGGGCAGTTCATGCCGTCAGGCAGCTCTTCGCTGTTGCACGCCGCCTGATTGCCCTTCTGGAAATAGGTTTCCATCGTGATGTTGGTCAGGAAGGTCGGGGTCGGATGACCGCCGGGCTTGTTGGTCACCGCACCGGGCAGGCCGCTGTCCCAGGCCGAGGGCGGAGCGCTCGGCTCGGTCGGCCACTGGGTGTCGATCAGCTGATAATATTGCCAGACGCTGCCCATCTTATTGAGCGCCGCCTGCGCCTGCGCGTTCAGCGCCACCTTGTCCCCGGGGATCGGGATCGCGCGCCACGCCTGGGTCGGGATGCGCGGATAGACGCCGTTCACCTTCACCGGCAGCTGGTTGACCGCGCAGCCCGGGCAATTGGTGTCGACGAAGGACGGCTTCAGCGCGGGATGCGCGACCGGATCGACATCCAGATTGTCGATCTGCTCGAAGGTCGACCAGATCCATTGCGGCGAGGTCGAGCTCTTGTGGCCGATATGCATGCCGACCAGGCCGACCGTCACCTTGCGCTCGAGCTGGGCGCCGTCGGGGCCCTGGTCGATCACCACCGCGGGCTGGGTGTGGAAGCGGCTGAAATCGTCGCTGCCCTTTTTCAGGATGCGCCAGGCGAATTTCAGCTCGGTCGATCCGCCCCAATCCTTGTCGGGCGTGCCGAACGGCATCTGCACCTTGCCGCCGCCCTGCGTGAAGGCGACCTGGCCGTTGATGTTGTACAGGCTGTTGGCGCAAAGATACTCGACCTCGTTCGGGTCGATCATGATCTCGTAATAGACGAACTCGCCATTCTGATCGATCAGCGGGCCGGAAAAGGCCTGCTGGATGTCGCCGAGATTGGAGGCGTTCAATTCGCCCACCGCCGAGACCACGCCGAGGAAGCGCGTCTGGCGCGGATCGGCGCCGGCGGTCGCCTGGGCCGAAAAGGCCTTCAGCCCGCGGCTGACCGGCTTGCTCAGGTCGCGGCGGAGCAAGAGGGTACGCGCGCCCGATTTCTGCGCACAGGCGGCCGGCGTCGCGCCGTCCGCCTGGAAGATCGAGTTCGACGTATGCCACAAGGTCCAATGCGGCGCGCCGAAGCTGGTGTCGGTGATCTTCGGTGCGGCCTTGCCCTCGTTATCGGTCGGCCAGTTCAGCGCCAGGAACATCTGCCAGGAATAGAGATCGAACTCGCGCTGGACCTGGGCGAACTTCTTCTCGCCTTCGAGCTTCTTCTTGAGCGCGATGTCCACGTCGCCCGGGAATTGTGCGGTCACGTCAGGCGCGAAATCCGGGAAGGCGGCAAGATAGGACGGCCCGGCCGGCTTGTCCGGCTTCACCGTGCAGGCGGCCAGCAGGCCGATCCCGGCGATCGTCGCCATCGCGACGGCAGCACCGCGCCGGCCGATCCGGCGCCCCTTGATCGAATATTGCATCATCGTCCCCCATGCGAATTTGGGCGACGATTACGCAGTCGCCGGCGTTGCGCCGCCCGCAACACAAGGCAGGAGCGCGGAGGCGGGACGATATGCCCGGGGGTTGTTTATGCAATCGGAGACGAAATCGTTTCGGTGGCAACCCCAATCGGGGAGGCGGTCAGATCGCGCCCGGCCGGACGATGCTCATCATCCCGCCGGAACCGAGTACGACCACCCAGTCGAGTGCTCGCAGGTCCTTGCCCGCGGTACAATGCGCGATCCAGGCATGATGGCCCTCCACCGGCGCATGCGCGGCCGATCCGGTCAGCGCGGGGCATTCGCCGCCCGCATCGGTGATCGCCTTGAGCAGCACGGCATCGCGCTGCTTGTCGGTCAGCGCGTTGATGCGATCGGCATAATAATCCTTCTCGGCAGGCTTCACCGGCGCGGTCGCAGCGGCGGTGCCATTGTCCGGGGCCGGAGTGGGGGCCTGCTCGCACCCACCGAGCACGAGGAGGGCGAGCGCTGAGGTCAAGGCTGCGGTCTTCATGATGCGAACTCCGATTGGGCGTGGCCCGGTTTGCCACAGGGACTGTCCCAGGCAAGCGCGAAAGCGCCTGCTCCGGCGCCTCCTTTCGTCCACCTCCAACAACGCGCGAACGCAAAAAACGCTTCCGGCGCACCGGTGTCATCACGGTGCAACAGAGGCGCCGCGCGCTTGAAACCATCGCTCCCTACCGCGCCTCGTGCTGCAGATGCGAAAAAGGGTTAGATGTGAAAAATTTCCAGCTTGTTGTTCGACTTGGCCTTGCGACTCTCCTGGCCACCACCAGCGCGACCGCGCTCGCGCAATCGGCGCCCGACGCGGCCCGGGCGGCCGAGGCATCGGCCGACGGCGACGATATCGTGGTCACCGGCCGCGCCGGTTCGGGCGACCGGACCAAGCTGGAGACCAGCTATGCCATCACCACCTTGTCCAACGCGACGCTCAAGTCGCGCGCGCCTTCCAGCGTCACCGAGACGCTGAAGTCGGTGCCCGGCTTCTGGGTCGAGGCCTCGGGTGGCGAAGGCAGCGGCAACGTTCGCGCGCGCGGCATTCCGGTCGACGGCTTCGGGTCGATCAACCTGCTCGAGGACGGCTTGCCGGTGCAGCATGATCCGTCGCTTGGCTATCTCAATGCCGACCAGGCGTTCCGCATGGACGAATCGATCGACCATATCGAGGTCGTGCGCGGCGGCCCGTCTTCGGTGTTCGAACCCAACGCGCCGGGTGGCGTCGTCAACTTCATCACCAAGCGCGCCGGCGACACGTTGTCGGGCAATGCGCGGCTGCTCTACGGCCCGACCGCCGATCTCTACCGTTTCGACGGCTGGGTCGGTGCGCCGCTCGGCGGCGGCTGGAAGTTCGGCATCGGTGGCTTCTATCGCAACGAGCAGGGCGTGCGCGATCCGGGCTATACCGGCAACAAGGGCGGCCAGATCCGCGCCGACCTGTCGAAGGACTTCGACCGCGGCCATGTCAGCGTCAGCTACAAGCGCCTGTCGGACAAGGCGGTGTTCTACACCGGCATCCCGCTGACCAAGGACAGCGAGGGCGATATCGTCGGCATCGCCGGCTTCGATCCGCATTACGGCACCACCGCCAGCCGCGCCACGGCCTTCCTGACCCTGCGCAGCGCCAATGGCCCGGTGACTTTCAACAACACCGACGGCTCGCGCATCCGGCTCGATCAGTTCTCCGCCATGGCCGATTACGAGATCGCCGATGGCTGGACGCTGTCGAACAAGGCACGCTACCGCGATTCCAACACGGTGCGGAACGGCGTCTATCCGGCCGCGATCAACACCGCGGCGGGCTACATCGCCTCGAAGCAGACGACGCTGCTGAACGCCTTCCCGACCGCGACGGCGGTGAAGCTGCGCTATACCGACACCGGCGAGGCGTTCGACATCGCCGGACAGAACGGCAATGGCCTGATCTTCGAGAACAGCGCCCGCCCGGTGACGGTGGACGAGAGCGAGTTCCTCGACGACCTGCGCCTGACTCACAAGTTCGAGATGGGCAGCATGACGCACGACGTCGCGCTCGGCGTTTATTTCGCGCATATCGACGAGACCTTCCGCCGTTATTCGGCGACGACCTTGCAGGACGTGTCGGACAATTCGCGCCTGCTCGATCTGGTCGCGGTCAACGCGGCCGGCCAGGTGGTCGGATCGCTGACCCAGAATGGTGTGTCGCGCTACGGCTCCGAATTCGCCAACGGGTCGGGCAGCCAGGATACGATCGCCGTCTATGCCTCGGACGAATGGCAGGTGACCCCGCAGCTGCGCATCGATGGCGGCATCCGCTATGAAAGCGTCACGGCCAAGGGATCGCAGGAGAACAGCAAGACCGTGAACCTCGGCGATGCGACCACGCTCGCAGACGACAATGTGCTGACCGGCAGCGGCGTGTTCATACCGTTCGATCGCCATTTCGACCATGTCGGCTACACCATCGGTGCCGACTGGCAGTTCAGCCGCTCGGCGGGCGTCTTCGCGCGCTATACCTCGACCTTCCGCCTGCCCAGCGTCGGCAGCTTCATCACCAGCGCGACGGCCCAGCCGGTCACGCAGAACATCCGCATGGCGGAAGCGGGCGTGAAGCTCTCGACCCCGCTGATCAGCCTGTACGCGACCGGCTTCCTGACCGATTTCGACAGCTTCTCGATCGGCAATTTCGTGTTCAATTCGGGGACCGGCGGCTACACCCAGCAGACCATCTATACCGACACCCGCTCTTATGGCGTCGAGATGGAAGGCACGATCCGTCCGGTCCACTGGTTCGATTTCACCGTCAACGCGACGGTCCAGAAGCCGGAATTCCGCAACCTGCGCTTCACCGAGCTGGTGTCCGGCGCGCCGGTCAATCGCGACTATAGCGGCAACCAGTTGCTGCGCGTGCCGCAGCTTGCGCTTCGTGCGACCCCGGCGGTCACCCTGCTCGGCGACCGGCTGCGCGCGCAGATGGATGTCGAGCATTATTCGAAGCGCTATGCCGATGCCGCCAACACCTCGAAGCTGCCGGCCTATACCGTGCTCAATGCCAGCGTGCGCTTCAACCTGACGAAGCAGATCACGCTCTGGGCTTATGGCGACAACCTCAACAATTCGCTTGGCCTCACCGAAGGCAATCCGCGCGCGGGCGAGTTGACCAGCGGCCAGGCCAATGATCAGCTGTTCATCGGCCGCCCGATCCTGGGCCGGAACGTGCGCTTCGCGGTGGACTTCGCCTTCTGATGCTGATTGCCCGCACCCTGATCGCCGGCCTGCTCCTCGCCATCGCCGCACCGGTGATGGCGGGACAGGAGGTGCCTGCCGATTACAGCCTTACCGGCCAGATCACGGGCGCGGACAACCAGACCTACAAGGAAGTGCCGTTCGATGTCCCTGCGGGCGTCGAACGGGTCACCGTCACCCTGGCCTATGACAAGGCGGACAAGACGGTGATTGACCTGGGCATATGGGACCCGGAACGCTTTCGCGGCTGGAGCGGCGGCACCCGCGACCGTTTCACCATCAGCGAGAGCGATGCCTCGCCCGGCTATCTGACTGGCAAGGTGACGCCGGGCCGGTGGCGGGTGATGCTCGGCGTGCCCAATATCCGCTCGGCAAGCCGTAGCGCGTACACGGTGAAGGTCTATTTCGACCGGGGCGAGGCGCGCCGCGCCACCGCCGCGATTGCCGATGCGCCGATCAAGCCGGGGCCGGGCTGGTACCGCGGCGACCTGCATATGCATGACGCCAACAGCGATGGCAGCTGCGCCAGCCAGTCGGGCAAGCGGGTGCCGTGCCCCGTGTTCCGCACGATCGAGGCGGCGGCCAGGGCCGGGCTCGATTTCGTCGCGGTGACCGACCACAACACCGTCGCGCATTTCGGGGCGCTGCGCGAGTTGCAGCCTTTCTTCGACAAGACGCTGCTGATCCCGGGGACGGAGATCACCACCTTCCACGGCCATGCCAATATCTTCGGCCCGGCGCACTGGGTCGATTTCCGCGCCGGCACGCCCGACGTGCCGGATCTGCCCGCGCTGGAGCGGGGCGTCGCGGCGGCGGGCGCGATCCTGTCGATCAATCACCCGAACTCGCCATCGGGCGAGATCTGCATGGGCTGCGGCTGGCAGTGGCCCGACACTGACTATGCCGGCGTCACCGCGGTCGAGGCAGTCAACGGCCCCATGGCGGAAGGCCCCTATGCCGGTATCGGCTTCTGGTATGCGCGGCTGAACGAGGGCAGGCACCTCACCGGCATCGGCGGCAGCGACAATCACGATCCGGATGCCGGCAAGGCGATCGGCCGGCCGACCACGGTGGTGCAGGCGCGGGAGCTGTCGATGCCGGCGATCCTGGACGGCATCCGCGCGGGCAATGTGTTCATCGATGTCGAGGGCACGCGCGACCGGCTGCTCGAAGTCGAAGCAGTGTCGGGCAAGGCGCGCGCCGCGATGGGCCAGACCTTGGCGGCCGGGGCGACGCTGAGCGTTTCGGTTCATGTCGTTGCGGCACAGGGCGGCACGCTCGAGCTGATCGCGAACGGCGTGCCGATCGCGGGCAAGCAACTGGTTCTTTCGAGCGGCGACCAGCGGATCGAGCTGGCGCTGGGCCGCAAGCAGGCCTGTGGGTGGATCAGCGCGAATGTACGGTCCGGGGCCGGGCGGCCATGGTTGATCGGCAACCCGATCTATGTGGGGTGCCGGCGGTAGCGCGGCCGGAGAACGCCGCCGGCCGTGCCTGTCAGACGTCCCAGTTCAACCACGCACCCGGCTTGAGCGCCTGAACGATCACGCCGCGGCGCGCGCCCTCCACCCTGGTACGCTGAAGCGCGTCGGATATCTCCTCATATCCCTCGGCGCCGCGAACGCCGTAATGGATCGGCACCAGGATCTTCGCGCCAAGGATGCGCGCGGCGGCGACCGCCTGCTCGGGTGCCATGACGCTGGAAACCTCGGCGGCGGGCTGGCGCCAGGCGAAGCGCGCGCCATTGATCGGCAGGAACACCGCGTCGAAGGGGCCCAGCTGCCGACCGATCTGCCACCACGCGCCGTGCCAGAGCGAGTCGCCCGCATGCAGGATGCGCCGTCCGCCGCCGCTGATCACCCATGACGCTTGCGGGTCGCCATAACCGTCGACGGCGGGCACTGCGGTGACGACGAAGGAGTCCCCGAGGAGCTGCGGTTCCCATAGCGGCGCGGACCGGGCCCGGCTCACCCCCGGGACGACGATCGCGCCGACGCTCGCGGGATAGAGCAGCAGGCCCTGGTCGCCGAGCGCCCTGGCGATGGCCCTGGGGTCGAAATGATCGGGATGGCGATGCGTGATCAGCGCGTACCGGTCGCCCGTGAAGTCGCCAAGGTCGGGCAGGGGGTCGGGCAGCGCTGTCTCCCAGACGGCGGGGTCGGCAAGCAGATCGACGCCCAGCGTTGCCTCGGGCAGCGCCAGCCTGATCCCCGCCCAGGCCAGCCGCTGAATTCGGAGTGTCCGGCGTTCGGCCGCGAAGAGCGGCTGTGTGGCCAGCATCGCTGTCGCGCCGACACCGAGAAAACCTCGGCGGGTGAGGCCGGTCCGGTCCCCGGTCACAGCAGATTGAAGCCGAAAAGACGAACGCCCGTCTCCGAACGCGGCTGATGCTGGCTGTCGGCCGCGAAGAACAGATAGGCTCCGGCCCCGAAGCGCTCGTCGCCCTCGATCAACTCGCCCGAGACCACGAGCACGGCTTCGCCGAACGCACCATGCTCGTCCACGTGCGGCCACTCGGTGCCGGGGTCCATATCGACGAACCACGCGCGTACATTCCCCAGCGTCGGAACGTCGCGGCGATAGCAGCCGGGACCGACCTTGACGGGTGGGATGTCATCGGGGTTGAGATGCGTAAGCATTGAAGCGCCTCCGTTGTCGCGAAGCACGCAGCTAGGGATTACGGATGCCGGATATGGCCGCGATTATGTCGTTCGAGCCGGCGATCTGCCGGCATGGAGGAGATTGACGGGTGCTCGACGACAAGGACGAAGCCCTTATCCTCGCCCTGGAGCGGGATGCGCGCGCCAGCGTCGTGGCCCTGGCCCGCGACATCGGCTTGTCGCGCAGCGCCACGCAGGAGCGTCTCGGACGACTCCAGCGCAACGGCACGATCGCGGGCTATACGGTGGTGCGCGGCCGGGCCGACAGCCGGACGCGCCTCAACGCCTGCCTGATGATCCGCCACGCGCGCGGCGGAACCTGTGCCGGCGCGATCGCCCCGCTGAAACGCCTTCCCGAGGTGAGGGGCATCCAGTCGCTCGCCGGCGACCCGGACCTACTCGTCCAGGTCAGCGCCATCGACGCCGCCGATCTCGACCGCATCGCCGAAGCGGTGCGCGCCTTGCCCGGCATTGGCGTGGTTACCACTCATGTCGTTCTGGCCGACCACCTGCGCCGGCCCTGAAAGGCACGCGCGTCGCCGTCAGAAGGTCACCCGGCCTCCCAGCGAAAACACCAGCGCATGCGCGTTGCGCAGCGCGCCCGAGGTGAGGATCGGGGTTTGCGCCGCGGTGCCGGCATAGGCTGCGGTGACCCGGTCGATGCTCTGGTCCTCGAAGCTGACATAATTGGCGCCGGCATCGATCGTGAAGCGTGAGGTGAGCTTGTAGCTGCCGCCCGTGCCGAAATTCCACCGGTTCGAATCGGGCACGCGGGCATCGCGCTGGCCGTTCTGAGTCGGGGTCTGGCCGCGCTGGACGCCGGCGCGCAGGGTCAGGCGCGAGGTTGCGTCATAGTCAACGCCGCCCGCCACGCTCAGGCTGTTGCGGTAGAGTTCGGGGATCGCCGCATTGATCGGCGCGCCGAGGCGGATCGCGTCGAAATCGCTCCAGGTAAAGCGCGTCGCCTGCGCGTTGAGGGTCAGCTTCGGCGCGACCTTCACCCGGGCGCCGACGATGATCTGCGCCGGCGTGTCGAAGCGCGCTTCGACACCCGAGAGCGCCATGTTCGAGCCTGCCAGCGGGCCGACCAGGCCGTCGATCGTCAGGTCGCCCTTCAGCCTGTGCTTGATCCCGGATTTATAGGCGATGCCCACGGTAATGAAGTCGTTGTGGAGCTGCACGCCGGCGCTCCAGCCCAGGTCCCAGCCATGGCCCTTGAGCTGCTGATGCCCGTCCGGCAGCGACGCGAGCACATTGGGCAGCGCATTGCTGAGGCTGGCATCGGTATATTCGACGTTCAGCCCGGCCCCGACGCGCAGCCAGTCGGTCACCGCCACCGCCACCGATGGCTGGATGTCGATGGTGAGCAGCTTGGTGCGGTCGGCCGAATAGCGCGCCCAGCTGTCGGCGTCGTAATCCGTGGTGAAGCTGTAGGGCGAGGTGACGGCCAGGCCGAACGCGATCCGGTCGTTCAGCGGGATCGCGATCGCGCCGGAGGGCAGCACGCCATTGGTGATCGGATTGCGCGAACGCTGCTGCCCGCCGACCGGCGCGAAGGGCTGGCCCGGGCGGCCGATCAGCGTGCCGGTATCGACCACCTCGCCGCGCGGCAGGATCGCGGCGACGGCAAGCGCCGCTTCGGCATCGGTCGAGCCGGCGATCGCGGCGGGGTTCCACCACAGCGACTGCGCACCGGTATCGGCCACTTCGCCCGAGAAAGCGCGTCCCGCCCCGCGCGCCGATTGTTCCTGCAGATAGAAGGCCTGGGCATGCGCGGTTCCGGCAAAGGCAAAGAACGACGCGGCGACAAAGGAGGTCTTGAAAAACGACATGATATCAATCTCGTAAGCAGTACACGCCTTGCGGCAGGGGAGCTGGAAATCAATGGGCCCGTATCCAGGTCTGGGTCTTGCAGAACGGCTTGAACACGCAGCCGCGCAGCTTGAGCTGGTTCGCCCCGGCCAGGGTGATCTCGGCATTATAGGTCTTGCCGTCTTCGGCATTGTAGATCTTGCCGCCGACCCAGCCATCGCCCTGCCGCGTGAAGCCGCCGAGGATCTGCAGGCCGCGTAGCGGCCGGTTGCGCAACGCAGCGTCACTGTTCTTCGCGTCCTTGAAGTTGGGATCGGTGCGCAGCTTGTCCGACGTCACGAGACGCCCGCAGATCGACGGGCCGCAGCGCGCGATCTCGACGATCCCGCCCCGGGTCTCGGTCTTCCAGCTGCCGATGACGGCATCCGCCGGCTGGGGCGCTCCCGCGAGAGCGAGGGCGGCCAATATCAGTGTCATAGTGCGATCTTTCCTGTTGCCGGACCCTCGGGTTGGGTGCGCGTCGTGGCGCGATGCCGGTCCGCCCTGCAAAGCGCGCCAACGGCCCGGTGGGTCCGTCGGAATCGCGATTTCTTTTTCCGGTCTGGCAAGGGCAATCCGCAAGGCATGGCACGCCATACGCTGTCGAGGGGTGCGGTTGGCCCTATACTTGCGTTTGACCGGCGATCAGGTGACTGGCGATCAGGGCGGCCCGACACGACGCCTCGAACGGTCTCGGGACTGGCGCCCCGGCGTTATGCCGGGACTCGGGGAGTGCCGTTCGCGGCTGCCGGGAGCAGAGGATGATGGCGAATGACGGGCTGAAGGCGGACGTCCTGCTCGCGGCTGTTGGCCGAAGGACGCATCCTCGCCATGACTCGAGCATATAGCGCATCGCCCGTTACCCGATGCGCGTAGAGTGGCTCGTTCGGGTCCGGTTCGATGCCATCGCCGGGGAAATATCCGATGCGGTCGGTGACCACGCGGGCGCCCAGCGCGCGATACTGTGCGGCGAGATGCTCGACGCTTATTTTCGCCCGGCCGTAAGCATTGTGAGCGCCGATCCACAGGGACGACGGCACGAAGATCGCCTCATAGCGGCGCCAATTGTCGAGATGCCCGGATACGCGCTCGACATGGCCCTCGGGGTCGCCGTGCTCATAAGCGAGATCGAAGAAATACGGCCGCACGCCGGGCGCGGGATCGCAGGGCGGGGCATCGCCAATATCCACGCCCTGGACCTCGAAGCCTGCCCCGAGCAGGCGAGAGACGAACGCCCGGCCGAGGCGCCCCCGGGAGCCGGTAACGATCGCAGCTTGTTTCATTTCTCCCTCGTATCGACGTGTCCGCCATGGCGATAGCGAAAGCTGCGATGAGGCAGTCAATCTGCCGGCGTCGTCCAGCTCAACGACACGCACAGGCCGCCCAGTTCGGCGGCGCCGAGCAGGATCTCGCCTTCGGTCGCCTCGACCAGGTCGCGGACGATGGCGAGGCCCAGGCCGTGGCCGGTGCCCGCCTCGTCAAGCCGTCCGCCGCGCATCAGCGCGGTCGCGGCGTTGGTGTCGTCGATGCCCGGGCCATCGTCTTCGACCGTGAGGACGGTTCGCTGCAGCACATCGGCTCCGCCCGTGATCCGAACCATCCGCCGGGCGTGGCGCGTGGCATTTTCGATCAGCGCGCCGAGCATTTCGGCCAGGTCCTCGCCGGCGACGGGAACGGTCAGCGCGTCGGCGATGGCGACGTCGAAGGCGATCATCTCGCCGCGCTCGCTATGCTCGATCACGCCGATCAGCCGTTCGACCACTTCTCGCGGATCGGCATGCGCGACCTCGGCGGCCCCGCGCGCCGCGGCGGCGCGGGAGCGGGCGAGCTCGGCCTCCAGTGCGGCGCCGACGGCGGCGATGGCGCGCTCCAGGCCATCGGCGGCATCGTCCGCGCCGGCGGCGCGCGCGCGACGGGTCTGGGCTGCCAGCACGGCGAGCGGGGTCTTCAGGCTGTGTGCGAGATCGGCGGCGCGACTGCGGGCGCGGGCGAGGTCGGCGCCGCGGGCATCGGCCAGTGCGTTGATCGCCTGTGCGAGCGGGCCGATCTCCGCCGGATAATCGTCGGGCAGGCGGGCGGCGGGGTTGCGCCGCAACCGCTCCATCTGGCCACGGATCCGGGCGAGCGGGCGCAGGCCGAGCTGGACCTGAGCCCAGGCGGCGGCCGACAGCACGATCCAGAGCAGCAGCAACGACACCGCCAGCTCGCGGCCGAATTCGCGCTCGGCAAGGGCGATGTCCTTGTCGTTCTCCGCGACCTGCACGATCACGGCGGGCCCGTTCCGGTCAGGCCGGACGATGCGATCGACCACCAGCAGCCGATCACCGAACGGACCGGCGATCTTGTGCGTTTCCCATGCGCTGTCGCGTGCCGGGGAGGGGGCGAGCTTCTGGTCCCACAAAGACGAGGATCGCTGCGCGCCACTGGCCGCCGACAATTGCCAGTAGAGCCCGCTTGCGATCTGCTCAAAGCGGCGATCCTCGGGGAGCACGTCAGCGACCGGCACACCATCCGGCCCGATCCTGAGACCGGAGACGAGCACTTCGGCCGAGCGGATCAGCCCGGCTGCCTCCCGCCGCTCGACATGGCGTTCGAACAGCCAGGTCAGGCCGAGCCAGGCCAGGGCAAGGGCCAGAAAGAGGGCGATCGCCGCCGCCGCGAGCAAGCGGAGGCGGAGCGAGGCCAGCTTCACGCGTTACTGCCAGCGAGCAGATAGCCGAAGCCACGCCGCGTCTCGATGATGTCGGCGCCGATCTTGCGGCGCAGCCGGGTGACGAGCGCCTCGATCGCATTGGCGCCATTGGCATCATCGGCGCCGTAGAGATGCTCGGCGATCTCGCCGCCCGAGACGGCGCGGCCAGGGTTGTGCGCGAGCAGGTCGAGGAAACGGAATTCGAGCAGCGACAGGCGCACCGGGCGTCCGTCGATCGTGGCGGTCATCCTGAGGGTATCGAGCGACAGCCCGGCAACCGTCAGCACCGGCGATGTCAGGCCGGCCGCGCGACGGACAAGGCCGCGCACCCGGGCGATCAGCTCGCCCATCTGGAAGGGCTTGGCGAGATAGTCGTCCGCGCCGGCCTCGATCCCCTCGACCTTCTCGGTCCAGTCGGAGCGGGCGGTGAGGATCAGCACGGGGAAGGCGCGACCGGCGGCGCGCCAGCGCTTCAGCACGGTCAGCCCGTCGATGCGGGGCAGGCCGAGATCGAGCACCGCGACGGCATAGTCCTCGGTATCGCCGCGGAACCAGGCAGTGTCGCCGTCAGTCGCATGGTCGACCAGAAAGCCGGCCGCGCCCAGCGCCTCGACCAGGTCGGCCGCCAGCTCCGGATCATCCTCGACCAGCAGTGCCCGCATCAATCATCCTCGATGCGGACGACGGCGCCGGTCTTCGCGTTCAGCTCCACCTCGCGCACGCGCCCATTGGGGCTGAGGATCTTCACCTCATATTTGAAGCCCCAGCTTTCCTGCTCGATCTCGACCTTCAGCACCTCGCCCGGCACGCGCGCCTGGGCGTTGGCGAGGATGCGGGGAAGGGGGAGGAACTCGCCCTTGCGCAGGGCCTCCCGGATCGCTGCCTGTTCGCGCTGCTTGCGTTCGGCCTTGCTCGATTGAGCGTGCGCGACGGCATCCGATCCGAACGCGACGGGCACCGCGGCAAGCATCAGGCCGCCCAAGGCAGCGATGCCGGTGAGGCGGAGGGTGGGGGCTGTCGGTTTCATGGGACGGAAGATGCCATGCCCTTGCTGACATCAAACTGACGGTCGTCGCAAGGCCCGCGTCAGCGACGGGCTGCCAGTGCCGCTGCGTCATCGCTACGCACCGGGAGCCTTCCACCATGTTTCGTACATCCAACGTTGCCCGCGCGCTCACGGTGGCCCTGATGGCGAACGCTTCGGTTTCCGTCGCCCATGCCCAGACCGCCGAGCGCACCGGCGTCACGCAGTTCCCGGCCGATTCCTTCGCCCGTTCGCAGCCGACCACGGCGCTGGACATGGTGAAGCTGCTGCCGGGCTTCCGGCTGGTCGATGGCGATGCCGATCTGCGCGGCTATGCGGGTGCGGGCGGCAACATCCTGATCGACGGCCGCCGCCCGGCGAGCAAGCAGGATAGTCTGGAGGATGTGCTGAAGCGTATCCCGTCGCGCGGGGTCGACCATATCGAGCTGATCCGCAGCGGCGGGGCCGGTTTCGACATGCAGGGCCATGCGGTGATCGCCAATGTCGTGCGCAACCGCATCGGCGCGCTGTCGGGCCGGATGTCCGCGGAAGGGTCGCTCTTCCGCCACGACTATCAGGGGTACCGGGTCGGCGGCGAGATGACGTACGGCGTGGGTGACAAGGTGCTCGACCTGGCCGGCGCGATCTATACCGAGATCGACGACGAGCACGGCTTCGGCTTGCGCAACCGCTACGACCGCAACGGCGCCCCCATCCGCATCGCCACCTATGCCCAGCCCGAGGGCGATGACGTGAAGGAGCTGTCGGGCAGCTATCAGCAGGGACTGGCCGGCGGCACCGTGCGGATCAACGGATTGCTCAAGAACACCGACATGTTCGCCAATATCGCGGACCATGTCACGGCGCCGACCGCGTTCGAGGCGTCCGGTACCGAGCGCGTGAAGACGCGGGCACGGGAGGCGGGCCTGCAATATACGCGGCCACTGGGGGTGCGCAGCCAGATCGAGCTGATCGGCATCCACCGCACCACCGGCATCGACGGCACCGACCGATCCTTCTCGCCGGGCGGCGAGGACATGACGCGGGAACTGTCGGACGCGAGCGAGACGATCCTGCGCGGGGTGTTCCGCCGGCAGGGGCCGCTCGTCTCGGTCGAAGCGGGTGTGGAGGGCGCGCTCAACGTGCTCGACAGCCACAGTGTGCTCGAGGAGGACGGGGTCAACATTCCGCTGCCCGCCGCCAATGTGCGGGTCGAGGAGAAGCGCGCCGAGCTGTTCCTGACCACGACCTGGCAGGTGGCGTCGAAGCTGATGCTGGAAGTGGGCGGCCGCTACGAGACGTCGCGCCTCACCCAGAGCGGGGATTCGTCGCTGACCAAGTCGTTGGCCTTTCTGAAGCCGCGGATGCTGGCGCGCTGGTCGCCGTCCAGATCGAACGAGCTGCGTTTCCTGGTCGAGCGCGAAGTGGGGCAGCTCGATTTCGGCGACTTCATCAGTTCGCCCTCTTTGACCAGCGGCACGGTGACTGCCGGCAACAAGGATCTCGAGCCCGACAGTCTATGGCGTGCGGAAGTCGCCTGGGAACACCGGTTCGGCACGGGATCGATGGTGCTGACCGCGCGGCACGAGGCGATCAGCAACGTGGTTGACCGCGTACCCGTGTTCGTGCCGGGCGGGGTGTTCGACGCGGTCGGCAATATCGGCAACGGTACGCGCGACGAGGCGCAGATCGACCTTAACCTGCCGCTCGACGGTTTCGGGCTGAAGGGCGTGACGGTGCAGGCCAACGGCGTGGCGCGGCGCAGCCGCGTGACCGATCCGGCGACCGGCGAGCGCCGCCGCATCTCGGGCGACCTGCCGGTCGAGGGCAAGATCAGCGTCACGCACGACCTGCCCGCACAGCATCTGCGCTGGGGCGCGACCTATGTGCTGGCCGAGGAGGAGATCAGCTACAAGATCGACGAGATCGAGGTCGATCGTCTGCCCGACCGGGTCGACCTGTTCGTCGAGTATAAGCCGACGCCGCAATGGACGCTGCGTGCCTTTGCCAAGAACGTGACCAACAGCCCGGTCACCCGCATTCGCGACCGCTATACCGGCCTGCGCGGCACCGCACCGATCAACTATGTCGAACGGCGGGAACTCAACAGCGGACCCTATGTTGGCCTGTCGGTGCAGCGGACCTTCGGGAAGTAAGCCGTGACGACGATCACCGATCGCGCTGAGGGTAGATCGTCTCGCCGCGCTTGAGCATCTCGACGAAGGTCTCGATCTTCTTCTTCCGCCCGGCCTCGGTCTTCATATTGTGGGTGCGGAAGGCGAGGGCGAAGCGGTTCTTCTCGGTCAGTCTCGCCAGCATCGCCTTCGCCTCGGGCTCGGAATCGATCGCGGCCTGCAGGTCGTCGGGGATCTTCATGCCCTTGCCGCTGCCATAGGCGCGGTCCCAGCGGCCATCGGCCCTGGCCGCCTCGACCTGCTTCAGGCCGTGTTCGGTCATGCGGCCCTCCTCGATCAGGCGGGCGACATTGTCGATGTTGATCTTGCTCCAGATGCTCTTCGCGGTGCGCGGCGTATAGCGCTGGAGATAGCTCTTCTCGTCCAGCCCCTTGCGCACGGCGTCGATCCAGCCCCAGCAGAGCACCACATCGATCGCTTCCTTCGGCGTGATCGACGGAAGACCCGAGGCGACCTTGTGGATCTTGATCCACACTTCGTCCTGGCTGTGATGATGCTTGCCGAGCCAAGCTTGGAAGGCTGCGCTGTCCTTGAATTCGTGGACCTTCGCGGGATCGACCTTCACGGCTGCCATGCTTCTTCCATCATATCGGGGGTGTTGCCGGATGACGGGGATTAGCAGAGCTGGCGACGCGGGGCACCGTATGGCGATCTCCGGCGCCGGAACTCAGATGCGGTGCTCGCCCTTCACCCAGCGCACGGTGCCAGAACTGGCGCGCATCACCACGCTCTCGGTGGTCATCACCGATGCCTTGCGCTTCACGCCCGCCAGAAGCGAGCCGTCGGTCACGCCGGTCGCGGCGAAGATGCAGTCGCCCTTGGCCAGTTCGGTCAGGTCATACTGCTTGTCGAGGTCGGTCACGCCCCATTTGCGGGCGCGGGCGCGCTCGTCGTCGTTGCGGAACAGCAACCGGCCCTTGAACTGGCCGCCGACGCAGCGCAGCGCCGCGGCGGCGAGTACGCCCTCTGGCGCGCCACCCGAGCCGAGATAGATGTCGATCGTGGTGTCGGGGTTGGTCGTCGCGATCACGCCGGCGACGTCGCCGTCGCCGATCAACATGATGCCGCAGCCCAATGCGCGCAGTTCGGCGATCAGTTTCTGGTGGCGCGGGCGATCGAGCACGCAGGCGATGATGTCGGAAGGCTCGACGCCCTTGGCGGCGGCAACTGCCTTGACATTCTCGGTCGGGCTCCGGTCGAGGTCGATGATGCCCTCGGGATAGCCTGGGCCGACTGCGATCTTGTCCATATAGACGTCGGGCGCGTTGAGCAGGCCGCCCTGCTCGGCGATCGCCAGCACCGCGAGCGAGTTGGGGCCGGCCGTGGCGCAGATGGTGGTGCCTTCCAGCGGATCGAGCGCGATGTCGATCTTCGGGCCCTTGCCGATCGCCGAACCCACCTTCTCGCCGATGAACAGCATGGGGGCTTCATCGCGCTCGCCTTCGCCGATCACCACGGTGCCGTCCATGTACAGCTCGTTCAGCGCCTCGCGCATCGCCTCGACGGCGGCGGCATCAGCCGCCTTCTCGTCGCCGCGGCCGACGAGCTTGGAGGCGGCGATCGCCGCTGCTTCGGTCACGCGGACCATTTCGAGCACGAGGACTCGGTCGAGGACCTTGCTGGCGGTAGTCATGGACGGTGGATTCCCCTCGGATGTTGGGGCGGGATAGGAGCGAGGTGTGACGTTGTCGAGACTGAGTTCCCCTCCCGTTCGCGGGAGGGGAGGATATCAATCCCTGAGCAGTTCGTTGATGCTGGTCTTCGACCTGGTCTGCGCGTCGACGCGCTTGACGATCACCGCGCAGTAGAGCGCCGGCTTGCCGTCTCCGCCGCCCAGGCTGCCGGGGACGACCACCGCATAAGGCGGCACCTCGCCGCGGAACACTTCGCCGGTCGCCCGGTCGACTATCTTGGTCGAGGCGCCGAGATAGACGCCCATCGACAGTACCGCGCCCTCGCCGACGCGCACGCCCTCGGCGACTTCGGCCCGCGCGCCGATGAACGCGCCGTCGCCGATGATCACGGGATCGGCCTGGAGCGGCTCGAGCACGCCGCCGATGCCGGCGCCGCCCGAGAGATGGACGTTCTTACCGATCTGCGCGCAACTGCCGACCGTGGCCCAGGCATCGACCATCGTGCCTTCGCCGACATAGGCGCCGATATTGACGAAGCTCGGCATCAGGATCGCGCCCTTGGCGATGAAGGCGCCGCGCCGCGCAACGGCGCCGGGGACGACGCGGATGCCTGCCGCGCGGAACTCGGCCTCGCCCCAGCCGGTGAACTTCGAGGGGACCTTGTCGAACGCCGGCGCACCGGCCGAGCCGCCATCGACCAGTGCGTTGTCGTTGAGGCGGAACGACAGGAGTACGGCCTTTTTGAGCCACTGGTTGACGCGCCAGCCGCCATTGCCGTCGGGCTCGGCGACGCGGGCCGCGCCGGAATCGAGCAGGCCGAGTGCGGTCTCGACCGCGTCACGCACCGCGCCGGTGGTGGCGGTGCTGATCCCGTCGCGCGCATCCCATGCCGCCTCGATCGTGCCCTGCAAGTCGCTCATCATGCCTCCAATATGTCTTCCAGCCAGTGCCGGATATCGTGTGTCGTGAAATCGATATAGCTGCGGTCCATGTCGGACGCCTGTTCGGAGCCGTTGTCGACCCACACCGTCGTCATGCCGATCGCCTTGGCGGGTTTCAGGTTGCGCGCCATGTCCTCGACGAACAGGCTTTCCACGGGATCCAGGCCGAACGCGGCGCACAGGCCGGCATAGGCCGATTCCTGCGGCTTGGGTTTCAGCTCCATCGCATGGATGTCGTGCACCGCCTCGAAGGTCGCGCCGAGACCGAGCCGGTCGAGCACCCGATCGGCATAGGGCGTGTCGGCGTTGGTGAAGACGATCTTGCGCCCCGGCAGCTTCGCGATCGCCGCGGCGAGGGGCAGATTCTCCTCGAGCACGTCCATCTCGATATCGTGGACGAAAGCGAGGAACTGGTGCGGGTCGACGTGATGTTCGGCCATCAGCCCGGCGAGCGTAGTGCCGTGGCCGAGGAAATAGCCCTTCTGGATGCGGCGCGCCTCGACCAGGTCGCAGCCGAAACGTTCGGCGATATAGGCGCCCATCTTGCGGTCGATCTGATCGAACAGCCGGGCGCTCGCCGGGTACAGCGTGTTGTCGAGATCGAAAATCCAGTTGCGGATGGGTTCGAGACGCGCGAGCATGGCGCCGGGCTCTAGGCGCGCACCGCGCCGGGGGCAAGGCGGGTGCGGGGGCATGGCGTTAGGCGCCGGTAAAGCAACGACAACTAGTATAGCCGCGCTCTCTTCTGAACGGTGGGAACCGGCATGACGTGCGTGATCAGGCCGCAGCTCCTGCGCTCGGCCGCCCTTGCCTGTCTGTTCGCGACGGCGGCGTGCGGCGGTGGGGGAGGTGGCGGCGGCGGGGGTATCGGCAACACGCCGACCCCGACTCCCGGTCCGACCCCGACGCCGGTTCCCGCACCGACCCCGGCGCCCACACCGACTCCCTCCAGCAACGATACGGGCGAATATCGCGCGACGATCGGCGCCGTCTCGGCGAACGCGCTGGCAGCCTATGATCGGGCCGCCACGGGTGCGGGCATCACAGTGGGCGTGATCGACAGCGGCATCGACCTGCAGAGCGAGGAATTCGGCAACCGGATCAACCCCAACTCCACCTCGACCGCCGGCAACGGTACGGTCGATGACGAGGGCGGGCACGGCACCGCGGTGTCCTTCACCATTGCGGGGCGGCGTAACGGGGCTGGCACGCACGGCATCGCGTTCGATGCGTCGCTGATCGTAGCGCGCGCCGACACGCCGGGTAGCTGCGCCGATACCTCGGATGATGGCGGGTGCTCGTTCAACGACAATGCGATTGCCCAGGGCCTCGACCTGGCACGGACCAACGGCGCGCGTGTCGTCAACATCTCGCTTGGCGGGGATGCGCCGAACAATGCCGTGATCCAGGCGATCAACCGCGCCACCGCCGCGGGAATCGTGATCGTGATCTCGGCGGGCAATGATTTCGACGAGCATCCCGATCTCGCCGTCAACCCCGATCCCTTTGCGCAGGTCGCCAATCTGCCCGATGCGCATGGGCTGGTGATCATCGCCGGATCGGTCGGCGCCAATGATTCGCGCGCGGTCGGTGCGGACGCCATTTCCGCCTTCAGCAACCGGGCCGGCAACAGCATCGCGCATTATCTGGCCGCGGTCGGCGAGTGGGTGCGGGCACCGGATCAGACCGGCACGTCGTTCCTCTGGTCCGGCACGTCCTTTTCCGCGCCGCAGATCGCGGGCGCGGTGGCGCTTCTCGCCCAGGCCTTTCCCAACCTGACGGGTGCGCAGATCGTCGATATCCTGTACCAGTCGGCACGCGATGCCGGGGCCGCCGGCGACGATGCGGTGTATGGTCAGGGTGTGCTCGACCTCACCCGCGCTTTCTCCCCGATCGGCACGAGTTCCGTCGCGGGGACGCATTCGGCCGCCTCGTTCAACGTCAATGCGACGCTCTCGGCACCGATGGGCGATGCGCGGCAGGGCGAACTGGGCGCCGTGATCCTCGACGGCTATAGCCGCGCCTTCGCGATCGATCTTGCCCGGACGATCGACCGCAGCGGTCCGCCGCGCGCCTTGGGCGGTGCGCTGCAATCGCGGCAGCGCAATTTTTCCGCGGGGCTGAACGACGACATGACCGTGGCGCTCACCGTCGCGCCGGTGCGGGGTGGCGTTGACGTCTCCCGCACCGCGCTCAGCGGCGGCCAGGCCGAACAGCCACGGGCGATCGCCGGGATCGTGATGAAGCGCCTGGGGTCCGACGCGAGCATTGCCTTCGGTTTCGCCGAGGGCGGCTCGACGCTGACCGCGCGGCTCGCCGGCCGGGCGGACCCGGCGTTCCTGGTCGCGCGCGATCCGGTGCAGGGGCAGGGCTTCGACAGCAGCATCAAGGGGTCAAGCGCGATCCGCCAGCAATTCGGGATGATTGGCCTGACCGCGGCGGTCGAGAGCGGCGACGTGCTGACCCGCGATGCCGATCAGATGCCGGCCCTGTGGAGCCGCTATTTCCGCTACGGCTATGATCGCGCCTCGATCGCGGTCGATCGCCAGTTCGGTGGCCTGAATGTCGGCCTGACCGGCACGCGGCTCGCGGAATATGATACGGTGCTCGGGGCGCGTTTCGGCAATGCTTTGGGCGGCACCCGCGGGACGAGCTGGTTCCTCGACGTGGCGGCGCGCTGGGACATGGGCAGCGGCTGGTCGATGGGCGGGTCGTTGCGCCAGGGCTGGACCCTGGCCGATGTGCGCGGCGGGCTGGCCGGCCGCGGCATGATCCGCACCAACGCCTTTGCCGGCGATATCGGCAAGAACGGCCTATTCGGCCGCTCGGACAGTTTCGGCCTGCGCCTCGCGCAACCGCTCCGCGTGGCGAGCGGCGGGATCGATCTCAGGCTGCCGACCTATTATGACTACGATCTGCTCGCCGTGACTCAGTGGACGACCCAGCGGCTCAACCTCGCGCCGACCGGCCGGGAGATCGACATGGAGGCTCGCTATGCCCTGCCGGTCTGGGGCGGGGCGTTGCAGACCAACATCTTCTGGCGGAAGGACCCGGGCAATTTCGCGGCGCTGCCGGACGATGCGGGCGCCGCCCTGCGCTATTCGGTCGCGTTCTAGGCTGGAATAGCCGTTTGGGTGATGCGTTCATGCGCGTCGGTCAGATGGAAGCCATACGCGTCGATATCGTCGAGGCAGCTATTCACATCGACCCCGGCATGTGGTTCGTCCCGATGCATGTCGAGCGACTTGAACGCCGTCCATGGGGCGTAGCGCGACGGCAGGTTGGCGCCAGCGGGGTCGGTGGTGAAGCCGAACACCCGTCCGGGCCCTCGGAAAGTGTGAATCAGCATGGCGCTTCTCCTGGGCTCTCAATCGTGCCATCGCTTGACACTGTGTAAAGTCGCATTGGCTTTGTCCTGAGGTTTACACCATGTCAAGTTCTCCGCCGACGACGCGAACGCGCATCCTCCAGGCCACGCTTGCGTTGATCCGGCGGGGCGATACGCCGCTGACGATGAGTCGGATTGCGAAGGAGGCAGGACTTTCGCGTCAGGGGCTCTATCTGACCTTTGCCGACCGGGCAGACCTGTTCATTGCCGTGCTGCGCTATGTCGACGGGCAGCGCGGCATCGTTCAGGAGCAAGTGAAAATTCGCGCCGCGCCCAGCGGAGTCGACGGATTGCTGGCGATCATCGATCGCCAGGCCCGGTGGAATCCCGACTACAAGCCGCTGGCCGACGCTTTCGAGCTTCTGCGCCGGCAGGATCCAGCTGCGCAGCAGGCCTGGCAGGATCGGCAGGACGACCGGCTGGCAGGGTGTCGTGCCGTAGTCGCCCGGATCGATGCTGAAGGGCGGCTTCGACCCGATCTCGATCCAGCGCTCGCGGCCGACCTTGTCTGGACGGTGACATCGATCGAGACCTGGGACGATCTTGTCGCGAAGCGGGGATGGTCGGCGGCGGACTATCGTACATGGGCGGCGGAACTGCTGCTTTCCGCGCTGACCGTGCGTCCGTGAAGCGCAGAAAAGCATTATGCGCGGTGCCGATAGCATTGCTTGTGGTCGTAGCTGACCGGAGGGCTTCCACCGGCGCGCCGCGCACCCCATCTTGCGCAGCATGACAGCCTATTCCTTGCTCGATCTTGTTCCCGTCACTGAAGGCGGCGGCGTTTCCCGATCCCTCGCCAATGCCGCCGATCTCGCCCGGCACGCCGAAAGTCTCGGTTTCAGTCGCTATTGGGTGGCCGAGCATCACGGCATGACCGGCATTGCCAGTGCCGCGACCGCGGTGGTGATCGCGCATGTCGCGGCGGCGACCAGGAGTATCCGGGTCGGGGCGGGGGGCATCATGCTACCCAACCACGCGCCGCTGGTGATCGCGGAGCAGTTCGGGACGCTCGACGCACTGTTTCCGGGGCGGATCGATCTGGGCCTTGGTCGCGCGCCGGGATCGGATCAGATCGTCGCGCGGGCACTCCGCCGCACGCTGGAAAGCGATCCCAACGGTTTCCCGCGCGATGTGGTCGAGCTGCAGAGTTATTTTGCCGATGACGGCCAGACCGGCATCCGCGCGACGCCGGGTGTGGGCGCCGATGTGGCGTTGTGGATATTGGGGTCCAGCACGTTCGGCGCGCAGCTCGCGGCGATGCTGGGGTTGCCCTATGCCTTTGCCTCGCATTTCGCGCCGGACGCGCTGGACCAGGCGATCGCGATCTATCGGCGCGATTTCCGGCCCTCGAAGGTGCTGGCCAGGCCGCATCTGATGGCCGGGTTCAACGTGTTTGCCGCGGATAGCGATGAAGAGGCGGAATTGCTGTCGAGTTCGCAGCAACAGGCGTTCGTGGCGTTGCGCACAGGCAATCCGGGGCTGCTCAAGCCGCCGGTGCCGGGCTATCGCGCGACGCTCGGGCCGCAGGGCGAGCGGATCCTCGATCATGTGCTGCAATGTTCGGCGGTGGGGAGTCCGGGGACAGTGGCGCGCGGGATCGCGGCGTTCGTGGAGCGGACTGGCGTGGACGAGCTGATGATCGCGAGTTCGATCTACGATCATGAGGCGCGCAAGCGGAGCCTGTCGATCACCGCCGAGGTGATGCGGGAATTGAAGGTAGCTGCTTAATCCTTCCCGAACTCGCTCGGGGAGGAATTAATTGGCCGCCGGCAATCTCAGGCGCACCATCAGCCCACCGAGATCCTCGCTTTCCTCGAGCGACACCGTGCCCTCGTAAATCTCCGCCACGTCCCGCACGATCGCCAGCCCCAGGCCAGTCCCCGGCTTGCCCGTATCCAGCCGCACGCCGCGGTCGAAGATGCGGATGCGTTCCTCGTCGGGAATGCCGACGCCGTCATCCTCGATCAGGAACTCCACGAAGCCCGCCTGTGCGCCGACGGTGACGAACACGCTGCCGCCACCATATTTCGCGGCATTCTCGATCAGATTGCCGAGCATCTCATCGAGATCCTGGCGCTCGACATGGACCTGCAGGTCCTTCGGGCCGGTCACGTCGATGCGGACATGGCGGTAGAGCCGCCCCACCGCCCGCTCGACCGATTCGAGGCTGGGCCAGACGTCCGCGCGGCTGTGCGCCGAACCCCGCCGGCCGACAGCGCGGGCGCGGGCAAGGTGGTGGTCGACCTGGCGGCGCATCGTCCGCGCCTCGCGCACCACCGTCTCGCCGAGATCGTCGGCCTGGGCGGTGGCGGCGTTCATGATTACGGTCAGCGGCGTCTTGAGCGCATGGGCGAGGTTGCCCGCGTGGCGGCGCGCCTCCTCGGCCTGCTTCTCGTTATGTTCGATCAGCGCGTTCAGCTCCTCGACCAACGGCGCGACCTCATTGGGCATGGCGCGTTCGACCTGACGCGACTTGCCCGCACGCATCCGCGCGATCTCCTCGCGCACGCGGCGGAGCGGCCAGAGGCCGTAAAAGGTCTGGAGCGCGGCCATCACGATCAGGCCGAGTGCAAGCGGCAGGAAGCTGCGGATCAAGGTCCGGCGCAGCACGCTGATCTGCGCGTCGAGCCCGTCGCGGCTCTGCGCCACCTGGAAGCGCCAGCGGATCGGCGACCCCGGCAGCTTCACGTCGCGTTCGAGGATGCGCAGCTTCTCTTCGCCGAACTGCGCGCTGTCATAGGCGTGGACGGCCATGTCGCTATGGTCGCTGCCAAAGGTCATCCGCCGGTCCCAGAGCGAGCGCGACGAGAAGGGCTCGCGGCCCTTGGCGCTGACCTGCCAGTACAGGCCCGAATAGGGTTCGAGGAAACGCTGGTCGGCAGGCTCGCGGTTGAACACCACCTCGCCGTCCGGTCCGATCTCCGACGAGACGATAAGGGCGGTCAGCACATATTCGAGCTGGTCGTCGAAATTGCGCGTGACGGCCGCCGCCAGCACGCGGTCGAGCGCGAAGCCGCCGCCGGTGAGCAGCAGCAGGATCCACCCGGCCGCAATGAAGATCATCCGCCGGCTGAGCGAGCCGGTGGTCTTCTGCTTGGGGTAGACGGTCGGGGCCGGACGCTGTTCCTCGACCGGTTTCGCGGGCGTGACCGGGGTTGCGGCCGCGGACACAGCCTCGCCGTCAGCCACTGGACGTCACGGGCGTTCGATCACGCATCCGGATCCTCGAGGCTGTAGCCTAGCCCCCGGATGGTGGTGATCACGTCCTGGCCCAACTTCTTGCGGATGCGGGTGACGAACACCTCGATCGTGTTCGAATCGCGGTCGAAATCCTGGTCGTAGATATGCTCGATCAGTTCGGTGCGGCTGACCACCTTGCCCTTGTGGTGGAGCAGATAGCTGAGCAGCTTGTATTCCTGCGCGGTCAGCTTGACCGGCTCGCCTGCCAGGGTGACCTTGCCCGAGCGGGTGTCGAGGCGGACATCGCCCGCGGTCAGTTCCGACGAGGCATTGCCCGAGGCGCGGCGGATCAGCGCGCGCAGGCGGGCGATCAGCTCCTCGGACTGGAAAGGCTTGGCGACATAATCGTCGGCGCCGGCATCGAGGCCGGCGACCTTGTCCGACCAGCTGTCGCGCGCGGTGAGCACCAGGACGGGCGCGGTGCGGCCTTCCTTGCGCCAGCGGTCGAGCACGGTCAGCCCGTCGATCTCGGGCAGGCCTAGATCGAGCACGATCGCGTCGTAATTCTCGGTGGAGCCGAGGAAATGGCCTTCCTCACCGTCGGTGGCGAGATCGATGGCATAGCCCGCGCCTTCCAGCGTGTTCTTCAGTTGCTGGCCCAGGCTGGGCTCGTCCTCGACGATCAGAACGCGCATAGGTTTATCCCTTCAGACGGCGCCTTGGTGGCGCTCAATTACCGTCCTGGCCGATGACCTTGCCCGAACGGGCATCGACATACACCCAGATGACAGTTCCCTTACGCACGAACTTGAGCGTGTAAATACTCGTTGCCGGATCGAGCTCGACGCCGAGATATTGCGAGCCGGCCATCCGCGGCAGTACGCGCGCCTCGATCTCGCGCAACGGCATGATGCGGCCCTTGCGCAGCTGATCGAACGCTTCCTGCTGGTCGCGCTTCTGGATGGGTTCCGCAGGGGCGGAAACCGGGCCAAGCGCAGCGAAGGCGGATAACGCAAGTGGTACGAGCATCTTCATTGCGTCTCGCATAGGGAGCCGGGCTTGAACAGCCTGTGAATGCTTCGGTCAGGCAAGCGCAACTTCCTGGGGCAACTTGCCGGGGCGGGCGCGTCGCCCTAACGGAGCCCGCATGGCAGCCCCAATCCTCGCATATGAAAATCTCGGCATCATCCAGGGATCGGGGTGGCTGTTTCGCGGCCTCGATATCCACGTGCAACCGCGCGACCGGCTTGCGCTGATCGGGCGCAACGGTGCGGGCAAAACGACCTTGCTCAAACTGATCGCGGGCAAGATCGAGGCGGATGAGGGCCGTCGGACGATCGTGCCGGGTACGCGCGTGATCCTGCTCGAGCAGGAACCCGATCTCACCGGCTTCCCCACGCTCAGCGATTATGTGCTGTCGGGCGACGACGCGCCGGCGCGACACGAAGCAGAGGCGATCGCCGACCAGCTCGGAATCGATCTAACGCGCGAATCCGCTAGCGCCTCGGGCGGCGAGCGGCGGCGGGCAGCGATCGTCCGTGCGCTGTCGCAGGACCCCGACGTGCTGCTGCTCGACGAGCCGACCAACCATCTCGATATCGTTGCGATCGACTGGCTCGAGGATTGGCTGTCGCGCTTCCGCGGCGCCTTCATCGTGATCAGCCATGACCGCACCTTCCTCACCCGGCTCACGAAGCAGACTCTGTGGCTCGATCGCGGAACGGTGCGGCGCGCCGAGATCGGCTTTGGCGGGTTCGAGGCGTGGACGGAGACCGTCTTCGCCGAGGAGCAGCGCAACGCCGAGCGGCTCGACGCCAAGCTCAAGATCGAGGAGCATTGGCTGCTGCGCGGCGTGACCGGCCGGCGCAAGCGCAACCAGGGGCGGCTCGCGAAGCTGAAGGACATGCGCGCCGAACGCGCCTCGATGATGGGACCGCAGGGCACTGCGAACCTGACCATCGGCACCGATGACGCGCGCACCAAGGTGGTGATCGACGTAAAGGGCGTGTCCAAGAGTTTCGGAGATCGTCCGATCATTAAGGACCTGACCCTGCGCATTACGCGTGGCGACCGGATCGGCATCGTCGGCGCGAACGGCGCGGGCAAATCGACCCTGCTCAAGTTGCTGACCGGCGAGCTTGCGCCCGACGTGGGGCATATCCGGCTTGCCAAGACGCTCGACGCGATCGTCATCGACCAGCAGCGCAGCCTGATGGCGCCCGACAAGACGGTGCGCGAGGTGCTGGCAGATGGCGGCGACTGGATCGAGGTCCAGGGCGTGAAGAAGCATGTCATCGGCTACCTCAAGGAGTTCCTGTTCGAGCCCGGGCTGGTCGATGCGATGATCGGCACGCTGTCGGGCGGCGAGCGATCACGGCTGTTGCTGGCGCGGGAATTCGCACGTCCCTCCAACCTGCTCGTGCTGGATGAGCCGACCAACGATCTCGACCTTGAGACGCTCGATCTGCTGCAGGAGGTGATCAGCGATTATGACGGCACCGTCCTGATCGTCAGCCATGACCGCGACTTCCTCGACCGCACGGTGACGATCACCTTGGGGCTCGACGGGTCGGGCACGGTCGATGTCGTCGCCGGCGGCTATGAGGATTGGGAAAAGCGCCGCAAGCTGCGCGTGTCGGGCGGCAAGCGCCCCAATCCGCGCAAGGCGGAACCGACCGCGCCGCCGCCGGCCAAGGTCAAGCTGACCTATAAGGACCAGCGCGATTACGAATTGCTGCCGAAGCGGATCGAGGAGCTGGACAAGGCGATCGCGCGCGACGAGGCTGCGCTGGCCGACCCCGATCTCTACGCGAAGGACCCCGCCGCGTTCGACCGGCTGATGAAGGCGATCGACAAGGCTCGCGCGGAGAAGGACACGGCCGAGATGCGCTGGCTCGAGCTGGCGGAGATGGCTGAGGGGCTGGGCTGAGCGTCGACCGGTTCGTCAGGTGGCGGATTCGCGCCCGTCCGGAGCGGATCGAAAATGCGTTTCGTGCATTACGCCCCTGGAACGAAACAGGGGTCGATTGCATGCAGGCAGGGATGGTGCGCCGGGGCTTGGCCCTGGCCGGATTGCTCGTTCTGGGGGCGTGCGGCCCCACCGGTGGGGCCGGCAATGAAGCGACGGCGGTTGCCGCCGACAGCTCGCCCGCCGCTGCGGCGAAGATCGGCGCTTATACCGATGCCTATAATGCCCTGCTTGACACGTACGGCCTGCCCGTGACCGTCCAGGCCTATAAGGAGGCGAAGATCGCGAGCCGGTCGCCTGCCGACGACATCTCGATCAGCCAGGGCTGGATAGAAAATGCCGAGGGCAAGCTGAAGGCCGCTCGCGCCTTGCCGGGCAGCCTGGGCGCGCTCGACACCGCCGCGGCGAAACTGGACGATGCGCTGACGAAGGTGCTGGCGCGGCTCGAACCGCTCTATGCCTATTACAATGCCAAGAGCTATCGCCAGGACGGGCTCGAACGCGGCAAGCGCGAAGACGCGCAGATGATCGCGGAATTCGATGCCGCCATTGCGGCCCTGGATGATTTCAACACCGCGCTGCTGAATCAGCGCCACGCTCGCGTGGAGAGCGAGCTTGCAGCGCTCAAACAACGGGGCGACACGCTCGGTTATACCAACAAGCTGGCGATGCAGCAGGCGGAGGATCTGGTCGGCCTGTTCAAGAAGCCCGCCGATCTGAACGATCCGGCGGTGCTGGGCAAAGCCGATACGCTGGCTGCCTCGATCGAGGCGCTGCTGTCCGAACAGCAAAAATCCATCGCGGCCGCCAGGACAAAGGCGGCCGAGCCGGTGGAGAAGAGCAGGATCGGGATGTACGGCGTCGTTGTCGATCTGCTCGGATCGATGGTCGGGCAATATCGTCAGCTGAAGCAGTCGCACAGCGCGAGCGACATGCAATCTACTGTCGATGCCTATAACCGGGCCGTCAGCGCGGCGAACGGGATTCCTTGAGCTAGCGCCGGAGCCCCGCCAGCGCCGCTGCATCGCCCGCCCGGCCGCTGGTGCTGGACAGGATCGAATAGATCTCACCAATGACGTTGCGCAGGTCCGAGAAGCTGCGCGCGGCAATGGCCGCTTCGCCGCGTACCACCAGCGCATCGAACCGGCCGGCATCGAGCGCCGCGTGCCGTTGTTCGCGGCGCAGATAGGTGAACTGGTCGATCAGGAAATCGGGCTGTTCGGTGAGCACGCGGTGGAGGATCGCGGTCATCGCCTCGATCGCGCGCTCGGCGACCTTGAACTGGCCGTCGTCGAGAGCGCGCTGCGCGGTCGCATAATGCTGCTGGACCTGCGCATGGGCCGATTCGCTCATCGAGGCGGTGAGCTGGCGGGCGAGGCGCTCGGTCTGGGCGAGGTCGCTGGCGAGCACCGCGGCGCGCAGATCGGGGCGGTGGCGCAGACGGGAGATTTCCTGGCGGATCAGCCGCGCTTCTTCGGTGATCGAGCGATAGCCATCGGCTTCGTCGACGGTGCGGAGCCGGTCGAACTGCTGATCGAGGCGTCGGCGCAGCATCGCAATCTCCGGCTGGCAATGCGCGCGCAGCGTGTCGGAGATCGCGTCGAAGCTGCGGTCGACCGCGGTCAGCGCGTCGGTCGCGAAGGCCCGGCCGTTGGTTCCGAAATCGATCCGCGCCAGATCGTCGACATAAAAGCTGTGGTCGCGCAGATGCAGGCCCTGTTCGGGGATTTCGACCGAGCAGCGGATCAGCTGGCTGTCGTCGATCTGCCAGTGCACCACCACCTGGTCGCCCGGCATCAGCGGCGCGACATGCGGGGGCAGGTCCTCACCGCTCAGCCGGAAGGAGCCGATCAGCAGGTTTGCCTCGGGTTCGAGCACGCCCTCGGCCTGTTCGTAGAGCTCGATATCGATCCAGTCGGTCGCGCCGGGTGCCAGCTTGCGCGCCGAGCGCAGCGCCTTCACGCCCTTTTGCGGCAGCATCTCCCCCTTGCGGACGATCGGTTCGAGGATGTTGATCGAGCGGACCCCGTCTCCGTCCTCGACCTTCACGGCGATGGTGCTGGTGCAGGGTGCGCCCGCCGCGACCGCGGAGATGCGGGTGACGATGAGGTCGGTACAGGCATCCTCGATCCGGACGCCTTCCGCATCGACGACCGTCATGGTCACCTTCGTCTCGCCGGCGCCGAGCTGAACGGTGAAGATCGGCCCTTCGGCAACCAACCGCTCGCCATAGTCGCGGCCGTCGCTGGCGGTAGCGGTGACGCGCAGGCCCGCGGCGTCGCCGACGGCGGTGACCCGGATGCGCGCCCGATCCTTCGCGGTCCGCGCCTCGAAATCATAGGAGACGCGGGTGCCGGCATCCTGCTGCACGCGGCTCTTCTTGCTGACGGTCTCGCCGTCCGACCATTGGCGGCTTTCGGCATAGACCGCGGCACCGCGCGCGACCGCGGTCATCGGATCGATGTCGAGATCGGTCTCGATGCCGAGTTCAAGCGGCACGCGGCGGCGGACGATCGGCATGCGCGAGGGGCCGCCGATCAGCACGACCTTGCTGATATCCTCGGGCGTATAGCCATTGTCGGCGATCACCTTGCGGCACAGCTCGATCGAGCGATCGACCTTTTCGGAGACCAGTTCTTCCAGCGCGTCGCGGGTGAGCACTGTCTCGATATAGATCGGCCGGCCGGCCAGGTCGGTTGCCCCCACCTCGCGCTCCGACACGAAGATCATCGCCTCTTTCGAAGTCGACAGCTCAATCTTGGCCTGTTCGGCATTGGACAAGGCGAGCGCGATCAGGCGGCGGAATTCGGGGCGCTCCTGCGTATCCTCGGGCAGCTGGAATTCGGCCTTGAGCCAGGGACGGACGACCGAATCGACGATCATGCGGTCGAAGTCGCTGCCGCCGAGCATGTTGATGCCCTCATGCGCTTCGATCGAGACCGAGCCGTCGATCGCGCGGACCAGCGCTACGTCGAAGGTGCCGCCGCCCAGATCATAGACCAGGAACAGGCCGGTGCGGGATTCGGGGCGTTCGAGACAGGCTAGTGCTGCCGCGACGGGTTCCTGCAGCAGGCCGACCTGGCCAAGCTCGGCGGCAAGCGCGGCGCGGATCGTCGCTTCGGACTGCATCTGGTTGAAGGCTGCGGGTACGGTGACCACCGCGCCCTGGATCTCCGTGTCACCGATGCCGGCGCGAACCTGCTTGAGCAGCTGGCGCAGCACTTCGGTGCTTGCCTCTTCCGGCGTAATCGTGTCGCCCTCATTGCCGAAGGGCAGGGTGGTGCTCGTGCCGAGCAGGCGCTTGAAGCGCGCGGCGATGCCTTCGGGCGCGATGCGTAGCTGGTCATAGGCGCGCTTGCCGACATAGCGGCCGCCATTGCGGTCGCGCATCACCACCGAGGCGAGCACGTCCTCGCCGCTGACGGCCTTGAACAGTTCGAGCGTGCCGCCGCGATTGCCGACGATCGCCGAGTTTGAAGTGCCGAGATCGATTCCGAGATACATTCAGGCGTTCCTCAACAAGACTTTCCCGGCGACGATCGGTGACGAGGGTCCCATGATGGTCGGCTCGATCGTCGTGTCGACGACCGCGTCGGCATCGACGTCCTCGGGATTGATCGGGCTGGCGGGCAAGGCGGGCGACCAGGGTTCGCCGTCGAAGGTGACGAGGCGCATCGATTGCCGGTCGAGGATCGATTCCAGCTTGCGCCGGGCGAAACGCAGCGTCGCCTCTCCGCTCTGCACCCGGGCCTCGGGCGCGAAAGCGAGCTCGCGTTCGAGCGCGAGGCAGAGCTTCCAGTAATTGACCGCAAGCTCGGCCAGCGCGCCCTCGCTCATCGGGGCGTCCTGGGCGGCGGCTGGAGGAAACGTACATCGTCGCGCAGCTTCACCAGCACTTCCTGGGGCGGGACCTGCTCGATCATCCAGCCCATCAGGATCAGCGCGGTGTCGCGATAGCCATATTCGTTGTTCAGAGTGATCCCGAGGTCGCGCAGCACCCACCAGGGTCCGGCGACCTGCGGGGTGGTCGACTTGCAGGATTCCTCGAACGCGTAGATCAGTTCGCCGATCAGCCCCGGCGCGTCGGGGGCGATCACGGCGCGCGGCAGGTGCCGCGCGAATTCCCGGTGATGCTTGCGGACCATGTCACAGGTACTGCGCAGCCGCTCGAACAGCGCGTTGGAGATCAGCACCGGCATCTCGTTCTCGATGACCTGCTTCAGGTTCGGCACCTGGGCGAAGCAGGTGACGAGGGCGCGGGCGAGGCGAAGCGCGATCTCGAACTGCTTGAAGTCATTGGCCAGGTCGACCGCGAGTTCGCGGATGCGTTTGAGGATCGCGGCCGAGGACGGGTCGTCGAGCCCGCGCGCCGCCTCCAATATCTGGATCGGGCGGCGGAGCTGCGACCACATGTCGAGCGAGGAGAGCAGGGTGGTCGCGATCCCCTGGTCGAAAGGCCGTTCGCGCAGCCGGTCGACATAGGTCGAGATGCGTTCGCTGAGCTGCTCGAGCCGGCGGTCGATATTGGCCGCATGCGCCGCGGCGACTTTCTCCAGGAACACCGTGCCGCGCCCATCGCTGGTGGCGGCGGAACGGAGCATCGCGCTGGTCAGCGCAGTGCGGCCATCCTGCGAGTCCGCGAAGCAGGGCGCGAGCGTTGCCGCGATCTCGCCAAGCCGGTCCTCGACCGCCCGGTCCCATTGCTCCGGATCGATCGGCTTGAACCCGGCGCGGAGCCGCGCCTCGTCGATCCGGTCGAGCGTGGTGTCGGCATTCCATAGCTGCGCGTCGCCGAGCACGGCGAGCGTTGCGTGGAGGTCGCTTGGCCGGGCAGCGGCGAGTGTCGTGCTGAGGTTCAAGCGGGCCAGGCCGTACGCCGAATCCCGCCCATCGGCGATCGTGACGATGTCGCCTGCGACGATCGCCGCACGAGCCTTCGCCTGAGCTTCGGTCGAGCATTCGGGAAGCCAGCCAAGTTCCTGGCCGAGCCGGTCGCGCGCCGAGAGCAGGCGCGCGCGCGCCGCATCGAGCCGCGCTGGATCCTGCCCGGGTTCGAACGACAGATCGTCGAACGCCTGGCTGATGCGCTCGCTCGTCGCGTCGAGCGCGATGCCAAGGATGGCGAAGGCGTTTTCCGCCAGCGCGATCATGCCGTCGGCGGTCTGGTGGCCGGCGGTATCGTCTTCCGGTGCCTGCTGCCGCGCGACGATACGGCGCAACCGGTCGGCCGTTTCCGGCGTCTCGACGGGGGGCTCGACTTCGGATTCGGCGACGGGGGGCCGCCTGCTCAGCCAACTCACGGTGCGCACTCCCGAACGATCCGGCGCGCGCGAAACGCGACGATGCCGATAGAGAGAATGCCGGGGACGGGTAAATATTCGCTTTAGGAAGGGAGCGTTTTCAGGCCTCCAGCCGCATCACCACCCGCGTGCCGCTGTCGTGGCTCTCGGTGCTGAGCGTCCCGCCGGCTTGGCGGGCGAACGCTTCGACCAGCCGGCCACCCAGGCCGTTGCCCTTTTCGGGCAAAGCGGCGTCCTTCGGCATGCCGACGCCGTCGTCGGCGATGGTCACGCGCCAGCCGCCCTTGGCCCGGTTGCGCAGGGTGACGGTGATCGTACCGAGATCGCGCCCGGGAAAGGCGTGCTTGGCGGCGTTGGTGACGAGTTCGTTGACGACCAGCCCGATCGAGACGGCGCGATCGCGCGGCACCGCCGCCTGGTCGCTGTCGCAGGACAAGGTGATGCCGCCCTGGAGGAACAGGGATTCGGCGAGCGCGGCGCAGAGATCGGTCAGATAGTCCCTGATCTCGACGGTGCCTGGCTGGCCGGTGCCGCGATATAGGTGGCGGTGCGCGCGGGCGATGCTGTCGACGCGCATCTGCGCCGTTTCCAGCGCTGCCACCGTTGCCGGCTCGCTCGCCCGGCGCTTCTGCAGGTCGAGCAGGCCGGCGACGATCGCGAAATTATTCTTCATCCGATGGTCGAACTCGGCGAGGAACAGGTCGCGATCGGCGATCTCGCGGTCGCGATCCTGCGTGGCGTGCTGCGCGGTGCGGCGGAACAGCTCGGCGATGGCGATGGTCATGATCGCGGTGACGATGACGATGCCGACGGAGAAAGCGCCCGCGCTGTTGACGAATTTGAACGAGCGCTCGATCGGGTAGAGGAAATACCAGATATAGACGATCATGATCGTCGCGGTCAGCGCGCCGGCAAAGGCGCGGGCGAACAGGGTCGCAAGCATGATCGCCGGGTAGATGAGCGCGAACGGCGCCGCGCCACCCGCGGCCATGTCGAAGATCAGCCGCAGAATCCGCGCCCCGACCACGATCAGGAAGGTGACGCCGAGCTGTGTCACCCAGACGGGTATCGCCGGCGATAATCTTTCACATAGATCAAAGGCACCGACGCGGGACATGGGCCAAGTCAGCCAGCTCGCGCGTCCAAGTCAAGCGGCGTTACGACAAAGATGAGCCAGATCAATGACTATCTGAGAGGTCTTCCGTTCCGACCGGCCAGATCGGTAATATAGTGCCAGGCGACCCGGCCCGAACGGCTGCCGCGCCGTGTCGCCCAGCCGATCGCCTCGACCGGATCGAAGGGCAGGCCATAGGCGTCGGTATAGCCCTTCACGATCGCGATATAGGAATCCTGGTCGATCACATGGAAGCCGAGGCTGAGCCCGAACCGGTCGGCAAGCGCGAGCTGGTCGTCGACCGCATCGCGCGGATTGATCGCGCTTTCCTGTTCGGCGATGTCGCGCGGGATCAGGTGGCGGCGGTTCGAGGTGACGATCAGCCGGGCATTGGCGGGCCGCGCCTCGGCGCCGCCCTGAAGCATCGAGCGGAGCGCGCGCGCATCGCCCGCCGCGTCGAAGCCGAGATCGTCGATGAACAGCACGAAGGACCGCGGCAGCGGCGCGATGGCCGCGAACAGCGCGGGCAAGCTATCGAGCCGGGTCGTCACCACCTCGATCAGCGCCAGGTTGCCGCCCAAGGCCTGGAGGTGGGCGACCGCGCTCTTCACCAGCGCCGACTTGCCGGTGCCGCGCGCGCCCCACAACAGCGTGTCATGCGCTGCGGCGCCTTTCGAGAGGCGGTCGAGATTGTCGACCAAAGCGTTCTTCTGGAGATCGATGTTCTGGAGCTGGTCCAGCGGTAGCCCGGCAAAGTCGCGTGCCGCGATCAGCGTCTCGACGCGCCAGACATAGGCCGGGTGCGCCAGCGGATCGGCTGCCGGCGGGGGCGGCGGCGCCAGGCGTTCGAGCGCGTCGGCGATGCGGATCAGAGGGTCGGTCATCAAGGCTCCAGCGTCACCCTGAACTCGTTTCAGGGTCCAGGCGCGGCCATCGACCGCGCGCGTGACGCCTATGATCGCGCATGGATGCTGAAACAAGTTCAGCATGACGGAGAAGTTCAGCCGTTGAGCGTCCTCAGCACCGCCTGGGCCGCATCCCGGTCCTGGAAGCTCGGGTCTGCCAGTGCCGCCTGGATCTGCTCCGCCGCCGCCGCCTTGCGACCGAGATCGGCATAGACCTGGCCAAGGTGCCAGCGCAGCACGGCATGGTCGGGCGCGATCGACACGGCCTTTTCGAGCAGTTGCAGCGCCGGGCCATTCTCGCCCGACTGATAGAGCGCCCAGCCATAGGCATCGGTCGCGGCGGGGTTCATCGGGGCGAGCCGGTAGGCGGCCTTGCCATAGACAAGCCCGGTCTGATCGTCTTCGTCGCCGAGATAGGCATAAGCCAGTTCAGCCAGCAGCGCGGCGTCGCGGTTGCCGACGCGCTGACGCAGGCCCTCCAGGGTCTCGATCGCCGAATCCCATTCCCCGCCGGCGATCTGCCAGTGCGCGGCGAGGCGCTGGCCGGCGATGTTCTGCGGGTTCTGCGACAGGAACAGCGCGAGCACATTGGCCGCGGCGGGCCGCTGGCCGGCGCGGTCGAGCGCGTCGACCGCGCGGAGCATGGTCGGTTCGTCGAAATGAATGTCGGCGGCGCGGCGATAGGCAGCGGCGGCATCGGCGTAGCGGCCCAGCACCATCAGCGTGTCACCGACCGCGAGATGCGCGGCAGGCGCGCCGGGGTTGTCGCGGGCGAGTGCCTGGGCCTGGACGAGTGCGTCGCCCGCATCGCCCGAATCGATCAGCCCACGCAGATAGCCGACCCGGCGCACGGGATCGTCGGGCGCCTCGTTCGCGGCGGCGGCGAGGATCGGCAGGCTGTCGTCGGTGCCGAACGGGGTCGATCCCTCGCGTGACGGCCAGGCGGCGCGGTCGAGGAACCTGCCCGACCAGTCGCGTTCGCCGGTGCGCTCGAAGGCGCGGGCGACGAGGCTGAGCGTATAGGTGTCGGCATCGCCGCGCAGCGCCACCGGGCGAAGCGCCTCGAGCGCACCCTTCGCGTCGCCCGATCGCAGCAGCGCAGCGCCGAGCAGGCGGCGCGCGGTGATGTTCATCGGCTGGCGGCCGACGACCTGGCGGAACTGCTCGATCGCCTGCTCGTAAGCACCGGCCTGATAGGCAAGGGTGCCGCCGAGCAGCAGGGCCCCGGGGATGTCGCCGAGCTGTCCCGCCGTCCGCTCCATCAAGGTACGGGCGAGATCGAAATTGCCGACGCGGGCGGCGAGCACCGCCTGGAGATAATAGGCCTGCGGGCTGCCAGGCCGCGCGGCGAGCGCCTTGCGCGTCGCGTCGAGCATGTCGCCATAGCGGCCAACATCGCCGAGCGTGCCGGCATATTCGATCAGCGCCGGGTGGAAATAGGCGTCATGCTTCAGCGCCTGCTCGAACCAGGGCAGGGCTGCGACCAGGCCGTATTGGCCGCGGACCAACTCGCCGCGCAAGGTCAGCGCTTCGATATTGTTGCGGTCGATGGCGAGGGCGCGAGTGGCGGCGTCGATCGCGCCGGCAATATCGCCGCTATTGTAACGCACCCGGCCAAGATCGGACCAGGCGGCGCTGTCGTCCGGCGCTGCGGCCAACACGGCGGAGAGCGTGCGTTGCGCGCCCGGCAGATCGCCCTGCGCCGCGAGCGCCCGGGCACTCACGCGTGCCGCATAGCCGGCATAAAGCGGTTTGGCCCTGGCCGCCTCGGCCAGGGCGCGCTTGGCGTCGCCCTGGAGCAGCCAGGCATGGGCATAGAGTTGGTGTGCGCGTTCGATGTCGAAGCCGACCACCCGAGCACGCCCCAGTTCGCCTTCCGCCGCGACGCCGTCGCCGAGCGCGAGGAAGATGCGGGCCATCACGGCATGGGCGAGGCCCCAGTCGGGATCGGCCTTGATCGCCGCCTGGGCATGGGCGCGGGCGGCGCTGATATTGCCGAGTTTGAGCAAGCCGAGGCTCTGGCCGAGTTCGACCCGGGCGCTGGTGGCATCGGTGCGCGCCGGGCGCGTCACCGCATAGGCGAAGGCCAGCGCGCACAGCAGGGCCGCGCCGCTCGCGACGATGAACACGCCCCAGCGCCGCGTGCGCCCGGCCCTGGTCCGGGAGCGCCGCCGCCGCCGCCCATTGGCGCGCGCGGGAAGGTCCGGTGCCGCGACGGGTTCGGCACGAACGGAAAAGCGGGTCGGCGATTGCTCAAGCATGGAGGTCATAGCTCTTCAGCAGGTCGTACAGCGTCGGACGGCTCACCCCGAGCAGCTTGGCGGTGTTCGAGATATTGCCCTCGGCCCGGGTCAGGGCGTGACGGATCGCCTTGCGATCGGCTGTCTCGCGCGCCGCGCGCAGGTTGAGCGGCAGGTCGTCGGCGCCCTCGGCGAGGTCGAGATCGGCGGCGGTGACCAGCTTGCCCTCGGCCATGATCACCGCGCGCTTCATGCGGTTCTCCAGCTCGCGGACATTGCCCGGCCAGCCCCAGGCATCGATCGCCGAGCGCGCGTCGGGCGACAGGCCGGTAACCGCGCTGTTCATCGACTTGGCATATTTCTTCAGGAAATGCCGTGCGAGCAGCCCGGCATCGCCGCTACGCTCCGCGAGCGACGGGATGCGCACGACGATCTCGGCGAGGCGATAATAAAGATCCTCGCGGAAGCGCCCTTCCGCGACCATCGTATCGATATCCTGGTGAGTCGCGCAGACGATGCGGGTGTCGACCGGGATGGCCTTGCGCCCGCCGATCCGCTCGATCACGCGCTCCTGCAGGAAACGCAGCAGCTTGACCTGGAGCGGCAGCGGCACGTCGCCGATCTCGTCGAGGAACAAGGTGCCACCATTGGCCTGCTCGATCTTGCCCTCGGTCGTCTTGACCGCGCCCGTGAACGCGCCCTTTTCGTGCCCGAACAGCTCGCTTTCCAGCAGCGTGTCGGGGATCGCCGCGCAATTGATCGCGACGAAGGCGCCGCGCGCGCGGGAACTCGCATCGTGCAGACCGCGGGCGAGCAGTTCCTTGCCGGTACCGCTCGCGCCGAGCAGCATCACCGACACATCGGCGCCGGCGACGCGTTCGATCGTGCGCGTCACCTTCAGCATCTCGGGTGAGGCCGTAATCATGCCGCCCAGCGCCGTCTCGCCGTCCTGGCGCTCGGCGAGGCGGCGATTCTCCGCCTCGAGCGCATGGACGTGGAAGGCGCGGGCGACGATCAGGCCGAGCGCGTCGATGTCGATCGGCTTGGCATAGAAATCCCAGGCGCCGTCGCCGATCGCCTTGAGCGCGCTTTCGCGGGCACCGTGGCCGGAAGCGACGATCACCTTGGTGTCGGGCTTGAGCGCCAGGATCGCCTCGAGCGTGGCGAAGCCTTCGGTCACGCCGTCGGGGTCTGGCGGCAAGCCGAGATCGAGCGTGACCACCGCCGGTTCCTCGGCGCGCAGCGCGTCGAGCGCCGAGGCGCGGTCGCTCGCGACGATCACCTCATAATCCTCATAGGCCCAGCGTAGCTGGCGCTGCAGCCCGAGATCGTCCTCGACGATCAGCAGCTTGGGTTTGGGGGTGCCGGTGCCGTTCATGCCGCTTTCCCGAACTGCATGTCGCGCGCGGCGGGCAGGGTGACGCGGAAGCGCGACCCTTCGCCCTCGCGGCTGGTGACCTCGAGCGTGCCGCCCATCGCCTGGGCGAGCTGGAGCGCTTCATAGGCGCCGATGCCGAAGCCGCCGGTCTTCGACGAGACAAAGGGTTTGAACAGTTTTTCGCGCAGGAAGGCAGGCGACATGCCGCAGCCTTTGTCGATCACGTCGATCTCCACTCGTGTGTCTTTTGCTCCAACCGCGATCGTCACGGGCTCGGCCGGGTTGCTTGCCTCGATCGCGTTCTGGACCAGATGGCCGAGCAACTGCTCGAGCCGGGCCGGGTCGGCAAGCGCTACCGCCTCGCCGCGCGAGACGGTGGCGATCGGGTGCAATGTGCGCCGCCGCGCCGCGACCCGCTCGACCAACGGCGCGACCTCGACCGCGCGCAGTTCCTCGGCGCGGCCGGAGTGATGCTGGGAGAGGCGGGCGAGCAGGTCGTTCATACGCCCGGCCGAATCCTGGAGGGTAGCGATCATATCGGCGCGGAATTCGGGATTGTCGGCATGCCGTTCGGCATTGCGCGCGGTCAGGGTGAGCTGGCTCACCAGATTCTTGATATCGTGCATGATGAAGGCGAAGCGGCGGTTGAACTCGTCGAAGCGCTGCGCATCCGACAGCGCCTCCTGAGCGCGTGCCTCGGCGAGATAGCTCGCCACCTGGCGGCCGGCGATGCGGAGCAGGTCGAAATCCTCCCAGTCGAGCGACCGGTCGACCGGCGGGCGGGCAAGCAGGATCGCGCCCTGTAGCCGGTCGAGATGGACCAGGGGCACCAGCGCCCAGGCGATGCTCTCGTCGGTCATCCACAAGGGCACGCTGGCGAGTTCGCCCGGCTCGGCGGTGTCCCCGCGCACCATGTCGAGTTCCACGATCCGGCCGGTGGTGGCGAGATAGGTCGCGAGCGCCTCGTCACCGCCGATCGGCGGCAGGCCGTCGCGCGCCCACTTCCAGTCGGCACCGATGCCAAGACCTGTCCCTTCGGGCACGAGCAGCAGCCCGGCGGGAGAGTCGGTGAGGTCGGCCACCGCCTTGACGATACGCTCGTCGAGCGGCGCTGCGCCTTCGCCGGGCTTGCCCAGGGTATCGGTGAAGCGGGTCCATTCGGCGCGATAATCATAGCGGTGACGGAAGAAATGCTTGGCGACCTTCACCTTCGCCCAGGCGCGGACCCAGGGCGAGGAGAGGATGGTGAGCACCGCGGCGGTCGACCCGAAGACGAAGGCGGTCTGCAGCACGCGGGCATTGTCGCCGCCGAACGCAGCGATCGCGCTGGTCGCGGCGAGCATGATCACCGCATAGAGCAAGGTGACGGCAAAGGTCAGCGTCTGCCACGCGACCGTCCGCGACAGCTGGAGCGTCCAGTCGCCGTTGCGGTGAACGGCGATGGCGAACACCGGCGCGGCCAGCACCATGACCGCGCCGCGGCCGGCGATCAACTCGCTCGGCGCGTTGCCGGTCAGATAGGTCGTCGCATAGAGCAGCAGATCCACGCCCCACATCGCCGCAAGGGCGATCACCACCAGCGAAATGCCGCCGCGCGCACGGGGGGCGACGGCCGAATAGAGATGGTTGACCAGGACCAGCGCACTGATCGCGACCATGGCGCGGAGCAGGGTCCGCACCGTGCCGAGCGCCGGCACCACGCCCGGGCCGATCGTCTCATCGGCGACCGCGAGGCCGGCCCCCATGATGACCAAAATGGCCACGACGCCGTAAATGATCGCGACCGCGCGCGCCTCGGGCCCGCCCCCGTCGCGGCGGACCAGCACGAACATGAAGCCGAGCCAGGCGATGTTGCGCGCGCTTTCGGCGATGCGGGTCACCAGGTCGGATGGCCCGATGCCCGCCACGGCCAGCGCCCAGAGCGCGGTGACGCCGAGCGCGACGACGAAGGTCAGACGGGGCAGGGCGGTCCCGGCATCGCGCAGCCGAGTCAGCGCGACGCCCGCGAAGAGCAGGGCGGCGAGCGCGTGGCTCCACAGGATGGCCGTCACCGGCATCGGATCAGCGTGCCCCCTCCGGCCAGAGCACGACGCGGATCGTTTGCAGCAGGATCAGCACGTCGAGGAAGGGCGAGTAGTTCTTGGCGTAATACAGGTCGTATTCCAGCTTCTGCCGGGCATCGTCGATCGAGGCGCCATAGGGATAGTTGATCTGCGCCCAGCCGGTGATGCCTGGCTTCACCATGTGGCGCTCGGCATAATAATTGAGCTGCTGCTCGAGGTCCTCGACGAACTGCGGACGCTCGGGCCGCGGGCCGACAAAGCTCATCTCGCCCTTCAGCACCGACCAGGTCTGGGGCAGTTCGTCGATGCGCAGCTTGCGGATGATTCGCCCAATCCGGGTGATGCGCGGATCGTCCTTCTCCGCCCATACCGCCTTGCCGTCGACCTCGGCATCCTGCCGCATCGAGCGCAATTTGATGACGTCGAAGCCGACACTGTACAGGCCGACGCGGCGCTGGCGGTAGAAAGCGGGCCCCTTGCTCTCCAGCTTGATCGCGATCGCGGTGACCAGGATCAGCGGCAGGGTCAGGGCCAGCAAAGCGAGGCTGGCGGTGATGTCGAACAGCCGCTTGAACATGCTCGACAGCATGCGGCCGGAGGAGAAGCCATCGGAGAAGATCAGCCAGCTCGGGTTGACGCTCTGCAGATCGACCCGGCCGGTTTCGCGTTCGAGGAAGGTCGAGATCTCGTTGACGTGAACGCCGGTGGTCTTGATGCGCAACAGGTCTTTGAGCGGGAGGGCGTTGCGGCGCTCCTCCAGCGCCAGCACCACTTCGCTGGCGTTGAGCAGCACGACATGGTCGGCAAGATTGTAGATCGCGTCGCGCGCGATCGCCTCGGGGATGACCCGGGCCGGCTCGCTCATCGAGACATAGCCGACCACGACGAAGCCGGCGCCGGGCGTGGCGGCGAGCGCCTTGAGCCGCGCGGCGCGGGCGCCCGCGCCGAGCACGACGACGCGGCGCTTGAACACCTGGCCGCCGAGCGTCTTGCCGAGCAGGATGCGCAGCGCGACCAGCAGGCCGATCGCGATGCCCATCGAATAGAGCAGGTTCGAGCGCCAGAAGGTGATCGAGGGTACCAGGAAGAAGATCACGCTGAGGAAGATCACGCCCAGAGAGATCGCGACGAGCAGCCGGGCGGCGGCAAAGCGCAGCGACTGGAGCGCACCGGCACCGTACACGCCGACCGCGATCATCGCGAGTTCGACCGAGGCGGCGAAGGTGACGAGCTGGGGAATGCGGTTCTCGATCGGATCGATCAGGCTGCCGATCTGATGGATGCGCAGCGAATAGCCAAGCTCCCCCGCGACGACCAGCAGGACGAGGTCGAACAGGCCGAGCAGCAGCACGGCGTTGGGAATATAGTGCTTGAACAGCCTGATCATCGTCGTTCCAGCCTCTACGACCCACGTGTAAACAAATCCGACACGCTGCACGGGCTGTCGCAGAAATTGACAAACAAAGGTTGAACGCCGCGAACTCAGAGGATTCGCCACCTTGTTCAGCCCTCTCCTTCGAGGGGGCTTTTGTGTGTCGATGGACCCTTCCTTGATCCACGACAGTTCCTATGCCGCGCCTCCCGGGCTAAGGGAGCGCGTCACAGGAGATCAACGAATGCCGCTTTCCAAGCCGATCATCCCTGTCATCCTGTCGGGCGGATCGGGCACGCGCCTCTGGCCGATGTCGCGACCCGAACGGCCCAAGCAGATGCTGGCGCTGACGGCGGAGGATACGATGCTCCAGCTGACCGCGCGGCGCGCGTGCGGGGAGCGGTTCGCGGCACCGATCGTCGTCGCCAACGCGCTGCATGCCGATATGGTCGAGGAGCAGCTCGAAGCGGTCGAGTCAGCGGCACAGGCACTGATTCTGGAACCGATGGGCCGCAACACCGCACCCGCGATCGCGCTGGCGGCGCTGGCGGCGGGCGGCGGGACGGATCCTTTGCTGGTGATGCCGTCCGACCATGTCATCACCGATGTGCCGGCGTTCCACGCCGCGATCCATGCCGCGATGCCTTTGGTCGCTGAAGGGTGGCTGATCACCTTCGGGATCGATCCGCAGGCGCCGGAGACGGGCTATGGCTGGATCCATGTCGGCGAGGAGATTTCGGGCGGCGTCCACCGCGTGGCGAAGTTCGTCGAGAAGCCGCCGCGCGACAAGGCCGAGGCGATGCTGGCGGCGGGCGACCATGCCTGGAACGGCGGCATCTTCCTGTTCCGCGCCGATATCTATCTCGGCGCGCTCGCTGCCTATGCGCCCGAGATGTTGCATGCCTGCCAGCAAGCGATGGCCGATGCGCTGACCGAGGGATGCCGGATCTACCCCGACGCTGATGCCTTTGCCGCCTCGCCGGCGGATTCGATCGACTATGCGGTGATGGAAAAGGCCGAGCGAGTCGCGGTGGTGCCGGTCAGCATGGGCTGGAGCGATGTCGGCAGCTGGGACGCATTGCACGAGATCAGTACGGGCGACGCCGATGGCAACGTGCATCACGGCGAGGTCATCGCGATCGATACCGCCAATTGCCTGGTGCGGAGCGACGGCGTGCGCATTGCGATCGTCGGGGTGGAGGATCTGATCGTCGTCGCCAGCGGCAACGATGTGCTGATCCTGCCGCGCGGGCGCAGCCAGGAAGTGAAGAAGCTGATCGAGGCGATGAAGGGGTAAGCGACAAGCCACCCCGGCTGTTGGAGAGTTTTGGCACACCTGTTCGAGGGTTTATGTCAGAAGCCTTCGAATATTATATGTTAAAATCAATGGCTTAGGAAATTTCATCGCAACGGTTCGTCGTGGCGGTGTGACAAAACCCGCCTGGATCGCATGGCACTTGCATATCAAATACCGCGTTATATAACGTGTTATGTGATTGGGAGAAGCGACGCATGGCAGGCGATATCGTTGCCGAACTCGGGCATCTTTTTCTCGGGACCCGGCTGAAGCGGCTGGCGGAGCGGATGCAGGCCGATGTGCAGAAAGTGGCGGCCGGCGCGGGCTTGCCCATCCAGCCGAGTCAATATCCGTTGCTGGCCGCGATCGAACGCGAAGGCAGCATGACGGTCGGCCAGATCGCCGAGACACTCGGCATCAGCCAGCCCGGGGTCACGCGCAACATGGCGAGGCTGATCGAGCTCGGGCTGGTCGACATGACGCGTGAGGGACGGGACCAACGCCAGAAATCGCTGTCGCTGAGCGATGCGGGCAAGGCGGCGATGGCGGTGTCGAAGCGCGAGGTCTGGCCGCGGATCGACATGGCGGTCGCCGCGATGTGCGCGCCATTGGCCGGCCCGCTGCTCGGTCAGATCTCGGCGATCGAGCGGGCGCTCGACGAGAAGCCGCTCGATCGGCGCGCTGCCGATCTCGGGCTGACGATCCTGGGCTATGACGATTCGCTGGCGCGCGATTTCCACGACATCAATATCGAGTGGATCGAGACGATGTACCGGCTGGAGCAGGCCGACCGCGACGTGCTGGAGAATCCGCGCGAGCGGATCATCGATCCGGGCGGGGACATCCTGTTCGTCGAGGCCGAGGGGCTAGGCCTGGTCGGGACTTGTGCTCTGCGGAAAACCGGGCCGGGGCAGTTCGAGCTGACCAAGATGGGCGTGCTCGCCTCGGCTCGCGGGCGAAAGGCAGGGGAGTTCCTGCTCCGCGCCGTCATAACGCGCGCCGCCGACATGGGGGCGGAGACGCTCTATCTGCTCAGCAACCGCAAGAGCGAACCGGCGATCCATCTCTACGAGAAACTGGGCTTCGTGCACGATGCCGACATCATGCGCGATTTCGGCGCCCGCTATGAGCGGTGCGACGTCGCCATGCGCTACCGGCCGGCGTAGGGCCGGCCCCGTCGACAATCGTCATGCCGGACTTGTTCCCGCATCCACTGGCCCGCAAGAGCCTTGGCCTTTGATGTGCGGCACAGTGGACCCCGGGACAAGCCCGGGGTGACGGAAGATGTGTTGGGGGCGCTCGAAAACTTAGCCCGTCACCCCATCAGCGCCTCGGCCTGATCCAGCGTATCCTTGAACGTCGCGACCACCGCCTGGTAGGGCGCGGGGCTGGCCATATCGAGGCCGGCGCGCTTCAGGATCTCGACCGGATAGTCGGATCCGCCCGCCTTCAGCACGCCGAGGTAATTGTCCCGCTCCCTCGCGCCGCCCTTCAGGATCGAACGGGCGAAATAGGACGCGGCCGAGATGCAGGTCGCATATTGATAGACGTAGAAACTCGAATAGAAATGCGGGATATACGCCCATTCGGCGGCGTAAGCCGGGTCGATCGCGACCTTGGGGCCATGATAGCGTTTCAGCAGGTCGAGATAGATCGCGGTGAACTTCTCGCCCGACAGGCCTTCGCCCGCCTCGGCCTGGTCGTGCACGGCAAGCTCGAACTCGGCGAACATCGCCTGGCGGTAGAAGGTGCCGCGCATCGCCTCGAGCTGCTGGCCGAGATAGAAGAGCTTCTCCTCCTTGGTCTTGGCCTGCTTGACCATATAGGCGGCGAGCAGCTGTTCGTTGCAGGTCGAGGCGATCTCGGCGAGGAAGATCGGGTAATCCGACTTCTCATAGACCTGGTTCTTGTTGGCGAGCAGCGAGTGCATCGCATGGCCCCATTCATGGGCATAGGTCGTCATCCCGTCGTAATTCTCGCCGAGATTGAGCAGCAGATAGGGATGCAGGTCGTACGACGCGCCCGGGTTCATATAGGCGCCGGATTTCTTGCCCGGGCGGGGCAGCGGGTCCATCCACTTCGCCGCCGTCGCCTTGGCGAACAGCGCGCCATATTCCGGACCGAGCGGCTTGACCGCCTCGATCGTCGTGGTGCGCATCTCCGGCACGGTCACCTTCTTGTCGAGCTGAACCAGCGGCGGATAGATGTCGTAATAGGCCATGTCGGGCAGCTTGAGCATCCGGCGGCGCAGCTCGAAATAGCGGTGGAGCTGGGGCAGGCCGTTGTTGGTCTCGGCCACGAGCGAGCGGTATACCGCCTCGGGCACGTTGTTGCCCGACAGGTACATCGCCAGCGAGGTCGGGTATCTGCGCGCTTTCTTGCGGAAGATGTCGGCCTTCACATGGCTGAGATAGGCGGTGCCGAGCGAGCTCTGGAACCTGCCATATTCGGCCCAGAAACTGTCGAACACCAGCTTGCGGTCGGCGCGGTTGGGCGCGTCGCGGTTGAGCGTATAGGCCTGGTCGTCGAGCCGCACCTGCTTGCCGGTGGACAGGGTGACGGTCGGCCAGGGAATGTCCGACGCGACGAGCTGCTCGCGCGTGTCGCGTGCGCCCGAAAAGGGCGAGGCGGTGCCGGCGAGGAGATTCTCGCCTTCCGGCGAGAGGGTATGTTCTTCCTGGCGCAATATGTCGGCGAGGTAGAAATCGAAGCGGTTCTTGAGGGTCTGGTTCGCGGCGACGAAGCCGTCGATCTTCGCCTTGCCGACCGCGAGCAGTTCGGGCGCGATCCAGGAGGTGGCCTCGCCAAAGGCGGTGAACATGTCGTTCGCCTGGGCCTGCTTCTCCTGCGCGGCGGCGACGCGAAGGTCCTCGTCGGCCTTCAGGCTGATATAGGTATAGACCCGGCTGGCGACGCGGCCGAGATCGGACTGGGCGACGAGCGCCGCGGCGAGCGAGTCGGCGCTGGTGCCGAGCGTGCCCTTGAACCTGAGCAGCCCCGGGATCTTCGCGAGCACATCCTTGCGCGCGGCGTCCCAGGCGGCGTCATTGGGGTAGAGTTCGCTCAGGTCCCAGGCGGCGACGGTGCCGGCGGTGGCTGCATCCTGCGCCCAGGCGGGCATGGCGGCGGCAAGCGTGGTCAAGGCAGCGGCGGCGAGGGCCTCGCGGCGCGAAAGACTGGTCATGTGACGGGAATCCCCCAAAGTATCGATTGCGACGAGTTTGTCGCGCTTATCGGCTCTTGGGAAGAGGGTGTGCCGACAAACTAAGGCACTTCTGCTGCGAACGGCATGCGCAACCGGCTCAACGGCACAGGGTAGGCGGTGGCGCGGGCCTTGCCGGCGGAATGAAGGCGATGCCGTCGAGCATGCGCACGCGCGCCGCGATCGAGGGCGGTGCGTTCTCGCCCTGATAGAGGATGTAGAGGCGCGTGGGATCGAGCCGGCCGGCAAGGAAGGCGCGGCGATCCGCGTCGATGCGCGGCTGCGCCGACCGGGGCACGCGCGAGACGTACATATGCCGCATCGGGCGGCAGGCGCGCATCGCCCGCCAGCCGATCTCCTCGATCAGCTTCAGGTTGCGGAAGGGATCCGGCGGCTGCATTTCGATCGCCGAGGCGCTGGCGATCACGCCGTCCCAGCGTGGATCGCGGGTAAGCTCATAGGTGCCGGGCCGAGCGGCGCGCGCGGTCAGGCCGCGCAGCGCGCCGAGCATCGGCGACATATCGGCGATCTGCAGCACCAGCGCCGCGGCAAGCACCAGCGTGCGCCGTTCGAGCCGGTAAACGAGCAGGATCGCGACATAGACCAGCGTATAGGCGACGGGCCAGAACAGCCGGCCCGAAGCGCGCACCACGTCGAGCAGGTCGATCAGCGGCCGGGGCAACGGAACGAACAGGATGACTTCGCCTCGAAAGAGGACGCAGTTGGTGATCGCGAGCAAGGTCAGCACGGCATAGGCGGGCAGCAGCCAGCGCAGCTCGCCGATGGGGCTGTCGACCGGGGGGGCGGCGCGGTGGATCCTGCTGGCCATCGCGACAAGGACGAGCAGGATCAGGCCTGCACCGAGATATTGATAGCCCTCGAACCCGCGGCCCTGGTCGTTCGGGGTCGATGGGAAGAACAGGCTGTAGCCGGGATTGGCGGGATTGATCAGTGCGTCCAGCGCCATCGGAAAGGCGCCATAGGTGCCCGTCGAGATGGGGGGATCGGCAAGCCCGTGGAGCAAGGCAAGACCGGACGCCAGCGCCAGCACCATCGCGACCATGGCGGCGACCCGCCGGCGATCGGCGCCATTTCCGGCCACGATCTCACGCAGCATCGCGCTGCCCCAGATCGCGCCGACCAGCAGCAGCATATAGCTGTGGACCAGTCCCGCCACGCCGATCACGGCCAGCCAGTGCCACCAGCGGCGCGACCGGTCGCGATCGAGAAAGATCCACAGCGCCCACAGGATCAGCCAGTGCGAACAGAGGTTCGAATGGACCGAACGGTTGTAGAGCGTGGGCAACAGGGTGAGCAGCGCGGTGCCGATCCAGGCGCTGGAAAAGTCCGGCGCCCTGTCGCGCAGCAGCAGCCAGGCGAAGCGCACATGCAGCGCGAGGCTGATCAACAGCCACCAGCCGATGAACTGCACGCTTGCCGGAAGGAAGGGCGCAAGGGGTTTCAGCAACAGCCCGAGCAGGGGATTGCTGTCCGTCATCAACAGATGGATTCCCTCCGGCGACAGGATCAGCGGCGTTCCGGTGCCGGGCCAATTGCCCGATTGCAGATAAGCCGCGAGCCCGAGCGCGTTCGGCCCCCAATCCTGCCCGCTCAGCACCCAGCCGACATTGGCGATGTCGAGCGTCGCCGGATTGATCCATGCGAGGAAAGCGTAGGCGACGATCGCCGAAAGGGCCAGGAAACGGGGAAGCGCGGCGGTCATGGCCTGCTTCTGCCGCAGAGGCGCGACCATATGGTTAACGTGGATTGGGCGGGACCGGCGCGATGACCGACACCCCATCTAGCGTCGTGATCCGGTCGACCAGCGGCGCGGGCGCCTTGCCGTCGAGCAGGACATAGAGGCGGCGCGGGTCGGTCTGGCCCAGGATGAACGCGGCGCTGTCGGTCCTGAGGCGCCGCCGCACCGCCACCGTCTCGCGCGAGGCGTAGAAGAAGCGGACCGGCTTGCCCGCGATAATCGCGCGCCAGGTGACTTCCTCCATCAGCGCCAGGTCGCGGTACATTTCGGGCGGCTCGAACTGGATCATGTCGGCCTGGGCGATCAGCGCGTCCCAGCGCGGATCGAGCGTGCGATGATAAGGGCTGTTCCGCTCGGCCCATCCGCCGCTTCCCCGCGCCGAGGCGAGCAGCGGCATCATGTCGACGACCTGCAGCAGGAGCGCGCCCGCCAGCAGCCAGGTGCCGAAGCGCATCCGCCCGACGATCACGATCGCCGCGAAGGCGAGGGTGTAGAGCACTGGCCAGAACATCCGCCCCGCCGCGCGGATCGGATCGAGCATCGTCCCGACCCAGTCGGGCATGGGCAGGCTTGCCACGATCGCGCCGTGCCAGATCAGGCGCGGGCCAAGGGCGACGATGGTCAGCACCAGGAAAGCGGGCAGCAGCCAGGCGAGGCGGCGGAACAGCAGGTCGTCGCGGATCTCCGCCCAGCGGCGGACAGCCTGGAACAGCGCGACGGCGACGAGCGCGAGCAGCCCGGCACCGAGATAGTTCATGCCCTCCAGCGCCTGCCCGGGATCGAGCGCCTTGGCCGGCAGCAGCGCGGAATAAGCGGCGGTATTGGGATTCCACAGCGCGTCGAGCGCCATGGAGAAACCGCCATAACCGCCCACCTTCATGGTCGGCTCGCTCACCGTGCCGAGCAGGATCGGCACGATCAGCAGCGGCGCGACCACCAGGGCGACATCGCCGATCATGGCGGCGCGGGCCCGGCCATCGGGGGCGAGCAGGAACTGCCGCAGCATGGCGCTGGCCCAGATCGCTGCGACCATCACCAGGATATAGGGGTGGATCAGGATCGCGGCGGTGACGACCGCCACCCACCAGCCCGGTCGCGCCGACCGCTCAGCATCGACATAGATCCACAGCGCCCACAGGATCAGCCATTGCGCGCAGAGATTGACGTGCCCGAAGCGGGCGAGGAGCACCGGCATCAGGGTCAGCAGCGCGGCGCCGATCCAGGTCGTCAGCGGATTGGGCGTAAAACGGCGGACCAATGCCGCGGCGAAGGCGGTGTGGAGCAGGATGCAGGTCAACAGCCACCAGCCGATATACTGGATGCCGACCGGCAACACCGCGGCGAAGGGGCGCAGCACCAGGCCGAGCAGCGGATTGCCGTCGGTCAGCGAGAGCGGGATGCCGTCGGGCGCCATCAACAGGTTGGAATGGAGCGACGGCCATGGCGGCGGCGCGCGCAGATAAGCGGCCATGCCGATCGCGGCCTGGCCGTGATCATTGCCGTCGAGCAGCCAGGCGATGCGGGTCGGGTTGAGGACGTTCGGGTTCTGCCAGCTGAAGAACACGGCCACGCTCAGGGCGAGCCAGGGAAGGATCCAGGTGAGCAGGCGGCGCATCGGGGGAGGGTCATGGCGGAGTAGGGGGCGAAAATCCATGCACCTTGTTCCTCCCCGGCACGGGGAGGGGGACCATTCGCCTCTTCCGGCGAATGGTGGAGGGGCTTGGAGCGCGGAACCAGTGTCCCGCGCTCCAAGCCCCTCCACCACTTCGTGGTCCCCCTCCCCGAGCAAGCTCGGGGAGGAACAAGAAAAGGGCCGGAGGTTTCCCTCCGGCCCTTCTCTTTTCCAGCCGGTTGGCCGGGTGGTCTGGATCGGCGCGGGCGAAGCCCGCGCTGTCGTCGGTCGGGATCGTCGGCGTTGCCGCCGACCCGCCGTCCGTCCTCGGGCGAGTCCTGCGCCAGCATGGCGCAGGCCGCCCTTCGGATCAGAAGTCCATACCGCCCATGCCGCCCATGCCGCCGCCGCCCATGGGCATGGCGGGCTTGTCTTCCGGCAGCTCGGACACGGCGGCTTCCGTCGTGATGAGCAGGCCGGAGACCGAAGCCGCGTCCTGCAGGGCGGTGCGGACGACCTTGGTCGGGTCGATCACGCCGCTCTCGACGAGGTTCTCATACTTCTCGGTCTGGGCGTTGAAGCCCTGGGTCGGGTCGTTGCCCTCGAGCAGCTTGCCCGAGATCACCGCACCGTCATGGCCGGCGTTCGAGGCGATCTGACGGACCGGCGCATAGAGCGCCTTGCGGACGATATCGATGCCGCGGGTCTGGTCGTCGTTCGCGCCCTTCATGCCCTCGAGCGCCTTGGTGGCATAGAGGAGTGCCGTGCCGCCGCCGGGGACGATGCCCTCTTCGACAGCCGCGCGGGTTGCGTGGAGTGCGTCATCGACGCGATCCTTGCGCTCCTTCACCTCGACCTCGGTCGAACCGCCGACCTTGATCACGGCAACGCCGCCGGCGAGCTTGGCGAGACGCTCCTGGAGCTTCTCGCGGTCGTAATCGCTGGTGGTGTTCTCGATCTGCTGGCGGATCGCGTCGGTGCGGCCCTTGATCGCGTCATGGTCGCCGGCACCATCGACGATGGTGGTGTTGTCCTTGTCGATCGTGACGCGCTTGGCCTGGCCGAGCATGCCGACCGTGACGGACTCGAGCTTGATGCCCAGGTCTTCCGAGATCATCTCGCCCTTGGTCAGGATCGCGATGTCCTCGAGCATCGCCTTGCGGCGATCGCCGAAGCCCGGTGCCTTGACCGCTGCGACCTTCAGGCCGCCGCGCAGCTTGTTCACGACGAGCGTGGCGAGAGCCTCGCCCTCGATGTCCTCGGCGATGATCAGGAGCGGACGGCCCGACTGAACGACGGCTTCCAGGATCGGGAGCATCGCCTGCAGGTTCGACAGCTTCTTCTCGTGGATCAGGATGTACGGATCGGCGAGCTCGACCGACATCTTCTCAGGGTTGGTGATGAAGTACGGGCTGAGATAGCCACGGTCGAACTGCATGCCCTCGACGACGTCGAGCTCGAATTCGAGGCCCTTCGCTTCCTCGACGGTGATCACGCCTTCCTTGCCGACCTTCTCCATCGCCTCGGCGATCTTCTCGCCGACGACGGTGTCGCCGTTAGCCGAGATGATGCCGACCTGGGCGATTTCCTTGGTGCCCGAAACGGGCTTGGAGCGCGCCTTGAGGTCCTTGACGACTTCGATGACCGCGAGGTCGATGCCGCGCTTCAGGTCCATCGGGTTCATGCCGGCCGCAACCGACTTCATGCCCTCGCGAACGATCGCCTGGGCGAGCACGGTCGCGGTGGTGGTGCCGTCACCGGCGACGTCGTTGGTCTTCGAGGCCACTTCGCGCAGCATCTGCGCGCCCATGTTCTCGAACTTGTCCTTGAGCTCGATCTCCTTGGCGACGGTGACGCCGTCCTTGGTGATGCGCGGAGCGCCGAACGACTTGTCGATCACGACGTTGCGGCCCTTCGGGCCAAGCGTGACCTTCACCGCGTCGGCGAGGATGTCCACGCCGCGGAGAATGCGCTCACGCGCGTCACGCGAAAACTTGACGTCTTTCGCTGCCATTTTACTTTTCCTCTTGCTTGTTCCCCCGCGAAGGCGGGGGTCCAGATTCTTGGTTCAGGACAGGGTCCCCGCCTGCGCGGGGACACGGAGAAATCAGCGGGTGATCCCGAGCCCGTTGGCGTCAGCCAACAATCCCCAGGATATCGGATTCCTTCATGATCAGCAGGTCTTCACCGTCGATCTTGACCTCGGTGCCCGACCATTTGCCGAACAGGATCTTGTCGCCGGCCTTGACGTCCAGCGGGGTGATCGTGCCGTCCTCGGCGCGGGCGCCGGTGCCGACGGAGACGACTTCGCCTTCCTGCGGCTTTTCCTTGGCGGTCTCGGGGATGATGATCCCGCCCGCGGTCTTCTCTTCAGCCTCTACGCGGCGGACGAGGACGCGGTCGTGCAACGGACGAAAAGTCATATGCGCTAGTCCCTTTTCAATTGGGTCGATGAATCATTGTTAGCACTCGCCTGAGGTGAGTGCCAGCGAGGTGCATATGTGCCCGCACCCGCTCCGCGTCAACGGTCTGCCGCCGGAAAAATGCCACCGGCTGTCGTTCCGCCCGGGTGCGTGCCCTGGCGCCGGCCGTCTCCGGCGAGCGCGCCTTTCAGGGCTGGTACGGAAGTTTACTCCCGTTCGCGCTTGCTCTAGCGGTGCGGTGCAACCGCATATGCAGGGGAACGATTTCGTGAAACTGGTTCGGGGCGCCTGGAAGATCCTGGTCGGCATCAAGGACGCGCTTGTCCTGATCGCCATGCTCGTCTTCTTCAGCCTGCTGTTCGGCGCGCTTTCCGCGAAGCCCGGGCCGACCGTGATCCGCGACGGCGCGCTGGTGCTGCGGCTCGACGGCCAGATCGTCGAGCAGCCGGCCGAGGCCGATCCGTTCGCCACGCTGGGCGGTTCGGCCCCGGTGCACGAATACCGCCTGCGCGATCTGGTCCGCGCGCTCGACAAGGCGAAGGACGATGATCGGGTGAAGGCGGTCGTGCTCGATCTCGACTCGTTCGGCGGAGGATATCCCGCGGCGGTCGACGAGGTCGCCAATGCCGTGCGCCGCGTGCGCGACGGCGGCAAGCCGGTGCTTGCCTATGCCACTGCCTATACCGATTCGGGCTATCGCCTCGCCGCCAATGCCAGCGAGATCTGGATGAGCCCGATGGGCGGCACGCTGTTCATGGGCCCGGGCGGATCGCAGCTCTATTACAAGGGCCTGATCGATAAGCTCGGGGTCACCGCGCATGTCTACCGCGTCGGCAAGTATAAATCCTATGTCGAGCCTTATACCCGCGCCGACGCTTCGCCCGAGGCGAAGGAAGAGACTCTGAAGCTCTACGGCGTGCTGTTCGGCCAGTGGCAGGAAGCGATCGCCAAGGCCCGGCCCAAGGCGAAGTTCGCCGATTTCCTGAGCAAGCCGGGCGAGGTGATCACCGCAGTCCAGGGCGACATCGCCAAGGCGAACCAGCAGGCCGGCCTGGTCGACAAGCTCGGCACGCGCTTCGATTTCGGCAAGCGCGTGGCGGAGATCGTCGGGTCCGACAGCAACAAGCCGGCCGGCAGCTTCAACACGATCAAATATGCCGCCTATGTCGAGGCCAATCCGCTGCCGACCGGCGGCGACGCCATCGGCGTGCTGACCATCGCCGGCGACATCGTCGACGGCCGGTCGCGCACCGGCAGCGCGGGGGCGGATACGGTCAGCAAGGCGCTGCTCGACGGGCTGGCGAAGAAGAACCTCAAGGCGTTGGTCGTTCGGATCGATTCGCCCGGCGGCTCGGCGCTCGCGTCCGAGGACATGCGCCGCGCGATCATGGAGGCCAAGGCGCAGAAGCTGCCGGTCGTGGTGTCGATGGGCAGCCTGGCCGCGTCGGGCGGTTACTGGGTATCGACCGCGGGCGACGTGATCTTCGCCCAGCCCAACACGATCACCGGGTCGATCGGCATCTTCGGTATCATCCCGTCGTTCGAGAACACGCTACGCAAGATCGGCGTCACGACCGATGGCGTGAAGACGACGCCGCTGTCGGGCCAGCCCGACGTGATGGGCGGCTTCACGGCGGAGACCGACACGATCTTCCAGGCGGGTATCGAGAATGGCTATCGCCAGTTCATCACCCGCGTGTCCGAGGCCCGCAAGCTCAGCCCCACGCGCGTCGACGAGATCGGCCAGGGTCGCGTATGGGACGGCGGCACGGCGCGTCAGATCGGCCTGGTCGATCGTTTCGGCGGGCTGAAGGATGCGGTCGACGAGGCGGCGCGGCGGGCGGGCCTGAAGCCCGAGGACGTGCACGCCGAATATCTGGAGAAGAAGCCGGCCTGGTTCGGCAAGTTCGTCCAGAAGCTGGTGGGCGACGATGACGACGACGAGGCGAGCGGCGAAGGCACCGACGCCTTCACCCGGATCTCGGCCGAACGCCGCGCGATCTTCGCCCGCGCGCTGGGCGACGTGAAGCGAATCGGCACCGGCGCCGCGATCCAGGCCCGCTGCCTGGAATGCGAAGGCCTGGGCGGCGGCTTCGGTACCGCGAGCGCCTCGGCCTCCGACATCAGGCTTCTCGATTTCGTACTCGCAAAGGTGACTCAATGATCGCAATCCGCGCCGCCCGACCCGACGACGCTGCCGCCATTGCCGGAATCTACGCGCCCTATGTCGAGACCGGGACGGTTTCGTTCGAACTTGAGCCGCCGGACGCCCGGGCGATCCGGACTCGCATGGCTTCGTCCGAAGGTCTCTATCCCTGGCTGGTCGTCACCAATGGCGACGAGGAGGGCGGGGTGCTCGGCTATGCCTATGCGACCAAATTCCGCGACCGGCCGGCGTACCAATATATCGTCGAGACCTCGGTCTATCTCGCCAGCGGCACCCAGGGGCAGGGCAATGGCCGGCAGCTCTACGAGTCGCTGGTCGCGACTCTCCGCGCCCAGGGTTTCACCCATGCGATCGGCGCGATCGCCTTGCCCAACGATCATTCGATCCGCCTGCACGAATCGGTCGGCTTCCGCCGCACCGGCGTGCTGCGTGAGGTGGGCTACAAGCAGGGCCGCTGGATCGATGTCGGCTTCTGGCAGCGCGAACTGAACCCCGCGACCATCCCGCCGATGGAGCCCAAGCCGTTCAGCGAAGTGGGGCTCGTGCGGAACGGATGACCTTCCCCTCTCCCCTTGTGGGAGAGGGAAGGGGCCCATCGCCTTAGCGACGGGGTGAGGGTGAGAGGCACTGAAGCCACCCTCATCCGGCCCTCCGCAGGGAGAAGGGTTTTACTTGAGCGCGGCTGTATCCAGTTTCAGCGCGCTGGCCGGGATCAGCTCGAGGTTGGGATAGTCCTTCCTGAGCGCGTCGATGAAGTCCTTCGAGTCGCCGACGACGACGATGCTCGCCCGGCTCGGATCGAGCAGGCGCGCCGCCGCTGCCTGCACCGCCGCCGGATCGACCGCCGAAACCTTGGTGGTGAAGGCCTTGAGTTCGCTCAGCGGCACGTCCTGCACGACATAATCGCCCAGCACGTCGGCGATGCCGTCGGTCGTCTCCACGCCGCGGCCGAAATCGCCGATCAGCGTCGCCTTGCGCGGCTCGAGTTCGTTCGCGGGCACGGGCTCGGCACCGAGACGCCTCATCTCGGCGATCATGATCGCGACCGTTTCCGGCGCGGTCGGGTTCTTGGTCTGGGTCCGTGCCGAGATCGACCCCGGCATACGGCGCGCCGACACGGAACTGCCCGCGCCGTAAGCGAGGCCGCGCTTGATCCGGATTTCCTGATTGAGTCGCGACGAGAAGCCGCCGCCGAGCACGGTGTTGGCGACGCTCGCCGGATAGAAGGCGGCGTCGCGACGCGCGATTCCCGGCCGCGCGACGACCACGCCGGCCTGACCGGCACCCGGCATATCGACCACGATCACACGCGGCTCGGGAGAAGGCTGCGCGGCTGGGGCAGTGGCAGCCTGCGCGGCACCGGATTTCCACCCGGCGAAGTTCTTCTCCGCCAGTGCCCTGGCGGCAGCGGAGGTGATGTCACCGACCAGGATCAAGGTCGCCTGGCCTGGCTGCCACGTCCTGGCATAGGCGCCGCGAATGTCGGCCGCCTTGATTGCCTTGAGCGATTCGGGCGTACCGGACAGGACATGGCCATAGGCCTGATTGCCGTACACCGCGCGGCTCGCGACCAGGCTGGCAAGCTGCGCCGGATCCTTGAGGGTGACGGTGACGCCGTCGATCGCCTGAGCGCGGGCGCGTTCGATCTCCTCGTCGGCGAAAGCGGGGTTTTGCGCGACGTCGGCGAGGATGGTCAGCGCCGGGGCGGCCTGATCCGATTTCACGGTCACCGCGATCGACGAGCCATCCCAGCTCGCGTCGCTGCCGATCGATCCGCCAAGCGCCTCGATCTGGGCGGCGATCTGGGTGGCGGAACGAGTCCTGGTGCCCTTGGTCAGCAGGTCGGCGGTAAGGCTGCCGACCCCGGCGCGGTCGGCCGGGTCGGCGGCACCGCCGCCGGTAGCGACCAGGGTCGCGGTCAGCAGCGGCAGGTCATGCTTCTCAACCACGAGCACGCGCAGGCCGTTGGCGAGCTTGATCTCCTGCGGCGCGGGAATGGCAGCAGCGATCGGCGTGCCCGCGGTCGGTGGCGCCACGCGCTGGCCGTCCGGGGCCGGTGTCACGATCTCAACGTCGGCCGGGGCGACCAAAGGCGCGACCTGCACCGTCGAAGCGATCGTCACCGTGTCGCCTTTGGCACCCGCGGGTGCGCTCTCGGCCGGGAGATAATGGATCGCGGCCGACCGCTCGTCGCGCAGATACTTCTTCGCCACGCGCTGGAGGTCGACCGCCGTCACTTTGGCGATCTCAGCGATCTGGCGGTCGGACGCGCGCGGATCGCCGTTGATGATCACTGAAGCGGCCAGCGCCGAGGCCTTGCCCTCGGCCGTTTCGCGGCCCCGGAGTACGCCGGTCAGGATCTCGTTCTTCGCTTCGGACAGCTCGGCGGCGGTGACCGGCGCATCGCGCAGCCGCGCCACTTCGCGGCGCAGTGCCGTCTCGCCGTCATCGGCGGTCTTGCCCCCCGCGAGGATCGCGAACACCGCCAGATTGCCCGGACCCTGCTTGGTGTCGAGATAGGTCTCGGCACTCTGGGCGAGCTGGTCGCGATAGACGAGCGTCTCGTAGAGCCGCGAACTCTCGCCCTGCGATAGCACGGCGTTGAGCACGGTCAGCGCCGGCATGTCCGCATTGCTGTCGGGCGGCACCGGATAGCTGATCATCACTGCCGGCAGCGGGGTGTTCTGCTCATAGACGGTGACATGAGTCGCGTTGGTCCGCTCCGGCTCGGTCACCGTCACGCGCGGGATCGGGCGGTCCGGCTTCTTGATGCCGGCGAAATACTGGTCGACCCAGACGTCGAGCTGCTTCGGATCGAAATTGCCCGACACGACCAGGATCGCATTGTCGGGTCGGTAATAGGTCGCGTGGAAGGCCCGGACATCGTCGATCGTCGCGCTTTCCAGATTCTCCAGGCTGCCGATGCCAGGTCGGGCATAGGGGTGCTTCGTGTAGGAGATCTCCGGGAAATAGATCGAGAAGAGCTTGCCATAAGGCTGGGCGAGCGTGCGCAGACGCAGCTCCTCCTTCACCACGTCGCGCTCGGAGGCGAAGCTCTTTGGCTCGACCACCAGGCTCGCCATGCGGTCGGCCTCGGCGAACAACAGGCGCTGGAGGTGGTTGGCGGGCACCACCTCGTAATAATTGGTGTAATCGTCATTGGTGGAGGCGTTGTTGTAGCCGCCGACGTCCTCGGTCAGCCGGTCCATCTGCTCGGAGACGAGGTTGCGCGTCGCCTTGAACATCAGATGTTCGAACATGTGCGCGAAGCCCGAGCGCCCGGCGGGATCGTCCTTTGACCCGACATCGTACCAGACCTGCACCGAGACATTCGAGGTGCCGGTATCGCGGATCGCATAGACTCTCAGCCCATTGGCCAATGTGCGTTCGGTAAAATCGAGCGGTTTCGCCGCAGCGGAAGGCGCTGGCGCTTTTTGCGCTAGCGCCGAAAGCGGGAGCAGGGCGGCGCCGAGCAGAAGGGCGGCACGATAAAGACGCATGAACGACTCCGGATATGCGGGAGGATATCGAGAGGTGTCGCGTCCGGGTCGGGCTGTGTCAATTGCACCAGACACCGGCCCACGGCGCAGGGCTTTATCGGCCGGATGGTTTCGGTTTGTTGTCCGCAGGGCCGGTGGGGCCGACCGGGCCGATCGGCACCGCGGCGTTGCTCGCCGCGCGCTTCTCGGCGGGGGTGACCACGCCGTCATGGTTGCTGTCCAAGCTGTCGAACGCCGCCAGCGCACGCGAGCCCGCTTCGGTGCGGCTGAGCTTGCCGTCATGATTGGCATCGACCGCATTGAAGGCCGCGGCGGCGGCGGTGAGCAGCTTCTGCGCCTCTTCCTTCGATGGCGCGCCGGGCGTGCCGGGCGGCGTGCGGTTCAGCACCGCGCCCATCCGCTTGCCGAACTCGGCGCGGCTCATGAAATTGTCCTTGTTGGTGTCGGCGAGGTCGAACACCTGCTTCACCTGCGCCTGGATCTGCGCGCGCGTGACGTTCCCCGTGACCGGCCTGGCCTTCGTCGCCTGGGCGTGGAGCGATGGAGCGATGGCCAGGGCGGCAAGGGCGGTTATCCCGGCGAGAGCGATGGGGCGCATGATACTCCTTTCACTGGCGCGCCGACGGGCGCACGAGGCGTTTCAGCGCATGCGCTAGGCGCGGCAAGCTATCCCTAGCGTGAACGGGCCGGGAGGACGCGGGCGCCGGACGTGTCGTCCGGTCAGCCGGTCTGCAGGATGAGGGCGAGCACGATCAGGGTGGCCATGCCCGCCGCGATGCTCGTCGTCCGGCCCATGGCGCGAGACCGCGTCCAGCCGCTGGCCCCGAGGCTGAACAGGAGGGCAAGCAGCGCCAGCACGAAGCTCAGCGTCATCGCCACTTGCGCGGTTCCGGCCAGGCGCGAGGCGTCCGTCGGAGCATCGGGATGCAGCGCCGCGATCAGCATGGTCGAGGCGACCACCGCGACGATGAACCCGACCGAGGAAACCACCGCCCCGCTGATCGCCACCGCCGCTGGCCGGGTCCGTTGCCCGGCGGTGAGAAAGGTCGCGAGATAGGTCGCGGCGAAACCGCCGAGAAAGGCGCTCAACGCGCCGATCTAGGTGGCGAGCGTGGAGAGATAGGCGGGGGCGAGATGCTGCATCGGCGAATGCTAGGCCGGGCCGGCCGCGACGGGCAAGCGGGAGCGTGTCAGCAACGGGGTTCGGCGGCGTTGTTGATGTCCGCATTGCCGAGGATCCTTTTGGCATAGCCGCCCCTGGCGACGGCGATCATCGCGCGGCCGATCTTTTCGGTCGTCGTCGCCAGCCCGGGCGACAGCGCGCCCAGCGCCGAGGTGAGCGGCCCAATCATGGCATAGAGAATGCGGTACCAGCCGGTCCTCGAGACGATGCCGTGGAGCGGCTGGATGAAGCCGGGGCGGAACATGTAGCTCGCGGCGAAGGGCAGGGCGAACAGCGCATTCTCGGTGCGGCCCTTCACCCGCGCCCACATGACTCGCCCGCGCTCGCTGCTGTCGGTCCCGGCGGCAGTCACGCAGATGAAGGTCATGCCGGGATTGATCTGGGCGAGCAGAGTCGCGATCGTCATCGTCAGGTCGTGGGTGACGCGGGTATAATCGGCCTCCGACATGCCGACCGAGGAGACGCCGAGGCAGAAGAAACAGGCGTCGAACCCGGACAGCTCGCCCGCCTTGTCGGCGATCGCGAACAGATCGGGCAGCAGAATCTCGCGCAGCCTGGGGTCGTTCCGCCCCGAGGGCGCGCGGCCGACCGTCACGAGGCTGTCGATGCCCGGGTCGAGCAGGCATTCACGCGACACACCCTGCCCGACCATGCCGGTGGCGCCGAAGAGGAGAACGTTCATGCGTTTTCCGATAACAGGCGCCGCGATGGGCGGATAGCGGTCGTGGAAACCGGAATTCGCTCACGATTCGGCCTGGCGTGGACACCGCCGAACCGCTTCCGGCGCGGCTTCGCACATGCGAAAAATCTATGACGGCAAATTGAACGCGCAAGCGGATCGGCAAATGCCCGTCCCGACGCTCGGGCCCTCAGGGAAACGCGCCCGAAATGGGCGGTGTGTCGCGATATCCCGGGCAAAGGGCTTGTAAATCTACAGCGGCCATATTCCGCATCAGTATTGCAACCCTGCAACACAGACCGGAATCGAACAGTTCGGACACTTTACAAAGGCTTGGGCAAGATACAGCCTTATAACATCCAGGGTGTGTAATAGCACCCCTGAACAGGCTGCACATCTTACGTGCGTAACTCGGGGAATCTGTTTCAATGCCAGTGAACACTCTTTCGCGCCTGCGGGCAGGCGCGGCTCCTATTGCTATGCTCATCGGTCTTTCGGCTGCTCCGGCCTTCGCGCAGACTGCGCCCGCCGACTCCGTCGATCAGTCAGCCGAGGCAGCGGACGCGCCCGACATCGTGGTGACCGGCTCGCTGTTCCGCCGCACCGATACCGAAACGCCGTCGCCCGTCACCGTGCTGACCGCCGAGAGCCTGGACAAGGCAGGCATCACCACCGTCAACGATGCGATCCGATCGGTTTCGGCCGACAGCGCCGGCTCGATCGGCACCGGCTTCCAGAGCGGCTTCAGCGCCGGCGGCGCCGCGGTCTCGCTGCGCGGTCTTGGCGTGTCCTCGACCCTCGTGCTGATCGACGGCCTGCGGTCGACCAACTTCCCGATCAACGACGACGGCCACAACGCCTATGTCGACCTCAATTCGATCCCGTTCAGCCTGATCGACCGCGTCGAAGTGCTGAAGGACGGTGCGTCCTCCACCTATGGTGCCGATGCGATCGGCGGCGTGGTCAACCTGATCATGAAGAAGCAGTTCACCGGCATCGCCGGCACCGTCGCGGCAGGCGTGGCGCAAGAAGGCGATGCGGGGCACCAGCGCGCCGACCTGACGCTCGGCTATGGCGATTATGCGGAGAAGGGCTGGAATTTCTACGTCAACGGCGAATATCAGCATGACGGCCGGGTGACCAACCACAGCCGCGGCTTCCCGTACAACACGACCGACCTCAGCTCGATCGGCGGCCTCGACAACAACACCGCCGACAGCACCCTCACCACGGCGACGCCGAACGCGGTCGTGGTCCGCACCAATCAGACCGATCTCAACAACCCGCTCGCTGGCGGCACCTCGCTCTTCGCGAGCGGCCTGCAGCCCAATGGCTCGGCCTATAGCAACTACACGTCGCTGAACCTCAACTGCGCCCGCGGCAGCTACACCGTCGCGACCGGCGCTGCCCGCGGCACGGGCTGCAAGCACGACCTGGTCGACGAATATTTCCAGCTCGCGCCGCTGCAGGAGCGTTATGCGTTCAACGGCCGGTTGAGCATCCGGCTGAGCGACAGCATCGAAGCCTATGTCACCGGCAGCTATTCGCATGATTTCGTCAGCATCCTGAACGCGCCACGCGCGCTGCGCGCGACCCAGCCGTTTGGCGGGGCGCCCGCGCTCGCGTCGAGCAACCCGGGCATCGTGCTGCCGGTCTATGTCTGCGGCACGGGCCTCAATTGCGCGACCGCGGCCGATCGTCGCCTCAACCCGAACAATCCTTATGCGGCGGCCTATGCCAATGATCCTGCGAACGGTGCGGCGCGCATCTATTACCTGTTCGGCGACATCAAGGCGGGCAGCGATCGCACCAACGAAGTGATCCGCGGCGCGGCCGGCCTGTGGGGCAGCTTCGAAGGCGGGTGGGACTGGCGCGTCGACGCGGTCGGCGCGAAGGACAATCTCAGCATTACGCAATACGGGTTCATCAACATCCCGAACCTGCTCAACGCGATCAACACCGGCGCGTATAATTTCGTCGATCCGTCGCTGAACAGCGCGGCGATCCGCAGCTTCGTCTCCCCGAACGTCACCACGCCCTCGACCTCGTCGATGGTGTCGCTCGACGCGTCGGTGACCAAGAAGCTGCTCGAACTGCCGGGCGGCGCGTTGCAGCTCGCGATCGGCGGTCAGGTGCGTCGCGAGACGCTGACCAACAACAACCAGAATGCGCGGCTCGACACCTATACGCTGACCACGTCCTCGGCGTTCGGTCAGCACACCGTCTCGGCCGGCTATTTCGAGATCGACGCACCGGTCCTCGACATCCTCGATATCACCGCCTCGGGCCGGTACGATCATTATTCGGAAGGGTTCAGCCACTTCTCGCCCAAGGTCGGCTTCAAGTTCACCCCGATCAAGGAACTGGCGATCCGTGGTACCTATTCGCAGGGCTTCCGCGCGCCGACCTTTGCGGAGAGCGGATCGCGCAGCCAATATGCCGGCTTCTCCACCTTCACCCCGCCGGCCTCGTTCCTGGCCGCGCATGGCGGGGTCGTGGGCAACACCAACCCCTATGCCCAGGCCTATCAGCTCGGCTCGGGCCTGGTCGGCAATCCCAATCTGAAGCCGGAAAAGTCGCGCAGCTTCACGGCCGGCGCGATCTTCCAGCCGGTCAACTGGCTCAGCTTCACCGTCGACTATTACAATGTGAAGAAGTCGGACCTGATCGTTGCCGGTCCGCTCGTCGGCGATGCGCGCAACGCCTATTACAGCAAGTCGACACTGGCCGAGGCGATCGCCGCGGTCGCGGCGGTCGGTCCGGGCTATTCGGTCAACGTCGTCGACGCGCCCGATCCGCTCTTCCCCAACGCGCTGCCCCGTGTGCTGATCATCAACGCGCCGTTCGTGAACGCGAACTATGCGATCACCTCGGGCATCGATTTCTCGGCGACCGCCAAGATTCCGATCAGCGACGGTATCCGCTTCACCAGCCGGCTCGAAGTGACCGATGTGCTGCAATATGATCTGCACACCTCGGGCGGCGTGCAGAAGTTCGCCGGGACGCTTGGCCCGTACGAGCTGTCGTCGGGCAACGGCACGCCGAAATGGCGCGGCAACTGGCAGAACACGCTGGAGGTCGGCAATTTCTCGCTGACCGCGACGGCCTATTATGTCGGCCGGATCAAGTCGATCGCCAACGACGAACGCACCGGCGACGACTGCGTCCTCAACAACCAGTACGCGACCGGCGACACTGCGAAGGGCGCGCAATTCTGCTACATCCACAGCTTCATCAACACGAACCTGAACGGTACGGCGCGGGTGAACGACAAGTTCAGCCTGTTCTTCGACGTGGGCAATCTGTTCAACGCCCGGGCACCGATCGCGCCCGGCGCCTATGCCAGCGCGCCGAACTTCCTCACCACCTGGCATTATGCCGGCCTGATCGGGCGCACGTTCAGGATGGGCGCGAATTTCGCCTTCTGATCGCCCGGCCAACTAAAGGGGCGGTTCCTCACGGAGCCGCCCCTTTTTATTCGCGCCGCGGTCATTGAATTTTAACGCCTACTATGTTAGTAGGGTTTTAGATGAGCGAGACGAATCGTCTGCCCACGTCCTGCCCGGATCACCCGGTCTGGGCCTCGCTTTTCCCCTATATCATCGGCCCCGAAGACGCCGCGCTGACCTTCACGGCGCGGCTCGCGCGCGAGAATGGCTGGAGCCTGGCACAGGCCGAACGGGTGATCGGGGAATACAAGAAATTCTGCTTTCTGGCCGTCACCGGCGAAACCGAGGTCACCCCCTCAGACGCTGTGGATCAGGCCTGGCACCTGCACCTCACTTATAGCCGGGACTATTGGGAATGCTTCTGCCCCCAGGTCCTCGGCCGCCCGCTGCACCACGGCCCGACTGCCGGTGGCGCGGGTGAGCGGGGCCGCTTCTTCGACCAATATGCCGATACGCTGAAACGCTATGAGCAGGTCTTCGGCGAAACGCCGCCCGAGGACATCTGGCCGGGCGCGGCGCGGCGGCTGATCGACGATCCGAGGGCGCGCCGGGTCCACCCGCGCGACGCCTTCATCATCCCCAGGCGCATGGCGCTGCTGTCCCTCCTGATCATCCTGCTTGCAGCGGCAGTCCTTGCATCTGTGGTGTCACGGTAGAGGAGCATTGATTATGTCTCTCGGACCATTCGACCTGACCGGCGGCCCCTTCCTCCAGCTCTACATGATCCTGCTGGCGACGACGATCGTCGCCGGCTTCATTATCCCGCGCTGGCTCCGCCCAGAAGGCCGCTCGGCGCGCGTCGGGGATACCGGTCAGCTTGCCTATCTGGCGGGCGGCGCCACCCGCTTCGCCGACGCGGTGGTGACCCGGCTGCTGGCGGCGCGCTCGCTCGTCATGATCGGCAAGAAGAGTTTCCATGTCGCGGCGCGCAGCGGGGGGGATACGCCCGCGGATCGCAGTGTGCTGGCGATCCCCGGCGAGGTGCGCTGGCCGGTGATCGAACTCGCGCTGAAACCCTATGCGCAGCCGGTGCGGAGCAAGCTGATCACTGCGGGCCTGATGATGGATGACGGGCTGACCCTGCAGATGCGCTTCTGGCAGACTCTGCCCTATCTGCTGCTGCTGGCCTTTGGCGGCATCAAGTTGCTGGTCGGCATGGAGCGCGGCCGGCCGGTCGGTTATCTGACCTTGCTGATGATTCTGACCGCGGTCTTCGCGCTGATCCGCTGGGCGGCGGTCGATCGCCGGACCCAGGGCGGCCGTGCGGCGCTGAACAAGGCGCGGCGCGATGCCGAGCGGTTGCGCCGCGCGCCGACCGCGGGCGAAACCGACCATGCGGTGGCCCTGTTCGGCACCGGCGTGCTGGTCGGCTCGGGCCTGGGCGATTTCCACACGCTACGCACCGCAGGCTCGAGCGACGGCGGTGGCGGCTCGAGCGACGGCGGCGGTGGATGCGGCGGTGGTGGGTGTGGCGGATGCGGCGGCGGCTGACCGCCGGCCGCGACGGTCAGCGCCTGTGGCGCGACCGGTTGGCGTAGAGCAGGGCGGCGACGATGGCCGCTGAGCCGATGCCGAGCCCGATCGTCGTCAGCGGCCAGCGCTTCGCCTTGGCGGCATCGCTGGTCGCGGCGGCCGCTTCGCGCTGCTCCTTGGCGGCGCGGGTGGCGGCGAGGATTTCGTTGGTGTCGTCCTGATCGTCGGTAGCCAAGTCACTCTCCCTTGGGCGGGCCAGCATAGTCCCGTCTGAACGCATCGGCAAAGGCCGCGATCCGCCCGCCCGCTATCGCGTCGCGAAGATCGGCCATCAAGACCTGATAAAACCACAGATTATGCTCGGTCATCAGCATCGCGCCGAGAATCTCGCCGGCGCGGACGAGGTGGTGGAGATAGGCGCGGCTCCAGGTGCCGCAGACCGGGCAGGGGCAAGCGGGGTCGAGCGGGCCGGTGTCCTCGGCGAACTTCGCGTTGCGGATGTTGATCGGTCCGGTGCGGGTGAAGGCCTGGCCCGTGCGGCCTGATCGCGTCGGCAGGACGCAGTCGAACATGTCGATGCCGCGCTCGACCGCGCCGACGATATCGTCTGGCTTGCCCACGCCCATCAAATAGCGCGGCTTGTCGGCAGGGAGCTGGCCCGGCGCGAAATCGAGACAGCCGAACATCGCCGCCTGCCCCTCGCCGACCGCAAGGCCGCCGACCGCATAGCCGTCGAAACCGATATCGATCAGCGCCTGGGCGCTTTCGCCGCGGAGCTGCTCGTCGAGCGCGCCTTGCTGAATGCCGAAGATCGCCGCGCCTTGCGCATGCGTGCCGCCGCCGTCGAAGGCGTCGCGGCTGCGCTTCGCCCAGCGCATCGACCGCGCCATGGCGGCTGCCTGCACTTCCTTGGTGGAAGTGGTCGGTACCAGCTCGTCGAACGCCATGACGATGTCGGAGCCGAGCAGGCGCTGGATCTCGATCGAGCGTTCGGGGGAGAGCGTATGGCGGGTGCCGTCGAGATGGCTCTTGAAGGTGACGCCGTCCTCGGAGCGGGTGGTCAGGTCGCTCAGGCTCATCACCTGATAGCCGCCGCTGTCGGTCAGGATCGGCCGGTCCCAGCCCATGAAGCCGTGCAGCCCGCCGAGCCGTGCGACGCGCTCAGCGCCGGGGCGGAGCATCAGGTGATAGGTGTTGCCGAGGATGATGTCGGCGCCGGCCGCGCGCACATCGGCGGGCTTCACCGCCTTGACCGTCGCGGCCGTGCCGACTGGCATGAAGGCCGGGGTGCGGATCGTACCGCGGCGCATCGCGATCTCGCCGGTGCGGGACTTGCCGTCGGTGGCGTGGATGGTGAAGTCGAAACGGGGGGACATGGATGAGCCTCTAGCGACGGAAGTCGGCGCCTGTCGACACGCATCGCTTCGCGGGCCTAGACATTGCCCCGTCATGGCCGACGAAACGACCGAAAAGCTGCGCGAGATGGCGCGGCATCGCGGGCTCAAGCTGAAGACGTCGCGGCGACGCAAGCCGGGCGGCGATTTCGGGCTATATGGGCTGGTAGACGCAGCGGACAAGCCGGTGCTGGGCATCGGCGGCAAGGGGCTCGAGGCGAGCGCGGCGCAGGTCGAGGCCTATCTGCGCGACGCGATGCGCGCGACGTGGAAAAGTTCGGCCGGGACGGTGAAGGCGCGGAAGAAGGTTACGGCGCCACCCGAGCCGGAATCCGAGCCTGAGCCTGAACCAAAGCCGGCTCGCAAGCCGAAGCCCCCGCCCAAACCCAAGTTCAAGGTCGCCGTCGCCAACCTGTTCGCAAAGCTCCCGGGGGCGAAGCGTGCCGAAGCCTTTACCGCACTGCTCGACCGCCCCGGCGTGAGGATCGAGCGGATCGTGTCCAACGGCCAGGCGACGTCCGAGGACGAGCCGATGGTGCAGGAGCAGGACGAATGGGTCGTGTTGCTGCAGGGCGAGGCGGGGATCAGGATTGAGGATTCGGTGGCGGTGACGCTCCGCCCCGGCGATCATCTGACGATTGCCGGCGGGCAGCGGCATTGGGTAACCTATACCGCCAAGGATGAGCCCACGGTGTGGCTCGCGGTGCATATCGGTTAAAGCGCCAGTTCCCAGATCTCGCCTTGCTCAGGCGCCCCGAATTCATGGTGGATCTCGGTCTTCACGATCTCGAACCCGGCGCCGGCATAGATGCGCCGCGCGCTCAGCAGTACGCTGTGAGTCCATAGCCGCAAGGTCGTATAGCCCGCCTCACGCGCGAAGCTGACGCAGCGGTCGACCAGGTCGCCGCCGATGCCCATGCCGCGCGCCCATGGCTCGACATAGAGCAGCCGGAGCTGGGCGATCCCCTCGCCGACATCGACCACGAAGATCGACCCAGCCATCACGCCGCCGCTCTCCGCGACCCAGCATTGCTCCCGGCCCACCCGATAGTCGCGGAGGAAGGCCGAGGTGACCTCGCCCAGCAGCACTTCCATCGGCGCCGCCCAGCCATGGCTCTCATGGTAGAGGATTGCCTGGCGCGCGGTGATCATGCCCATATCGCCTGGCCCGAAGGTGCGGACGGAGTAGCCGGCGGTGTCGCTCGCGGAGAGCAACCCGCGCGCCGTATCGAGCGCGGTGACCAGCACGCGCCGGTCGGCCTCGGCCAGCGGTGCGACCCGCTGCTCCAGCACCGCGCGCTGGCGCTTGTCGAGATCGGCGAACATCTCCCGCCCCGCCGCGGTCAGCGAGATCGGGCGGCGCCGGGCATCCTCGCCGCGGCCACGCTCGATCCAGCCATGCGCCTCGAACTTGCGCAGCATCCGGCTGGCATAGCCTGCATCGAGCCCGATCACCTCTTGCAGGTCGCTCGCCACGGGCCGGTCGCGCGTCGCGATCTCGTAGAGCAGCCGTCCTTCAGCAAGCGACAGGGCGCTGCCGAGAAAGCGCTGATCGAGCGCGCCGGAGAATTTGGTATAGAAGCGGTTGAACGCACGCAGCGAGGGAATGGTCGAGTCCATGTTCCTTTGATGCTGCCAATACTTGACGATGTCAAGTAATCACGGCGGTGCGAAGCGCTCCAGCATCTCGTGAAAGGCCGTATCCGCCGCCGCCTGCGACCGGACGTCGATCAGGCCCTTGGGCTCCGCCTCGGCGATCTTGTATTCGGCCTCGACGAATGCCTCGATCTCAGCGGGCATCGGCGCCAAGCCGAGTTCGCGCGTCTCCGCCTTGCGCGCGATGAGATCGGCGATGATCGCCCGGAACTGCGCCGGCGGCTCGCACTCGGCGATCAAGGTCGGGAAATGCATCGGCGGCGTGGCGCCCGGATGATGGCGCATCCAGCGCAGCACCGCGGCCGGGCGCAGGATGTAGAAGAGCCGCTTGATCGCGATCCCGTCTTCGTCGCTCGCGCGTTTCCACTGCTGCATGCCGAGATGGAGATAGTGGCGCCTGACCAGCGGAAGCGGCGCATGGGCGTCGGCAAAGGCGAGCAGGGCATCGCGAAAGGCCGGATCGCCGCGATAGACGATCGGCGAGCGCAACCATTCGATCGCCACCGCATTGCCCTTGACGATCAGCCGCAGGGCCTTGGCGACATCCCATCCATTGACGTCGAGCAGCCCGTCGAGCGGCGTCTCGATCACGTCGCGCTTCGGCCAGAGGGTGAGATAATCCTGCCGCCGCCGGACATAGAGGAACCGGCAGTCATAATCGCTGTCGGGCGAAGCGAAGCCCCAGGCGCGGCTGCCGCTTTCGATCGCCAGCGGCGTGGCGACCCGATCGTCGCGCAGGATCGCCTCGAGCCGCGCATCGATCGCCGCGACGGTCGCGGCATCGAAATCGCCAGGGATCGATCGCATCAGTCCTGCCGCTGCTCGTCGCCGCTCGCGCGCACCTCGCCCAGCAACAGCCGGGCGACCTCGTCGGGATGCTCGAAAAACAGGTCGGGCCCGGCATTCGTCAGCGCCTCGCGGTGCGCATAGCCCCACAGCACCGCGCCGGCGGTGACCCCGGCCTTGCGCGCGGCGGCGATGTCGCGCGTCTCGTCACCGATCGCGATCGCCTCATAGGGCTCGACATAGGCGCGGCGCAGGACCCGGCGATAGCGTGGCGCCTTGCCGAACAGGGACGCGCCGCATTCGAACCAGTTGATCCGCGCGACATTGGCGGGCCCCAATATCGCCCGCGCGTTCGCCTCGGAATTCGAGGTGACGAGCGCGATCTTGAACCCCGCATCGGCCAGGCCCCGGAGCAGCGGTTCGACCCCGTTGAACAGCGCGATCTTGTCGGTCTGCTGGGCGAGCAGCGCATGGAGATAGCGGCCGATGCCGGGCAGCTTCCAGCGCGGGATGCCGAGATAGCGGATCACCTCGCGGCTCGTGCGGCCGCGCAATATCTCGACTTCCTCGGGCGTGACCCGGCGGAAGCGGAAACGCTGGGCGAGTTGATCGGACATCGACAGGAACCAGTCGCCGCTGTCGGCCAGGGTGCCGTCGAAATCGAAGATCACCAGCCGATAGCGGCGCGGCGCCCCGTCCGGAGCGGCGCTGCCCTTGGGGCCATCCGGGGTGGAGCAGAAATTCATCTTACCGCTTGGGTTTCTTGCCGCGCGGGTCCGGGCGATCGCCGATGGCCGTGGCGCGGATCGTCAGCAGCTCGGCGCGGGTGATCGCGCCGTCCTTGTCAGCGTCGAAACGGGCGAACAGCGATTCGAACTGCGCCTGCAGCTCGGCCAGGGTGATGCGGTTGTCGCCATCGGTGTCGACGGTGAAGGGGCTGGGCAGGGCGTTGCGATCGCCCAGCCACAGCAGCGCCCAGTCGCTATAGCCGATATAGCCGATCGATCCGCTATGCGCGGTATCGATGGCGGCGAAGCTGCGTTGCACACAGGCCTGCAGTTCGGTGCGGGTGACCTTCGCGTCGCCATTCGCATCGCACGCCGCGATCATCACCGCGACCGGCTCGGCGACGATCGTCGCGGGCGGCTGACCGCCCGGGGCGGCGGAGATCGGCGGGCTGCCGCCGGACGGGAGCGTGACCGGCACCCTTTGCCGCGCGTCCTGCGCGGCGGCGGGAGGCGTGGCGAGCGGGCAGAAACCGAGAAATGCCCCGGCGGCGGACAAGCGGATGGCGGAAAGGGCTTTCACGGAATCGGCACGCTCGCTCAACCAGGGGTGCTGAACCGATAGCCGGATTCGGGCGGCTGGCGATAGGTTGTTGTGCGGTGCGGCGGACGAAGGGGTGGGCATGGTTGAGGTTTAGGATGGAGAGGGGGTGGGTTGAATCGAAGCGGTTTGTTGGGAATGTCAGTAGGGTTGCTGACATTTTGCGGTGGGGAGATTCAGTATAAGATAATGATATTTAATAATATTATTCAAAACGCGCTCATCGACCAGCGGTACATTGCCCTTGTTGAACCGGGCCCCGTACAGGCTAGCATTCCGGGTCCGAGCAGCGCGTGACCGAAGATCCGTCGGCAGCGACTGCGGGCGCATCGGGGATGAGGACTGACTTGGGCTGCGCCTCGCCGGCTAACCCCTCCTGTCCGGTATCGACGGGAATGCTGGACAGCGCGAACCGACGATCGCCCTTGGCCGTGGCGACCGTGACGGAGCCGGATTTGACGTCTTTCAGGCGCCAGCCGGGGCGCAATTCCTGTCCGAGCATCACGGTGCGGGCAGTGCCGGCTGCAAGCTGGAACGTCGCTGAGGATCGTGCGCCATCCATCATGACCCGAGTCAGGATCGGATCAGGTTCGGCTTGGGGGACTGACTCCGGCACGGACTGCGCCACGTTCATGGCGGAAGGGACGATCACGATCCCCGATTCCGCGGACGGGGTATCTCTCGAATGCGGCGCGAACAGCAGGATCAGGATGCCCAGCGCCGCGGCCAGCGCAAGGGACGCCACGGCGATCGATGATCGGCCACCTGCCGGTGCCGGGCTTCTGTCCATCACGTCCTTGCTCCAGCGTTTTCGATCCAGATGCTCCGGCGGACATCCAGCCGCCGGAGCATTTTCTCATCAGGGCAGGGTATTGCCGACGGTGACGACATAGAGTCGGCCGCGGTCGGCATCGATTTCCGTCGGCGCGGCGGCGTAGATCACGTCCTCGGTGCTGGTCTTCAGCACGCCTGAAATACGCGAGACGCCAGGCTGGCCGGTGGCGAGCGCATAGGGGACATAGCCCGGGCTTTCCGCTCCCATCAGTCCGACGCCGGACACGGTGAAATAGACGCGGGCGCGTGTCCCGTTGTGCGTCGTCTCGACCGCCGCTGGGACGTTGTCGGTCGCGGTGAAGATCTTCACCTTGTCAGCCCAGGCGCTGCCGTTCCAGCGCAGGCGATACACGTCATAGTCGAAGGCATTGGCGCCGCCGTCGGTGCGGTAGCGATACGCCACGCTCGGCCGGTTGAGGTGATCGACGGTGAGCCCCGCGGCCTGGATGCCGATCCCCGTATCCGAATTATTCCACAGCTCTCCGGTGGAAAGGCCCTGATAGACCAGATTGGCGGTGGTGCGCGTCACCGGCAGGGTGACCGCGGTGCCGTTGGCGGTACGCCATTGGGCGGCGGCGACGTCATATTTGATATAGGAGCCGTAATGCCGCAGCGCCCTCGGCATGCCATAGGCCCATTCGAAAGCGAGGTGGACATTGCCGGCGCTGTCGACCTGCAGATCGTCCGGATAGACATAATTCCCCGTTTCGCGCGCGAACACGGCGGTCTTCGACCAGCTATTGGCGGTGTTGTTCCAGCGATAGAGTTCCCCCTGGCCGGCGCCGCTGAAGTGATTGCGGATCATCAGATAGATATCGCCGTTCGGAGCATGCTCGGCGATCGGATAGGTGGCGCCGACGGTGCCGGGCATCTCGCCGACGCGGCGCAGCGTCGCGGAGGGGTCGTTTGGCGCGCTCGAGCGGAAATAGCGCCAGTCGTCGACATGATGATCGGCCCAGACATGGATATAGCCGTCGCCATCGACGGCGATGGTGGGCTGATCATGGCCGATATCGTCGGGATGGCTCCAGATCGCCCCGAACTGGTCCTTGAGCGATCCGATCACCCAGGCGCCGTTGCCGACCTTCACGCCGATCTTGACCTGATGGGTCCCCGCCGCGGTGCCGGGCGCATTGAACGCGACATAAGTGGTGTTGCCCTTGACGACCATCGGTCGCCACCAGGCCGCCTGGTTGGAGGAATCGGTTTCGGCGGGGACCTGCTCGACAGTCACCTGGGCCTGGGCTCCAGCGGCGAGCAGGGGCGACAGGCACAGCGCCGCCGTCAGCGCAATCGAATGAACACGCATTATCTCTCTCCTGATTTGTTCTCAGCTTATCGGGTCGTTCAACTCCTTGAGTTCACGCTACAAACACGCCTTGCCTGGAATGTGCCAATTATAGCAACAATACTGGGCCTTTTAGCGAAGAGAAATTACGTCATAGCCCTTATCCGCGCAAGCCATTGTTGCTTGATTAGCTCTATAGAGCTCGACCGCGCAGCGCCATTCAATCGTCGCCGGGTTGACGTGCTCGAACGGCCGGTCCGTTCAGGCGGAGAGGACCTACCCGGCCGGGCAGTAGCGAAGCACCGAGGCGACACCCTATCTCCGCGTGCACAGGAGATTTGCCCATGGCCACCACCGCATCGACTTTCGCCGAGCTTTCCGCGTCGCTCGCCGACCTCGCCGCCGCTACCACCCCCTCGATTGTCGAAGTCCAGTCGCATCGCTCGCTCGCGAGCGGCTTCGTCTGGCGCGAGGGGTTGGTGATCACGCCGGACGAGACGCTGGCCGACGAAGGCTCGATCGACATCGAGGAGTCCGACGGCACGGTGCGGAACGCGACGCTGGTCGGTCGCGACGCGGCAACCGATATCGCTCTGCTTCGGGTCGAGGGTCTCAAGGCTCCAGTGGCGACGCTTGACAACCTGGCCGTCCGACCCGGCGCGCTCGCGCTGATCGTGGCGGCTGCCGACAGTGCGCCGCTGATCGCGTTCGGCGGCATCGCCGCGGTCGGGCCCGCCTGGCAATCGATGCGCGGCGGTACGATCGACGCACGGATCGAGCTTGACCTGCGGCTGCGGCAGCGCGCCGAGGGCGGCCTCGCCGTCGACGGGGCCGGCGGGGCTTTCGGCATGGCAGTGCGCGGCCCGCGCGGCCGGACGCTGGTCATCCCGGCGGCGACGATCGATCGGGTCGCGGCGCAGTTGTTCGACCATGGCCGGGTCCCGGTCGCCTATCTCGGCGTCGGCCTGAAGGATGTCCCGCTGGACGACGGCGGCCATGGCGGCATGGTGATGACGCTCGACCGCGACGGACCGGCGGCACGCGCCGGGCTGCACCAGGGAGATATCATCCTGTCCTGGGCTGGCGTTCGGATTCCGCATGTCGGTGCTCTCCTGCGGACGCTGCGCACGACACCGGTCGGTTCCGAGGTTATTCTGCTCCTTCGGCGCGGGGGCGCATCGCTGGAGGTGAAGGTGACGATCGGGGATCGGCCGGAACGGTGAGCATTCGCGATCCAGCAACGGGTCTGCGCCTCGCCATTCGCGTCGACGAGCCGGCGCTTGCCGCCCGGCTTGCCGACATCCTGAGTCGGGTCCCGGAACTACGGATCGCCGGCGCCGGTGAAGCGTCGGACCTGATCCTCAGCGCATCCGACGCGGGTGAGAACGGGTTCGAGCTGACGCCGCGCGAGCGCGACGTGATCGCGCTGCTTGCCGAAGGTTTGTCCAACAAGGCGATCGGCCAGCGGCTCGGCATTTCGCCGGACACGGCCAAATTCCATGTGGGCCGACTGATCGACAAGCTCGACGCGACCGGGCGCACGGATGCGGTGGCCCACGCGGCGCGGCGGGGAATCATCCAGCTCTAGGACGACTCCGGTGCGGACGCGGCCTCCTGCTTTCGCGACCTCGCCGACCAACTCCACCTCACGGCAGCAACAAGGATCCATCCCCGTACGAATAAAACCGATACCCCGCCCCAATCGCATGGGCATACGCTGCCTGCATCCGCTCCAGCCCCATCAGCGCGCTCACCAGCATGAACAGGGTCGATTTCGGCAGATGGAAGTTGGTCACCAGGCCGTCCACGCCCTTGAAGCGATAGCCGGGAGTGATGAAGATCGCGGTGTCGCCTTCGAAGGGACGGATCGTCCCGTCCTCGTCCGCCGCGCTCTCGATCAGGCGCAGGCTGGTGGTGCCGGCGGCGATGATACGGCCGCCATTGCGACGTACCTGGTTGAGGCGCTCCGCCGTCGCCACCTCGATGCGGCCCCATTCGGCGTGCATGCGGTGGGCGTCGGTATCCTCCGCCTTCACCGGCAGGAAGGTGCCCGCGCCGACATGCAGGGTCAGCGTCGCATGGCCGATGCCGGCCGCGGCCAGGCTCTCCATCAGCGCGGGCGTGAAGTGCAGCGAGGCGGTGGGCGCGGCGACCGCGCCCTTCTCCGCCGCGAACATGGTCTGGTAATCCTCCGCGTCGCGCGCATCGGCGGCGCGGCGGGCCGCGATATAGGGGGGCAGGGGCATATGGCCGGCGCGCTCCAGCAGCAGCTCGACCGGCTCGTCGCCCGCGAACGTCAGGGCCAGGCTGCCATCCTCGGCCTTGTCGCTCGCGACCGCGCTGACGCCCGCGCCGAAATCCACGCTGTCACCCTCGCGCAGGCGCCGGGCATTGCGGATGAAGGCGCGCCAGCGGCGCGGGCCTTCGCGCTTGTGCAGCGTCGCGCCGATTTTCGCATCACCGCGTCGGCCCTCGAGCTGGGCGGGGATCACGCGGGTGTCGTTGAAGACCAGCAGGTCGCCCGCGCGCAACTGTCCGGGCAAGTCGGTCACGGCCAGGTCGCGCGTGGCATCGCCGTCAAGCACCAGCAGCCGCGCCGAATCGCGTGGTGAAGCCGGCCGGAGCGCGATGCGTTCCGGCGGCAGATCGAAATCGAAGAGGTCGACCTTCATCGTATCCTCGCTGCCCGCGTGGAGCGGGCGGCGCTTATTTCGCCTTTGCCTTCGGGGCAGGAGCCTTGGGCGCCGGCTTCTTCGCGCCCGCCGGTACCTTCACCACCAGCGGCGCGGCGGGTACGTCGGTCAGCGACAGGGTCGGCGCGACCACTACCGGCGCGGGCGGCGGTGCCGTGTAGGCCGGGGGATTGTCCGACCCGATATAGGCGTGGAGGATCCTGGTGGGGTTCGCCGGCGGCTCGCCGCGCTGGATCGCGTCGACATAGTCCATGCCCTCGATCACGCGGCCGAACACGGTGTATTTATGATCGAGCGTCAGGCGCGGCTGGAAGACGATGAAGAACTGGCTGTTCGCGCTGTCCTCATTGTCGGCGGTGCGCGCCGCCGAGACGGCACCGCGCACATGCGGCAGGAAATTGAACTCGGCCTTCATGTCGGGCAGCGTCGATCCGCCGGTGCCGTCGCCCTTGGGGTCGCCGCCCTGCGCCATGAAGCCGTCGATCACGCGGTGAAAGGCCAGCCCGTCATAGAAATGCTGGCGGGTGAGCTCCTTCACCCGGTCGACCATCTTCGGCGCCGCATCCGGGCGCAGCCAGATGACCACGCGGCCGCCGGTCGACAGGTCGAGATACCATAGATTCGCCGGATCCCTGGTGGGGATCGGCGCGCGTCCCGCGACCGGGGTATCGAGGTTCTGGGCGGTCGCCGCGCCCGTGACGAAAAGGGCGGATACACACGCGATCAGGCTGGCAATAAAACGCATCATATCCCCGTAACATCCTGGCCCTGACACTTCGGGCCCGTAAGGCGTTGCAGCGCGCTTAGAGCAAATCCCCGCTTGCGCCAATCTGAACATCCCGCTGCAAACCGTCCTCTTCCGACGCAACCGTGGCGCTCGTGTGGCAGGCGCCGAGGAAATCGCGTCAGCTGCCCTTGCGGCCGATCTTCTCGACCCGGGCGGCAACGTCCGCGGCGACATTGGGGGGGACGAACCGGTCGATCGGCCCGCCATAGAGCGCGATCTCCTTGACCAGCCGGCTCGCGATCGGCTGAAGCGAGACGTCGGCCATCAGGAACACCGTCTCGACGCGCGGATTGATCTGCTGGTTCATGCCCGCCATCTGATATTCATATTCGAAATCGGCGACGGCGCGCAGACCGCGCACGATCACCCGGGCGCCCTCGCGCTCGGCGAAATCCATCAGCAGCGAATCGAAGCTGACGACATGGATTTCCCCGCCGATCCCGGCCACCTCGCGCTGGACCATCGCCATGCGCTCGTCGAGGTCGAACATCGGCGATTTGGACGGATTGGTCGTCACGCCGATGACGAGCCGGTCGACCAGCTTCGCCCCGCGCCGGATGATGTCCATATGTCCGAGCGTGACGGGATCGAAAGTGCCGGGATAGACGCCGGTACGGATGGTCATGTCGACTGCCTTTGCCAAGCACGGGAAGATCGAGAATGGGTTCGGGAACGGGGACTGCGGGGGCGGCGTGCAGGTGTCAAGGCCGCATCACGTTCCAATCGACCCGGCCGGTGATGCCGCGGACGCGGCGAAAGCTCGAAGCCTGCCAGATCGCCCAGGGGCGGGCGCCCCAGTTCGGCTCGAGCACCAGCCGGCGCAGCCAGAGCGGGCGGTTCACGCGGGTGCCGAGGCCGTAGGCGGCATCGAATTCGCGGGTGAGGTAGAGCGTGACCGGCTGGCCGAACCGCGCCTCCACCGGGCGTATGAAGGCGGCCAGCTCCGTCATGAGCGCCGCGATCGATGGGCGCGCCGCGCAATTGCCGCCGAATTCCAGGTCGATGACCGGCGGCAGTGCGGTGGGGTCGATCGGCACGGTGGCGATGAAATTGGCGGCCTGGTCGGCGCCGGAACGGCACAGGGTGAAGAAATGATAGGCCCCGCGCGCGATGCCGGCCCGGCCTGCGCCGGCCCAGTTCTCGGCGAAGCGCCGGTCGCGATGGTCGCCGCCCTCGGTCGCCTTGATATAGGCGAAGTCCACCTGCTGCGCGGGTAGCGCCGACCAGTCGATGATGCCCTGATGATGCGAGACGTCGATGCCCTGGCGGGGATAGCGCCATGCCGAGGGGCGCCAGTGCAGCGCATATTGCCAGGCGCCGACCGTGATCGCCGCGATCAGCAGGACCGCGGCAGTGATCCGCCAGAGCGGGCGGGTCCCGGTTATCGGTCGCGTTCCAGCGTGAAGCGCGCGATCTGGCGCAGCAGGTCCGCCTCGGCGCCGAAGCCCTGAAGATGCTGGATTGCCTGATCGACCAGCATCCGGGCCTGTTCGCGCGCGCGGGCGACGCCGAGCAGCGACAGAAAGGTTTCCTTGCCCGCACCCTCGTCCTTGCGCAGCTTCTTGCCGGCGGCCGCCTCGTCGCCCTCGACGTCGAGCAGGTCGTCGGCGATCTGGAAGGCGAGGCCCACGTCGCGGGCATAGCCGCGAAGCGGCGTGCGGCCGTCCGGTGCAATACGGCCGAGGATTGCGCCTGCCTCGACCGAACAGGCGATCAGCGCGCCGGTCTTCATCGCCTGAAGCCGGGTGACGGTCGGCAGGTCGAAGCTCGCTTTCTCCGCCTCGAGGTCCATCATCTGGCCGCCCGCCATGCCCGAAGGGCCAGCGGCGCGGGCCAGGTCGAACACCAGTTCGCTCCGCACGAAGGGGTCGGGGTGAGTCGCCGGATCGGCAAGGATCTCGAAGGCGAGCGCGTGGAGGCAATCGCCGGCCAGGATCGCGGTGGCCTCGCCGAACATCTTGTGCACGGTCGGCTTGCCGCGGCGCATATCGTCATCGTCCATCGCGGGCAGATCGTCATGGATCAGCGAATAGACATGGATGCACTCGATCGCGGTCGCGACGCGGCCGGCGCAATCGCGGTCGACCCCGAACAGCCGGGCGGTGGCGAAGACCAGCAACGGGCGCAGCCGCTTGCCGCCGCCGATCGCCGCATGCCGCATCGCCCGGTACAGATCGGCACGGGGATCGTCGGGAATCGCCAACAGGACGTCGAGCCGCCGGTCGACATCGGCGCCGACCTGGGTGAGCGCCGCCTGCAGCGACAGGGACGCCGTCATCGGATCAGCCCGCGGCAAAGGGCTGGGTGCCGGCGGCGCGGCCTTCGCTGTCCAGCCGGATCGCCTCGATCCGCGCCTGCGCGGCGTCGAGCCGGTCGGCGCAGCGGCGACGCAGCTTGTCGCCGCGTTCGTACAGGCTGATCGCCTGGTCGAGCGGCGCCTCGCCGGTTTCCAGCCGCGAGACGATCGTCTCCAGTTCCTTCAGCGCGTCCTCGAACGACAGCTCTTCAATGGGTTTCTCCATCATGCCGCTATGCGGCAGGCGGGCGAGGGGGGTCAAGGATGGGTGCTTGCTATCCGCGTCGGAAAAGGGCGGAGGCGGAATGGCGTCCTGATGCGGTCGCTGGAAATTTCCGTCATGCCGGACTTGTTCCACCGTTCCGCATGTATTGCGGCTGTGAAGTTTGCGGCACGGTGGACCCCGGAACAAATCCGGGGTGACGGGAGGAAGTGGGTCGGGCTCACGGCGATGTCGCGAGTAAGGTTCGTTATCCGACGCTTGAAGCCGCCTTAGCCATCACTTCGGCCACCAGATCCTTGCGGCTGAGCTTGCCGATCATCGTCTTGGGCATGGTCAGCCGGATCACGACCTGGTCGACCCGCTCGTGCCGGCCGATCTGGGGATTGAGCCAGTCGCGCAGCTCCTCGCCGGTCGCGGTCGCGCCGTCGTTGAGGGTGACATAGGCGCGTGGCTGCTCGCCGCGATACGGATCGGGCAGGCCGATCACCATCGCTTCCTTCACGTCGGGATGATGGTGCAGCACTGCCTCGATCTGGCTCGGGAAGACCTTGAAGCCGGAGACGGCGATCATGTCCTTCAGCCGGTCGACGATCTTGATGAAGCCGTCAGCGTCGATCGTGCCGACATCGCCGGTGCGCAGCCAGGTCCGCCCGTCCGCATCGGTGATGAACACGTCGCCATCGGCATCGGGCCGGTTCCAATAGCCCTTCATGATCTGCGGGCCGGTGGCGATGATCTCACCCGGCTCGCCTTCGGGGGGAGGGCGGGTCGGATCACCCTTGTCGACCAGCCTGACCCAGGTGCCCGGGATCGGCTGGCCGATCGTGCCGGACTTGCCTTCGCCCTCATAGGGATTGGCCGAGATCACGCCCGAGCTTTCGGACAGGCCATAGCCCTCGACCACCGCCGAGCCGGTCGCCGCCTCGAACCTGGCCTTGAGCTCGGCCGGGAGCGGCGCACCGCCCGAGATGCAGACGCGGAGCGACGAGAAATCGGTCGCGGCCAGTTTCGGATGGTCGAGCAGCGCCTGATACATGGTCGGCACGCCGGGCAGGGCGGTCGCCTTGGTGCGGTCGATCGCCGCCAGCACCTGGCCCGCTTCGAAGCGCGGCAGCATCACGATGCAGCCGCCGTTGAGCACGGTGCGGTTGAGCACGCAGGTATTGGCGAAGACATGGAACAGCGGCAGCACGCCGAGGATTCGGTCGGCCTGGTTCGGATGCGGATCGAGCCCCATCACCTGGCGCGCATTGGCGCTCAGATTCTGGTGGGTCAGCATCGCCCCTTTGGGCGTGCCGGTGGTGCCGCCGGTATATTGGATCAGCGCGACGTCATTGACCGGATCGATCGCGGCGGTGGGGTGAACGCCGTCATTCGCGATCAGCTCGGAAAAGGCCATGATTCGGGGGTCATGCGGCCGCTTGGTCACTTCGCTGCGCTTGAACAGCCGGTAGAGCACCGATTTCGTTGCCGGCAACGCGCCTGCGACCGATCCCACCACAAGCCGCTCCAGGCTCGACCCGTCGAGCACTTCGAGCGCGGTCGGCAGCAATGCGCTGGCCGAAAGGGTGAACAGCAGCTTCGTCCCCGAATCGGCGACCTGATGCTCAAGCTCGGCGGGCGTATAGAGCGGCGAGAAATTCACCACCGTCGCGCCGAGCTTGAGGATGCCGTAATAGGCCGCGAGATAATGCGGCACATTGGGCAGGAACAGGCCGATCCGGTCGCCCGGGCCATAGCCCAGCGCCTTAAGGCCGGTCGCGACCCGGTTCGCGCCGTCGAGTGTCTCGGCATAGCTGTAATGCCGGCCGAGGAAATCGATCAGCGGCGCAGTGCCGCTCCGGGCCGCCGCTTCGTCGAAGAACGCGACCATCGATTGTGGCGGATAGGCGCTGTCCCAGCGCGTGGGGTGGCGATAGGAATCGCGCCAGGCGCTTTCGGGATCAGTCATTGACAGGAGTGTAAGCAGCGGTCCGGCACGGTGCAAGCGTCAGGCGAAGCGCTTTTCGGTCCAGGTGATGAGCACCGAGATCGCCACCAGCCCGAAATCGATCGCCGCCTGGAAGCTGCGCGGCGCGCTGTCCCCCCGATCATGGGTGAGGATGCGGAGGTCGGCCGAGGGATGGCGCGCGGCCATGATCAGCAACGCGGCCGCCGCGATGATCAACCCAGTTCGACGATTACGCATCGCATGACTCCCGTGCCGTCTTCCATAGGCTCGAGGGAGTGTCGGGGCAAGCGACGTCAGGCGGCGATTCGCCCCTGATTCCGGGTGCAGCGCGCCCGGTCGCGGCCCGCCGCCTTGGCTTCGAACAGCGCGCGGTCGGCGCCGCGATACAGCGCCTTCCAGTCGGTTTCCTTCGTCAACGGGCCGCTGCAGGTCCCGATGCTTGCCGTCACCGACAGGTCGTACGGCATCCGCGCGGCGCGCAGGCGCGCGAGGATGTCTTCGGCCTCGACTGCCAGCCCGACCGGCGTGATGATCGCGAACTCCTCGCCGCCGATCCGCGCGACCAGCGCCTCGGCGGGCACCGACTGGCGCAGGGTGCGGGCGAACACGCGCAGCACCTCGTCGCCGCCGTCATGGCCGATCGTTTCGTTGACCCGCTTGAAATGGTCGATGTCGGCCAGCAGCAATATCTGCTCGCCTTCCCGCCCGATCGCGTTGCGCAGAAAGGCGCGGCGATTGAACAGACCGGTCAGCGGATCGGTGTCGGCCAGCAGCCGCGCCGCGATCTCCTGCTCGCGGGCTTCGTCGCGTTCCAGGCTGAGCAGGCGAATGCGATAGGCGATGGCGAGGCTGGAGAAGAGCGCCTCAACTGTCATCGTCAGGATCGTCGAATTGTCGAGCCAGAAGCTCCAGCTGATCGCATTCAGGGAACTGGCGATGCGGAAGGCGGCCAGCACGATCGGCGCGGCCCAGGCGATCGCGAACATCCACAGATAATTGCTCCGCGTCCGCCAGCCGCGCCACAGGATCGGCACGACGATGCCGATCTGGGCGATGAACACGAAGGAGAAGAATTTGTCGAACAGGGTGATCTGCCACGGCGCCAGAGTCGCCAGCAGCGCGACCGTGGTCAGCATCAGGACGCAGATCACATTGCTTGCCCTGGCCAGCCAGCCGGCGAAGACGCGCGGTTCGAAGAAGGTGCGGGCGAACAGCATCGCCGCGACCGCCGCCAGGCCGAGCGAGGCATAGTTGATCCGCAGCCGATCATTGTTGACGATGTCAGGCCAGGCCCAGGCCAGCGCGCCCGACGACGATGTCGCATAGACCATCAGCGCGAGCAGCATGCCGCAATAAGCGAGCTGAAAACGGTGGCGCAGCGCGCCCCATAGCGCGAGATTATAGACGAGCAGGGCGACACACAGCCCGGCGAACCCGGCATAGACCGATCCCATCACCAGGTTCGCATTGGCGCTTTCCGCCGGCGTCGCGATGCGGGCGCCGACCAGGATACCGCGCAGATTGGCGGCGCCCTCGACATGCCAGAGCAGCCGGACGAGCGGCGCGCTGCGCTCGGGCAGCCCGCGCTCGATGATCGCGCCGAGCTGAAGATGCCGGGTCGCGGCCCGGCCGTCGGTCACCGCCGAGACGATCGTTCCATCGGCATAAAGTGCATGGAGCGTAACGCGTTCCTGCCACAGGCTGCCGATGCGGATATCGACCGCGCCGGTCGCGCGGACCGGGGCGGAGAGGGCCCAAAAGTCACCCGAACCGAGCTTGGTCTGGCGGACCTTGCAGTCGAAGCGGGCGGGTTCGGCGAACAGGGCGCGCGGTGCCATGCCCGGCACGGCACGCGCCACGCATATCGCGACCGGCCGGCCGGCGAGCCCGGTCTGCGCTTCTGCCGGCACCGCGCCGGCAAGCGCGGAGACGAGCAGCGCGCCGATCAGCGCCAACAGACTGAAAACCCACCCCTTGAGCATGGGCATGGTGTACACCGGAGATGGCGAACAGAAGGTAAAGGGCGGAACATAGCTGGATTACGCCTCGGGGCAGGTGTCCTCGGACCAAACCATCTCTATGATGACCTCAGGCCCTCGCCAAGATCGCTCGACCCGAGTTCTTCCATCATGGGCCATTGGAATCTAACGGGGATCGATCTCGGGACCGCTGTCCAGCGCCAGCCGTCCAGTGTTCGAGAATCCCATTGTCTCCCAAAATGCGATCGCGTCGAAGCAGCGCGCTGCCTTGCCAAGCGGCGAGTTAAGGAACCGTACCATCCGGACCCAGAGGGCAGGGTTCCAGCTTTCGACGATGTCGCTCAATTGCCGTTTCCAGGCATTGTCGTTCTGGGTCAATACGATCCTGAGGCTCTTGTCGAAGCAGCGCGCGACAAGCTGGGGTTCATCAAGCGATCGCAGGATCAGCGCGCGCAGGGCGATGACGTAAAGAAGTGACTGAGCAGCGAAGAAGCGATGATTGCCGCGCAGGTCCGGCTCATATTTGGCCTCGGCCGCCTCAAGATGGTTGATCGCCGACCAGAGCACGCTTCTTTTGTCCGACGCATGATCTGCATCCTGCAGTGCCCCCGATGCGGCGCGCAGATCATAGGATACGAGCAGGTCCGCAAGGTCCTGTTCGATGAACTGGCGCAGCCGGCTGGCTCCCCTGGCAATTCCGATGAGGTCCATAATCCTCCGTCTTCGGCGTGCCCAGCTGTCGGTCAAAAAAATGCAGCGTCAGCCTAACTTGTTGGCGCGACGGCAAAAGAACTTTAGGTGGGCAAATGCAAGCAGGCGATTATTTAAGGAGATAAAGTAAAAACAGACCGTGTCATGACAGTTCGATGATATCATGCTCGCAACAAGGCTCCCCAGGACAGGATAGGAACGAACTAACAGCATTCGGAGGTATGGCATGCCCGCGACAACTGCTCGCCCTGTGTCCTCGCCCTCATTGGCGCCGATAGCGGGCGTTCTCGCCGCCATCGCCCTGGTCGCCGCTGTGTTCTCCCTAGTACAGACTCAACGTCACTACAGCGCTGCAACCAAAGCATATCCCTGGCTTCACTGGGCCGATGGGCAACGCACCCTGGCGGATCGCTTCAGGTTCGCCTTCTCCAGCACGGAGCAAGTCGCGACCGAGCTGGCGCCGGCGGCGGTTCTCGGCATCGATGCGCTGCCGCTCGACTTCACGCTCGAGAGCAAGCCGTCCGATGGGGTTGAGCTGATCAAATCGCTGAACGGTATCAACGAGGCCTGTGCGATGAGCAATGTGTCTCTGCCGCAATGCGGTGAAGCTGCGGTCGCGCGACGCCATGCACACCTTGGACAATCCCTGGCCGCGATTCCGCTCAAGGATGACTATTGGATCGAGCGCAAGGGTTCTGTCCTGGCATTCCTCCAGCTAATCGAGACATCGGTGAAGGTATGCGGACTGACGCCCTACCGCACTGAGACCGCTTTGCTGGTCCGCCCCGTCGATGGCTATGGCAAGAACGGCGTCACGGGGTGGAAGAGCCTGGCCCCAGGCGAATGTCAGCAGGTCGATTTTGGAAAATACCATTATACCCCAAAGATCTACGCTCATAGCCGCGGGGCCGACAGTAGCGCGATCGGGCTGCTGCGCGAGGATGCGCGCTATGCGGCGACCTGGCAAGGACGCGACGTCGCGTGGGGCGGGGTCGGCATCGGTTCCGAGCGCAGCTGCGCCGGCGCCGTCGGCGATGAGCCCCAGGCAGCGCGATGTGGCCTGTTCGATGCACCATTGGGCTTCCGCGCCGTCGAAACGAAAACGAGCGAGGGCGTCGCGCAGGCTACCTGGCTGATCGCTGATCCGGGTCTGTGTTCCCCCAATTGTGCATGGGGCGAGGCAAAGGACGGCTTGCCGATCGACGGGCTGCAGCGGAACGCTGCCGGGCTGGCGACGCTGCTCACCATGCGCAAGGCGTACCGCGAGCAATTCGGGACCGTCCAACCCTATGTGAACGGGATCGAGGTCAACGACGACAATGGGCAATATCGCGAGGGCGTGCGCGTGATCGTGGCGGCGGCGCAGACGCCCTTTGGCGTCGGAAGCCCGTTTCGGGTGGGGGATGTGATCACCGAACTCGCCGGAGTCCCGATCTTCAGCGGCGAGGATCTGAAGCTGGCGCTTGCTCAGTTCATCAGGACCTCAGGCGCGGACAAGACCTATCGCTACCAATATTGGCGGTTCGACCCGAAGCGCGGCGAGGCCGTCAAATTTGAGGCGACCGGCACGGCCTATTTCGACGCCGACTATTGGCTAGCCCATGGCTATTCCGGGTCGGAGGTCCGCGCCGTGGTGGAGGGCGCCCTCAATGCGCTCTCGTTTGGATGGTACCGATGGTTCGGATGCCTGGTTAAACGCGTCTTCCAGGTCGTGCCTTCTTTCACGGCCTGCAATATCGCGGCGGCCAATGAGTGGATGCTGATGCGCCAGCTTTATCCCGATTATTATTCCTGGGGTGGGGTGCCCGCGATGCTGTTCTCGCCCATCCAGGTCGTGCTTTCGGTCGCAAACATCACGGTCTCGGCGGCAACGGGGTTGATCATCGAGTTGCTCGAGTCCGGCATGTCGGTTGCGGCCGAGATGGCGCCTGGCCAGGGCATCGAGATCACCGCGCAGCAATTCGCCCTCTCGGTGGTGGAAGGACGGGTGGCGGCTTTCGGCACCGCGCTGATCCGCCCGGGCGTCTGATCGGGGGCCTTGGCAGGATCAGAGTTCGGCGAGCTGCATCGCAACGAATCCGACCTTGGGCAAGGTGGACGAGAAGCTTCGCCACCCGTCTCGCAGTTCCTGCCGTTCCAGCGGGGCGAGTTCAGTATCGAGCAGCTTCGGGAACTGCTGCTCGAGCTGGTCAGATGCTGCGCGGATACGGGCACAGGCGCCCAGCAAGGTCACCTCAAGCGTGTCGCCCAGCTGGCGCATTTCCGGGACCGTCGTCGGCAGCGCGATCGCGGGCCGGTCCCTGATATAGGTATAGAAGGCAACGCGCCGAAAGATCGCCCGAACCATCGCCGTCTGGTATCCGAGCGTGTCGGGATCCTCCCCATAGCGAGCTTTGATCGCGTCGGCCTGATCCGACACGACCTTGACCTCGTCCTCGCCCATCGCTTCCATCCGCTCGGTCGGGAGCGGCGCGTACAGCGTCCGGAGTTCCTCGCGCATCTGTGCCCTCAGCGTCCGTTCGCGCACGAGGCTGTCGATCGCGCCAAAGGCGAACATGCAGTGCAGCGTGCGCATGATATCGAGGCACAGGAAATGCGCGTGGTTCGGACCTCCGCCGGTCAGTTGGAGAAGGCGCTCGAACCCGTAGATGTCACAAAAGCATTCCTGCAATAGGTCGAGGTTGCCGAATGCTGCGCGTAGCGGCTCGAGCCGGCGCGCGCGCTGCAGCAGCGTCCAGGCGTCGGCCTTTTGGAGCAACTGGCGCTCGATCGAATAACTGTCGCCCGGAAATTCGACAAAGAGGTAGCGATTGAGATATTGCTCGACCGACGCAAAGAGGTCGTCCTCCTCTTCCTTCGAAAGGTCGAGGTCCTCCATCTTGTAGTCGAGCGCGGCGGCGAACACCTTACCGATCCCGGCGACGCTGCCGCGCACCATGTTGAGCAGGGCGCTGTCGATCTTCGTCGCGGCGCCGAAAGCCAGATGGCCGAGTTCGTGCCCGAGGATCAGGCGCTCGACGGTCACGTTCGCCGCGTAGGCTCTGGCAGACTCCACCTCCGGAACTGGCCCAAGGCCCTTGCGGCTCTCGGCGATGAACTGGTTAAAAATGTCCGCCTCGGCGCCGAGGCCAGCCATGTTGAGCCGCAGGATGTAATATTGCTCCAGGACATAGAGCGGCCACCGGTCGCCCCACTCGAACGCCGACGCGAGCGCGGTGATCCAATGCGCCTCCGTGGAATCGATGACGATCGCGCTGACGCCGGCGACGTTTAGAGCCTGGCTCCTCGCCTCGATCGAGGTGATCGCGCAGATATAGGCCTCATCGAGGTGAAGCAGCGCGTCGATCCCCGTGACTGGCCAGATCGACACCCGGCCGGTGAGCAGGGTGCGGCTGCTCTCTAGCGCGAGTTGGACGAGTCGCTGCTTACGGCTTGAGATCATCTTTGACCACGTCGAGCGCCTTCAGGATCGCCGCTTCGGAGACACCCTCGATGGTCATTCCCTTATATCGAAATTTGATTGCCTGGCCCGCCTTGATGCGGGCTATCAGAACGTCGCCGATCTTTTTGATGAGGGGAACGGAGAGCGCGACGAAGAGGACTGAATTGGCGTCGAGGCCGCCAAAGCCGGAGCCGCTGGTTTCGACGGCGTCCTCGGACAGCTCGATGAGTTCGTGGCTCAATTCAGAAAGATGCGGCGGAATGACGATTTCGAGTGCCTCGGCGCCAATCATCGAATCGCTCCCTCCAGATCAACCGGACGTCATGACTAGCAATGCCCGCTGGGTCCCGCACGCGTTGTCGTATGCATTGATTGATATCACCCATCTTAATTTCGAGTCGGAGATTTGGTCTTTGGCCAGTTCTCCGCCCCCAATCGGCCACCGACCGTTCAGCCCCGATCAAGCCCGGAGGGCGCACCCGGAAGATCAGTTTCGGGAGCGATCGCCATGCGTATCTCTTTTGTCCTCATCATCGGCCTGTCCTGGCTTGCCGCCGCTTCTCCTGCGGGCGCGCGGGAGCCGACGCCGATCGCGCTCGGCGCGAATCCGCTGATCGACTATTCGGGTTATGTCGCCCTGACGAAGAAGGTCGGCCCCTATCGCGCGAAACGGCTGCTCGGCCTTGGGGAATTCCGCCAGCGTGCCGCCGCCGAAGGGGCATTGCTGCTCGACGCGCGCTCGGCCGAGGCGTTCCGGCGCGGGCACATCGAAGGCGCGGTGAACCTGCCCTTTTCCGACTTTACCGCAGAGAGCCTCGCGCAGGTCGTGGGGACCGACCGTACCAGGCCGATCTACATCTATTGCAACAATAATTTCCGGAACAATGTCGCACCGGTGATGACCAAGTCGATCCAGCTCGCGCTCAATATCCAGACCTTCGTCAACCTGGTCGGCTACGGTTATCCCGAGGTGTGGGAACTGGGTGAGGCGGTCGACATGAACGATCCGGCGATCGGCTGGGTCCGCGGATAGGCCGCTGTCCGAAGGCGGGACAGGGGTAACGCTTGTCTTTCCGCCTGCCCGCGCTTCTACTGTTAACCATCTTCGACGGTAGGAGACGGACCATGATCCGGGGATTGCTGCTGTTCGCCGCGATGGCGGGGCTGACGACGATGGCCCATGCGTATGATCGCTACGAAACCCGTTCGATCGCCGTTCCTGCCATCGATCTCGACCTTTCGACCAGCGCCGGCGTCGCGGAACTCCATCGCCGCGTCGAGCGCGCCGTGAACCGGATCTGCGAGGGCGACCGGGATTGCCGCGAAGATGCCTGGGCGAGCACCGAGGAACAGGCCTCCGCCGCGATCGCGCGCGACCGCTGGATGCGGCGCCTTGCCCGCGAACGCGAGGCGGAGCTGCGCGCCTGCGGCCGCTATGGCTGCGCTCCGCCGCCGGAACCCGTTCATTATCAGCCACCACCGCCACCGCCGGTGCCCTCCACCGTCACCATGCAGGGCGGCACGACCGTGACGGTCGTCGTCCAGACCAGCCCCGGCTATTACCTGCCCTGATATGAAAAAGGCCGCGGCATTGCTGCCGCGGCCTCTTCATCGGGTGGACTGACGCTTATTTGGCGTCGACGCTTTCCGCCTTGCCCTTCTTCTTCGGCTTTTTGGGCGGCGCGGGGACGATCTCGAACGCCAGGGCGCCGTCCTTCATCTTCACGCTCACCTCGCCACCATGGACGAGCTTGCCGAACAGCAGCTCCTCGGCCAGCGGTTGCTTGATCTTCTCCTGGATCAGCCGGCCCATCGGCCGCGCGCCATAGAGCTTGTCATAGCCCTTGGTGGTCAGCCACGCCTTGGAGTCGTCGTCCAGGCTGATGTGCACATGACGGTCGGCCAGCTGAAGTTCGAGCTGGAGGATGAACTTCTCCACCACCCGCGCCACGACTTCCGGCGGCAGATATCCGAACGGCACGATCGCATCGAGCCGGTTGCGGAATTCCGGCGTGAACATCTTCTGCACCGCCTGCTCGTCCTCGCCCTCGCGGGAGAGATTGCCGAAGCCGAGCGTCTCGCGGGCCATGTCCGACGCGCCGGCATTGGTCGTCATGATCAGGATGACGTTCCTGAAATCGACGGTCTTGCCGTGGTGGTCGGTCAGCTTGCCGTTGTCCATCACCTGCAACAGGATGTTGAACAGGTCCGGATGCGCCTTCTCGATCTCGTCGAGCAGCAATACCGAATGCGGCTGCTGGTCGACCGCGTCGGTCAGCAACCCGCCCTGATCATAGCCGACATAGCCGGGAGGCGCACCGATCAGCCGGCTGACCGAATGGCGCTCCATATATTCCGACATGTCGAAGCGCTGGAGCGGGATGCCCATGATCGAGGCAAGCTGACGCGCGACCTCGGTCTTGCCCACGCCGGTCGGGCCGGTGAACAGGTAATTGCCGATCGGCTTGTCGGGGTCGCGCAGGCCAGCCCGGCTGAGCTTGATCGCGGAGGCGAGCTTCTCGATCGCGGCATTCTGCCCGAACACGACCCGTTTGAGATCGGTGTCGAGGCTTTCCAGTGCCTTGGTGTCGTCGGCCGAGACCGATTTCGGCGGGATGCGCGCCATCGTCGCGATCACGGCTTCGATCTCGCGCGTCGTAATGGTCTTCTTGCGCTTGCTCGGCGGCACCAGCATCTGCATCGCGCCGACCTCGTCGATCACGTCGATCGCCTTGTCCGGCAGCTTGCGGTCGTTGATGTAGCGTGCCGACAGCTCGACCGCCGATTTGATCGCGTCGGGGGTGTATTTGACCTTGTGATGGTCCTCGAACGCGCTGCGCAGCCCGGTCAGGATCTTGACCGTGTCCTCGATCGTCGGCTCGTTGACATCGATCTTCTGGAAGCGCCGCAGCAGCGCACGGTCCTTCTCGAAGTGGTTGCGGAACTCCTTGTAGGTGGTCGATCCGATGCAGCGGATCGTGCCCCCCGACAGAGCCGGCTTGAGCAGGTTGGACGCATCCATCGCGCCGCCGCTGGTCGCGCCCGCACCGATCACGGTGTGGATTTCGTCGATGAACAGGATCGCGTCGGGCAGCTTCTCCAGTTCGTTGACGACCGCTTTCAGCCGCTCCTCGAAATCGCCGCGATAACGAGTGCCGGCGAGCAGCGCCCCCATGTCGAGCGAATAGATGACCGCGGGCAGCAGCACCTCGGGCACGTCGCCCTCGACGATTTTCCGCGCCAGGCCTTCCGCGATCGCCGTTTTACCGACCCCCGGATCGCCGACGTACAGCGGGTTGTTCTTCGAGCGGCGGCACAGGATCTGCACGGTGCGATCGACCTCGGGGCCGCGGCCGATCAGCGGATCGACCTTGCCGTTCTTCGCCTTCTCGTTGAGGTCGACGGTGAACTGCTTGAGCGCGCTTTCGCTCTTGCCCTTGCCCTCGGGCTTCTGGGTCTTCTCTTCCTCGGCGCCCTTCACTTCGCGCGGCTCCGGGGCGGCGCCACCCTTGCCGACGCCATGCGAGATGAAGCTGACGGCATCGAGGCGGCTCATGTCCTGCTGCTGGAGGAAATAAACGGCATAGCTCTCGCGCTCGCTGAACAAGGCGACGAGCACGTTCGCGCCGGTCACTTCGTCGCGGCCCGAGGACTGGACGTGGAGGATCGCGCGCTGGACGACGCGCTGGAAGCCGGAGGTGGGCGAGGGGTCGGTCGCGGCATCGACCTTCAGCGCTTCCAGCTCGGTATCGAGATAATGGGCCACGGTTGCCTTGAGCTCTTCGAGGTCGACCCCGCACGAGGTCATCACCTTGGAGGCATGCTCGTCGTCGATCAGCGCGAGCAGCAGATGTTCGAGCGTCGCATATTCGTGGCGCCGCGAGGACGCGGCTTCAAGCGCCTTGTGGAGGGTTGTTTCCAGCGCGGATGCGAAAGAAGGCATTAGTTTACTCCATGCGGACCGCAACGAGACGGACGGCCCTTTCCTCTTATGTCGGAAGGCAGGGCGCCCGCATCAAGCACTTGACGAACGCTCCGGCCTGATCGCCGTGCCGGAGCCTCGCCGCTCATCGCTTGAATAGATCGTTGGCGCTTGCCCTGTGGTTAACGGCGCGCGTCAACCGGGTCTTCGTTCGGACGATTTCAGCCTCGAGCGCCTCGATCCGTGCCTGGCATTCCTCGACCGACAGGGGATCGAGGTCTTGCCGTGCAAGCTCGGTAAGCGGATCGCCCGCTTTTCGCGCGAGAATCTCGTCCGGGTCCATGGCATGGAACGTTGACCCGGCAGGCCGCGATGTCAATAAGGCCGGGCTATTCCGCGACGGGGGGCGGGCGGATTCTATGGTTAACATTCCGACGGTGATGCAGGCAATCGACCCCGAGGCTCCCGGCGGGCCCGAGGTGTTGCGCCTGGTCGAGCGCCCCGTGCCGATACCCGGCGGGGGCGAGGTGCTGATCCGCGTCGCCGCCGCCGGCGTCAACCGGCCCGAGGTGATGCAGCGCAAGGGCCTGTATCCGCCGCCGCCGGGTGCACCCTCGATCCTCGGCATGGAAGTCAGCGGCACGATCGTCGCGGTGGGGGAGGGCGTCCAGCCCGAGCTGGTCGGCCAGCCGGTCTGCGCGCTGATAACCGGCGGCGCCTATGCCCAATATGCCGTCGCGCCGTACGGCCAGTGCCTGCATGTGCCCGAGGCGCTGTCGATGGTCGAGGCGGCGGCGATGCCGGAAACGCTCTTCACCGTCTGGACCAATTTGTTCGAGCGCGGTTACGCGAGCGAGGGCGACACGGTGCTCGTGCATGGCGGCACCAGCGGGATCGGCACGATGGCGATCGGTCTCGCCAACCTGTTCGGCCTGACCATCATCGTCACCGCCGGATCGGACGGGAAATGCGCCGCGGCAAAGGCCCTGGGGGCCGATCATGCGATCAACTACAAGACGCAGGATTTCGTCGCCGAGGTGAAGGCGATCACCGGCGGCAAGGGCGTCGCGGTGGTGCTCGACATGGTCGGCGGCGATTATGTCCCGCGCAATCTGCAATGTCTCTCCGATGACGGCCGCCATGTCTCGATCGCGGTGCAGGGCGGGCTGATGGCGACGATCCCGATCTTCGAGATCATGCGCCGGCGCCTGACCCTGACCGGCTCGACGCTGCGCCCGCGCGACACAGCGTTCAAGAGCCTGGTTGCCGACGAGCTGGCGCGCACCGTCTGGCCGCATGTCGAGGCGGGGCAGCTCAGGCCGGTGATCGACCGGACCTATCCGCTTGCCGAGGCACCGGCCGCGCATGAGCGGATGGAATCGGGCGACCATGTCGGGAAGATCGTGCTGACGATGGAGTAGGCGCCGGCTCGTTTTTTGGGGGAAGAATATGGCTAAGAAACATCCCGTGATCAGGCGCGACGAGACGATCCGCAGCGTGCTGCTCGGCATGCTGGTGCTCGCGGTCGTGACGGTGCTGCTCCTGTCCGATCGTCCCCTCATCATCGGCGACCGGGCGTGGGTGATTGCCGGCGCCGAGATCCCGGCGGGCAAGGGGCCGGCCCATTTCAATGCCAGCCTCGACACGTTCGGAGTGCACATCATTAAGCTGCGGCATCGGCCGTCCTTCGCGCCGAAGGCCACCCTCCCTGTCGAGGGACGGGAATCCTACGAGCTGCCGACGACGCTGCGGTTCGGCTATTCGATCATCGAGACCGATATTCTCGGCATGCCCTTCGTGCCGCGCAAGGATTACGGCCATGTCATCTATATGGAGACGCCGACCGAGTTCATCGCGGCGCCCGTCACCGACGACTATCTGAAGCAGATGAAATTCCCCGCGGACAAGCCGCTCAGTCTGCTCGCCTATTCCTGGTGGAATCATCTGTGGGGCTGGCTGTTCGTGGTCGCCGCGGCCGGCATCGGCTGGTTCGAACTCGGCGCGCTGCGCCGCCGCCGCGAGGCGCTCGACCTGATCTAGGCTTCCAGGGCCAGTCGGACTCACCTCGTTCGAAACGCTATGGGTCCGCAAAAGCTGCCATGCGGTTACCGGCCCTGTAGCGGAGGTTGCGAACTAGGTCCGCCTGGTCAAAAGCCTCGACGCGAGCCAGCGCCTGACCGGCTCGTCGAATAACTTGAGCGACGCATACGCCACCGTGACGGCAAGGATGAACACGCCCAGTCCAGCCAATGCCCCCTGCGAAGGGGGGATCTTTCGGTCGATCACCCAACCGGTGTACATATAGATCAGCGGGTAATGCGTGATGTAGAGCGGATAGGACAAGTCGCCGAAGAACCGCGCGACCCGTACCGACGGCCCATCGGCCCCCTTCTCACCAGCGCCGATCGCAACGATCAACGGGAACAGCAGGATCACGCAGCCGGCCTCGTACAGCCCGTTGACCCAGAGCCGCTCGGTGCCCCCGAAGCGAGGCAGCGACAGGGCGACGATCAGCATCAGGCTGCAAAGCCAGAAAGCGCCGGGCAGCCGGATCCGCTTGCCGAGCCGCATCAGCAGGATGCCGCCAAAGAACGGGAACATCACGCGCGTGAAGCCAATCATGATGCCCTGGGCGTCGAGCGACCAGCCGCCGATCAGATCACCCCGCTTGCCAAGGACGAGGAGGAGCAGGAGCGCAACCGCGGACAGCGCAACCAGCACGCCGAGGCCGCGATTGGACAGCCTTCGCAGCCCGACCGCGTACAGGACATTGGCGCAATATTCGTAGAACAGCGACCATGCCGGGCCGTTGAGCGGGTAGGTTTCATCCCATCCGCGGATGTCCGCCGATTTGGGCAGCGGGATCATCGCGCAGCCGATCAGCATGACGAGGATGACCTGCCAGGTGGAGCTACCCGCAATCTTCGGGAAAATGGTCCAGTCCTGGAACAGGAACAGTGCCGCGCCGATCACGCTGCCCAGCACCACCATCGGCTGGAGCCGGACCAATCGCCGCTTGTAAAACGCCCATTGTCCCATGCGTCCCCAGCGATCGTCATAGGCGTACGCAATCACGAAGCCCGACAGCAGGAAGAAGAAGTCGACTGCCAGATAGCCGTGATTGATGATCTGCTTCTGCGGATTGTTGCCGGCATAGGCTTCGAACAGGTGGAAGACGACCACCAGAAGCGATGCGACGCCGCGCAGGCCGTCGAGAATAACATAGTGGCTCTTCGCTGGTGCCGTGGCGTCGGTCGAGGTTGCGGCGGCGCTGATCGGCATGTTCATCCATCGCTGGCAGTGGCAAGGCGTATTGTGAACGTTCCCAAGAAGGATCGCAATATGCGTTCGAAAGTCGGATTTCAGCCAATCACGACCTGGTTTGACGCAGGTAGCCGTCGCGCGCACGGGCGATCGACAAGGGCTGCTTGTCAATCGCCCGCTGCATTTGATTTGACGCTCGGCGCGGGGCCGCCATGAAGGCGGCAACAAAGGGGAGCGCCACATGTCCAGCCTGATCCTCCACGAATATGCCGCGTCGGGAAACTGCTACAAGATCAGGCTCACCGCCGCGCATCTCGGCATCCCGCTCGAACGCCGCGAATATGACATCATGAAAGGCGAGACCCGGTCCGAGGCGTTCCTGGGCGGCGTCAACGCCAATGGCCGAATCCCGGTGCTCCAGGTCGGCGACGATTATCTGCCCGAAAGCGGTGCGGCCTGCCTCTATCTCGCCGACGGATCCCATCTGATCCCGCACGACCGCTACGACCGCGCCGACATGTTCCGCTGGATGTTCTGGGAGCAGTATAATCACGAGCCCAGCATCGCGACTCTGCGCTTCTGGCGCCTGTTCATCGGCGAGGCCGGCTTGAACGACCTGCAGCGCGCGCAGATTCCGGCCAAGCAGGCGGCGGGCGAAGCCGCCCTCGAGCTGATGGACGACCATCTGGCCCAGACGCCCTTCTTCATCGGCGACCGGCTGACGCTCGCCGATATCGCGCTCTATCCCTATACCCATGTCGCGGAGGAGGGCGGTTTCGACCTTTCGCGCTACCCCGCCGTCCGGCTCTGGCTCGCCCGGGTCGCGGCCGAGCCGCATCATATTGCGATGAAAGCGTAACCCGCCTTTCACATAACGGGAATCAAGCTGTAACATAAAGCGGCCATAGCGCAGGTCCATCAGGGGCTTTGCGGGATATTGCCAAGATGGACGCCATCACCAAAATCGCGATGGATAACAGCATCGCCGATTTCGCCGACTTCGCACATTCCAAGCCATCGATTCCGGAACGCGAGGTCACCGAGCGCCGCAAATATCGCACGATCTGGATTTCCGATATCCATCTCGGCACGCGCGGCTGCAACGCCGATATGCTGATCGACTTCCTCGACCATGTCGACAGCGAGCGGATGTATCTGGTGGGCGACATCATCGACGGCTGGCGGCTCAAGAAGAAATTCTACTGGCCGGCGTCGCACAACGACGTGGTCTGGCGCATCCTCAAGCGCGCCAAGCGCGGCACCGAGGTGATCTACATCCCCGGCAATCACGACGAGGTCGTGCGCCAGTTCACCGGGCTGGATTTCGGCGGCGTGTCGATCCGCCGCAACGCGATCCATCAAACCGCCGATGGCCGCCGCCTTCTGGTGCTGCACGGCGACGAATTCGACGCGATCACGCTCGCGCACAAATGGCTCGCGCACGTCGGCGACGTGGCGTATGAATTCATGATGGCGCTCAACAGGTTGGTGAACGCGTACCGCCGCTTCTTCAAGCTGCCCTATTGGTCGCTGTCGAAGCATGCCAAGGCGAAGGTGAAGAACGCGGTGGAGTTCATCTCCAATTATGAGGAAGTGATCGCTCAGGCGGCCGGCGCGCGTGGCGTCGACGGCGTCGTGTGCGGGCACATCCACACCGCCGAATTCCGCAACATCGGCGGCATCGAATATTATAATGACGGTGACTGGGTGGAGGGCTGCAATGCGCTCGTCGAACATTTCGACGGGCGGATGGAGCTGCTCCACTGGCCCGACGAGATCGCCGAACGGGAAGCGGCGAAGATCGAGATGCTGGCGGCCTGACGAGCGTGCGTATCGCGATCGCCACTGATGCGTGGACCCCCCAGGTGAACGGCGTGGTGCGGACGCTGCAAGCCGTGCGCGCCGAGCTTGAACGGCAGGGGCATGTCGTGATGGTCGTCTCGCCCGACCTGTTCTACTCGATGCCCTGCCCGACCTATCCGGAGATCCGCCTGGCCTTCGCCCGGACCCATGCGGTCGGCAGGATGCTCGCCGATTTCAACCCGCAGGCGATCCATCTCGCGACCGAGGGGCCGGTGTGCCTCGCCGCGCGGCGCTGGTGCCTGATGAACGCCTTCCCCTTCACCACCGCCTATCACACCCAGTTCCCCGACTATGTCTCGGCGCGGACCGGGGTGAACCCCGAATGGGTGTGGCGCTATATCCGCTGGTTCCACGCGCCGGCCCAGTCGATCCTGGCGTCGACGCCATCGATCGCCGCGACGCTCCGGGAACATGGCCTGGGCAAGGTCCGTCATTGGGGCCGCGGCGTCGATCTCTCGACCTTCTCGACGGCGGTCGGGCCCGATCCGGCGCTCGCCGCGCTGCCCGGCCCGATCCAGCTCTATGTCGGCCGGGTCGCGGTCGAGAAGAATATCGAGGCGTTCCTGGCGAGCAGCCATCCCGGCACCAAGATCGTCGTCGGCGACGGCCCGGCGCGCGCGTCGCTCGAGGCGCGCTATCCCGAGGCGAAGTTCCTCGGCCCCCGGTTCGGCGCCGAACTGGCTTCGGCCTATGCCAGCGCGGACGTGTTCGTCTTCCCCAGCCGCACCGATACGTTCGGGCTGGTGATGATCGAGGCGCTCGCCTGCGGCGTGCCGGTTGCCGCCTATCCCGTCACCGGCCCGGTCGACGTCCTGACCGACACGGTCGGCGCGATGGACGACGATCTGACCGCGGCGATCGCGCGTGCGCTGACCAGGGATCGTGCGGCCTGCGCCGCTTATGGCCGCAGCTTCACCTGGGAAGCGAGCGCCCGCCAGTTCCTGAGCGCGCTGGTGCCGGTCGACGGGGACGAGGCGATCGCGGCGTGAGCCTTGCCACTCCGCTCAAGGGCGACTAAGTCATCATCATTGTGCGGCCGCTCCGAAAGGGGCGGCCCTTATTGTTTGCGCTCTTAGTGCTTTTAAGGAGTTCCCGGTGGCCCAGCCGCTCATGCCCCACGCGACCGCCTCCTGGCTGGTCGACAACACCTCGCTCAGTTTCGAGCAGATCGCCGAGTTCTGCGGCCTGCACATCCTCGAGATCCAGGCCATCGCCGACGACACCGCCGCGACCAAGCTGACCGGCCGCGACCCGGTCCGCGCGCACGAGCTGACCCAGGACGAAATCGAGAAAGGCCAGGCCGATCCCGACCACCGCCTCGTCATGCTGAAGGGCCCGGATCAGGTCCGCCGTACCAAGGGCCCGCGCTACACGCCCGTTTCAAAGCGTTCGGACAAGCCCGACGGCATCGCCTGGATCATCCGCAACCATCCGGAGATCTCGGACGGCGCGATCGGCAATCTGATCGGCACCACCCGCACCACCATCGCCGCGATCCGCGATCGCAGCCACTGGAACATCGCCAACATCACCCCGAAGGACCCGGTGACCCTGGGCCTGACGACTCAGCGCGAGCTCGACGCCGCGGTGGCGAAGGCAGCCAAGGCTGCGGGTCTCGAGGCGCCGGTCGATACCCGGCTCGAGGGCGACCGCGAGGCGTTGATCACCGAATTGCGTGCCCAGCGCGACCAGCTCGCGCGCGACGCGGAGGCGGCCGAAGCGGGCGAGGAAGCAGCCCCCAGCGAGCCGACCGCGGAAAGCCTGTTCCGCCGTTGAGGCGGGTGCCGGCGCCGGATATCGGAGCGGCAATTACCACTGGCGTCATGCCGGACTTGTTCCGGCATCCATGTATCCGCAAAAGCAACCGGTGTTGCGTTTGCGGAACGATGGACCCCGGAACAAGTCCGGGGTGACGCAATGCGTTGTCGCATTTGCCGCGTGACTCGCCCGTCATTCCGTTGCTAGTCGCAACCTATGGCAACCGCTTCCCGCTCCGATGCCGCGTTCGTCGCGGATGAAAGCTTCGTCCCCACCAGCCACAAGGGCTTGACCTATCCGTTCGGCGGTCGCGAGCCGGCGGCGGGTGACGTCATGACGGTGGCGCCTGGCATCCAGTGGGTGCGGCTGGCCGTTCCGGGGCCGCTCAAGCACGTCAATTGCTGGCTGGTCGACGATGAAGGCGGAGTCGCTTTGGTCGATACGGGCATGAACCTGCCCGACGCGCGCGAGGCTTGGAAGACCGTGTTCCGCGGGCCGCTCGCGGGCACGCGCATCACGCAGATGATCGGCACGCATTTCCACCCCGACCATGTCGGCCTGGCCGGCTGGATGTGTTCGCACCATGCGGCTCCGCTGGTGATGACGCGGGGCGAATGGCTCACCCTGCGCTCGGTCCTGCTCGATGCGCGTGATGTCGTGCCCGACGAAATGATCGCCTTCTGGCGTGGCGCCGGCTGGAGCGACGAACAGGTCGACCACGCCAAAGCGCGCGGCTGGTCCGGTTTCCGTCGGATCGTGACGCCGATGCCGCTCAGCTATCGCCGCATCAAGGATGGCGACAGCATGACGATCGGCAATGCCGCGTGGCGCGTCGTGGTCGGCTCGGGCCATAGCCCCGAGCATGCCTGCCTGTTGAACGAGGCGGCCGGCGTATTGATCGCGGGCGACCAGGTCCTGCCGCGCATCAGCCCCAATGTCTCGCTCGGCGTGACCGAGCCCGAGGGCGATCCGCTCGGCGAATGGTTCGCCTCGATCGCCAGGCTCCGCCTGTTGCCGCACGACCTGCTGGTCCTGCCCGGGCATGGCGACCCGTTCACCGGGCTCCATGCCAGGCTCGATGCGATGGATCGCGAGCACCGCGAACGGCTCGACGAACTCGAGGTCTTCCTCGCCGAACCGCGCCGCGCGGTCGATTGCTTCGGCCGGCTGTTCCGCCGCGCGATCGGGCAGGACATGCTCGGCATGGCGACGGGCGAGGCGCTGGCGCATCTCCGCCGGCTGGAGGTCGAGGGCAGGGCGGTGAAGGACGTGCAGGCCGGCATATGGTGGTACCGCGCGGCCTGAGGCGTCTGCCGGCGCGCATTTTGCCCGGACGCGCGTGCGATAATGATACAAAGGCGGCACGCGATGAAGAAGCGCGCCCAAGTCATGGCCGAGGCAGGATGATCGCCCGCCTCCTAAAGTATTGTGAAAAACAGATAGTTAGGTCCCAACAAGAACGCGTGGGCCTGCTGGCGTAAAATCCCTTCGTTTTGGTTGTATCGCGGCCCTCTTGAGGTTACGCTTTTGTTAATCCGCACAGGGGCGGCGTTAGGGGAGTCACCATGCCAGATATCAACGATCAGCCCGTTGTGGGTTTCGAGGCGCTGGGCCGTACGCCAGTCGGTCGTCGCGGCGTCATGCGCCGCATGGCCGCGCTTTCGGTCGCTCCAGTCGTCGCCGGCTTCGGTGTGCTTGGCTTTGCCGGCTCCGCCTTTGCCGCGGCCGATGATTCGCGCCTCAACGCCCGCAACCTCCGCTACGCGCTTCGTGGCGGCAAGATGCTCCACGGCTATTTCGCCTCGCCGCGCGGCAAGGCGAATCTGGGCGTGGTCGTGGTGATGCCCGATCAGGCCGGTGCGGACGCCAAGGCGCAGGAAACCGCGCGTCGCTATGCGCTCGCCGGTTATATGGCGATCGCGCCAGATCTCGGTGCGACCTTCAAGAGCGGCAATCGCGACTCGATGGTCGCCGAAATGATGAAGACGATGCCCGAGCTGAAGCGCCTGTCGCACAGCAACAGCAAGGTCTCGAAGGTCAGCGTCGTCGCCGCCTGAGGGTAGCGATTCGACGTTCAGCACGAATTTTCCGACCGGCGTCAGGGGCGACCTTGACGCCGTTCGCTTGCCATGTTCCATTTATGTTCTGCGAAGGCGAGTCGGCAGGAACCACAATGGGAGGACGAGATGGCTGCGGACCTGATTTTGTACACCAACCCGATGTCGCGTGGGCGGATCGCGCGCTGGATGCTCGAAGAGAGCGGCGCCGATTATGAGACGGTGGTGCTCGATTACGCCTCGACGATGAAGCAGGAACCCTATCTGTCGATCAACCCGATGGGGAAGGTGCCGGCGATTGTCCATAAGGGACATGTCGTCACCGAATGCGCCGCGATCTGCGCCTATCTGGCGGATGCCTTTCCCGGGGCCGGCCTCGCGCCGCCGACCGCCGATCGCGCCGATTATTACCGCTGGCTCTTCTATGCGGCGGGTCCGGTCGAGCAGGCGGTCACCAACAAGTCGATGAACTTTGCGCCCAACGAACAGCAGCAGCGTTCGGCGGGATACGGCAATTACGATCTCGCGGTCGACACGCTTGAAAAGGCGGTGTCGGCGCATCCCTATATCGCGGGCGACAGCTTCACCGCGGCTGACGTCTATGTCGGCTCGCAGGTCGTCTGGGGCGTCCAGTTCGGCACCTTGCCTAAGCGCGACGCGTTCGCCGCCTATGCGGAACGCATCACGACGCGCGACGCCTATCGGCGCGCCAACGACAAGGACAATGCGCTGATGCCGGCGCCGGAGCCTGAGGCGGCGGGTTGATACATTTCATTTCCTCTCCGCTTGTGCGAGAGGGGCTTTAAGCTCGTACCTCCGATCGCCTGCCCCGGGGGCCGCCCTCAAACTGCACGCAGCCCCGGGTGGACGCCCCGGCGGATATTGCTGAGATAGAGTTCGTCGTCCCGGCGCTGCTCCTGCCACATGCGGTGGATGCGGAGTCGCACGCGGCACCATTTCTGCACCTCGTCCCACCGGCCGCCCTGGGTCGCCTGCGCGATGTTGCGTTCGATCGCCTCGAGCGAGCGCTCGCCCAGGCCCATCGTCTCGCGTGCGAGTACGGCTATTTCGTCCCCGCCTGTCATCGTCATCTCGCGCTCCCGTTCGGGCAATTGAACAGGCTAGACGAGCGCCGAGGGGCCGCGGTTCCGGCGAATCATGCCTAAGCGAGGCTTAACGGCCGGGGCGGATGTTTCTTTCGGGAGTCGCGGCTGTCGATTCACGCATCGGAGTCATGTCGCTATGGCTGGCGGGTCGACCGGACCAGGCCCGAAGTACAGCATGAAGAAAATCCGATACCCCTCGCATAAATATTACTTGCGGCACTCAATGCTGCCCGGCTCATCACGCAGTCACGTGAAGGTTAGTCCGCGAGTTGCAAGATCGCGATGCCCCATCGCCGCGAAAAGATTCCGCAGGCCGGAAATAGCGCTCGATTTCGGCCCTCTCACAGGTGGGTCGCATAATTCCGCGAATATTTGCCACGCTCCGCCGCGCGAACTTGCGGAGTCCAAGGATGGACTGCCGAATTACAGGCGCTCCAACACCGCGTCATGGCGACGGCTCTCGTGGCGCGGGTCTTTCAACCCATCATCCTCTCGTCTAAAGCCCGCTCACTCATGACCGACGCACCCGACTATCGCGACACCGTCTTCCTCCCGAAGACCGATTTCCCCATGAAGGCCGGCCTCGCCCAGAAGGAGCCGGCTATCCTCGAGCGCTGGGCGAAGATCGGCCTGTACGATCGCCTGCGCGAACAGCGTAAGGGGCGCGAGCGTTTCATCCTGCATGACGGCCCGCCCTATGCCAATGGCGACATCCATATGGGCCATGCGATGAACAAGGTGCTGAAGGACATCATCGTCCGCAGCCAGTCGCTGCTCGGCAAGGACGCGCCGTACGTGCCCGGCTGGGATTGCCACGGCCTGCCGATCGAATGGAAGGTCGAGGAAGCGTACCGCGCGAAGAAGCTCGACAAGGATCAGGTGCCGGTCGCCCAGTTCCGCGCCGAATGCCGCGCCTATGCCGAGAAATGGGTCGCGGTGCAGCGCGTCCAGTTCGAGCGGCTCGGCGTGATGGGCGACTGGGAAGACCCGTACCTCACCATGAAGTTCGAGGCCGAAGCCGCGATCGTCAACGAGCTGCTGAAGTTCGCCGAAAGCGGCCAGCTCTATCGCGGCGCCAAGCCGGTGATGTGGTCGCCAGTCGAGAAGACCGCGCTTGCCGAGGCCGAGGTGGAATATGAGGATGTGGTGTCGACCCAGATCGATGTCGCGTTCGAGATCATCGAGGCGCCGAACGCGCCGGAGCTGGTTGGCGCCCATGCGGTGATCTGGACGACCACGCCCTGGACGATCCCGGTGAACCAGGCGCTGAGCTATGGGCCTGAGCTATCTTACGACTTGGTCGAGTTTGGAGGTCGGAGATTCCTTGTCGCCTTTGGCTGCCAAGCAAAGTCTATGGAGCGTTGGGGCTACGAACCTCAATCCGGTGAGGGTGGTCTGGCGGGAATGTACAGCGGCTCACAGCTCGCTGGCGCCGTCGCCCGCCATCCGATGCACAAGCTCGGCGGCTTCTTCGCCAAGCCCCGCCCGTTCCTGCCAGGCGATTTCGTCACCACCGACGCCGGTACCGGTCTGGTCCATATGGCCCCGGATCACGGCGAGGACGATTTCCTGCTGTGCAAGGCGCACGGCATCGACCCGGTCTTCGCGGTCGACGGCGCCGGCATGTTCCGGCCCGACTGGTTGTGGCTGGGCGGGCAGGGCAGCGTCATCAACAAGAAGTTCGTCGCCTCGGACGGCCCGATCTGCACCGATCTGCGGGAGGCGGGGGCGCTGCTCGCCGCATCGGACGACTTCCCGCATAGCTATCCGCATAGCTGGCGGTCCAAGGCCAAGGTGATCTTCCGCGCGACGCCGCAATGGTTCATCCCGATGGACGAGATCAAACAGGATCTCGCCGTCGCCGAGCCGATCGAGCTTGGTGCCGATGTCGGCTTCGCGCCGATGCTCGGCCACGGCGTCGGCAATGCGCCGACCTTGCGCGAGATCGCGCTCGACGCGATCGAGCGGACGCGCTGGGTGCCCGCGCGCAGCCAGAACCGCATCCGCGCAATGGTCGAGCAGCGCCCCGACTGGGTGATCAGCCGCCAGCGCGCCTGGGGCGTGCCGATTGCGCTCTACGTCAACCGCGTGACCGGCCAGTATCTCAACGATCCGGCGGTCAATGCGCGCATCGTCGACGCGTTCAAGGCCGGCGGTGCGGACGCGTGGTTCGCGGCCGACCATCAGGCTTTGCTCGGCAAGAAATATCGCGCTGACGACTATGAGGTGATCACCGACATCCTCGACGTCTGGTTCGATTCGGGCTCGACGCATGCCTTCGTGATCGAGCAGCGTTACGGCGAGGGCGTCCGCGCCAATCTCTATCTCGAAGGCTCGGACCAGCATCGCGGCTGGTTCCAGTCGTCGCTGCTGGAAAGCGCCGGCACGCGCGGGCGTGCGCCGTACGATGCGGTGCTGACTCACGGCTTCGCGCTGGACGGGCAGGGGCGCAAGATGTCGAAGAGCCTCGGCAATGTCGTCGATCCGCTCAAGATCATCCAGGAATCGGGCGCCGACATCCTGCGCATGTGGGTCGCGCAGACCGATTATTTCGAGGACGTCCGCATCGGCAAGGAAGTGCTGAGCACGACCAGCGACGCTTATCGCAAGCTGCGCAACACCTTCCGCTATCTGCTCGGCGCGCTCGACGGGTTCAGCGATGCGGAGAAGGTCGACACGCGGCACATGCCCGAGCTTGAGCTCTACGTGCTCCATCTGCTCGGCCGGCTCGATGTCGAGCTGAAGGCCGCGACCGAGAATTACGAGTTCAACCGCTATCTGCGGCTGCTCACGGATTTCGCGCAGGAAGACCTGTCGGCCTTCTTCTTCGATATCCGCAAGGACAGCCTCTATTGCGACGCGCCGGACGATGCGAAGCGCCGCGCCTATCGCACGGTGCTCGACATCCTGTTCCACGCGCTGGTCCGCTACGCGGCGCCGATCCTCTGCTTCACCGCGGAAGAGGTGTGGCAGGAGCGCTATCCCGACGATCAGGGATCGGTGCATTTCCTCGAATGGCCGGTCCTGCCCGCGCTGCCGGGCGACGATGCGGTCGCGACGGTCTGGGCCGATGTCCGCGCGCTCCGCGTCCAGGTGACCGAGGCGATCGAACCGCTGCGCCGCGAGAAGATCGTGCGCTCCAGCCTCGAGGCCGAAGTGGTCGTCCCGAAATCGCCCCTGTCGAATGAGGCGCTGGCCGAACTTTTCATTGTGGCGAAGGTCACGACCGGCGATGCCGTGTCGGTCACCCGCACCGCTTTCCACAAATGCGGCCGTTGCTGGCGCCATCTGCCCGACGTCGCGGAAGATGGCGCGCTCGACGATCGCTGCGCAAAGGTCGTTTCGCGATGAAGAAGCTTCCGCTTGTCGGCCTCGTCACCGGCGCCGTCCTGTTCGTGGTCGATCAGGCCACCAAATACGGCATCACCGAAGTGCTTCGCCTGGATGCGTCGAGTCTGGGGCGGGAGATCACCTCTTTCTTCACCTTGCGCTTTGTCGCCAATCGGGGTGTGTCGCTCGGGTTGCTGCATGCCGATACCGAGGCGATGCGCTGGGCCCTGGTCGCGCTGACCGCGGCGATCGCAGTCGGCGTGCTGGTGTGGATGCTGCGCGAGCCGAACCGGCAGGACCAGGTTGCGCTCGGCCTGGTGCTCGGCGGCGCGGTCGGAAATATCCTCGATCGCATCCGGTTCGGCTATGTCGTGGACTTCGCGGATTTCCACATTGGGGCATGGCGCCCCTTTTTGGTCTTCAATGTCGCCGATGCGGCGATTACGATAGGAGTGCTCATCCTGCTTGTGCGAGCGCTCCTGGTGCGCGACAAGCCGCGGGCAGGGCGTGCTTCAGTGGAGAATATGAATGCGTAAGTTGGTGTCGATCGCAACCGGGCTTGGCCTGGCAGCCCTGCTCGCCGGTTGCGGCCATGGCGGCATGGACCGTGCCCGCCCCGACGAGTTCGCCGTCGCCCGGCAGGCGCCTCTGGTGATCCCGCCCGATTTCTCGCTGACCCCGCCCCAGCCGGGCGCGGCGCGCGCCAATGACGTGAGCCCCAATGCCCAGGCGCTCGACGCGCTGTTCGGCGGCAAGTCGGCACGCTCCGCCTCGGAAAGCGCGACGATCGACGCGGCCGGCTCCGAGGCTGCCGATCCGGGCATCCGCTCGGCCGTGGGCGATCCCGGCACGACGGTCGTCGACAAGGGCTCGACCACCCGCGACATCGTCGCCGCCCCCGAAGGCGACGGCCAGGACGCCCGCGCCGCGACGGCGAATCCCTAGTCGAATCTCCCCTCCCGCTCGCGGGAGGGGTCGGGGGAGGGCTTGTTGGACAAGGGCTACGGCAGACCGACGCTCCGCGCCCGCGAATTGCGCGCCAACGCGACGGATGCCGAACGCCTGTTGTGGGCTTGTCTCAGAGCGCGCAAAGTTGCCGGCGCTCGCTTCAATCGGCAGGTGCCGATAGAGGACTTCGTTTCGCGGTCCGCCAAGCTGATCGTCGAAGTCGACGGCAGACAGCATGATTCAAACCCGTCTGCGGATGAGGTACGAACACGGTATCTTGAAGCGGGGGAGAGTAGAGTTTCATGCGCGCGATCCTGATCCGCAGGCTCGCGACCGCGATTCCGACGTTGCTCGCGGTCATCCTGCTGTCGTTCGTGCTGATGCGCGCGGCGCCGGGAAGCCCGTTCGACAGCGAGCGTCCGCTCGACCCCGCAACCCGCGCCGCCTTCGCGGCCGCTTACGGTCTCGACAAGCCACTGCCCGAACAGGCCGCGCGCTATCTCGGCGGCGTGCTGACCGGCGATTTCGGACCTTCCCTGGTCTACAAGGACTTCACCGTCGGTGCGCTGATCGGGCAGGGGCTGCCGGTGTCGCTCACTCTCGGCGGCCTGGCGTTGCTGCTGGCCCTGGCGCTTGGTATCGGCGCCGCGACCTTTGCCGGGACTCACGCAGGCGGTTGGGCCGACCGGGCGATCATGACGGTCGCGACGTTACTGACGGCAATCCCCACCTTCGTGACCGGCCCGGCGCTTGCCCTGGTCTTCGCGCTGTGGCTTCAGGTGCTGCCCGTCTCCGGTCTGGACGGCGCCGCGTCGCTGGTGCTGCCGGTGGTCGCGCTGGCCCTTCCGGTCGCGGGTGCGATCGCACGACTGGCGCGGGCAGGGCTGGCGGTGGCGCTGGCGCAGGATCATGTGCTCACCGCCCGGGCGCGGGGCCTCACGCCACGCGCCATCCTGTGGCGGCATGCCCTCAGGCCGGCGCTGGTGCCGGTGGTGAGCTATCTCGGGCCTGCCGCCGCGGGTTTGCTGACCGGCGCGGTGGTGATCGAGACGGTGTTCGGCCTGCCCGGCCTCGGCCGCTATTTCGTCCAGGGCGCGCTCAACCGCGACTATCCGCTCGTGTTGGGGGTCGTCATTCTCTACGCGGGCCTGATCCTGCTCTTCAACCTGATCGCCGACCTTGCCTATGGCTGGCTCGATCCGCGGGTGCGCGGATGAAGATCGCTGGGTGGACCATCGTCGCGGTGGTGCTGGCGGCGCTGCTGCTGCCGTTCGCGCTGCCCTGGAGCTATGATCAGATCGACTGGAACGGCGTACGCGCGGCGCCCTTCACGCACGGCCATCTGCTCGGCACCGACAGCGTCGGGCGCGACCTGCTGGCGCGGACCTTGATCGGCACGCGGATCACCTTGACGGTCGCGGCGGCAGCGGCGCTGGTCGCGTTGCTGATCGGCACTGCCTGGGGCGCGATCGCCGGCTGGGTCGGCGGACGGGTCGACGAGGCGATGATGCGCGTGGTCGATGCGCTCTACGCGCTGCCCTTCATGTTCGTCGTCATCCTGCTGATGGTCGTGTTCGGTCGGTCGATCGTGCTGGTCTTTCTCGGCATCGGCGCGGTCGAGTGGCTGACCATGGCGCGGGTGGTGCGCGGCCAGGTGATGGCGCTGCGCCACCGGCCGTTCGTGCTCGCGGCGGAAGCGGCCGGGGCGCCGTCTGGCGCGATCCTGCTGCGGCATGTGCTGCCCAATGTCGCGGGCGTGGCGCTTGCCTATCTGCTGCTCACCGTGCCGCAGGTGGTGATGGTCGAGAGCTTCCTCTCCTTCCTCGGACTCGGCGTGCAGGAACCGCTGACCTCGCTCGGCATCCTCGTGCATGACGGGGCAGAGGACATGGACGTCGCACCGCTCGCGCTGCTGGTGCCGGGCGGCGTGCTGGTCGGCCTGATCCTCGCTTTGACCGCGCTGGGCGAGCGCCTGCGCGACCGGCTCGCGCGGTGACGCTGTACGCAGTCGAGCGGCTGGGCGTGGAGATCGGCGGAATGCCGCTGGTCAATGACATGAGCTTTGCGGTCGAACCCGGCCGCTGCACCGCGCTGGTCGGCGCGTCGGGGTCGGGCAAGAGCCTGTCCTGCCTTGCACCGTTCGGTCTGAGCGCCGGCATCGCAAGCGGATCGGCCCGCTTCGAGGAGCGCGAACTGATCGGCATTAGCGAAGCCGATCTCCGCCCGATCCGCGCGCGCGCCGGGTTCGTGTTCCAGCATCCGCTGACCGCGCTCACACCCCATCTGAAGATCGGTGCACAACTGACCGAGGCGGCGATGGCGCTGGGCGGATCGCGGCCGGATCGGGCGGCGCTCGCGGCGATGCTCGACCGGGTCGGGCTGAGCAGGGCTGAGGCGAAGCTCGACGCCTATCCGCATCGATTGTCAGGCGGCGAGCGCCAGCGCGTACTGATCGCCGCCGCCATCGCGCATGGGCCGTCGCTCCTCATTGCCGACGAGCCGACCAGCGCACTCGATGCGCATCTGCGTCATGCGATCATGGAGGCGCTGGCGCGGCTTCGCGATGACGGGCTGGGTCTGTTGATGGTCAGCCACGATCTCGCGCTGGTGGCGCGCCATGCCGACCGGATCGTGGTGTTGGAGGAAGGAAAGGTGGCTGAGGCAGGCTCCGCCGATGACGTCATGACGCATCCGGCGAGCGATGCGGCGCGGGCGCTGATTGCGGCCTGCCCTGGGCTGGACGATCCAGTGCCGATCCTGCCGGCGACAGGCAGGACCCTGATCGAAGCCCGTGGGATTCATGTCGGCTTTCGCGCACCTGGCTGGCGCGGCGGGCGGATCGTGGCGGTCGATGACGCATCGTTCGTGCTGGCGGAAGGCGAGGCGCTGGCGATCGTCGGTGCCTCGGGCTCGGGCAAGTCGACCCTGGCGCGGGCGATCGGGCGGATCGGGCCGTGCGACGGCGGCGCGGTGATGTGGCGGGGCGATGCATTGCCGCCGCGCGGGGCGATGCGACGCGACCATCGCGCGCGCATGCAGGCGGTGTTCCAGGATCCGGCGGCGAGCCTCGACCCGCAATGGACGGTGGCGGAGAGCGTCGCCGAGCCGTTGCGTCACCTGATGCCAGAGCTGACCACCGCCGAATGTCGCATCCGCGCGATCGAGGCGCTGGAAACGGTCGAGCTGGGCGCTGCCTTTGCCGATCGGCGCCCGGCGGGCCTGTCCGGCGGGCAGGCGCAACGCGTTGCGATCGCGCGGGCGCTGGTCGCGTCGCCCGATCTGCTGATCCTCGACGAGGCGACTTCAGCGCTTGACGTGCTGGTGGCGGGGCGGGTCCTGGAGCTGCTCGAGCGGCTGCAACGGACTCGCGGGCTCGCGATCCTGATGATCACCCACGATATCGCGGTGGCGCGCCGGCTGTGTCACCGGATCGCGGTGATGGAGGCTGGCCGGATCGTCGAGGAAGGGCCGTCCGACGCCCTCATCACCTCGCCGCAGTCGGCCGCGGCCAAGGCGCTGATTGCTGCGAACAGATAAGCAAAAGGGGACGGCGCGAGCCGTCCCCTTCCACCCTTGACGAAGTGCTTAGAAGGAAGCGCCCAGCGAGAAGACCACACCGGAGCCGCTCAGGTTCCGGTTGCCGAGGTACACGTCCTTGTTGGTGTCCACATAGCTCGCACCCAGGGTCAGGTGATTCCAGGTCACCGTCGCGCCGAGGCCCCAATCGGTATAGCTGTCGCCAATCGAGAGGTAGCTCGGGCCGAAGGTGTGGCCGAGATGCGCGGTCAATCCGATCGGCGTCTTGGGGATCGACGCCGAAAGATCGCCTGCGAGATAGAGGTTGTCTTCCTTGCCATTGCCGACACTGAGCGCGTTCGACTTCGGTGCGTAGTTTGCGGTCACCTTGCCCGTGACCGGACCGGTTGTCGCGGAGACGGAGACATAGGGCTCGACGAAGTCGGTCGGCGCATTGCCACCGCCCGGATAGTAATAATAGAGAACGCCGCCATCGAGCTTCACGCCGTTGCCGAAGGTGTGCGAATAGCCCAGGATGAGATCGAGTTCCTGATCGCTGCCGGCAGCAATATAGTCGTCGATCGTCGAACCCCAGACGGTCGCGTAGAAGCCTGACTCGTGGCTCACGGTGAAGGTGCCCTGCAGCGCAACCTTCTTGTCGGTCTGCGAGATGCCGCGGAAACGGTAGTCCGATACGACGGTGGCACCGCCGGTGACGGTGATGGCCGGTGGCGGCGCGGTTTCTTCCTGCGCGAGGGCCGGCGTGGCGAAGGCGAGCATCAGCGCGCTGAGGCTGATCGTGGAAAAGCGCATGGGTATCCCTTTCGATATGAAAACGGGTCCCCACCTGCAGGCCGAGTGGACGAGGCATCTTTTGGCGGGTCGTTTAACGACCCTGTGCCAATGTTTCCGTTCGGTAAGGAAAGATTGCCGAAATGCGCTGCAGCGCACAACATAATTCTGTCACACGCCCGCCGGTTTGCGGAGCATGTTGCACCTGCGCAACAGTGGCGGGACGTCAGGACAACGGGTTTGCCGGGGGAAAATCCTGGCTGATATGGACCTGGCGATGGGGGAAGGGGATCTGAATCCCATGTTCCTTGAACAGCCACCATAGCCGGTTGAGCACGTCGGATCGGACATTGCCGACGCCGCTTTCGGGGTCGCTGATCCAGGCCAGGATGTCATGTTCGACCCCGCTTTCGCCGAAACCGGTCAGCCAGACGTTCGACTTGGGGCTGTTGAGCACCCGCGGACTCTCGGTCGCGGCGCGGAGCATCAGTTCCTGGGCGAGCTTCAGATCGCAGCCATAGCCGACCGTCACCGGAATCCGCACGCGTACGTTGCGGTCGGTATAGGACCAGTTCTCGACCTCGTTGGTCATGAGGTTCTCGTTCGGGATCAGATGCTCCTTGCCGTCGCGCGTGAGCACGGAAACCGCGCGGATGCCGATGCGGTTGACCCAGCCGAAGCTCTCCCCGACGACGATCACGTCGCCCGGTTTGATCGAGCGGTCCATCAGCAGGATGATCCCGGCGATCAGGTTGCCGATCGTCTTTTGCAGGCCGAAGCCTATCGCGAGGCCGAAGGCGCCGGAGAAGACGGCGAACGCCGTGAGGTCGATATCGAGCAGGTCGATGCCGATGAAGAAGGCGATGGTGACGACCGCGATGGCCGCGAGTTTCTGCGCGAGCAGCTTCTGCGTCGGGTCGAAGCCGCGCGAACCGGCGATCCAGTGCGCCATCGCGCGGTTGACCAGCCGCACCCCGGCAAACAGCGCGACCGCCGTGACGGCGATGATGATGAGTGACAGCAGCGAAAAGCGGCGCTTGCCGATGTCGAAGCCGATGCGTTCGAGGACTCGCGTTATCGGCTCGAGCCCCCCGACGGCGTGACTGAAGATCGCAACGAACAGGATCGCCGCCACCATCCAGGCCATGTAGCGCTGAATGCCGAGGCCACGGAGAATCGAAACGCTGGTGAGCCCAACTGCTGCCCCTAGCGCGAGCCCGATCGGGGCACCCGCAAGCGGCGGCCAGGACGCCGCGTTGAGCAGGATGGCCAGCAGCAGGGCAGCGGTGCCGTGGCGCAATATCCGGTGCAGCCGATCGCCCACGCCCTCGGCATGGTGCCCCAGCCGCTGCTTCCATTCCCGCTCCGCGATTGGCCCGACGAATCGACCCATCATCACACTGCAGGCCAGCGCGGCGAGCACCAGCCCGCCAGCGATGGCAGCCTCGTTCACCATGCTCTGCGAAATCGTCGCCAGCCCCTGCGCGCGCAGCCAGGCGGCGACCGAATTCATGCCAGCGCGGTCCGGAACCGTTCGAGCCCCGCATCGAGATCCGCGATCAGGTCGTCCGGATCCTCGATGCCGATCTGCAACCGCACCAGCAGCCCAGGATCGCGGCGCCTGGTGGCGGTGCGATAGCGTGCCGGGTCGACTGGCAGCGCCAGGCTCTCGAACCCGCCCCAGCTATAGCCGATACCGAAATGCTCGAGCCCGTCGATCAGCGCGGAGCGCGCTTCCTCGGTCGCGTCCTTCAAGGTGAAGGAAAAAAGCCCGGTCGATCCCTTGAAATCACGCAGGAACAGGTCGTGGCCGGGGCAGTCCGGCAAAGCGGGGTGGAACACCGCCGCAACCTCTGGCTGCGCCTTCAGCCAATGCGCGATCTTCAGCGCGCTGGACTGGTGCTGGGCAAGGCGGATGGCGAGCGTGCGCAGGCCGCGCGAGCCGAGCCAGCAATCGTCCGGGCTGGCGATCTGGCCGAGCTGGAAGCTGGTATCGCGCAGCTTCGCGAAATGGCCGGGTGCGGCGGTGACCGATCCGAGCATTACGTCCGAATGGCCGACGATATATTTGGTGCAGGCAAGGATCGAGAGGTCGATGCCGCGCTCGATCGCGGGGAAGAACAGGGGCGTCGCCCAGGTATTGTCGAGCAGGGTCACGATGCCGCGCGCCTTCGCTGCGGCCACGATAGCGGGAATATCCTGCACCTCGAACGTCAGGCTGCCAGGGCTTTCCATGAGGATCGCACGCGTCTTGTCGCCGATCAGGTCGGCGATGCCGGCGCCGATCAGCGGATCGTAGAAGCGCGTCGCGATGCCCATGCGCTTGAGCAGGCCGGTGCCCATCGACCGGGTCGGATCGTAAGCGCTGTCGGGCAGCAGCAGTTCGTCGCCGGGCGACAGCACCGACAGCAGCGCCGCGGCGATTGCCGCCACGCCCGAGGGATAGAGGAAGGTCGCCTCGGCGCCCGGCTCCAGATCGGTCAGCGCATCGGCGAGCGACCACTGCGTCGGGGTACCGCGCCGGCCGTAGAACAGCCGGTGATGCGTATCGCGCCCGCCTGCCGCGCGGAGCTCCGCGACCGAACCGTAGAGGATCGTCGATGCACGCCATACCGGCGCATTGACGATCCCCTGGGTCCATTCAGGCCGACGTCCGGCCGAGACGACGCGGGTCGCGTCGCCCTTGGGGTAGCCGTCCTTGTCACTCATTCATTATCGCTCACACTGTTCCCATTGCCTTGGGGGTTGACCGGTCCGCGCCCCATTCGGACCAGCTGCCGTCATAGACGGCGGCTTCGTTGCCGAGCAGGTGCGCACCGAAGGCGAGGGCCGAGGCGGTGATGCCCGACCCACAGGTCATGACGAGCGGCCTGGCCAAATCCACACCGGCCTTGTCGAATTCCGCCTTCAGCGCTTCGCCCCGCTTCCAGGTGCCGTCGGCGTTGAACAGCTGGCCATAGGGCAGGTTCTTCGATCCCGGGATGTGCCCGGCATGGGTGGCGGGGCGGGGATCTGGCTCCTCGCCGGTGAAGCGCGCGGTGGAGCGGGCGTCGAGGACCTGTTCCGCGCCGCTGTCGAGATTGGCCTTCATCTGGTCGAGGGTGCGCACGCTCTTGTCGTCCGCCCAGACGGTGAAGTGGCGGTGGCGCAGGCTTTCCTTGCCGCTTGCGACATCGCGGCCCTCGGCCTGCCATTTGGCGAGCCCGCCGTCGAGGATCGCCACATCATGCGCGCCGAAGAGGCGGAGCATCCACCAGGCGCGCGCGGCGGTGTGGTGCGGGGCATTGTCGTACAGCACGACGCGGCTGCCATCGCCCAGACCGAGCGATTGCATGCGGCTGGCGAATTTTTCGGGCGGGGGCAGCATCGAGGGCAGGGGATTCGATGTGTCGGAGATATCTGCGAGATCCATGAATACCGCGCCGGGGATATGCGCCGCCTCATATTCCGCCGCCGCATCGCGCGGCGCTTCGCCGGGCAGGGTCGTGAAATAGGTGGCGTCGACGATCCTGAGGTCGTTCGCGCCCAACTCGTTCGCGAGCCATTCCGTCGTAACCAGCGAGTCCATGTGTTCCTCCTAACAAGTCCGCTCGGGTCGAGCATCCGGGGAATCCCCTCCATCTACCGTCCCGGGGAGGAAGAACGACCCAAGGCCGAGGCACTGGGCGGAAGGAAAGGAATCTCCTGCGCTTATCTCTAGCCAGTGGCGGCGGCGGCGTCGAGCCGAACGCGGCGCGATTGCTCGATCCGTTCCATTTTGCGCACCGGCACCCTAGATAGTCCGCCATGACCCCCAAGCATCTCGGCCAGGCCAGCGCGCTGCCCGCTTCTCCCGAAGAGGCGGTGCTCGATTATGTCCCCAATCCGCGCCCCGGCCGCCTCTATCTGGTGCGTTTCGCCGTGCCCGAATTCACCTCGCTCTGCCCGGTGACGTCGCAGCCCGATTTCGCGCATCTCGTGATTGACTATGCGCCGGGCGAGACGATCGTCGAATCCAAGTCGCTGAAGCTGTTCCTCGGATCCTTTCGCAACCACCAGGCATTCCATGAGGATTGCACCGTTGGCATCGGCGAGCGGCTGGCGGCGGAGATGAAGCCGGTCTGGCTGCGAATCGGCGGCTATTGGTATCCGCGCGGGGGTATGCCGATCGACGTGTTCTGGCAGTCAGGACCGCCCCCCGAGAGCCTTTGGCTGCCTTCCCAGGATGTCCCGGGATATCGCGGGCGGGGCTGAGCCGTTCATTTCGGCTTAATCTTGACCTAGATTATCGCGAATCTCTTGTTGCGCTGCAGCATTGCTGCAACCATATTGAAACTTGGCCGTTCGTGGGAGGCAATTCCGGGGCTCCCAGCCCCGTTTCACAAGAGGTTTCAATCGATGGCTCTATCGGAAAAGGTCGTGACCCCGATCGATCACCTGGCATTGATCGGCAATTTCCTTCCTCGGAAATGCGGCCTTGCAACATATACTACCGATACGTTCACCGCGTTGAAGGGCCGATTCCCCGACCTGAAGATCGACGTCTATGCGATGGACGATCATCCCGGCCGCTACGATTACCCAGCCGAAGTGACCGCGAGCATCCCTGACCAGGATCGACTCGCCTATATCGAGGCCGCCCGCGCGATCGAGCGCAGCGGGGCGCAGGCGCTCTGGGTCCAGCACGAATATGGCATTTATGGCGGCCCGGCGGGCGAGCACATCCTCGCCTTGCTCGACCGGGTATCGATCCCGGTCATCGTCACGCTCCACACGATCCTGGAAAAACCGAGCGCCGATGAGCGCCGGGTGATGGAAGGGCTGTTGCGCCGTGCCGCGAAGATCGTGGTGATGGCCGAACGTGGCCGTGAGATCCTGGAGCGGGTCTATGGCGCAAGCCCGCGGGCGATCGTGATGATCCCGCATGGCGTGCCGGATCGCGCTTTCGTCGATCCCGAGACGCTCAAGGCCCGGTTCGGCTGGGAGGGGCGCAAGACGCTGCTGACCTTCGGCCTGCTCGCGCCCAACAAGGGCATCGAGACGATGATCGATGCGTTGCCGGCGATCGTCGCCGAGCATCCAGACGCGCTATATGCCGTGCTTGGCGCGACCCACCCGAACCTGGTCGCGCATGAAGGCGAAGCGTATCGTGACCGGCTGAAGGCGCTGGCCGAGGAACATGGCGTCGCGGGGCATGTCGCGTTCATCGATGCGTTCCTCGAACATGAGGCCCTGATCGACTATCTCCAGGCGGCCGACATCTATGTGACGCCGTACAACAACCCCGCGCAGATCACCTCGGGCACGCTGTCCTACGCCGTCGGCGTGGGCAAGGCGGTCGTCTCGACGCCTTATGTCCATGCGACCGAGATTCTCGCCGACGGGCATGGCGTGCTGGTCGATTTCGGCGATGGCGCCGCCTTTGCGCGCGAGATCAACGCGCTGCTGGGCAGCGACCGCAACCGTATCAAACTGTCCGAGCGCGCTTATGCGCGAGGCCAGACGATGATCTGGCCGCGCCTTGCCGAAGTGGCAATGGGCGAGATCGCCGATATGGTCGCGACCAAGCCGCGCCGCCTTGCGCCCAAGGTGCGCCTGATGCCGCTCAAGCCGGATATCGCCGCCGTCGAGCGGATGAGCGATTCCACCGGCATGTTGCAGCATTCGATCTATTCGGTGCCCGATCGCCGCCATGGCTATTGCATCGACGACAATGTCCGCGCGCTGATGCTGATGACCGCGATCGACACGCTCGACGAGGGCGTGCGCGACAAATGGATGACGGTCTATGCGTCCTTCATCCAATATGCCTGGAACCCGGACAAACGCCGTTTCCGCAACTTCATGAATTTCGATCGCACCTGGTGCGAGGACTATGGGTCGGAGGATTCCAACGGCCGCACGATCTGGGCGCTGGGTGTGACCGCGCGTCGGTCAACCCTTGCCAAGCATCGCGATTGGGCGGTGCGGCTGTTCGACGAGACGGCGTCACTCGCCTTCGAGCTGGGCAGCCCGCGCGCGCAGGCCTTCGCCATGCTTGGTGCGGCGGCGATGCTCGGCGCGCATCCGGGGCATGAGCTGGCGCGCAACATCCTGGAGCGTTTCTCCAACGACCTGCTTGCCCTGGTCGAGGAAGCGCGGCGCCCGGAATGGGAGTGGTTCGAGATCGTGCTGGCGTACGACAATGCGCGCCTGCCCGAGGCGCTGATCCGCGCCGGCATGATGCTGGGGCGTGAGGATCTGCTGAAATGCGGCCTGTCGACCCTGAGCTGGATCGTCGCGCAGCAGACCTCGCCCGAGGGCCGCTTCCGCGCGATCGGCACGGAGAGCTTCGGCCGCGCCTATGAAGAGCCGCTGCCGTTCGACCAGCAGCCGCTCGAGGCACAAGCGACGATCGATGCCTGCTCCGCGGCGTTCAAGGCGACCGGGGACCCGCGCTGGGTCGAGGAAGCGCAGCGCGCCTATCGCTGGTATCTGGGCCAGAACGATCTCGACCTGCCGCTGGCGACGGCGCAGGACGGCGGCTGCTTCGATGGGCTGATGCCGACCGGCCTGAACCGTAATCAGGGCGCCGAGTCGATTCTGGCACTGCAATTGGCATCTTGCGCCATTTCGGGGCTTTCAAAGCGGGTCGAAAGCGTGGCAGGACCGGAGCGCGCCGTCGCATAGCCTCGCTAGCGACGTCGCCGAGACGTCCCAGGTGCGAGGCCCACACGTGATCGAACTGTTTCACCACGCGTTGCGGCTGCATGCCGATCCTTCCCGTGTGGTGGTGCGCCCCTTCCATCTGGCCTGGGCCGGAAACGGCGGCAGCCGTACCGAGCGGCTGGTCAGCGAAGTGATGCAGCTCGATACCGCCGCGACGCGGGCCGAGCTGGAACTGGTGCTCAAGGATTTCGAGGCGCGCCACTGGCAGACGCGGCGCGTCTTCATGACGCGTTATGACGAGATCGAGGAGATGCTCGGCCTCGACGGCAGCGAGATCGGCGACGAGAAGCGTCAGCTGATCGGCGCCTATTTCTGCCATGAATATAGCTATGCCGCCGCGGCGCTGATGAACCCGAGCGCCGTGCCGCATTTCGACCAGACCGGTATGCCGGAAGGATCCTTGCGTATCCTGATGTCGCTGCGCGCGGTGGGCGAGGGGCATATCTCCTCGGTCGCGTTCCGCGAGGGCATCATCACCAGCAAGAACGAGCTGAAGCTGGCGCCCGAACCCCCCTTCGCAACGGCGACCGACGCGGTCGGCCAGGACGAGGAGGAATTGCCCGAAGGCGAGATCACCGTTTATCGCCACCGCGATTCCACCCTGTCGGGCACGGTGATCTTCCCGATCACCGCCGCGCAGTCGAAGGGGCTGGAGGATCTGCGCCTCGTCAAGTTCACGCATGACGACGGCTCGGCCGAATGGCTCGGTACCTATACCGCGTACAACGGATCGGCGATCCAGTCGGAGTTGCTGCGCACCCGGGACTTCCGCGCGTTCGACCTGGTGCCGATGAGCGGCCCGGCCTCGCGCAACAAGGGCATGGCGCTGTTCCCGCGCAAGATCGGCGGGCAATATATGATGATGGGGCGGCAGGATGGGGAGAACCTCTTCCTGCTCAAGTCCGACACTCTCACGCACTGGGAAGAGGGCGAGAAGCTGCTGACCCCGCATTACCCGTGGGAGCTGGTGCAGATCGGCAATTGCGGCCCGCCGATCGAGCTCGACGAGGGGTGGCTGATGCTGACCCACGGCGTCGGTGCGATGCGCAAATACTCGATCGGTGCGGTGCTGCTCGACAAGGAGGATCCATCGAAGGTGCTCGGCCGCACGCGCGAGCCGATCCTGGCGGCGGCGCATGAGGATCGCGAGGGCTATGTGCCCAATGTGGTCTATAGCTGCGGGGCGATCCGGCATGGCGACAAGCTGTTCGTGCCGTACGGCGTGGCGGACAGCTCGGTCGCGTTTGCGTTCATCGATATCAAGGTGCTGCTCGGGGCGATGTGAGCGAGCATGCAAACGTCGCGGACGCTTGCTGCTCACCCTCACCCGACCTCGCTACGCTCGGCCACCCTCTCCCGCAGGGAGAGGGATTCAGGTCTGCGACCCAGCCATTGCCTTTGTCCGGCTGTAGAGCAGCCAGATCAGGCCTGCGAACGCTACCGGCGCGGCGAACAGGGCGATCGTCTCGAAGCTCGCGCCCACCACCGCCAGCGGCGCGTCCTTGCCCGAGGCGCCGACGATGCCGGCAAAGGCCACTCCGAACAGGCTCTCGCCGACGATCAGGCCGGTTGCGGCGAGCGTGCCCATGCGCTCGGCAAAGGCGGGGTTGCTCTGGCGCCTGGCCCATTTGTCGTAGAAATGGCCGATCAACGCGCCGACCGGGATGAGCAGGGTCAGCGCCATCGGCAGGTAGATGCCCATGCCGACGCCGAGCGGGGGCAGGCGCATCTTGCCGGCGCGGCCGAGCATCTCGTCGAGGAAGATCACCACCACCCCGATGCCGGCGCCGACGCCGATCAGCCGCCAGTCGAGATCGCCGCCGAGCACGCCCTTGGCGAGCGACGAGATCAGCGCCGCCTGGGGCGCGGCGAGCGCGGTTTCCTTGGCGTTGGGCGCGCCCTGGAAGGTGAAGGCGGTGTTGAGCAGGTCGAGCACCGGCGGGATCACCAGCGAGCCGAAGATCACGCCCAGCACCAGCGCGAACTGCTGCTTCCACGGCGTCGCACCGACGAGCTGGCCGGTCTTCAGATCCTGGAGATTGTCGTTGGAGATGGTCGCGACCGAGAAGACGATCGCGGTGGTGAACAGCGCATAGGCGATCAGCGCGTTGGTGCGCGCGACATCGGTGCTGTGGCCGTAGATCGCGACCAGCAGCAGCGAGGCGCCGAGTACGGCGAGGATGCCGACGCCCGACACCGGACTGTTCGACGCGCCGATCAGGCCGGCCATATAGCCGCAGACGGCGGCGATCACGATGCCGATGACGAGGATGTAGAGGATCGTGCCGAGAATCACCGCGAAGCCGTGGTCGTGAATCGGGCCGCCGGCGGAGAAGCTCCACAACAGCCAGGCGATCGGGGGCAGGGTGCCGAGGATCGACAGGCCGACAATGCCGATCGGCAGGTCGCGCTCGGTCAGCTCGAGGATCGATCCGCCCTGGCGCGCGCGCGACGCGGCCATGGCGGAGCGGATGCCGCCGATGATCGGGCCGAGGATCTTGAGCAGAGTCCAGATCGCCGCGACGCCGATCGTGCCGGCGCCGATGAAGCGGACTTCGGACCGGAAGACGGTGCTGACCACGGTGTCGAGTTCGCCCGGTACGCCGCTGGTGAGATAAGGCATGAGGCCGCCCCAGGCGATCATCATGCCGAGGAACATCGCCGCGCCGACCGACAGGCCGACGAGATGGCCGACGCCGATCAGCGCCATGGAGAAACTGGTCGAGGCACCGGTCGCGCCGCCGCCGACGCGGAAGTTCTTCACCGCCGCAGCCGCGACGAGTTGCATTGCCGCGAGCAGGGCGAATCCGGCGGACACGACCGAGCCGAGGATGATGACGCGCAGGCCTTTGGCATTCTCCTCGTCGCCGTCTTCCGCGGCGCCGACCTTGAGCACTTCGGCCGCGGCGACGCCCTCGGGATAGGGCAGGTCCGATCCCGTCACGAGCGCGCGGCGCAGCGGCACCGAGAACATCACGCCGAGGATGCCGCCGACCGCGCAGACCGCCGCGGTGGTCCAATAGGGGAAGCCGGTCCACCAGCCGACCAGGATCAGGCCAGGCAGCACGAAGATGATCGCGGCCAGGGTGCCCGCGGCGCTCGCGATCGTCTGGACGATGTTGTTCTCAAGGATGTTGGCATCCTTGAAGAAGCGCAGGATCGCCATGGAGATGACCGCCGCCGGGATCGACGTGGCGAAGGTCAGCCCGACCTTCAACCCGAGATAGACGTTGGCGGCGGTGAACAGGACGGTGATGAGCCCGCCCAGGATGATGCCGCGGATGGTCAGCTCGGCGAGCGGACGGGCGGCTGGGGTCGTGGATGCTTGCATGGGGTCATGTGGCATAATTGGGCGGGACTGCGACAGTGGTTTCTATCGAGACGAGTTTTGCCCTTAAGCCCCTCCCCTTCAGGGGAGGGGTTGGGGGTGGGGCATTCCCGCAAATGCAGTGTTCAATGGCTGCTCGGAGTCCCCCACCCCAACCCCTCCCCTGAAGGGGAGGGGCTATATTAGGCCCGCCCGTACCGCCTCTCGTAGAGCCAGCCGCCGAGCCACACCGCCGGGAACGCCGTCACCGCCAGCGCGATCGGGTACCATCTCGGGCCGAGATTGAGGTTCCAGCTCAGCAGCACGCCGGCGATGCCGCCGAGCGTGCCGATCACCGCCAGGATGATCACGTGCCGCATCCTTGCGCGCGGCGCGAGCCAGGCGGTGACGAAGCCGCCGGCAACGGTGAAGAGGCAGCGATAGGCGAGGGCGAGGAGGTTGTGCCACGGGTTCCACATCGCCCCGCGCGGAATGATCCCGGTGGAATGCATGAGTTCGTCGGTGCCGTTATGAGTCATCACGATGAGGACGAAGCCGACAAGCACGGCGGCGACGCTGCGGAGATAGAGCCACAACATGCTGGCTGGTCGATCGGTCATTCGGCACTCCCCCGGTAGTGGGCCGATGATGCCATAGCTTCCGGAAGCTGGACAGGCCGTCCGCCCGCTCATTCCAGCCGTTGACCGGCCCGCGCAAGCTGCTCTGCGTTTATTGCAGCCTGCGGCGAATCGGGCGGGCGGTCTGAGGGCGATTCTCCAACAGGCTCACCTGTTTTCACCTGTTATTTCAGGCTGAATTTTTTCTCACCTGTTATGTTGGATTTTGTCAGCAGATTTCCGGTTGTTTTTCAAGATGATGCCGCCGCTCACCTGTTATCGGGATAACAGGTGCGGAACAGGTGAATAACAGGTGCCGATTCCGCGGAACAGGCAATGAGAATGAGCGGGTCCGGTTCGCTTTGGGGCGAGCGTGGAGCGGGTCGGATGGTAGCGTCTCACGGTCGCATTTGAATCGACACGCTGTTTTTTGGCAGTCGCGGACTCAATCGAACCCGTTGTCGAGAAACCGCTCGGCGACGGCGCAGTGCATCGCCACACCGCGCGCCATCACCTCTTCCTCGATGGTCATGCGGGTATTGTGGAGCGGCGGGTTGGTCGGGGCGTCACTGCCCTTGGGCGCCACGCCGAGAAAGGCCATGGAGCCGGGGATCTCGCGCAGGACATAGGAGAAGTCCTCGCCGCCCATGATCGGCGCCTGCATCGTGCGCCACGCGTCCGGCCCGCCCAGCTCCTCGGCGACGCTGCGCATCAGGCCGAGCGCGCGGGGGTCGTTCATGGTGACGGGATAGCCGTCGTCGATCACCACCTCGGCGGTGCAGCCATGGGCGAGCGCGATATGCTCGGCGATGCGGGTCAGGCCTTCGCGCGCCTTGGTGCGGGTGGCGTTGGACAAAGTGCGCAACGTGCCCTTCATCTTCACCTCGTCGGGCACGATATTATAGGCCGAGCCGGCATTGATCTGGGTGATCGACAGCACCGCCGGATCGGTGACCGGGATGTGGCGCGCGACAAAGGCGCTGAGCGCGGTGACGATCTCGCAGGCGACCGGGATCGGATCGATCCCCTCATGCGGCATGGCGGCATGGCCGCCCTTGCCGCGCACGGTGATGTTGAGCGCGTCGGTCGAGGCGAGCAACGCCCCCGGGCGGCTCCAGAACACGCCGGCGGGCGCGTTGGGCATGATGTGAAGCGCGAAAGCTGCCTCGGGCCGGGGCTCGTCGAGCAGCCCGTCCTCGATCATGTAGCGCGCGCCGTGATAGCCCTCCTCGCCGGGCTGGAACATGAAGACGACCGAGCCCGACAGCCGGTCGCGCCTGGCGCAGAGCGCGCGGGCGGCACCGACCAGCATGGCGCTGTGCGCGTCATGACCGCAGGCATGCATCGCGCCGGGCACCTGCGAGGCGAAGGGCAGGCCGGTTTCCTCCTGCATCGGTAACGCATCCATGTCGCCGCGCAGCAGCACGGTTCGGCCATTGTCGCGGCCGCCGCGCAGGATGGCGACGAAGCCGGTGGTCGAGGTCCCCTCGCGATAGTCGAGGGGGAGCCCCACCAGCGCTGCCCTGATCTTCTCCGTCGTGCGCGGGCAGTGAAGCCCGATCTCGGGATCGGCATGGATCGCGCGTCGGAGTTCGACCACATCGGCAAGCTCGGCCTCGGCCGCAGCGCCCCAATCCTGGCGAAGATCGAGAGTGGCGTCCATCGTACGAGTCCTTTGTCGCATTGCCGAAGGGCGAGCCTACGCCTCTGCCAGCGCCGCTTACAAGCCCAGCGCGGCCTTGATCCGCCCCCAACGCACCAGCTTGAAGTTCTGCGCCCTGGGCGCATTCTTCCCGTCCTGCGCGATCATCACGCCATCCGGGAAGGCAGGGCCGAAATCGCCGGTCGCGATCTCGATGCCGTCGGTCTCCTCGGTCGCGCCGAAGGTGCCGGGCGCGACGCGGAAACGGCCGACATAGCTATCGTCGGCGAGGCGATAGACAGCATAGGCATTGTCGCCCTGGCTCGAAACGACGAGATAGCCGCCGCTGGCATCCTTCGCGATGGCGACGCCTTCCGCATCGGCGACGATCTGCCGGCCGTCCGCCGCGGCGATCTTCACCGGTTCGACCGGGCCGCCGGCGCGCGCATCGAAGCGCCACAGGCCGACATCCTCCTCGGCGACATAGAGCCGGCCGGCATCGGCATCGACCGCACAGCCTTCTGATTGGCTGCCGAGCTTCATGGTGCGGACGATTTTGGCCTGGGGTGCCTTGCCCGATAGGTCGAGTGCGAGCTGGCGAATCGTGCCGTCCTTCACGACCATGAAGGCGTAGAGCGCATTGGGCGTATTGTAGAGACAGATGCCATAGGCTTCACCGGTACCGGCCGGGACCTTGCCGAGGGCGGTCAGCTTGCCCGCCGCTCCGTCGAGCGCGAACAGCGCGACCTGGGCATTGGCGCGATCGCTGCGGTCGCTCGCCGCGACGAGGATCCGGCCGCCATGTTCGGCCAGGTCGACATTATTGACCGCGCCGGCGTTGTTGAAGTCGCGGACCTTGCCGTCGAGGCCATAGACATAGAGCCCGGCTTTCTTGTCGGTGCCGACAATCAGGCTCGCGGCGGGGTTTGCCGGATTGCGCCAGATTGCCGGGTCATCGGCCGCATCGGCATTGGCGGTGGCGACCGCCTCGGTCTCTGCGGAGGCCTGGACGGTGACCACGGGAAGGGCCGTGGAAGCAGGTTGAGAGGCAGTCTGCGCCTGTGCTGCGTCACAAAACAGCAACGCCAATGTCACTGAAATGTAACGGATATCGCACTTACAGTTCATGTTCGACTCCTACCGGCAGTGATCGAGGCGCCCGTTCGCACGCGCCACATAACCGGTCAATTCATCGCAAAAGGGGGTCTATCATGGTTCGCAAGGGGACATTTCTGGGGGGCTGCGCGCTTGCCGCGCTCTTGATGCCGATCAATGTCGCGGTGGCGCAGGAAGCGCCGGGCGAGGCGCAGGCGCGGGAATCGGCCGAGAATGCGAGCGACATCATCGTCACCGGCTCCCGCCCGATTGCGGAATCGGAAGCATCCGCGCTCGCGGTGCAGAAGAATTCCGTTTCGCTGGTCACGGTTGCAGCGGCCGACAGCGTCGGCCGCCTGCCCGATCAGAACATCGCCCAGGCGACCGGGCGTCTGCCCGGCGTGGCGGTCGAGCGCGACCAGGGCCAGGCGCGCTACATCTCGCTGCGCGGCGCGCCCAATTACTGGACCACCCTGTCGTTCGACGGGATCAACATCGTCAGCCCCGAGGGTCGCGATGCGCGCTTCGATTCGATCCCGTCGGCGATCGCGTCGCAGATCGTCGTCTCGAAGGCGGTGACCCCGGAAATGCCCGGCGAGACGGTGGCGGGCAACGTCAACGTCATCACCCGCTCGGCCTTCGACTATACGGGCGCGCATTTCGCCGGCAAGGCCGGTTTCGGCATCGCCGAGCTCGGCAACCGCAAGCAATATGAAGGCTCCGCCGTCGTCTCCGATCGCTTCAACCTGGGCGGCGGCGAGGTCGGCGTGCTGCTGTCGGGCAGCTATTACCAGCGCGCGATGGTCACCGACAATTTCGAGACCGATTACGAGCGCGTCTCGCAGGATACGCGGCCCGGCAACGCGACGCGCTTCTGGGCGCATGAGGCGGAGAACAAGCTGTATCGCCTGACCCGCCGCAACTGGTCGGTCTCGGGCCGAGTCGATTACAAGCCCGATTCCGACAACACGATCTCGCTGCGGTCGATCTACACGATCTTTACCGACGATGAGGCGCGCGACAATTACCGCTTCGATCTCGATGATCGCCAGGGCGATCTCGTCGCCAACAGCGCCGCGTGCCCTACTACGGTGAACACGACCCCGACCACCAGCGGCTATGCCGATATCTGCATCGGCAACACCCCGCAAAAGGGCACGGTCTACGGCATCGACATCCGCCAACGTTCGACCTTGCGCGCCTTCCGCCAGTCGATCTTCACCAACACCCTCGCCGGCGATCATGATTTCGGCGACAGCTGGCATCTGGCCTGGGTGGGCAACTACACCCAGTCGAAGGACGATCGCTCAGTCGTCGGCGAAATCGCCTGGGACAGCCCGAGCACACGCACGCTGCGTCCTACGGTGAGCTATGATTTCAGCGACCCTAATTTCTCGCGCCTGGCGCTCTTCACCACCACCCAGCTGAGCGGTCCGACCCGCTATCAGGCCGGCACGGCGGTGACCGCAGTCGACAGCTTCACCAAGCCGCCATCGTCCTTCACCGTGCTCGATGCGGTCGATACGACCGATGCCTATACCGGCAAGCTCGTCCTCTCGCGCGACCTCGCGCTGTTCGGCGGTGAGGCCGTGCTCAAGGCCGGGTTCCAGTTCGATCAGCGCACCAAGGTGGCCGATGAGCAGCAGATTCTGCTCGGGTCCGATTCCGCCACGCGCGCTGCGGAGTTCGCCAAGGTCGGCCTGCCGAACGATTTCAACCAGTTCGCGCTGAGCGACCCGTTCGCCGGCAAGATTCCGTTGGGTTATAGCTTCCACTATTTCGACACCGACAAGATGCGCGCTGTTTCCGAGGCAGCACGCGCCAATTTCGCCTTCACGCCCAACACGGGCAATAATTACCGCGTGCGCGAGCAGGTCTATGCCGGTTTCGTGATGGGCACGGTCAAGTACGACTGGGGCTCGGTCCTCGGCGGCGTCCGGGTCGAGCATCTCAAAAACAGCGGCGAGGCGATCAAGCTGGTTGGCACGACCCCAAGCGGATTGGTGACCGCAGAGTCGAGCCAGACGCTGTTCTTCCCCAGCCTGCACCTCAATTTCAACGTCGATGACACCAAGAAATTGCGCCTCTCGTTCAACTCGGGCGCCGCGCGGGCCGACTATGATCAGCTACGTCCGAACATCGTCATCAGCGACGCCAACCAGACGATTTCGAGTGGCAACCCCGACGTGAAGCCGGAACGCGCCTATGGCGTTGACGCCTATTTCGAATGGTATGTGCGCCCACAGGGCTATCTGATGGCCGGCCTGTTCTACAAGAAGGTCAAGGACGTTCTGTATCGCCAGACCCGGAAGTTCGGATCTGCCGAGTTGGACAGCGGCGTGAATATTCGTTCGGGCTACGACTTTTCCAGGATCACCAATGGCGGCGACGGGCGCGTGTTCGGTGCGGAAGTGGCGGCCCAGCTGCAGATCGAGCCCTGGACCAGCGATCTCGGCCTGCCCGGCTGGATGGGCGGCTTCGGTATCTCCGCCAACCTCACGGTCAATGACAGCGAAGTGACCAAGCCCGCGATCGGCGCCATCCCGGCGCGCAAGGTGCGGCTGCCCGGCACGTCCGACCTGATCTACAATGTCGGCGCCTATTACGAGAAGTACGGCATGTCGCTGCGCGTGCAGTATCAGCGCCGCAGCACCTGGCTGGACGGCATCGCTGACGACCTGACCGACGCCGGCGACACCTATTGGGCGGCGGACGACGAAATGGACATCTCCGCGCGCTACGCGATCACGAAGAATTTCGAGATCTATGCCGATGTCTCGAACGTGCTCAACAAGCCGGGCCGCCGTTATTCGGAGCCGGGCAACCTGCTTACCGCGACCGGCACGCCCAGCCCGACCAGCACGGTCCAGACGATCGAATGGGAGCGGTTCGGCCGCCGCTATTCGGGCGGGGTCCGGGTCAACTTCTGAAGCCAGTCCACCGCAAAGTGGCGTGCGCGGCCCGTCGTCCTTCGGGACGGCGGGCCGCGCCATATCCGGCGCTTACCGCCCTTTGAACAACCCGCCGAGGATCCCGCGCACCAGCCCGCCGACGATGCCCGAGCCGGCGCCGCGTGACGAGCCGAACACCGCTTTCGACACCTCGTTCGCTACCGACCGGCCGACCGCGGAGGAGGCGGAGCGGGTGGCCGAGGTAATGGCGCGGTTCCACGGGGAATTGGCGGCGGCGCGCTCCGCTTCCTTCTGCTGCTGAGCGGCGAGCTTCGCCTGGCGATCCGCCTCGCGCTGATCGGCGATACGCTGGCGTTCGGCCTCCTTCGCGGCGCGGGCGTCTTCCTTGGCCTGGAGTGCGGCGGTCTTGTCGGCTTCCGTCTTTGCGGCGGCCTCGGCGGCGGCTGCGCTGGCCTCCTGCGATTTCGCGGAAAGGATTTCTTCCGCCGATTCGCGGTCGATCAGCGTGTCGTATTTCGCGCCGATCGGGTCGGTCTGGATCATCACGCCGCGCTCGACCGGGGTGACCGGGCCGACGCGCGAGGCCGGCGGCTTGATAAGGGTGCGCTCGACCGGGGCGGGCGCGCCATCGGGCAGGAGCAGCGAGACCAGCGCCTCGCCGACCTTCAGCTCGGTAATCGCCTTTTCGACATCGACACCGGGATTGGCCCGGAAAGTAGTGGCGGCCGACTTCACCGCGGCCTGATCGCGCGGGGTGAAGGCGCGCAGCGCGTGCTGGACTCGGTTGCCGAGCTGGCCGGCGACCGTGTCGGGGATGTCGATCGGGTTCTGGGTGATGAAATAGACGCCGACGCCCTTCGACCGGATCAGGCGCACGACCTGCTCGATCTTCTCGAGCAGCGCCTTGGGCGCGTCGGCGAAGAGCAGATGCGCTTCGTCGAAGAAGAAGGCGAGGACCGGCTTGTCGGGATCGCCGACCTCCGGAAGGTGCTCGAACAGCTCGCTCATCAGCCAGAGCAGGAAGGTCGCATAGAGCTTCGGGCTGGCCATCAGCTTGTCGGCGGCGAGGATGTTGACGATGCCGCGGCCCTTGTCGTCCACGCCGATGAAGTCGCTCATCGTCAGCGCGGGCTCGCCGAAGAATTTCTCGCCGCCCTGACTGCGCAGCTGGAGCAGCGAGCGCTGGATCGTGCCGATGCTCTGCTTCGAGACGTTGCCGAGCGTGGTGGTCAACTCGTCGGCGCGTTCGCCGCAATTGACCAGCATCGCCTGGAGATCGTCCAGGTCGAGGAGCAGCATGGCTTCCTTGTCGGCGACGTGGAAGGCGATGGTCAGCACGCCTTCCTGTACCTCGTTCAGGTCCATCAGCCGCGAGAGGAGCAAGGGCCCCATTTCCGAGACGGTGGTGCGGATAGGGTGGCCCTGCTCGCCGTACAGATCCCAGAATTGCACGGGATTGTCGGCATAATGCCAATCCTCATAGCCGATCTCCTTCGCGCGGGCGGCGAAGATCTCGTGCATCTTGGACGTGGGGGAGCCGGCCATGGCGAGGCCGGACAGGTCGCCCTTCACATCGGCGACGAAGCAGGGAACGCCGGCGGCCGACAGGCCATCGATAATGCCCTGGATGGTGACGGTCTTGCCGGTGCCCGTCGCGCCCGCGATCAGGCCGTGGCGGTTGGCGCGCTTGAGTTCGAGCTGCTGGCGCTGCCCGTTCGCGTTGCTGCCGATGAAGATGCTGGTGCCGTCCGCCATAGGTCCTCCGGAGTTGGGAGGGCGGTATCGCGCGATTCAGGGCGGGACGAAAGGTGGGGAGGGTAAATTCCTCCCCATGCAGCGCATGGGGAGGAATCGAAGGGCTTACTTGATCTTCACCGCGCGGAAGACGGCGGGGTTCTTGCCGCGCTGGACCAGCAGCGCGATCGTGGTGCGGCCGGCGGCCTTCGCCTGGGTGACCACGCCGGCGAGATCGGCGACGCTGCGCGTGGGGACGCGGTTGGCCGAAAGGATCACGTCGCCGCGCTGCAGGCCCTTGGTCGCCGCATCGCTCGACTGATCGACGTCGACGACCACCACGCCCTGCACGGCAGGGTCGATGTTGAGGCCGCGCGCGATGTTCGGGGTCAGCGGCTGGACCGACAGGCCGAGCGCGTTCGCGCTCGCCTGCTGGCCGCTTTGCGGACCGCTTTCGGGCAGGCCGTCATCATCGTCGCCGCCGCCGTTCAAATTGGCGAGCGCTTCCTCGGACGGACGGGTGCCGACCAGCGCAGTGATGGTCTGGCGCTTGCCGTCGCCGCGGATGATCTCGAGCGGCACGCGCGTGCCCGGGGGCGTGTTGGCGACGAGATAGCTGAGCGTCTGATCGGGCGTCACGTCCTTGCCGCCGACCCGGACGACGACGTCGCCCTGCTTCAGCCCGGCCTTGTCCGCGCCTTCGCCCGGTTCGATGCGGGAGATGATCTCACCCTGGTTGGCCGACAGGCCGAAGGCGGCGGCCATGTCGTCGGTGAGCGGCTGGATGCCGACGCCGAGATAGCCGCGCTTGACCGCGGTGCCCTTCATCAGCGTGTCGATGATCGGCTTGGCCTCTTCCGCCGGAATGGCGAAGCCGATGCCGACATTGCCGCCGGTCGGCGACAGGATCTGCGAGTTGATGCCGATCACGTTGCCGCCGAGATCGAACATCGGGCCGCCGCTATTGCCCTGGTTGATCGACGCGTCGGTCTGGATGAAGCGGTCATAGGCGCCGCCCTGGCCGGTGACCCGGTGCAGCGCCGAGACGATGCCGGCGGTGACCGTCGAGCCGAGGCCGAACGGGTTGCCGATCGCGACGACCCAGTCGCCCACGCGGGCGCGGGCCGAATCGCCGAACTTCACGAAGGGCAGGCCCTTCGCCTCGATCTTGAGCAGGGCGAGATCCGAGGCGGGGTCGCGGCCGATCAGCTTCGCGACATATTCCTTGCGGTCGGTCAGGGTGACCTTGATCGATTCGACCGTGGCGCCCTTGGCACCGGCCGCGATCACATGGTTGTTGGTCACGACATAGCCGTCGGGCGAGATGATGAAGCCCGAGCCGAGCGACTGCGCCTCGCGGGTGATCGGCTGGCCGTTATTGCCCTGGCCCTGGCCGAACTGGCCGAACAGGTCGCCGAGCGGCGTGCCAGAAAAGGGGTTGGTCGGCTGCTGCAGGGTCACGCGCTGCGTGGTCGAGATGTTGACCACGGCGGGCTGGAGCGTGGCGACCATGTCGGCAAAGCTCATCGGGGCGCCGGCCTTGGGGGCGGCGGCGGCGATGGTGCCGGGCTCGTTCTGCGCGACCTGACCTGCTGGCGGCTCCAAAGTCATGGCAGCGGCAGCGCCGCTCAGGAGCAGGGCACCGGTGATGGCGTAAGCGTAGCGCACTTGGGTCGTTTCCTCTCGTCTGCCGTATCGCGACAACCGTCCGTGTTGCGGATGGTTGCTGAACGGCGATTGAATATGAACCGCCTGAAAGCTTTCCCGAACGATTCAGGCTCAGCGACTGCCCTTGAATTCCTTGAGATAGGCATTGTCGGTCGACAGGACCATGGACGTCGTCCCCTTGGTCGTCGGATCGCCGTCAGCCCCGAAGGTGTGCCGATAGGACTGCATTGCCCGGTAGAAATCGTAGAAGCCCGGGTCCTTGCTGAAGCTTTCGGCATAGATGCGCGCGGCATTGGCGTCGGCTTCGGCGCGGATGATCTGCGCCGCCTTCTGGCCCTGGGCGATGGTCGAGGCGCGCTCCTGCTGACGCGCGGTGCGCATTCTTGCGAGCGCGCTATCCAATGGGCTGCCGTCGGGCAGGTCGGCATGCTTGATGCGGACGTCGACGACCTGCACGCCATACTGGCCGGCGAGGCGTTGCAGGCCGGCCTGGATATTGTCCATCACCTGGCCGCGCTCGGGGCTGAGCAGCGCCGCGAACGGGCGCTTGCCGAGTTCGTTGCGCAGCGCCGAGCCGAAGAGCGGCTGAAGCGCGTCGATCACACGCTGTTCGGTGTTGGACGAGCTGCCGGTCGAAACCACCGCCTTGAGCGGATCGACGATGCGGAAGCGGGCATAGGCGTCCACCTGGAGCCTGAGCTGGTCGGTCGAGATCACCGGCGTGTCGTCAAGATCGACGTCGAGCACGCGCTTGTCGACCCAGACGAGCCGGTCGATGAAGGGCCAGCGCGCGATCAGGCCGGCGCCGGTGCTGCCGAACTTCTCGTTCGGGCGCCAGCGGTTGATCGCGTCGCCGACCGGCTGCTCGAAGCGCAGGATAACCGCCTGCTTGGTTTCGGGCACGATCGCGAAGGTGCTCGCGGCGAGGATCACCAGCAGCATCAGCGAGATGCCGATCGCGATCGGATTGCGGAAAAGATTGCTCATTGGCCGCCTCCCTGCACCGGCGCGGGGGTTGTCGCGGTCGCCGCTGGAACATCCGGCAGGCGGCGCCCGCCATTGGGCAGCGGCAGATAGGGAACCACGCCTGAGGCTTCGACGATCGTCTTGTCGGTCTTGGCCAGAACCTGCTCCATCGTCTCGTAATACATGCGCCGGCGGGTCACCTCGGGCGCGAGCTTGTACTGTTCGTACACCTTGTCGAACGCGGCGGCCTCGCCCTGGGCATGGGCCAGCACCTGCTGGGCATAGCCGCGCGCCTGGTTGGTCATGCCCTGCGCTTCCTGCTGCGCGGCCGAGACCGATTTGAAATCGTCCATCACCTGAGACGGCGGCGCGGCCTGCTTGATCGCGACACCCTGGATGCGGATGCCGGCATTATAGCTGTCGAGGATCTGCTGCATCGTGTCCTGCACGCGCAGCTCGATCGCGTTGCGGCCCTGGCCGATCGCGTCGTCAAGCGCGGTCGTCGCGATCACCGCGCGCATCGCACTTTCGGCGGTGGCGCGCACCGTCTCGACCGGCTTGGCGATCTGGAAGGCATAGTCCTGCGGATTGCTGATGTCCCAGCGCACCGAATAGTTGAGATCGACGATGTTCTGGTCGGCGGTGAGCATCAGGTTCTCGCCGCCGCCGCCATCGGCCGGGAAGGTCTCGGTGTTGATCTTGCGCACATCGACCTTGGTGACGCTGGCGAAGGGCGCGGGCGGGGTCAGGCGGATGCCCGGCTCGATCGTGCCGGCATAGCGGCCGAGATAGGTGACGACGCCGCGCTGCTGCGGGCCGATCGCGTGGAAGCTGGTGAAGACCAGCCAGGCGAGCACGATCAGGCCGACGCCGATCGCCCACAAGCTCCGGGCGTTGGGCGTGCCGGGGATGCGCGGACGACCGCCGCCCGATCCGTTGCCGCCGCCACCGCCGCGGGCGCGGCGCAGGAACTCGTCGAGCGCGCTGGGCCCGGCGCCGCGCGGGCGGCCCTGCGGGGGCACCGACCAGGGATTACGCGGGCCGCCGTCATTGCCGTCGCCGGAGCCGCCGCCCGACCCGCCCTTGTCCGGACCGCTGCCCCAGGGGCCTTTCGGATTGTCGGACTGAAGGATGGTGAAGCGCTGTAGCCAGCGGGGAAGGGTCGTCATGACTCCTTTATAGGACCGTAGCGGCGGAAAAACAGTGGCAAGCGCCGTTAACGCCCCTATCTGCGCAACGATGACCGATATCGCCGCCCTGAACGCCGCTCTCGACCCCATCGCCGGAAAGCGCGCGACCGCGCGGATCGAGGGCGACAAGGCGAGCATCTTCCTCGATGTGACCGGGCTTGACGAGGCGGCGCGCGATGCGATGGAGGGCGACGTGCGCGCCGCGGCGGAGCGCATTCCGGGCATCGCGACCGTCCGGATCGCGCTGACCAGCCAGCGCACGCGGCGCCTGCTGATCGCGGTGGCGAGCGGCAAGGGCGGGGTGGGCAAATCGACCGTGTCGGCCAACCTCGCCATCGGCCTGCAGGCGCTGGGGCGGCGCGTCGGGCTGGTCGATGCCGATATCTATGGGCCGTCGCAGCCGACGCTGATGGGCGTGCGAGGGTCGCGACCGACCGCGAAGGACAAGCTGCTCGAGCCGGTGGCGACGCCGTACGGCGTTCCTTTGCTCTCGATGGGACAGCTCGTCGCGCCCGACCAGGCGATCGCGTGGCGCGGGCCGATGGCGGCGAATGCGCTCGGCCAGCTGATCGATGCCGACTGGGCGGCGCAGGACACGCTGGTGATCGATCTGCCGCCCGGCACCGGCGACGTGCAGCTTTCGATGATCCAGAAGCACAAGCCGGCGGGCGCGGTGATCGTCTCCACCCCGCAGGACCTGGCGCTGATCGATGCGCGCCGCGCGATCGACCTGTTCCAGAAGGCGGGCGTGCCGGTGATCGGCATCATCGAGAATATGGCGGGCTATATCTGCCCGCATTGCGGCGAGGTGTCCGATCCGTTCGGCCGGGGCGGCGCCGAGGCCGCGGCGGAAGAGTTGGGGATCGAGTTCCTCGGCCGGATCCCGCTCGACATGGCGATCCGTTCGGCGTCCGACGCGGGCGTGCCGCCGGCGAGCGGGAACGGTGTCGAATCCCTTGCGTTCTCCGGCATCGCACAGCGCGTGTTTCACTGGATCGAACAGGGACGATAAGATGCCACTCACCAGCGATACGGAGATCAAGGCGCTGCTCGACGAGGTGCGCACCATCGCCCTGGTCGGTGCCTCGGATCGGCCCGACCGGCCGTCTTACCGGGTGATGCAGTCGCTTCAGGCGCATGGCTACCGCGTGATCCCGGTCAATCCGCAGATCACCGGTGAGCATATCCATGGCGAGTTCGTGTTCCGTGAGCTGGCGCAGCTCGGCGACAAGATCGACATGGTCGATATCTTCCGCAATTCAGCCGCGGCTGGCGAAGCGGTCGACCAGGCGATCGCGGTGGGCGCAAAGTCGGTGTGGATGCAGCTCGGCGTGATCAACGAGGCCGCCGCTGCGCGCGCCGAGGCGGCCGGGCTGAAAGTGGTGATGAACCGCTGTCCGGCGATCGAGATTCCCCGGCTGGGGGTGGCGCCGATCAGCGCCTGAACGGCGGCGCCCGCGCTTGCGTGAGGGCCGGCCGCACTGCATGATGGCCGGGACTTCGGGAGTCGCGGATCATGCTGGCATTGCTCACGATTCTGGCGCTCCAGGCGGCGCCGGCGGCCAAGGCCGAGCCCGAACGATGGTCGATCCTCGTGCCCGTGCCGGACGAACCATGCCGGCCCTCCCGCAAGAGCGACAGCGCGGCCGGTAGCGACGCAGCCCGGACCGATAGCGATGGCGATGTGGTGGTGTGCGGCGATGCGTTGCCAAGCCAGCGGCTGCCGCTTCCCGGGGAGCCGGTGCCGAATGTGCCGGTGCCGTCGAATCGCTATCTGACGGGCAGCGGCGCGCTTGCCGCCGACGCGACTCCCTGCGCCGCACGGCAGGGCGGCTGCCAGGTCGGGTTCGGGCCGCCGCTCATTCCGATGATCACGGGCGCGGCCGGGTTGATCAAGGATGCGCTCAGGAAGCACCCGGACAAATCGGGCCGGATTCCCATTCCGCTCGACGATCCCCCGCGGCCGGCAACCGCCGAGCCGGCGAAATGATGATCGCAGCACTGCTGGCGCTGCTCCAGTCGGCCTCCGACGATGCGATCGTGCGGTACCGCGAGAAGACCGCAGCCGGCCCGCGCTGCGCGGCTGCGACGGAGCCGGACGAGGTGACCGTATGCGGGCGGCGCGATGCCGATCGCTACCGCGTGCCCTTGGTCGAGCGCGATCCGGCCGACCCGAAGAACGAAGGCGTGCCGATGGAGCGCGAACGCATGCTCGCGCGCACCTCCAATTGCGCGGAGAAGTCGATCTTCCTGATCGGCTGCGGGAAAGTGGGCGTGTCGGTCGGCACCGGCGGCGTCCATCTTGCCGGGGAGCGCCCGCTGGCCCCTTGAGCGGTTGCGCAACCTATTGGTAGCTGGGCGGTTGTCGTTGCGATACCGAAAAGGGGATTTTCGCGATGCTTGTGCTCACCATGTTGTTGATGGCGGCTCCGCCGGTGGCGGATCGGGTTCGGGTGAAGCATCCCGCCCCCGTGGTGCGCAAGGCGAGGGTCGCGCGCAAGGCGCGGCGGGTGCGCAAGCCGATCTCGATGTCGGTGATCAAGCCGCGCACGCTTGGCTGCGCCGGCGACCCGATCTGCGTCACGGGGAATCCCCAGTCACGCTATCGCCTGCCTTTGCCGCAGACGCCCGAACCGACCACCAAGGACATGGCGCTGGCCGAGGACGGCACAAGGTGCGCGCTGGTCGGCCAGACGATCTGTCCGCGCCGGACTCGCACGATCATCCATATGGGCGACGCAGCACCGGGCGTGCCGGCGTCGGCAGTGATCCGATAGCGGCTATCAGCCGAGGATGTGCATCCACATCGGCTGACCGGCCAGGCTCTGCGATCCGCGCAGCTTCTCCAGCGCCTGGGCGACCGCGCGCTCGGGCCCTTCGTGCGTGACGATCGCGACGAGGACGGTGCCGTCGGGCATCGCGCCGCGCTGCATCAGGCTTTCGATCGAGACGCCGGCATCGCGCATCGCCGCGGCGATCTCGGCCAGCACGCCGACCTTGTCGGCCACGGTGAAGCGCACATAGGCGCGGCCGCGGCGTTCGCCGGTATCGGCGGGCTTGTGTACCGCCAGCGCCTTGGCGGGCATGGCATAAGCCGGACCGAATTCGCCACGCGCGATGTCGATCAGGTCGGCAACCACCGCGGACGCGGTCGGGCCGTCACCCGCGCCGGCGCCCTGGAACAGCAGCAGGCCGACGAAATTGCCCTCCGCCACCACGGCATTGGTCGCGCCGGTGACGTGCGACAGCGGGTGACTGGTCGGCACGAGATGGGGATGGACGCGCTGGAACAGCCCGCCCGGGCCATCCTCGGCGACGCCGATCAGGCGCACGCGGTAGCCGAGCGCCGCCGCCTCGGCGATATCCGCGCCGAGCAGATGGCGGATGCCGCTGGTCGCGACATCGGCGAAGGCCGGGCGCGTGCCGAAGGCGAGGCTGGCGAGGATCGACAGCTTGTGCGCGGCGTCGACGCCGTCGATGTCGAAGCTGGGATCGGCCTCAGCGAAGCCGAGCGCCTGGGCTTCGGCGAGCACTTCGGCGAAGTCGCGGCCCTCCGCCTCCATCTTGGACAGGATGAAATTGCAGGTGCCGTTGAGGATGCCGTAGACCCGAGCGATCTCGTTCGCTGCGGCGCCTTCGCGCAGGCCCTTGATCACGGGGATGCCGCCCGCGACCGCTGCTTCGAACTTCAGTGCGACCTTGGCGGCCTCGGCGGCCTCGGCAAGCTCGAGGCCGTGATGGGCAAGCATCGCCTTATTGGCGGTGACGAAGCTCTTGCCGCCGGCAAGGGTCGCGCGAGCAAGGGCGAGGGCAGGGCCGTCCGATCCGCCGACCAACTCGACCACGACGTCGGCGCCTTCGTAATGCGCGAGCGCGCTGGTATCGTCGACCCAATCGAACCGGCCGATATCGACGCCGCGATCCTTGGCGCGGTCGCGCGCCGAGACGGCGACGATTTCGATCGGCCGGCCGGCGCGGCGCGCGATCAGCGCCCCGTTCGCGTCGATCAGCCGGATCACGCCGCCGCCAACGGTTCCGAGCCCGGCAAGTGCGACGCGCAGCGGTTTGGTCATTCGTCTTCCACCTTCGTCACCCCGGACTTGTTCCGGGGTCTACCGATCGACAAGCGCGAGCATCCACGTTTCGCGCCGCCGTCGCGGCTGCGCTAGCGGAGGAGTGGACCCCGGAACAAGTCCGGGGTGACGAAATCTATTTCTTCACCAGTCCGATCTCGACCAGCCGCTCGTGGAGATAGTCGTGCGCCGTTATCGGGGTCGGATAGCGGTTCGGATTCTCCGCGGTGATGCAGCCTGGCAGGGTCTCGATCAGGAAATCGGGCGCGGGATGGAGAAAGAAGGGCATCGAATAGCGCGAATGGCCGCGCCGCTCGGGCGGCGGGTTGACGACGCGGTGAGTGGTCGAGGGCAGGACATGGTTGGTCAGGCGTTGGAGCATGTCGCCGACATTGACCACCATCGCGCCTTCGGGCGGGCGGATCGCCAGCCAGCGGCCGTCACGGTCGAGCAGTTCGAGCCCGGCCTCTTCGGCGCCGAGTAGTAGGGTGATGAGGTTGATGTCCTCATGCGCGCCGGCGCGAACGCCCTCGGCATCGAGCGGGATCGGTGGATAATGGAGCAGCCGCAGGATCGAATTTCCGTCCTCGACCGCATGGTCGAACCAGTTGGGGGCGAGCCGCAAATGGCGCGCGATGGCCGAGAGCAGCCGGTCGCCGGCGCGGTCGAACGCCGTGAACAGCTCGAGGAAGGTCGATTCGAAGCTCTCCGGCCGCGTCGGCCAGATATTGGCGGGCATGTCCCCGGCGAAGCGGTGATCGGCGGCTAGCTGGCGGCCGACATGCCAGAATTCCTTCAGGTCGACATGCTTGGCGTCCTTGGCGATCTCGGTCTTGAATGGGGTGTAGCCGCGCTGGCCGCCGCCGGCCGGGGTGTAATAGCCGCGCTTCTCCTCTTCGGGCAGCGCGAAGAGTTCGGCGGTCTCTTTCCAGGCGCGGTCGATCAGATCCTGCGGGATGCCGTGATCGGCGATGACCGCGAAGCCGAAGCGTTCGAACGAACCGCCGAGCGCGGCGGCAAAGGCATCGGGATCGGCCGCTTCGTCATTGAGCGACAGCGCGGGAACCTGGGCGGAAGGAGTATCGAGCATGACTGGTGTCCGTGATGGGGAATGGGCCATGATAGCGCCATCCCCGGGACACGAACAGTGCGCGGTGCAGGAGATGCCGCCTGCGCACCCTCGAATGGCGTGGCGCAGCTACCACCGATCTGGGGCTGAAAGCGGATTACGCGCCTGCCTTGGATCGCGGAGTCTGCTAGGACACGATCCTCGTGCATGGACAGTCAGTCGAAAGGACGGCGCCATGATCAAGCATTCCGTTTCACGTCGTTCCCTGCTCGCCGGCGCAGCGTTGGCAACCGTCGCGCTCGAGGTGCCGTCCTTCGCGATGGCGGCTGACCCCAAGCGGAAAACGACCCTGACGGCCGCGCAGGCCATGGCGAAGCTCAAGGTCGGCAATGCGGATTTTGTCGCCGACAAGCCAACTGAATCGGATCTTTCGACCGAGCGTCGTCTCGCGCTCGCCGAAGGCCAGGAGCCGTTTGCGACCATCGTGTGCTGTTCGGATTCCCGTGTCGGACCTGAGCTGCTGTTCGGCGCGGGACTCGGGGAATTGTTCGTGGTGCGGTCGGCGGGCAACACGCTCGATATCGCCGGCATCGGGTCCGTCGAATATTCCGTCGGTCAGCTCGGCGTGCCGCTGATCGTGGTGCTGGGGCATGAGAAATGCGGGGCGGTCGATGCCGCAGTCGATCTCGTCCTGCGCGATACGCTGTTCCCCGGAGCCATCGGGGACATGATCCAGCCGATCATCCCCGCGGTGCTGACCGCACAACGGGTGAAATCGGACGAAAGCCTGGTCGAACGCTCCATCGAGGAGAATGTCAGGCGGGTGGTCGAGCGGTTGCGGCGTTACGCCGAGCCGGTATTGCTTGAGCCGCAACGCGCCGGAAAACTTCTGATCGCGGGCGCAGTCTATTCGCTCAAGACGGGCGCGGTGCGTTGGCTCGAAAGCTGAGCATCTTTGAACCTTGCACCCGCGCCGAAAGTCGCCACCGGGCAGCCTAATTGAGCGTGATGACGCCCTTGGACTTGTCGCTGCCGTCAGCGGTCAATTCAAGCTTGAACGGCTTCTTCTCGTCGGTCGTGCCAGTCAGGCCGTTGCCGTTCGGCACGACGTTGAAGCCCGCGCCGTTGAGCTTCTGCTGGAACCAGTCGCGCACTGTCGTCGGGGTGGCCGGGCTCTGGAAGGAGACGCGGACGCTGTCCTTGTCGTCGCTCTTGCCTGCCTCGTCATGCGACTCGACATTCATCCCGGAAATGGTCGAGCCCGGATAGAGGTGCACGCCGTTCATTTCGAAATCGCCCGCGTCGAGATGGATCTTGGGCAGGTTGAGCTTACCCGAGAAGCCGGGGACATTGATCGCGACCGCACCGGTATTGCCGTCCATGCTGGCCACGAGGTTGCCATCGGCATCGGTGCTGTTGATCGAGATGGAGGTGCCCGTCTTCGAATCGTCGCAGGCGGAAAGCATGACGGCGAGGGTGATCGCTGCCAGGGGCGCGGCCAGGGAACGAAGCATGAGGCAGTCTCCGAGAGTGAATTAGTCAACTAATACACTAGGCATGCATATGGCCGTCGTCAAGTATTTCCGGCGAAACTGGGGTGACCTTCGCCGTCTCATCTGCGACAGGCCCCCGCATGACCGCCGCCTCGTCTCTCGACTCCCGCAACAGGGCACCGTTCGGCTTTCGCGAATTCGTCGTGATGGTCGCCTCGTTGATGGCGCTGGGCGCGATCGGGGTCGATACCATGCTGCCCGCGTTGCCGGCGATCGGCGAGCGGCTGGGCGTCACGACCGAGAATGAGCGGCAATATGTCATCGCGATCTATCTGATCGGGCTCGGCGCGGGGCAGTTGATCCACGGGCCGCTGGCCGACCGGTTCGGGCGGCGGCCGGTGATGATGTGGGCGCTGTTCCTCTACGGTATCGGCAATGTTGTGGCGGCGGTGTCGGGCAGCTTCGAGCTGCTGCTGATCGCACGCCTGCTCGGCGGGGCCGCGGTGGCGGCGACTCGGGTGGTGACGGTCGCGATCGTGCGCGACTGTTATTCGGGGCGGCCGATGGCGCGGGTGATGAGTCTCGCGATCATCGTCTTCATGATCGCGCCGGTGCTGGCGCCGACCCTGGGGCAATTCATCCTGCTGTTCGGATCGTGGCGGCTGACCTTCAGCGTGATCGCGGTGCTGACCGCGATCGTGCTGGTCTGGTTCGCGCTGCGCATGCCCGAGACCCTGGCCGGCGAGCGTGTGCCTTTTTCGATCGCGCGTCTGGTCGAGGGTTATCGCACGACCCTCACCGACCGCTGGTCGCTCGGCTATACGCTGGCGGGTACCGCGCTTCAGGGCGCATTGTTCGGCTACGTCACCTCGGTGCAGCAGATCGTGACGACGGTATTCGACGCCGGGAAGCATCTGAACCTCGTCTTCGCCGGCACCGCTGGCATGATGGCGGCCGCCAATTTGCTCAATTCGCGCCTGGTGATGCGGCTCGGCTCGCGTTTCCTGTCGCACAGCGCCGTGGTGCTGCTGATCCTCATCTCGACAGCGAATGTCGCGATCTGGTTCCTCGGCGGCGAGAGCCTGATCCTGTTCGTCGTCCTGCAGGCGCTGACCATGGGCTGTTTCGGCCTGGCCGGCGCGAATTTCAATGCGATGGCGATGCAGGACATGGGTGAGATCGCCGGCACGGCCTCCAGCGTGCAAGGCTTTATCAGCGTGACGCTGGGCGCGGTGATCGGCATGTCGATCGGCCAGTCCTTCGCGGGCACGACCCTGCCGCTGCATGCCGGCACGCTGTGCTGCGGACTGATCACCCTGGTCATCGTCGCGGTGACCGAACGCGGCAGGCTGTTTCGGCCGCATTGAGCGCGCTTCGTCGCAAGACGGTGGAACCGCTTTGATGTACTCTCGTTCGCTTGATGACTCCGCGATATTGCGGCTGGGAGACGGACGATGAGCATGGGCGGCTATCAGGTGCCTGGCGAAGGCACCGGCGACGACGGTTTCGACGAGGAAGGCTATGACGAGAGCCAGCGTGCGGAAATCCTGGAGGTCACCCGCGACGGCCCGAGCGACGGCACGATCCTGACCGACCTCAATCCGGATATCGGCGACGACGACGATGACGACGACGATCCCGAAATGGAGAGCGACGAGATCGGCGACGAGGACGAGGATGCCGACGAGGATGAGGACGATCTGGTCGAGGACGGGCTTCAGCAGGATTTCGACGAGGACGATGTCGACGAAGAGGATCTCGGCGACGCGGACGAGGCGACGCTGAGGCCGTGAAGCCGCGCGGCGGGGCCGGATTGACTGGCCCTCCCGGCGCTGAATAGGATCGCCGGCGCAAGGAGTTCCGCCATGCCGACCGATCCCCGTACCGACGCCTATATCGAGCAGCAGGCCGACTTCGCGAAGCCGATCCTGCGGCACATCCGCGCGCGCGTGCATGCCGCCTGCCCCGAGGTGGTCGAGACGGTGAAATGGAGCAGGCCCTTTTTCGATTATCGAGGCCATCCGCTGGCGATCATGTCGGGATTCAAGGCGCATGCGAGCTTCGGCTTCTGGCGCCGTGACGCGCTGAAGACGGGTCAGGAAGGCGAGGCCATGGGGCAGTTCGGGCGGCTGACCTCGGTCGCAGACCTGCCCGGCGATGCCGAACTCGACGCGCTGATCCGCGAGGCGGCTGCGCTGATCGACGCGGGCGACGGGGCGATCAAGCGCAGGGCCGGGCCCAAGCCTGAATTGGAGGTTCCGCCGGAACTCGCCGAAGCCATGGCGGGCGACGCGGCGGCGACCGCCACCTTCGCGGCTTTCCCGCCAAGTTGCCGCCGCGAATATTGCGAATGGATCGGGGAAGCCAAACGCCCCGAAACCAAGGCGAAGCGCGTCGCGGAAGCGATCGTCATGCTGCGCGAGGGCAAGCGCCGGCACTGGAAATACGGTATGTGAGAGGCTGAGCGGGAACCCCTTGCGATACGCTCGCGCGTTGAGGTTGGCCGTCTATCGCACCTGCTGGCCCGGGATCGGCAGGATCTGTTGAGCGACCCGGTTCCGGCCTGTCTGCTTCGCTTCGTACAGCGCCGCATCGGCGATCGCGAGCAACGCCTGAGGATTGCCGGCGGTGACCGCCGCGGCATGGCCGACTCCGATGCTGATCGTGACAAATCCGCAATCGGCCGGCGAGGCGAGCCGCAACCGTTCGATCGCCATCCGCATCGCGTCGGCGATCGAGGCTGCGTGCGTTGGGTCCGTCGCTGGCAGGATCGCCGCGAATTCTTCGCCGCCATAGCGTGCGACCAGATCAGTACCGCGCGTGGCACACTCCGAGAGAGCCGTGGCCACCGCGCGCAGCCGTTCGTCGCCGACGGGGTGGCCGAACCGGTCGTTGAGCAGCTTGAAATGATCGATGTCGATCATCAGCAGCGCCAGCCCTTCGCCGCCCCTGCGCGCACGCCCCCATTCGCGGAGCAGCACGTCGTCGAACTGGCGGCGGTTGGGCAGGCCGGTCAGGGCGTCGATCCTCGACAGGGCGTCAAGCCGGTCCTGCTCCGCAAAGCTGCGCGTCTGGACGAGCACGCTGCGCAGGCCCACCCCAAGGGTCGCGGTGATGAATCCGGCAATGGCGAGGCCGGGGCGATCGCGCAGGAGGATCGCGGAGACGACCAGCAGCGTGGCGGCCAGCATGAGCGGGCTGGCCGCGCGGACCAGATGGGCGACCCGCTGTCGAATACGGGCCGGGGCTGCGCGGTTGGGCCGGTAGCCAAGCGCGAGACCGGCCATGACGAGGAACGGCAGGTCGATCACGAGATCGACAATGGTGCCATAGTCCGTGTCCATCTGGACATGGTTGATATAGGCGGCGGCCAGCAGATAGGTGACTGCAAACGCCGTCAACACGCCGAAAAAGGATCGCCTGGCCGCGTCAGTGGCCGTCACGAACCGGGCGAGCGAGAACAGGGCGATGAACAGGTTCTCGATGTCGAACATGAGCCGCAGGCTGAGCACGCCTTCGGCACTGGCACCGGTGGGGCTCGCAAAGGCGAAGGTGTGTTCGAAGAACAGATAGCCAAGCACCAGCGCGAGCGCCGCGTCCATCAACCGGACATACCAGAACTCGTGTTCGGGGCTCGCGGCGGCGAAGATCAGCGGGACGCCGTAGAGCACGAACAACAACATGCTGAGCCCGTCGACGCTGTCGCTCACGCCGGCGAACAGGGTGGCCGCCATGGCCGCCGTCATTCCGGCCGACCACAGGAGCATCGCGAGCGCAATCGCCGCCCATCCGTCCGAATCCGCCTTGCGCGACATGCGTGAGCAACAGGCGGCAGCCGCCAGCATCGGCGCCAGGATCAGGAAGGTGAAGGACAGGGGGACCGACCGGGAGGGGAACAGACTCAATGCCAGGGCATGCGCGGCAAGATAGAGCAGCGGCAGCGCTGGAAGGAGGCGGGTCGCCGCGGATTCGCCCGGGGTTCGGCGCGCATCATGCGTTTCGACGCCATAGGAAGCGGTCTGTACGCCTTGCCTCATCGATCCGTCCTCAAGGCGGACAGACTATCGCAAGGATGTTACCAAACATTCATCGCAGGTCGCCGATCGATCGGGGGTGCAGGCTGGCGCTTGTCGTCTTTGCCTTTTATGATATGGTGTAACGTCACCATATGAGGGAGGACATGATGAGCGCACGAGCCCTGGCGTACCGGCAATCACGCATCCACGACCCCGAGCCGCTTTCGGCGTTGAACATCACGCCGCTGATCGACGTCCTGCTGGTCCTGATCGTGACGCTGATCATGACCATCCCGTTGATGACGCACAAGGTGCCGATCGACCTGCCGGCGGGCGGTATTCCCACCGCCCAGGCGAATGTGGTCCACCGGATCGATCTGAACGCGGCCGGGCAGATCTCCCTCGACGGCACGCCGGTCGACCTGGCCGGGCTGCGGTCGCGGCTCGACGCGATCCGGGCCGATCCCGATGTCCAGCTTCAATTCAGTACCGATGGCGCCACGCGCTACGAGCGGTTCGACCAGACGCTCGCGGTGATCAAGCGCGCCGGCATCACCAGGCTTGGCTTTGTCGGCAACGAGCGGTTCCGGAACTTCGACGCCGCTGAATAACGTCCGGCGAACTGGGTTGCAGGGGAACGTTGCCGCGTGGCACGGCGTTGGGGCGTTCCCCTGCAACCGACAAGGCTTTCTTCCCATGCGCTATTTCGTCGCGCTTCCGTTGCTCCTCGCGGCAGGCTGCTCGCCCGACAAGCCGGTCACCAACACGATCGACATCAATATGGCGGCGGAACAGGCGCAGGGCAGCGTCGATGCCTATGCCAACAGCCAGGGGAACGAGACGGCACCCGCAGCCGAGGTCGCGCCGGGCGCGGTCGCGACGCCCGCGCCGCTGACCCCGCCCGAGCCCGGCACGCCGGGCGGCTTGCCCGACGATCGCACACCGATCTCCGAAGCGCCCTTCACCCCCGACAGCGCGCAGGGCGCGGCGACTGTGGTCCAGACCTATTATGCGCTGCTCGGCGAGGGCAAATACCGCCAGGCCTGGGCGTTGTGGGATGACGGCGGCAAGGCATCGGGGATGAGCGCCGATGCGTTCGCCGCAAGCTTTGCCCGATATTCCGAATATCACGCCAATATCGGCGCGCCGGGTGAGATCGATGCGGGTGCCGGGCAGCGCTATGTCACGGTGCCGGTGCAGGTTTACGGCCGGCTGAAGCAGGGGGCGACGCCGGTCTATATGCTGGGCAGCGTCACGCTTCACCGGGTCGGCGATATCGACGGCGCCACCGCGGCGCAGAAGAGCTGGCATATCCGCAGCGCCGACATCAAGCCGACCCCGGTCGCCGGCGGCCGGGCGCCGGACATCGTCACGGCCGGCTATCGCTGCGTCGACGGCAGCCGGATCAATGTCCGCTTCGACAATGGCGCCGACACGGCGACGATACGCTCTGGCGGCAAATTGGTCGCGGTGCTCAAGGGGCAGCGGCCGGCCTCGGGCATCTGGTACGCCGCGCGGGGTTACGAACTGCGCGGCAAGGGGCAGGACGCCACCTTCACCCAGCCGAACATGCCGCCGCTGGCGTGCCGTTCGAACTAGGCTAGTCATACGGGGACCTATTCGACGGATCCCGCTCATGCCGACACTGCTGCTTCTCGTTGCGTCCAACTGCTTCATGACGATCGCCTGGTACTGGCATCTCAAGGGCGGGATGACGAAACCGTTGATCTGGGTAATCCTGATCAGCTGGGGCATCGCTCTGTTCGAATATTGCCTCGCGGTGCCGGCCAACCGGCTCGGCTATGCCTCAGGCTGGAGCGGCGGTCAGTTGAAGGTTGCGCAGGAAGTGATCACGCTGCTGGTGTTCGGCATATTCATGGTCGCGGTGCTGGGCGAGCCGCTGAGCTGGCGGCATGCGGGCGCGTTTCTCTGCCTGATCGGCGCCGCGGCGTTCCTGTTCGCCGGACGTTAGTTGGCGTTCAGCGCCGCGGCGAGGGCGACGAGATCGCTGTTCTGGACTGCCTCTCCGGTCGCATCGGTCGGCGCGACAGCGGCGGCCTGATTGTCGGGCTGTCGGGAAGGGGCGTAGCCGGCGACGTCGACAGCGGTCCACAGGATGCCCCCCGCCCAGATCAACGCCGACCAGCGGCTTCGGAAGAGTTTGGCGAAGGGCATTGGCGGTTTATGCGGCGGAGGCAGTTAAGGCCGTCCTCGGCGCCATGGTAAATGCGCTGCCTATTCCGGTCGCTTGTCCTTGCTCGACTGAAGCTGCGCCTCACTCGCCGCTGCTGCGATGGCGCTTGCGGATTTCGAAGCAGCGTCGGGCGTGAAGGAAACGGCGAGACCATCGGGTCCATCAAGCATCACTTCCCCCTCCTCCGCCGTCACCGTGGTGGGGATGTCATGGACCTTGATCGACATGGCGAAATAACCTTTCCCGGATTAACAAAAACGCAGGCGCGACCGGGACGGTTCCGATAAGGTGTAGCGATGTACACACGAAATTTCCTGAAAACCCACCAGACCCCGAAACTCAGCGAGGCCGAGGCGGCGTCGCTGGAGGCGGCGGTAGGCCGCACCGCGGAGTTCCGCGCGAAGCAGATCATTGTGCGCCAGCAGGTGCCGTTGAGCCAATGTACCCTGCTGCTGGAGGGTTTTGTCGAGCGCTACAAGGACACGCCGGAGGGGCGGCGCCAGATCCTGGCGATCCATGTGCCGGGCGATTTCGTCGATCTGCACAGCTATCCGTTGAAGCGGCTCGAACATTCGGTCGCGGCGTTGACCGCAGTGAAAGTGGCATTGTTCCCGCACCCGGCGATCCGCGCACTGACCGAACAATCCTCGACGCTGACGGAACTGCTGTGGCGTTCGACTCTGATCGATGCGGCAATCAACCGCGAATGGATCGTCTCGGTTGGCGCGCGCTCGGCCGCGGTGCGGCTCGCGCACCTGTTCTGCGAGATGTACATGCGGCTCGAACGCGTGGGCCTGACCGACGGCCTGCGCTTCGCCTTCCCGCTGACTCAGATCGATCTGGCCGACGCCACCGGGCTGACCCCGGTCCATGCCAATCGCATGCTGCGCCAGCTGCGCGAACAGGGATTGGTCGAGTTCCGCGCGGGCAGTGCCACGATCCTCGACTGGCCTGGGCTGCGGAGCTTCGCCGAGTTTGAGCCGGGATATCTGTTCCTGGAGTGATCCTGCTCCCCTCCCCCGGAGGGGAGGGGCTTCAGATCACCGCGCGTCCCCGCCCAGATAATGCGCCTGCGCAGCATCCGTCGCGTTGACCGCGAGGATCGAGCGGGCGTCGCCGGGCGGGCGGGGACGGCCCTTGCGGTCGCCGGCGGCGTGGATGACGCGGTCGAGCAGTTCCTGCCCCTCGCTCCACCAGCCGATCCCGCTGGCCGCGTTGATATGGCCTTGTTCGCCTGCATCGACGAAATGGCTGCCCCAGGTCGCCGCCAGACTGTGGGCGCGCTCGATCGTGATCCATGGATCGTCGCGGCTGGCGACGAGGATCGACGGGAAGGGCAGGGGCGCGATCGGCGTCGGCGCGAACGCCCGAAGGTCGACCTGCGCATCGGTGCGATCGACATCGGCCGGCGCGACGAGCAGGGCGCCGGCGACCGGCCAGCCATAGGGCTGACGCGTCAGTTCCGCCCACCAGGCGACGGCGAGGCAGCCAAGGCTGTGCGCGGCGAGGATGACGGGCGCCTGGGCCGAGCGGATCGCCTGGTCGAGCTTGGTCACCCAGGCATTGCGATGCGGCGTATTCCACATGCCGAGTTCGACGCGAACCGTATCCGGCCGCGCGCTTTCCCACAGGCTTTGCCAGTGCGAAGGTCCGGATCCGCCCAGACCGGGAACGGTCAGGATCGTCGGTTGGGCCGGGTCGTGGGGCGAAAAGCTTCCCATGATGCGCACTCCTTGAAGTGGGGCCTTGAAGAGGCGAGAGGCGTGGCCGCGCGAAGCTCTAGGGGACGCCGTGCGACCACGTCTCCCAAGGCGAAAACTTATTCCTACTATTTAGATAGGCAATAGACGCTGCGACCAACGGAACAGGCGCCGCGACGATCCGAAACGGACCCATGATCCCGTCGCAAAAGAGGCCGGACTCATCGTTCCGCACCCGATCGGCAAGAGGCTATCGCGCCGCGACTCGGCTTGGTAGGGCAGGGCATGGCCAAGCTTCGCGCCGATCAGATGCTCGTCGATCGCGGCCTCGCCGAGAGCCGGACTCGCGCGCAGGCGCTGATCATGGCGGGGCTGGTGTTCGCGGGCGACCGCAAGATCGACAAGCCGGGACAGCAGCTCGCCGAAGACATGGTGCTCGACGTGCGCGGGCGCGACCATCCCTGGGTATCGCGCGGCGGGATCAAGCTGGCGCATGGGCTCGACCATGTCGGCTGGGACGTGGCCGGCGCGGTCGCGATCGATGTCGGTTCCTCGACCGGCGGCTTCACCGACGTGCTGCTCACGCGCGGCGCGGCGCGGGTCTATGCGGTGGACAGCGGCACCAACCAGCTCGCCTGGAAGCTGCGCCAGGACCAGCGCGTGATCGTTCATGAACAGACCAGCGCGCGCATCCTGACCGCGGCGCACATTCCGGAGCCGGTCGACCTGATCGTGTGCGATGCAAGCTTCATCGGCCTCGCCAAGGTGCTCGAGGTGCCGATGGGGTTCGCCAAGGACGAGGCGCGCCTGCTCGCGCTGATCAAGCCGCAGTTCGAGGCGGGGCGCGAGGAGGTCGGCAAGGGTGGGGTGGTGCGCGATCCGGCGATCCACGCGCGGGTCTGCGCCGAGGTGGCGACCTGGGTGGAATCGCGCGGGTGGCAAGTCGAAGGCGTTGTCGAGAGCCCGATCACCGGCCCCGAGGGCAATATCGAATTCCTGCTCGCCGCGAAACGATCGGCCGGGGACCAGCCCTGAAACAGGGCGGGACAGATTCTGTTCGCAGGTGCGAAATTTATCCGAGGATTTGCGCCCGCCTTATTCTATAGTGGACTATCATATGTTCGCTCCGGTCGTGCCGTCATCGGGCGCGGGGGGCTGGAAGGGCTTGGAAGCTTGAGAGAAATCGCATCGAAACAGCAGCTCCGGCTGGCGTTCATGCGCTGGGCGGTGGTGACCGTTCCGTTCATCCTGCTGCTGGGGTTCACCTCGGCGCGGCTGGCGCCGAGCGGATCGGCGAACAGCTGGTACGCCGCGCTGGTCAAGCCGGCCGAGACACCGCCCGATTGGGCGTTTCCGGCGGCCTGGGCCGCGATCTACATCCTGCTCGGCCTTGCGCTGGCGATGATCATCCATGCGCGCGGATCGCGCTTGCGCGGCCCGGCCATCGCGTTGTTTTCGGTCCATATGGTGGTGAACCTGATCTGGTCGCCCCTGTTCTTCGGCATGCATCAGGTCAACTGGGCGCTGGTCACCATTGCCGTGCTGTTCGTCCTCGCCTTCGCTATGACGATATTGTTCGGCCGCATCAGGGCCGGCGCGGCATGGCTGCTGGTGCCGTATCTGGCATGGCTGGTCTATGCCGGGTTGCTGACCTATCGCATCGCGGAGCTCAACCCGGGGGCTGAAACCCTTGTGCCGTCGTCCTCGACGTCCCAGATCATCAACATCTGACACGAATTTACGGGATCATCCGATGCAGTCCGACAACAAGATTTTCGACGATTTCGTGAAGTTCATGAACGGTGCCGCGGGCACATTGGCCGGCATGGGCCGCGAAGCGGAGCAGGGCGCGCGGTCCAAGGCGAAGGAGTGGATCGGCGGTCTCGACTTCGTCAGCCGCGACGAATTCGACGCGGTCAAGGCGATGGCCGCGGCCGCCCGCGACGATGCCGATGCACTGCGCGCGCGGCTCGATGCGCTCGAAGCGGCAGCGAAGCCCGCTGCTCCGAAGAAACCCAAGGCAGGAGCCTGAACGATCTTTTCCACAGCTTTTTCTACAGGTCTATCCACGCTCTGCTTGTGCGCCCAGCCTTATCAAGGCACCACATCTGGTGTCATCATGGCAGCACGGAAGGGATGGCGTGATGCTTGACGAAGCCGATTACGAACGCGACGACGCGGCGCCCATCGACATGCTCGAAAGCTATTTCGCGGCGCATGGCTGGGAGCATGAGCGCCAGGACGACGAGGTCATCGCCAAGGTAAAGGGCAGCTGGACTCAATATGAGCTGCGGGCGCTGTGGCGCGACGAGGACAGCGTCATCCAGTTCCTCGCCTTCCCCGACATCCGAGTCACCGACGAACGCCGCAGCGCGATCTACGAGGCGATCGGGCTGATCAACGAGCAGCTCTGGGTCGGCCATTTCGAATTATGGTCGTCGAGCGGCATCCTGCTCTACCGCCACGCCGCGATGATCGAGGGCGAGAATGGCACCATGTCGCTCGGCGCGGCGGAGCTGCTGGTGGAATCGGCGATCGACGAGTGCGAGCGCTTCTATCCCGTGTTCCAGTTCGTGCTGTGGGGCGGCAAGACGCCGAAGGAAGCGCTTGCCGCGGCGATGACCGAGACCCAGGGCGAAGCCTGACCCGGTGACCATCGACAGGATCTGGCTGATCGGCTGCGGCAATATGGGCGGCGCGATGCTGCGTCGCTGGATCGTCAGCGGCGCGATCGCGGCCGACCGGGTCGATGTGGTCAACCGCGCGGATCGCGACCTTCCGGAGGGCGTGCACCAGGCGCGCGACCTGCCCGATGGGCCGCTGCCCGACCTGGTGATGCTGGGCATGAAGCCGCAGCAGATCGACGAGATCACCAGCCGTTACGGCGAGCGGCTGGCCGGCGTGCCGGTGCTGCTGTCGATCCTCGCCGGCGTCGAGAACGCGACCCTGGCCAGGCGTTTCGACGCCGGGGCGATCGTGCGGGCGATGCCCAACCTGCCCGTCGGCATCGGCAAGGGCGTGGTCGGGCTCCATTCGGACGATGCCGATGCGCGTGCGCGCGATGCCGTCTCCGTCTTGATGGCGCCGCTCGGGCTGGTCGAATGGATGTCGGACGAGAGCCTGTTCGACGTCGTGACTGCCTTGGCGGGGAGCGGACCCGGTTTTCTCTACCGGGTCATCGATGCGCTGGCCGCGGGGGGCGAGGCGCTCGGCCTGCCCGCCGACCAGGCGCAGCGCATGGCGATCGCGACGGTCGAGGGATCGGCGATGCTGGCGTCGGCGGCTGACGTTTCGCCCGCGGTGCTGGCTGACCGCGTCGCCAGCCCGGGCGGGTCGACGCGCGAGGGGCTCAACATACTCGATCGCGACGACGCGTTGAAAGTCCTGATGCGCGAAACGCTGGCGGCGGCGACACGCCGCAACGCTGAAATGGCGGCCGCGGCGCGCTAGGTTTCGGGTATCGGGGGGCATCCTCCCGAAATGGTTTCAACTCCGATTGCCCGAATCCGCCGGACATGATGGTGTCCCGATCGGAAGCGGGCGGCGCACGTCGCCCTTCCTGGACTTGCCGGAATCTCGTTCGGCCGGCCGCGTATTGCGTAAGCACTTTCGTCCGGGGATCGGTGATGCGCAAAGTCTTCCTGAAAAGCTGTATTTCGGCGTCGCTGATCGCGGCGAGCTTTGCCCTGCCGGTCGTCGCGGGCGGCCAGGTGACCTATGTCGATCAGGGCGCGGCCTGGACCGATGCCACGCGCAGCGATTTCTATACGCGCGACCAGGGATCGCAGATGATCCCGCTCGCCTGGCTGAACGCGCTGACCACCGCCGACGGCAGGCCGTTCCTGGGCGACCAGTTCGCGCGCTACGGCTATCTGCCCAATCCGGGTTCCGACCTGCCGATCGGCTTCACCAGGGCCGGGGCGCCGGGGCAGGAAGTGGCGGGGATGGCCTGCGCCGCCTGCCACACAAGGCAGATCGTCGTCGGCAGCCAGCAATATCGCATCGATGGCGGGCCGGCGCTGGTCGATTTCCAGGCCTTGCTGACCGATCTGGTCGACGCGGTCGGCCGCGTGCGGGTGACCAATGCCGCGTTCGCGACCTTCGCAGCGGCGGTGCTCGGGCCTAACGCGCCGGCGAAGAAGGTCAAGCAGCTCCGGACGGACGTCGACCTCTGGTATCTCCGCGAGAATGCGATGCGGAACAACGCCTTCCCGACGCCCTTATGGGGTATCGGGCGGCTCGATGCGGTCAGCATGATCTTCGACCGGCTGACCGGGCTCGATCTGGGCAAGCCGCCCAGCTATCTGATCGAGTCGAACATCAAGATCGCCGACGCGCCGGTGCGCTATCCCTTCCTGTGGAACGCGCCGAAGCAGGACTACACCCAATGGCCGGGTTTCTCCGCCAATGGCAGCGACATTTACGGCCTGGCGCGCAACACCGGCGAGGTGATGGGTGTGTTCGGTACCTTCCGGCCGAAGAAATCCTTCTTCCACCTGTTCGGGATCGACTTCATCGGCAAGGGCACTTCGCACCAGCAATCGACCGATTTCGACGGGCTGCTCAAGCTGGAGGATCTGGTGCAGTTGATCGGCGCGCCGAAATGGCAATGGCCGGTCGATCCGACGCTCGTCGCCCGCGGGCAGGAGATTTACAACTGGTCGCAGGATCAGGGCGGATGCGTCTCCTGTCACGGCCAGACGCCGGGCAAGAAACGCCTGCCCAACCAGGCGACCTGGGCGACCCCGCTGCTGGACGTCGGCACCGACTCGCACGAGTATGACATCCTCGCGCGCGAATCCGATCCGGGTGTACTGAAGGGCGCGCACATCCCGTTCCTGATGCCGCCGATCAAGAATCCCGCGACCTCGTTCAGCCTGCTCGGCGTCTCCGTCGGCGGGTCGATCCTGCAGAGCGGATCATGGGTGCCGGCGATCTGGGGCAATCTGATCGCGAAGCAGCAGGGGCCGAAGGGGCCGGCGCCGTCGGACCAGGTGAAGCAGGCGCTGAACGATTCGTTCGACGACGATGCGGCCGCGCCGACCGACGGCAAATATCGCTACGAGTCGCGCGTGCTCTACGGCATCTGGGCGGCAGCGCCCTATCTGCATAACGGGTCGGTCGCGACTCTGGCCGACCTGCTCAAGCCGGCGGACCAGCGTGCCGCGTCCTTCCTGGTCGGCCCTTATTACGACACCCAGGCAGTCGGCCTGGCCGCCACCCAGCCGGGCCTGAACGGCCTGCGGGTCACCACCGGATGCGACCAGCGCAATTCGGGCAACAGCCGGTGCGGGCATGAATTCGGCACGACCCTGCCCGAGGCGGACAAGCTTGCGCTGCTGGAATATCTGAAGACGCTTTGAAGCCCGAGGGACGGTTAGTCCCGGAGCCCCTCGACCCGCGTGCGCTCATTCTCGGGGATGAGCCCTTCGAGCACGGCCCAGAATCCGCTCACCGCGGATTGCCCGGCACTGGCATAGGCAGCGGACAGCCGTTCGCGCAGTGCCTCGAACAGTTCGTTCTCCAGCGCCTTTCCGGCCTCGGTCAGGCGCAGCAGACGCTGGCGACGATCACGCTCGCCGGGGCGCGTGTCGACCAGGCCGCGATCACCCAGCTCGGTCAGCACGCGGCCGAGCGATTGCTTGGTGATCGCGAGCAGCGCGAGCAGCTCGCTGACGGTCATGTCGGGCTGTCGGGCGATGAAATAGAGCGCGCGGTGGTGCGCTCGGCCGAGGCCCTGCGCCGCGAGCCCGCGATCTATCGCGCGCGTGAGGTGACTATTGCCGAAATAGAGCAATTCCATTCCGCGGCGAAGCTCGGGCTCCCGCAGGAAAAGCGGGGAAGCGGTCGTTGACGGGGCTGCCATGTTGACCGGATTTGGCTCCTTCCGTACTGAGCTTCAACCCCGAAATTGTAACAAAATGTAAGAATGGAACCATGCTCGACATTACCACCGACGGGATCGATGCGGGCGCCGGCCTCGCCTTCACGCATGAACCGCATCCCGGGCCCGTCGATGCGAACGAGCGTACCCGCCTGCTGGAGAACCCCGGCTTCGGGCGAGTCTTCACCGATCATATGGTGACGATCCGCTATAACGAGACTCAAGGGTGGCACGATGCGCGCGTGGAGGCACGGGCGCCGTTCCAGATGGATGCTTCCTCCGCGGTGCTGCATTATGCGCAGGAGATTTTCGAAGGCATGAAGGCCTATCGCCTGGCCGACGGCAGTACGGCGCTGTTCCGGCCCGAGGCGAATGCAGCGCGGTTCCGCAGCTCGGCCCAGCGCATGGCGATGGCCGAACTGCCCGAGGAACTGTTCCTCGAATCGATCCGCCAGCTGGTGCGGATCGACCGGGACTGGATCCCGACGTCCGACGGCGGCTCGCTCTATCTGCGTCCGTTCATGATCGCGAGCGAAGTGTTCCTGGGGGTCAAGCCGTCATCCGAATATCTCTACGCGGTGATCGCATCCTCGGTCGGCGCCTATTTCAAGGGCGGCGCCTCGGCGGTCACGCTCTGGGTGTCGGAGGAATATACCCGCGCCGCGCCCGGCGGCACCGGCGCCGCCAAATGCGGCGGCAATTATGCCACCAGCCTGGTCGCCCAGGCCGAGGCGATTCGCCAGGGCTGCGACCAGGTGCTCTTCCTCGATGCGGCCGAGCGCCGCTGGGTCGAGGAGCTGGGTGGCATGAATATCTTCTTCGTGTTCGATGACGGCACGATTTCAACGCCGCCGCTGACCGGCACGATCCTGCCCGGCATCACCCGCGACTCGATCCTGAAGCTGGCGAAGGACATGGGCCTCACCGCGCGGGAAGAGCCCTATTCGATCGACCAGTGCCGTGCCGACGCGGAGAGCGGCCGGCTACGCGAGGCGTTCGCCTGCGGCACCGCCGCGGTGGTCGCGCCGATCGGGCAGATGAAGATGCGCGGCGGCGATTTCACCATCGGCACCGGCGGCCCCGGCCAGACTACCTTGCGCATGCTGAACGCGCTGACCGACATCCAGCGCGGCAAGGCGCCCGATCCGCACGGTTGGGTGGAGCGACTCGACTAAGCTTTCGACGATCACGCCCGTTGCGGGAATCGGTCGCGGTGCCTAAAGGCCTGCGCTCACCGGTTCCCGTCGGGTCGTTCTGACGGGTTCTCACTGGGGCGTCGCCAAGTGGTAAGGCAGCGGCTTTTGATGCCGCCATTCGCAGGTTCGAACCCTGCCGCCCCAGCCAGACCTTGTTTTCCGGAAATCGCGGCGCGGCGCTAAGCGGGCTCCGCGAGCCAGGTGACCACCAGCGCATCACGCCAGGCAGGTTCGCCTGGATCGATCGGCCGGATCGGCGTGACGCCGTGGCGGATGCGGTGGTCGTCGAGCAGGACGCCGTCACCGGGCGCGGCGAGGGTGAACTGCCCGATCCGCCTGCCCTCCTCGTCCCCGATCTCGGTCACGCCGTCGGAGACGTTCCGGCGATCGACCAGCATCACGAACACCCAGTCAACGCCGTCCCGGTGAAGCCCTTCGGGTGTCGGCCGCCCGGTCTCCGCCGGCGAGGTCTCGATCCGGAACTGGTGGAGCTCGACGTGCCAGGCCTGATCGGCCGGATGTCTTCCCACAGCGGAGATGATCGGCGTCCAGGCAGCCAGGATCGCCTGCAGGACAGGATTGGCGAGCGTCTCGGGCAGGACCGGCTCGAACCATCGCTGCACGTCGCCGTTCAACGGATTATAGTCGCGGCTCTGGAAGTGAGGCTGGCGGGGCTTGGGGTCGATCGCGCTGCCGGAAACCCTGAGGGCGGCATGCCGCCGCCGCCGGTACCGGCCGCCATCGGCCATGTAGAGATCGGGGCCGAGCTCGTCCCAGGAAAGGGCGAAGGCCTTCCAGGCCTGGCGAGCCGCCGGGCCGAGATGCGCAAGCACGGCATCGGCGGAGAGGCAGACATAGCCATCCCCGGCAAGCGCGGTTTTCAGGGTGTCGACAGGTCCCGTCAGGTCCGCGATCTCAGTCAATCATTGCCTCTTTCCCTGGCGCCCACCTTTCGACGAAGCCCCTCTATACCGGGGGGCGGGTGACAGAAAGGGACGAAGGCATCGATGACCTCCGATATCACCCCTCTTCGCCTGTCAGCTCCTCGGGGATCGGCAGGGTGAAACAGAAGGTCGCGCCGCCGCCGGGCCGGTTCTTGCCCACCAGCGTGCCGCCATGCGCTTCGATGATCCTACGGGAGATCGACAGGCCGATGCCCATGCCGCTATCGGGTTTGGTGGTCGAGAAACGTTCGTAGAGATTGTCCAGGATCTCCTTCGGGATGCCAGGTCCGTTGTCGCTCATTTCGATCTCGACCATGTCGTCGTCCACGCGCCGCGATGCGATCAGGATGCGCCGCTTGGCGCGGGGCTGGTCGCGCAGTGCGTCGATCGCGTTGCGCAGCAAATTGACCAGGACCTGCTGCACCTGGACCCGATCGGCGAAGACGCGCGGCGCCGCCGGATCGAAATCGAAGTCGAGACGCGTGTCGAACGGGCGCGTCCCGACCATCACGAGATCGACCGTGTCACGGATCAGGTCGGCGAGCGGTTCGGCGCGCATGTCGACGTCGCGCTTGGCCATGAACGCACGCATGCGGCGGATGATCTCGCCGGCGCGGAGCGTCTGCTCGCCGCCCATCTTCAGCAGGTCGATGATCCCCACGGGGTCGTCGCCGCGCTCGGTCATCATGCGGGCGGCGGCGACGAGATTGGAGACCGCGGCGAGCGGCTGGTTCAGCTCATGCGCGAGATCGGCCGCGAGTTCGCTCATCGCCCCCTGGCGCGACAGATGCGCCAGCTCGTTGTTGAGATCGCTCATCCGCTCCTCGGTGCCGAGTCGTTCGGAGATGTCGGTGAAGAACATGGTGACGCGCAGTTCGCCGCCCGACCGGGAGACGCCGACCTGTATCTCCGCCGGGAACACGCGCCCGTCGGCGGTCAGGCCGGTGCCCGGTACGGTCCGGCCGATCGCCGTGGTCTGCCCGGTGTCGACATAATTGCGCAGCGCCCGTGCGTAGCGCTGACCCTCCTCCTCGGTGGCGAGCATCGTGAAGTTCCGGCCGAGCACCTCGTCCGCGCGGTACCCCCACATCCGTTCCGCCGCGCTGCTGAAGCTCTGGATGTCGCCATGCTCGTCTATCACCACCATGGCGTCGGGCACCGTCTCCAGGATCGAGCGCAGCTGGGCCTCGCGTGCGCGGAGCGCCGCCTCGCGCGCCTCGCGCTCGGTCGTCTCCAGGCAGACGCCGACGGTACGGATCAGGTTGCCAGCATCGTCATAGATGCATTTGGAGGATCCCTCGATCGAGCGAGAGAAGCCGTCGACCGGCCTGAGGCGGCAGCGGAAGCTGACCTTCTCGGTACGGGAGGCGATCGCGCGCGTTATCGAATCGCGCATACGCTGTTCATCCTCCGGCATGATCAACGCGCGCCAGCTTTCGACATCGCGCATCGTGCCGCTTTCGAAGCCGAGCCGCAGCTCCGCGCCGGGCGACCAGTTGATGAGTCCGGTGGCGACGTCCCATTCGAACACGCCGACCTCATGCGCGGCCATGGCGAGTGCGAGCCGCTGCTCGCTGGCCCGGAGCGCCGCCTCGGCGTCGACCCGTTCGGTGATGTCGAGCAGGGTCAGGATGATCATCGGCTCCCGGTCAGCCATGTCGGCGGGCTGCTGCTGCTCGATCACGCAGACCTTCGCCCCGTCCCGGCGGGTCTCGACCAGATCCTGCTCATAGTCTGCGCCCATCAGCGACAGGAAGGGCGATCCGGAATCGGCGCAACGCGACTGGAGCAACTCATATTTCCGCCGTCCCACCGCCTCCTGCCGCGAATAGCCGTACAGCCGCTCGCAGCCGACCGACCAATGGGCGATTACGCCGTTTGGCGTGACGAGCGCCACGTTCGACGTGTCGAGCGCCCGCGCCAGATAGGACAGCTCGCTCTGCTGCTGCAGGACGCGCGACGTTGCCCAGGCGATCAGGCCGCCGACGATCAGGATGTTGCCCGCAACCACCGCGATATCGGCGCCGGCCTCCGGCAGGAGCCGGTGCCGCAATATCCAGGCTGCCGCGAGCGAGGGCAGGATGGGGAGGATCAGGATCGCCGGAATGGCCCGGCGGAAAGATCCCCATTCGTCGCCGCCGCCGGAAAGCAGCGCCGTCCAGCCGTGCGTGGATCGGGGTAGGATCAGCGCGATGGCAATCGCCATGGCGATCAGGCTGGCGGGCAGCGAACTCAGGAATTCGGCCGAGGCGCCGGCCTGGGACCGGGCGAAGAGGATGATCACGCAGCCGGTCGCCGCGGCCAGCAGGGCGGTCCCCGCGAGCAGGATGCTGATATCGTCGACCCGGCGGAGGCGGCGCGGACTGAGCAGGATCGACAGGGACAGCAGCAGGAAGGAGAGCGCGGCGCCGATCGAGGGAAGACCCGGATAGGGCAGGCCGGTGCGGGCAAGCTGGTTCGGGAAGAAAGGGTGCGGGAGCTCGATCTGGATCACGCCCATGTAGCGCAGCATCGACCAGGTCGCGATCACGCAGGGGATGCCTGCGAAAATGGCCGCCAGGCGCCTCTTTTCGGAGAGTGCGGCAAGGGCCGCCAGGGCGAGAAAACCATAACCGACCGCAGCCCAGGGCCGGATCGGGAAGCCGGGAATGCCGAAGGTTTTCAGCGACTCGTTGTCGACTACCCAGCCACCAAAGCTTGCCCCCGCAAGCAACAGGGCGAGGACGATAAATCCTCCAGCTCCAGCCCTGGTTTTCAGCATCCCCCCAATTCCGCAGCCACCATGCGGTTCACTATATGCCCCCCAATCGCCCGCGATGATAACCGATCAGGAAATCTTTCGAGGGTGAATTCCTTCTTAGCCTTTATTCGGGAATCGGTGGCGCTTCGCATACGTAGATATACGGAAGCCCCGTGAATTCGGAACCCTCCGCGAAGTCGGCGGCGCCCGGAGAGCGTCACGTATCGCCCCAGGGCAGTTGCATTGTTCGTTCGAACGAACTAATGGACGAGTCGTGAAAAGCGAACCCCTTCTCGACACCGCCATCGAGCAATTCGGCCGGCACGGCTTCGAAGGCGCGAGCACGCGCCAGATCGCCAAGGCGTCGGGCGCGGCGATGTCTTCGATCACCTATCATTTCGGCGGCAAGGAGGGGTTGTACCTCGCTGCCGCCGACCGGATCGGCCAGGGCATCTCGGAGATCCAGGCGCCGCTGTTCGCCATGGCGCGGGCTGCGGCGATCGAATCGCGCGAGCAGGCCGTCGAGTGGCTGTTGCGGCTGATCGATGGCTTCGCCCAGATGATGCTGCGTCCGGAGACGGAAGTCTGGGCGCGCTTTATCATCCGCGAGCAGCTCGACCCGACCGAGGCGTTCGACCGCATCTATCGCGGCGCGATGGAACCGATGGCCGGCACCTTCGTCGCGCTGCTCGGGCGCATCCGCACCGATCTGGACGAGAAGGAGGTTCGCGCCCTGGCGCTGCTGTTCTTCGGCCAGGCGCTGGTGCTTCGCGCGGGCCGTGCCTCGGTCTGCCGGATCATGGGTGTCGAGCGGATCGACGAAGACACCGCCACTCTGCTGCGCGCCCGCCTGCGCGCGAATGTGCACTGCATCCTGATGGAGAAGCTGGCATGAACCGCCGCATCATCATAGTGATCGTCGTGGCCGCCGGCCTGGTGATCGCCGCTATCGCCACCCGCGGCTTCGGCATCTTCCCGCGCGCCGGCGACGGCGATCTGACCCTGCACGGCAATGTCGATATCCGCGAGGTCGACATGGCCTTCCGGGTCGGCGGCCGGATCAGCGCGATCGGGGTGGAGGAAGGCGCGAAGGTCAAGCAGGGCCAGCCGCTCGCCCTGCTCGACACCGCCACGCTCGACAGCCGGATCGGCCAGGCGGATGCGCAGCTTGCCCAGGCGCAGGCGCAACTCGCCAAGCTGCGCAACGGCAATCGCAGTCAGGACATCGCCCAGGCCCGTGCCCGGGTCGCGGCGGCGCAGGCGGTGGTGGAGAATAGCGAACGCGACTATCGCCGCCGCGAGCCGCTGGTCGGCCCCGGCGCGATCAGCCGCGATGTCTGGGACCAGACCGTCGGCGATCGGGATCGTGCCCGCGCCCAGCTTGCCGAGGCGCGCCAGGGCCTGTCGCTGCTGGTCGCCGGCACGCGGCCCGAGGATATCGAGGCGGGGCGCGCCCAGGTGCAGGCGGCGGCCGAGGCCCGGCGCAACGCCGCGACCGATCTGTCCGATACCCGCCTGATCGCCGCGTCGGCAGGCACGGTGATTACGCGTGCGAGAGAGCCGGGCGCGATCGTCCAGCCCGGCGAGACGGTGCTGACCCTGTCGATCGACCGGCCGCTGCGCGTGCGCGCCTATATCGACGAGTCCTCGCTCAGCCGCATCAGCCCCGGCATGGCCGTGACGGTGACGGCGGACGGCAATCCCAAGGCCTATCATGGAACGATCGGCTATATCTCGCCGCGTTCCGAATTCACGCCCAAGTCGGTCGAGACCGAGAGCCTCAGGACCGATCTGGTCTATCGCCTGCGCATCATCGTGTCCGATCCCGACGATGCGCTCCGCCAGGGCCAGCCGGTCACCGTGAACGTGACCGGCGCCCGCCCGGCACATCGGAACTGATCCGGTGGCCGATGCCGTCGCCAGCGTCGAGAATCTGGTCAAGCGCTTCGGCGCCGGGCCGGCGGCGCTCGACGGTGTCACGCTCTCGGTCGTGCCGGGGCGGCTGACCGGGCTGGTCGGCCCGGACGGTGCGGGCAAGACCACCCTGATCCGCATCCTGGCCGGGCTGATGGCGCCGACCGAGGGCAGGGCGGAGCTGCTCGGCAAGGCACCGGGCGATGCGCTCGACGATCTCGGCTATATGCCGCAGCGCTTCGGCCTCTATGAAGACCTGACCGTCATCGAGAACCTGACTCTCTACGCGCGGGTCCGCGGCCTGCCCGACGACGAGCATCGCGCGACCTTTGACCGGCTGCTCGACTTCACCGATCTCCGGCGCTTCCAGGACCGGCTGGCGGGCAAGCTGTCGGGCGGCATGAAGCAGAAATTGGGCCTTGCTTGCGCGCTGGTGCGCACGCCGAAGGTGCTGCTACTCGACGAACCGAGCGTCGGCGTGGATCCCGTGTCGCGGCGCGAGCTGTGGTCGATGGTGGGCGAACTGACCGGCGAGGGTATCGGGGTGCTCTGGTCGACCGCCTATCTCGACGAAGCGGAGAAATGCGACTGGGTCTATCTGCTCAGCGAGGGCAAATTGCTGTTCGGGGGCCCGCCCGCAGAGCTGACCGGCAAAGTCAGGGACAGGTTGATCCGGGTGACCGGATTCGAGGAGCGGCGTCGGCAATTCCTGACTCACGCGCTCGACCGGGACGATGTGATCGACGGGTCGATCCAGGGCCGATCGGTGCGGCTGCTGATCGCCGACAAGGCGTCCGTGCCCGATGCGGCGGCGCTCGACGCAGGTCCGAATACCAGGATCGAACCGGCCGAGCCGCGGTTCGAGGACGGTTTCATCGAGATCCTCGGCGGCGGACCGCCGGGGACGAGCAGGCTTGCCGCCGCCTATCGCACGATCGAGGAAAGCGACCGGCCGGCGATCGAGGCGAAGGGGCTGACCCGGCGCTTCGGTGACTTCACCGCCGCGCACAACATCAATTTCGAGATACCGCGCGGCGAGATTTTCGGGCTGCTCGGGCCCAATGGCGCGGGCAAGTCGACCACCTTCAAGATGCTGTGCGGCCTGTTGACGCCGAGCGCCGGGACCGGGTCGGTTGCAGGCAACGACCTGCGTTCCGCCCGGGCGGATGCGCGTGCCTCGCTCGGATACATGGCGCAGAAATTCTCGCTCTATGGCGATCTCAGCATCCGGCAGAATCTCGATTTCTTCGCCGGCGCCTATGATCTCGACCGCAATCGCGCGCGCCGCGCGATCGAGACGATGACCGAGATTTTCGGGCTGGGCGCGCATATCGACGAGAATGCCGCCTTGCTGCCGCTCGGGGTGAAGCAGCGCCTCGCGTTGGCCTGCGCGGTGATGCATGAGCCGCCGGTGCTGTTCCTCGACGAGCCGACCTCGGGCGTCGACCCGGTGATGCGGCGCGAATTCTGGACTCACATCAACGGCCTGGTCGAAAAGGGCGTGACCGTGCTCGTCACCACCCATTTCATGGACGAGGCCGAATATTGCGACCGGGTGACCCTGATCTACCGGTCGGAGCAGATCGCGACGGGTACGCCCGACCTGCTCAAGGCTGAGGCGGGGAAGATCGCCGGTATCGACGATCCGACGATGGAGGACGCCTTCATCGCGCTGATCGAGCAATCGGACCGCAACCGCGACGCGGCGGAGCGCGCGGCGGCATGAGCGGCGTACGCTTCGATCCGCGCCGGCTGGCGGCGCTGGTGCGCAAGGAAGGCGCGCAGATCATGCGCGATCCCTCGACCTTTCTGATCGCCTTCGTCCTGCCGCTGATCCTCCTGTTCCTGTTCGGCTATGCGGTGTCGCTGGATACGCCGCGCACGCGCATCGCGCTGGTGCTGGAGGACAGCAGCGCGCCTGCGCTCGGGCTTGCCCAGGCCTATCAGAATTCGCCCTATTTCGACGTGGCGCTGGCGCGGTCGGTGGCGAGCGTGCGCGGCATGATGGTCGATGGGCAGGTCCGCGCGATCATCGTCATCCCGCAGGATTTCGGGCAGGGCGCGACGCGCGGCAAGGCGCCGCCGATCCAGATCATCACCGACGGATCCCAGCCCAACACGGCCAATTTCGCGGCCGCCTATGGCGAGGGCGTGCGCGCGAGCTGGGCGGCGGCCGAAGGGCTTGACGCCGGGGCGGGCCAGGCGGCGGCCATCAGCGTCAACCCGCGCTACTGGTACAATCCGGGCCTGCGCAGCCGCTTCTTCCTCGTGCCCGGATCGATCGCGATCGTGATGACGATGATCGGCACTTTGCTGACCGCCCTGGTCGTCGCACGCGAATGGGAACGCGGCACGATGGAGGCGATGATGGCGACGCCGATCAGCATGGTCGAGTTCGTCGCCAGCAAGGTCATCCCCTATTTCCTGCTCGGCCTTGCCTCCATGGCCTTGTGCAGCGTGATCGCGGTGACGGTGTTCGGCGTGCCGTTTCGCGGATCGATACTGGCGTTGCTGGCGATCGCCTCGGCCTTTCTGATGCCGGCCTTGGGCCTTGGCCTGTTCATCTCGGCCTCGACCAAGAACCAGTTCGTCGCGAGCCAGGTCGCGCTGCTCACCGCCTTCCTCCCGACCTTCCTGCTCTCCGGCTTCCTGTTCGAGATCGCGTCGATGCCCTGGCCGATCCGGCTGATCACCTATGCCGTGCCGGCGCGCTACCTGATCCCGTCGCTTCAGACGGTGTTCCTGGCGGGCGATCTATGGGCGCTGATCCTTCCCAATATCGCGATAATGCTCGGTTTCGGCGCGCTGTTCTTCTTCCTGACCTTCCGTGCCACGCGCAGGAGCCTCGACTGATGCGGCGGCTGCGGGCGATGATCGTCAAGGAGATCTGGGCGGTGCTGCGCGATCCCAAATCGCGGATCGTGCTGGTGGTGCCGCCGTTGCTCCAGCTCTTCATCTTCACCTTTGCGACCACGCTCGAGGTGCGCAACGTCGATATCGGAATCCTTGACCGCAGCGGCGGCGCGCACAGCGCCGAGATCGTGTCGCGCATCGCGGGCAGCCCGAACTTCCGGGAGATCCACCGGCTGACTTCGCCCAAAGCGCTGGAGGACGCGATCGACCGGCAGGAGGTGATCGCGGCCGTGGTGATCGACGAGGATTTCGACCGGGCGGTGACGGCGCACCGGCCGGCGATGATCGGCGTGGTGCTCGACGGCCGCCGGTCCAACGCGGCGCAGATCGTGTCGGGGTATCTCTCGCAGATCGCGGGGGGTGTCGGCGCCGATCTCTCGCCCCGGTCGCGCGGGAGCGGTGACATCACCGGCGGCAGCGTCGTGACCAACTGGTACAACCCCTCGCTCGACTATATCTGGTTCACCCTGCCGTCGCTGATCGCGATCATCACCTCGGTGGCGGGGCTTGCCGTCACTTCGCAGACCGTGGCGCGCGAGCGGGAACTCGGCACGTTCGACCAGTTGATGGTCTCGCCGCTACGGGTGCATGAGGTGCTGATCGGCAAGATGGTCCCGCCGTTGCTGGTCGGGCTGTTCAACGGCACGCTCTATCTGATCGTCGCGCCCCTCGTGTTCGGCGTGCCGTTCACCGGATCGCTGATCCTCTTCTACGTCTCGCTGATCGCCTATATGCTCGCGCTGATCGGGGTCGGCATGCTGGTGTCGGCGGCGTCGGCGACTCAGCAACAGGCGTTCCTGGGGTCCTTCCTGGTGACGACGCCGCTGATCCTGCTGTCGGGCTATGCCAGCCCGATCGACAACATGCCCGGCTGGCTGCAGATCGTAACCTATGCCGATCCGGCCCGATACTTCCTGGTCATCGTCCAGGGGCTGTTCCTCAAGGCGATGCCGGCGGCCGCAGTGTTCCATCAGCTCTGGCCCCTCGGCCTCATCGCCTGCCTGACCCTGAGCGCGGCCGCCTGGCTGTTCCGCGCACGCATGGAGTGATTCCAATGCCTCGCCTTCTTCCCCTGCTCCTCGCGGGCGCCGCGCTTGCCGGTTGCACCGTCGGACCCGATTACAAGCGCCCGGCCACGCCCGGTTCGACAGCGGACTGGGTCGAGCCGGGCACGCCCGGCGCGGTCGACCTCGCCTGGTGGAACCGCTTCGGCGATGCGCGGCTTTCCGCGCTGGTCGCGCAGGCGGTCGCGAGCGGGCCGGACCTGGCCGAGGCCGAGGCGCGGCTGGCCGAGGCGCGCGCCAATCGCGCTGCGGTAGCGGGAACGCGCCTGCCATCGGTGACGGCCGAGGGATCGGCGACCGAGAATGTGCTGAGCAAGAACGGGCAATTGCCGATCGGCGAGATCCCGGGATTCCAGCGCGAGTTCCGCCTGTTCGACGGTGGCTTCGATGCGAGCTGGGAGATCGACCTGTGGGGCCGCCAGGTGCGGCAAGGCGAGGCGGCGGCGGCGCGCGAGGAAGCGGCGCTGTTCGCGCGGCGTGACGTGATGCTGTCGCTGATCGCAGAGGTGGCGCGCAATTATCTCGATCTCCGGAACGCGCAGGCGACGGCCGCGACCGCGAAGGCGACGGCGGAGGCGGATGCCGATCTCGCGCGGCTGACCCGGCTGCGCTTCGAGGCGGGCGAGGCCTCGCGGCTTGACGCCGAGACCGCGGAGGGCGCGGCCCGAGCCAGCGCGGCTGCGGTGCCGGATGCGGAGGCAAGCGCGATGGCGGCAGCCTACCGTATCGCGACTCTGGTCGGATCGACGCCCGAGGATGTCGGGGCGATGTTGCGCGCCCCCGCGCCGCTGCCGGCCAGCCCCGACGAGATACTGGTCGGCGTGCGATCCGAACTGCTCGAGCGGCGCCCCGATGTGCGCAGCGCCGAGCGCGAGCTGGCCGCCGCGACCGCCGATATCGGTGTCGCGACCGCCGACCTCTTCCCGCGCTTCAGCCTGTTCGGCAGCATCGGGCAGCAGGCGCGCAATCCGGGCGACCTGTTCTCGGGTGACAGCACGCGGCTCCAGATCGGGCCGAGCGTCTCCTGGCCGATCTTCTCGGGCGGCACGATCCGCGCGCAAATCCGTGGCGCGGACGCGCGCGGGCAGGGTGCCGCCGCGCGCTACGAAAAGGCAGTGCTGGGGGCGCTGTCGGACAGCGAGACGGCGATCAATCGCTTCCTCAATGCGCGGATCGCGGCACAAGAGGCGGGCGCGTCGTTGGAACGCGAGCGTGCGGCCTTCGCGCTTGCGGAGCGGCGCGTGGCGAGCGGGGAGGATGACAGGCTCGTGCTGGCGCGGGCGCGCAAGTCGCTTCTAACCGCGGAGCGGCGCGCCAGCGACACAGCGGCGCGCAAGGCGCAGGCGGCGGTTGCGCTGTTCAAGGCGTTGGGTGGCGGCTGGAGCTAGTGCGTCGACCGGGGCGGCGCTCGCCTGTTGGGGAGGCCGGCAGAAGGGCACCATCACCAGCGCTGCGATGAACAGCCAGGCCATGATTCGGAACACGTCGTTGAAGGCAAGGGTCAGCGCCTCGCGGCCGACGACTCGGCCCATCACCGCCTCCGCCATCAGCATCGCGCGGGTGGGATCGGGTGTCATTTCGTGCATCATGCGCGCGAGATCGCCGAGCGTGTCGGTGGCGATGCGGGATGAGCTGCCCAGCGCCTCGCTGATGCGCAGCGCATGGAGCCGGGTCATGTCCTGCAGCCAGGTGGTGACCAGCGCGATGCCGATCGCGCCGCCCAGATTGCGCATCAGGTTGAACAGGCCCGAGGCGTAGCGCAGCTCCGGCCCGGCAAAGCCGTTGAGCGCGAGGCCGACGCTGGGGACGATGCACAGCATGATCGCGAAGCTGCGCACCGCTTGCGGCACAAGCAGGGCGGCGAAGCCCCAATCGGGCGTCATGTAGGAGAAGAGCCATAGCCCCGTCGCGAACAGGCCGAGGCCGAAGGTGATGACGATCCGCTGATCCACCCGCTGCGACAGCGCGGCCGCGATCGGGACGCTGCAGAGTTGGACCAGGCCCGCGACGAACACCGTCGTGCCGATCTCGTTGGCATTATAGCCGCGCACCCGGCCAAGGAAGAGCGGGACGAGATAGGTGCCGGCGTAAAGGCCGAAGCCGATCACCAGGTTGAACATGCAGGCGAAGACGAAGGTGGGTTTCCGAAACGGCGAGAGCTTTACGATCGGGCTGCCCGACCGGACGGAGCGTTCGAGGAACAGCAGGAAGGCGATGAAGGCGATCCAGGCGCCTGCGGCAATGCTGGTGTCGCCGAACCAGCCGTTCTTGGGGCCTTCCTCCAGCACATATTCGAGGCCTGCGAGAAATACGGCCATCGATGCGAGATGGACCCAGTCGATCCTTTTGAGCATCGACAGGTCGGCGCGATCGACCTTGATGACGACAAGCGCGAGCATGGTGACGAGCGCGCCCGGCAAGACGTTGACGTAGAATACCCAGCGCCAGCCTGCCGCATCGGTGATCCAGCCGCCGAGTGTTGGGCCGAGCGTCGGGGCGAGGACTGAGACCATGCCGAGGATCGCAGGGATCATCGCGCGCTGCTTGCCCGAGAACATCGCGAAGCCGGTGGCAAACACGGTCGGGATCATCGCGCCGCCGACGAACCCTTGCAGCGCGCGGAAGGCGATCATCGATTCGATACTCCAGGCGAGACCGCACAGCGCGCTCGCCATGGTGAACAAGCCGGCGGAGAGCGCGAACAGCCAGCGGGTCGACATCGACTGGGCAAGGAAAGCGGCGAAGGGGATCATCACCAGCTCCGCCATCAGATAGGCGGTCTGCACCCAGCTGATCTCATCCGGCCCGGCGGAGAGCCCGGCCTGCACCTCGTTGAGCGAGGCAGCGACGATCTGGATGTCGATCAGCGCCATGAACTGGCCGAACGCCATTACCCCGAAGATCAGGAACTTGCGCTTGTCGGGCAGCGCCATCGGATCGATCGGCGCGCCGACGATTGGGGTATCTGACATCGGCGCTTGTCCTTGGCGGTCTTTATATTATATGCGTCATATAAAGGAGATCGGCAAGGCCATGCGGTACGACAGCGATCACAAGAGCGAGACGAGACGCCGCGTCCTGAAGGAGGCGGCTCGCGAAATCCGTGCCAAGGGCCCGGGTGGCGTTGCCGTTGCCGGGATCATGGCGCGTGCAGGACTCACGCATGGCGGTTTCTATGCGCATTTTGAATCGAAGGACGCGCTGATCGCCGCGGCGATCGAGACGATGTTCGAAAGCGCGGGGCGTCGGTTCGATCTGGTCAATGCCGACGGCGATCCGCGCGCGACACTGATCGCCTATGTCGATTTCTATCTATCGCCCGAACATCGCGATTCCCGAGAATATGGCTGTCCGCTGCCGGCACTGTCCGGCGATCTGGCCCGGCTCGATCCGGAAGCACGGGTGCGCTTTGGGCAGGGCGTGGCGGGGCTGACCGGGCGGCTGGCCGGTTTGCTGGGTCGCTATGGTGTGGCCGAGCCGGATAGCGCTGCAGGATCGATGCTGGCCGAGATGGTCGGTGCGGTGACCCTGTCGCGCGCGGTTGCAGATCCGGCGCAGTCCGATGCGATCCTGGTACGGGCGCGGCGGTCGGTGATCGGCCGCTTCGGGCTGGAGAAGGCGCAATGACCGACACGCTGGACCGCGCCGCCATGAGCGGCATCGAGCAGTTGCGCGCGATGGTCGCGACGAGCCGCCAACCACCCATCGGCGAGACGCTGGGATTCTCGCTGGTCGAGGTCGAGGAAGGCCGCGCGGTGTTCGAAGGCAACCCGGACCGCCGTGTCTACAACCCGATCGGCAGCGTGCATGGCGGCTATGCCGCGACCCTGCTCGATTCCGCCTGCGGAATCGCCGTGCATTCGAAGCTGGCGCACGGGCAGGGCTATACGACGCTCGAGCTCAAGATCTCCTATGTGCGCGGCATGACGGTCGACACCGGCGTGGTGCGCGCCGAGGGCATGGTGATCAGCATGGGGCGCCGTGTCGCCTTTGCCGAGGCGAAGCTGACCGATGCGGCGGGCCGGATCCTCGCGACCGCTACTTCCACCTTATTGGTGATCTCGTCGTGAACATGGCCGCGACGATCGACGTGCCGGTCGAGGCGAAGCCGCGCCGCCGTATCAGCCGTAACCCGCTGATTGCGGCTGCGGTCGCCATCCTGATTGCATTGGCGGGTGTCGCCTGGCTGCTATCGCCGCGCACGTTGGAGAGCACCGACAACGCCTATCTCAAGGCCGACAGCAGCTCGGTCGCGCCCAAGGTCGGCGGGCTCGTGTCGGCGGTGCTGGTGCGCGACAACCAAGTGGTAAAGGCGGGCGATCCACTGGTGCGGATCGATGCGCAGGAGTTCGATGCGAAGCTCGCCGCTGCCGAGGCGGCGGTGGCGGATGCCGATGCGGGTGTCGCCACCGCGCGGGCTGCGCTGGCCGGACTGAATGCCGCTGAAGGCCTTGCTGCCGCTCAGGTGCGCGCAGCGCAGACCTCGATCCAGTCGGCCGATGCCGAATATAGCCGTGCGGCCGCCGACCGGACTCGCTTCGAGGCGCTGGTGGCGCAGGGTTTCGTCACGCGCCGCGACGTCGAGCGCGTCCGTGCTACGGCAATCGGCGCCCAGTCAGCCCGAGAGCGCGTGCTGGCCGATCGCGACGTCACCAGCGAGCAGGCGGCGGTGACTCATGCCCGTCGTCCGGTGCTGCTCGCGCAACTGGCGCAGGCCGAGGCTGCCGTCCTTCGGGCGCGTGCCGCGCTCGAACTGGCGCGGCAGGATCAGGGTCACACCATCATCCGCGCGCCGATCGATGGCGTGGTGGGCAACCGGCAGGTCCAGACCGGTGACTTCGTCCAGCCGGGATCGCGGATGCTGACCCTGGTACCGTCCCAGGCGCTCTATGTTGTCGCGAACTTCAAGGAGACGCAGACCCGGGCGATGCTCCCCGGCCAGGTCGCGACGATCAAGGTCGACGCGCTGGACGGCGATACGTTGAACGGCAAGGTCGAGAGCTTCGCGCCGGGCTCGGGATCGGAATTCACCTTGCTGCCGTTCGAGCCGGGATCGGGCAACTTCACCAAGATCGTGCAACGCGTGCCGGTACGGATCAGGCTCGATCCGGGGCAGCCGGCGGTGGCGCGGCTGCGGCCGGGGTTGTCGGTGACGGCGAAGGTGAGCTTGCGGTAGTCATCCGCTCGGCGGAATTATCCTACGGGATCGCAAAATCGATATTTGTGGGATAATTGCAGCTGTTCCAGCTCCATCGTCATCCCGGACTTGTTCCGGGATCCACTGTGCTCCTTCCCTAATGCCGTAGATTTTGCGGAACGGTGGATGCCGGAACAAGTCCGGCATGACGGTTGGAATTGATCGATCGCCTGCCCCGACGCGAACGGTAAGCCTCAGGCCCCGATCAATTCCCGCCCGATCAGCATGCGCCTGATCTCGTTCGTCCCCGCGCCGATATCGAGCAGCTTGGCGTCGCGCAGGAAGCGTTCGACCGGCCAGTCCTTGGTGTAGCCCGCGCCGCCCAGCGCCTGAACCGCTTCGCCGGCGACGCGGAAGGCGTTTTCGCTGGCGAGCAGGATCGCGCCGGCGGCGTCGAAGCGGGTGGTCTTGCCGGCGTCGCAGGCGCGGGCGACCGCATAGACATAGGCGCGGGCGGAGTTGAGCGCGACGTACATATCGGCGACCTTGGCCTGCATCAGCTGGAAGGCGCCGATCGGCTTGCCGAACTGTTGGCGCTCGCGAAGGTAGGGGATGACCACATCCAGGCACGCCTGCATGATGCCGAGCTGGATGCCGGCGAGCACGGTGCGCTCATAGTCCAGGCCCGACATCAGCACGCCGACGCCGCCGTTGAGTGGGCCCATGATATTCTCTTCCGGCACTTCGCAGTCGTTGAAGACGAGCTCGGCGGTGGGCGAGCCGCGCATGCCCATCTTGTCGATCTTCTGGCCGATCGAGAAGCCCGGCATGTCCTTCTCGATCAGGAAGGTGGTGATGCCGCGGCTGCCATCCCCGGTCTTGGCATAGACCACCAGGGTGTCGGCATAGGCGGCGTTGGTGATCCAGAACTTCGTCCCGTTGAGCACATAGCCGCCCTGGACCTCGTCGGCGCGGAGCTTCATCGAGACGACGTCGGAACCGGCGCCGGCCTCGGACATGGCGAGGCTGCCGACATGTTCGCCAGAGACGAGCTTGGGGAGATATTTCGCCTTCTGCTCGGGATTGCCCCAGCGGCGGATCTGGTTGACGCAGAGGTTGGAGTGGGCGCCGTAGGACAGGCCGATCGAGGCCGAGGCGCGGCTGACTTCCTCACAGGCGATGACATGCTCGAGATAGCCGAGGCCGAGGCCGCCAAACTCCTCCTCGACGGTGATGCCGTGCAGGCCGAGTTCGCCCATCGCCGGCCACAGCTCGCGCGGGAACCAATCCTCGGCATCGATCTTCGCGGCGAGCGGGGCGATCTTGTCGGTCGCGAAGCGCTGGGTCACATCGCGGATCATGTCCGCATTCTCGCCAAGGGCGAAGTCAAGCGTCATGTCCATACTCGTCTCTCCTGAAACCTGTTGACCGGGCTGTAGCGTCCCGCAATCGCGCGCGCCAGCATTGCGCCCGTGCTGCGAAGAGGCCTAGGTTTGCCGAAAATCCCCGGGGGAATGGAATGAGCAGCCTGTTCAGATTGAAGACGATCGTTGCGGCGGAGGACCAGCCGGAGCAGCACCGGATGGCACGGACCCTGTCCTGGCCGCATCTGGTCGCGATGGGCGTGGGCGCGATCGTCGGCACCGGTATTCTCACCCTGATCGGCGTCGGCGCCGACCGGGCGGGGCCTGCGGTGCTGCTCAGCTTCGCCGTCGCCGGGGCGATCTGCGCCTGCGCCGCGCTCTGCTATGCCGAAATGGCGACGATGATTCCAGCCTCGGGCAGCGCCTATACCTACAGCTATGCGGTGCTGGGCGAGATCATCGCCTGGTTCGTGGGGTGGAGCCTGATCCTCGAATATTCGCTGGTGGTGTCGACCGTCGCGGTCGGCTGGTCGGGTTACGCCGTGGGGTTCCTGAAGGGGCTCGGCATCATCCTGCCCGACTGGATGACTCATGGGCCGACTCTGGTCACGGAAGGCGGCATGCACCTGGCGAATGCGGGCATCAACGTGCCGGCGATCCTGATCATCGCGGTGGTCGCCGGGCTGCTGATGCTCGGCACGCGGGAAAGCGCGCGGATCAACAGCGCGCTGGTGATCCTGAAGATCGCCACTCTGACCCTGTTCGTCGCCGTGGCGCTGCCGCATTTCGATCCGGCCAATCTCCACCCGTTCGCGCCGAGCGGATTCGGCAGCGTGGCTGACGATCACGGCGTGAAATATGGCGTGATGGGCGCAGCGGCGATCATCTTCTTCGCCTTTTACGGGTTCGACGCGATCTCGACCGCGGCGGAGGAAGCGAAGAACCCCGAACGCGACCTAGCGGTCGGCATCGTCGGATCGATGCTGGCCTGTACGCTGATCTACATCATCGTCGCCGCGGCGGCGGTCGGGGCAGTGCATTACACCGTCTTCTCGAAGAGTGCCGAGCCGCTGGCGCTGATCCTGCGGGAACTGGGGAGCGGCGGCGTGGCGACGGTGGTTGCGGCTGCGGCGGCGATTGCGCTTCCAACTGTACTGCTGGCCTTCCTGTACGGGCAGAGCCGCATCTTCCTGGTGATGGCGCGGGACGGGTTCCTGCCGCCCTCGCTTGCCGCGATCTCGAAGCGGGGGACGCCGGCGCGGATCACGGCGGTGACGGCGGTGTTCGTGGCGATCCTGGCCGGGTTGCTGCCGCTGGATGTGATTGCCTCGCTTGCCAATGCCGGGACGCTTGTTGCGTTCGTGGCGGTCGCGGCGTGCGTGCTGGTGTTGCGGCGGAGAAGCCCGGGTGCGCGGCGGCCGTTCCGGACGCCGTTCGCCTGGGTGGTGGCGCCGGGGGCAATCCTGGGGTGCTGCTATCTGTTCATGAGCCTGCAGCATGTGACCCAGGTTTCGTTCCTGGTGTGGAACGGAGTCGGGTTGCTGGTGTATTTTCTCTATGCGCGGGCTCGGGCGGTGGAGGGACAAGGCTGAAAATCTCCCTCTCCCGGCGGGAGAGGGAAGGGTGAGGATGATGGGAAGTGCTTTCCCTTAGTCACCCTCTTCCGGCGCTTCGCGCCACCTTCTCCCGGAGGGAGAAGGGTTTGGTAACGCGATCTGCCGAGCTATTGAATCAACCCGCGCAGACCAGAGCCGCGATCTCGTCGCCCGAGGGCTGGTCGCTCATCGGTTCGATGAACGGCTTGGCCGGGTCCGCTTCCCTTGTGCCGGTCTGGACACCGTTATTGTAGAGCGCGACCCTGCCGAGCATCAGCATCTTGCTCGGGCAATCGAGGATGGCGTCGGCGATCGCCATATGGGTGTCGCCGATCTTGCCCAGGCGCAGGCGGAAGGCCCGCTGGGCGCCCGCCGTCTTGATCGAGCCGGTCTCGACGGCGCTCGAATAGCCCTCGGCCGTCACGAATGTCTTCCAGTCGTCCTCCGCCGCCGCGACGGGCGCGGCGGCGATCGAGAGGGCGAGCGACCAGAAAATCGCCTTACGCATATGTCACTTCCTCAGGCGGCCAGCTTGCGCAGAACATATTGCAGGATGCCGCCATTGAGGAAATATTCCAGCTCGTTGATCGTGTCGATCCGGCAGCGGGTCAGGAAGGTTTCGCTCGTGCCGTCGGCGCGGGTGAGGATCACCCCGACATCCTGGCGCGGGCGGATGTCCGCGACGTGCTGGATGGTGAAGCTCTCCGAACCGTCCAGGCCCAACGTCTGGCGCGTGACGCCCTCGGCGAATTGAAGCGGGAGCACGCCCATGCCCACCAGGTTCGAGCGGTGGATGCGCTCGAAGCTTTCGGTGATGACGGCGCGCACGCCGAGCAGATTGGTGCCCTTGGCCGCCCAGTCGCGCGACGAGCCGGTGCCATATTCCTTGCCGGCGATGACGACGAGCGGCGTGCCGTCCGCCTTGAAACGCATCGCGGCGTCGTAGATCGGCATGACCTCGCCTTCATACCTCGACATGCCGCCTTCGACGCCCGGGACCATCTCGTTCCTGATGCGGATATTGGCGAAGGTGCCGCGCATCATCACGTCATGATTGCCGCGACGCGCGCCATAGCTGTTGAAGTCGGCGCGGCTGACCTGATGCTCCTGCAGATAGGTGCCGGCCGGGCTGTCCGCCTTGATCGAGCCTGCGGGCGAGATGTGGTCGGTGGTGATGGAGTCACCGAGGATCGCGAGCGGGCGCGCCTCGATGATATCCTGCACCGGCGCCGGCGTCATGGTCATGCCGTCGAAATAGGGCGGGTTGGCGACATAGGTGGAACCGGCGCGCCAGGTATAGGTGTCCGAGCCCTCGACCTCGATGCCGCGCCATTTCTCGTCGCCGGCATAGACATTGCCGTAGCGCGACCGGAACATCGAATCGTCGATATTGGCGGCCATCACGTCGGCGATCTCGGCGTTCGAGGGCCAGATGTCCTTGAGATAGACGTCTTCGCCATCCGAGCCCTTGCCAAGCGGCGTCTCGACCATGTCCTCGGTCACCGTGCCCTTGATCGCATAGGCGACAACCAGCGGCGGGGAGGCGAGGAAGTTGGCGCGCACGTCAGGCGAGACGCGGCCTTCGAAGTTGCGGTTGCCCGACAGCACCGAGGCAGCGACGATGTCGTTCTCGTTGATCGCGGTCGACAGTTCGCTGGCGAGCGGGCCGGAATTGCCGATGCAGGTGGTGCAGCCATAGCCGACCAGGTTGAAGCCGAGGGCGTTGAGGTCCTCGGTCAGGCCGGCCTTGTCGAGATAGTCGGTCACCACCTGCGAGCCGGGGGCGAGCGACGTCTTGACCCAGGGCTTGGACGTCAGGCCGCGCGCGCGCGCCTTGCGGGCGACGAGACCGGCGGCGACCAGCACCGAGGGGTTGGAGGTGTTGGTGCAGCTGGTGATCGCGGCGATCACCACATCGCCGTCACCGATATCGTCGACGCGGCCCTCGACCGCGGCGCGAACCGGCTGCTCCTTGTGATAGACCTTGAACAGGTCGCCGTTGAACACCTCATCGACCTTGTTGAGCGAGACGCGGTCCTGCGGGCGCTTCGGACCGGCGAGGCTGGCCTGGACGGTGCTCATGTCGAGCTCGAGCGTGTCGGTGAAGACCGGATCGATGCTGTCCGCGTCGTGCCACAGGCCCTGCGCCTTGCAATATGCCTCGACCAGTTCGACCGTCTCGTCGGGGCGGGCGGTGAGCTTGAGATAGTCGATCGTCTTGGCGTCGATCGGGAAGAAGCCGCACGTCGCGCCATATTCGGGCGCCATGTTGGCGATGGTCGCGCGGTCGGCGAGCGTCATCGAATCGAGGCCCGGGCCGTAGAATTCGACGAAGCGGCCGACCACACCCTTGGCGCGGAGCATCTGGGTGACGGTGAGCACGAGATCGGTGGCGGTGATGCCCTCGTTCATCGCGCCGGTCAGCTTGAAGCCGACGACTTCGGGGATCAGCATCGAGACCGGCTGGCCGAGCATCGCCGCCTCGGCCTCGATCCCGCCGACGCCCCAGCCGAGCACGCCCATGCCGTTGACCATGGTGGTGTGGCTGTCGGTGCCGACCAGCGTGTCGGGATAGGCGATGGTCGCTCCGTCATTCGCCGAGGACCACACGCCCTGGCCGATATATTCGAGGTTCACCTGGTGGCAGATGCCGGTGCCCGGGGGAACGACCTGGAAATTGTCGAGCGCCTTGGAACCCCATTTCAGGAACTCGTAGCGTTCGAAGTTGCGGCTATATTCGAGATCGACATTGTCGCCGAACGCCTTGGGCGTGCCGAACTCGTCGACCATCACCGAATGATCGATGACGAGATGGACGGGGACCAGCGGGTTGATCTTCGCCGCGTCGCCGCCGAGCTTGGTGATCGCATCGCGCATCGCGGCCAGATCGACCACGCACGGAACGCCGGTGAAATCCTGCATCAGCACACGCGCGGGGCGATACTGGATCTCACGGTCCGAGCGGCGCTCCTGCTGCCAGTCGATGATCGCCTTCACGTCGTCGGTGGTGACGGTCTTGCCGTCCTCGAAGCGGAGCATGTTCTCGAGGAGCACTTTCATCGAGAAGGGCAGGCGGCTGATGTCGCCATATTTCTCCGCCGCATCGGCCAGTGAATAATAGTCGTACGACTTCGAGCCGACCTTGAGCGTCTTGCGGGCGCCGAGCGTATCCTGGCCAATGGCGGTCATCCGGGGTGGGTTCCTTCCCTGTCTGGCCGGGCGCGGCGGGGAGGCGGAAGGTTCCGCGCGGGCGCGCCCCGGCATGTGCGAATGCGATGAGTCGCGCGGGCCTTAGCAAGAGGGGTCGGGTTGGGGAAGGGCGGGGATGGGTGTCGCGCGATATCCTGATTTTCCGACGCGATGCGGAGGTGCCGGTAAGGCATGTGGTAGAGCGATCGAAAGACGCGGCGGGGCCGGAATCGGGCCGGCGGCAAGTAATGGCGATAGTTGCGGGCGATTTTCGCGACCCTACGTCCCCATCGAATTTTTCACCTGCGCCCTGGTCGGTGAAATAGCGATATGAAGAATATGGCGTGCGCGGCTCATCGCGAAGCTCGGTTTTCAGTAATTCTGAAATATAATGTGCAGGATTGGATGTACTCGTTGTCGACGGGTTATGAGAATAGATATTGGCGTCGGATATCGACCGAAGGATGCGTGACAGAATCGATTCCAGACGGGGCCTGTCCATGGCCGATAGTGCCTCGACGAGCTTCTCGACGGCCGCGGCCCGCCGTGCGCGTCGGATGGCGTTGATGGACCATTCCTCGGGACGGCGTACGCGCAGCCAGCGGAGCGCGGCCTTTGCGTCAGCGGGGACGTGGCGTTGGCAATAAGCAACGACCGGCGTACCGTCCTTGCGCGGGGTAAAGACGCGCTCGGCCAGATAGTCATAGCCGGTGGCGCGTTTGTAGAGCGAGGGGCGGACAGGACTCGCCGCCTGAGCGCAGCCCATCGCGACCGCGGCCGCAAAATCGGTGTGCCGTTCAAACCAGCGATAAAGCGTCGCCGGGCTGATCGAAAAGAGGCGGGCGAGATCGGCATGGGTTGCGCCCATGCGACAGAGGATGCGTGCCTGCCGGGCATAGCCGGGTTCGTAGGATGAAGGACGTGCCATGACGGCAGCCTGCGCCCGTGGCGCGGAAGATTGAATCGGGCGCGCGGATCGCGTGCGGATGCCGGGTAGCGCGCGGCCCTTTTCGTCAGATCGAGGAAAAGGGGTCAGAGTCATTTATCGGCAAGGCGCCGGCGGGTCGTAAAATGACGCTGCCCCCCTTTTTCTCAAAGGCTCACCCCGGCAGCGTGACCCACACATCGACCGGGGCGACGAACTTGCCCGGCGCGGGCTTGCCCACATCCACGCGTTGCGCAGTCACGCGTTCGCCCGAGGTGAGGACGAAGCCGGCGCCGGGGCGCGGCATGCGGCCGAAGGTCATTTTCTGGATGGGGGCGCCGGTGGCGGCGTTCATGATGGTCGCGATAATGCTCATCGCGAGGTCGATAGCCGCGGTTCGGGCGGGCTGTCGATGGGGGTTCCGCGTCAAATTCTTCCCCTGCCTTCGCCGGGGAAGAAAAGATTCAAGGCGCGGTTTCGTTCGCCGGTGTCTCGTCGCGACGCACGCGCGCGGTCATGCCGGTCGCATCGGCATCTTCCTGCGTCTGGGCGTCGGGATCGGGCGGGGTTTCACGCAGCTCGACGGTGGCGGCGTTGGCGGTTTCGGGTGCCGGCGTTTCCTCGGGAACCACGACGTTCATCGGTTCGGCTTCGTTGGCGATATTCTCTACCGGCGCCGACGATTCGGGCGTCGAATTGTTGCACCCTGCCAACGCGGTCAGCGCCAGCAATCCGGCTGCCAGGCCTGCGATCTTGCCCCGGTTCATCGTCATGATCGTGTCATCTCCTCGAGTTCAGGCAGGACCAGCCGGCCGGACGACCGCGCCTCGATCTTCGCGGCCAGGGACTTGTCCCAGCCATAAGGGTCGGCGCGGAAATTCATCTGGCCGCTCGTGCTGGCGAACGCCGTCCAATAGAGCAAATAGACCTCGACGGGTTTGGTCAAGGTCACGCGCAGCGTCTTGCCCTTCGCCACCTGCGCCGCGATCGCCTCGGGCGGCCAGGCGGGGTCGCCCTTGAGCAGCAGGGCGGCGAGTTCCGCCGGCTTTTCCAGCCGCACGCAGCCATGGCTGGCGAGGCGGCTGAAGCTGGCGAATTTCGCCCGCGACGGCGTGTCGTGGAGATAGACGGCATAGCTGTTGTTGAAGTCGAACTTGAACCGGCCGAGTGCGCTCTGGTCCCCGGCGGCCTGTTGCAGGCGGGTGCCGTCGATCACCTTGAAGCCGTTGCGCTTGAAATAGCCGGGGCTTTTCTTTTCCTTGGGCCACAGCTCGTTCGTCGCGATCGAGGTCGGCACGTTCCAGGGCGGGTTGATGACGATGCTGTTGATCGTCGAGGACAGCATCGGCGTCTCGTCGCCCGGCCGGCCGGTGACCGCGCGCATCGACATGACCGGCGTGTCGCCGTCGAACACGGTCAGCACGGCAGCCGCGATATTGACCTGGATGCGGTCACGCGGAAGCTCCTGCGGCAGCCAGCGCCAGCGCTCCAGATTGGCCATGATCTGGTGGACCCGGTCGATCGCGGGCACGTTGAGCGCGGCGAGCGTCTGGGTGGAGACGACGCCTTGCGGGTTCAGGCCGTAGCGGCGTTGCGCGCGCTGCACCCCTGCGACGAGTTCGGCATCGAAAAGATCGCCGGTGGCAACGACCTGCGCATCCTCGACCGCGAGCCGCTGGCGCAGCGCGAGCACGCGCGGGCCCTTGGCGCCGAGCGTGAGATCGGGGCCGGCGGGAACCGGCTGCCAACCGCCCGCCGCCTCGATCGCGCGGTAATTGGCGAGGCCCTTCAGCAGCCCGTCATAGCCGGCATAGGGCGGCGGCAGATTGGCGATCCAGGATCCCAGCCGGTCGCGCCGGACCGCATCGGCGAAGCCCGGCAGGGGATCGAAGGGCGGTGGGCGCAGGCCCCAGTCGGTGTTGAAATCGGCGGTGTCGAGCCGCCCGGCATGGACGGCGCGGGCATGGTCGAGCACGGCGCGGACCAGCGCGTCATTGTCGAGCTGCGGCGGGGCTGCCTGGGTCTGGGCCTGGGTCGGGGGCGCGGAGCGCAGGCCCTGGGTCATCGCATTGGCATCGAGCACGGCGCGGAGCTGAGCGGCCTGGGCTGGGGTGAGCACGGGCAAAGGGATGGGTGCGGCCGGCAGTATCGGGGGCGCGGGGACGGTGCGGACCACAGGCGGCGGCGCGACCGTCTGCCCGGCCTGGACCGGGGCGGCCAGCAACGCCGGCACGACCATCAACGCCGTGAACCACCGCGCGAGCGCGCCCTGCCTGTCGTTACCGAATTCGCGAGCCATCAGCTTCCTGTCGTTCGTGGCGCCGGCGGCCATGTGGCACGCCGGTGATCGCCCTAATATGAATGGAATAGGGATTTCCAGCGCAGGCCGCCACCCATGGCCACCTTATTGGCTCAAGGCACAGGGGTCGGCGTTGGTTCCGGGCGGTCGTCGATCAGCCAGCTATGGTTCTCGACGATGATCGAATCGACGGGTGTGCCGTCATCGTCTTTCGACGGCTTGAAGCGGAAACGTTCCTTGATCAGCCGGCAGGTCGTCTCGTCGAGTTCGGCGCTGCCGCTGGATCTGGTGACGCTGCACTCGGTCACCCGGCCGCTCACCGCGACGACATAGCGTACCGAGACCGTACCCGAGACCAGCGCTTCCTTCGCGGCGGCCGGATAGTCCGAATCCTTGAGGCGGCCGCGAACCCAGCGCGGCGGCGTTCCGCCGCCGCCGTCCCCGTCGCCGTCGCCCGCCCCGCCGCTGCCGGTGCCGTTCCCGACGCCGCCCGCGCCGGTGCCGGGGCCCGGAACGTCGGAGGCGCCGGTCGAGGCCTGGGCGCCGGTGCCGGGTTTCAGCGCCGCGACGACGGGCGGCGGCACGGTCACCTGGACGATCGGCACCGGTGCGACGATCTCGGTCGCCTTCGACCGCAGGTTTGCGGGCGAGGCGGCGCCTTCGGGTTTCGTGCTACGGATCGGGTGCGGGGTGATCTTCTCGGGTGGCGGCGGCGCCGGTGGGGGAAGCACGCCGAACAGGGTGAGCGGGCTTTCGACCGATCCGGGCAAACGCACGGCCAGTCCGGCGATCAGCGCATAGACCAGCAGCCCCTGCAGCGCGGCGGCGGCGAGCGCGGCCCTGATCCGATCGTTTGGGCTGGATTGCCGATAGGTCATCGTTCGCGGTTTTCCACGGGGAAACAACGATTCGGAATAGAAAAAGAACCCGCGCCTAGCTGCGGAATGCCGCCACCGCCTCGCGATAGCTGCCGGCGAAGCGATCGCCGACGATCCGTGCGGCTTCCGGCACGGCGGCCAGGTTGGCGGCGATCAGTGCTTCGAATTCGGACGGTGCCTCGCCGGTCGCCTCCAGGATCCGCGCACGATAGCCGGCCTCGACCGCATCGGCGCCAAGCCGCCGGTTCTCGCCTTGCGCGTCGGGCAGCCTCGTGACCGCATCGAGCGCGCCGAGCCGGTCGATCATCCGCCAGCCGGGATAAGGATCGGCATCGGCATAGTCATGCACCACGACCTTGTGCGCCGTGCGCGCCGCGAAGCCCGCGATATAGGCGTGGTGGTCGAAACAGTAGAACCAGTAGGGCGCGCCGGGCTCACCCGCGAGCGGATCGGGGATGAACACCATGCCCTTCTTCAGCACCTCGCGCAGCATCACCAGCGTATCGGCATAGACATGATGCTGGAGTTGCGCGTGGAGGCTGGCGAAATAGGCGCCTGGCTCGCGCACGACGATATGCCATTCGATCTCGGTCACGCCCATCGCGGCGGCGGTTGTCTCGATCGTCGTCGCGACGTCCGGATTGAACGGTATCGCTTCCAGGTCTTCCGAGGAGAGGATGACGGTGTCGCACCCGCTGAGCTTCGCTGCGCGCAACATCGTCTCGAGCTGGATCCCGTCGCCGTTCAGCAACGCCCAAGCGGCCTGATGATGCGCCGGATAATGTTTCTGCCGCTGGTACCAGATGCCCTGCGCGGCGAGCGCCGCCGCATTACCGTTGAGCAGATGCTGCAGATAGGTCGAGGCGGTCTTGTGGAAGCCGAGATGGACGATGAGGCGCATGGCCGCGTGCTAGCCAAAGAGGGTTAATGGCTTGATAACCAAAGGTCGCGATATCCGGCGGGTCATCATTGGCCACGGATATACAGATGAACACCGCGCGCGCCCACGACCTCCCGACCCTGCTCGACCGCGCGCCGGACGGGCTTCGCTACCTGTCGCTCGATTGTTTCGACACCCTGCTCTGGCGCGACACCAACGCGCCGACGGATGTGTTCGTCGACCTGAACCTCGACGGCGGGGCGATACAGCCGCGGCGGCGGGCCGAGTCGGCGGCGCGGCGTGCGGTGCGGCTCGATACCGGGCGGACCGAAGTGTCGATCGAGGCGATCCATGCGCGTTTCAATCCGGCGTCGGATGATGCGGCGGCCGTGTCGGTCGCAGCTGAACTCGACGCGGAGGCACGACATTGCTTCGGGTTCGCGCCGATCGTGGCGCTGATCGAGGGCGCGAAGGCGAAAGGCCTGGGGGTCATCATCGTCAGCGATACCTATTTCTCCGAAGCTCAACTCCGGGCGCTGATCGCGGCGGCGGCTGGCGACCATGTCCTTGGCATGATCGATCACGTCTTCTGCTCGTCCGAACACGGCATGAGCAAGGTGAACGGCCTGTTCGAGCCGGTGCTGAAGGCGCTGGGCTGCACGCCGGAGCAGATCCTGCATGTCGGCGACAATCTCAACGCCGACTTCACCGCGCCGGCCGCGCTGGGCATCACCGCGGTGCATTTCGTTCAGTTCGACGAGGAGGCGGGGCATCGGTTCCGCCTGGAGGCGGCGATTGCCGCCGTGCTCGATCCGCGCATTCGCGCCTCCCTGCCGGCGTGGCAGCCGCACCGCGCGGCGGTGTCGCTGCGGACCGATGACGATCCCGCGATAGCGCTGGGGCATGACGTGCTCGGACCGCTGTTCGCCTCCTATGCGGAATGGTTGCAGGGCGAGGTCGCGGCGCTGGCCGGGAAGACGGGCCGGAAGACGCATCTGCTGTTCCTGCTGCGCGACGGCTATCTGCCCGCCCGTGTCCATCGCGCCCTTTTTGGCGAACATGCCGGACAGATGGTCGAGATCAGCCGGATGGCCGCGATGCGCGCCAGCTTCCGCGACGAGGCCGCGATCCGTCGGCATTTATCTCGCGTGCCGCCGGGGTCCGACGCGCGCTCGATCGCCAAGCAATTGCTGTTCAATACGGACGAGATCGCCAAGATCGCGCCGGCCGGCCTGTCGGGTACGGCCCGCGCCTTTGTCCGTTCAATCATGCATCCCGCCAATGTCGCGAAGATCGTCACGCGCTCGGCGCGCTTCGCCGAGCGGTTGGTCGCTCATCTCGAGCGCGCCGGCGTGGCGCAGGGCGATGCCGTGGTGTTCGCCGATCTGGGCTATAACGGCTCGGCGCAGAATCTGATCGAGCCGGTGCTGCGCGAGCGCCTGGGCCTGCATGTCGCCGGCCGCTATCTGGTGCTGCGCGAGGATGCGCCGAGCGGGCTCGACAAGGCCGGTTATTTCGATACGCGCACCAGTGATTTCCGCGTGCTCGATGCGATCTGCGGGCCGATCTCGCTGGTCGAGCAGCTCTGCACCAAGGCGCAGGGGTCGGTCGTCGACTACAAGGCGAACGGCGAACCGATGCGCGCCACGGAAAGCATCAAAACGCTTCAGAGCGCCACGCGCGATACGGTGCAGGCGGCCTGTGTCGCCTATGCCGAGGGCGCGCGGGGTTGTGGCCCGATTTCCCGCGCCGACGGCCCCGAGGCGCGACGTATCGCCGCGACCGGATTGCTCGGGCGGTTGTTGTTCCTGCCGTCGCATGCCGAGCTGGGTGTGCTGGAGGCGTTCGAGCATGATTTCAACTGTGGCAGCAGCCAGCAGGTCAAGCTGATCGATCCGACGGCGTCGCAGGCCGATCTGCGCCGGCGCGGCCTGCTCTATACCGGCTCGGCCGACCGCATGTTCCTGCCCGGCGAGTTCCGCAGGAACGGCCTGCCCCTGAGCCTGTCCTTCCTCGTCACCAGCCGCTTCGGTCTCGATTTCAAGGGCACCGATTTCAGGGGCGACCCGATCGGGCTGCCCGTCATCCTGATGGACCAGCGCGGACAGGCGATCATCGAGGCCAAGGCCTGGGCGACTCATGACGGTTATTATGCCGCGACCGTGCCGGTCGGCCGCGCGGCCTATTCGGTCGCGGTGAGTTGGGGTCAGCTCTACGATTATGTCGAGCTGGAGGAGATGAGCTTCCACCGCGTCGCCGAATTCGCCGAGGCGAGCCCGGACGATCATGCGCCGATCCCGGCGACGATCATCCCCGATGCGATGGAGGGCGTGGGCGGCGGCCTGTACCGCTGCCAGTCGCCGAATGCCTTCACCCTGATGCCGCCGCCTGTGGGAACCGGCGACGATGTGATGCTGCTGAGCATCGTATTCCGCCCGATCGTGCGGCGGGATACGGCGGCGGCGGTCCGCGCGGCGGCCTGAGTTTTCGCACGCCGCTGTTGCGCGGAACCGCCCCGGACCGTAGCGGTTGGGTCGGGACGCCAACAGGAGAATTCACATGCGCATCGTGACGATCGGGGCAGCGGCAATAATGACGTTGGGGCTTTCGGCTTGCGACAAGCATGGCACGGAGGTCGGGGCACCGATCGCCAATGGGGCCGGGGCGACCGCGAGCCTGCGCACCGCCGCCGGCGTCGATGCCGGCCGTGCCACGGCGCGAGAGGTTGCCGGCGGGCTGCGTTTCACCATCGACGCGAAGGGCCTGCCGTCGGGCACCCATGGCGCGCATGTCCATATGACCGGCACCTGTACGCCGCCGGACTTCGCGAGCGCCGGCGGACATTGGAACCCGACCGCGATGAAGCACGGCTCGATGAATCCGGCCGGGCCGCATGAGGGCGACCTGCCCAATCTGATCATCGGCACCGACGGGCGCGGCACGCTGGGCATCACCATCCCCGGCGCAACCATGGCCGGGCTGCTCGACGCGGACGGATCGGCGATCGTGGTGCATGCCAATGCGGACGATTTGATGACCGATCCGTCGGGGAACAGCGGGGCGCGGATCGCGTGCGGGGTGTTCGCGGCAGGCTAAGAACTCCCTCTCCCAGCGGGAGAGGGAATTTAGATCGCTTCCCCTGCCTCCCTTGCCCAATTCTCGCGATTGGCTTCGGCCTTCGGCACCAGCCGATAGGCCGCGATCGCTGCCGCCAGGGTGATCGGCACCGTCAGCAGCAGCGAGAGCACGCCGACCGACAGGCTGCCGCTCAGGGTCGAGACCCGGCCGGCGAGATAGGGGCCCATCGCCAGCCCGAGCAGGGTCGTGCCGATGAAGAAGGTGCCCGTCGCCGTGCCGCGCATCCGCGGCAGGACGAGGTCCTGCATGGTCGCCGCCGAAGCGCCGAGCGCCGATGCCGCCAGGATCTGCGCGACCGGCAGCATCGTGAAATAAAGCCATAGATCGTGCGTGGTGAAGGCGACCCACACCGCCGGCACCGGGGCGACCGCGCCGAAGATGATCACCATCACCCGGCCGTTGGCGAAGCTGCGCCGCAGCCGGTCGGCGACGATGCCGCCGATCGTCACCCCGATGAACCCGCCCGCGGCACCGCCGCCGCCGATCAACAGCCCGGCGGTCGCGGGCGAGGCGGCGAGGTCGCGCAGCGCATGGGGTGCTGCCCAGAAGCTCACGGCATAAGCCAGGAAGGCATTGAGGCCATAGGCAACGACCACGCACAGAAAAGCGGGGTTGCCGACGATCAGGCGGAAGGTCGGCGGATCGCGCCGCTTGAGCGCCGAGGCCCAGGAGAAGACGGCATAGACGCCTATGCCGATCGCGACCCATTGCGGCCAGGGCTCGCCGATCGAGACCAGGCCGAAGACGCAGGCGACGATCGCCGCGAGGCCGATGACATTCACGATCAAGGCGCGTGCGCCGCCGCGCGCCGCGCCGACCAGGGTCAGCGGCGGCAGGATGGTGACGAGTTCCTCGAGGAACTCGCGGAACGGGGCGGGGTGCGGCGCCGGCTCGGGCAGGCCTTCCGAAGCGCCGCGTTTCGGCTCGCGCAGGGTTGCGATCCACAGCGCGACGATCAGGCCGGGAATGCCGACGATCAGGAATGCCGCCTGCCAGCCGTGCAGGCCGAGCGGCCCGCCCTCGGGCCAGGCCTTGTTCCAGCGCTGCACGATCAGCCCGCCGATGCCGAGCGAGAGGCCGCCGCCGACATAGAGGCCGGAGGAATAGATGGCGAGCGCGGTGGCGCGCAGCCGTTTCGGGAAATAATCCGAGATCAGCGAATAGGCCGAGGGGCTGGCGGTCGCCTCGCCGACGCCGACGCCGATCCGGGCCGCCGTCAGCATCGCGCCGTTGCGCGCGAAACCCGAGAAAGCGGTCATGGCCGACCAGAGCGCCAGGCCGATGGTCATCAGCCGCACACGGTTCCAATTGTCGGCGAGACGGCCGAGCGGGATGCCGAACAGCGAATAGAACACGCCGAACGCGGTACCGTAGAGGAAGCCGAGATCCTCGTCCTTGAGCCCGAGGTCGCGCTTGATATCCTCGGCCAGGATCGAGATGATCTGGCGATCGACGAAATTGAGAATGTAGACGAGGAACAGGATACCGAGGACGTACCAGGCATAGGCCGGCGTTCGCGCCGGAGCGCCTGTCGGTGTGGTCGCCATCTCCATCCTCTCGCTATTTTCGGCGATGCTAGGGGCCGTCATCACCCGCTGCAATGGTCGTCATCGTCACAGGCCCGAGCGCTTCAATCCCACCAGAAGAACCACCAGTCGTTCCCCATCAGCGTGGCGGCGAGCGCCGAAAGCGTCCCCACACCCTGGTCGACGATGTCGGCGCAATAGAGATACTGCTCGCGAGCCTGGTCGAGCGCTTCCTCCCTGTTCGCCGGGCGACGCGCGACGCGCAGGTTCATCGTGTCGCCGTTCAGCCCGACCAGCTCGGCACCATAATGGTCGTGCCAGGCCTTGAGCGCAGCGACATGATATTCGGCCGATGGATTGTCGTTCCAGCCGCCCCATCTGAGATGGGCGATCGCTTCCCAGCCATTCGCGGCAGGGATCAGGGCGATATGGACTCGATCGAGCGGACGGCGTTTCAAAATATCCTCGGCGACGGTAAGCGCCAGGCTGGTGTCGACCCGGGCCGGCCAGGCGCCGAGCTCCGGTTCATGATCGGGCTCGACGTCGCCCGCCCGGCCGTTGTCCGCGAGCCATTTGCGGGCTGCCTCGTCTTCCGCCCTCTTGCGCGCGCGCAGGCTTCCCGGATGGTCGAGTGCAGCCGCCGCAGCGAAGATCGCCGTGACGTCACGCTCGTCCAGATCCGCGATCCCCTCGGCGATCCGTGCGAGATCCTCGTCGCTGCCGATGACGACCGGCCAGATTCCGGGCTTCTTCCGTTGCCGCCCCCATTCGGCAAGCGCGGCATTGCCGTGAACGGTGACGAGCGGGAAGGGAAAGACCGGATCCGGCATGGAGGGTGTGGGCCTTTCCTGACCATGAGGTTGCGCCCGAGCGGCGGCACGGAGTCCCACCAGGGTTGCGGCCGCGGCGGCGGCACGAAGCAGGGTGCGGCGGATCATCATGTCCTTGTCCTAAGCGAGCCGCCAGCGCTCCACCACCTCGTATCGCGCGGCCTCGCCGCCGAGATGGCTTTCGAACAGGGTCATATGCTCGATCGTGAAGGGCGGGCTGGCGAGGCCGGCATGCGCCGCCTGCCAGCGCTCGACCTCGGGGCCGAAGCCGGCGCCGCGGCTGATCCTGGCGAGGGTAATGTGGGGCAGATAAGCGCGGCCCTCGGGCGCCAGGCCGAGCCGGACCAGCGCGTGATCGACCTTGCGGTGGAGCGCCGCGAGGGCGTCGTGCGGGGCGATGCCGGCCCAGAGCGCATCGATCCGGCCCTTCTTGTCGAACGCGCCGACGCCCGACAGCGCGATCTCGATCGGCGGTGCATGGACCTGGCCCAGCGCGAGCACGACATCCTCCGCCATGCGCCCATCGACCTCGCCGATATAGCGGACGGTCAAGTGAAGCTGGTCATCGTCCTGCCAGCGCGCCTGGGGCACGCCGTCCATCGTCGCGGCCAGGGCGGCGCGAACCGCGGGCGGCGGGCGCAAGGCGACGAACAGGCGGTGCATGATGCTGATTTTACCGCGCTTACCGGCATTGTCATCCGCAAGCTGGGCAATTGTAATAAAGTGTTGCTGGCCTGTAGTGAGCCCTTGCCGGATTATCTTGAAAACCCCCCTGATAAGGGCGATATTCCCGCTATCCGGTATGATGCCGGGTCAAAGGAGCTTATTCGAAATGGCTAACTGGTCCGACCCCCAATCTGGCGCGACATCGTTCGCGACGGCAGCGGGCGCACGCACCGAGGCGTTTGACGCGGGTCTGCGCCGCTACATGCTGTCGGTCTATAATTACATGTTCTCGGGTATCCTGCTGACGGGTATCGTCGCGATGGGCTTCGCCGCCAGCGGCATGGCCGCTCAGATATTCGGCGGCCCGGGCATCCTGAAGTGGATCATCACCTTCGCCCCGCTCGGCTTCGTGTTCGGCATGAGCTTCGGCGGCGCGCGGATGTCGTCCGGCGCGCTGCAGGCGATGTTCTGGGGCTTTGCGGTGGCGATGGGCCTGTCGCTCTCGACCATCTTCCTCGCTTACACCGGCACCTCGATCGCACAGGCCTTCTTCGCGACGGCGGCGGCGTTCGGCGGTCTCAGCCTCTATGGCTATACCACGAAGAAGGACCTGTCGGCGTTCGGCACGTTCCTGATCATGGGCGTGGTCGGCATCGTCGTGGCGAGCCTGCTCAACCTGTTCTTCCAGTCGAGCGTGCTCTCGCTGGTGATCAGCGTCGTCGGCGTGTTGGTGTTCGCAGGCCTCACCGCCTATGACACGCAGCGCACCAAGAGCATGTACGCTCAGGTCGCAGGCACCGGTGCGGAGCAGCATGTCGTGATCATGTCGGCGCTGAACCTGTACCTCGACTTCATCAACATGTTCCTGTTCATCCTGCGCCTGTTCGGCAACCGGAACTAGGACGCGGTTTAAACGCTCAAGCGAGAGGCCCGGCGGGGAAACCTGCCGGGCCTTTTTCATTCCTTGGACCCCCGCGGAGGCGGCGGGGTACAGCCCCCTGACCTTGGGAAAACCCGATGCGCCTCGCGATCGACGTGATGCTCGACTACTGGATCGAAGACGCCGCCGACGTGCTGCTGCTCGTCGAGGCCGCGGCGATGGCGGATCAGCGGCTCGAACAGCAGGACATGCGTGTCTATTGCAGCGAGCCGCTGCGCGCCGTGGCGGGCGAGGAAGGGATCGGACAGCGGACCTGGGCGCGCGGCGAAGGCAATTTCCGCGTCGAATATCAGGCAGTGGTGGCGATCGAGCGGGCAGTGGCCGACCTGGCGTCGCTGGCGCCGACGCCGGCACGAATGCTGCCGGCCGAGACAATCGCCTATCTGCTGCCCAGCCGTTATTGCGAATCCGACAAGTTCGAGGGCTTTGTCGAGCAGCAGTTCGCGGGACTCGAAGGCGGCATGCTCGCCGCAGCGATGAGCGACTGGGTGCGCGAAAACATCACTTACGCCTCGGGTACCAGCAGTGGGGCGACGACTGCCCTGATGACCTTTGCCGATCGTCGCGGTGTGTGCCGCGACTATGCGCATCTGCTCGTATCGTTGGCCCGGGCGGGCGGCATTCCGGCGCGGTGCGTGTCGGCCTATGCGCCCGGCGTCGATCCGCCCGATTTCCATGCCGTGGCGGAGCTGTGGCTGGCGGGCGCGTGGCATCTGGTCGATGCGACCGGCATGGCATCGTGCGGCGACCTTGCCCGGGTGGCGGTAGGGCGCGATGCGACCGATATCGCCTTCATGACCGTGTTCGGCCGCACGACGATGAACGAGCAGCGCGTTTCGGTGCGCCGGATCGATTGCTGAGCCGATTCCGGCATCATCAAGTCTCACGCGCAGGAACGCTTCCGCTGAGTCGCTCGTTCTCCCCTCGTAACAGCCCAGGAGAGTGGCGATGACCGAGGACCGGAAGATAATCGATCAGAAGACACCCGACAGCCAGGATGTGGCGCCGGGCGACCCCGAAGAGAATGAGGCGATCCATCATCCGCGCCAGGAGGCGGGGCAGGATGCCTCGATCGCCGCCCGGCTCGAGCGCAACCCCGAAAGCAAGGAAGCGCGACTCGATGCCGCGCTGGACGAATCGATGGATGCGTCCGACCCGCCCTCCTCGACTCAGCCGGTGCACAATCACGAGCCGCCGGCGTCCTCCGGCTATGACGCCGAGGAAGAGGCGCGGCTGAAGGAGGAAAAGGCGGGCTGACACCGCCGATCCTTCTCAGGAATAATACAGGGCTTCCGTCACCCCTTCCCGCACCCGCGGGGAGGGGTGGCGTCGTTATATGTTGCGCAACTACCGCACTTGCCGACACTTTTCACTGTGCGGCACACCGTTCGTCGCAACCTTTGTTGCATCGCAGCAGGAACTATGATTCGATGCTTAACGCCGGACGACGGCGCGTTAAGGACCCTGTTAACCATCCTGGCGCATCATCGGCACCGGTTCCACGATTGCGGGGTGGGGTGACGACATGGGTGCCAAGATGAAACCGGCGAATGGCGCGATGACGCTGGCCGAAATGAAGGAATTTGCTGGGTTCAGTTCCTCGACACAGCGCTATATCCGGCGCTCGCTCGACATCGGCCTGGACCGCGACGACGCGATGAGCCGCTGGTCGCGCGATGTCGTGGAAGCCGCCAGCATCCGCGCCCAGGCTCGCCTCTACGCTCGCCTTCCCGACATTCGCGCGATGATCCCCGACGATAGCGGCCTGGATTCGGTCGAGCCGTTCCTCGCGCCGCTGATGACGGTGACGGCGTTCGATCTGGGGCAGGGGCGGCTCACCACCTTTTCGGCCTATCGCTTCCTTTATGAGCGGCTGATCGGCGCCGAGGTGCGGCCCTGGCTGCCGGCGGCCTTCTGCTCGGCGGCGGCGCTGCCCCATCTGCATCCCGATCTGCGGCGCAAATTACTGCAGTCGATCAGCGAAGCGGCCGCAACCGCCTCGGGCTGGTCGAACCGCCAGCCGGCCTTCTTCCCGAAATGGGTGGAGAAGGTCGAGGCAGCCGCCCTGCCGCATTGAGACCGCCTTAAAGCCCCTCCCTTTCAGAGGAGGGGCTTATTTTACCGGCACGCTCTCCATCCGAACTCCCCTCGCTCGGCCTGGTCAAGATGCAGGTGATCCCGGTGCGCCGCATTGTATTCCGGCGAAAGGGTCGTCGAGAACAGCCTGCAGGCGCCGTTGCGCACCTCATGCAGGAAGGTCGCTTCCGGGCCGTTGCCCTTCCAGTTCGCCGCGACGGTGATGCGCTTGCCGCTCGCCAGGCGGAAGCCCGCGATGTCGATCGCGTCGGCGGTGGCGTGCTCGCTCCAGTTGTTGCTGCGGTCGATGCGGCGGCAATTATAGCTGCCGAAATGCTCGATCGAGACGACCGGGCTGCCGAGCAGGCGGCGCGCGGCGCGTTGCACCACATTCCATTCCCAGGCCGACAAGGCCGCCGCGACCGGACAGGACGTGCCGAGATCGGCGGGCGAATAGGGCGTACGGCGCGATCCGCCGGGTGTGAAGCGAACGCCATCGGCATAGCTGCAGGTGCCGTATTTCACCGGGGCCAGCACCTCGTAGCGCACCCCTGCCTTGTCGAGCAGGGCGCGGCATCTGGGGAAATCATGGGTCAGCCCGGCGAGCTTGCGCCCGGTCATCATGCCGATCGGCTGGCCCAGGTCGAGCGGAGTCCAGGGCAGATCCTGCGGTCGGCCGCGCACGGCGGCGAACAGCAACAGGCCGATCGCGAGCACGATCGCGGCGATCGTCATGCCGCCGACCAGCCGCCGTACCGTATGCATCGGCCTCCTCAACCTCTCAGGGCGCTGGTGATCGGCTCGAAGGTGACGGGGTAGCCGAGATCGTCGGGGATACGCAGGTGCAGCACGCCGTCGATATCGTCGGTCCAGGGCGTGACCGGGCGGATCGGATAGCGCGCGGCGTCAGCCGCCGCGTCGTCGAAGCTGGCGAAGCGGGCGAGCCGTTCGAGGTTGCGGCGCGTGGGGAAGATGATCCGCACCCGGCCCGCATCGGCATCGTCGAGTACATTCTGCGCCGTCGACCAGAAGGCGCGGACATTCTCGGTATCGTCGACCACCGGTTCGGACACGCCCTCCGGCATGCGTGCCAGATAGAAGCGGGTGTCGAAAATCCGCATATGCGCATGCGCCGGCAGCCAGCGCGCGAACGGGACGAGCGCGGGATCGAGCGTGAGCCCGGCATGCTTTAGCGCCTCGCCGAACGAGGTCCCGGCGTGCAGCGCGGCGCGCAGGGCGAAGAGGGTCTGGCTATCCGGTACAGGATGCAGCCCGATCGGGACGCCGACCTCCTCGATCGTCTCACGGATCGCGGCGATGCGGGCGGCCATATCCTCCGGTTCCCCGGGGAAGGTCAGCGCGAGCGCATGGTCGCCCGGATCGATCCGCCCGCCCGGGAACACCAGGGCGCCACCGGCGAACACCATCGCTTTGGAGCGCTCGACCATCAGCAGTTCGGGCGCACCCGGCCCCTCGCGGAACAGAACGAGCGTGGCGGCGGGGATGGCTTGCGGCGCGTCGGGCATCGGGCGGGTGTAGGCTGATGGGCCGGGATTGTCATTCCACGGCGCGCATCGGCAGGGGCTCCAAAAAGCATCGAACGGCCCGTCGCCCCCGATTGCGCTGCGGCCCGGGAGTGGCGCATGTTGCATCCACACAGGTCGCAGGGGATTCTCAACATGGCGAAGCTCGGATTTCTGATGGCGGGCGCGTGCGCCCTGGTACTGGCGCAGGCGGGCTTCGCGGCGCCGGGGGACCAGAAGGCGAACGAGGCGGCGTTCGATGCGGGGGTGAGTTCGCAGGACCAGATGGACTGGTTGAAGACCATGTCCTCGGCGCCCAACCATGTCGGCTCTCCGCACGACAAGGCCAATGCGGAGTTCATCCTGGCGAAGTTCAAGGAATGGGGCTGGGACGCGAAGATCGAGACCTTTCAGGTGCTCTATCCGACCCCGATCTCCACCACCGTCGAGATGGTTGCGCCCGAGAAGATCGTGCTCGGCGGCCAGGAGCCCGCGGTGCCGGGCGACGACACCTCGGCCAACCTTGCCGGCGCCTTGCCGCCCTATGTCGCGTTCCAGGGCGACGGCGATGTCACCGGCGACCTGGTCTATGTGAATTACGGCCTGCCCGACGACTACAAGGCGCTGGAGCGGCGCGGCATCGACGTGAAGGGCAAGATCGTCATTGCGCGCTACGGCGCCGGCTGGCGCGGCCTGAAGCCCAAGCTGGCGCAGGAGCATGGCGCGATCGGCTGCATCATCTATTCCGATCCGCAGCAGGACGGCTATGGCGACGGCGACGTCTACCCCAAGGGTGGGGCGCGGCCGGATTTCGGCGTGCAGCGCGGCTCGGTCGCGGACATGACGGTCTATCCGGGCGATCCGTTGACCCCCGGTGTCGGCGCCACGGCCGACGCAAAGCGGATCGACCGCAAGGACGCGGTGACGATCCTGAAGATCCCGGTCCTGCCCATGTCCTATGGCGATGCGAGCAAGCTGCTGTCGCGCCTGGGTGGGCCGCTGGTGGCCGGCGGTGCGCAGGGTGGCCTGCCGATCGCCTATCACACCGGCGGCGACGGCAAGGTGCAGGTACACCTCGCGGTCAAATCCGAATGGTCGCTCAAGACCGTCTATGACGTGATCGCGACGCTCAAGGGATCGGAATATCCCGATCAATGGGTGGTGCGCGGCAACCATCATGACGGCTGGGTGTTCGGCGCGTCCGATCCGCTCTCCGGCAATGTCGCGATGCTGTCCGAGGCGAAGGCGCTGGGCGGGCTGTGGAAGCAGGGCTGGCGGCCGAAACGGACGATCGTCTATGCCAGCTGGGACGCGGAGGAGCCGATGCTGCTCGGATCGACCGAATGGGCCGAGACGCATGCCGCCGAGTTGAAGGCCAAGGCGGTGCTCTACATCAACACTGACGGCAATGGACGCGGCTTCCTGGGTGCCGAGGGCAGCCATGATTTCCAGCATCTGGTCAGTTCGGTTGCGGCCGACGTGACCGATCCGCAGACCGGTGTCAGCGTCGCGGAGCGCGCGCGGGCCGGGGTGCGGGTGCGCGCCTATGACAAGATCGGCCAGGTCAGCGAAGCCGCGCTGGCGGCGGCGGAGAAGGGCGGGGACCTGCCGATCGGCGCGCTGGGGTCGGGATCGGACTATTCGGCCTATCTGCAGCATCTCGGGCTGCCGGCGCTCAATATCGGCTATGGCGGCGAGGAGGAGAGCGGTGGCGTCTATCACTCGGTCTATGACAGCTATCACCACTTCACGACCTTCGACGATCCCGGCCTGAAATATGGCGCTGCGCTGTCCAAGACGGTCGGGCGGCTGGTGTTGCGCGTGGCCGATTCCGATACGCCGCCGCAGCGCTTCGGCGATTTCGCGGACACCATCTCGACCTATCTGACCGAGGTGAAGAAGCTCGCCGAGGACCGCCGCGCCGAGGACCGCAAGCGCGAGAAGCTGCTGACCGAGAAGGCCTTCCTCCTGGCGAGCGATCCGACCAAACCGGTGGCTCCGGTGGGGGCGGAGGCGAAGACGCCGCATATCGAGCTGGCGGCGCTGGAAGACGCGGTCGATCATTTGAAGGCTGCGGCTGCCGCCTATGACAGCGCCTATGCCGACAAGGGCGCGAAGCTCGACCAGGCACGACGAGTGAAGCTCAACGGGCAGCTTCGCGACATCGACCAGCTGCTGCTCGACGAGCGCGGCTTGCCGGGGCGGCCCTGGTACAAGCACCTGATCTACGCGCCGGGCCGTTTCACCGGCTATGGCGCGAAGACCCTGCCCGGCGTGCGCGAGGCGATCGAGGAGCGGCGCTTCGATGACGCCAATGTCTATGCCGGGCGGACGGCCAAGGTGCTCGAGGCCTATGCCGCGCGGCTCGAGGCGGCGAAGGCAACGATCGAAGGGAAATAGGCGGGAGCTTCCCCCTTTTCCGTTCGCCCTGAGCTTGTCGAAGGACTGTTCTTCTTTTCGGCGGTCGAGAAGAAAGTGCAGTGCTTCGACAGGCTCAGCACGAACGGGGTGGGGGAGTGCCAGTAGCCGTCCTGGCTGCAGCCAGCGCTTCCCGTACCCGCGCGAGCGCCGCGGCCTGGGGCTGTTCCTCGCCGAGCAGGGCGAAGGTGCCGTTCAACGCGAATTCGCAATGCCCATGGACCAGCGCCACCAGCGATCGGGCCAGGGCAGGGGCCTCGCCGCGCCGATCCTCGGGCAGCACCAGCGCGATCTCGGTTTCGACGATCCCGGTCAGGCCGCTGCGCAGCCGGCGGTAATCCTCGGGCATCTCGGTGCCGGGCGGCTGGCGGTGGTCGTAGATCGCCATCCACAGATTGGGATTGCGCTCGGCAAAGTCGAAATAGCCTGCAACCAGCGCGGCGATCCGGTCGTCGCCCGCCACCGCCAGCTTCTCGCGCAGCCATGCTGCCCAGAGCACGAACGTGCGGCTGTTGATCGCCAGCAGCAGCGCGTCGAGGCTGCCGAACACATTGTAGATCGTGCCGATCGAATAGCCGATCCGCTTCGCCACCTCGCGGGCGGAGAAGCGGGCATAGCCGGCCTCCGCCATCAGCTCATGGCCTTCGGCGAGTATCAATTCCTCAAGCTGTTCGCGCGAATGATCCGATCTGCGTCCCATATGGGTGAAATAGGGTTAAAATTGAACAGTGTCTAATATATTTATTGAACAGCGCTCAATTTAGGCGCATTTGATCAATGCCCGGCGAGTCGCCGGGTTTCGGACGGGTGATTACCGGATCGGTGCAGACACGCCTTGGTGAAGGCGCGTCGGTCGGCCATGATCGCGCGGTCTGCTGGGAGGCAAGTGAACAATGTCGGCACCCGATTTCTCGCTGCTCGCGAAACGGCGCTTTGCGCCGATGTTCGTCGTCCAGTTCCTGGGGGCGTTCAACGACAATGTCCTGAAATTCGCGATGCTAAGCCTCGCGACCTATACCCTGTTTCCGCAGGATCCGAACCATGTCGCCTTGCTCGGCAACATCGCGACGGGCCTGTTCATCCTGCCCTATTTCCTCTTCTCGGCGATGGCCGGGCAGATCGCCGATGCCTGGGACAAGGCCCGGCTGGTCCGCATCATCAAGGGTGCGGAGGTGCTTATCATGGGGCTGGGGCTGATCGGCTTCTGGTTCCAGTCGGTGCCGGCCTTGATGGCTGCCCTGTTCATGATGGGCATGCATTCGACCTTTTTCGGGCCGGTCAAATATTCGATCCTGCCCCAGCACCTGCACAACAACGAGATCGTCGGCGGCACCGGTCTGATCGAGGGTGGCACTTTCCTCGCCATCCTGGGCGGGCAGTTGCTCGCGGTGACGGGCATCCTGCCGGCCTGGGAGTGCGGGCTGGCGGCGACCGCGCTCGCGGGTCTGGGCTTCGCGGCAAGCTGGGCGATCCCGCCCGCGCCGCCGGCGGCGCCCAATCTGACGATCGATCGCAACCCGTTCCGCAGCACCTGGCAGATCCTGAAATCGGCGCATGCCGGCGAGGGCGTATGGCTGTGCATCCTCGGGATCAGCTGGTTCTTCGCGGTCGGGGCGATCCTCGTCACCAACTTCCTGCCGCTGGTCTCCGGCGCACTGGGCGGCACACAGGGCGTGGTGACGCTGTTCCTGATCATCTTCTCGGTCTCGATCGCGCTCGGCTCGACCATGGTCAACCGGCTGCTCAAGGGCGTGGTGTCGGCGAAATACGTGCCCGCATCGGCGCTGGCGATGGCCGCCTTCATGATCGACCTGTGGCTGGCGACCCGCCATTATCCGATCCCCGGCACGCCGGTGACCTCCTGGGAGTTCGCGAAGAACCCGGGCAATTGGCGCGTGCTGGTCGATCTGGTCGGCATCTCCGCCGCCGGCGGCATGTTCGTCGTGCCGCTGTACGCGATTCTGCAGACGGCGACCGCGCCCGAGGAGCGCTCGCGCATCATCGCCGCCAACAATATCGTCAACGCGGCGATCATGGTCGCGGTGGTCGCGGTCGTCCTGTTCATCCAGGCGCAGGGGGCGAGCATCCCCGGGGTGATCGGCGCGCTCGGCTTCTCCACCATGGCGATCGCGCTCATCTCCTGTTGGCTGTTGCCGGAGACGGTGATCAAGGCGACCCTGCGCGCCATTCTCAAGCTGATCTACCGCATCGAGGTGCACGGTGCCGAGAACATGCCGCAGCCGGGCGACCGCGCGGTGGTGGTGGTCAATCACGTGTCCTGGCTGGACGGGTTGCTGCTCGCGGTGTTCCTGCCCGGCAAGCCAGTGTTCGCGGTGAACAGCAAGGTCGTCACCCTGTGGTGGATCCAGCCCGCGCTCAAGCTGTTTCGCGCCTTCCCGGTCGATCCGACCAATCCGATGTCGGCCAAGTCGATGGTCAAGGCCGTGCGCGGCGGCAATACGCTGGTGATCTTTCCGGAAGGGCGCATCACCGTGACGGGCGCGCTGATGAAGATCTTCGACGGTCCCGGTATGGTCGCCGACAAGGCCGACGCGCCGATCGTGCCGGTACGCATCGACGGGGCGCAGTTCACGCCCTTCTCCTATCTCAAGGGCAAGGTGCGCCAGCGGACCTTCCCGCAGATCAGCCTGACCATCCTGCCGCCGCGCCGCTTCGTGATCGAGGGCCAGATGAGCGCCCGCGCCCGCCGCGCCATCGCGGGACGCCAGCTGTACGACGTGATGAGCGACATGATCTTCGCCACCTCGGACATCGACCGGACGCTGTTCCAGGCACTGCTCGACGCGAAGGACATTCACGGCGGCAAGACCGCAGTGGTCGAGGATATCAAGCGCGATCCCTTGACCTACAAGCGGCTGATCACCGGCAGTCTGGCGCTGGGCCGCGCGTTCGAGCCCGGCACGAAGCAGGGCGAGGCGGTCGGCGTGCTGCTGCCCAATGTATCGAGCGTGGTCGCGAGCTTCTTCGCGCTCCAGGCGATCGGGCGGGTGCCGGCGATGCTCAACTATACGGCTGGTCTCGCCAATCTGAAGGCGGCGTGCGTGGCGGCGGAGATCCGCACCATCGTCACGGCCCGCGCCTTCATCGCGCAGGCCAAGCTCGAGGCGGTGGCCGAGGGGCTGGCGGCGGAAGGCATCACGATCCGCTATCTCGAGGATATCGCCGCAGGGATCGGCGCGGGCGCGAAGCTGCGCGCGCTGCTCGCCACGCGCTTTGCGGGGCGGCTGCATCGCCGTCGCGGCGTCTCGCCCGACAGCGGCGCGGTGATCCTGTTCACCAGCGGATCGGAGGGGCTGCCCAAGGGCGTGGTGCTGACTCACCGCAACCTGCTCGCCAATTGCCTGCAGCTTTCGGCGCGGATCGATTTCAATCAGAGCGACCTGGTACTGAATGCGCTGCCGGTGTTCCATAGTTTCGGTCTGACTGGCGGCACGCTGCTGCCGATCCTGAGCGGCATCAAGACCCTGCTCTATCCGAGCCCGCTGCACTATCGGATCGTGCCGGCGTTGGCTTATGATGCCAATGCGACGATCCTGTTCGGCACGGATACTTTCCTCGCCGGCTATGTGCGGATGGCGCACAGCTACGACTTCTATTCGCTGCGCTACATCTTCGCCGGGGCCGAGCGCGTGCGGGACGAGACGCGGCGTGCCTATGCCGACAAATTCGGTCTGCGCATCCTGGAGGGCTATGGTGCGACCGAGGCGGGGCCGGTGATCGCAGTCAACACGCCGATGTATTTCCGCTCGGGCAGTGTCGGGCGGCTGCTGCCCGGGATCGAGGCGGCGCTTGAGGAGGTGCCGGGCATCCAGGAAGGCGGCCGGCTGTCGATCCGCGGGCCGAACATCATGGCGGGCTATCTCAAGGTCGATGCGCCCGGCCAGCTCCAGCCCCCGGCGGGCGGCTGGCACGATACCGGCGATATCGTCACCATCGATGAGGGCGGCTTCGTCACGATCCGCGGCCGCGCCAAGCGTTTCGCCAAGATCGGCGGCGAGATGATCTCGCTGCCGGCGGTCGAGGGCTATGCCGCGGCGACCTGGCCTGGTGCCGAATATGCCGTCGTCACGCGGCCGGACCCGAAAAAGGGCGAGCAGCTCGTGCTGTTCACCACCCGCGCGGATGCCAAGCCGGCCGACCTGCTCGCCTGGGGCAAGGCGAACGGCGTGGCTGAACTGGCGCTGCCGCGCGATATCCGCGTGGTCGAGGCGCTGCCGGTGCTCGGCACCGGCAAGCTCGATTATGTGACGATGGGCGAGATGGCGGCCGGGGACTGATCGCCCTCGCTCCTCAATCCAGGCCGGTCTTGCCGGGTGCCCAATAGGCCTTTGAACGCAGGCGCGCCGGTGCGACGCCGGCGCCCCGCAACAGCCGGATCAGCCGCTGGATCGCTGCCGCCCGGCCGGTCAGGACGAAGGTGCAAGCGCCTTGCGCAAGGTCGATTAGGCGGCGCTCGATCTCGTCCAGATGCGCCTCGGTATCGGTGCGCTCGACCAGCATGGCCGGGCTCAGGCCGATCTCCCGCAATACCGGGTCGCATTCGGCGATGCTCGAGACTTCGAACAGCAGGTGCGCAGCCACCGGTCCTCGCGCCCCGGCCAGGGCGAGCCCAAGGCCGAACGACGTCTCGTCGCCGAACAGGACGATCGGCCCGGTGTCGCCATCCACATCGAGCGACCGGCGCGGACCGAAGAACTGGCATTTCTCGCCTCCGATCAGCCCCGTCGCCCAGTCGCTACCCGGGCCGTCTCCGTGCGACCAGGCGAGGATCCGGGTGCGACCGCGTTCCACGTCCCACATGGTCGGCGTATAGGTTCGCGCGGTGAGCAGGCCGCCGAGCATCACCTGGATCTTCTGGCCCGGGGTCCAGGCGACCTGTTTCAGCGCTTCCCCTTCGAGGTCGATCAGCCGGAACTGTGCCGATAGCGGCTGAACAGATGTGATGGTGGCCGGGCGCATCAGCCAGCGGATCAGCGCCGTCTCGATCCGGCCGGGTTGCTTCACGCGCCCGGAGGCAGGCGGGATGGGGGCGGATGTCATGCGATCGATCATTGCAACGCCTTTGCGGAAAGTGGCCGGCCCGGGAGACCGGTCCAATTGGCCTATCATGGCCTATTTGCGAATGATTCTCAACAATGATGCGAACGATTCGCAACGAGCGTTCGAGACGCCGCGATCGATACTGTCGGCGATGCTCTGAATGCAGTGAAGGGGCGCGGCGGTCCGGGCATTGCGGGCGCTGGTGGAGCTGAGGGGAATCGAACCCCTGACCTCTGCAGTGCGATTGCAGCGCTCTCCCATCTGAGCTACAGCCCCGCACCCGCTCCGCGCCCATATTCCGGGCCGGAAGCGCGCGTTTAGCGAGCCTTTTCGGGCGATGCAACCGCATCGCCCACAGCCTCCCAACTTTCTCTGCGTCGAACCGCGCGAACGACGCGGCGAGATATCGCTACGCCCGCGTAACTATCGGAACAAACACGGCTTTCGTTCCTTTCTTGGATGGTCGAGCGGACGCGGGAGAGGCGTCTGCCGGCACCCGCAGAATCGAAGGAAGGACGCCGTCATGGACAATGGACGCTATCTCCGAAACACCAACCCGCAGGCCGATTATTCGGATAGCGGAGAGGCCGATTACACCCGCGACTATGGGGCGGGGCAGGACTACACCTATTCGAGCGCCCGCGAATATCAGGCGGCGGGCGAGTTCGCTCGTGGCCGCGGCCGGGACTATGGTCAGCGCGACTTTGGCCAGCGTGATTATGGTCCCCGCGACTATGGCAACTCGGCTTACGGCCGGCGCGAGCAGCGCAATCTTGGCCAGCGCCGTCGCGATGCAGGGTTCCAGGGCGCGTATCGTGGCAGCTATGGTTCGGACGGGCACCGCTTCACCGAGACCGGCGACCGCGACGATGGACGGTCGGACTATGGCCGGGCCGACCTGTATGGCCATCGTGATCGCGGCCGGCCCGGAGGCTATGACTATCAGGACCGCGACTTCTTCAGCCGCGCCGGGGACGAGGTCCGCTCCTGGTTCGGCGACGAAGAGGCCGAGCGCCGCCGCGAGATGGACTCGCGCTATGACGAGCACCGGGGCGGCAGCGGCCGCTGGGACAGCCCCTATGCGCGCGACGACGATTATCATAGCTGGCGCCGCTCGCAGATCGACGCGCTCGACCGCGACTATGACGAATATCGCCGCGAAAACCGGTCGAAGTTCGAGAAGGAGTTCGGCAGCTGGCGCAGCGAGCGACAGACTCAGCGCAGTGCGCTGTCGAAGGTCACCGAGCACATGGAGGTGCTCGGCTCGGACGGCGAGCATGTCGGCACCGTCGACAAGGTGCGCGGCGACCGCGTCATCCTGACCAAGAGCGACGCCGATGCCGGCGGCCGGCATCATTCGATCCCCTCGCGCTGGATCGACTCGGTCGACGATAAGGTGAAGATTCGCAAGACAGCGGAGGATGCGAAAGCGCATTGGCGCGACGAGGAACGCAGCGCGTTCTTCGGCGAGAATCGCGACGAGGATAGCGACAAGGGGCCGCACATCCTCAACCGGAGTTTCTCGGGCACCTATTGAGCCTGAGATTTCCCTGGCCCCTCTCCCCGCAAGGGGGGAGGGGTCTGTTGCGTCGGCATCGTTCGGCCCTTGCCGAAGCATCTTTCGGCGATCCGGCGCTATGGCCGGCGCATGACACATCTTGCCTATGTCCAGCGCTGGTTCCTGACGCCCGAACTCTTCTGTCGACAGCTTGGTGCGGAGCCAGATCTCGGCGTGCGCCTGATCGAAGCCGGCGCGATGCCGGGGGCGATCTATGCCGAGCATGAAGGCGCCTGGTGGAGCGCGCTTGGCGCGACCGAGCCGCCGCCGCCCGGCGGGCTGTGGTATGCTCCGGCTGCCCTGTGGTGGGGTCGCCGGGCGATGTTGAGCCTGAAGCAGGGCCTGTCGGTCGACGAGGCGGCGGCACAGAATCGGGTGCATTTCATCAAGGCATTCGTCCGGGCGCTCGCCGAAGAGCCGCTTGCCCTGATCGCCTTTCCCGATGCCTTCCCGGACCAGCATCTCGATCCCGAAACGGCCGCGCGCTGCGCCGCGGTCGAGTGGGAAAGCTGGATCCGTGGTGGCTATGCCGTCTGCCTGCGCCGTTTCTCCGGCGAGAGCTGCGTGCGCAAGGAATCCCTCGGCAAGCGGATCCGCCTCCATATGGATCAGGCGCCGGGATACCGGCTCGACGACGATAGCCTGTTCGATCTGGTCGAACGGCTGGAGAGCCTGGTGCTGCCCTTTGCGCCGTGGCAGCGCGAGGTGGGAACGCCCGGCCGGGCGATTGACGGGCCGCTTGCGCAACTGGGGCTGGGTGCCGATCTACCCTATGAGGTTGCTGGCAGCCGCTAGAGTTTCGTCATGCCGGACTTGTTCCGGCATCCATCGGGCCGCAGGAGCCGAAGCGTTTGGTACGCGGCACGATGGACCCCGGAACAAGTCCTGGGTGACGAGGAGTCGAGCAGACTAGATCGCCCCGCTGAACGTATCGCACTGGTTCGGATCGCCGCTGTCGAGCCCGCGCCGCAGCCAGGCCTTGCGCTGCGCCGAGCTGCCATGGGTGAAGCTGTCGGGCACCACGCGGCCCTGCGCCTCTTTCTGCAGCGTGTCGTCGCCGATCGCCTGGGCGGCGGTCATGCCTTCCTCCAGGTCGCCCGGCTCCATCCGGTCGCGATTCTGCGCGGCCCAGACGCCGGCAAAACAGTCCGCCTGCAGTTCGAGCCTGACCGACAGCGCATTGCCCTCGGTGCGGCTCGACCGCGCCATCTGCTGCTGGACCTGGTCCGAGGTGCCGAGCAGATTCTGGATGTGGTGGCCGAATTCATGCGCGATCACATAATCCTGCGCGAAATCGCCCTTGGCGCCGAAACGGGTGCCGAGCTCGTCGAAGAAGCTGGTGTCGAGATAGATGCCCTGGTCGCTCGGGCAGTAGAAGGGGCCCATCGCGCTCTGCGCCGCGCCGCAGCCCGACTGGCCCTGGCCGCCATAGAAAACGAGCTTGGGCTGGGCGAAGCGCTCGCCGGCCTTGCTGAACAAGGCCGCCCAGGTCTTGTCGGCCGAACTGAAGGCGTTGCACGCTGCCTTGCTCGCCGGATTGAGGTTGCAGCTCGAAGTCGTATCGCTGCCGGCGACCGGACCGTTGCCGACCCGTTCGGTTGGGGTGGACACCAGGCCGCCACCGCCTCCGGTCAGCGAACCCAAGCCGCCGAACAGCGCGAAGGCGATCAGCAGCACGGCCACGCCGCCGCAACCGAAACGGCTGAACACCAGGGGCAACAGGCCGAACAGCATCCCGCCGCCCCCGCCACCGCCGCCGAACCCGAATCCGCCGCCCTGGCCGCGCTGATCCTCCACATTGATGTTGGGATCGAAATCGTCGAGGCGCATCTTGAGTGTCCCGGGGTTCGTTGCCGATGCGGCATGAATGCGCGGGCGCTCCGGTTGTTGCAAGCGTCGCGCATTTCGCCGTTTCCGGCGTGCCTGACGCGCTTTTCATCAAACGGGCGTTGATCCGGCCGCGCGGGCAGCGCATGTGCGCGTTCGATGGCCGATGCCGAACCCATGAGAGCTTTGCGCCAGGCGGAAGCCCTGCCGCTGCCCGAGTGCGTCGCGCTGGTGCTGCAGGGCGGCGGCGCGCTCGGCAGCTATCAGGCGGGCGTGATCGAGGGACTGCACGCGCGCGGGATCGAGATCGACTGGGTCGCCGGCATCTCGATCGGCGCGGTCAATGCCGCGATCGTCGCGGGCAACCCGCCGCATAAGCGGGTCGAAATGCTCACCGCTTTCTGGGATATGGTGACCTCGTCCCTCCCGAGTTTCCCGATCTATCCCGACGATCATGTGCGCGAATGGCTGCACGAATGGTCGGCGGGCTATGTGATGGCGGCGGGCGTGCCGGGCTTCTTCGCGCCGCGCATGGTCTCGCCGGTATTCGCCGTGCCGGGCACGCCCGAGGCGCTGAGCTTCTACGATTCGACCCCGCTGAAGGAGACGCTCGATTCGCTGGTCGACTGGGATCTGCTGAACGAAGGGTCGGTGCGCCTCTCGGTCGGCGCGGTCGATGTCGAGAGCGGCAATTTCAACTATTTCGACACGAAGACGACGCGGATCGACGCGCGGCACATCATGGCATCGGGCGCTTTGCCGCCGGGCCTGCCGCCGATCGAGATCGACGGGAAATGGTGGTGGGACGGCGGCCTCGTCTCGAACACGCCGCTCACCCATGTGCTCGATAATCAGACCGAGCCCTTGCTCGCCTTCCAGGTCGATCTGTTCGCGGCGGCGGCCGACCGGCCACGGACGATCATGGACGTCGCGGCGCGCGAGAAGGAGATTCGTTTCTCCAGCCGGACGCGCCAGGTGTCGGACCAGGTGATGCGCATCCGCAAGGACCGCGAGATCGCGCGCAAGGTGATCGCGAAGCTGCCCAAGGAAATGCGCAGCGATCCCGATGTGCTTGCGCTCGAGACCTGCTCGGCGGAACATCCGGTCAGCCTCGTTCAGCTCATCTATCGCACCAACGCCTGGGAAGGCGGATCGCGCGATTTCGAGTTCTCGGCCCGCACGATGCGCGAGCATTGGCATGCCGGGCGCGAGGCGGTCGCCGAGACGATGATCAATGCGCGGCTGGTCGCGGAGAATATCGAGACCGGCACGACCGCGGCATTCGACCTGACGGCGAAACCCCCGACCATCTGACCTTCAATCACGGAGAACCCCATGTTCCTCAAGGGCAAGAGCGCGATCATCACCGGTTCCACCTCGGGCATCGGCCTGGCCTATGCCAAGGTACTGGCCGGCGAGGGCGCGAGCGTGATGATCAACGGCTTCGGCGATGCCGCCGCGATCGAGACCGAACGCGCCGCGCTGGAGGCGGTCAGCGGCGCCAAGGCGCTGTACGACGCGGCCGACATGACCGATCCGGCGGCGATCGCCGCGATGGTCAAGCGTTGCCATGACGAACTGAGCGGGCCGGACATCATCATCAACAATGCCGGCATCCAGCATGTCGCGCCGATCGAGGATTTCCCGGCCGACAAGTTCGAGGCGATCATCAAGATCAACCTGACCTCGGCCTGGTACATGATGCAGGCGGCGGTGCCGTACATGAAGGCGGCCAAATGGGGCCGGATCATCTCGACCGCCTCAGCCCATTCGATCGTCGCGAGCCCGAACAAGAGCGCCTATGTAATGGCCAAGTTCGGCATTGCCGGCCTGACCAAGACGATCGCGCTGGAAACCGCCACTCACGGCATCACGGTCAACTGCATCTCGCCCGGCTATGTCTGGACGCCCCTGGTCGAGAATCAGATCCCCGATACGATGAAAGCGCGGAACATGACGCGCGAGCAGGTGCTCAACGACGTGCTGCTCTCCGCCCAGCCGACGCGGGAATTCGTGACGCCGGAGCAGGTCGCGGCGCTCGGCCTGTTCCTGTGCCGGGACGAGGCGAAGTCGATCACCGGCGCGAACCTGTCGGTCGATGGCGGCTGGACCGCTGCCTGAGGGAACCACCCGTGTTCTCCCGGGTTGGCAAGCTGGGCGGGGCGTGGTTAGCTGCGCCCTTGCTGAAGAAAGAACCGGTCGCTTGAAAAGACTCTCCCTCGGCCTGTGCGGCTGCGCCCTTCTTGCCGGCTGTGGCGGAAAGGCGGACAAGCCCGTCGAGGTGGCCGTGGCGCCTCCGGCGCCGGCGGCGATCGTGCCGGTGACGACGCCGCCGCCCTTGCCCGTGACCCTTAAGGCCGCGAGCATGGACTGGCATCAGGTCGCGACCGACAAGGATCGCGAGCGGCTGCGCACCTGGCGCAATGCCTGGATCGCTGCCCTGGCCAAGGTCAGGGCGGCCGGGCGCGGCGCGGATCTGACCGGGCAGGGAGACCTGTTCGAGCCCGATCGCGCGCTGAGCAATGCTTCGCCGCCGCCGGGGCGCTATCGCTGCCGTGTGTTCAAGCTGGGCGCCAACGGCACGGCGATGCGTGATTTCACTGCCTATCCGCCTTATGAATGCCGCATCAACGACGAGGGCGAGGTGTCGAGCCTGTACAAGGTCGGCGGATCGCAGCGGCCGATCGGCCTGCTCTTCCCGGATGGCGGGGCGCGAATGGTTTTCCTCGGCACGATGATGTTCGGCGATGAGAGGAAGCCGATGGATTACGGCCGCGACGACGGCCGCGACATGGCCGGCTATATCGAGCGGGTCGGCGACAAGCGTTGGCGGCTGGTGCTGCCCTGGCCGAAGTTCGAATCGATCGTCGATGTCGTCGAGCTGGTGCCGGCGGACTGACCTGTCCCACGTCACCCTGAAACGAGTTCAGAGTGGCGTCGGACCTATGCTCAGCCCGAATTCCCTGACGATCCACCGATAGAGTTCCGGCGACTTCCCCAAAACCTCGGCTCGCGAGAAAGGCGGCCGCGACAGCCGGCCGTACAGCACCGCACTCGCCGTCATCGCGAAGAACTCGATCGGATGGCTGAGCATATAGGAACGCGCCGGATAGAGCCCCGAAGACCGCGCCTCCGCATAAAAGGCAAGCACATCGGCGTTCCGATACCCATCGGTCATCCGAAGCAGATGATAGCGATGCAGCAATTCATGAAGCAGTACGGGATTGTCGGGCGGCACCGCGCGCCGTTCGAGATGTACGCCATCGGGCGCGATGCGCGACATGCTGCCGGGCATCGTGTCGACCACAATGCGCTGCGTCGCGAAAAAGGCGATGATCTCGGGATCGATCGGCAGGGCCTCGACCAGCGCGATCTGGGCGGAGAGCGCAGCGGCGATCTCCGGCGTTTGCGGGGCACCCTGCCAGTCGATCGGGAAATGCGAAGCGCGCGCCAGCGCGGGGACAGACGGCAACAGCATCATGCAGAAGCCGGCCGCCAGCAGATCGCGGCGGCTGACCCGCATCAGCAGCCGCCGACCGCTTCGTCGGGGTGGAGCGCGGTCGCGTCCTCCCGGCGCTCGGGGCGGATATAGATGGAGGAGAGTTGGGGCAGCGCCGCCTTGAGATCGGTCTCGATCGCCTCGATCAGCAGCTCGGCCTCGCCCATGGTGAGCGTGTCGCGGAAATCGGCGCTGATCGCGACGAAGATCCGGTCGGGCGCGGTGTGCAGCGTGCGGACATGGTTGACCCAGGTAATCTCCGGGCGCGAGTCGACGATCTTGCGCACCTGAGTGACGATAGCGGGGTCGGCGCCTTCGCCGATCAGCAGCCCCTTGGCCTCGCGTGCCAGCAAGGCGGCGACCACGCCGAGCAGCAGGCCGATCGCGATCGAGGCGACGCCGTCGATGCGGGGATCGCCCCAGGCATGGCTTGCCCAGACGCCGACCGCAGCGATCGCAAGGCCCGCCAGCGCCGCCGAATCCTCGAACAGCACGATGAAGCCGGCCGGGTCCTTCGACGCGCGTACCGCCTGCCACCAACTCGTGCCGCGTACCGATCCGGCGAATTCGCGCATGGCGAAGATCCAGGAGGCGCCCTCCATCGCGAAGGCTACCGCCAGCACGACATAGTTGATCGTCGGGTCGCGCAACGGTTCCGGCTCGGCGATATGGACCCAGCCTTCATAGATCGACACGCCCGCGCCGACCGCGAAGATCAGGATCGCGACGACGAAGCTCCAGAAATACAGTTCGCGCCCATAGCCGAAGGGGTGGTCGATATCGGGCGGACGGCGCCCGCGCTTCTGGCCGTAGAGCAGCAGGACCTGGTTCAGGCTGTCGACGACCGAATGGAAGCCCTCGGTCAGCATCGAGGAAGAGCCGGATATGGCGGCGGCGACGAACTTGGCGGCCGCGATGCCGAGATTGGCCGCGAGCGCCGCATAGATGACGAGGTTGGAGCCGTGCTTCGTCGTCGCCAATATGAAGTCCCTTGTTGCAGCGCATCATGCGCACGGCCCGGCCCGGCCGACAAGCGGGATAACGGAAATGCCCGCCGACGTATCCGCCGGCGGGCATCCTTTCCTCCCCAGGAAACTTTCAAGGCGCCGCTTAGACGGCTTCCAAAGGTCGTATACTTTACAAAGGCCTGCCTAGAGGAGCTGGCTTCGACAGGGGCACTAGTGCGGGCAATTGGCGAAGTCAGGCCGGATAGAAGCTATAGCAGTGTCGCGTTGTCGCACATGTGCTCAAGAATTCTGAAATTCTGTAAACTATTGACAAGTGTGCTCGTGCCGAAGAGGGCGGCAGTCGAAGGGGCAGAATATGGCGGACAGGAAACTCTTTGCCGGGCACGCAGTACGGCGCTTGCGGCGTCAGGCTGGCCTGACCCAGGCGGCCATGTCCGACGTGTTGGCGATCTCGCCCAGCTATCTCAATCTGGTCGAGCGCAACCAGCGGCCCTTGTCCGCCTCGTTGCTGGTCAAGCTGGCCGAGAGCTTCGATTTCGATCCGCGCGCCCTGGCCGCCGGTGAGCCTGGCGGAGGGGAGTCGGCGATCCGGCGACGGCTGGCGGACCCCATGTTCGCCGACCTCGAGATCGACCGGAACGAGGTCGAGGAATGGCTGGCGGGCGCGCCGGGCGGGGCGGAGGCATTCGCGCGCGCCTATGACCGGATCGGATCGGGCGCAGCGTCGGGTGAGGCGAGCGCCAGTGATCCGATCGCCGAGGTGCGGCGCGAGATCGAGCGCTGGCGCGGGCATTTCGCCGATCTGGATGCGGCGGCCGAGAAACTGGCCGACGAACTGCGGCTGGGCGCCGGTGACCTTTACGGCGCCATCGCCGAGCGGCTGCGGGTCAAGCATCAACTCACCATCCGCATTCTGCCGGTCGATGTGATGCCCGATCTGCTGCGCCGTCTCGATCTCCACGCCCGGCAACTGCAGTTGAGCGAGATGCTGGACCCTGCCTCGCGCACCTTCGCCGCGGCCTTCCAGCTTGCCCAGATCGAGGCGCGTGGTGAGATCGACGCGCTGGCCAAGGGCGCGAGCTTCACCGATCGCGCGGCCGAGCGGCTCTATCGCCGCCATCTCGCCAGTTATTTCGCCGCGGCGGTGATGATGCCCTATGCCCGCTTTCTCCGCGCCTGCGAGGCGACGGGCTATGATCTGGAACTGCTCCAGCGGCGTTTCGGCGCGGGCTTCGAGCAGGTCGCGCACCGGCTGCCGACCCTGCAGCGCGTCGGCGCGCGCGGGCTGCCCTTCTTCATGGTGCGCATCGACCGGGCCGGCCAGGCGTCGAAGCGCTTCTCCGGCGCGAGCGGATCGCCGCTGGCCGAGGCCGAGGGGCGTTGTCCCCTGTGGCGCATGCACCATGCATTTGATCGGCCCGGCAGCCTTGCCGTGCAACTGGTCGAGCTGGAGGATGGCGCGCGCTGGCTCACCATCGCGCGGACGGTGGCGCCGCAGGGTCGTCGCTATGGCGCGGTGCCGGCCGAGTTCGCCATCGGGCTGGGTGTCGCGGCCGAGTTTGCCGGCAGCCTCGCCACGGCGCGGGGCATCGACCTGAAGGGTGAGGCGACGCCGATCGGCCTTGGCTGCCGGGCCTGCCTGCGCGAGCGCTGTCCCCAGCGGTCCGCGCCGCCGATTGGGCGGGCGCTGCTGATCAACGAGCGCGAGCGGGGGATATCGCCGTTCACCTTCGGTGGCGACTGACGGCGAGTCGATAATTTACAAATTTACATCTAATTCTGGCAGACTGTGACACCTTAACGCGGTTATCCCTCATGTAGAGGGTCCATGGCTTGTCAATTTGTGTACTTATCCTCGCACTTCAGCAAGCGAGGGACGTATCGTGACTTACCAAAGCGACATCGCACAGATCGGCCAGCTCATCGGCGGCAAGAACGGCACCTGGGATGGGATCGATGCCGAAGCGGTGGCGCGCATGCGTGTCCAGAACCGCTTCCGCACCGGGCTCGACATCGCGCGCTACACCGCCGCGATCATGCGCAAGGACATGGCGGCTTATGATGCCGATGCCGCCAATTACACCCAGTCGCTGGGGTGCTGGCACGGCTTTATCGGCCAGCAGAAGATGATCGCCATCAAGAAGCATTTCGGCTCGACCGAGCGGCGCTATCTCTACCTCTCGGGCTGGATGATCGCGGCGCTGCGCTCCGAATTCGGCCCACTGCCCGATCAATCGATGCACGAGAAGACATCGGTCCCGGCGCTGATCGAGGAACTCTATACCTTCCTTCGCCAGGCCGACGCCCGCGAGCTGGGCATGATGTTCCGCGAGATCGATGCGGCGCGCGAAGCGGGCGACCAGATCAAGGAAAAGCAGCTTCTCGCCGCGGTCGAGAATCACCAGACTCATGTCGTGCCGATCATCGCCGACATCGATGCCGGCTTCGGCAATGCCGAGGCGACCTATCTGCTCGCGCGCAAGATGATCGAGGCGGGCGCCTGCGCGCTGCAGATCGAGAACCAGGTCTCCGACGAGAAACAGTGCGGGCATCAGGACGGCAAGGTCACCGTGCCGCATGAGGACTTCCTGGCGAAGGTTCGCGCCTGCCGCTACGCCTTCCTGGAACTCGGCGTCGAGGACGGCATCATCGTCACCCGGACGGATTCGCTGGGTGCGGGCCTGACCAAGCAGATCGCCTTCAGCAAGGAGCCGGGCGATCTGGGCGACCAGTATAACGCCTTTCTCGATTGCGAGGAGATCACGCCGGAGAATGCGCGCAGCGGCGACGTCGTGATCAACCGCGACGGCAAGCTGATGCGGCCGAAACGGCTGGCGTCGAACCTCTACCAATTTCGTGCCGGCTCGGGCGAAGATCGCTGCGTGCTCGACAGCATCACCTCGCTGCAGAACGGCGCCGACCTGTTGTGGATCGAAACGGAGAAGCCGCATATCGAGCAGATCGCGGGCATGGTCGACCGTATCCGTGAGGTTATTCCCAACGCGAAGCTGGTCTACAACAACTCGCCTTCGTTCAACTGGACCTTGAACTTCCGCCAGCAGGTGTTCGATGCCTGGGCCGCTGAGGGCAGGGACGTCTCGGCCTATGACCGGGCACGCCTGATGAGCGTCGATTATGACGGGACCGAACTGGGCGACGAAGCCGATGAGCGTATCCGCACTTTCCAGGCGGACAGCGCGCGCCGGGCGGGCATCTTCCATCACCTTATCACGCTGCCGACCTATCACACCGCAGCGCTGTCGACCGACAATCTCGCCAGGGAGTATTTCGGCGAGGCTGGTATGCTTGGTTATGTCCTGGGCGTGCAGCGCCAGGAGATCCGCCAGGGTATCGCCTGTGTGAAGCACCAGAACATGTCGGGCTCCGACATCGGCGATGACCATAAGGAGTATTTCGCCGGAGAGGCCGCGCTGAAGGCAGGCGGTGTGCACAACACGATGAACCAGTTCGCGGCCTAATACGGATTGTGCGGAATGAGAGCGGCTCGGGGCTAAGGCTCCGGGCCGTTTTCCCTCACCCGTCATGCCGGACTTGTTCCGGCATCCATCATGCCGCGCGAGTGGCGGTTGTTGCGTATGCGGAACCATGGACCCCGGAACAAATCCGGGGTGACGAGTGGGTGTGGCCCCGCGCCTAGATCTTCAACAACAGGATCGGCACGACCGCGCCTGCCACCAGCATGATCGTCGACACCCGCCGCGTCGCGCGGTTGTTGAGCGCGACGATCATGCCCAGCACTGCCGACAGGATCAGCCCGATCGACATGATCACCGCGAAGATCTTGAACGGCAACGCGGAAGGCTTGGGCTTTTGCGCAACCTTGGGAACAGGTTTCGCGACCGGCTTGGCATGCTCATCGGCGCCCGCCGTTTTTGCCTGGGGCAGCCGATCGTCCTTGTGGACGCTGGCCAGCCAGACGATCCAGGTGGGCGGCGTGCTGCCCCAGCCCTTTTCCTCCTGCAGGCGGAACGTCTGCAACGCGCCGCTGAGCGAGAAGAAGATGATCGCCGGCGCCAGGAACATTCCGATATAGAGATGATAGCGGCGGAGCGTCTGCTGGGTCTGGGCTTTCATGAAAAGCGCCCCTAGCAGCCGGCCGCGCAACGGCAAGCACGCAGTTTTTTCGGTCGCGTGTCACAATCGCCGGATCGATCTCGTCCTGTCTTTCGGGAATCGCCCCGAACGAGAGAGAAGGATCATGACGACCCGACTGAACCCGTTCACCCGCCCCGACAGCCCGATCACGCTGTTGGTCGACTTCGGCACCAGGGCAAGCCAGCTCGGCCTCGAAACGGGGCTGATGGAACTGTCAAGACCCGCGCCTCGCAGATCAACGGCTGTGCGGTCTGTCTCGACCTGCATACCCGCGTCGCGCGCAAGCATGGCGAGACCGAGCAGCGGCTCTATATGCTCGACGCTTGGCGCGAAACGCCGCTCTACACCGATCGCGAACGCGCGGCGCTGGCCTGGACAGAGGCATTGACCCGGTTGACCGACGGCCATGCCTCGGATGAGAGTTACGATATGCTGATCGAAGGCGGCAGGATCAAGGCGGTCTATGTCGTGCTCAATCCGGACAAGCTGCGCCATATCGACGGCATGCTGCACTGACGGGCGGCTTCAGCCCGTCGCTGGCCATTCTTGCCTGATCTGCGCGAGCCAGCGGGCGCGCAACTGCCCCGGTCGCGCCGGATAGCGCGTGTCGAGCATCTCCGCGGCGACGATCCGGTCGAGGCGGAAGCTGCGGAAACCGTCGCGCAGCTCGCACCAGGCGATCAGCACCCGGGCGCTGTCGTGATAGCCGATCAGGGCGGGCCAGACGGTGCGGTCGGTCGGCACCCCGTCTTGCGCGCGATAGGAGAGGGCGATCTTGCGGCCCGCGCGGATCGCCTGGCGCAGCATGGTGGCGTCGACCGCGTCTGCGGGCATCTTCCAGGCGGGCGGGGTCCGCGCGGCGGGATCGTCGACCAGCGCCCGCATCTCCGCCGGTACCACGGCCGCGATCTTCGCGATCAGGTTGCGCGCTGCGTTGGCCAGGGCCGAATCGCCATGCCCCGCCACCCATTGCGCGCCGAGCACCGCCGCCTCGACTTCCTCGGGATTGAGCATCAGCGGCGGCAGATCGAACCCGCTTTCCAGGACATAGCCGATCCCGGTCTCGCCCCGGATCGGCACACGCTGCGCCATCAGCGCGGCAATGTCGCGATAGACCGACCGTTTCGACGTCTCGAGTTCGGCCGCGATCGAGTCGGCCGTGATCGGCCGGCGCTCGCGGCGCAGGATCTGGACGATCTCGAACAGGCGGTCGGCGCGGCGCATAATCGGGTCCTAGTGACATACTGCTGCCACCATGCTGGCAGCAGGGTGGCAGTATGTCGATTCCCGCAACCAAGGGAGACCCATCATGCTCAAGACCTATCATGGCAGCTGCCACTGCGGCGCGGTCGCGTTCGAGGCCGATCTCGACCTCGAAGCGGGCACCGGCAAGTGCAATTGCTCGATCTGCACCAAGCGCCGCGGCTGGGGCATGAACATCAAGCCCGACGCCTTCCGCCTGCTCCGGGGCAAGGATGCCTTGTCCGACTATCAGTTCGGCACGCTTTCCGGCCATCACCGTTTCTGCAAGACCTGCGGCTGTGCGCCGTTCGGCGACGGCCATGTCGAGCAGATCGGCGGCGACTATGTCAGCATCGCGGTTAACTGCCTGGACGACGCGACCCCGCAGGAACTGGCCGACGCCCCGGTCAACTATGCCAATGGCCGCGACAATCTCTGGTGGGAGAAGCCTGCGGTGACCGCCTATTTGTAAGGCGAGCCGGCCCCGAGGGGCCGGCCGTCACAGCTTGACGAACGCCAGCGAATTATTGGGGTTCATCGGAATGACGAGCTGGTTGGCCCCTGAGTCGAGGCACATCGATGCCGCATTCGGGATGCCGGTCGCGATCAATTGCGCCGGCTGGCCGGGGCGGAGGCGCGAGACGCCGCCATTCACCACACTGCTGACATATTTGGTGCCGTCGGGCATGATCACGATGCCGTCATTGCCCGGCTGCGCCGCCTTCTCGGTCCTGATCAGCCTGGCGGCGGGCGAGAAGGTGAGCACCGCATCGTCGCCCATGTTCGCCACGACCACATTGCCGTCATTGTCGATCGCGACGCCGTTGGGGCGCGACAGCGGGGCGCCCTCCAGGAAGACGGACGTCTTGCCATCGGGCATGATCCGATAGATTCGCCACGGCGTCTGGGCGTCGGCGCTGCCGGTCTGCGATCCGTAGATGGTGCCGTCCTTGGCGACGGCGATATCGTTGAGCCAGGCGATATCCGGGCTGGCGATCTCGCCCGCCGGGGCGCCGGTCTTGAGGTCGAACATGCGGATCACCGAGGCGCGCTTCGCCCCGTCCGCGGTGTCGCCGTCGCTGTCGGCGAGGTAGAGCTTGCCGTCATGCACGACGCTGCCGAACGGCTGGTTGAGCACCAGCCCGTCGCGTGTCGCGCCGATCCATTTCGACGTGTGCACCGATCCGTCATGGTTGATCAGCGAGACGAAGCCGTCGTTCGGCGCCTCTTTTTGCCCCGCGCCGCGGTTGACCGCGAGGATCAGGTTGCGCGTCTGATCATAGCTGCAGCTCTCGGCATTCACGAGCGCGCCAAAGACCTTCACATTGGACGACATGGGATTGAACTTGCCCTCGGCCGTCACGCCGAGCGGGGCTCCGGCGGCGAAAGGCTGCGGTGCGACGGGAGTGGGGGTCTGCTGCGCTACGGCCGACGTGCCGCCAAGCAGAAGGCTGAGCATGGCCGCGAAAACCGTCTTCATATCCCCATCCTCCCATAAGGTTTTTGAAGTCAGGCGCCGGCGTTGGTCAGGCGGTCCAGTTGCCCCTCGGTCAGGTCCAGGCCGATCGACCCGCCAAGCTCGTCCATCTGCGCGACGCTGGTGGCGCTGGCGATCGGCGCGGTAACGCCGGGCTGCGCCGCGAGCCAGGCGAGCGCGATCTGCGCGAGCGTCGCGCCGGTCTCGGCGGCGACATCGTCCATCGCGGCCAGCACGGCCTTGCCCTTGCCCTCGAGCAGGTCGCCCATCCGCCCGCCGCGCACACTCTTGCCGAGATCGTCGGTCGATCGATATTTGCCGGTAAGGAAGCCCGAGGCGAGCCCATAATAGGGCACCACGCCGATATCGTTGACGACGCAATAATCCTGCAGCTCGCCCTCGAACTTGTGGCGGCTGACCAGATTATATTCGGGCTGAAGCACCTGGTAATGCGGCAGGCCGTGCGCCCTGGCCGCATCGGTCGCCGATTTGAGCCGACCGGCGTGGAAGTTGGACGCGCCGAGCGCGCGGACCTTGCCGGCGTCGATCAGTTTGGCAAAGGCGGCAAGCGCATCCTCCTGCGCGACGGCGTCATCGTCCTGATGCGCGAAATAGAGATCGATCTGCTCGACGCCGAGCCGTTTGAGGGAGGCGTCGGCCGCGGCGGCGATACGTGCCGGCGCCAGCTTCTCGCCACCCTCACCGGGCAGCATGCCGACCTTGGTCGCAATCTGAACCTTGTCGCGCTTGCCGCTGCTGCGCAGCCATTCGCCGATCACGCTTTCGGATTCGCCGCCCTGATGCCCGGGTACCCAGGCCGAATAGACATCGGCGGTGTCGATCATCGTGCCGCCCGCCGCGATGAAGGCGTCGAGCACGGCGAAGCTGGCCGCCTTGTCGGCGGTCCAGCCGAAGACATTGCCGCCGAGCACCAGCGGCGCGATGTGGAGATCGGTTGCGCCCAGGCGGCGGAGCTTGGTCATTGCGCTTCCTCTTCGATCTCGTTCGCCGAAACGGCGTTCATGTCGACGCTGTTGGCGTCTAGCATCGCCGCGGCGTCGTTCAGCGCCCGCGCCTCGGCCGGGGTCGCGGCGCCGGGCGTGTCGTTGCCCCCGCAGGAGGCGAGCAGCAATGCACCGGCCAAAAGCGTGCCGGCCCTGAAACAGGTCATCCGCGTCTCCGTTCGTCCTGAGCTTGTCGAAGGACCGTCCGGCCCGGCAATGTCAAAGTTGAACAAGAAACATTTCGACACGATCGGGGCGGACGGCCGGAATATCAGTCCTCGATCTCGCTGCCGGCTGCCTTCATCGCATTGCCGGTCTTGTCGAGCACCGCATCGGTCTTGTTGCCGATCACGGCACCGGCATTGTCGATCGATGCCTCGGCCGCGCCCAGCGCGCGATCGGCGGCAGCGCCGGTGTCGGCGGCGGCTTCGCTCATCGTCGCATTGGCGTCGGCGGCGATCGTGTCGGCGGCCTGGGCGGTTTCGTTCTGCGCCTTGGGGCTGCAGGCGGCGAGGCCCAGGGCTGCGGTCAGGGCAAGCGGCAGGACCAGGAATTTCGTCATCGGTCGGGCTCCTCTTCTGGGATGCATGTCGGCATCGGCGCGTCACGACGACGCTATCGAAGGGGCCTGACGCGCGCAATGCGCTTCGGTTCCATGGCCTGCGTCGTTGACCTCATATAAAGATATCTTTATATCTACTTCGACAATGACCCTGGCCCTCGACATATTCCGCGCGCTTGCAGACGGCACCCGCCTGCGCATCCTCGCGCTGCTGCGGTCGATGGAGCTGTCGGTCGGTGAGCTGGCACAGGTGCTCGGGCAAAGCCAGCCGCGCGTCAGCCGCCATGTGAAGATTCTGTGCGATGCCGGCCTCGCCGAGCGGCGCAAGGAAGGCAGCTGGGTGTTCGTGGCACTGGGAACGGCGTCGAAGGTCGATCCGGTGCTCGCCTCGCTCGACCAATGGGGCAAGCTCGAACCCGATCATTGGGCGGTCGCCGATGCGGCGCGGCTGGCGGCGGTGCGGGCCGATCGCGCCTCCTCGGCGGCGGGCTGGTTCGAGGCCAATGCCGGGCAATGGGACGCGATCCGATCGCTTCATATCGCCGAGAGCGAGGTCGAGGCAGCGATGTCCGCCGTACTCGGCGATGCGCCGATCGGGCAGCTGATCGATATCGGCACCGGCACCGGCCGGATGCTCGAACTGTTCGCCGGCCGCGCGAGGCACGCGCTGGGCATCGATCGCAGCTCGGAAATGCTGCGGCTCGCCCGTGCCAAGCTGTCCGAACGCGGCCTCGCCAATGCCGAATTGCGCCAGGCCGATCTCTACGCGCTACCGCTGGGCGACGGCGAAGCGGATGCGGCGATCCTCCATCACGTGCTCCATTTCGCGCAGCAGCCCGGTGCGGCGATCGCCGAGGCGGCGCGCGTGCTGTCGGACGGCGGGCGGTTGCTGATCGCCGATTTCGCGCCGCACGACCGCGAGGAACTGCGCACCCGCGACGCGCATACCCGCCTTGGTTTCTCCGACGAGCAGATCGCGGCCTGGTTCGACGCCGCCGGGCTGGTCCCGGCGCGGACCGAGACGCTCGAAGGCGGCGAGCTGACGGTGAAGCTCTGGCTGGCGCGCAAAGCCACCACGCAAAAACAGATACCGGTACGAGAGGTTAAGGCAGCATGACGACCCAGAACCCGCAAAGCGAAGCGCGCCGCGCCCAGGCGTCGCCCTTGTTCGCTGATCTCGCGGGCGACGCTCAGGTGTCGTTCGAATTCTTCCCGCCCAAGACGCCCAAGATGGAAGAGACTCTGTGGGAGGCGGTGAAGACGCTCGAGCCGCTCGCCCCGCGCTTCGTCTCGGTCACTTATGGCGCCGGCGGATCGACCCGCGAGCGCACCCATGCGACGGTCGCGCGCATCCAGCGCGAGACCTCGCTGGCCGCCGCCGCGCACCTCACCTGCGTCGAGGCGAGCAAGGCCGAGATCGACCAGGTCGCCGAGGAATATTGGGCGGCGGGCGTGCGCCACATCGTCGCGCTGCGTGGCGATCCCCCTGTCGCGGGCGCGAAGTTCGTGGCGCACCCGGACGGCTATGAGAATGCGGCGGCTTTGGTCGCAGGCCTGAAGAAACTCCACCCGTTCGAGATCTCGGTCGCTGCCTATCCCGAATGCCACCCCGATTCGCCTGACGCGACGGCGGACATCGACAATCTCAAGCGCAAGCTGGATGCCGGGGCGAACCGCGGGATCACGCAGTTCTTCTTCTCGCCCGAGGCGTTCTTCCGCTTCCGTGACCGCGTCGCGGCGGCCGGTATCACGGCTGAGATCGTGCCCGGCATCCTGCCCGTCTCCAACGTCGCGCAGACTCGCAAGTTCGCGGCGATGTGCGGGGCTGAGATTCCCGACTGGATGGGCCGGCTGTTCGATGGCCTCGACGATCATCCCGCCGCGCGCCAGCTCGTCGCGGCGACCGTCGCCGCCGAGATGTGCCGCCGCCTCTATGCGGGCGATGTGCGCAGCTTCCATTTTTACACGCTCAACCGCGCCGAGCTGAGCTTCGCGATCTGCCACATGCTTGGCCTGCGCGCGAAGGTGCCGGCGCACGAAGCGGCAGCCTGAAGGACATGACCATGACCGCACGCGAAAGACTGCTGGCCGAGGCCGCCAAGCGCATCCTGATCACCGACGGCGCCTTCGGCACCGAGATCCAGAACTGGAAGCTGAACGAGGCGGACTATGCCGGCTCGCTCGGCCTGGCGAAGGACCAGAAGGGCAATAACGACATCCTCGCGCTGACCAAGCCCGAGGTGCCGGAGACGATCACCCGCGAATATCTCGACGCGGGGTCGGACATCGTCTCGACCAACACCTTCAGCGCGAATGTGATCAGCCAGGCCGATTATGCCGCGGAGAGCCTGGTCAAGGAGATCAACATCGCCTCCGCGCAGATCGCCCGCCGGCTCGCCGACGAATATGAAGCGAAGGACGGCCGGCCCCGCTTCGTCGCCGGCGCGATCGGGCCGACCAACAAGACCTTGTCGCTGTCGCCGGACGTCAACGATCCCGGCTTCCGCGAGATCGACTTCGACTACCTGAAGAATGTGTACCGCGAGCAGACCGATGCGCTGCTAGAAGGCGGGGTGGATTTCATCCTGATCGAGACGGTGTTCGATACGCTCAACGCCAAGGCTGGCGTCATGGCGGCACTGGAAGCGGCGGACGATCTCGGGCGTGACGTGCCGATCATGTTGTCGATGACCCTGACCGACCTGTCGGGCCGCAACCTTTCCGGTCACACGGTCGAGGCGTTCTGGCACGCGGTACGGCACGCCAGGCCGATCACCATCGGGCTCAACTGCTCGTTCGGCGCGGAACAGCTTCGCCCCCACGTGCGCACTTTGAGCGACATCGCCGATACGCTGATCATGGTTTATCCGAACGCCGGCCTGCCCAACGAGCTCGGCGAATATGACGAGCAGCCGGTGACCACCGCCGGGCTGGTGCGCGAATGGGCGGCGAACGGCCAGGTCAACATCCTGGGCGGCTGTTGCGGGTCGACCCCGGCGCATATCGCCGCGATCGCCAAGGCGGTGGCCGACCTGGCTCCGCGCACGCCGGTGGTGCCGCCGGTGAAGACCCGCCTTGCCGGGCTGGAGCCTATGACGATGGCGGCTTAACTCCCCTCCCGCTTGCGGGAGGGGCTGGGGGACGGCCTGTCCTCTTCCGCGCCGACCGTGACTTACAAGCCCTCCCCCGACCCCTCCCGCAAGCGGGAGGGGGGAAAGTCGAGAATGACCACTCCCTCCACCGCCCAGTTCGTCAATATCGGCGAGCGCACCAACGTCACCGGATCGGCGCGCTTCAAGAAGCTGATCATGGCGGGTGACTATCCCGCTGCGGTCGAAGTCGCGCTGCAGCAGGTGGAATCGGGTGCGCAGGTGCTCGACGTCAACATGGACGAAGGCCTGCTCGACGCCGAAGTGGCGATGACCACTTTCCTCAAGCTGATCGCCGCCGAGCCCGATATCGCGCGCATCCCCTTCATGATCGACAGCTCGAAATGGTCGGTGATCGAGGCGGGGCTGAAATGCGTCAGCGGCAAGCCGATCGTGAACTCGATCAGCATGAAGGAGGGCGAAGCTCAGTTCCTGTCTCAGGCCAAGAAGGTCATGCAGTACGGCGCGGCCGTCGTCGTCATGGCATTCGACGAGGTAGGTCAGGCGGATACCAAGGCACGCAAGGTCGAGATCTGCGAACGCGCCTATAAGCTGCTGATGGGCATCGGTTTTCCGCCCGAGGACATCATCTTCGATCCCAACATCTTCGCGGTCGCGACGGGAATCGAGGAGCACAACAATTACGGGAATGATTTCATCGAGGCGTGCAAGGAGATCAAGGCGCGGTTGCCGCATTGCCACATCTCCGGCGGGCTTTCGAACCTCAGCTTCTCGTTCCGCGGCAACGAGCCGGTGCGCCGCGCGATGCACTCGGTGTTCCTTTATTATGCGATCCCCGCCGGGCTCGACATGGCGATCGTCAATGCCGGCCAGCTCGACGTGTACGACACGATCGACCCGGAACTGCGCCAGGCCTGTGAGGACGTCGTCCTCAACAAGGACGATGGGGCGACCGAACGGCTGATCGCGCTCGCCGAACGCTACAAGGGCACCGACGAGGTCGCCGAGAAGCAGATGGCGGAATGGCGCGGCTGGCCCGTCGCCAAGCGGCTCGAGCACGCGCTGGTCAAGGGCATCGACGCGCATGTCGTCGACGATACCGAGGAAGCGCGGCTGCTCTATGCCCGGCCGATCGAAGTGATCGAAGGCCCGCTGATGGACGGCATGAACGTCGTCGGCGACCTGTTCGGGTCGGGCAAGATGTTCCTGCCTCAGGTCGTGAAATCGGCGCGCGTGATGAAGAAGGCGGTGGCCCATCTGCTGCCCTTCATCGAGGCGGCCAAGGAGCCCGGCGCGCGCGGCAAGGGCAAGATCATCATGGCGACCGTCAAGGGCGACGTGCATGATATCGGCAAGAACATCGTCGGCGTCGTGCTCCAGTGCAACGGTTTCGACGTGGTCGACATGGGCGTCATGGTGCCTTGGTCGGCGATCCTCGCGGCCGCCAATGAGAATGATGCCGACATGATCGGCCTCTCAGGCCTGATCACCCCGTCTTTGGACGAGATGGTCACGGTCGCCGAGGAGATGAAGCGCGCCGGCATGAAGATGCCGCTGCTGATCGGTGGCGCAACCACGTCGAAGGTCCATACCGCGCTGCGCATCGCACCGGCCTATGACGGCCCGGTCGTGCATGTGCTCGACGCCAGCCGTGCGGTCGGCGTCGCCTCGACCCTGGTCAGCGATACCCAGAAGGACGCCTTCGTCCTCAAGACCGCCGACGAATATGAGGCAGTGCGCGTCGCCCGCGCCGGCCGCACCCAGAGCGAGCTGGTCCCGCTGAAGGTCGCCCGCGACAATGCGTTCGAGGCTGACATGAGTCTCAAGCCGCCGACGCCGCACCAGCCGGGCGTGCATATCTTCCGCGACTGGGACCTGGCCGAGCTTCGCGGGATTATCGACTGGACGCCCTTTTTCCGCGCCTGGGAACTGGCCGGCAACTATCCCGCGATCCTGGAGGACAAGGTCGTCGGCGAAAGCGCGCGCAGCCTGTTCGCCGATGCGAACGCGATGCTCGACAAGATCATCGGCGAGAAATGGTTGACCGCGCGCGCCGTGACGGGGTTGTGGCCCTGCGTACGGCACGAGGACGATATCTTCGTCGATCCCGAGGGCGTGTGGAATCCGGATGAACTTGGCGGACTCGAGCATCTGGGTCTTGTCGAAAATGACGATCTCGTGCGCATCCCGATGCTGCGCCAGCAGATCGCCAAGCGCGAGGGCAGGGCGAACATGTGCCTGTCCGATTTCATTAGCCGCGACGGTGACTGGCTCGGCGGCTTTGCAGTCAGCATCCACGGCATCGAGCCGCATCTCGCGCGCTTCAAGGCAGCGATCGACGATTATTCGGACATCCTGCTGAAGGCACTGGCCGACCGCTTCGCCGAGGCGCTGGCCGAGGCGCTGCACCGCCATGTCCGCACCACCCTCTGGGGCTATGCGCCGGATGAGCAGCTGACCAACGAAGCGCTGATCAAGGAGCAGTATCGCGGCATCCGCCCGGCGCCCGGCTATCCCGCCTGCCCGGATCACAGTCTGAAGCCGACCCTGTTCAAGTTGCTCGACGCGCACCACGCGACCGGCATCTCGTTGACCGAAAGCTTCGCGATGCTGCCGACCGCGGCGGTTTCGGGCTTCTATTTCGGCCACCCGCAGGCGGAGTATTTCGGCGTGGCGCGCGTGGGTCGCGATCAGCTCGAGGAATATGCCGAGCGCCGTGGGATCGATCTCCCGACAGCGGAGCGCTGGCTGCGGCCGAACCTGGACTGATGGATTTGGTTAGCTACTCTCCCCCGTTCGTGCTGAGCTTGTCGAAGCACCGTTCTTCCTTTTAATCGCTGAAAGAAGAACGGCCCTTCGACAAGCTCAGGGCGAACGGAAGGGGAGCGCTACACCTGCACCGAGACCTGTGCGTTCGTAGTTTCAGGCTCCTCAACCATCCCCGCCAGCGCTTGCAGCGCCGCCACATGCCCGCGGAACGCAGCACGCCCCGGGCGGGTCAGCGACGCCCAGGTCCGCTGACGCCCATCCATCGCCGCCTTGCGCAGCCGGACGTAACCGGCCTCGGACAAAGCGGAGAGGTGTTTCGACAGCACGGAATCGCTGACATCGGCGGTCTCGCGCAACATCGCGAACTCGGCGTCCTGCACCGCCGCCAGCACCGCCATGATCTGCAGCCGCGCCGGCGGGTGGATCACCGGATCGAAGGCCAGCCGTGGCACGCTCACGCGGCCACACCCATCTCGCGCCGGAATGCGCGCTGCCACAGGATGCTAGCATAATAAGCGAGCCCCGCAGTGAGTACGCCGATCGCCACTGGCGCCCAGTGGATGCCGCGCTCACGGGCCAGCCAGACGCTGGCGAGATACAAGGCGAGAAAGATCGCCAGCATCGCGAAGGTGATCGGGCGGGTGCGTCCGGAGCGATAGCCGTTGATGAACATGCCCGTCCGCCGGCGATCCCACCGGACGATCAGCGCGACACAGACGATCAGCACCGCTTCCGCCACCAGCGTATAGAGCGTCGGCAAGGCCGGGGTGGCGACCAGGCATCCCATGACGGCGCCGAAGGCCAGATGGCGCGCGGGCGGACAATCCGCCGCAGCGGCCAGTCGGGCCTGCGACGCACGCATCGCGGCCAGTGCCTCGGCTGCGTCGGTGGATGATGTGGACATACGAATCTCCCTTTCCAATGTGGAAAGTGATGCGCTTCACTTTCCATATCGTCAAGTCATAATTTTCCACATTGGAAAGTGATCGGCTTTTCTGTGTGTGACGGAGGCAGGAGGGTTAACCCTCTATTACCCTTCCCATATCTCCCGCTCCGGCGCATTCCCCGCGCGAAGGAGCAAGCCCTATGCGCCGCATCATTCCGTTTATCGCCCTCGCGTTGACCGTGCCTGCCGCCGCCCAGCGTGGCGCGCCTTTCACGATCCAGGAAACCGGCCAGGGCTTCGCGACGATCGACGATGCGGTTCAATCGGTGCGCATGGGCACCGCGACGATCCTGATCGCGCCGGGCATCTATCATCAATGCACCGTGCAGGCGGGTGGGGTGATCACCTTCAAGGCGGTACAGCCCGGCACCGCGATCTTCGACGGCACGACCTGTGAGGGCAAGGCGGCCTTCGTGCTGCGCGGGCAGGGATCGTCCGTCGACGGTCTCGTCTTCCGCAACATGCGCGTGCCCGACGGCAACGGCGCCGGCGTGCGGACCGAGATGGGCAGCCTCACCGTCACCAATTCGATGTTCATGGACAGCCAGGAAGGCATTCTTGGCGGCGAGCCGGTCAACCAGAAGATCGTAATCGACCGCTCGACCTTTGCTGGCCTCGGCCAGTGCGACGAGACGCCCGACTGCGCGCATTCGATCTATCTCGCCAATCAGGGATCGGTCTCGATCACCAATTCGCGCTTCGAACGCGGTACCGGCGGCCATTATGTGAAGCTGCGCATCCCCAACATCTCGATCACCGACAACAGCTTCGACGATACGAGCGGGCGCAAGACCAATTACATGATCGACCTGCCGGAAGGATCCACCGGCCTGATCACCCACAACACCTTCGTCCAGGGACGGCAGAAGGAGAATTGGACCGGCTTCGTGGTGGTTGCGGCGGAAGCGCGCAATTACCGCTCGGCCGGCCTGCGCGTGGAAGGCAATGTCGCGAGCCTCGCCCCGGGCGAGACGCGCAGCCCAGCCTTCGTCGCGGACTACAGCCATGAGCGGCTGGCGGTCGGGGCGAACAAGCTCGGCACCGGCATCCGGATGTTCGAGACGCGCTGAGGCTTTGTCGCAAGATGCGCCGGCGCGCTATAGGCCGGTCATGCCGTATCTCTTCCTTGCCATCGCGATCGCCTCGGAGGTCTGCGCGACCTCCTTCATGAAGCTGTCCGAGGGCTTCACCCGCCCGGTGCCGTCGATCCTCACCGCGATCGGCTATGCCATCGCCTTTTATTTCCTGTCGCTGACCTTGAAGACCGTGCCGACCGGCATCGCCTATGCGATCTGGTCGGGCGTGGGCATCGTCCTGATCGCGGCGATCGCCTGGATCTTTCAGGGACAGAAGCTCGATGCCGCTGCCATCGTCGGCATGGCGCTGATCATCGCTGGCGTCGTCGTGATGAACGTCTTCTTGAAAGCGGCGGCGCACTGATCTTCGGCTATGGCCGTTCAGTCAGCGGTTCGGTTAGCTCGTAATAGGCCGTCCAGATGAGACCGAGTGCAGTCATGCCCAGCCAGAGGACTGCGCCGAACAGCCAGCCGTCGCCCACCGCAAACTCCACGACAAGCCATGCGAGAAGCACCGACGCCATCCCGGTCCGGTAGAATGAGCGGTTCGGCCGCCGCGACCGTGTTTCGAAGAGCCAGCCCACACCAAGGAGGACCAGAAACACAAGGCCACCTCTCACCGATCGAATCGAGATTCCCGCGCTCGCAAAATACAGGATGGCCAGCCACAACGGGAACATCGGGCTGCGCGATAGACGAAAGCCGGTCTTCGGTTCGCCGCCGTCCATAGGTCTAGCGCCACACCGGATTGGCGGTGAGGTCCGCCGGATACATCGTCAGATATTGCGCCATGCGTGGCCGGTCGGTGCGGTTCGGGCTGGCGCCGTGCGGCAGGTCCTGGCGCCAGATGATCAGGTCGCCCGCGCTCGCGCCAATCGTCACCGCCCCGCTGCTCAGATCGACTTCGCGCGGATCGCTATCGCCCACATTCTCAAGCCAGCCCTCGATCCCCTTGTGGAAACCCGGCACGAGCTGAAGCGCGCCCTGATCGGCGGCCGTATCGGTGAGATACAGGATACCCTGAGTCGCGAACGGGATAGGCAGGGCCAGGCTCATGTCGAAATGCAGGCGCGGCCCTGGAAAGGCATAGCCCGGCCGCTCGGGCGGGTTGAAGCTCAGCCGGTCGGTGATCATCCAAAGATCGCTCGTGCCCCAGAGCTGGGCATGGGCCTTGTGCACCCGCAGCGATTGCCGCGCCGCCTCCATCGCCGGGTCCTGGAAATGCTGAACCATGATGCCGTTGGGGCGGCGCACGTACCAGCTGTCCGGATCCTCCGGCGTGGCGTTCACCTGGCGCCAGAGCAGGTCTTCGGCTGCCCTGGCCTGTTCCGCGGTGATCGCCTGGCGCAGGATGATGAAGCCATGCTCGTCCCAATGCGCCAGATCGGCCTTGTCGAGCACTGCCGGTGCCTCGTCGATCGCCCGTAGTTGTCGCGCGACGTCGCTCGGTGGCGGCGCATTGTCGAGCCACGCATGGAATCGCGCGACCTTCACTGGATCGGGCTCGCCGGCGGTATCGAGGATCCAGGCCTGGAACGCCGGGAAGTCGGGCAGGTCGTTGGCGAGATAGGTCAGCGTCTGCTCTAGCCCCAGGCCCAGCACGTCGAGCATCGGACGCAGCTCGGTCGCCCGCGTCGGTTGCGCGTTCGACCGGAAGCTGTGCCGCGCCCAGAAATCCTCGAGTCCTCGGACTTGTAGCAGATGATCCGAAGCAGGGGTGAAGGCAGCTAGGGAGGCGGTCATGTCGCCGACAGCATCGAACAGCGCCACCGCCCCGTCAATGACCTGCCGTGGCCGCTACTGGCAGGTCGATCCCGGTCCCGCATCGAGATCGAGGCAACGCCCGTCCGGCTTCGGTGCGGAGACCGGCAGGTCGATCAGCCCGGCGAGCGTCGGCATGATGTCGACCGTCTCGATCGACAACGGCTGTTCGAACCCGGTCATGCCCTTGCGCCAGAACAGGATCGGCACGCGCCGGTCATAGTCCCAGAAGCTGCCATGGGTCGCGACGCTGCTCTTGGTCGGGTCGACGATCGTGGTGATGCGCGGTTTCATCGCCACGACGATGTCGCCTGATCGCGGCGCATAATAGGAGGCACGGGCGCGCTGGAGCAGGGTCCAGGTCTCAGGCGGTCCGCTCGGGCTCGGGGTCGCGGCGATCTCGGCCCGTGTGAAGGCGATCTGGACCTGCGGATGTGCGCGGATGCGGGCAAGCGCTTCCCTCATCACCGCGGCACGCTGCGCTTTGGTCAGCTTGGGATCGATCCAGACATCGCCCGATCCGGGGTCGCCATAGAGTAGCGACCCTGCAACCTTGAGCTTCAACTTGGCGATGATCTCCTTGCCCATGTCGGACAGCGAATAGCTCTTGTCCATCCGGGCGGCTTCCGGGATGCCATGCTCGCGGTTGCGCTCGGGCAGGTCGTGGCCGCCATGATCGGCGGTCAGGACCACGGCATAGTCGACGCCGGTCTTGTCCAGCACGTCGAAGAAGGATCCGAGCGACCGGTCGAGATTGGCGAGCTGCAGGCACATCTCGTTGCCCTCGGTGCCATAGCCGTGCCCGACAAAGTCGGTGGCCGACGCGCCGACCGCGATCAGGTCGGTCGTGCTGCCCTGGCCAAGCTTCATGTCCTGCACCATCCCGGCAGCGAGCGCGAGAACCGCGGCGTCGAAGGCGGGCGAGGCGCGGAACCTCGCCGCATCACCGGCGGCGCGTTCGAAGCGACCGCTGCCAACGGTCTTGCCACCGCCGACCGGGATGGCGCGGTCGTGCGCTATGCAGAAATCGGGCTCGTCGAGCGGCCCCTGCGACTGCGCGATCAGCGCAGAGATGGTCGTATTGGTGCGATCCACCACCGCCGGCGTGGCGCGGCCGGCATAGGAGACGAACGCCTTACGGTCGCCGTCCCACCACCAGAGTTCGTCGACTTTATGGCCGCCCATCATCACCGCGGCGCGGTCCTTGCCGGCGATCGAGACGACACGCGTCGCCGGGTTCGCCGCCTTCATCCGCTCGCCGAGCGTGGGCACGAGCAGATGCTTGTCCGACACGGTATATTTGGACGAGGTGCTGCCGGGCACGCTCTCGTCCTCGGCGCAATAGATCTGCTTGTCGGCGCGGGGCGTCTTCAAATCGGCCCAGGCATTGGCGATGATGCCTGTATGCTCCGGGCGGAAGCCGGTGAGGATGGTCGAATGGCCCGGGCAGGTCTCGGTCGCGGCATGGCTCTGATAGCCCGACGGAAAGACCGCGCCGTCCAGCAGTCGCTTGAAGCCTCCGGTGAAGCGATTGCGATATTCGGCGAACAGGTCGGCGGAGAACTGATCGACCGAAATGGCGACGATCAGCTTTGGGGGCGTCCGGGCGGTGACGACAGGTGCGGGGGGCGGAGCTTCCTGGGCTGGGAGTGGGGCCGAGATCGCAATAGCGGCCAGGGTGGCGAACGATGCCAATCTTTTCACGTAATGATTCTCCGCGCTCAGGTGCAAAGCACCGCGCGCGCCGCTATGGGCGAGCGGGTGACTGCCGACAAGGATGGCCGATGCGCGCGTTGGGTTACCTGATTGTGACGTTTATGGCCGGGCTGGCCGCAATTGCGGGATTCCCGGCGACGGCGTCGGCGCAGGCGCCCTCCGCAATCGGCAAGGGGCCGCACCTTGCGATCCGGCTGGTCGCGGAAACCATGACGCCGGCCGCCGGGCAGGACGTGACCCTCGCCCTCGACTCGCGGCCCGAGCCGGGCTGGCACGGCTATTGGCAGAATCCGGGCGACGCCGGCTTCCCGGCGACGCTCAAATGGACTCTTCCCAGGGACGTCGCCGTCGGTGAGCCAGCTTATCCCGTGCCCGGTGTGCTGCTGATGGCAGGGCTGATGAACTATGTGTTCGAGGCGCCCTATGCACCGCTGGTGACGCTCAAGGTCCCGGCCGGGCTCGCGACGGGAACGAGTCTGCCGGTAAAGCTCCACGCGCAATATCTCGTCTGCACCAAGACGCTGTGCGTACCCGAAGAGGCCGATCTGTCGGTCGACCTGACCATTGGCGACGGCGCCGTCCCCGCCGAAAGCCGGACGCGTTTCGATGCCTGGCGTCGCGCCATCCCGAAGCCGCTCGACGCGACGGGCAGCTTCCAGAGGCAGGGCGAGCGGATCAGGATCGCCGTGCCCTATCCGGCAAGTGCGCCGCTGGCGGATGCCTATTTCTTCCCGATCACCACCGGCCTGGTCGATTACGCCGCCGAACAGGAGGTTTCGCGCGACGGCGATCGTGTCGTGGTCGAAACCAGGGCCGGAACCGGCGGCACCGGCCCGCTTGTCGGCGTGCTGCGGATTGCACCGGGCCAGGGCCTGATGGTGACGGCAGCCGCGGGCGCCGTGGCTGCATCATCGTCGCCGGCCGGCGCACCCGATGGCGTGTTGATGGCGACCTTGATCGCCTTTGCCGGCGCGATGCTCGGCGGGCTGATCCTCAACATCATGCCCTGCGTCTTTCCGATCCTGAGTCTCAAGGCGCTCAGCCTGGCGCGCGGCCATCTCGACGAGCGCTCGGCGCGGCATGAGGCACTGGCCTATACCGCGGGCGTCGTCGCGGTCTGCGTCGCACTGGGTGGCGCGATCCTCGCGCTGCGGGCGGGCGGCAGCGCGGTCGGCTGGGCGTTCCAGCTGCAGGACCCGCGCGCGATCATGGTGCTGTTGCTGCTCACCGTCGCGCTCGCGCTCAATCTGGGCGGCCTGTTCGAGATACCCACGCCGCGTTTCGTCAACCAGGCGGGTGGCGCGAGCGGCGCCTTCGCGACCGGCGCGCTGGCGGCCTTCATCGCCACGCCCTGCACCGGCCCGTTCATGGGCGCGGCGTTGGGTGCGGCCCTGGTGCTGCCATGGCCCGCCGCGCTCGCGGTGTTCGCCGGGCTAGGCCTTGGCCTTGCGTTGCCCTTCCTCGCGCTCGGCTTCGTGCCTGCGCTCCGCAAGCGCCTGCCCAAACCCGGCGCCTGGATGGAGACTTTCCGCCGCGTCCTTGCGATCCCGATGTGGCTGACCGCCATCGCGCTCGTCTGGGTGCTTGGCCGCCAGACCGGCGTCGACGGCATGACCCAGGGCCTGCTCGTCGCGCTCGGTGCCGCGATCATATTGTGGGCCGCCGGCCGGCGTCAGGCGCGCGGCCTCGGCTTCGGCATCCCCGCCATCGTGATGCTGCTCGCGATCGTTGCCGGCGGCATCTGGCTCGCCGCGACCTCGCACCGCCCCCAGGCCGCCCAGGCGCAAACCACAGGCTCGGCCGAACCCTTCAGCGAAGCACGGCTCGCGACACTCCGTGCCGAGGGCCGGCCGGTCTTCGCGTATTTCACCGCTGACTGGTGCCTGACCTGCAAGGTCAACGAAAAGGTCGCGATCGAGACCGACACGGCGCAGTCCGCCTTTGCCGCACACAAGGTCGCGGTGATGGTCGGCGACTGGACCGATGGCGATCCCGTGCTCGGCCGCTTCATCCAGGCGCATAATCGCGCCGGCGTGCCGCTCTATCTCTATTATGCGCCCGGCGCCGCAGAGCCCAAGGTGCTGCCGCAGGTCCTCACCCCGGCCATGCTCGCCGAATTGGGCAGCTGAAAACGCCCCTTGTGCGGCGCAGCAAAACGTCGCAGCATGGAACTTGGCGGTTACATGGGGGCTTTACCGTTCGATGGGGACACGACGCGCGTTTGACGAGATCATGGGGCAGAGCGGCTCGACCACGCCGCGACCGGAACTCGCCGCGCTCGGAACCTGGCTGGACGAGACGCCCGACGCCGAACTCCGCCGCCGCCAGCAATCGGCCGAACAGACCTTCCGCCAGCTCGGCATCACCTTCGCGGTCTATGGCGACAGCGACGCGTCGGAGCGCATCATCCCTTTCGACATCGTCCCGCGTATCTTCCTCGCCGACGAATGGTCGCGGCTGTCCGAAGGGCTGGTGCAACGCGTCGAGGCGATCAACGCCTTTCTCGACGACATCTATGGCGATCGGAAGATCCTCCAGGCGGGCGTCCTTCCCGAGGATTTGATCTTCGGCAATCCGCAGTTCCGGCCGGAGATCGCCGGCATGCGGCCGCCGCACGGCATCTGGGCGCATATCTGCGGCATCGACCTCGTCCGCACCGGCCCCGACGAATTCTTCGTGCTCGAGGACAATGCCCGCACTCCCTCGGGTGTCAGCTATATGCTGGAGAACCGGGAGGCGATGCTGCGCCTCTGCCCCGAATTGTTCCGCGAGTTCCGCGTGGCGGCGGTGGACTCCTATCCCGACCGTTTGCTCGAGACGATGAAGTCGGTCGCGCCGCACGGCTCGGGCCAGAGCCCGGTCTGTGTCGTGCTGACGCCGGGCCATTTCAATTCGGCCTATTACGAGCACAGCTTCCTCGCGGATTCGATGGGCATCGAGCTGGTCGAGGCAGCGGATCTCGTGGTCGATGACGACATCGTCTGGATGCGCACCATCGCCGGCAGGGTGAAGGTCGACGTGATCTATCGCCGCATCGACGACGATTATCTCGATCCCCTCGTGTTCCGCCCGGATTCGATGCTCGGCGTGCCCGGCCTGATCGCGGCATATGCTGCCGGCAATGTCGCCCTGCTCAACGCGCCGGGCAACGGTATCGCCGACGACAAGGCGATCTACAGCTATATGCCGGAGATCGTCCGCTTCTATTCCGGCGGCGAGCCCAAGCTGCCCAATGTCGAGACCTGGCGCTGCCGCGAGCCCCAGGCGCTGAAATACGTCCTCGACAACCTCAAGGACGTGGTGGTGAAGCTGGTCGACGGCTCGGGCGGCTATGGCATGCTGGTCGGGCCGACCGCGACCAAGGTCGAGATCGAAACCTTCCGCGCCGCGCTGATCGCCGAGCCGCATCGCTATATCGCACAGCCGACCCTGGCGCTGTCGACCGTGCCGACCTTGAGCGATAACGGTCTTGCGCCGCGCCATGTCGACTTCCGTCCGTTCGTGCTGACCGGGTCGAAGGGCATCCAGGTAGTGCCCGGCGGTCTGACCCGTGTGGCGCTCAAGGAAGGCTCGCTGGTGGTGAACTCGTCGCAGGGCGGCGGCACCAAGGACAGCTTCGTGCTGATGGACGGCGGGAATACGCAGGCCCAGACGCAAACCGGGGGCGGTATGAGCCAGGGACAGGGGAGCGCCTGATGCTCTCCCGCACCGCTTCATCGCTCTACTGGCTCGGCCGCTATATCGAGCGGGCCGACTTCATCGCCCGTCTGGTCGAGGCGACCGTCCGCCTCGACGTGCTCTCGCCGCGCCCGGCGGGAGAAGCTGCCTGGGCCAGCGCGCTCGCCGTGACCGAAACCGACACCGCCTTTGCCGCGACGGGCGAGACCATGACCCAGCAGCATGTCGCGCGCTTCCTCACGCTCGACGGCAGCCATCCCGGGTCGATCGTCCGCTGCCTTGACATGGCGCGCAACAACGCTCGCGCCGTCCGCACCGCGCTGACCCGCGAGGCATGGACCGCGATCAATCGTGCCTGGCTGATCTTCCACAGCCGCTCCAGCCCCGGCGGCGCCACTGCCACGCTCGGCCTGGTCGATGCGGTCAAGACCGAGGCGCGGGGCTTCGAAGGCGCGATCCACCGCATGCTGCGCAACCAGACCACCTGGTTTATCCGCCTCGGCCAGGCAGTCGAACGCGCCGACAACACCGCGCGCCTGCTCGACGTGAAATATCACTTGCTGCTGCCCGAGGGCGAGCAGGTCGGCGGCGTGGTCGATCGCGACCAATGGACCACGATCCTGCAGACCGTCTCCGCCGTGACCGCCTATCGCTGGCTCTATTCGGAAGGGTTGCGTCCGGCCAACGTGATCGACCTGCTCATCTCCCGCGCCGAACTGCCGCGCAGCCTCGCCGCGTCGGCCGAGGAGACGCTCGAGATTCTCAATCTGCTTGCCAAGCGTACCGGCCTGCACGGCGAGGCCGACCGCATGGCCCGCATGCGCCAGCAGCGCCTGGCCAAGACCCGTTCCGGTGAAGTCATCGCCAGCGGCTTGCACCAGTATCTCCAGGCCTTCAACGCTGAGAATGATCTCCTCCACGAGGCGATCGGCCGGCAGTTCAAGTTCGGCTGATGCGGCTGACCATCGATCACCGGACGACCTATCGCTTTTCGGTTCCCCAGGGCCGCGTCACCCAGCTCCTTCGCCTCACGCCGAGCGGCACCGACGGCCAGGCGGTCGCGAGCTGGGGCATCCATGTCGATTGCGACGCCCGGATGCGCCACGGCCGCGACGGTTTCGGCAACCGCACGACGATGCTCTATGTCGACGGGCCGATCCACGGTATCGAGATCGAGGTGTCGGGCGAGGTCCTGACCAACGGCAGCGACGGGGTGCTGCACGGATCGGTCGAGCCGCTGCCGCCGGCCGTCTTCCTGCGACCGACGCCGCTGACCGAAGCGAGCGGCACGCTCGCCGATTTCGCGGCCGATGCGGTCGCGTCGGTGACCGATGCGGTCGAGCGGATGCATGTGCTGAATGTCGCCTTCCACAAGCATTTCGCGCTCGATCGCGGCCGGCCGGTATCGGGGCGGAGCGCCGCCGAGGCTTTCGAGCTGAAGTCGGCGACACTTCGCGACTTCGCCCAGATGTTCACCGCAGGCGCACGTGGGCTGGGCGTTCCGGCGCGCTATGTCTCCGGCTACAGTTCGGCCTGCTTCATCGGCGATACGCCGCCCGCGCCGCATGGCTGGGCGGAGGTCTTTATCGAGGGGCTGGGTTGGGTCGCCTTCGATCCCTGCACCGGCCTTTCGGCTGACGATGCCTATGTGCGGGTCGCGGTGGCGCTGGATTCCGCTGGGGCAGCATCGGTCGCCGGGTCGCGGCTGGGCGAAGGGAATGAGGAATTGGACGTGGATCTCCACGTCGGACAGGATAGCGCGCAGGATTGATCTCAAATAACCCCCCTTCAGGGAGGGGCTAAATTTGGCCTATGCCAGCTCGTCCGCCATCAGCACATTCTTCTGCGCCGGGGGGGCATAGGTCGCGTCCTCGTCGGTCAGCAGGCTCCAGCCGGTCGGGCCGAGCACTTCGATCGGGCGATAGCGCGTCTTGTACGCCATCCGCTCCGATCCCTTCACCCAATAGCCGAGATAGACATAGGGCAGGCCGATGCTGCGCGCGCGCAGGATATGGTCCATGATGATCATGTTGCCGAGGCCCGCGCGCAGCGGATGGTCGGCGTCGAAGAAGCTGTAGATCATCGACAGTCCGTCGGCCTGCTGGTCGGTCAGGCACGCCCCGATCAGCCGCCCGCGCACGCCGTTCTGTGCCGGTTCGCGATATTCGATGATGTAGCTGTTGACCGGCGAATGCTCGACCATGTCGGCATAGTCGCCCTCGTCCATATCGGCCATGCCGCCGCCCGGATGGCGCGAGGAAAGATAGCGGCGCAGCAGCTGATATTGCTCGTCGGTCGCCCAGGCGCGGCAGGCGGTGACCTCCATGTCGCTGTTGCGGCGGATCTGCTTGCGCTGGGTGCCGTTGGGCACGAACTCCGACGCGACCACGCGGACCGAGACGCAGGCGGTGCAGCCGGCGCAGCTCGGCCGGTACGCGACCGACTGGCTGCGGCGGAAACCGATCCGGCCCAGGGCGTCGTTGAGATCGCCCGCATGCGGGCCGTTCAGTTCGGTGAAGACCTTCCGCTCCTGGCGTCCCGGAAGATAGGGGCAGGGCGACGGGCTCGTCACGAAGAAGCGCGGAAAACGAAATGGCGCGGTCACCGCCTACAACCCCTTTTTCCACCTTGGCCCGATGCCCGGTTCGACCCGTTATGAATCGGTTGAGTCGTGATGAAAAGCGGCTTTACCATGAAAGAGAGTTAACGCCGCGGTTGCTTCGAGTCTTGAAGATTCACGCCCCGGGCGGACTTGACGCGCACCATATCGCATCCCGCGACTCGCGAATAGAGTCGCCGGAATCGTTTCGTCGCAGTTCTGATTCAGTTCGTCAGGCGAGTTCGACCGGGCTGACCTCATACCCATCGTGACGCAGCGCCGCCATCAACCGGTCGAGATGCGCCTTGTCGCGGGTTTCGCATTCGATGTCGGTGATCAGGCCCTTGGCGGGCAGGGTCGTGAAGACGCGCTGGTGATAGATTTCGATGATGTTGACGCGCTCGGCATCGAAGATCCGCGCGACGTTGAACAGCGCGCCGGGCTGGTCCTGCAGCCGGATGCGCAGCCGGGCCAGCCGGCCCGACCGGGCGAGATCGCGCAGCAGCACATTGGCGAGCAGCCGTGTGTCGATATTGCCGCCGCACAGGATGACGCCGACGGTCTTGCCGCGGAAGCGCTCGGGATGCTGCAGCAAGGCAGCCAGGCCAGCGGCGCCGGCGCCCTCGACCACGGTCTTCTCGATCTGGAGGAGCAGGCTGACCGACTCCTCGAGGCTGCGCTCGCTCACCAGCACGATATCGTCGACCAGCGCCTGTACGATATGCGCGGTGATGCCGCCCGGCTCCTTCACCGCGATACCCTCGGCCAGCGTATCGCCGGCGCAGGGCAGGTCGGTGCCGTTGACCCGGTTGTACATCGACGGGAACAGCTCGGCCTGAACGCCGATCACCTCGATCGGGTGGTCGGCCGCGCGCGCGACCGTCGCCGTGCCGGAGATCAGCCCGCCGCCGCCGATCGGGACGATGAAGGTGTCGATCGCCGGCGCATCCTCCAGCATCTCGAGCGCGACCGTGCCCTGGCCCGCGATCACCCGCACATCGTCGAACGGGTGGACGAAAGTCAGGCCGCGCTGCGCTTCCAGCTCGCGCGCATGGGCATAGGCGGCGTCGAAGGTGGTGCCGAACAGCACGACGATCGCGCCATGCCCTTCGGTCTGGGTCACCTTCACCGTCGGCGTCGTCGTCGGCATCACGATCGTCGCGGGAATGCCGAGGCGGTTGGCGTGATAGGCGAGGCCCTGCGCATGGTTGCCGGCCGAGGCAGCAATCACGCCCTTCGTTTCTGCGGGAAGCTGGAGCAGCGTGTTGAGCGCGCCGCGCTCCTTGTACGCTGCGGTGAACTGGAGATTCTCGAACTTCAGATAGACCGTCGCGCCAGTCAGCTTCGACAAGGTCTGGCTGATGAAGGTCGGCGTGCGGACGATCGACGCGGCAATCCGCGCATGCGCCGCCTGGACATCGGCGAGGGTGACAGGGAGCGTTTCGGCGGCGGGCAGGGGATCGGTAGCCATAAGCGGGCGAGGTAGGCCCTGAAATCGTCAGCCGCAATGGTCGTTACGGCTCACGCGTGCGTACTCTCAACTAGCGTGACGCGAAAACACCGCTTATCGCGAACCTCCATGAGCAACATCGCATTCATCGGAACCGGAGTGATGGGCGCGCCGATGGCGGGGCATCTCGTCGCCGCCGGCCACACCGTCACCGTCTACAACCGCTCGCGCGCCAAGGCTGAGGCCTGGGCCGAGAAACATGGCGGCACGGTCGCCGCGACCCCGGCCGAGGCCGCGGCTGGCAAGGAGGCGGTGTTCAGCTGCGTCGGCAATGACGACGATCTGGCCGAGATCACCCTGGGCGCGGACGGCGTGTTCGGCACGATGGCGGCGGGCGCGTTGTTCGTCGATCACACCACCGTCTCGGCGAAGATCGCACGGCGGCTGGCGGAAGAGGGCGGGGCCAAGGGCTTGCTCGTCGTCGACGCCCCCGTCTCGGGCGGCCAGGCGGGTGCGGAGAACGGCAAGCTCTCGATCATGTGCGGCGGCACCGCCGAGGCGATGGCCGCGGCTGAGCCGCTGATGCAGGCCTATGCGCTGCGCATCGTCCATATCGGTGAAGCCGGTGCGGGCCAGACGACCAAGATGGTCAATCAGATCGCGATCGCCGGCGTCGTCCAGGGCGTCGCCGAGGCGCTGCGCTTCGCCCAGGTCAGCGGGCTCGACACCGACAAGGTTTTCGAGGCGGTGTCGGGCGGCGCGGCGTCGAGCTGGCAGATGGTCAATCGCTGGTCGACGATGAGCGAGGACAAGTTCGATTTCGGCTTCGCGGTTGACTGGATGCGCAAGGATCTGGGCCTCACGCTGGACGAGGCACGGCGCAATGGCGCAAGCCTGCCGCTCACCGCGCTGGTCGATCAATTTTATGCCGACGTCCAGAAAATGGGCGGCGGCCGCAACGACACGAGCTCGCTGGTGCGCAGGTTGGCGCGGTGATTTATTTCTTCCGTCATGCCGGACTTGTTCCGGCATCCACGGTTCCACAAAACAAACGGCCGCTGGTCGTGCGGACCAGTGGATCCCGGGACAAGTCCGGGATGACGACCTGGCTTTTGGCGAGCGTCGCCCTGTCCCTTACCACCCCGGCCTTCGCCGACTCGCTCGTCGATAACGTCAACGGCATGACGCTCGACAAGGATGGCAAGGTCATCCACTTCAACGGTGTGCTGATGACGCCCGACGGCAAGGTCATCCGGCTGATGCAGCCGAACGACAAGCGCCCGGAAAAGCTCGACTGGCGCGCCGACATGAAGGGGAAGGTGCTGCTCCCCGGCTTCATCGATGCGCACGGCCATGTGATGGATCTCGGTTTCCGCGACGTCGAACTCGACCTGTCCGGCACGACATCGCTCGACGAGGCCAAGGCGAAGATCGCTGCCTATGTCGCGGCCAATCCCGACAAGAAATGGGTGCTGGGCGGCGGCTGGAACCAGGAACTCTGGGCACTCGGCCGCTTCCCGACCGCGGCCGATCTCGATTCAGTGGTCAGCGACCGCCCTGTCTGGCTTTCCCGTGTCGACGGCCATGCGAGCTGGGCCAACACCGCCGCGATGAAGGCGGCCGGCGTGACTGCGAAGAGCGTCTCGCCCCCTGGCGGCCGGATCGAGAAGACCGGCATCGCCCCCAACGGTGTGTTCGTCGATGCGGCGCAGGATCTCGTCAACAAGGCCGTGCCGCAGCCCTTGCCCAAGGACCGCGATGCGGCCTTGCTCAAGGCGCAGGCGAAACTGCTCAGCCTCGGCGTCACCGCGACCGCCGACATGGGTAGCACGCTGGACGACTGGCTCAGCTATCGCCGCGCCGGCGATGCGGGCGCGTTGCGTATCCGCATCATGAGTTATGGCAGCGGCGTCGAGACGGCGATCCGGGTCGGCGGTGCCGGGCCCACGCCATGGCTCTATGCCGACCGGCTGCGCATGGGCGGGGTGAAGCTCTATGCCGACGGCGCGCTCGGCTCGCGCGGGGCGTGGCTCAAGGCGCCGTACAGCGATGCACCCAAGGAATCCGGCCTCGGCTTTCTCGCCGACGACGTCATCCGCAACCTGATGAGCCGCGCGGCGATGGACAATTACCAGGTCGCGGTCCACGCGATCGGCGACAAGGCCAACGCGCAGGTGCTCGACGCGATCGAGGAACTGTCCGAGACCTACAAGGGCGATCGCCGCTGGCGGATCGAGCATGCCCAGATCGTCGACCCGGCCGATCTGCCGCGCTTCGGCCAGCATGGCACGATCGCCTCGATGCAGCCGACGCACCAGACCTCCGACCGCGCGATGGCCGAGGCGCGGCTCGGGCCGGACCGGCTCGCGGGCGCCTATGCCTGGGCGTCGATGCTGAAGAACGGGTCGGTGCTCGCCTTCGGCTCCGACTATCCGATCGAAAGTCCCGATCCCTTTGCCGGCTGGGCCGCGGCGTTCACGCGCCAGGATGCCGAAGGCCAGCCCTATGGCGGCTGGCGCCCGGAAGAGAAGCTGACGCGCGAACAGGCCTGGTGGGCGTTCACGGGGGCCGCCGCCTATGCCGGTTTCGCCGAGGACAAATTCGGCCGCCTCGCCCCCGGCCAGCGCGCCGACTTCATCATCGTCGACCGCGACCCCCTGCTGGCCAGCCCAAGCGAGCTGCGCGCGACGAAGATCGAGGAGACCTGGGTGGGTGGCCACAAGGAGTATGTGCGGAAATAGGGGAGGGCGATGCCCTTTCCACCTCTTGCCGTCATCCTGAAACAAATTCAGCATGACGGAGTGGTTTGGGCTGAGGCCTCCCGCACAAAAAACGAAAGGCCGCGGCACCCCCCGATGCCGCGGCCTTTACTCCCGCAAATAAACTCGGGAGCGTGACGATTCAGGCGACCTCGGCCACCGGCGTGCCGACCTCGTCCGGCTCGCGCAGCACATAGCCGCGGCCCCAGACGGTCTCGATGTAATTCTCGCCTTCGCAGGCCAGGCTCAGCTTCTTGCGGAGCTTGCAGATGAAGACGTCGATGATCTTGAGTTCGGGCTCGTCCATGCCGCCATAAAGGTGGTTCAGGAACATTTCCTTGGTGAGCGTCGTGCCCTTGCGGAGCGAGAGCAGCTCGAGCATCGCATATTCCTTGCCGGTCAGGTGGACCCGGCTGCCATCGACTTCGACCGTCTTGGCGTCGAGGTTCACGGCGAGCTTGCCGGTGCGGATGACCGACTGGCTATGGCCCTTGGAACGGCGGACGACGGCGTGGATGCGCGCGGTCAGCTCTTCGCGGTGGAACGGCTTGGTGACGTAATCGTCGGCACCGAAGCCGAAGCTGCGCACCTTGGAATCCATCTCGTTGATGCCCGACAGGATCAGCACCGGGGTCTGCACCCGGGCGACCCGGAGCTTCTTCAGCACATCATAGCCGTGCATGTCGGGCAGGTTCAGGTCGAGCAGGATGATGTCGTAATCATACAGCTTGCCCAGATCGAGGCCTTCCTCGCCCAGATCGGTCGTATAGACATTGAAGCCTTCGGTCGTGAGCATGAGTTCGATCGCCTTGGCGGTCGTCGGCTCGTCCTCGATCAGCAGCACGCGCATCTGGCAGTTCCCCTGTCACTTCGCGGCGCTCGACGCCCCCTGCGGCTCGACGCACCCTGCACAAACTATTAACCTGATCAGGAATGAACGCAAAAGGTTAATTCTTCGCTAACCGGCCTGAATCCACGAGTCGTGGGGATTCCACGGATCAGGAATTACCCTTAGTGAAGCGGTTTCAGCTGCCCTCGGGACCCTGGTTCGCACAGATGCTGCGAAATCTCTCGGTAAGGAAGCTTATCAAGGCTTCGACCCGCGCCGGGCGCAGATTGCCCGGCGGGGTGAGCAGATGCAGCGCGATCGGCGGCATGTGCCAGTCGGTCAGGATCGCCTCCAGCGTCCCCGCGGCAAGGTCGTCGCCGACGATGAAGTCGGGCAGCACGCTGATACCCAGTCCGGCCCTGAGTGTCGGCAGCAGCGCGTCGCCGCTGTTCGAGCGGAGTGGCCCGGCCGGCCGGACCGCGACCTCGGCGCCGCCCGGCCCGACGAAGCGCCACGGTCCGGTGACATTGGTGTAACCGAGGCAGGCATGTTCCCCCAGTTGTGCGGCATGGGTCGGGCGCCCGTGCTTTTCGAGATAGGAGGGCGAGGCGACGATATGCGTCGCGATCGGGCCGAGCCGCCGGGCGCGCAGCGAACTGTCGGGCAGATCGGCGATACGCAGTGCGACATCGATCCCCTCCGCCACGATATCGACCTTCGCGTCGGACAGGTTGAGATCGATTTCGATCCCCGGATGATCAGTCAGGAATTCGGCAAGGGCGGGTGTCAGGCTGACCAGTCCCAGCGTCATCGGCGCCGTCACCCGGATCAGGCCGTGCGGCGCGGTCGCCGCATCGTGCGCCGCTTCCTCGGCCGCCACCGCTTCGGCCAGGATGCGCGCGGCATGTTCGGCCAACGCTCTGCCGCTCTCGGTCAGGGTCAGCCGCCGCGAGGTGCGGTGGAACAGCGACTGGCCGAGATGCACCTCGAGCCGGGTGACCGCCTTGGACACTGTCGCCTTCGACACCCCGATCGCATCAGCCGCGCCGCTGAACGAGCGATGTTCGACGACCGAAGCGAAAATTGCCCATGCTTCGAGATCCGGCAGACGCATTTCTTCGTTCCTCCCCGAGCTTGCTCGGGGAGGAGTTAGCACTGGAAACGATCAGTTTCCAGTGTTTCCATTTACGTCGTGATTCAAACCCTTATCTTGGCGGCAACAAGGAGACACCCAATGATCGAGAAAAGATCGTTCGAGAGCCTCGGCCATGCCGATCATGGCTGGCTCAACGCCCGCCACCATTTCAGCTTCGCCAATTATTATGACCCGTCCCGCATGGGCTGGGGCGCGATCCGCGTCTGGAACGATGACGAGATCGGGCCGAACTCAGGCTTCCCGGCGCATCCGCACCGCGACATGGAGATCATCACCTATGTCCGCAAGGGCGCCATCACCCACAAGGATTCGATGGGGAACGAAGGCCGCACCGAAGCGGGCGATGTTCAGGTGATGAGCGCCGGCACCGGCGTGCGCCATGCCGAATATAATCTCGAGCCCGAGACGACGACGCTCTTCCAGATCTGGATCGAGCCGAAGCGGACCGGCGGCTCGCCGAGCTGGGGCGCCAAGCCTTTCCCGAAGAGCGATCGCAGCGGCAAGTTCGCGGTGCTCGCCAGCGGCTTCGCCGAGGACAAGGACGCCCTGCCGATCCGTGCCGATGCGCGGGTGCTCGGCGCGACGATCAAGGCCGGCGAGACGATCACCCACAGCGTGGGCGAGGGGCGTCATGCCTATCTCGTCCCCGCCACCGGCGCGATCGAGATCGACGGCCAGCCCTTCAAGGCGCGTGACGGCGCTGCGATCGGCGGCGGCCAGACGGTCGAGATCAAGGCGATCGAGGATGCCGAGCTGGTGCTCGTCGACTCAGAATGATCGAGTTTCCGTTTCGCTCCATCCCCCCGGGGCGGAACGGACGGGGGTGGGCCTTCGTCCTCCCCGAAAGCCCCGGCCTCAGCAACCGGGCGCTCACCCCCAGTCCCTCCCGCCCAAATTTCCCTTGGTGCGGGAGGGACATTTTCTCAATTCTCAGGAGATTTTCATGACCAAGGTTCTGGTGCTCTATTATTCGTCCTACGGCCATATCGAGCAGATGGCCGATGCCGTTGCCGAGGGTGCCCGCTCCGCTGGTGCCGAGGTCGATATCCGCCGCGTGCCCGAAACCGCGCCGGCCGAGGTCATCGCGGCGGCCGGTTTCAAGGCCGACACCGCGCATCCGGTGATCGAAAGCGTCGAGGCGCTTGCAAACTATGACGCGATCATCATCGGCGCGCCGACCCGCTTCGGCCGTTTGCCGAGCCAGATGGCGTCCTTCCTCGACCAGGCCGGCGGCCTGTGGTTCCGCGGCGCGCTGAACGGCAAGATCGGCGGCGCGTTCAGCTCGACCGCCACCCAGCATGGCGGGCAGGAGACGACGCTCTTCTCGATCATCACCAATTTGCTGCATTTCGGCCTGACCATCGTCGGTCTGGATTACGGCTTTGCCGGCCAGATGGGCGTCAAGGAAGTCCACGGCAATTCGCCTTATGGCGCGACGACGATCGCCGATGGCGACGGCAGCCGCCAGCCAAGCAGCGTCGAACTCGATGGCGCGCGCTATCAGGGTCGCCGTATCGCGGAAGTCGCGGGCAAGGTCTTCGGCTGATCCAGCACTGCCGAGCTATGAAGGAGGGGCGTTCGCGGCTTGCCGCGGGCGCCCCTTTTCGCGTGAGCCCCTAGAAATAGACACCCGGCCAGACGATCGGGATCGGCAGCACCAGGGGTGCCGGTTTCGCATGGATCGCCTGGATCACCGGTCCGGCAATCCCCGGCCGGGCGGGATATTGCGCGCGGGCGCGGGCGAATATCGAACGTGCCCGTGCCGCGCCGGGCGACTGCGCGGTCCGGCCGACCCAGCGCCAGTGCCACGGTTCCCATCCGACATCCTGCTTGTTGCTCGCGGGGAAGGACAGCTCGAAGCCGAAGTCCCGCGCATGGGCGATCAGCCACAAGCCCGCTAGGGTGCTCGCCATGCACCATTGCAGATCCGGGCAGCCGGGCGAGGGATGAACCCCGAAGTCGATCGCATAGCCGGTGGAATGCTCGCTATAGCCCGGCGGCCCGACGTCGCGCGACCGAGCTGCGACGTCCCCGCAGCTATCGCGCGCCCGGCAGAAGACCGATCGCTGATAGGCGATGGTGCGATAGCAGGAGACGCCCCTGAGCTTATGCGCGACGCCCGGCGTCGCGTTCGCGGCGTCGATCAGGGCGGTGAGGTCCGCTGCCGCATATCGCTGCAGGCGACATGCCCCGCCCAGTGCGAAGCCGGGGGAGGTGACGGGCACCATGTCGCTCGCCGGGGCCTCGGCATAAGGCAGATGGCCGAACATCCGCCCGTCGGACCCTGTGACGCCGATGCCGGGCACCATGATCGGGGCCGCGCCGGCGGGCTGGACCTGCGCATGAACCGGCACCGTGCCGAGGAACGCGGCCGACAACAGGGCCCGGATCGCGTGCTTGATACTCGGCTTCACCGGGGTTCCTCTGGCATGTGGCTGCGCGGAGTGGCAAGGGCATCAAATGCTCCTCGATAAAGTCCTGTTCCTCGATGGTGAGGCAATCGTGATCGACAAGCCCGCCGGCCTGCCGGTCGACCGGCCCCGCGACGGCTCGCTCAGCCTTGAAAACCATCTCGAGGCGCTGGCCTTTGGTTTCCGGCGCTGGCCGCAGGCGGTGCACCGGCTCGATCGCGATACCTCGGGCTGCCTGCTGCTCTCGCGCAATCCCAAGGCACATGCGCGGCTTCACCATGCGTTCGAGGCAGGCATCGTCGAGAAGCGCTATCTCGCGGTGCTGGAGGGCGTCGTCGAGGGAGAGAGCGGCCTGATCGACCTTGCCTTGTCCAAGGTGAGCACCGCCGAAACCGGCTGGCGGATGCGGGGCGATCCGAAGGGCAAGCCCTCACGCACTGCCTGGCGCGTGCTGGAAGTGAAGGACGGACGCAGCTTCGTCGAGTTTCGCCCCGAAACCGGCCGCACTCACCAGATCCGCGTCCACGCCGCCGAGGCGCTGGGTGCGGCGGTGGTCGGCGATCCGGTCTATGGCGACGGCAAGGGCGAGAGCTTGCTCCACGCCGCGTCGCTGGTGGTGCCGCGTGTCGGCAAGGATCCGATCAAGGCCGAGGCGCCGCTGCCCGAACGCTTCCTGAAGGCCGGCTTCAGCGTCTGAGTTCCACATAACCCCGTTCGCCCTGAGCTTGTCGAAGGGCTGTTCTTCTTTTCGACAGGAAGAAGGAAGAACAGTGCTTCGACAAGCTCAGCACGAACGGGAGTGGGTATTCGGTCCTAATCGATCGGTTTGCCCCGCAACGATTTGACCGTCGACCTCTTGGCCTTGCCCTCCATGCGGCGGGCCTTTGCTGCCTTGGACGGCTTGGTCGGGCGCCGCTTCTTCGGGACGATCGTCGCCTCGCGGATCATCTCGATCAGCCGCTCGCGCACTTCCTGCCGGTTGAGGAGCTGGGACCGCGCGCCCTCACTCCGCAGCACAAGCACGCCCTCGCGCGTCATCCGCGACCCGGCCAGCATCGCCAGCCGGTTCTTCACCGCCTCGGGCAGATTGAGCGAGGCGCCGACATCGAAGCGCAGCAGCACGGCCGAGTCCGTCGTGTTGACATGCTGCCCGCCCGGTCCGCCCGCACGCGTGAAGGATTCTTCCAGCTCATCGCTGTCGATCGAGATCGATCGGGTGACGGGAATGGCAACCATAGCTCCCGGTTAAGCGATTCGACGGTTCGGGCCAATCCGATGCTTGCATGCGGCATCAACCGGCCTCATCTCGCGCGCACAGACGAAGGAAGACGCGTGTACCAGTTCGACATCTCCGCCGGCTCCAAGGCCGATCTCTATCATGATCTCGAAGCGGCCCTCGGCGCGCTCACCGCCGACGAGCCGGATGCGATCGCCAATATGGCAAACGCCGCGGCGCTGATCTGGCAATATCTGCCTGGCCTCAACTGGGCCGGCTTCTACCGGCTGGTCGGGGGTGAGCTGGTGCTCGGGCCGTTTCAGGGCAAGGCCGCTTGCATCCGCATCGCGATCGGCGCGGGCGTGTGCGGTGCCGCCGCCGCCAGCCTCGAAACCCAGCTGGTCGAGGACGTCCACGCCTTTCCCGGCCATATCGCCTGCGACGCGGCGAGCCGGTCCGAGCTGGTCGTGCCGATCGTCAATGACGGGAAACTGATCGGCGTGCTCGATCTCGACAGCCCGGAAGCAGCGCGGTTCGATGCCGAGGACGCGGCCGGTTGCGAGGCGCTGGTACGGCTGCTGGCGCCCCGCATCGCGCAATGATCCGTTTCGGGACAGGAGTCTGACTCGTCGAAAACGCCGCAATTTGGTAAGCAATCTCTTAATCATCGGGCGATGTCCTGCCCAAAAAAGAGGTGTTTACCATGCGGACCCTAGTGATCGCCGGCCTTGCAATGGTTACCGCGATCTCCGCGACTCCGGCCGCAGCGCAGCGCACCCTGTCCAACGGTCAGGTCTGGCAGAACGGCCGCATCGTGCCGCCCGCGACGGTTTCACCCAATCCGCCGAGCATCAATCGCGGCCCCGGCGTCACCTGGGGCCCGGGCCCGGTGTCGAATAACCAGCCGCCGAGGGTCTCGCCCAACCCGCCACAGATGCCCAACCCGCCTCGCAACGGGCAATGGTCCGGGAACGGCCAGTGGTCTGGCAATGGTCAATGGCGCGGCGGCAATGCCGTACGGCCCGGCTCCTATCCTCGCGGTGTCGAAACCCGGCAACAGCGCACGGGCGGCGGCTATAATTCAGGGCTGATGCCTGGTCACGACCAGGTTCAATCCGGCCAGCGCCAGCATCGTTGGGGCAATTCGGTCGGCGGCCGCTGGTATGGCGGCAGCAACGCGCCCGGCGGCTGGAAGGCCTATCGTCGCCCGAATCGCGGCTGGACCCTCCCGCGCTACTGGATCGCGCCAAGCTTCTTCATCGGCAACTATGGGATGTATGGCCTGTCGACCCCGCCCTATGGCTATAACTGGACGCGCTATTACGACGACGCCGTGCTGACGGACTCGCGCGGCCGCGTGTATGATTCAGTCAACGGGATCGACTGGGATTCCTATGACGACGACTACGGCTATGGCGAAGACTATGCCTATGGCGGCGGTGGCGGTGAGGCCGAAGCCGGCTATGGCTATGCCGCGGCAGCAGGTGGCGGTGGTGGCGGTTACGGTGCCGGCTACGCACCGCCGCCGGTCCAGTACACCCAGGGCCCGTCGCCCCAGATGGTGCAGAACGGCTATACCCAGACCTATTCGAGCGGCGGCGCGGGCGGCTATGTGAGCGGCGGCTATTGGTATCCGCCGGTGACCACCACGACCGTCACCGTTCAGTCGGCCCCGGTCGTCACCACCACGACCACCGAATATGTCGAAACCAGCTACCAGTCGGCCCGGCGCGCCTACAAGGCGCCGAAGCGGACCTGGCGGCCCAAGTCGAAGGTGCGCTGCCTCTGCAATTGAGGCCGATCCGATCACCCCTCCCCGAAACGGGAGGATGGGGCCCGCGCCGCGCGCGGGGAGTGAGGGCGAGCCGGGGGGACTCGCCCTCCTCTGATTCCGGAGCATCGAGTTCATGCGCGAGGCCTTTGCGTAGCCCTTCGCAATTCTGTTCCGACAACAAGAAAGAGCGAGCCGGTAACCTCCGGCGATGGATGACATGCCAGATCCTGTGACATGGTTGAATCGCCGCCAGCGACAGCGCTGTGGGGACGAGCGGTTGCAGTGTGGGGACGAGCGGCGGGAGATATGGGACACCACCTTGTCCCATATCTTCCGCCGCAGCCTCGGCGAAGGATTCATTTAATATTATTATATATCAGATACTTAATTTGAAACAGACGATACCGAGTAAGGATGGGCGGGACACGCGGGGTTTAGGGCCCAGCGAAGGTGACCAGACTCTCCGCGCCATCCGGCGCCAGAGCTGAGACACCAACGAAATTGTCATCGACCGGCACGCCCTTCAGCACGTCCGTCACCGCCGTCGCCGGAAGATCGACCGCCTTTTGCCAGTCCTGCGCGTCGCTGCGGCGCCAGTGAATGCGATAGCCCGCTGCGCCCTCGACCGGCTGCCATTTGACCGTCGTGTCATAGCCCAGCGCACCCGATATCGTCACATCCGTCGGCGCGGCCGGCGCCGCGGCAAGCCGGCGGATCGTCGCCACGTTGATCGCCGTCACCTTGGCCAGATAGGCGAAGTCCATCTTGTCGGCCGTATCGCCATAGGCGATTCCATTCTCCACCCGGACGTCCTGATGCTGCCCCTTCCAGTTCTCCGCCGCAACGGTGAAGCGGATCGCCGGATAGCCTAGCGCCAGGAACGGGCTATGGTCGCCGCCGCGCCCGAAGCGATCGGGCCGCCGGTCGACGAACACGTCGATTCCACCCTTGATCCTGCCGGCAATCCCATCGACTGCCTTGGCCAGCGCGCGCGAGGGGCCGTCATCCTCGCCGCCATTCTGCCGGCGCTTCTGCAAGGTCGGCAGGTCCTCCGCCGCGCCGATCCCTTCGGAAAACACGCGGACCCGGTCGGCCACCCGCACGCCGCCTTCGCCAATCGTATTGCCGACGATGTCGTTGTTGAGCATCGCGGAGACGACCCAGTTCTTCTGCTTGGCCGTCTCGGCCAGCAGGGTGCCGCCCCACAGCCCCTGCTCCTCGCCCGAGAAGAGCACATAGACGATCGTGGCACGGAATTTCTGCTTCGACAGGATGCGCGCGGCCTCAAGTACCAGCGCGACGCCGGAGCCATTGTCGTTCGCGCCCGGCGCATCGGCGGTCGCGTTCATCGGGTCGGTCACGCGGCTGTCGATATGCGCGCCGATGATGATCACCCGGCGCGGCTCGGTCCCCTCCTGGAAGCCGAGCACATCGACGATCTCCACCCCGTTCGGCGCGCGGGGGCCGGTAAAGGTCCGCGCGATGTTGGCGCTGGTGATGCATCCGCCGCACGCATCCGAGATTCGTGTCAGTTCACCCGCCGCCCAGCGCCGCGCCGCACCGATGCCGCGGGCAGGATCGTCGGTGGAGGAGAGGCTGTGGCGGGTGCCGAAGCTGACGAGCTTCTCGACCGTTGCCTTGAGGCGGGCGGGGTCGGGCACGTCCTGCGCGGCGGCGGGGGTAGCGAGGACCAGGGTGGCGAGGGGGATGAGGCAGTGCATAACGCGATGGTGGCGGGGAGGGCGCTTCGCTTCAACCTCATTCGTCATGCCGGACTTGTTCCGGCATCCATGGTTCCGCGAGCGCCACCGTCGCTGCGAATGCGGAACGATGGACCCCGGAACAAGTCCGGGGTGACGAATGGGGGTTAACTCAACCGATCGATCGCCTCGCGACTCAGCGACCCCGGAATGATCATCAACGGAATCGGCAATGCCCCCGCATCGGCGCCAGCGAAATGCGCCACCATCGGCCCCGGCGGACCGCTCGCGGCAGCGCCAAGCACCAGGGCCGCGATGTCGGCATTCTCGGCGATCATCTCGCGGATGATCTTCGGCCCGTCGCCCTGCCGCACGGTGATCGATGGCCGCAGCCCCGATTCCTCCAGCAGAGTCCCCGCCGCGCCGGCGACCAACGCCTCGGCATGGATTCGCGCCTCGTCCTCGATCGTCGCCTGCACGCCGCCGAACGCGACGAACTCCGCCGGCGCGATCAAGGTGAGGATCTCGACACCGCCGCCGGTCTTCACCGCGCGCCGGGCCGCGAAGCGCAGCGCGATCTCGCTTTCCGGATTCTCGTCGATCACGACCAGATAGATGCGCATGGCTTCCCCTCTGCCGCTAGTTGGCCCGGACCCTGGTTTTGCGCAAGAGCGGCCTGGTTCGGCGCGGCCGGTCTTGACCCCGCCCGCATCGGGCGCGAAGGGAACGGGCCGCTACGGATTCGGTTAGAGGAAAGCCTCCCCATGTCGATCGAGATCAAAATGCCTGCATTGTCGCCCACCATGGAAGAGGGCACGCTGGCGAAGTGGCTCGTGAAGGAAGGCGATATCGTCAAGTCCGGCGACCTGATGGCCGAGATCGAGACCGACAAGGCGACGATGGAATTCGAAGCCGTCGACGAAGGCACGATCGGGAAGATCCTGGTCGCCGAGGGCACCGATAACGTGAAGGTCGGCACCGTGATCGCGACCCTGCTCGCGGAGGGCGAGAGCGCCGACTCGGCGCCCGCCCCCAAGGCAGCCGCGCTGAAGGAAGAGCCCAAGGCGGAAGCCCCGAAGCAGGAAGCTGCGCCCGCTCCAGCCGCGGAGGCGCCCAAGCCCGCCGCGACTCCCGCGCCCGCATCGGACGACCGCGTCAAGGCAAGCCCGCTCGCGCGCCGCATCGCCGCCGAGAAGGGCCTCGAGCTATCGGCGCTCGCCGGCTCCGGCCCGAACGGCCGCATCGTCAAAGCGGATGTCGAGGGCGCCAAGCCCGGCGCCGCGCCCGCCGCTGCCGCGCCCGCGGCTGAAGCCTCCGCTCCGGCCGCCGCTGCTGCACCTGCCAAACCCGCCGCCGTGCCCGACATTCCGCACACCGCGGAAAAGCTGTCGAACATCCGCAAGACGATCGCGCGCCGCCTCACCGAATCCAAGCAGACGGTGCCGCACATCTACCTCACCGTCGATATCCGCCTCGACAAGCTGCTGAAGCTGCGCAGCGAGTTCAACGCGGCACTCGAAGCGCGCGGCGTGAAGCTCTCGGTCAACGACCTGCTGATCAAGGCCCTGGGCGTCAGCCTGATGCAGGTGCCCAAGTGCAACGTCATGTTCACGCCGGATCAGCTCATCACCTTCCAGCGCGCCGACATCTCGGTCGCGGTCTCGACGCCGTCGGGCCTGATCACTCCGATCATCGTCGAGGCCGACACCAAGGGCCTCGCCGCGATCTCCGAGCAGATGAAGGACCTCGCCACCCGCGCCCGCGACAACAAGCTGAAGCCCGAGGAATATCAGGGCGGCACGGCCAGCCTCTCCAACATGGGCATGTTCGGCATCAAGCAGTTCGAGGCGGTGATCAATCCGCCCCAGGGCATGATCATGGCGATCGGCGCGGGTGAGAAGCGCCCCTGGGTCATCGACGACGCGCTTGGCGTCGCGACGATCATGTCGGCGACCGGCAGCTTCGATCACCGCGCGATCGATGGCGCCGACGGCGCGCAGCTGATGCAGGCCTTCAAGGCGCTCGTGGAGAACCCGCTGGGCATGGTGGCGTGAGGGCGGCGTGAAGCGGACTCTCTACGAACTGCTGCACATCGCCGCCGGCGTGGTCGGCACGGCATTGCTTGCCTCGCTCGCGGCCTGGGGTGTGCCCCGCTCGGCGGGCGCGATCTGGGATGTCGCCTATGTCGCGATGGCGGTGGTGGCGTTCATGGGCATCCGGCCGCTCAGGCTCGCCTGGCGCGCCGATCAGGAGGCGAAACACGGCCAGCCCCGCGCCAATGGCTGACGGCCGCCCCGCGACCGAGCCGGTCATCCGCGCGACCGCGATGGCGGCCGATGCGAATCCCTATGGTTTCATCTTCGTCGGCTGGCTGATGGGCCAGATGGCGCTCGCCGCCGGCTCGGTCGCCTCGCGCCGTTGCGGCGGGCACGCGCCGGTCGTCGCGGCGAACGATTTCAGCTTCACCGCACCGGTCATGATCGGCGACGAAGTGTCCTTCCATGCCGAGATCGTGTCGACCGGCACCACGTCGATGACGGTCGCGGTCGATGTCTGGCGGCGCGACCGCCACGGTGAGGGCACTGCGCGCGCGGCACGGGGCACCTATATTCTGGTATCGATGGGCAAGGACGGCAGACCGAGCCCGCTTCTCGCAGGGGAAATTACACGTGGCTGACAGTTTCGACCTCATCATCCTCGGTTCGGGCCCCGGCGGCTATGTCGCCGCGATCCGTGCGGCGCAGCTCGGCCTCAAGACCGCGATCGTCGAGCGCGAACGACTTGGCGGCATCTGCCTCAACTGGGGCTGCATTCCGACCAAAGCACTGCTGCGCACGTCGGAAATCTATCATTATATCAGCCACGCGGCCGATTACGGCCTCAAGGTCGAGAACCCCGGCTACGATCTCACGAAGATCGTCGAGCGCTCGCGCAAGGTCGCGGGCCAGCTCAATGCCGGCGTGAAGGGCCTGATGAAGAAGAACAAGGTGACCGTCTATGAGGGCACCGGCGCCATCACCGCGAAGGGCAAGCTCAGCGTCAAGCAGGGCGACAAGACGAGCGAGCTCGAAGCCAAGCACATCATCATCGCAACCGGCGCCCGCGCCCGCGACCTGCCCTTCGCCAAGGCCGACGGCAAGCGCGTCTGGACCTATCGCCACGCCATGGTGCCGGAAGAGATGCCGACCAAGCTGCTGGTCATCGGCTCGGGCGCGATCGGCGTCGAGTTCGCTAGCTTCTACAACGACATGGGCGCCGAGGTGACCATCGTCGAAATGCTCCCGCGCATCCTCCCGGTCGAGGACGAGGAAGTCTCCGCCTTCATGGAAAAGGCGCTGACCAAGCAGAAGATCAAGATCGTCACCGGCGCCGGCATCGAGGGCCTGACCGCGGGCGCGAACGGGGTGACCGCGAAGATCAAGGGCAAGGACGGCACCGTCACCACCGAGGAATTCAGCCACGCCATCGTCGCGATCGGCATCGTGCCTAACACCGAGGATATCGGGCTCGAGAAGCTCGGCGTGAAGACCGATCGCGGGCATATCGTCACGGACGGCTATGCCCGCACCAATGTCGAGGGCATCTACGCGATCGGCGACGTCACCGGTCCGCCCTGGCTGGCGCACAAGGCGAGCCATGAAGGCGTGGTCTGCGTCGAGGCGATCGCCGGCGAGAAGCCGCATCCGTTCGAGACCTGGAACATCCCGGGCTGCACCTATTCGCGGCCCCAGGTCGCCTCGGTCGGCTTCACCGAGGCCAAGGCGAAGGAAGCCGGGCATGAGGTGAAGGTCGGCAAATTCCCCTTCATCGGCAACGGCAAGGCGATCGCGCTGGGCGAGGCCGAGGGCTTCGTGAAGACGGTGTTCGACGCGAAGACCGGGGAGCTGCTCGGCGCACACATGGTCGGCGCGGAAGTGACCGAGCTGATCCAGGGCTATGTCGTCGCCCGCCAGCTCGAGACGACCGAGGCCGAGTTGATGGAGACGGTGTTCGCCCACCCGACGCTCAGCGAGATGATGCACGAGAGCGTGCTCGGCGCTTATGGGAAGGCGATCCACATCTAGTGAAGACCAGGCCCGCCCGCGCCGCGACGATCGTTGGGGCGGGGGCGGCCCTTCTCTGCCTCGCAGCGCTTGTCCTGTGGTGGCCGGGCGTGGTCGAATATGATTCGGTCGAGCAATACAAGCAGGTCCTGAGCGGGACCTATCTCGACTGGCATCCGCCGGTGATGGCCCGACTCTGGGCGTTGCTGCATTTGCTCGGGCCGGGCGCCGCGCCGATGTTCGTGGTCCAGTTCGCGCTCTACTGGCTCGGTCTCGGCCTGCTCGCGACGGCACTCGCGCGGTCGGGCAGGACGCGGGCGGGTGTGGTGGTGCTTGCCATTGGCGCGCTGCCGCTGTTCGCCGGGTGGCAGGCGGCGGTGCTGAAGGACACCCAGATGCTCGGCGCTATCCTTGCCGCTATGGGGCTGGTCGGGTGGTGGCGCCTGGCGGAGAAGCGCATGCCGATTCCGGCCATCGCAGCGGCCGTCCTGTTGTTGGTTTATGCCGCGCTGGTCCGCGCCAACGCCGTCTTCGCGGTCGTGCCACTGGCGGTGATGCTCGCGCCCTGGCCGGTGCGCCCGTGGCAACGCGGCCTCGCTGTCATCGCCGGCATCCTCACGGTGCTGGTGGTGATGCCGCCGATCAACCATGGCCTGTTGGGCGCTGGCGAGACCAAGGTCACCCGCACCCTCCCGATCTTCGATCTGGCCGGCATCGCGCATTTCTCCGGGACCGCCAATGGCCTTTCGCCCCCGGAACGCGCCTTGATAGCACGCCGCCATTGCTACCAGCCCTATTTCTGGGACCCGCTCGGTGACGACAGTCGCTGCGGCAGCATCGCCGAGCGGCTCGATCTGATCCCCGCCCGGACTCTCGTCACCCTATGGCTTGGGGCGGCCATCCACCACCCCATCGCCTATCTCGAACACCGCCTTGTGCATTTGAACTCGACCGTTCGCCTGCTCGTGCCCCTTGGCAGGCCGGATGCCGAGCCACCCCGAAGATCCGAACCGAACGATCTCGGCCTCGTGTCTCCGGGCCTCGCCGCCTCGGCCGTCGCGCGGGCAGGGGGCTGGCTGGTCGAGACGCCGCTCGGCTGGCCGATCGCCTGGATCGTCGTCGCCGCGACCGGCCTGCTGGTCGCGCTCGGCCGGCCGAAGAGTCCGCCCCGCGATCTCGCGCTGGCGCTCGCCGTCTCGGCGCTGACGCTCGAGGCGAGCTTCGCGGCGGTCAGCATCGCTTCCGATCTGCGCTATCATCTGTGGCCGATGATGGCGACGGCCTTGATGACGGTGCTGCTGGTCGGAGAACGGCCCCTACCGCGCCGGGCGATGATCCTGAGTGGGGCGATCATGGTCGCGGTCGTCGGTGCGGGCACCGCCGCAAGGCTGTCGCTCCCGCGCAGCCCTGGCACCTATCAGGGCATGCTGGGCTGAAAGCGCGACTCCAATAAAAGCCGCTTCCCCGGCGAAGGCCGGGTCCAGTCGGTGGGAAAAGCGGCCGGGCCGATGACAGTCAGCCTGGTGTCCGCGCCAACAACCCCAGCGCCAGCCTTCGATACGCGGCCCTGACCGCGGCACTCGTCACCGCGGGATCGTCGGACGCCGCGATCTGCAGCACGCCCTGCCGGAACGCACCCGACAAAAGGTGCGCGAGCGCCGGCACCATCTCGCGTTCGATCAGCCCGGCATCGGCTACATGATGCAGCGCATGCTCGCCGAGTTCGATCCGCAGCCGGCTCTGCATTGCGATCCAGGCGCTCATCCCAAGTACCGCCGGCCCGTCGATCAGCAGCAATTGCCGCGCCTCGCGACCTTCATAGGCGTCGAACAGGATGCCGCTGCCCGTCACGATCTCGTCGACGCTGTGGTCGACATGGTCCATCGTGCCCCTGGTCACATGGCCGACGATCTCGTCGATCACCGCCTGGCAGGCGGCGCGGAACAGGTCGCGTTTGTCCTTGAACTGATAATAGACCGCGCCCTTGGTCAGCCCGGCGCGCGCGGCGATTTCGTCCACCGACACTGCCGCATAGCCGCGCTCGGCAAACAAGGCGCGCGCCGCGCCCACCAGTTTCTCACGATTGGCCGTTGACTCCATACTCCCGGTATGTTGTCATACTGTCGGTATGACAAGACCCGCATTCTCTCCGCCGATCGCCATCGGCTTCGCCGCGTTGCTGGCGCTCGCCATCGTGGCGGGCGCCTTTCTGGCGCATGGCGGGTGGACCTACGAGGGTGCGGCCGCCGCGGCCCGGCTGACGGCGCGCGCGTCCTTCCTGTGGTTCGTCGCCGCCTGGTCGGCCTCGGCGCTGGCGCGGCTATGGCCGGGCGGCTGGCGGACGGCGCTGCTTCGGCGCCGGCGCTCGGTGGGGCTTGGCTTCGCGGCGACTCACACGGTGCATCTCGCCGCCCTGCTCACCGCGATCTTCGTCTTCGGCCATGGTACGAAGATGGTGACCGTCATCGGCGGCGGGATCGGCTATCTGTTCGTCTTCGCCATGGCGATCACCTCGAACGACGCCTCGGTCCGCCGGCTCGGCCCGCGCCGCTGGTACCTGCTCCACGCGACCGGCGGCTATGTCATTGCCGGGATCTTCGCCTTTTCCTATCTCGGTCGCGTTCCGACCAATCCGGTGCTGGGCGTGCCGCCGCTGTCGCTGCTCGGCCTTGCCGCGCTGCTCCGCATTCTTGCCTGGGCGCGTCGAAGCCGACCGCGCAACGCCGTTCGGGCCTAGAGGCCGCCAAGGCGTTACGATATCAGGCAAAGGCGGAGCCGATGCGATCTCCGCACGTTGACGATGTTTCCGAAAAGAAGGGACGCGATGCCCCATCCCAGCTCGATCGTTACCTGCGCGGGGCCGGACAGCCCCCACGCGTTCGACATCGTCCCGCTTCAGCCCCGCAACGGCACGCTCGATGCGTTGTGTCCGGTCTGCAAGGGCCATGGACAATGGAACGTCGAGATCGATCTTGTGAGCTTCCGCTGCAAGCGCGCGATCTGCGATCATTGCCATGGCGCCGGCTGGGTGGAGACGGGGGAGGACCCAGTCGCCCTTCCCGATATCGAGATGACGCCGGAAGGCTATCCGAAATGGACCACCCGTTTCGCCCCGGGAGAAGATGTCACTGTGCAGGATTCCGGGGAAGCCCGCCTGATCGGGCCCTGACCGGCTATCCGGCGCGCGCGAATTCGGCGAGCAGAGTCGGATAGTCCGCCATTTCCGGGAACGCCTCATAGCTGTGCTTTGCCGACGTGGCCGCCCAGGGGAAGGCCTCGCTGCGATAGGTCTCGACGAACGGCGCGAACCAGCTTGCATCGTCGAGCATCGTGGCCCGCACATTGACCAAACCCAGTTCGGGAAGGCGGGTGAACACCCAGCTCTTGCACCAGTCGCAATGGTGGTGGCGGGCCTGGTCGCCGTGCAGCCCGCCGATCACCGGTTCGCCCTGGATCACCTCGAACCCGTCGCCCGGCACCGCGACGCTCAGCGAATAGGCGCTGGCGCTCATCTTCTGGCAGCCGGTGCAGTGGCACGCCATGGTCAGCATCGGCGGCGCGTTGATGCGGAAGCGCAGCTTCCCGCAGCGGCATCCGCCTTCCATCGGCAGGGTCATCTCGGCCATCATCGCTCTCCCGTTCATGCTCGACTCCGCCGTCCTGCCACGAGCACAATCGCTAAAACAGGGGGAGAAAGTGATGCCGTTTGCAATTCTCTGGCCGACCTTCGCGCTGGTCGCGCTGATCGTCATCGTGTGGTTCTGGCTGTTCCTGGAGCGGATGCGCCATATCAGGAGCAAGCCGCCGACCGCGGAGGACTTCGCCAGCGGCGAAGCGGCGCTCCGCTATTTTCAGCCGGTCGAGATGCCCGCGAACAATTTCCGTAACCTGTTCGAGATGCCGGTGCTCTATTTCGCCATCGTGCCGCTGCTGCTGATCACGCACCAGGCGAATCAGGTGCAGGTGGCGCTGGCCTGGGCGTTCGTGCTGCTGCGGGTTCTCCACAGCTTTATCCACATCGTGGTGCGCAAGGTTCAGCTACGCGCGCCGGTCTATTGGCTGGGCAGTGCGGCACTGATGGCGATGTGGATCGGCTTCGCGGTCGACATCGCGGGCGCGTCGGTCCGTTACCAGGACGCGATGGGCAATATCGGCATGTGAGCGAGGGCGGCCCGTGAGCCGCCCCCGAAAGAATCAGGCGGCTTCGCCGTTCGAGCTGACCAGGCTGATGTCCGGTGCCGAGGCCGGTGCGCTGCGTTCGAAATTGCGGGCGCCGGCGTCGGCGGCGATATGCTTCAGGCGGCCGTCGATCGACGCGCCATTCTCGATCGCGATCGTCTCATATTCGACGTCGCCGGTGATCCGCGCTGCGCGCTCGATGGTGAGCTGACGCACCGAGACCGATCCTTCGATCGATCCGGCGAGGCGGGCGACATCGGCCTTGACCGACCCGTTGATGCGGCTTTCCGTACCCTGCACGATGCTGCCGCAATTCACGTCGCCATCGACACGGCCGTCGATATGCAGGTCGGCCGTCGCGGTGACGTTGCCGGTGATGGTCACGTCGGGGCCGAGCACCGAGAACATGCCACGCTTCCCCGCGGCGGTAGGCTGGGGTGCGGGTGCCGGCGGCAGCGAGATACCCAGATCGCGGCTACCCTTGTTGCTGTTGTTGAACATCGACATTGAATCCCCGGTTACGGTCTGCGAATCGGTTAGATAACTACCATAAGTTACGGTTTCGCCGCAGCTTCGATCGTTAAATCGCCCGTGCCATAAGGGGATTGTCGTTAACGGCCGGTTTGAGCAGTGGAATGGCCAGCTTGACGGTCGCGACGATCATCGCGACCGCACCCAAAGTGACGAAGCCGGTGAGGCCGGTGAGATAACCGAGCAATGCCAGGGTCGACCCAGCCTGCACCAGGATCGCGATGGTCTGGCTCGGCCTGTCGCGGCACACCAGCGCCAGGCACAGCGCCAGCACATCGGCCAGGAAGAAATAGCGTTCGTGCATCCGCGGCAGCAACCCGGCGGTGACGAGCGTTGCCAGCAGCGCGGCCGACAGCAGCGCCCGGTTGTCGAGCGTCTGGGCCGAGAAGCGCGCGATATAGGCGGCGGTGCCGCCGATCGCGGCGGCGGTGGCGAGGCCGATCAGCGGCAATCCCAGCGGCAGTGCCTGCAGGATCGCCCAGATGTTCGGCGCGTTGAATGACAGCAGCTGGAACGTGTCCGCCTGGCGGAGATAGATGGTGGCGAGATCGGCGGCCGGCCAGCCCGCCGCCCAGGCCGGCACCATTGTCGCGACGGTGACCGCGGGCGCGATCGGCCAGAGCCACAACGGCACCCGGCGCTTGATGAGCAGCGCGAGGAAGAAGGGAGCGATCAGCACGGCCTGTGCCTTGAACGCCACCGCCAGACCGAACCAGGCGAGCATCGGTGCGTGCCGTCGATCGAGCGCGGCGGCGACGCCCATGACGCACGGCGCCGCCCACATCGCGTCGCACTGGCCGAGCAGGGTCGCGTTGAGCAGGAGGCTGGGCATCACGAAGACCAGCGCGGTGGCGTGGATTGGCTGCGGCGCGTCGAACCGGGTCAGCAGATGGCGGACGGCAAAAGCAAGAACCAGGGTTCCCGCGACCGAGAGCAATTTGATCAGCGTGATCGCCGGCAACACGCCCGAAAACAGGCTGAGCGTCGCCAGCAGATAGAGATAGGCGGGGGCATAATTGGAAAAAGGCTGCTCGAACGACGCGACCGGACCGGTGGCGACGATATGGTCGAACCACGGAAGCAGATAGGCCGGCATGTCAGTGGTGACGAGCGGCATCGTCACCCACGCCATCACCAGCGCGACGCCGAGCGTCACGGGGATCGACGGCAGGGGCGAGACAGGCTTGCGAACCATCATCATGCCGCCGCCTTGCCCCAGCGGGTGTTGAGACCGCGTTAAGGACGACTGGATCGGCTGCTTCCCCGGTTGCGCCCGGGCGCCGCCTGTGTTCCACTGCGATCAACGACAAGCCCCGGCACATGGGGGAAAGGTGGGAGGATGGCGACAGCTGCGGTCGAGCGGCCGGTGATTCCGTCGCCACCGGGCTTGCCCGTCGTCGGGCACCTCCACCAGATTGCGCGCGCCGGGCTGATCGGCCATCTCCTCGCCGTCAGCCGCGATTTCCCCGAGGGCATCTTCAAGCTGAAATTCGGCAGCCGGATCGGGTTGTTCGTCACCGCGCCCGATCTCGTCGCCGAGCTGTGCGACGAGACCCGGTTCCGCAAGATGCCCGGGCCGGGCCTGCGCGTGGTGCGCAAATTCGCCGGCGACGGCCTGTTCACCGCGTTCAGCGAGGAGCCGAACTGGGGCAAGGCGCACCGCATCCTGCTCCCCGCCTTCAGCCAGCGCGCCATGCGCGGCTATTTCGACATGATGCTCGAGGTGGCGGACCAGCTCGTCGGCAAATGGTCGCGGCTCTCGGGTACCGACGTGCTCGTCGCCGACGACATGACGCGCTTCACGCTCGATTCGATCGCGGTCGCGGGCTTCGGCCACCGGTTCAACAGCTTCGAGAAGGAGGAGCTGGACAGTTTTCTCGAAGCGCTCGGCCGCGCGCTGGGCGAATCGCTCAACATGATCACCCGGCTGCCGATCCAGCAGCGCTTCGCGAAGAAGGCGATGCGCCAATATGAGGCCGACATCGCCGAGATGAACGCCCTGGTCGACGGCATTATCGCCGAACGGCGCCTCCATCCGAACGACGGGAAGGATCTGCTCAACCTGATGCTGAGCGCGGTCGACCCGGAGACGGGGGAGGGCCTGGACGACATCAATATCCGCTATCAGGTGCTGACCTTCCTGATCGCCGGGCACGAGACGACTTCGGGCCTGCTCACCTTCTCGCAGCATCTGCTGCTCCGTCACCCGCATGTGCTGGCCCAGGCTTATGCCGAGGTCGACCGCGTCCTGCCCGGCGATAAGCGCCCCGATTACACCGATGTGGTGAAGCTGGAGGTGGTCGAGCGCATCCTGAAGGAAGCGATGCGTCTCTGGCCGACAGCGCCTGCCTTCAGTGTCGCACCGTTCGAGGACACGGTGATCGGCGGCAAATGGTCGATGCGGAAGGACCGGCCGATCAACGTCTTCTCGCCCGGCCTGCACCGTGATCCCGGCGTGTGGGCCGATCCGGAAGAGTTCGACATCGACCGCTGGCTGCCCGAGGCCGAAGCCGCGCGGCATCCGCATGCCTATAAGCCCTTCGGCAATGGCGAGCGGGCCTGTATCGGCCGTCAGTTCGCCATGGTCGAGGCGAAGCTGGCGCTGGCGATGCTGCTCCAGAAGTTCGCGATCAGCGATCCGCATTCCTACAAGCTGCGGATCAAGGAGACGCTCTCGATCAAGCCGGACGAATTCTACATGCGCGTCCGGCTCCGCGCACCGCACGAACGGCTGAGCGTCGCGCCCGTCGAGGAGCGGGTGGAGGAGACGCCCGTGGCGTCGGTGTCGGGTACCGGCCAGCGCTTCGCCGTGCTCTACGGCTCAAGCCTCGGCACCGCGCGCGACATCGCCGAGGAGATCGCCGAACGCGCCAATCTCGATGGGTTCGAGACGATCGTTCGCTCGATGGACGAGAGCTTCAAGGGCGGCGCGGCGCCCGAGGACAAGGTGATCGTCATCGTCACCGCGACCTATAACGGCCGCGCGCCCGATACCGCGCTGGCGGTGGAGAAGGCGCTCGATACCGGCGCGTTCGAAGGCGCCGACTGGACGGGCGCGCGCTTCGCGGTGCTCGGCATCGGCAACAGCCAATGGCCCAATTACCAGATCTTCCCCAAGCGCATCGACGCCGCGATCGAGGCGACCGGCGCGACCCGCTTGCTGCCCCGCGCCGAGGCGGACGGGCAGGGTGATTTCGACGGCGCCGTTGCCGGTTTCGTGCGCGATCTGTGGAAGGCGCTGGGCAGCGACGCGGCGCCCAGCGAATCCGTCTCGACTCTGTCGCTCCAGCCGATCGACACGTCGGCCGCCCGCGCCGCCGCGCTGCCCGAGCATGCCCAGCAACTCGAGATCTTCGGCAATGACGAGATGATCCGGCCGGCCGACGGGCTATGGGATTTTGCGAAGGAGCCGCCGCGCCCCTCGACCCGCTTCATCCGTATCCGCCTGCCGCAAGGCCAGCACTATCACACCGGCGATCACATCGCGGTCTATGCCCACAACCGCCCCGATCTGGTCGCGCGTGCCATCGACCGGCTCGGCCTGAAGGGTTCGACCCAACTGCGCGTGGATGGGCAGGGCGGCCGTTTTCGCCACTTGCCGCTCGGCCAGACGGTGACGGTGCGGCAGCTTCTGACCGATTTCGTCGAGCTGTCCGACCCGCTGCCGAAGCGCGCGTTGGCGGTGATCGCCGCCCAGACCCGTTGTCCGAACACGAAGCGCGAACTGGCCCGGCTGGAAGAGGTGTTCGATGCCGAGGTCGGCAGCAAACGCCTCAGCTTGCTCGACCTGCTCGACCAGCACCCCGCCGCCGAATTGTCGCTCGATTCCATGGTCGAGCTGTCGGCGGCAATCTCCCCGCGTTTCTATTCGATCGCGTCGAGCCCATTGGTCTCGCCCGATGTCGCGGAGCTGATCGTCGGCACCATGGCGGCGCCCGCCTGGTCGGGCCTTGGCGAGCATCGCGGTTTCGCCTCGGGCTATATGCAGGGCGTCGCGCCGGGCGATCAGGTGTTCGGCTATGTCCGCCGCCCGAATCCACCCTTTGCGCCGACCGCCGATCCCAGCGTGCCGATGATCCTGATCGGCCCCGGCACTGGCTTCGCCCCCTTGCGCGGTTTCATCCAGGAGCGCGCCGCGCAGAAGGCGGCGGGCGAGGATGTCGCGACCAGCCTGCTCTTCTTCGGTTGCCGCCATCCCGACCATGACTGGTTCTGCCGCGACGAGATCGAGGGCTGGGCAAGGAATGGGGTGATCGATCCGTATCTCGCCTTCTCCGCCGTCGAGAGCCACCCATGGAAATTCGTGCAGGACGCGCTCTGGGCCGAGCAGGACCGCGTCTGGGCAGCGCTTAGCGCCGGCGCCCAGATCTTCCTGTGCGGCGACGGCCGTTTCATGGCGCCGGCGGTGCGTGACACGCTGATCCGCATCCAGATGCAGCAGGCCGGCGACGAGCATGCGCAGGGGTCGGAATGGCTCGAGGAACTGATCGAGGACGGACGCTTCCATCAGGACGTGTTCGGCTTCGGCAAATAGAATTCCTCCCCGGCACGGGGAGGGGGACCATTCGCTTCTTCAGCGAATGGTGGAGGGGCTTGGAGCGCGGAATGTCTGCCCCGCGCGCCAGCCCCTCCATCGCGCAAGCGCGGTCCCCCTCCCCGTTCCGGGGAGGAGCAGGGGAATAGGGAGTAGGGCATGCTTCAACTGTCAGGCCAGGATGCGTCGTTCGTTTATCTGGAGACGCCGCACACGCCGATGCATATCGGCTCGGTCGCAATCTACGATCCTTCCACCGCGCCGGGCGGGTTCGTCCGCTTCAAGGACGTGCTGAACTTCATCGGCTCGCGCCTCTCCGGCGCGCGCAGCTTCCGCCAGCGGCTCGTGCGCGTGCCGTTCGATCTCGATCATCCCTATTGGATCGAGGACCCGGAATTCGACCTTGAATTCCATGTCCGCCACATCGCGCTGCCCAAGCCCGGCGACTGGCGCCAGCTCTGCATCCAGGTCGCGCGCCTCCATTCGCGCCCGATGGACCTCAACAAGCCACTCTGGGAATTCACCGTGATCGAGGGGCTCGACAATGTCGAAGGCCTGCCCCCCGGCTGCTTCGCCCTTGTGTCGAAGGTCCATCACGCCGCGGTCGACGGCATGTCGGGGGTCGAGATGTCGACCGCCGTTCACGATCTCGACGCGAGCATGGCGCCGCCCAAGGAAAAGGACGAGTGGAAACCCGAGCATATGCCCAATGTGGCGGACCTGCTCACCCGCAGCTATTTCAACTCGCTGCGCCAGCCGATGCGCGTGGTCGAAACAATCGGCCGCTCGCTGCCCGGCATGGCCAAGCTCGCGGCGACCGTCGGCAAGGGCGAGGTCAGCCTGTCGAACACGAAGATGGCGCCCAAGACGCGCTTCAACGGCAAGGTCTCGCCGCACCGGGTGTTCGACGCGGTACCGTTCAAGCTCGCCGATATCCGCGCGATGAAGAACGCGGTGCCCGATGCGACGGTCAACGACGTGATCCTCGCCATCGTCGGCGGCGGCCTGCGCACCTATCTCGAGGACAAGAACGAGCTGCCGAAGGACTCGCTCACCGCGATGGCGCCGATCTCGGTGCGCGGGGAGGGCGAGAAGGCGGCGCTCGGCAATCTCGTCTCGGCGATGGTCATCCCGCTCGGCACGCACATCGCCGATCCGCTCGAACGGCTGAAATATGTCCATGACGAAGCGGTCAATTCCAAGGCGATGACCAACGCGGTCGGCGCGCGCAGCCTCGCCGATTACAGCCAGCTCATCCCCTCGGGCCTCGCCGGCCTGGCGGCGCGGCTCTATACGAGGGTGGGGGCCGCCAACACCCACGCACCCGTGTTCAACACCGTCGTCACCAACGTACCCGGCCCGCGCGTCCCGCTCTATTTCTGCGGCGCGAAGATGTTGGCGAGCTATGGGACGGCACCCGTGTTCGATTCCATGGGGCTGATCAACCCGGTCTATTCCTATGGCGAGACCATCGCGATCTCGTTCACCGCCGACCGCGACATGATGCCCGACCCGGAAAAATACGCGGCTGCGCTCAAATCCTCCTTTGACGCGTTGAAGGCAGCGACGCTCGGCGGAACGGCGCCGGCAAAACCCAAAGCCCCGCCCAGGCCAAGGGCCGCGGCGAAACCCAAACCGGCGACGAAGCCGGCCGCAGCCGGGCGCAAACCGGCACCCCGCAAAGGAGCGAAGTGATGGCGGACAAGAAGAGCACGACGGACAAGGTCAAGGACACGATCAACGAGAAGATCGTCGATCCGGCAAAAAAGGCCGGCGAGGCGATGCGCGCCTCGGGCGCCAAGGTCGCGGAGGGCGGATCGACCGTCAGCATGAAGCTGATCGACCAAGCCGAGAACAACGCACGCCAGGCCTTCGCGGCCATGCGCGCCGCGGCGGCGGCCAAGGACCTGTCCGAAGTGATGAAGGTCCAGGGCGACTATCTGCGCGACCAGGGCAGCCGCAGCATGAGCCAGGCCCGCGAGATCGGCGAACTGATCATGCAGATCGGCCGGGATGCGGTGCAGCCGCTGAAGGGCAAGGATTCTTAATTCCTCCCCCGAGCTTGCTCGGGGAGGGGGACCATTCGCTTCTTCAGCGAATGGTGGAGGGGCTTGGAGCGCGGGACAGGTGTTCCGACTCCCAAACCCCTCTACCACCCGCCTGAAGAAGGCGGGCGGTCCCCTTCCCCGTTCCGGGGAGGAACTGGAGGCTACGCATGCCCCGCGAACGGGTAGACCAGCGCCTTCAGCCCGGACCGCTCGAACGGCCGCCATTCGCCCTCGGCCTGTGCCAGCCGGTCGGCGATCGCATAGAGTACCGCCGGGTTCACCCCGAGCCCGCAATGGCTGCCATGCACTTCGATATTGTCGGTTTCCGGCCCGCGCGGCTCGATGCAGTTCTGCCAGGCGACCACGCCGTCCTCGCGCGAATAGATCGCGGTCGAGGGCACCGGCGGCACCTCGGCGCTTTCGCGCATCTGGCTGCGCACGGAAGGATCGTCGATCTTCTGCCCCGTCAGCACCTCATAAGCGCGCCACACATTGGTCGCGCGCGGCGTGCCGGTGAAGGGCGATCCAAGCGAGATCACCTGCCGCACCGCTTCAGGCGCACGCCGCGAGAGCTGGCGCGCCATCACGCCGCCCAGGCTCCAGCCGACCAGGCTGACCTTCTGCCCCGTCGCCTCATGGATTTGGCGCAGCCGCTCGACCAGCTTCTCGCCCTCATAGCCGATCGCCCTGGGCCCGAGATTGCGGCCGAGACCCCATTCATGCGCGTCATAGCCGAGCCCGGAGAGGAAGCGCCGCAGCACCGTGGTCGACCGGTCGCTGGTGACGAAGCCGGGCAGCACCATCACCGGATGCCCGTCGCCGCGCGGCGCGGTGGCGAGGATCGGCGCGGCCAGTCCCAACGAACTGAACTCGGCGAGTGCGCGGGGCAGCTCGGTAAAGGCCAGAAGCGCTGACGGCGGCCGTATCTCGTCGGCCTGGGGTGCGGTCATTCGGTCATCCTTCCATCTGCGTGCAGTCTGAACCCGCTGCATTTCGATATGGTTCATTCGTCCAACCCGAACGCCCGGTGCTGCGCGGTCACCCGCGCGACATCATGGGCCAGGATGGCAAGGTCGTGCGGCTTGCCGTCGCGATCGCGGACATGGTCCTTCAGCAAGGCCTCGGCGCGGAAGCCCAGGCTCTCGAACAGCATCACCGATCCGATCTGGTCGGGGGTCATCTGAGCGATCAGCTTCTCCAGGCCGCGCTCCATCGCCACGGCATAGATCGCCTCGAGCAGGTCGCGCCCGATCCCCGATCCGCGCTTGCCCGGCGCGACGAGCAGCCGGATCTCGCCGACATGAGCGCTCCAGCCCAGCGGATCGCGTACCAGCGCGGCGGTGCCGACGAACTGCCCGCCGTCCTCGGCGATCAGGCTGTCGATCCAGCCCTCCTCGATCGCCGACTGCCAGGCATCGACCACGCGCGGATGCTTCAGGTCGCGGCCCAGGAACAGCAGGTCGTGCTCGGGCAAATTGTTGGCGAAGGCGAGCATCGCGTCGCGGTCGGCGGCTGCGAAACGCCTGATGTGATGGCTCAAACGGACCGCTCCCCCAACCAGTCGACCAGTTTCGGCCATAGCCGCTTGATCGCGTTGCCTCCGGCGACGAGGCTGACATGGCCGCCCTTCATTGTCACCTGTTCCTTGTCGGCCGATCCGATCTTCTCGATCAGCGGCGCCGAGGCTTCGGACGGCACGATATGGTCGTGCTCGGCGGTGACGTGCAGGAAAGGTGCTGTGATCCTGCCCAGATCGACCGGCCGCCCGCCGACCTCCATCGTGCCATGGTTGAGTGCATTGCCCCACATCAGCTTCTTGGTCGTCTCGCGGAAATATTCGCCCGCGAGCGGCAGCGTATCGCTCGCCCAGCGGTCGAACATGCGGAAGGATTTGACGTATTCGTCGTTCCACAGATTGTCGAGCAGCCGGATATTCCCCGCGATCCGCGCGCCCGGCCGCAACATGTCGAACGCGGTGTAGAGATAGTCGGCCGGGCAATTGCCGAAGGTATCGACCAGCCGGTCGACATCGAAGAAGCGCTTGTCCGCCCAGGCCTGGAACATCTCCATCTTGGAAAAATCCACCGGTGTGGTGAAGGTGACGAGGTTCTTCATCGGCGCGTCCGGGTGCAGCGCCGCCCAGAGCAGGGAGAGCACACCGCCGAAACAATAGCCGACAACGGTGAACTCGTCCTCGCCGGTCTCCTGCTGCACTCGCGCGATCGCGCTGGGAATGAAATCGAGCACATAATCGTCGAGCGTCAGGCCCTTCTCGTCGGCGCGCGGGGGGCTCCAGTCGAGCATGAACACGTCGAACCCCGCCTTGAGCAGATATTCGACCAGGCTCTGCCCGGGCACCATGTCGAAGATGTACCCGCGATTGGTCGTCGCCATCACCAGCAGCAACGGCACCCGGTACACCTCGTCGGTCATCGGGCGATAATGATAGAGGTTCATCGTGCCGCGCTGGATCAGCAGGTCCTTGGGGCTGGCCCCCAGCACCGGCGCGGGCGAGGCGAAATAATCGAGCCCCTTGAAGTTGCGCTGCAAGGCGCGGTCAAACGCCGTGCTGGCCTGGGTGAACAGGTCGGGGGCGCTCTGCTCGGCCATGGTCAGCGCTGCGACACGCTCAAGCTGGTTTGCCCGGCGGCTTGCGGGTGCGCTTCGGTTTCGGCCGCTCCGGCGGCGCGATGCCCGCCTGGGCCATCAACAGCGCCTCGATCCGCCCGACCGATTCCTCGATCCGCCTGACGCGCGCCGACAGATCCTCCACCTCGCTGCGGCTCGGCATGTTCGCGGCGGCCAGCGCCTTGTCCATCATCTGGTGCGCGGCGGCCTGGGCAGTCATCGTCGCGCTGTTGGCGCCCTGCATCACCCGGGAGAATTCGCCCGACTTCATCACCTGGCCGCCGAACTGGTTGGCCATCTGCTCCCACTGGCCGAGCATCTCGCGGAAGAACGCAGCCGGATCTGGTGTGGTCGTCATGCCGGCAGCATCCTTTACCCGCTTTGAGCATCCGTCAAGCGAGCGGCTGCAGCATGAGCCGCAGCAATCAGGGCGTCGTTGCACCACCCATCGGCTTCGGCCCGGCAGCCGTAGCGTCCAAGGTCGAATCCCCGCCCAGCACGCGGTAGAGCGTGACCAGGTTGGTCGCCGCGATCAGCTGGGTCGAGATCAGCTGCCGCCGAGCGGAATAGAGCGTTCGTTGCGCGTCGAGACTGTTCAGGAAGGTATCGATGCCCCCGCGATAGCGCGCGTCGGACAGGCGGTAATTGTCGGCCGATGCGGTCGTCAGCACTTCGTTCGCGCGGACCTGTTCGGTGATCGTGCCGCGCCGCGCCAGCGCATCCGATACCTCGCGGAACGCCGTCTGGATCGACTTCTCATATCCGGCCAGCGCCGCGTCGCGCTGCGCCTCGGACAGGCGGACATTCGCCCGGCCCCCGCCCGCGTTGAAGATGGTGTAGCTGGCATTGGCGCCGGTCGAATAGTTGAACGCCCCGCCCTTGAAGAGATCGCCCAGCGCCCCGCTCGCCAGGCCCAGCACCGCGGTCAGCGAGATGCGCGGGAACAAAGCCGCGCGCGCCGCGCCGATCTCGGCATTGGCGCTGCGCAGCTGATATTCCGCCTGCACCACATCGGGGCGGCGCAGCAGGATGCCGGAATCGACCCCGGCGGGCAGCTCGGCGACGGTCTTGCCCGTCTCCTCGATCGATCCGGGCAAGAGGCTCGGGTCGATCGGTGCGCCGACCAGCAATTGCAGTGCATTGATGTCCTGCGCGACATCGGTGGTCTGCTGGGCAAGGTCGGATTGCGCGGTCGCCAGCACCGTCTCGGCCTGGCGCAGATCGGTGCGCGGCGCGATGCCGCCCTCCAGCCGCGCCCGGGTCAGCTTGACGCTCTGCTCGGCGCTCTTCGCCGTGTCCTCGGAGATCGCCTGGAGGCTCTTGTCCGCGCCATAAGTCAGCCAGGCGCTGGCGATGTCGCCGACCAGGGTCAGGCGGGTAGCCCGCGCCGCCGCCTCGGTCGCGAAATAGCTGTTCTGCGCGGCATTGCTCAGCGACCGGATCCGGCCGAACAGGTCGAGCTCGAACGCGGTGATGCCGCCATCGACCGAAAAATTGGTCTGGCCCCCCGCACCGTTGCCGTTATCGGACCGGGTGACGCCCGCCGATGCACCGACCTCGGGGAACAGCTCGGACCGCTGGATGCGATATTGCGCCCGCGCCGCCGCGATATTGGCCGCCGCGACGCGCAGGTCGCGATTGTTGGTCAGCGCCTGTTCGATCAGCGCCTGCAGCCGCTGGTCGCGGAAGATGTCGCGATAGGTGACCGCCGGCAGCGCGGCCTCGCTCTGCTTCAGATAGGAATCGCCGGCCGGCCAGGATGCGGGCACCGGCAATTCGGGCCGCACATATTTGGGTGCCATCGAACAGGCGCCGAGCGAGGTTGCCGCGAGAAGCAGGACAAACCGGCGCATCAGGCCTTCTCCCCTTCGGGTTCTGCGGGGGGCGCCGGATGCTCATGGTGCAGCCGCTTCATCACGTCCCGCGTGCCGCGCCGGACCAGCACGAAGAACAAGGGAATGTAGAAGATCGCGAGAATCGTCGCGGTCAGCATGCCGCCGATCACCGCCGTGCCGATCGCGACGCGGCTGTTCGCGCCCGCGCCGGTCGAGATGGCGAGCGGCAGTACGCCGAAGATGAAGGCGAGGCTCGTCATCAGGATCGGGCGGAGACGGATACGAGCCGCCTCCAGCGCCGCCTCGATCACGCGCTTGCCCTGCTTCTCGGCCTGCTCGGCGAACTCGATCATCAGGATGGCGTTCTTCGCCGCCAGGCCCATCGTCGTCAGGAGGCCGATCTGCAGGAACACGTCGTTCTCCAGGCCCCGCAGGGTCACCGCGAACACCGCGCCGACCAGCCCGAGCGGAATGATCAGCAGCACCGCGATCGGGATCGTCCAGCTTTCGTACAGCGCAGCCAGGCACAGGAAGACGACCAGCAGCGACAGCGCATAGAGATAGGGCGCCTGACCCGAGGACAGCCGTTCCTGGAAGGACAGGCCGGCCCATGCCACGCTGGTGCCCGGCAGTTGAGCGGCAAGCTCTTCCATTCGCGCCATCGCTTCGCCCGAGCTGACGCCCGGCGCCGCCTGGCCCTGCAGCTCATAAGAGGAGAAACCGCCGAACCGGCTGAGCGACGACGGCGCCGTGCCCCAGGTGACATTGGCGAAGGATGAGAAGGGCGCCATGTCGCCGGTCGATCCGCGGACGAACCAGGAAGCGATATCATCCGGCGCGGCGCGGTATGGCGCATCGCCCTGGACATAGACGCGCTTCACGCGGCCGCGGTCGTTGAAGTCGTTGACGTAGCGCCCGCCCCAGGCGGTCGACAGCGTGGCGTTGACGTCGGCCTGGCTGAGCCCGAGCGTACTCAGCTTTTGCGGGTCGACATCGACCTTGAGCGTCGGCTGATCCTGCAGGTCGGTCGGGCGGACCGCCTGGAGCGTCGGGTCGGCGCGCGCCGCCGCCAGCAGCTTGTCGCGCGCCGCCTTGAACTCCTGGCGGCTCAGGCCGCCGGTATTCTGCAGCTCCATCTGGAAGCCGGCGGACTGGCCCAGGCCGCGCACCGCCGACGGCACCGTCGCGTAGAATTCGACATCGCGCAGGCCGCCCAGCGCCTGGGTCGCGCGCCGCGCAATCGCATCCGCGCCATTATATTCGCCCTTGCGCTCGGCCCAGTCCTTCAAGGCGACGAAGCCGCGGCCTGTATTCTGGCCGCCGCCGCCGCCGCCCGCGACGGTCATGATCGCGTCGGTATTCTTGGCTTCGGTCTGGAGGAAATATTTCTCGATCTCGCGCTGCGCCAGCTGGGTCTTGCCGATCGTCGCGCCGGGGGCGAGGTTGAACTGGATGCTGGTCGTGCCCTGGTCCTCGGTCGGCAGGAAGCCGGTCGGCAGTTTCACGAACATGATGGCCAGGATCACCACGGTGACGCCATAGATCGCCAGGAACAGGATCTTGCGGTCGACCACCTTGGCGACCGCCTTCTGATAGCGGTTCTGGTTGCGCTCGAAATGGGTGTTGAACCAGGTCTTGGCCGCTTCCATCCGATGCTGGATCCACCGGATCCATTCATGGTTGCTCTCGCGTTCCTCTTCCTTGCGCTTCAGCAAGCTCGCGGTGAGCGCCGGCGTGAGGACGAGCGCCACCACGACCGACAGCACCATCGCCGACACGATCGTGACGGAGAATTGCCGATAGATCACGCCGGTCGATCCGCCGAAGAACGCCATCGGCAGGAACACCGCCGACAGCACCAGCGCGATGGCGATCAGCGCGACGGTAATCTCGTTCATCGATTCGATCGTCGCGTCACGCGGGCTCATGCCCGGATTCTCTTCCATCAGGCGTTCGACATTCTCCACGACGACGATCGCGTCGTCGACGAGCAGGCCGATCGCCAGCACCAGGCCGAACATGGTGAGCGTGTTGATGGTGAAGCCGGCAATCGCGAAGATGGCGAAGGTGCCGAGCAGCACGACCGGGACCGCGATGGTCGGGATCAGGGTCGCGCGCCAGCTCTGCAGGAAAATGAACATGACGATGACGACCAGGATGATCGCCTCGATCAGGGTCCAGACCACTTCCTCGACCGACAGCTTGATGAACTCGGTCACGTCCTGCGGGAAATCATAGGCGAAACCGGCCGGGAATTTCTTCGCCTGGGCGGCGATCTCGGCCTTGACCAGCTCGGCTGTCTTCAGCGCGTCCGCGCCGGGCGCCAGGCTGACCGCGATGCCCGCGCCGGGATGCCCGTTGACCCGGCTGACGATGCCGTAATTCTCGGCACCCAGCTCGACCCTGGCGACATCCTTCAAATGGAGAGTCGATCCGTCGGGCTGGGTCTTCACGACGATGTTGGCGAACTGGGCCGGCGTCGACAGGCGGCTCTGCGCCGTCACCGTGGCGTTGAGCGCCTGATCGGGGCTGTTGGGCACGCCGCCCACCTCGCCCGCCGCGACTTCGGCATTCTGCGCCGTGATGGCGGCGACGATGTCGCTCGGCATGAGCGAATAGCTCGCGAGCCGGTCCGGGTTGAGCCAGACGCGCATCGCATATTGCGATCCGAACACATTGATGTCGCCCACGCCCTCCAGGCGGCCGATCGGTTCCTGCAGGGTGGACACCAGATAGTCCGACACGTCCTGGTTGGTGCGCGTGTCGGTCGTGTCGAAGATCGCGGCGACCATCAGGAAGTCGGGGTTGGATTTGGTGACGGTCAGGCCCTGTTGCTGCACCTGGGTGGGCAGGCGGGACAGCGCCTGCTGCACCTTGTTCTGCACCTGCACCTGCGCGATGTCCGGGTCGGTCCCCTTCTCGAAGGTCGCGCTGATGGTCACGCCGCCGCGCGAGTTCGAGTTGGAGCTGAAATAGAGCAGCCCGTCGATGCCGGTCAGCTGCTGCTCGATCACCTGCGTGACGCTGTTCTCCAGCGTTTCGGACGAGGCGCCGGGGTAATTGGCGCGGACATTGACGTTGGGCGGCGCCACGTCGGGGAACTGCTCGATCGGCAGGGTGAAGATCGCCCCGACGCCCGCCAGCATGATGATGATCGCGACGACCCAGGCGAAGATCGGCCGGTCGATGAAGATGCGTGAAATCACTGGCCGGTCAACCGCGCTTCTGGCCGGCCTGGTTGCCCTGGCCCCCGTTTCTGGCGCCGCCCTGGGGCGGCCCGATGCGTTCCGGCTGGCTCATCGGCACGGGCCGCACGACCTGGTTGGGCAGGGTCTTGCCGACGCCCTGGACGATCACCTTGTCGCCCGTGTTCAGGCCTGAGGTGACGACCCAGTTGCTGCCGATCGCGCGGGTCGCGGTGACCTGGCGCTGGATCGCCTTGTTGCCGGGGCCGACGATGAACACCGTCGCGATGCCCTTGGGGTCGCGCGACACCGCCGGCTGCGGAATCAGGAAGGCGTTGTTGTCGATCGACTGGGCGAAACTCGCCCGCACGAACATGCCGGGCAGCAATTCGCCCTGCGGATTGGGGAATCGCGCGCGCAAGGTGATGGTGCCGGTGGTCGGGCTGACCACCACTTCGGAGAATTCGACTGAGCCGGCATAGCCGTAGTCGCTGCCGTCCTCGAGCTTCAGGCGGACCTCGGCATTGGCCGGGGTGTGCCCGCCGGTGGCCAGCTCGCGCCGCAGCCTGAGCAGGTCGGCGCTCGATTGCTGGATGTCGACGTACATCGGATCGAGCCGCTGGATCGTCGCGAGCGGATCGGCCTGGTTGGTCGTGACCAGCGCACCCACGGTGAACAGCGACCGCCCGATCCGCCCGGTGATCGGCGCGGGAACGGTGGTGAAGCGCAGGTTCACCCGCGCCGTGTCGAGCGCGGCGCGGTTCTGCGCGACGGCGGCCTGGGCCTGGCGCGATTGAGCGAGGGCGTCGGTATAATCCTGCTTCGCCACGGCTTCGATCTCGGCGAGCGGCTTGTAACGCTCGGCCCGGATGCGCGCTGCCTCGGCGCTGGCGGTGGCGCTGGCGAGATTGGCCTGGGCCTGGTTGGCGGCGGCGCGGTAGAGGCTCGGGTCGATCTGATAGAGCGGCTGGCCCTGCCGGACGAGCGCGCCTTCGGTGAAGAAGCGGCGATAGACGACTCCCGATACCTGCGGACGAACCTCGGAACTTTCATAGGCGGTGGTGCGCCCCGCCAGCTCGGTCGGGATCGGTACGCTGGTCGGCTGGATGACGACGAAACCGACCTGGGGCGGCCCCTGCGGTCCGCGACGCCGGCCGCCGCCCTGTTCCTGCGACGCGCCCTTGCCGCAGCCGGACAGCAGCAACACCGCGGCGAGCGCGGCGAGCGAGGACATACGCACTGGGTCAGGCGATCGCACGGTCATTCTTTCTCCATCGCTTCAGACCGTATCCGCACAGTGCGATGGGAAAATCCCTCGCAGGAATGTGCCGAACAACACGCCTCAGCTCTTGGTTCCTCTCCTGCACGCGGCGGTACAGGCAAATGCTTTGTTTATCCTATATCCTATATCTTACCTGAGTTTCGCGATAGACAGGCCGTCGGCCTTGGCGCGATCCTTGGTAGATTCCTCGCTTCGCTTCAGCGCCTTGGCTATCGCCTTGAGCGCCATGCCTTTTTTGGCGAGGACATGGAGTTTCTGGATTTCGTCGCTCGTCCAGGGCTGACGATGACGCTCGAACTTGTCCTGGCTCATGACGGGCGCCCCTTGCGCCCGAGCGATACCAGCGCCTGGTCGAGCGCCGAGAGGAAACGCGACCGGTCGGTCTTCGAAAAGGGTGCCGGGCCGCCGATCGCGTCACCGCCGGCGCGCAGATCGGCCATGATCGCGCGGGTCGCGATCGCCGCCCCGATCGAGCTGGTGGTGAAGGGCTTGCCGGTCGGCGCGATCACTGTGGCACCTGCCTTAAGGCACCGGTCGGCAAGGAGAATATCACTAGTAACGACGACCGCTTCAGGGGTCGCGCGATCGGCGATCCAGTCGTCGGCGGCATCGAACGCGTCGCTCACCACCACCCGCTCGACCAGCGGATGAACCGGAATGCGCATGATGCTGTTACTCACGATGGCCACGGGCACCTCATGGCGAAAGGCCACTTTATAGACCTCATCCTTTACGGGGCATGCGTCTGCATCCACAAGGATTCGGATTGTCGCAAATTGTGTCAGGCCTGTTACTCCCGTTCAGATACTTGCGTTTGAGTCTGGGCTGGCGATCCGGCCGACCTCGACGATCTCGATCGCGTCGTCGACGCCGCCAAAGTCGATCAGGTCGCCGGGCCCGGCGCCCATCATCGCCTTCACCAGCGGGCCGGTGAAGGCGATGCGCCCCGCCGCCGGATCGGCCTCGTCGCTGCCGACGATGTGGATCGTGCGCAGCGCACCGTTGAGGCGAAAGGTGACGCTGGTGCCGAACGCGACCTCCTCGCCGCCGGGCTCGGGCGCCACGATCGCGGTCGTCTGGCGCGTGTTCCAGTAACGCAGCTCGCGCTTCAGCGCCTCGCGCGCGTCATGATCGGCTTCGGCCTCGATCGCCGCCTCCAGCGCCGCCACCCGCGCATCCATCAGCGCGAGGCCGCGCGCCGTCACCAGGTTGGGCCCGGGCGGCAGCGGCAGCTCGAATTTCGGTTCCTTGTGCTCCTCGTCGCTCTCGCGGCGGAATGCGACGCTCATCTTGTCCTCCCTGGGGCAAATATCGACGGTCGCAACTCGCCCGTCGCCGATTCCTTCAACCATTCCAGCACCGCATCGATCCGCGCGAGCCGCCGCATGTCGCTATGAGTCACCAGCCAGAAGCTGCGCACGATATCGACCTGGTCGGGAAACAACATGGTAAGCCCCGGATCCTGGTCGGCGATGAAGCTTGGCAGCACGCCGATACCGGTGCCGTTGGCGATGGCGCTATACTGCACGTTGATGCTGGTCGAGCGGAGATTGGCGTCGAACCCCGGCGCGACCTCGCCGAGATAATCGAGCTCGGGGGAATAGAGGAATTCCGGAACATAGCCGATCAGCGTATGCCCGCTCAGCTCCTCGATCGACCCGATCGGGCCATGCGTGTCGAGATAGCGCGTCGCGGCATAGAGCCGCAGCCGGTAATCGGCGAGCTTCGCCGCGATCAGCCGGCCATGGCGGGGCCGGGCCATCATCACCGCGATATCGGCCTCGCGCTTCGACGGATTGAGGAAGCCGGAAGCGGTGACCAGGTCGAGCCGGATATCGGGATGGCGCTTGCGGAAGTCGGGCAGGCGCGGCGCCAGCACCCAGGTCGCGACGCCCTCGGCGACGCTCAGCCTGACATGCCCGGTCGCCTGGGTCGATCCGCCGGCCACTTCGCCCAGCGCGTGGAGCGCCGTGCTCTCGATCGTCTCGGCATGCGCGAGCAGCGCCTGGCCCTGCTCGGTCAGCCGCCGCTCGCCCGCCTCGACCTCGAACAATTCGGATTGAAGCGCCGCCCCGAGCCGCCGCAAGCGCCGGCCCACCGTGGTTGCATCCATCCCCAGCGACCGCGCCGCCGACGCCAGATGCCGCGAGCGCGCCACCGCGAGGAATATCCGCAGGTCGTCCCAATCGAACATAGCGCCGTGCCCGCTCCCTTATGTCGCCCGCTCACCCATCCCCACCGTCACCCCGGACTTGTTCCGGGGTCCACCGGGCCGCACATCAAAACGGCCCGAGGCACTGGCGGAACGCTGGATGCCGGAACAAGCCCGATGACGGAAGTTGATCGCGAACGACACGCGCCCTGCATAATTGCAGCTCACCCATGCACCGCCGGCGCTCCGCCTGCAAATTCCCAAGCGCCAGGGAGGATTACAAAAGGTCGGAAGCCGCCCGAGGCGTCGCCGTGATTCTGTTGAACACGAGTTTGGATCGTAGTGCGCTAAATCGGAGCCATCAGCCGCGCTGAACAATTTCGGTGACAGTTTACTAATTAGTCAAACCTCCCTATCGTTAGCATATGGCGCGTTTGGCAAGAGTCGTGATCCCCGGTGTCCCGCACCACGTCACGCAACGTGGCAATCGTCGCAGCCAGACCTTCTTCGAGGATGCGGACTACGCGCTGTATCGCGACCTGCTCGGCCGGGCTGCCGGCAAGGCCGGGGCAGAGATATGGGCCTATTGCCTGATGCCGAACCACGTTCATGTCATCCTGACGCCGTCGGACCCGGATGGCTTGCGCGGGACCTTTGCCGAGCTGCACCGCCGCTACACTGGCGTCATCAACACGCGGCACGGCTGGACCGGACATCTGTGGCAGGGCCGGTTCGGGTCGGTCGCGATGGATGACGCCTATCTCGCGAGCGCGGCCCGTTATGTCGCGATGAACCCGGTCCGGGCGCGCCTGGTCGAAAGGCCGGAGGACTGGCGCTGGTCGAGTACCGCAGCGCATCTGGCGGGCAAGGATGATGGCGTGGTCACGGTGCGCCCGGTGCTCGAGCGCACGGGAGATTTTCGCGCCTTTCTAGGGGATGAAGAGGATGCTGCAGCCTATGCTGCGCTACGCCAATCCGAGACGACCGGGAGGCCGGTGGGCGGTTCGGTCTGGATCGAGGCGATCGAGCGGCAAGCCGGACGAACGCTTGCGCCGCAACGGCGAGGGCCGAAGCCGAGAACTGCTAATTAGTAAACTGTCACCGTAATGCCACCGTAATGCTGTCACCGCAATGCGTAATGCACCGTAATGGGGCTGCCCAAAATGACCATGCTCGTGCAACTCGCTGCGATTGCAGCATTGGTTTGGTTGATGAAAATATACCACGAGAGATCTATCGGATTCAAACCGCCATCAAAGGAAGAAATAAGGGCTCTTGATAAGAAAATAAGTCTCCGAAATGTGTCAATACGATACAATATACATTTGGGAATTTTAAGCTATTTGTTGTTTGTGCTAGCGATATACATTTCGATGCGGGGGGAATACAATTGGATATGGCCAATCTCGATTATAATAATCGCTGCCGTCTTATTCGGGCTGAGGGTAGCGTGGAGGGCGCCAATGAATTAGAAGGCGGTGTCGAGTTACGGTGGAGTTACGGTGCCAGTTTACTAATTAGCCCCGCCCGGCGGCCATAGATCCGTGGAATGAGCCGCGGATCACGCTGCCGCTTCACCCAAGCCATCCCAAACCCCGCCCACCCTGCAAAATCGCAGCCCCAACCTGCACCCCCAGCACCTTGCCTGCAAATTTCCCGAGCGTAAGGAAGAACCACAAAAGTTTTGGGAAGGTTGGATATGCGCCTCATCGATCATCACGTCGCAGGCCTTACGGGCGGCGGTTCGGGCCGTACGGCTGATGTGTTCAACCCCAATACCGGCCAGGTTCAAGCGACGGTCCAGCTCGGCGATCAGGCCGTGCTCGATGCCGCTATCGCCGCCGCGCAAAAGGCGCAGCCGGCCTGGGCCGCGACCAACCCGCAGCGCCGCGCCCGCGTGATGTTCAACTTCAAGGCCCTGGTCGAGAAGAACATGGACGCGCTGGCCGAGCTGCTCTCGTCCGAACATGGCAAGGTCGTCGCGGATTCGAAGGGCGACATCCAGCGCGGGCTCGAAGTGATCGAATTCTGCTGCGGCATCCCGCACGTGCTGAAGGGCGAATACACCCAGGGCGCCGGCCCCGGCATCGACGTCTATTCGATGCGCCAGCCGCTCGGCATCGGCGCCGGCATTACCCCGTTCAACTTCCCCGCGATGATCCCCTTGTGGATGTCGGGCGTCGCCATCGCGACTGGCAATGCCTTCATCCTCAAGCCCAGCGAGCGCGATCCCTCGGTTCCGGTGCGCCTCGGCGAGCTGTTCCGTGAAGCCGGCCTGCCCGAGGGCATCTTCCAGGTCGTGCACGGCGACAAGGAAATGGTCGATGCGATCCTCGATCATCCCGCCATCGCCGCGGTCAGCTTCGTCGGCTCGTCCGACATCGCGCATTATGTCTATAGCCGCGGTGTCGCCGCCGGTAAGCGCGTCCAGGCGATGGGCGGCGCCAAGAACCACGGCATCGTCATGCCCGATGCCGATCTCGACCAGGTCGTTGCCGATCTGTCGGGCGCTGCCTTCGGGTCGGCGGGCGAGCGTTGCATGGCGCTGCCGGTCGTGGTGCCGGTCGGCGAGAAGACCGCCATTGCGCTCCGCGAAAAGCTCATCCCGGCGATCGCGGCGCTGCGTGTCGGCGTCTCGACCGACAAGGACGCGCATTACGGCCCGGTCGTGAACGCCGCGCACAAGCAGCGCATCGAGAACTGGATCCAGACCGGCGTCGACGAAGGCGCCGAGCTGGTCGTCGACGGCCGCGGCTTCGCGCTTCAGGGCCATGAAAAGGGCTTCTTCATCGGCCCGTCGCTGTTCGACCATGTTACGCCCGACATGCAGGCCTACAAGGAAGAGATTTTCGGCCCCGTGCTGCAGATCGTCCGCGCCGACGATTTCGAACATGCCCTGCGCCTGCCGAGCGAGCATCAATACGGCAACGGCGTCGCCATCTTCACCCGCAACGGCCACGCCGCCCGCGAGTTCGCGGCGCGCGTCAATGTCGGCATGGTCGGCATCAACGTGCCGATCCCGGTGCCGGTCGCCTATCACACCTTTGGCGGCTGGAAGCGCTCGGCGTTCGGCGACACCAACCAGCACGGCATGGAAGGCGTGAAGTTCTGGACCAAGGTCAAGACGGTCACGCAGCGCTGGCCCGATGGTGGCGTGGGCGATGCCGCCAACGCCTTCGTCATTCCGACCATGGGGTGAGGGGCGGCGGCTCCTCGCTCGATTCACATGATGGTCGGGCCGTGCTGAACTCGCCGGGTTTCATCCGCTGCGAAAGGGTTCGCTTTCTGTCGATAGTATTTCTAAGATTTACTTAAGGGTGTCTCACATTGCGTAAGTAATACTCAAGAAGTTATCGGCAGATCTTTTCAAAAACGCCTAATAACTACTAAGAAATATTTCAATACAGATTCTCGCCATATTTCACGTGTTCTGACAACGGAATGTCGGATTGCCCGAGAAAAACCCGTAAACCGACTCTCACATTCCAATCTGTTCGTCTGGAAAAAACGATAAGCGATAGCGGCCTTCTTGCGATTACTATGGGTGGCGATGGCTTAGGCCGTGGCCACATCGCCGGTGCTCGCCTGCCGGCCTGCTACCGCCTCAAACCGCGCATGGTATTTCGGATGCTCGGTGCCCATCCACCGGTCCCACCAGGTGAAGTAGAGCCCGAAATTATACCGGCCCTCGCTATGGTGCAGATCGTGGTGCGTGGTCGTGGTCAGCCAGCCGGTCCAGGGCGAGCGGGTGAAGCCCGACCAGGCCAGCTCGTGCCCCGAATGGCCGATCGCGTTGCGGGCGATCTGGTGGCCGAGGAAGATGAAGATCGCGAGCGGATAGATCGGCCCGAACAGGGACAGGAGCAGCAGGGCGATCGGGACATAGAGCGCCTCGAACACGGATTCGATCGGCGCAAAGGCATAGGCCGCCCAGGGCGTCGGCGTGCGCGACTGGTGATGCGCGGCATGCGCCCGGCGGAACATCGCGCGCAGGTGCAGCCCGCGGTGCATCCAGTAGAAATAGGCGTCATGCGCGATCGCCAGCGCGACCACCTGCACCGCGATCAGCCACGGATTGAAATCATGCGCGATGGCGATCACGCCGCCGGCGATCAGCGCGAAGGCGATCAGGTCGACCACGCCGAAGACCGCCACCGTCTGCACCGACAGCATCACCTCGCGCCGGCGATCCGCCATCGTGGCCGCGCGCTGCTGGATGCGGCGCGGCGCGGTCCAGCGACGCAGCAACCAATAAAGGATCGCGATGCCCGCGGCCCCGATCAGGTAGCGCGTCATCTCGACTTCGAAGCTGTGCAGCCAATGCGCGCCGAGGGTTTGCAGGATTCCGATCACATGAATGCTCCGTTCGATTGCGGTCGACGGCCTGCCTATCCCGCCCCGTTTTCGGATGCTGCGCCGGCCCGAAAAATGCCGATCGATTCCGGAATCGATCGCGTTTTTTCAGTTCCGCACGATGTTGACCCGGCGATATTCGCTCGGCGACTGGCCGACGGTTTCGCGAAACGCCCGGTTGAACGGCGCGAGCGAGCCATATCCCAGGTCCATCGCGATCGTCAGGATCGGCAGGTCGACATGTGTGGGGTCGACCAGCAATGCCTTGGCCTCGCCGATGCGGTGATGGTTGAGGAACGCCGAGAAGTTGCGATAGCCCAGCCGCTGGTTGATCAGGCTGCGCAGCCGGTGCTCGGGCGTCTCCAGCAGCTCGGCCAGGGCGCCGATGCTGAGGCCGGGCTCGCGATAGACCGCCTCGGCGATCGCGACCTCGAGCTTGCGGTTGAGCACATGTTCGGACGGGCTGAAGCTCGGGGCGGGTGCCGCTTCGGGCTGGGCGGGGTCGAACAGCAGGTCGGGGTCGCTCTGCAGCAGCGCGACGCCCATCGCCGTGGTCGCGATCAGGATCGCGGCGGCCTGCGGGATCGCGATGTCGAGGCCCGTTGTACGAAAGCCGAACAGCATCTCCAGCGCGACCACGACAAACGCGAGCGTCCCCACCACGATCACGAATCCGACCCGCAAGCGCCGGCGCTTCTCGATCAGGTCGTCGCCCCGCTCGCGAATCGCGATCAGGATCGCATGGCCTGCCAGAATGAGCGAAACGCCCCGTTGAATCGAGGCGATCGCGATGCCCAGGTCCAGCCCGGCATAGCGGGTGAAGAAGAAGCACGCCCAGCATCCGACGGTGACCACGATACCGGCGATCAGGGCGCGCCGGTCGATCGCCCGTTCGAACAGCAGATGCGCGAAGATCCACAGCAGCAGCGGCACCGACTGGGCGGCAAGCTGGACCAGCGCCCAGAACGGCCCCTCGGCCGGCCGGAAAAGTCGCGTCGCCAGCATCTGATAGCAGCACACGCCAAGCAGCAGCATCGCCGTCGCAAGGCGGATCGGCCGCGGCGCGCGACCGCGGCCGATCACCGCCGCGATCAGCACCAACTGGCCGATCGCCAGCATCCGCATCACCGTGTCCAGAAGCATCAACCGCGTCATATCGGGACCGTTATGGCTTGGCCGCGAAACCCCGTCCATCGCGCCTGTGGGAATTCTCCAGCAAGCGCGATAGACCCGGATCCGTGTCCGGACATGACGGAGGGGGACGCTGAGATGATCGCGCGGCGGGCGCTCCTGGCGGTTGCGATGCTGGTCGGCGTGATTCTGCCGATCGGCGGTGCCGTCGACGCGCCCCAACCAGCGCTGAAGGCCCTGGAGTCGCAAAAGACCATCGCGCTCAGCTTCGACGACATCCCCCGCGCGCCCGGCGCCTTCTACACGAAGGAGGAGCGGACCGAACGCCTGATCGCCGCGCTCCGGGCTTCGGGGGTCGAGCAGGCCGCCTTCTTCGTCAATCCAGGACGCATCGGTACGAAGGACGGGTCGCTCGAGCTGATCGAGGCCTATGTCGCGGCCGGGCATGTGCTCGCCGATCACAGCTTCTCGCACCGCAGCCTCGGGGCTATGCCGGCGTCGGACTTCCTCGCCGATATCGACAAGGCCGAGGCGTGGCTGAAACCACAGCGCGGCTACCGCCCCTGGTTCCGCTTTCCCGGGTTGAACCAGGGCGGCCTCGATCAGGTCAAGCGCCGGACCGTGCTCGACGGCCTCAAGGCGCGGGGCCTGTTGGTCGGCGCGGTGACGGTCGACGGGTCGGACTGGTATCTCGAACGCCTGACGCTCGACGCGGTGCGGGAGGGTAAGCCGATCGATGAGGACGCGCTGCACGATCTCTATATCGAGACGATGGTCGAGTCGGCTGAATTCTCCGACAGGCTGATGCGCAAGACCATCGGCCGTTCGCCGGCGCAGATGATGCTGCTCCACGAGACCGATCTCGCCGCGCGCTATATCGGCGATCTGGTCGAGGCGCTGCGCAACAGGGGGTGGCGGATCGTGACTGCCGACACCGCTTATCGCGACCCGATCTACCAGGTCGAGCCCAATGTCCCGACCTCGAACGGCACCCTGTCCGAGGCGATGGCATGGGAAAAGGGCATCACCGGCCCGCGCTGGTACGACCGCAACGATGCCCGTATCGCCGGTGCCTTGTTCAACGAACGCGTGATGCACCAGCCGCCCGCCGCGGTGGCGCTCGCCGATCGGCATCGACAATGCCGCGTCCGGCACAGGGGGCCGCATCGCACCTGTCCCGATTTCGTCGCCAAGGCGGCCTAGATTTTCTCTCAGGAATTTCCTTCATGACCCAGCAATTCGACATCACTGACGATCAGCGCGAGATCCAGGATCTGGCGCGCAAGTTCACCGCCGATCGCATCACCCCCTTTGCGGCGGAGTGGGACGAGAAGCACATCTTCCCGCGCGAGACGATCAAGGCGGCGGCCGAACTCGGCTTCGCCTCGATCTATGTCTCGGAGGAGAGCGGCGGCATCAATCTCGGCCGGCTGGAATCGGCGCTGATCATGGAGGCGATGGCCTATGGCTGTGCGTCCACCTCGGCCTTCATCTCGATCCACAACATGGCGTCGTGGATGATCGACCGCTTCGGCAGCCAGGCGGTGAAGGACAAATATCTCCCGCGCCTCGTCGTGATGGACGAGATCGCCAGCTACTGCCTGACCGAGCCCGGCTCGGGTTCAGACGCGGCGGCGCTGAAGACGAAAGCGGTCAAGGACGGCGACGACTATATCGTCACCGGCTCGAAGCAGTTCATCTCGGGCGGCGGCGAAAACGAAATCTATGTCACCATGGTCCGCACCGGCGAGGATGGGCCCAAGGGCATTTCCTGCCTGGTGATCGAAAAGGGCATGCCCGGCGTTAGCTTCGGCGCGAATGAGCGCAAACTCGGCTGGCATTCCCAGCCCACTGCCCAGGTGATGTTCGACGGCGCGCGCGTACCGAAGGAGAACCTCGTCGGTGCCGAAGGCGAGGGCTTCCGCATCGCGATGATGGGCCTCGATGGCGGCCGGCTGAACATCGGCGCCTGCTCGCTCGGCGGCGCGCAGCGCTGCCTCGACGAGGCGATCAAATACACCAAGGACCGCAAGCAGTTCGGCACTGCGATCGCCGATTTCCAGAACACCCAGTTCACGCTCGCCGACATGGCGACCGAACTCGAGGCGGCACGCGCGCTGCTGTACATGGCGGCGGCGAAGGTGACGGCCAATGCCCCAGACAAGACCAAGTTCGCGGCCATGGCCAAGCGCCTCGCCACCGACACCGGATCGTCCGTCGCCGACCGCGCGTTGCAGCTCCATGGCGGTTACGGCTATCTGATGGATTATCCGATCGAACGCTTCTGGCGCGACCTGCGCGTCCATTCGATCCTGGAGGGCACCAACCAGGTGATGCGCATGATCGTCGGCCGGGATCTGACGCGCCAATGACCTCCGATGTCCTTACCCAAGTTGACCGCAAGATCGCCCGCATCCGGCTCAATCGGCCCAAGGCGATCCACGCGCTCAACACCGCGATGTGCGCTGAGATCCTCGACGCGCTGGAGGCATGGCGGACCGATCTCGATGTCGAGGCAGTGCTGATCGACCATGCCGAAGGGCGTGGCTTCTGCGCAGGCGGCGACATCCGCATGCTCGCCGAAAGCGGCGCGAAGGACGGGGCCGAAGCGCGCGAATTCTTCCACACCGAATACCGGATGAACCACCGGCTGTTCACTTATGCCAAGCCGATCGTCGCCTTCATGGACGGTATCACCATGGGCGGCGGCGTCGGCTTGTCGCAGCCGGCGCGCTATCGCGTCGCGACCGAAAACACCCGGCTTGCCATGCCGGAAACCGGCATCGGCCTGTTCCCCGATGTCGGCGGCGGCTGGTATCTCTCACGTCTGCCGGGGCGCACCGGGCAGTATCTCGCCCTGACCGGCCACCGGCTCGACGGCGCGGAATGCCTCGCGCTCGGGTTAGCCAGCCATTATCTGCCGAGCGACCGGCTGGACGAAGCCAAGGCCCGCATCGCCGCCGAGCCGCAGCAGATCGCCGCGATCCTCGACGAACTGGCGACGCCCGCTCCGGACGCCCGCATCGTCGCGCACCGCGATGCGATCGACCGCCTGTTCGCCTCGGACCTGCTGGAAGACATCTTCACGGCGCTGGAAGCGGACTCCGGCGAATGGGCGCAACAGCAGCTCGCCACCCTGCGCACCAAATCGCCGCAGACGATGAAGGTCTCGCTTCGCCTGCTTCAGGAAGGCGCGATGATGCCGACCTTCGAGGACGAGATGCGTCAGGAATATGCTGTCGGCGCGCATGTCGTGCAGCGCCACGATTTCCTCGAGGGTGTTCGCGCGGTGATCGTCGACAAGGACAACGCCCCCCAATGGGATCCGCCCACGCCTGAGGGTGTGACCGATCACGTCATCGACCAGATCTTCGCCCCCTTGCCCGATGGCGAGGCGTGGACCCCCGCATAAGGACTCAACCCATGGCAGACTATGAAACCCTCCTCGTCGAGCAGCGTGGCGCCGTCACGCTGATCACGCTCAACCGGCCCCAGGCGCTCAATGCGCTCAACAGCCAGGTGCTCGCCGACCTGATCGCCGCGACCGCTGCGTTCGACGCGGACGAGAGCCAGGGCTGCGCCGTCATCACCGGCAGCGAAAAGGCCTTTGCCGCCGGCGCCGACATCAAGGAGATGCAGGCCCAGAGTTTTGCCGACATGTACGGCCATAATTTCTTCGCCGGCTGGGAGAAGTTCACCGCGACGCGCAAGCCGATCATCGCGGCGGTCGCCGGCTTCGCGCTCGGTGGCGGGTGCGAGTTGGCGATGATGTGCGACTTCATCCTCGCCGCCGACACCGCGAAGTTCGGCCAGCCCGAGATCAAGCTCGCCGTCGCCCCCGGCATGGGCGGCTCGCAGCGCCTGACCCGCGCCGTGGGCAAGGCCAAGGCGATGGAGATGTGCCTCACTGGCCGGATGATGGGCGCCGAGGAAGCGGAACGCGCGGGCCTGGTCAGTCGTATCGTCCCCGCGGCCGATCTGGTCGAGGAAGCGGTGAAGACCGCGGCTGCGATCGCGTCGATGGCGCCGCTCGCGGTCAAGGCCAACAAGGAAATGGTCAACGCCGCGTTCGAGACGGGGCTCGCGATGGGCGTCCAGTTCGAACGACGCCTGTTCCACGGCCTGTTCGGCACGGCGGATCAGAAGGAAGGCATGGCGGCGTTCGTCGAGAAGCGCCCCGGTAACTGGACGGGAAAATAACAATGGCACGCGTCGGATTCATCGGCCTCGGAAACATGGGCGGCGGCATGGCCGCGAACCTCGCGAAGAAGGGGCATGACGTCCGCGCCTTCGATCTCTCCGCCGAGGCGCTGGAACGCGCCAAAGTGGCGGGCTGCCTGCCCGTGGCCAGCGCGGAAGAGGCGGCTGACGGCGCCGAAGCGATCATCACCATGCTGCCTGCCGGCAAGCATGTAGAGCAGGTCTATACCGAAAGCCTGTTCGGCACCGCCCCTGCCTCCGCCATCCTGATCGACTGTTCGACGATCGACGTCGCCACCGCCAAGCGCATCGGCGAGGCAGCGCTCGCCAAGGGCCTGACCTCGGTCGACGCGCCGGTCTCGGGCGGCATCGGTGCGGCCAATGCCGGCACGCTTACCTTCATGGTCGGCGGCAGCGCCGAGGCGTTCGACCGCGCCGAGCCCTTCCTGTCCGACATGGGCAAGGCGGTGATCCATGCTGGCGACAGCGGCACCGGCCAGACCGCGAAGATCGCCAACAACATGCTGCTCGGCGCGACCATGGTCGCGACCTGCGAGGCGTTCCTGCTCGCGCAGAAGCTCGGGCTCGATCCGCAGAAATTCTTCGACATCTCCTCGGTATCGTCGGGCCAGAGCTGGTCGATGACCACCTATGCCCCGCTGCCCGGCGTCGGCCCTGACACGCCGGCCGACCATGATTATCAGGGCGGTTTCGCCACCGCGCTGATGCTCAAGGACCTGCGCCTCGCCATGGAAGCGGCGGCCGAGGCGCATGCTGACACGCCGATGGGCGCGAAGGCGGCCGAACTCTACGAGAAGTTCGCGGCCGAAGGGCAGGGCGGCCTGGATTTCTCCGGTATCATCAGGATGCTCGACCGGACGCAATAAACTGCCGCCAAAGACAGTTCCGACATCTTGCATGCAATACGAATAACATGCATCCATCCTGCGGCGCGACGGAAGACGCCAACAGGAGGGAGATTGCGATGAAGGTCTTGTTCTATCTCGGCGCGGCGGTTGTCGCGATATCCGCTGCCTGTGTGGTGACGGCACAGTCCGTGCCACAGACCGAACCCATGCCCGCCGGGCCGAAGATCGCGGAGAATTACTGGTCGGCCAAGCCGACCAGGCCGACGCCCTATGTCGCGCCCAACAAGGTCCATTGGAAGCTGTCGGAGATCCTCGCCGCGCATCGCGGCAAGACCGATTGGGTCCAGCCGATCATCCGCAACCAGGAACAGGACGCCGACTATATCTCGCTCGGCGCCGGCAAGAGGACCAAGACGCGCATGTATGCCGACGACCGGGTTGTCTGGATCGTGCAGGACGGGTCGATGAAGGTGACGATCGACGGCGTCGCGCCGTTCGTCGCGACCAAGGGCTTCATGGTCAGCGTGCCGTTCCGCCATCTCTACTCGATCGAGACCGTCGGCGATAAGCCGTCGCTCCGCTTCGAGGTGCGCCAGGCCGGCTCGCCGCCGCTCTTCCCGCTGTCCGAAACGCCAGATGCCTGGCCGGGCCGCACCTATGTGAAGGTGCGGGGAAATCCCGGGCCAGCGACGATCACGACCGGGGGCACCAGCAATCCGATCTGGGTCGACTTCCTCAAGGACGTCGCGGTCGGCGACAAGACCTATAACGGCAAGTTCGTGTGGGACGATCACTTCACCTCGAACATCCTGCGCGGCAAAGCGGCGCCGGTGCCCCCGGCAACCAACAAGGGTCACTTCCATGTCGACTGGACCGAATTCTGGTTCATCATGGAAGGCAAGATCGGCTACCAGATCGAGGGTTTCCCCTATTTCGAGGCGGATCAGGGCGATGTGGTGACCGCCGCCAAGGGCCGCTGGCACCGTGCCGGCAACAGCCCCCTGACGCCGATGTCGACGCGCATTCCGTTCAACCCGCGCCCGGTGATCCTGCACAATTTCGAGCCGGAATGAGGTCCGGCCCACTGCGGTAGTGATGGCGCGGGCGGGTATCACCCGATATCCTGCCCTGAACCCGAAGGAGATCGCAGATGACCGTCCTGATCCTGGCCCTGCTCATCGGCATCGTCGCCGGCCTCCGCGCGATGATGGCGCCCGCCGCCGTCAGCTGGGCCGCCCAGCTCGGCTGGCTGCATCTCGACGGCACCTGGCTTGCCTTTCTCGGATACCGCTTCACGCCCTGGATCTTCTCGCTCTTCGCCCTGGCCGAGCTGGTCGCGGACCAGCTGCCCTCGACCCCGAGCCGCAAGGTGCCGTCGCAGTTCATCACGCGCATCGTGACGGGCGGGCTTAGCGGCGGCGCGATCGGCGTTTCGGCAGGGTCGCTGGTCGCGGGCATTGCCGCCGGGGTGCTCGGGGCGGTGATCGGCACTTTTGGCGGTGCCGCGGTGCGGGCAAAGCTGGCGGCCCTGTTCGGCAGCGATCGGCCGGCGGCGCTCCTCGAGGACGCGGTCGCGATCATCGGCGCCTTCCTGATCGTCTCGGCCGCGGCATGAGCCGCCGGTTCGACGCGATCGTCATCGGCGCGGGCCAGGCGGGCCCGTCGCTCGCCGGTCGGTTGACGGCGGCCGGCATGACCGTTGCGCTGATCGAGCGCGACCGCCTCGGCGGCACCTGCGTCAACACCGGCTGCACACCGACCAAGGCGATGGTCGCAAGCGCCTATGTCGCCCGCGCGGCGGCGAGGGCGGCCGACTATGGCGTGGTCCTGCCCGGCCCGCCTACGACCGATATGGAACGTGTGCGCGACCGCGCGGCGGCGATCGCATCCGGCTCGCGCGACCGGCTGACGGACTGGCTGGCCGGCATGGAAGGGCTGACCCTGATCCGCGGCCATGCCCGCTTCACCGCGCCCGACACGATCGAAGTGGACGGCGAGGCGCTGACTGCCCCGAGGATCTTCCTCAATGTCGGCGGTCGCGCCAATGTGCCGCCGATGCCGGGGATCGATGCAATCGACCCTCTCACCAACGTCACGATCCTCGATCTGGCAGAGCTGCCGCGGCATCTCGTCGTGGTCGGCGGCAGCTATATCGGCCTCGAATTCGCGCAGATCTTTCGCCGGTTCGGCGCTCAGGTGACGGTGGTCGAAATGTCGCCCCGCCTCATCGCGCGAGAAGATGAAGAGATATCCGAACTTATCCGCGCGATGCTGGTCGCGGAGGGGATCGAGGTGCGCACCAACGCCACCTGCATCGCCTTCGCGGCCCATCCGGACGGCGCGTCGGTCAGGGTCGATTGCACCGAGGGCGCGCCCGAAGTGATCGGATCGCATGTGCTGCTCGCGATCGGGCGGCGGCCGAATACGGACGATCTCGGCCTCGACAAGACCGGCGTCGCGACCGACGCGCGGGGCTATGTGACGGTCGATGACCGGCTGGCGACCAGTGTGCCGGGCATCTGGGCGCTGGGCGACTGCAACGGCCGCGGCGCCTTCACGCATACCGCCTATAATGATTACGAGATCGTCGCGGCGAACCTGCTCGACGGCGCGGACCGGAAAGTGAGCGAGCGGGTGTCGGCCTATGCGCTCTACACCGATCCGCCGCTCGGCCGCGTCGGCATGACGGAGGCGCAGGCACGCGATACGGGCCGGCCGCTATTGGTCTCGACCAGGCCGATGACCCAGGTCGCCCGTGCGATCGAAAAGGGCGAGACGAACGGCCTGATGAAGGTCGTCGCGGACGCGGAAACGCACAGGATTCTCGGGGCGGCGATTCTCGGCGTCGGCGGCGACGAGGCGATCCACGGTATTCTCGACGCGATGCACGCCGACCTCGCTTATCCGGTGCTGCAATGGGCGGTGCCGATCCACCCGACCGTTTCGGAGCTGATCCCGACCCTGTTGGGCGGGCTGCATCCGCCACAGGTCTGATGGAACACCTGCCGTATCGGCGCGGGCGTCAGAATCCCGCGTCGAGCCTGACGCCGGCATAGCGGAAGCTGTCGCGTGCGGGCTGCCAGCTGGTGCCGGATGCGGTCACCCCCGGCGCACTGAAGCCCGAGGTCGTGTTGCCGATGCCGACTCCGTAATGCTTGTCGAACAGGTTGTTGACGAAGAGCGTCAGCTTGTACTTGCCGTCATTGCCGGTGAGGCCGAGCGACGCATCGAACACGCCATAGGCCGGCTGGACGGTAATCGGATCCTGGTTGAGCGAGAAGTTGATCCTGTCCTGCCAGCGATAATTGACCGCGACGAGGCCGCCGAGACCGGTGCCGCCCAGCGGGAAATCATATTCGCCGCCGATGTTGAACTTGAACTCCGGCGCATTGTTGAGGCGTTTGCCGGCGAGATTCTGGACCCGGCCGGGGTTGGTGGTGGTGCGCGGATCGAGGAAGCAGCCCTGGGCCAGCGTCTGGCCGCCATAACAGGGGCCGAACGGGAACTCGATGATCTTCGCGTCCATATAAGCGGCCGAGCCGTTGATGCTGAGGCCCCGGACCGGCCGGGCGAGGAAATCCACCTCGACGCCGCGAGTGCGCAGATGGCCGATCGAGTTGAGGAAGGTCAGATAGGTGCCGTCCGGCAGGAACGACTGGACCGAGGTCTGGAAGCCATAATAGTCGGTCCAGAACAGCGTTCCGTTCAGGAACAGGCGATTGCCGAACAGGCTGTTCTTCGTCCCGATCTCATAGTTTCGCGCTGTCTCCGGCGGCACCGGCATGCCGGCCGCGACCCGTGCGTTGAAGGTACTGACCAGATCATAGGCCTGGCCCTTGTAGCCGGTCGAATAGGTCGCATAGATCATGTTGTTGCGGGCGAAATGATATTGCGCGCCGACCTTTCCGGTGATGGCGTTGTCCGAATTATTCCCCGTCAGGGTGAACGCCGCCGGAACCGCCGTGTAATTGCTGAAGGTGTAGTCGATATCCTGCCGGTTCAGGCGGAAGCCCCCTATCAGGGTGAGTTTCGGCGCCACGTCCCATGCCAGATCGGTGAAGAAGGAATAGTTCGTGTTGTGGCTGACCGCGAGGTATTTGACGAACTGCAGCACCGGGCCGCGATCGAGATAGCGGTCGAGATTGTTGTGCGCGTACCATAGCCCGAAATTGTAGCGGAACGGCCGGTCGCCCGGCGACGTGAGGCGTAGTTCCTGAGTCACCGAATTGGCGTGGAAATAGCCGTGGATGCGCGCGCCGCTGTTGATGCCGGAGGGCGCGGCGACGGGGAAATAGAGCAGGAACGGCTGATCGGTGCCGTCGATGTCCTGATAATCGAACATCCGGTAGCGATCGAACGACAGGATGTAGCTGAGTGTCGAACCGCCGAGCAGCCCATCGGGGCCGATCGTATAGTCGGCGCGCAGGGTGCCGCCATAGGTGCGCGAATCGCCGCCCGCGCGTTCGTCGTTGCGCACCTTGACGTTGAACCGGTCGTTGATCGGGATGCCGGCCAGTACCAGCGATTCCGGCAACTGCGGCGCGCCCTGATAGTATAGGCCAGGCGACAGCGACGTGATCGGGCTCACGCAGCAGGTCGCCTGGGTGTCGTTGTAGCGCGGCTGGAGCATCAGCGAGAAATTGTCGGTCGGCTGCCACCGCAACTTGCCCGTCAGGGTGAAGCTCCTGCTCCCATTGAGCCTGTCGCCGGTGGTGATGTTCTCGACAGTGCCGTCATAGACGTTCCGCGCCGCGGTCACGCGAAAGCTCAAACTGTCGGAAAGGGGGCCGGAAATCGTCCCGCCGATGCGCCATTCATGGTCGTCGGTGACCAGGCCGGTCAGATGGCCGGTGAAGCGATCCGTGCTCGGGGCCTTGGTGACGATGTTGAGCACGCCCGCGATCGCGCTTTTCCCGAACAGGGTGCTCTGCGGTCCCTTGAGCGCTTCGATCCGCTCGACATCGATCAGATCCTTGAACGCCGCGGCCTGGAATCCGACGGGCACGTCGTCGATCACCACGGCGACGTCCGACTCCACGGCGATCCCGTTCGAGAAGGTGCCGATGCCGCGCATGTTGATGCTGAAATTGCCTGGCTGGGAACCATAGGTGATGGTGAGACCCGGGACGAGCTTGGTGATGTCCTGTAATTCGCGGACATTCTGCCGCTCGAGCGTCTCGCTCGTCACCGCCGTGACCGATACCGGCACGTCCTGCAGGCGCTCCGACCTCTTGGTCGCGGTGACGATGATGTCGCGTAGCCCGTCGTTGCCCGTTTCGGACGCCGTCTGTGCTGCGACCGGCTGCGCTGCCGACACCGCCACCTCCTGCGCCACGGCAGGCGCGGCAATCGCGAAGGACGCGCAGGAGGCCAGATAAAGGCACCGTGTCGAAATCATTGTCCCACTCTCCTGATCTCTCATTCGGTCGCACCGGCAAGGATGGCGTCGACCGTGTCAGGCGGTTCATAACACCAGCAATGTTGTATGACAACATTTGTCATACAACATTGCCGGTAAAGTCACGGACGGGGTGTGCATTGAGGGAAGGGCTGAGTCCTCAAGGCGCGGTCGGCACCGCGGCAGCCCGGATGGAGAATGCTGGAATAGGGAGGCGGCGTTCGTCTCCGCGATGGCGCTGACTCACGCCATTTGCACAGTCGTTGAGAGCAACCTCGCCTGAACGTCCGCCAGCGCGTCGAGATCGCCCGCGATCCGGGCGATGTCACTCATTGATTATTCCTGGAGTCGTTGGCGGAGTCGATGAAGCACGCGACAGGCGCTCATGTCTCGCGCGCGATCCGCCACAGCTGAAAGGAGCGATCGCCGCTGGAGCACCGGCGAAGCTGGAGATCGCGCCGGTGCCAGGGCTGTCCCGGCGTACGATCGCCGGCTTCGAACTTTTCCTTGCCGACGGTCAGGCATTTGCCCGGGTCGAGCAGGGGGTGGATTCGGCCCGTCCCGTCCAGCTCGAACCGCTGCTCGTCCTTGTCCGAGCAATCGGCCGCCACGATTTGCGCGTCGGTCCGAATCCCCGTTTCCTGAACATGGCCCGGGGCACGGACATTCTTGAACGTCAGCACTTCGGCGCATCGGTTCAGGCGGGAAAAGCGCAGTTGGCGCCTTTCCTTCAGCGCAGAGGCAAGGAACAGCTGGTCGATCGTCGCCACATTGGCATGGTCGATGCGCGTCTTGCAGGTATGAACGCCAAGCGGCCATGTCGATTCGCGATAGTCGGAAACCACGCCGGATGCCGGGAAGCCGGGGAAATCCACGCAAAATCCCCTGTCGTCGCCCAAATTCGAGACCAGCTTGATGAAAGCCTCATCCGGTGTGCGTGGCGCGTAGAGGGGGTTGCCGGCATCCTGGGCCGGAGCGGCCGCCGCGATTATCGCGGCGGCCAGCAGGCTCATTCCATTTCGAGCAAAATGCATGGGCCTCGCTCCTTGCCTGTACGAACGGCGGTGCGGTTCAGAAATGGACCGCGAAGGTGGCGCCGAAGCGCCGCGGCGGACCGAGCAGCTGATATTCGATGCCGACGCCGGCGCTGACGCCTTTGCTCAGGAAATAGCGCTTGTCGGCCAGGTTGGTCACGAACGCGCTGACCTCCCAGAAGGAGTCCCGGGGCACATAGCTAAGCCGTGCCGACAGTAAACCATAGCCGGGGATCAGACCGGAGGGGTCGTTGTCCGGTGTCACGAACGCCTTTGACCTATAGGCATAGTCGATGCTCGGCGTGACCTTGCCGCTATTGCCCAGGTCGACCGCGTAGCGCGCGGAAAGCGAATAGGTCCATTCCGGCGTGTACGGGATCACGCCAGCGGCAGTCACCGGCGCGCCCGGCTGGATCGAGGTGTATTTGTCGGTGGTGTAGCCGCCCGACGCGGCAAGCTCGAGGCCCGGGACGGGAAGGATGGTGAGTTCGCCTTCGACCCCCTTGATCCGGGAGGCGGCCACGTTGCGGATGTCGCTGACGATCCCCGTGCCCACGACGAGGATCTGGCGCTGCAGCTGGATGTTCTTGTAGTCGGCGATATAGCCGGCGACGTTCAGGCGGACATGGCGGTCGAGCAGATCGGCCTTGAAGCCGGCTTCATAGGACCAGACCGTTTCCGGATCGAAGGCGGACAGCGAGGCCATGTTCGACGGGCGGCCGTTGAAGCCGCCGCTCTTGAACCCCCGCGACGCCGACGCATAGACCAGGATGTTGCGGCTGACCTGATAGTCGAGCGCGAAGCGCGGCGTGAGGGCGTTCCAGCTGTCTTCCCGGGTCTGGGGCGGAACATAGATGATCCCGCTTTCCGCGCTTTGCGCGGTGATGACGGCGTGTTTTTCGTCGCTGGTGTAGCGCAGGCCCGCGGTGAAGTTCAGACCCTGCGCGATATGCCACGTCGCCTGGCCGAAGGCGGCGTAGCTGTTCGTCGTCTGCCGGTCGGACGTGGTGCGAGAGATGTCCGTCTGGATGTTGTGCGTGGCCTGATACAGGCCCGGAAGGACGCTGGCCACGTCGAACTGCGACGATGAGTCGTGCAGGTAGAAGCCGCCCAGGATGAAGTCGACCTTGCCGTCGAACAGGCTGCCCAGCAGCTGAAGCTCCTGCGTGAACTGCTTCGCGCGCATGTCCCGCGTCACTTCGAGATAGACGGCCGGGGCCGAATCCGCGTCGCGGGCGAAGGCGTCATGCGATTCCCGATAGGCGGTGATCGATTTGAAGGTCACGCCGCCAAGATCATAGGCAATGGTGGCGCTCGCCCCGCCCAGATCGTCCCGCACGCGCTGGGGATTGAGGGAATAATTGTCATAGTCGCCGGATCGGGCGACCTGCTGGGTCAAAGGCTTCCACGCGGGGGTTCCCACATTGGCGTTGTAGAGAGTCAGGAAATTGGCGGGGAAGACCCGGGTCTGGGACGGCGGCGCGGTGTCGCGATACCGCGTATAATCGGCCGAGAGATCGATCGACAGTGCATCGCTTGGCGTCCAGTGCAGGCGCCCGCGGACCGAGAAATGCCGCCGGTCCCCGAGCCGGCCGAGGAATTTGTTCGTGCCGACCGCGAGGCGATCGCCAAAGCCGTTCTCGTGCAGATAGTCGGCCGCCAGCGTGAAGCCGAGCTGATCGCTCGCGGCGATGTCGGTATAGCCGCGAAGGTGCACCATGTCATAGCTTCCGCCCGACAATTCGATGCGGGTGCCCGGGGACGCGCCCGGCGTGCGGGTGACCAGATTGACCGTGCCGCCGACGGCGTTCTTGCCGAACAGCGTGCCCTGTGGACCGCGCAGCACCTCGACCCGCGCGATATCCGGCAGGTCGATCGCGCCGCCCGCCGCCCGTGCCACATAGACCCCGTCCGCATAGACCGGAACGCCCGGGTCCGAATAGATCGAGGGATCCTGCTGGCCGATGCCGCGAATATAGATGACGGGCAGGGCATTGGTCGGCGCGGTATAGCCCGCGCTGCTGATCGCGAGATTGGGTACGGCCCGGCCAAGATCGGCGAGCGACGTGATGTTCTTTTCGCGCAGGTCGTTCGTGCCGAGAGCGGTCACCGCGAGCGGCGTGCGCTGGAGCGATTCCTCCCGGCGCTGTGCGGTCACGATGATATCCCGCACGCCAGTCTCTGCCTGGCCATCATCGGCTTGCGCGGCGGCGGCTGACTGGGCCTGCGCATAGGCTGTGGCAGGCGCCAGGAGCGCCGCCGATCCGAGCAATAGCGCGACTGCGCGGCGGGAAATTCCCTTGAAGTTAGTCATTTTCCTCTCCCCTCGATATGCTTGTTTTGTCGTTCATGGCCGCCTTGCCGGCGGGCTGTTTTTGCGAAAATTTCGTATCGGCAGGTGCCGAATAGTCCCGATGCCAGCGTGACCCGCACATCCCCCGAGCGCCACGCCGGTTCTATCCTATCGTTGAAACTAGGAGCGGCCGGGTCATTGCCGCCAATTCAAAATAACGACTGCATTGATTGCCAAACCACAATCAACGACCCGGCAATTTCTTGATCGCCTTTCGCGATCAATCGGGCATCGTTTTTGAATTGGCGCGAAAAAGGGATCGGGCGTCTTATGACGTGCGATAATGACGGGAGGGACTCTCGCACGACGGACAGGCCACGTGGCGGCGTCCGTCGCGAAAGGGTTCCCGGGGAGGACAGCGGATGAGCATCGAGAGTCTGGCGCCGACTGACGTAGCGGACGGTGAAGCGAGGATCGCGGGAGGGCTGCTTTCCGAACATCAGCGCCTGCCGACCTCGGGCGCCCGCACCGCGCTGCCGTTCGAACTCGAGGGCGATCTGTTGCTCGCCGTCCCGCAGCTCAGTGAGGATGTGCCCGGCCAGGACGCCCATATGAATGGCGGCAACAGCGATATCGACGCGATCATCTATCGCTGGGAGAATGGCCGGTTCCAGGAACATGAGCGCCTGTTCACGCCTGCCGGGGAGGACGTTCTTCTCTTCACGATCGGGGATCAGCTCTTTCTCGGCACGGCATCCGTCAGGACAGGCAGCGGCCCCTATGACATGAATGCGTTCGCGAACCTCTATCGCCGCGAAGACGGGGCCTGGGTCCCGTTCCAGGCCATTCCCAGCTTCGCCGGAAAGCAGCTCTATCACTTCGCCTTCGACGGCCGGGATTTCCTGGGTCTGGCGCAGGGCGTGACATTGCCGCACGCCCAGCCAACTCATCCCCGGGAATCCTGCATTCTGGAATTCAGGGGGGACCGGTTCGAGCAGTTCCAGGTGCTCGACGGCAAATGGGGCTATAACTGGCATTTCTTCGAGATCGATGGCCAGCGTTTCCTCGCTTATGCCGATCATACGAGTCCGTCGCTGGTGTACCGCTGGGACGGTTCAAGCTTCGCCCCGTTCCAGAATTTTTCCGAACAGGCCGGCCGGGCCTTCACGACCTTCGAGCAGGACGGGCGTTTCTATCTGGTCCATGCCGCGATCCAGGGCGACACGACACTCCACCGCTGGGATGGGGCAGCGTTCGTCGAACAGCAGGTGCTCGGCGGGGCAGGTGGCCGGGAGTTCGAGCTGATCCGCACGGAGGACGATCTCTATCTCGTCCGGATCTGCTTCATCCTTGGGACGCCCGCCGATCCCAAAACCGACCTCCTGTCGCAGATCTATCGCTGGCAGGACGGCGCCTTCGTTGTCGCGGGCGAATTCCCGACCTTCGGCGGTACCGATGCGAACGCGTTCGTTGCGGATGGAGAGCGCTATCTGGCAGTCTCCAACAGCCTGACCCCCGATGTCCGCTTTCGGCAGGACAGCATCATCTATCGTCTCCATCTCTGATACCGATCCATCGAAAGTCGACAGATTGACCTATAAACCCGATCCCGAATTCCAGCGGCTCTACGATGTCTTCACCGGCGCGTCCGACAGCATCGGGGCGCATGTGAACGCCTTTTCGGGCAAGCTCTCGGCGAACGACCCGTTGCTCGTGGTCACCGGAAGCGATTTCGTGATCTTCCCGGGCAATGGCCAGGCGCCGTTGCGGGAGAGTTTCCGCACCTCGATGCGGGGCTTTGTTGAGCTCACCGCGGTCTCGCATCTCGGTGTCGCGGTGCCGTTCCTGATTCGCCTCAAGGAGCTCGGCTTTCCCGAATGGGAAGAGGATGGACACCGTCTCATCGAGCAGACCGAGCGCGTCCGGGCGTTCAATTCCTTATCCTATTGGCGCGACACGGTCGCCGTCGAGGCCTGGCAAGGCCGCGAGGAGAAGATCACCGACCTGGTGGATTATAGCTGCGACGTGACGCTCGATTTCATGAGGAAGGGCTTTGCCGATCCGTCGCGCTTCACCTTTCCCTATCTGCGCGAGCATTTCCTGGACCCCGTCGGATCCGAATCCGTGCCGGTGCCGATGAACGACATGATGGCGGCCACGTTCGCGCTGGTGTTCCTTGATTCCGGCTTCCGTGTGACGCGGTGGTTGCGCGCGCAGGATATCGACTGGAGCCGGCTGATGGTGATCTTCAGCGGGCGCGCTGGGAGACAGACGGCGGGCCTGACCTGGCAGTCCAATTCCCAATGCTATGTCCTTCACAAGGCATCGGGCGAGCGATTGCCGCCCGAGCGCGTCTATATCGCGCCCCACGCGCCGAGCCTGAACCCTTCCGACCTGGCAACGCCGGAAAGCTGTGCCGCGGTCGAAGCCGAGTTCCGCAAGATCTGGTTCAGCACCCGGGCGACAGTGGAAATGGGACGCGCCATGTATGCCGATTATCCCGCTTACCGGCCGATGATCGACGCCGCCCCGGTCGTCGACCCGGCGACCCAGGTCCTGGGGGAATTGCCACGCGTGAAGTCGCCCGAGGATCGGCGCGCCTTCATCACCCTCCTGCGTTTCGTGATGGAGGATCCGCGCCAGCAGCTTGCCAATGCGTCGGCCCATTACATCACCGACCAGCTGATGGAGCATGACAATCAGCCTGAGAAGGTGGTCGTTCCGGGCTTCACCAACACGGTCTATCCCCGCCTCACGAAACGCCATTAGGGGTAGCGACGTGGCGGGCCGGGGCGCGCCGCACTCGTTTCGCGCCGGGGCTGACATGAGAAAGATGATGGACAGTCCAGAGACCATAGCCGCTTCCCCGGCACGCGCAGGCACGGTGCCGCTCGCGCCCGCTGACGCAGGCGGGTTGCGCCTGGTGTTCGCAGCGCTGATGATGGTCCTGATCCTTGCCTCGCTCGACCAGAGCATCGTCAACACCGCGCTGCCCCGCATGAGCAGCGATCTGGGCGGGCTGACCCATATTTCCTGGATCGTGACGGCCTTCATGCTGGCCTCGACGGTATCGACTCCCATCTATGGCAAGCTGAGCGACATGTACGGCCGGCGCCTGCTGCTGCTCGTGAGCATCTCCATTTTCCTGCTGGCGTCGGCGCTGTGCGGCACCGCGCAGACAATGTTGCAGATGATCCTGTTCCGCGGCCTTCAGGGGCTCGGCGCGGGCGGCCTCGTGACATTGACTCAAACGACGATCGGCGACCTTGTCGGGCCTCGCGAGCGGGGCCGGTACCAGGGGCTTTTCACTGGCGCGATCGCGATCAGCAACGTCGCGGGGCCGCTCATCGGCGGCGTGCTGACCACCACCTTGTCCTGGCGTTGGGTCTTTTACGTCAATATTCCCGTCGGTGCCGTGGCGCTGACGCTCATCGCCATCGGCCTCCATCACAAACCGCCCGTCACGTCCCACCGTGTCGACTTTCTCGGCGCGGCGCTCCTCACCGGAGCAACCGTGCCAGCGCTCCTCGCCCTCACCTGGGGCGGATCGGTCATGCCCTGGACTTCGCCCGCCGCCATCGGGCTGATCTTGACATCCTTCTGCCTGGCGACGCTGTTCCTGCTCCAGGAAACCCGGGCCGCCGAGCCGCTGATGAACCTCTCGATGTTCCGGATCCGGAGTTTCGCCACCGGCGTGACGATTGCCGGATGCATGACGTTCGCGATGACGGGCACGATGGTCTTCATGCCTTTATACTTCCAGCTGGTCCTCGGCCTCGATCCTGCGCGTGCCGGGCTGATGATTCTGCCGCAGATCGTGGTGATGATCATCACCTCCGTGATTGGCGGCCAGCTCGCCTCTCGCTCCGGGCTGGTGAAACCCTTCATGGTGCTTGGCGTCGGATGCGAGGCAGCGGCCATGGTCGGTTTTGCCATCCTTGCCTGGTCGGGAGCCGGCATCCCGGCGTTTCTGTTGGCTCTGGGCGTGCTCGGCTTCGGTATGGGTATGGGCATGCCCAATGCGACGGTCCTCATCCAGAATGCGGTTCCGCGCGCTCATCTCGGTGCGGCCACCTCGACCATGGGGTTTGTCCGTTCGCTTGGCGGCGTGATCGGGGTCGCGATCTCGGGCAGCGCGATGGCAGCGCATCTCGGACGCGACGTGGGCGGCGGGCCCCGGGACATCGCTCATATCGACGCCCTGGGCCCCGCCGTCAGCGACGCGACGATCGCCGCCTATCGTCATGCCATCGCCACCAGTTTCTCGATCACCAGCGCCGTGATGGTGTTCGCCTTCCTTCTCGTCCTGACCCTGAGCGCGGCCCGGATCGACGAGCGCCGGAACCCCTAGAGCGCATCCATATTCAACTGCCGGCGGTTCGCGGCATGAGACGCGTCCGACAAATATGGGCGACGTGCTGGCTGTTCCTGGCTGATAATTTTTTGCTGGCTGTTATGTTGGATTTCGGGTCGGGATTTACGGCCTGGTTTCAAGCGTTTGCAGCCATGCTGGCTGTTATCGAATAACAGCCAGCTAACAGCCAGCATGTTGGCTGTTCTGCCGGAAAAACAGCCAGCGCTGATCGTCCGGCATCTTCAAGCTGAGAAAGAGCGGAACGGCGCCCAGCGAGAGCGCCGTCCGATCCCGCCCTGCCATGGCTCGCCGTTAATTTGAATCGACGTGCGACACTCGTCGCTGAAGGCCAATCCAACCTAGCCGGGATTCCGGCGGTGCGCATTCGCGCTCAGGCGCGACGCGGCGAACAGCGCGACGCAGGCGACCAGTGCGGGAATGGCGGCGAACAGGAACAGGACGCCGGATCCGAACCCGGCACCGATCAGAACCCCGCCGAGCAGCGGGCCCACGATCGATCCAACCCGGCCCATGCCCACCGTCCAGCCGGCGCCGGCGCCGCGGACATGTTGCGGATAGAGCTCGACGGTCATGGCGGGAAAGTTCAGCTGGCCGCCCATCACGGCGACGCCCGCCAGGAACAAGAGCGTCATGGTAGCCAGTGTCGAGTGCAGGTTGAGGCCGAGCGCGGCGACCGCGAGCGTCCCGATTCCCACCATCGTCGCGACCGGTCGGTATGGGCCGAAACGATTGATCACCGGCGCGATGCCCAGAGCCCCGGCGATGCCGCCGAGATTGAGCGCGACCCCGGCGAGCGCCGCGACACCGGGCGTCGCACCGCTCGCGACAAGGATGCTCGGCGACCAGCTCACCAGGAAATAGACCAGCATCATCAGGCAGAACAGGCCGAGCCACAGCGCCAGCGCCGGCCATAACCGGCCCTCGGCGAATTGTTCGGTAAAGGTCGAGGTCAACCGCTGCAGCAAAGGCTGGCGGACCCGGGTACCGCGCGGCCGGTAGGTCTCGGGCAGCAGGAAGGCGATGGCGAGGGCGAAGGCGCAGGCCATAGCGGTCGCCATGAAGATCGCCGGCCAGCCATGATGCAACATTCCGGCCGTGACCGCGCCGCCGACCACCGCGCCGGTCGGATAGCCGATATACATGAGGGTGACGGTCCCGCTGCGTTTCGCCGGACGGGCATGTTCGGCGGTCAGCGAGCTGACCGCGGGCAAGGCGCCGCCCAGCGCGATGCCGGCGATGAAGCGGTACAGCATGAGCATGCCGAACGAGTCAGCCGTCGCGCACAGCGCCGTGGCGACCGTGGCGAGCGCGAGAGCGCTGATCAGCATCGGCCGGCGGCCGACCCGGTCCGCCATCGGACCCATGCCGACCGCGCCGATAATGGCGCCGACATAACAGGCCGCGAAGAGGCTGCCGATATCATGGGGCGCGAGGCCCCATCCTTTCGCGATGAGGGGGGCGATGAACCCGACCATGAGCGCGTCATATCCATCGATCATGACGATGAGGAAGCAGATCACGGTGACCCGCACCGAAATGTCCCTTTGGGGTGGGCCGTCTATGGCCGTGTCCACCTGTGCCGACATGATCGTCTCTCCCGGATATTATGTGCGTTGCCGGCCGTCGCGCCCCGGCCGGGCGGGTTGGTCAGGCGAAATCGAACAGCTTGCGCGGATTGTCCACCAGGATGAGCTTGCGGATCGTCGGATCCGGCGCCCAGTCGGCGAGCATGTTGAGCAACTCTCCGGTGTCGCGGTCGCCGTCCGGAATATGGGGCCAGTCGGACCCCCACAGCACCTTGTGCGGTGCAGCCGCCACGATCGCCTTGGCGATGGCGTCGACCGCTTCCACGCTTGAATGCCGGGCAAGCCTATAGGGTCCGCTGAGCTTCAGCCAGCCATTGCCCTCGCGCAGCAGGTCGAGCATCCGGTCGAAGTCGGTGCCGTTCAGCCCGTCCTTCTCGAGCATATAGCCCATATGGTCGATGACGAACTGGATCTCGAGGCCGGCAAGGAAATCGATAAGGTCGCGGATGATCGCGCCCGGCGTGTAGAATTGCAGGTGCCAGCCGAGCGGCCCCACCTTCGCCGCCATCGCGGCGATATAGTCCTTGATCTCGTCGCGGGGCAGTGCCGCGCGCTTGAACAGGTCGAGCCGGACGCCGCGGACTCCCTTTGCATGGAAGCGCTCCAGCTCGGCTGTCGAAATGTTGGGCTCGACCATGACGACGCCGCGCGCCAGATCGGCTGCGGCTGACAGCGCGTCGAGGAGACAGGTATTGTCGGTGCCGTAGAAGGAGGGCTGGACGATCACGAAATTGTCGATGCCGATCACCGGCATCAGGCGCAGATAATGGTCCAGCTTGCCGTCCGGCAGCGTGTAGTTCGGTTCCGGGATACTGGGATACACGTCGCGCGATTCGAACACATGAGTGTGGGCGTCGCATGCGCCGGCGGGAACCTCGAAGACTGGCCGTTCCAGCGTATCGGCCGGCCGGCAAGGCGTACAGACTTCATTGGGCATTCCGGGCATCGTCAATCCTTCCAGGGAAAATAGGCCGCGTCAGCGCGCGAAGCGCGCGCGCCAGTCGGCGGCACGCTGGGCGAGCGCAGCTGCGATCATGTCGGTGTCGATCCCGGCGAACACGAGCGGGGCAAACCCCATGTCGAGCAGCTCGTGCCAATGGTCCGCATCGCCGACGCCGCCGATCACGGCGATCTTGCCGTGGCGGCGGGCCGCCTGTGCGACTGCACGGCACGCATCCATGATCTCGGGCCGTCTAACCTCGCCCGGGCACCCATAATCGGCGGTCAGATCATTGGTGCCGATGCCGATGATGTCGACGCCCTCGACCGCGGCGATCTCGTCCACATTGTCGATGCCCTTGCGCGATTCCAGCAGCACCTGGAGGACCACATCCTCGTTCGCCCGCCGGGTGAGGTCCGATGCGGGCAGCTTCGCATAGCCATATTGCGGCAGGATCGCGATCGCCGAACGCTGCCCGAGCGGCGGAAAGCGGCAGGCGGCGACGGCATCCCGGGCGCCCTCCGCCGTTTCGATCTTGGGGGATATGATCCCGTTCGCACCGCAATCGAGCAGCCGCCCGATCACCCCATATTCGCGCTCCGGCACGCGGACCCAGGAGATCATGCCCAGGTCGGTCGCCGCCGCGGCGATCTGCGCAGCGCAATCGACCGACATGCTGCTATGCTCGAGGTCCACCCAGACCAGATCATATCCGGCACCGCTCGCCATCCGCACGATCTCGGCGGTGCGCGCGTTGCGGATGCCGAGCTGTACGACGGGATCGCCGGCGGCGAGCCGCTCGATCACCGACCTGATCGGCTGCCCCCCATGCTGCGGATTGTAACGAACCACGCCCTTCTATCCTCCCACTTCGCGGAAGCGCGAGCGATCGTCGCGGCGTCGGCGTGAAGCGCCGATCCTGTCGCACACGGGCCCACCAAGGCGCGTGCACCCTCCATCGCCAGATTGCCGCAAGCCTTTGTTGCGTGCTAATTCAATTGGCCTTAGCGATTGATTGGAAGCCAATATCAATGAACCTGCGGCAGCTGCGCTATTTCACTGTCCTTGCCGAGGAACTGCACTTCCGGCGCGCCGCGGAGCGGCTGGCGATCACGCAGGCACCGCTCTCGGTCGCGATCCAGACGCTCGAACGGGAGATCGGCGCCCTACTCTTTCATCGGACCCAGCGGCGGGTCGAACTCACCGAGATCGGCGTGGCGTTTCGAAGTCATGCCGGCGCCATCCTCGAGCGCGTCGATCTGAGCCTGAGCGACGTGCGGGATCTGGTTGCCGGCGAAGCCGGGCAACTGCGGATCGGCTTCACCTCCGCCTCCTCCCTGCTGTCCTTCTTCCCGAGCATGGTCTGCGCGTTCCGCCTGAAATATCCCAAGGTGCAGGTGACATTGCGCGACACGACGTCGGCCAATCAGATCGCGGCCCTGCAATCCCGCGAACTCGATATCGGCATCATGCGCGGGAGAAGCGATCACCAGCCCGCCGACATCTCCTATACGCGGCTGATCCGCGACCGGCTGGTCGTTGCGATGCACGTCGACAATCCGCTGTGCAAGCTGCCAAAGCTGAAGATCGCCGATCTGCGCGACGAGCCTTTCCTGTTCTACCCGTCCAAATCGGGCATCGGCATCTACGACCTGATTCGGGAGCTTTGCGCAAAGCGCGGCTTCTCGCCCAATGTCGTGCAGGAGGTATTCGACTCCTCCGCCATCGTATGCCTCGCGGCCACGGGGCTGGGGATCGCCGTCGTGCCGTCGGAATTGCAGCGGGTGAAGATCGACAATGTCCAGTTCAAGCCGCTGATCGACGGCGATGCGGTGACGGATGTCTGGCTGGTCAGCCGGGCAGGGGAGCCGAGTCCGCTCATCGCAAGCTTCCGGCACATGCTGCTCGCCTCGGTAAAGACCTGGAAGCTCGATCCGCACAACCTTGCCGCGCCGGATGACGATGTGCTCGCCGGCCAGGCGATCGGCACGTAACGCCCGATCTTCTTTGATACCCAATGACCATCAATCTCCCCTTCATTCTGAATTGGAGGCAATGGATCAACCGCGCCTATCATCGCTCTACAATGTGAGAGTCCGCCCTGACCCGCGGAATATCTCGGCAACGAAGCGGATGGGAGGGGACGGTGAAAACGGCACTGGTGATTTCCGCCCTATTCGTTGTCACCACGGCGACAGCCGGCGATGCCCAGGCGGATGCGCGTCGTACCTCGGGTTTCCCGCTCGACTTCGGCCGGCCCAATGACGGACTTCCGCTACCCGACGGGCCGCGCGGGCCGCCGCCGCAACGGGCGCCCTATGCAAGGGGCCCTTCGATGGACCTGGCGCTCGTCGCGGCCAAGGCCGCTGTCGCCGCCTGCAAGGGCTCGAAGGTCGGCGTGAGCATCATCGATTCCGCCGGCATGCCGAAGCTCTACTACATTCCAGACGGGACCACCGGCTATCATGCCTATACCGGCTTTCGGAAGGCCTGGACGGCCCTGACGTTCAGGATGCCGACTTCCGCAGTCGGCGCGCTCACCAGGACGGATCCTGCGGTTCGGGCGCGCATCACCGGCGACAGCAATTTCCTGAGCTTTGCGGGAGGCCTGCCGATCCTCGTCAAGGGCGAGCTGATCGGTGCGATCGGCGTCAGCGGCGCCGAGCCGAGTGCGGCCGACGAACGATGCGCGGTCATCGCGCTCAAGACGATTCAGTCGCGGCTCCGATAGCGCGATTCAATGACAGGCCGGCGGAAGACCGGCCTGGCCCAGATCCCCGAAGACGATCGGTCTGCAAGGGGGCGACAGGGCAACGACAAACCCGGGAGACGAGAAAATGACGACATTCAAAACGGCGACACGACTCAGAACGGCATTGTTGCTGGGGTCGACTTCATGCCTGATGCCGGTTGCGGCCTTCGCGCAGGCCCAGCCGACGACACCGCCCGCCGAGGCCCAGCCTGCTGACCATGATGGGGGAATCGCCGACATCGTCGTGACGGCGGAGCGTCGCTCGAGTTCGGTGCAGGATACGCCCATCGCGATCTCGGCATTCACCGGGACGGCCCTGGCCGAACAGGGGATCGTGAGCGTGGAGGGCCTCTCCGAGGTCACGCCAAGCCTGCAGATCTACGCCGAGCAGATCAACAACGAGGAATATACGATCCGCGGCATCGGTCGGTCGAACGAGGATCTGACGACCGACTCCGGCGTCGCGGTGAACATCAACGACGCCTATCTCGCCCAGCCGAGCGAGGCGAACGCGGCGCTGTTCGATATCGAGCGCGTCGAGGTGCTGCGCGGACCACAGGGCACGCTGTACGGCAAGAATGCCGTGGGCGGGGTCATCAACGTCATCACCCGCAAGCCGACCGACAAGCTCGATGGGCAGGTCTCGGCTGAAGTCGGCAGCCTTGGACGACGCCAGTTCGAAGCAGCGGTGGGGGCACCGCTGATCGATGGCCTGTTGTCCGGAAGGATCGCCGGCTATTCGCTGCATACCGACGGCGCCTATCGAAACCTGACCACCGGAGAGCGCGCGAACGGCCAGGACGTCCAGGCGCTCAGGGGTTCGCTCCGGTTCACGCCCAGTGAAAAGCTCGAAATCAACCTGATCGGCGATTATTCCGACATCACGCAGGACGGGGTTCTCAAAAGCGTCATCGTCGACACGCCGGGCCTGCCTTTCATCCTCAAGGACTTCTTCGCAGGACCTTATCCCACGCAGGAAATCGATATCCGCAGCGGCCGAAGCAACATGAACGGCGGGCAGGGTATTCGCCAATGGGGCGGGCTGTTCCGCGCCGACTACAAGGCCGATGCGGGCACGATTTCGTTCCTGAGTTCGTACCGGAAGGAGCGCAGCTATAATTTCGAGGATGTCGACCGCACCGCGGCGCAGATCAACGACTTCTTTGCCCGGCAGCGCACCTGGGCGACCAGCCAGGAATTGCGCTTCGTTTCGGATGACGACGGCCCGCTGTCGGCCGGGGGACGGCTGCACTGGTCGGGTGGCCTCTACTGGTTCCACGAACAGGGTTGGCGCAATCAATCCATCTATCTCACCGGCCGAATCCCTTCGAGCCAGCCGGGCGATCCCGACAATCCTGATGACGGCTTGGTCGGTCCCGGTTCGCCCGACGCCCAGGACAGCACGGCAAGCTTCCTGCAGCATCTGAATACCGACAGCTATGCCGCTTTCGGTCAGGCGAAATACGACATCACCGAGAAGCTCGGGCTTACGGTGGGGCTGCGCTACACCAGCGAGAACAAGGCCTTCACCCTCGACGCGTCATCGGTGGCGAACACGCCGGGGGGCGACCCCTATGCGCTGTTCCAGCCGGACGGTCCCTTCACCGCGTCCAACGCCAAGACCTTCAACAAGCTCACGCCGAAGGTCGTGCTCGAATATGAGCCGAGCGCCGACATCCATGCCTATGCGAGCTATGCGCGCGGGTTCAAGAGCGGCGGCTTCAACGGCCAGGCCGGCACACCGGCGGATCTCACGCCCTTCGCACCCGAAGTCGCCGACAATTATGAACTCGGCATCAAGACGGACCTGTTCGATCGCCGGCTACGCATCAACGCAGCCGCCTTCTTCATCAAGTTCAAGGATCTGCAGGTCAGCGGAGTCAATGCGCAGGGGCTGATCATCACCGAGAACGCCGCCGATGCGCGGATCAAGGGTCTTGAGGTCGAGGTCACCGCGCGGCCCTCGTCAGCGCTCACTCTGAGCGGCGGGCTGTCGCTGCTCGATGCCGAGTACAAGGACTATTTCATCGAGACGTTCGATCCCACGATCCAGGGCGGTCCGCCTTTCGTGACGCTGGATCTGAACGGCAAGCGGATGACCAGCACCCCCGTCTATTCAGCGACGGCGGGGGCCGATTATGTCGTCGATCTTTCCGGTGGGTCGAACATCAAGTTCAGCGTCGATGCGACGTTCAAAGGCGACACTCTTTCCAACGAACTGACCTTGCGCTCCAATGCCTATGCCGTCGTCAACGCCAGGATCGGCTGGACCTCGCCCAATGGCCGCTGGAATATCGCGGGTTGGGTGCGCAATCTCACCGACGCGGTCTATTATCGCGGCGGCGGCGCGTTGCCCGATTTCAACAAACAGACCTCGCGCATCGGCCTGGTGTCGGATCCCCGAACCGCCGGGGTGACGGTCAAGATCGCGTTCGGCGATTGAGGAACGTTCCGGAAACCGAGGCGTCGGCCGGTTTCCGGATCCTCCAGGCATCGGCCCCAACCCATAGGAATTGCATGACGAATATCTCACTCGATCTCGCGACACGGATCATCGATGCCGCGATGCGCAAGGGCGGCGAACTCGGGCTGAAGCCCCTCAGCATCGCGGTGCTCGATGCCGGCGGTCACCTGATTTCCTTCCAGCGGGCCGACCGCGCGTCGACGCTCCGCCCCCAGATCGCGATCGGCAAGGCGGCCGGTGCCCTCGCGCTCGGCATGTCCTCCCGCAAGATCGGCGACATGGCGGCGGAGCGTCCGACCTTTATCGGGTCGCTCGGCGTGATCGCCCCGGCCGGTATCATACCCGCTGCGGGCGGCGTCATCGTCATCGGCCCGGACGGCGGGCCGATAGGCGCGGTGGGCGTCACCGGCGACACGTCCGACAATGACGAAATCTGCGCGCTCGCCGGAATCGAGGCCGCCGGGCTCACCGCTCAACCATAGGTCTCGGCATCGACAGCCGATGCGCCGCGCCCGCCCGTTCCATTCAACCGGCGCGAGCGGCACGGCCCGGCACCGCAACACAGCCGCAACCCTGCCGCGGATCAGGCAGGCCAAAGCACAGGAAGGTTTGGCAATGCGTTCATTCACTGCGTTCATCGGGGCCGCCACCATCATGGCCACGGGGCTGCTCACCGTCGCCGCAACAGTGCCGGGTACACCCGCACCGGCGATTCCGACGGGAAGCTATGTGCTCGACCAGCACCATGCCAGCCTGGTCGCGAGGATCAAGCATCAGGGCTTCTCCTTCTATACCCTGCGATTCACCGGCCTGGATGCGCGCTTCGACTATGATCCGGCCAAGCTCGATGCGACCAAACTCTCCGTCACGGTGGATGCCCGGTCGATCGACACCGCAACGGGCGGCGACAGTTTCGGCAAGGCCTTCAACACCGAACTGCTCGGCGCCGACTGGCTCGATGGGGGGCGCTTCCCGACGATGACCTTCACCTCGACCTCGATCGACATCGGCGATGGGCGTACGGGAAAAGTGACGGGCGACCTGACGTTTCACGGAGTGACGAAACCAGTCACCCTCGACGTCCTCTTCAACGGCACCGGCAAGGGCGTGCCGGCCGGCGAAACCAAGGCGGGGTTCTCGGCCACCACGACGATCAAGCGGTCCGACTTCGGTGTCACCAAATATGTGCCGCTGATCGGAGACGAGGTGCAACTCGTGATCGAGACCGAATTCAGAAAGCAGTGACTCAGCTTTGGGCCGGCGCGAGGCTCCCTCGGCGGGGCCTCGCCTCTGCTCGCGAGGAAACCACATGACCATTCAGGATGCGGACGTCGTTTCCGCGGCGAAGCCTGGCGCCGCGACTGCCCCGGCCGCCACGATATCAGCGCGCCCCGCGACCTATAGTGGCGTTGCCATTGCACTCCACTGGATCATCGCGCTGGCCATTCTCGGCCAGATCGCCCTGGGATGGCAGCTCCACCGCGTTGCGGAAGGGCCTGCTCGATACGCCGCCTTTCAACTGCACAAATCGATCGGGATATCGATATTGCTGCTCAGCCTGGCGCGTGTCGCGTGGCGGCTCGTTCGCCCGGCCCCGCCCGAGGAAGCGCTGCCGCGCTGGCAGCGTCTGGCGTCGCGCCTCGTCCACTCGGGGCTCTATGCCATCATGATCGGCCTGCCCCTGACCGGATGGATCATGGTCTCGACAAGCCGGCTGCCGATCCCGACCCGGCTGTTCGGCGCGGTGCCATGGCCGGCCATTCCCGGGCTGGCCGCGCTGTCGCCGGAGGTGAAGGCGGGTTGGAACGCTGTCGGTGACGGCGGCCACTCATTGCTTGTCTATGTAACGCTCGTCATGCTCGTGCTGCACCTCGGCGCCGTGTTGAAGCACCAGCTTCTCGACCGCGACCGGGTATTCGCCCGCATGGCGCCGGGGGCTGCGCCTGGCTGGAGGGAATCTCGGCTATGGATCGCCCTGGCATTGGCGCTGGCCGCCATGTTGCTCGGTTGCACTCTCGTCGCTGGAGCAGGTGACCATCGGCATAGTGACGAGCAGGCCGTGGTTCGAGCCGTTCCGACGCCCGCAATCAGTGCGGCCCCGCCAGCGACGACGACCTCCCCCGCCGCGACCGTCACGCCGATAGCGTCGCCGACAAAAGCGGATGCCGGGCCGGTGCGCTGGATCGTGCGGAACGGCACGTTGCGCTTTGCCACGACATGGGCCGATGCCCCGATTGCCGGAGAGTTTTCCCGCTGGACATCGGACATCGTGTTTTCGCCGGATGCCCTGGACCAATCGAGTCTGATGGTCCGCATCGACCTTGCATCGGCTTCCACCGGGGATAGCCAGCGCGACGCGGCGCTGCCAACCGCGGATTGGTTCGACACCGCGACCCATCCGTCCGGGGTGTTCCGCAGCACGCGTATCCGGTCGACCGGAGCACAAAGCTATGTTGCTGCCGGCATGCTCGACTTGCGTGGCATCCGCCACAATATCGAAGTGCCCTTCACGGTCAGGATCAAGGGGAGCACGGCCGTGGCGCAAGGGGCGTTCACGGTGAACCGGACCATATTCGGCGTCGGTCGGGGGGAATGGGCGGCAACCGACCAGATCCCGGCCGGCGTCGCGGTGACATTTGCCATCACGGCCAGGGCTGCGGTCGCCGAATGATCTTGCCCGATCGCAACCTTCGGGATGCGTCCCAATGGACCGCGCAGCCGCAGTGCGGGATATGCATCACTCGCCCAGCCAGGCCATGGCATCTTCCTCCGTCAGGAAGTAATTGAAGCGCGTATCCGGCGCGAGACGCCGGGTCTGGATCTGCAGAAGCACGCTGGTGATGATATGCGCCGATCGGCGAAGCCCCTGATCGATATGCCATTGCATGCGATCCTGCAGTCGCTTCGTATCCTGCTGGGAAATAACCTGTGCTTCACGCAAGTCGACAAGAAGGTCAAATTCCCGCGCATGGCCACTCAGGCTCAATATATGCAATTTGAGTTCTTGTTCATATTGGGCCGCTTGATCGGCGTCGAGCAAGCCAACGATCCTTACCCGGACAAGTCGAAGCGATCGATCAACGCTGATCTCGTACACGGTCGCTCTCCCAAAATTCGAATGCCGCGCCCATGGCTGTTATATGCGGCGGCACGAATATAACTTCTTAATCGGCGCGCGTCGCCATCGGGCTTGACCGGATCAGGCTTGAGCAAGGCGCCATCGCCAAACGGCCTCGGTTCACCCTGCATCCTATCGTTCTCACGAGCCGTCGCCCGCCTGCGACGCGCCACGGTATCGCCGCCACAAATATACCACCAAAAATTGACCAACCGTTCGGTCATCTATTGCGCATCTCACTTCATGATAATATGACTGACCGGTCGGACTGTTAATTAGCAGGCGTTTATCCAGGATCGGGGGAGAGTAAGATGACCAAAGGCAAGCTTTGCGCGACGACGGCATTGGTGCTGGGGTTATGGGCGCCTGTGGCCGCGGCCCAATCTGCAGAGCCGCAAGCGACAGCAACCGGCGTCGCACCTCAAACATCGGACGGAACACCGGCTGACGGCCGACTTGCCGACATCGTCGTGACGGCCAATCGGCGCGAGGAAGCGCTCCAGAATGTACCCGCCGCGATCACTGCGATTTCCGGCGACACGCTGACGCGCGACAATATTTCGGATCTCTCCGGAATCGCCAACCGTACGCCCGGGCTGAGCTTTGCCGCGTTCGCGGCGGGCCAGCCGGAAATCGCGATCCGCGGCGTCGGCACCAAGGAAGACGGCCCGGGCGCCAGCGATTCGACCGTCGTCTCGGTCGACGGCGTCTATATCGCCGCACGGTCAGCCCAGGTGTTCGACCTGTTCGACCTCGAGCGCGTCGAGGTGCTGCGCGGGCCGCAGGGCACGCTCTACGGCAAGAATTCCATCGGCGGCTCGGTGAATTTCGTGACGCTGCAGCCGAGTTCGACCCCACGATTCAAGGCCCGCATCAAGCTCGGCAACTACGGGAGGATGGATGCCGCCGGCCTGGTGAGTGGCCCGATCACCGACAATCTCTTCGGTAAGATCGCCGTCAGTTACCGCTCCAATGACGGCTATCTGCGCAACGTGCTGGTCGGCAGCCCCTTTTACGGCCAGCGCTGGGGCGAGACCGAATCGATCAGCTATCGCGGAACGCTCCGCTGGGAGCCGACCGAGCGGTTCAGCGCCAGCGTCACCATCGATGGCGCGCATGACGATAACGGTGCGACCAACCGCGAGCCGGTGGGCAGCCGGGGTCCGCTGCACAATTGCGGTTGCGCCTCGGATCCCGTCGCGGTCAACGCGGCTTTCGGCGGCGCCGGCAGCCCCTTTACGACGCTTGCCGATGTCGAAGGCTATACCAAACGCAACATCTTCGGTGTGAACGTGCAGCTTGCCTATCAGTTCGAATTCGCAACCCTGAGTTCGATCAGCAGCTATCGCCGCACGAGCTACAACTATTTGGAAGATTCCTCGGGGCTGCCCGCATCGCGCGTCTTCACCGACCTTACCGGCGCATCCGGGAACCCGAACAACGTCCTGCTCTCCCCCGCGACGAACGGCTTTACCTTCAAGATCACCGATGCCGTCAACGAACGGCCGCGCCAATATACCCAGGAAGTGCGGCTGACGTCGCCGTCGGGAGAGAGCTTCGACTGGATCGCCGGTATTTTCCTGACCAAGGAAAAGAATTTCAGGATCGAAGGCTTCAACTTTCCGTCACTGGGCCGGGCCGATCGCCTGCCGAGCATATCGAATTCATACCAGTCCAATGACGGCTTCGCTTATGCCGGCTATGCCCAGGCATCCTATCGGCCGATCGACAAGCTGAAGATCACGGCGGGTGGGCGCTATTCGTACGAGCGGAAGGAGATCACCTCCGAGGCGCGAATCGTGTCGGGCCTTCCCCTTCTCCTGCAGGCCTATCCGCAGGTTTCGGCCAAGGCGAGCTGGTCGAACTTCAGCTGGAAGGTCATCGCGGACTATGAGCTCGCGCCGCGCCTGCTGACCTATGCGAGCGTGTCCACTGGCTTCAAGAGCGGCGGCTTCACCGGCACGGCATCGACCGCCGCGGTCGCGACAAAGCCGTTCGGGCCGGAGAAGGCGACCAACTACGAAGTGGGCGTCAAGAGCGAGCTGTTCGATCGCCGGCTCCGGCTGAACGTCGCGGCCTTCTATACCGACTATCGCAACCTCCAGGTGACCCGCTTCTTCCAGCCGGTCGGCACGACCTTCGGCCAGTTCATCACCGAGAATGCGGGCAAAGCCAGCATCAAGGGCGTCGAGCTGGAAGCGGCGGCAAGCCCGCTCAGCGGCGTCGAGATCGGTGGCACCTTTGCCTATCTCGATGCGCGCTACACCGAGTTCACCGGCACGCCGTCGACGATCGTGACCGGCGCCTTCACGAACAACCGCCTGCGGCAAGCGCCGGAATATACGGCCAGTGCCTATGCAGGATATACCTATCGCCTGGCCGGTGGCGAGAAGATCGCGGTCCGTGCGAACTACAAATATCAGAGCCTCAGCTATTACGACGCCGACAACAATCCGATCACCGTGATACCCGGCTATGACCTTGTCGATGCATCGCTGGCGTTCACGACCGCCGATGGGCATCTCGAAGTGAGCATCTGGGGCAAGAACCTCTCGAATACCGAGTACCGGACTCACGTCTTTTCCCAGCGGGACAGTCGCGTGGCTTTCGCCCTGTTCGGCGAACCGCGGACCTATGGCCTCACGCTGGGATTCAACTTCTGAAGCAGATACCCGGGCATGGCAGGCTGCCATGCCCGGGCCAACGATCCGATATTCACGACCCGGCGCACCGGGAGGATGATCGAAATGACTCGTATGGATGCCCCTTCGCCGCGCGACGTCACCGATCTGATGCGTCGAACCGAAGGCCCCACCCAGCTGCTTGGCATTGCGCTGGACTCAGTGGGGCCAGGTCATGCGACGGCGTCCCTGACGCTTGACGATCGCATGCTGAACGGGTTCGGCAGCGCGCATGGCGGCATCCTGTTCCTCCTAGCCGACCAGGCTTTCGCCTATGCCTGCAATTCCGAGAATATCGCGACGGTGGCCCAGGGCGGCTCGATCACCTTCCTGTCCTCCAGCAGAAACGGCGAACGGGTCGTCGCCGAAGCGCGACGGTCGGGCCAGGCGGGCCGAACCGGAGTCTATGACGTCCAAGTCACCGCAGGCGATGGCCGCGTTCTCGCGATATTCACGGGAGTCTCGCGCTCGCTCGGGCGACCGGTGATCGACACGAACGACGTTCGTCCGGCAGAGGCGCGAGACTGAATATTGGCTCCACTATTTCAGAAGGCTCACCATTGATACCGTAGCGAGCCCATCACGGTCCGTCCGGCGCCGAAATAGCAGCTGTTGCTGAACGGGCAGGCGGTCACATAGCTCTTGTCGAACAGGTTGGACGCGTTCAGCGCCAGTGAAAAACCCCTGAGCGACGGCGTCGCGCGACCAAGATCATAGCCCAGCAAGGCGTCGATCAGGATGAAGCTCTTCGTCGTGAAGCGCTCGAAAGTCGTGACCCCATTCACCACCTTGTAGCTGGTGGTGCCATCCGATCCGCCGACATAGCGAACGCCGGCGCCGAAACTCAGACCGCCGAGCGGCCCGGCGATCCGCTCGCCCTTCCCGAAATCATAGGACAGGAAGGTCGAGGCGATCCATTCGGGCGTGCCGAGCTGTCGCGTGCCGGTGGTTGTCGGCGTGCCGCTGTTGGTCGATGTGGCCGGAACGGCAGGCGCCCCTTGCGTGATGATGGCGTCGGTATAGGCCGCCGCGACCACCACGTCGAAGCCGGGCGTGACTTCGCCGCGCCCCTCGAACTCGATCCCGCGCACGCGGACTTCGCCGATCTGGATCTGCGCGGTCGAGGGGATACCGCCGGTGCCAGCGCGCGGATCGCCCACCGGCACCTTCTGGCGGCGCAGGTCATAGGCCGAGATCGTGAACAGCGCGTTGGTGCCGCGCGGCTGATATTTGATCCCGGCCTCATACTGGCGGCCAGTCACCGGATCGAAGGGAATGCCGTCCCAGGTGGTACCGGTCTGCGGCTCGAACGATTCCGAATAGCTGATGTAGGGCGAGATGCCGGCCGGCAGTTCGTAGAGCGCGCCGAGCCGGGCGGTGAACGCGGTCTGGCCGAACGGCGTGACCGCATTGTTGCGCTTGTTGAGCGTGGTCTGGTCGTACCAATCGTAGCGTCCGCTCGCGATCAGCTGGAGCCGTCCGATCGCCACCTGATCCTGCAGATAGACGCCGACCTGGTCGCGCTTGCTGTAGCTGTTGGTATAGGCGCTCGACAGAGCGGTCAGGTCGGCGGTGGGCAGCGTGCCGCCATAGACCGGATGGTAGAGGCTGAGATTGGGGATGCTGGTGAGTGGGTTGCTCGTCACGCCGGTGTTGAACTGCTGGAAATTCTCGCCCGAGATATGCTGATAGTCGATGCCCGCCAGCACATTATGCCTGAGCGGCCCGGTGTCGAACTTGGCATTGATGCTGTTGTCGAGCGTCAGCGTGTCGAAATCCTCATCCGCGCCACCACCGCCGCGAATGATCGTGGCATAATCGGTATTGCGATTCGTGCCTGTCCCCGTCGTCGCGAAGCCCGCGACATAGAGCTGGCGATAGCTCAGCCTGTTGTTTTGGTAGCGCGCGCTCGACCGGAACGAGAGATTGGCGCTGAAATCGTGGCGGAACAGCGCCTCGACCGATTTGGCGCGATGATCGTAGCGCTCATAGCCGGGATCGCCGGTGTTGATGTCGCGCGGCAGCAGGCCGTTGGGATTGGCGAGCACCGAACCATAAGCGGGAACGCCCGAATAGCCGCCGCCGCTCGGCGAGCGTTGATAGGTCGCGATCAGCGTCAGGCTGGTGCTGTCATCAGGCGCGAAGGTCAGCATCGGGCTGATATGATAGCGTTCGGAGAAGGTGCCCTTGGTCAGCCCGTCATTCTTCTGCCAACCGCCGACGATGCGCGCGAGCAACTTGCCGCCGGCATCGAGCGGCTGGTTGATGTCGCCCACCGCGCGGATCGTGTCGTAATTGCCGGCCTGCAGCTCGAACCGGCCCGACGCGAGCGGCTCGGGCATCTTGCTCGTCAGGTTGACCAGGCCGCCCGGGGTCGAATTGCCGTAGAGCACCGAAGCCGGACCCTTCACCACATCGATGTGGTCGATGCGGTTGAAGTCGATCTGCGGCATCGAATAGGGGCCGGCGAGCAGCCTCATACCGTCGAGATAGACGCCGGGGGTGAAGCCGCGCAGGATGAGCTGGTCGTAGCGCGTGACCATGCCACCGCGCTGGTTCGCCGAGACGCCGGCGACATAGCCGAGCGCCTGGTTGATCGACAGGGCATTGCGGCGGACCAGCTCCTCACTGTCGATCACGGTAATGGTCTGCGGCGTCTCCATCAGCGGCGTGTCGGTCTTGGTGCCCGACCCGGTCTGCTTTTCGCGTAGCCCGGTCACGACGATGTCGTCGCGCACGCCTGATTCCTGAGCTTGAGCATATGCCGTCGTCGGAGCGGTCAGCGCCGACACGAGCAGGATGGTGCGCCCGAGGCGCGAGCGCGGAGAAACAGACATTGAGAGGGCCCCCAATAGGTATTGATAACGATTCGCAATATCTGTTAGGGCGGCCTTGGCGCTCACGCAAGAGGCAAACAAAGGGAATTGGGGGACATGGCCACAGGGCAGCGAAGCGCGGGTCGCGGGCGGCTTGTCGTGCGAATCGCGACCGCGTTGATCGGCGGTTATCTCGCGACGGCGGGCGGCGCGGCACTGGCCGCGCGCCTGCTTCCGCTTGCTCGCGTCGAGGCCACCATCTGGTCGATGAGCCTTTCCTTCCTGTCCTATGCGGCCATCGGCCTCTGGGCATTCCACGAGCCGCGGCTGTCGCGCGTCACCATCGCCGTCTGGGGATTTGCCGGCCTGGCGGTGGCCGGCACCCTGATGCTGGGGGTCAGGCCGTGAAGGGCAACGGGCTCCGGCAATCGATGGCGTGGATCCATGGCTGGCTCGGCCTGCTGGCGGGATGGATCCTGTTCGCGATGTTCCTCACCGGCACGGCGAGCTATTTCCGGCCCGAAATCACCCGCTGGATGCAACCCGAATTCAGGCCGCACCAGGTCGCGCCGGTCGACGCGGCGCGAACCGCGATCGGCTGGCTGCAAGCGAATGCGCCGCATGACGAGCAATGGACCATCTATCTCCCCAATGATCGCACGCTGGCGACTCGCATCTTTTCGCGCGCGCGGCGCAATCCCGTTCCAGCGAGTACCCCGCGCCGGTCCGAAGTGCGGCTCGACCCCGCCACCGGCGTGCCGGTCGAAGCGCGCGATACGCGAGGCGGCGAGTTCTTCTACCGCTTCCATTTCCAGCTGCAGCTGCCCCATCCCTGGGGCCGCTGGCTTGCCGGCCTGTGCGCGATGTTCATGCTTGGCGCGATCCTGTCGGGGGTAATCACGCACAAGCGGATCTTCGTCGATTTCTTCACGCTGCGTTGGGGCAGGGGCCAGCGCAGCTGGCTCGATGCGCACAATGTCTCGGCCGTGCTCGCGCTGCCCTATCACGCGATGATCACCTATACCGGGCTCATCACGCTGATGGTCATGTATATGCCCTGGCCGATCCAGGCGAACTATACCAAACCGGCCACCTTCTCCGCCGAACTTTATGGCGAGACGCCCGGCTCGGCCCCTTCGGGGCATCCCGGCCGGCTTGCCGATATGGGGCGGCTCGTCGAGGCGGCCTCCACCCAGTGGCATGGCGGACGCGCTTCCCGGATCATCGTGAGCAATCCCGACGATGCGTCCTCGACCGTCACCATCATCCGGTCCAGCGACGACAGGCTGAACGCGCGAGGCGCGTCGGTCACCTATTCGGGCGTTTCCGGCGAGCGGCTCTCCGTTTCACCCGCGCCGGGGCCTGCGGCCGAGACCGCCGGGGTGATGCTCGGGCTTCACATGGCCTGGTTCGCCGGCCCGCTGCTGCGCTGGGTCTGCTTCCTGCTCGGCCTTACCGGTAGCGCGATGGTCGCGACCGGCCTGATCCTCTGGACCGCCAAGCGCCGCAAGCCGGGTGCAGAACCCTTTTTCGGGCTGGCGCTGGTCGACCGGCTCAACATCGGCGCGATCGCCTGCCTGCCCGCCGGCATGGGCGCCTTCTTCCTCGCCAACCGCCTGTTGCCCGCGACGCTGCCGGGCCGGGCGGATCTGGAGGTCGCGGCGATGTTCTGGGCCTGGTTCGGGCTGGCCGCACTCTCGCTCGTCCGTCCGGTGCACCGGGCGTGGCCCGAGACCCTGGCGGCAAGCGCGGTGCTGTTCGCGGCCATCCCGATCGCGGATGTGCTGGCCGATCCGGGCCTTGTTACTGACGGCCTGTTCCTCGCCTTCGACGTCACCATGCTTTTCCTGGCAGCCCTGCTCGGCTTCGCCGCGTGGCGGGCGTCGCGTCGCACGGCAAGTGTCGGTCGGCGGATACGCCGCGACGAGCCCGCCAGGCCCGACATCGCGGAGCTAGTCGATGTCGCTTGAAGTCGCGCTGCTGGGCTATGCCGGCCTTGCCAATCTCGCGCGGGCAGCTACCCGCTCCGCGCCGGCATCCCGATTGCTCTTGCGCCCTTCGCGCGCCAGGCTGGCGGGTGGCCTGCTGCTCCTGGTGTCGCTTCTGGCCGCCACGCACCGGTTCGGGCCCTATCAGGCCGTCATCGCCTGGCTCGGCATCGTCTCGGTGAGCGGGCTTGCCCTCATTCTCACGCTCTCGCGCTGGCCGGTGGCAGCCTTGTCGCTCTGGCTTCCCGCCACGCTCATCGCCGCGGTGTTGTGCCTGTTCTGAATGTCGGCCGCGCGATCATAGGACCGGCCGCAGGTCACGAACGTGCGATGCCTTGCCCTGCGAGCGCGCGAGCGCGCCGGGCTGGCGCAACGCCACGCGCGCGCTGATGCCGACATTTTCCTTGATATAGCCCGACAATATCGTCGCCTGTGCCTGGCAGCGCGACGGGTCGATGCCGACGCGCGGCTCCACTTCGATGATCACTTCATCCATGCGATCGGGCCGGGTGACCTCGATCACGAAATGGGGCGCGAGCTCGCCGCATTTGAGGAGCTGTTCCTCGATCTGAGTCGGGAAGACGTTGACGCCCCGGATGATCAGCATGTCGTCCGATCGGCCGACGATTTTCGCCATCTTGCGATGGGGAACCCCTTCGCCGGGCAGGAGGCGGGTGAGGTCCCGCGTGCGATAGCGGATGATCGGGAGCGCCTGCTTGGAGAGCGAGGTGAAGACCAACTCGCCTTCCTCGCCATCGGGAAGCGGTTCGCCGGTCTCCGGATCGACAATCTCGGGCAGGAAATGGTCTTCCCAGATCGTCGGGCCGGATTGTCCCTGGAATTCCTGGGCGACGCCCGGGCCCATGACCTCCGACAGGCCGTAGATGTCGGTCGCGGCGAGATCGAACGCGCCTTCGATCTCGCGGCGCATCGCCTCGGTCCAGGGCTCGGCGCCGAAGATCCCGATGCGCAGCGACGAGCTTCTGGGATCGATCCCCTGGCGCCGGAACTCATCGAGAATCGAGAGCATGTAGCTCGGCGTGACCATGATGACCTCGGGCCGGAAGTCCTGGATCAGCTTGACCTGTTTTTCGGTCTGCCCGCCCGACATGGGAATGACCGCGCAGCCAAGCGCCTCGGCACCATAATGCGCGCCAAGCCCGCCGGTGAACAGGCCATAGCCATAGGCGACATGGACCTTCATGCCGGGCCGCCCGCCCGCGGCATGGATGCTGCGCGCGACCAGCGAAGACCAGGTCCGGATATCGTCGGCGGTATAGCCCACCACAGTGGGCAACCCCGTCGTACCCGACGAGGCATGGATTCGCGACAGCCTGTCCTCCGGCACGGCGAACATGCCGAACGGATAGGCGGCTCGCAGATCGGCCTTGGTCGTGAACGGCAGGCGCGCAATGTCCGACAATGACCGGATATCGCCGGGGCCGACACCCTTCGCCTCGCACGCCGCACGGAATGAGGCTACGTTACGCCAGGCATGCTCGACCGACCATCGCAGCCGCTCAAGCTGGATGCGCGCCAGTTCCTCTTTCGTCGCGGGGCCGTAGTCCATCTCTCCGGTCGATCCTCTCAGAGCGCGTTCATGGTGAGCAGGTCATAGGTCGCGACCATATCGTCGCTGCCGTCGGTCACCACGACCGCCCAGCGGACCTCGCCATATTGCTCGTTGCGCAGTGTCTTGCTCCTCACCGTCAGCGCAACCTTGATGGCTTCGCCGGGCGACACGGGTTTCAGGAACCTCAGGCCCTCGAGCCCGTAATTGGCGAGAACCGGTCCGGGCGCCGGATCGACGAACAGCCCGGCCGCGAACGACAGGATCAGATAGCCATGCGCCACCCGGCCCGGGAAGAAGGGATTCGCCGCGGCCGCTTCCTCGTCCATATGCGCGTAGAAAGTGTCGCCGGTGAAATGCGCGAAATGCTCGATATCCTCCAGCGTGATCATCCTGGCTCCGGTCCGCAGCGTGTAGCCTAGCTCCAGTTCGCCGAAGTGCAGCCGGAACGGGTGCGCGGTCGCTTCCACTTGCGTCCCGCCCGGAAGCCAGCGTCGGGTGATCGCGCTGATCATGCGCGGATGACCCTGAACGGCGCTACGCTGCATATAATGTTTGACGCCGCGGATGCCGCCCATTTCCTCGCCGCCGCCGGCCCGTCCCGGCCCGCCATGGATCAGCATCGGCAAGGGCGAGCCATGGCCGGTGGATTCCCTGGCGCTGTCGCGATCGAGGATGACGATGCGTCCATGGAACGAGCCGGTACCGAGCAGGAATTGCCGGGCGGCCTGCGGATCATAGGTGAAGAAGGAAAGGGCCAGGGAGCCCTTGCCGCGATTGGCGAGAGCGATCGCATCATCGAGACTATCATAGGGCATGAGCGTCGAGACGGGGCCGAAGGCCTCGACGTCGTGCACTTTCCGCGCGGCCCAGGGATCGTCCATGCGGAACAGGAGTGGCGATATGAACGCGCCGGATCCGGGTGCACCGCCCTTGACGTCGACATGGTCGATATCGCCGAAGATGAGCCGCGCCTCGGTCGCCAGCTCCCGCGCCTTTTCGCGGACATCCGCGAGCTGGGACAGGCCGGCAAGCGCGCCCATGGTGACGCCCTCCGTGGCAGGGTCGCCGATGACGACCTTGCCGAGGCGGGCCTTCAACGCCTCTTCAGCGGCGTCGAGCCATTGGCGCGGCACGAAGGCGCGCCGGATCGCGGTGCATTTCTGCCCCGCCTTGACCGTCATCTCGCGCGCGACCTCTTTGACGAAGAGATCGAATTCCGGCGTGTCGGGGCCTGCGTCAGGACCGAGGATCGAAGCATTGAGCGAATCCCGTTCCGCCACGAAACGCACCGACTCGCGCGCGATCACCGGATGGGCCTGCAATTTCATCGCCGTCGCTGCCGAGCCGGTGAAGGACACCACGTCCTGGCAGGTCAGATGCTCGAACAGGTCGCCGACGCCGCCGACGATCAGCTGGACGGCGCCTGCCGGAAGGACACCGGCCTCGATCATGATGCGGAACGCATGCTCAGCCACCTGGGACGATGTCGTGCCGGGCTTCACGATCGCGGGCACGCCGGCGAGCAGGGCCGGGCCGAGTTTTTCGAGCATGCCCCAGACGGGAAAGTTGAAGGCGTTGATGTGGATCGCCGCGCCCTGAAGCGACGTATAGACATGCTGGCCGATAAAGCTGCCCAGCTTGCCGATCGGTTCGAAGTCGCCGTCGGTCAGGATGACGTCGTCGGGCAGCTCCTTGCGGCCCTTTGACGACATGGTGAACAATGTTCCCGCGCCGCCTTCGATGTCGACCCAGCTGTCGTTTCGCGTCGCGCCGGTCGCCGCCGACAGCGCATAGAGTTCCTCCTTGCGGGCGATGATCGCCTGGGCGAGCGCCTTGAGCAGGCGCGCGCGCTCATGGAAGGTCATCGCGCGAAGCGCGGGGCCGCCGACCTGGCGCGCATGCGAGAGCATCGCGGCGAAATCGAGCCCCGTGCTGCCGGCCTGAGCGACGGGATCGCCGGTGAGTGCCGACAGTACGGGCACTGCGTCGGTGCTCCGGACCCACCGGTCGGCGGAATAATTCTCCAGTATCTTCGTCATAAAAGCCTCTGCCAGAGCCTAGCGGCCGGTAAATTGCGGAGGGCGCTTGGCCATGAACGCGGCCACGCCTTCCTGATAGTCGGCGCTCCGCCCAAGCTGGCGCATCAGGTCGCGCTCGATCACCAACTCATCCTCGAACGAGTTCAGCGTCGCATTACGGATGGCGTGCTTGGTCGCGGCAAGGCCGCGCGTCGGCCCGTCCGCAAAGCGTCGCAGGAGGGTGTCGGCTTCCTGCCCGAGCTGCTCGTCCTCGACGCATTTCCAGATAAGGCCCCAGCTCTCGGCCTTCTCGGCGGAAAGCGGTTCGCCCGTCAGGGCAAGTCCCAGAGCGCGCGCCTGGCCGACAAGCCGCGGGAGAATCCAGGTCCCGCCTGAATCGGGGATGAGACCGATATTCGCGAAGGACTGGATGAAGCGCGCGCTTTTCGCGGCGATGACGATGTCGCAGGCAAGCGCGATATTCGCGCCCGCACCGGCCGCCACGCCATTGACCGCGCAAATGACCGGCTTTGCCATGCGCGCCAGCCTGAGGACCAGCGGGGCATAATAGGCCTCGACCGAATGGCCCAGATCGACGGGTTCGGCCCCGGGGGCGATCGAACGATCCGAAAGATCCTGGCCGGCGCAGAATCCCCGGCCCGCGCCGGTGAGCAGCAGCGCCCGGACGCTCTCATCGCCTGCGACGAGGTCGAGCGCGGCCGCAACCTCCTCGTGCATCTGCACGGTGAAGCTGTTCAGCCGTTCCGGTCTGTTGAGGGTCAGCCTTGCGGCACCGGCCCCGATCTCCAGCAGGATCGTGCTGTAGCTCATCCCATCTCCTATGCATTTCTTTTCATAGACTGACCGATCGGACAATTATTGGCAAGGGCAATTTTTGGCTCTAGGAGGTCGCTCATGCCGATCGGATCGGAACAGACCATCGGCGTCTTTGGTGCCGGGATGAGGGGAGCGGAGAAACAATGGCTGAGGCGTTCATCTGCGATGCGGTGCGGACTCCGATCGGGCGATATGGCGGTGCCCTGGCGACGATCCGGCCCGACGATCTGGCGGCGGTTCCGCTCGCGGCGCTCGTCGAGCGCAATCCCGGCATCGTCGGCAATGTCGAAGACGTCGTCCTTGGATGCGCCAACCAGGCGGGCGAGGACAATCGCAACGTCGCGCGCATGGCAGCCCTCCTTTCAGGTCTCGGTGAGGACGCGCCGGGCACGACGATCAATCGCCTGTGCGGATCGGGCATGGATGCGGTCGCCTTCGCCGCGCGTGCGATCAAGGCCGGCGAGGCCGACCTCATGATCGCGGGCGGCGTGGAGAGCATGACCCGCGCGCCGTTCGTCATGCCCAAGGCCAGCCAGGCGTTCGCGCGGGACAATGCCGTCTATGACACCACGATCGGATGGCGCTTCGTGAATGCCCGGCTGAAGGCGCAATTCGGGATCGATTCGATGCCCGAAACGGCCGAGAATGTCGCGCAGGAATTCGGCGTGAGCCGGTCCGACCAGGACCGGTTCGCAGTGGAGAGCCAGCGTCGCGCCGCGGCGGCGCAGGCGAGCGGCCGCCTGTCGCGCGAGATCGTGCCCGTTAGCGTCCCGCAGCGGAAAGGCGATCCGCTTATCGTCGCGTTGGATGAACATCCTCGCGAGACGACCCTGGAGGCCCTTGCCGGGCTTCGTCCGATAAGTCTGGACGGCACGGTCACCGCCGGCAATGCCAGTGGCGTGAACGACGGTGCCGCGGCCGTGATCGTCGCCAGCGCGCGCGCCGTCGACACATATGGACTTCGCCCCCGCGCCCGGGTCCTCGGTGCCGGCGTTGCGGGCGTGCCGCCCCGCATCATGGGGATCGGGCCCGCCCCTGCCAGCAAGAAGCTGCTCGACCGCCTCGGGCTGGCGGTGGGCGATATCGACATCGTCGAACTGAACGAGGCCTTTGCCAGCCAGGGTCTTGCCGTTCTCCGGCAGCTCGGCATTGCCGACGACGCCCCGCATGTGAACCCGAACGGCGGCGCGATCGCGCTCGGTCATCCGCTCGGCATGTCGGGCGCGCGGCTGGTCCTGACGGCGACGGAGGAACTCCAGCAGCGCGGTGCGAGATATGCGCTCTGTACCATGTGCATCGGCGTCGGGCAGGGGATCGCGATGGTCATCGAGCGGGTGTAGGATGGTCCATTCGCCCGGTGCGGATAATTTATTGACCGTCTGGTCGGTTAATTATATAGCCAGGGTACAGGAGATTCGAAATGTATACGACAGAGCTGGATAGGACCGCGGCCATCGCCGTCGTTCCGGTCGAGGCGGAAGATCCGGAGATGCTGGCCGCCTTCGAGGCGCGGGTCGCGGCGGATGAGTTCATCGAGCCAAAGGACTGGATGCCCGAAGCCTATCGGCGCACGCTTACCCGCCAGATCTCCCAGCACGCGCATAGCGAGATCGTCGGGATGCTGCCCGAGGCCAATTGGCTGACCCGGGCACCCAGCCTCAAGCGCAAGACGATCCTGCTGGCCAAGATCCAGGACGAAGGCGGCCACGGCCTCTATCTCTATTGCGCGGCCGAAACCCTGGGCACCAGCCGGGAGCAGATGATCGACGCCCTGCATTCGGGCAAGGCGAAATATTCGACGATCTTCAACTATCCGACGCTCAACTGGGCGGATATCGGTGCGATCGGCTGGCTGGTGGACGGCGCCGCCATCATGAACCAGGTGCCGCTCCAGCGGACCTCCTATGGCCCCTATGCCCGGGCGATGGTGCGCGTGTGCAAGGAGGAGAGCTTCCATCAGCGCCAGGGTTTCGACCTGCTGCTCTCGCTTGTGAACGGCACTGCCGCGCAGAAGGCGATGGCGCAGGACGCGCTCGATCGCTGGTGGTGGCCCGCACTCATGATGCTCGGCCCGCCCGACGACAATTCGCCCAACAGCGCTCAGTCGATCCGCTGGCGGATCAAGCGTGAGACGAATGACGAGCTGCGCCAGAAATTCATCGATGCGACCGTCCCCCAGGCGGAACTGCTCGGGCTCACCATTCCCGATCCGGATCTGCGCTGGAACGAGGAACGGGGGCATTATGATTTCGGCGCGATCGACTGGGACGAATTCTACGCGGTCGTCCAGGGCCATGGGCCCGTGGCGAAAGAACGGATCAACGCGCGCCGTGCCGCCTGGGATGCCGGCGCCTGGGTCCGCGCGGCGGCCGATGCCCATCAGGCGAAGCACGCGCGCTCCGCGGCAGCGGCATGATTGGGACAGGAGTTGCGGGAATGAGCAGGGATTGGCCTCTTTGGGAGGTGTTCGTGCGGGCGCGGGGAGGGATCGAACATCGCCATGTCGGTTCGGTGCATGCGCCCGACAGCGAGCTTGCCGTCCGGCACGCGCGCGATACCTATACGCGGCGGATGGAAGGCGTGAGCATTTGGGTCATCCGGTCGACCGACATCGTGGCCTCCGATCCAGGCAAGTCGGCCGCTTTGTTCGAGCCTGCCGAGGACAAGATCTACCGGCACCCGACCTTCTACGATCTTCCCGACGCCGTGAAGCACATGTGAGGCAGGAATGAACGACCCGCTCTTCCATGCTCTTCTCGAGCTTGCCGACGATTCGCTCATTCTTGGCCAGCGGCTTTGCGAATGGAGCGGGCATGCGCCGAGCGTCGAGGTCGATCTCAGCCTGTCGAACCTCGCGCTCGACCTGATGGGGCAGGCGACCCTCTTTCTCGACTATGCCGGCGACGTCGAAGGGAAGGGGCGTAGCGCCGATCGCCTCGCCTTCCACCGCGATGCCGACGCATTCCGGAATTGCCTCCTGGTCGAACAGCCCAATGGCGATTTCGGCCAGACCATCGCGCGGCAGTTCCTCTTTTCGACCTATCAGCTTGGGTTGCTGGAGAGGCTTCAGGGTTCCACCGACGCCAGGATCGCGGCGATCAGCGCGAAGGCCGTCAAGGAGGTCGCCTATCATGCGGAACTGGCGTCGGATTGGGTCATCCGGCTTGGCGACGGAACCGACGAAAGCACGCTGCGCATGACCAACGGCTTCGACTGGTTCTGGCGCTTCACGGACGACATGTTCGCCCGCAGCGACGCGCAGGCCAGCCTCTATGCTGAAGGCGTGCTGGTCGATCGTGCCGAGTTGCGGGCGGGATTCGACAGCCGAGTCGCCGAAGTGCTGTCCGTCGCGACGCTGCCTCCCCAGCCGGCAGGGCTCTGGCAGATATCCGGCGGTCGCGAAGGGCGCCATACCGAGCATCTCTCGCCGCTTCTTGCGGTCATGCAGGTCGTGCCCCGGGCCCATCCCGAAGCTGTCTGGTGACGGCCATGGGCGTACCAATGCCGCCTGATTCCGACCTGGCCGGTCGTCTCGCCGCTTTGCTGGCAACGGTGCCCGATCCAGAGATCCCCGTGGTCTCGGTGATGGACCTTGGCATCGTACGGTCGATCGAGACGGCGGGTACGCCCAGGGTCACGATCACGCCGACCTATACCGGCTGCCCGGCCACGCTCGTCATCGAGGCTTCCGTACGGGCCCGGCTCGACGATGCCGGCCTCTCCAATGTCGAGATTCGGACCGAACTCTATCCGCCATGGACGACGGACATGATCACAGATGCCGGACGGGAGAAGCTGCTTGCGTACGGCATTGCGCCGCCGGCGAAGAATGCTGCCCTGCATTCGCTGCGCGCTCGCGAGACCGTGCATTGCCCGCGATGCCATTCGGCCGGCACGCGCGAGATCAGCCGCTTCGGCTCGACCCCGTGCAAGGCCCTCTGGCAGTGCGACGACTGCCTGGAGCCGTTCGACAAATTCAAGTGCCACTAGGAGCGACAATGTCCAGCGGGTTCCATGCCCTCGAAATCGCCGAAATACGGCGCGAGACCGAAGACTCGGTCTCGCTTCGCCTGTCCGTTCCCACGTCGCTCCAGGAGGCCTTTCGCTATTCGCCCGGGCAGCATCTGACGCTCCGTGTCGAGCTTGGCGGTGAAGAGGTGCGGAGAAACTATTCGGTCTGCACCGCACCGCATGAAAGCGAGCTGCGGGTCGCCATCAAGCGCGTCGAAGGCGGGCTTTTCTCGACCTGGGCAAACAAGGTGCTCGCGGTCGGCGGCACGCTCGATGCCATGCCGCCGCATGGCAGCTTCACCTGGAGCTTCGATCCGGCGCGGACGGCCACTTATGCCGCCTTTGCCGCAGGCTCGGGCATCACGCCGATCCTGTCCCTGCTCAAGACCGGGCTCGCGACCGAACCGCGCAGCCGGTTCGTGCTGTTCTACGGCAACCGGACCTCGTCCAGCATCATGTTCCTGGACGAGATCGCGGCCCTGAAGAACCGGTTTCTCGGGCGGCTGCAGATCTTCCATTTCCTCACCGAGGAGGAAGACGACATTCCGCTGTTCAATGGCCGGCTCGATTCGAGCAAGCTCGGCGAGATCTTCGACCAGCTACTGGATCCATCGGAGGTCGATGCCGCCTTCATCTGTGGCCCGGGCAGCATGATGGATGCGGTGGAAGGCGCGCTGCTCGCTGCAGGCGTTTCTGCCGAATCGATCCTTTCCGAGCGATTCAATGTCGGCCCGATCAGCGAGGCCGACCGCTCCGCGGCTGAAGAACGCGCCCGCAAGGCGGAGGGCCGGAAGGTCAAGTTGACGCTCGACGGCCGCCGCCGCACGCTGACGTTCGACGCGAAGAAGGGGTCGATCCTCGAGAATGCGCGCGCCGCGGGGCTGCCGGCCCCGTTCGCCTGCAAGGCCGGCGTCTGCGCGACCTGCCGCGCGAAGATCGTCTCCGGCAAGGTCGCCATGCACCAGAATTTCGGCCTCTCAAAGGATGAGGTGGCGCGGGGCTATGTTCTCACCTGCCAGGCCGTACCGCTGACGGACGATGTCGAACTGGACTTCGACGCCTGAGCCTTTTCTGTTTTCCGACAATGAGAAAGAGCGCGCCGCTGCAATCCCGGCACGGGAAGGCATGCCAGATCCCGTGTTCTGGTTGAATCACGCCGGTGACAGGGCCGTGGGGACGAGCAGCAGGAGATATGGGACACCACCTTGTCCCATATCTTCCGCCGCCGCCTTTGGCGCGAGCGTCGCATAATATCATTATATAACAGATATTTAATCAGAAATCGGAGGCCTTGAGCGCCGCCGGTTGCGGGACGCGCGGAGGTTTCAGGGCATCGAGCCTTCCGCGTCAGCTTGCATTGACGGCAAGCTCGAACGCCATATCGGCAATGCTGTCCGGATCGAGCGGGCCAGCCGGATCATACCAGTTCCCGGTCCAGTTGATCATGCCGAACACCAGCATGGTCTTGGCGCGCGCCTTGCCCTTCTGATCGGCCAATGTCGGATCGAGCTCGACCAGCAGGGTCTGTACCGCATCGAGGATCCGTCGCTGTTTCGCGACGATGGAGGTGCGCCGTTCATCGGGCAGGTGCCGCAGGTCGTTGAGGAGGACCTTTTGCGGCGCGGCAGCGCCGACATAGTCGTTCATGAAAAGGCGCAGCAATGTCCTCAGTCGTTGCTCCGGGCCGTTCGGGGCAGACATGGCTTCCTCGACATCCGTGACAAGTCGGTCGATGTGGGACGCCATGACGGCATAAAGGACGTCCTCTTTCGAGGGGTAGTAATGATAGAGTAGCGACTTGGATGTCTGGCAGGCTTTGGCCAGCTCGAGCACCGACGCACCGAGAAAACCATTTTCGGCAAAAAGCTCCGCTGCCTTCGCGACTATCGCCTCGCGCCGTTCTTCGTAATCAGCTGCCTGCGTCCGCGCCATTCCAGTATCACCACCAATCGAGCCACTTTGAGGGACTAGCAGGCGCGACCGCAGCGTCAACCAACCGGCGCGGATCGCGCGTGCGCCGCCGATCGCCTGGAGCCCGGATCGCCGACCTCTCTAAATAATTACGCTTCCATGTCGGTTTACTCTCGCTAGATGGCGCGGCGTGAATGTCCGACACCGCAAGGCAGGAGGGCGGCACGGCAGGGGAGGCAGCGATTGGAAGGAATGACGACACGGCCTTGGGCGCCGGGCGAACCGGGGGCGCTATCCGGCGCGGGCCGATCGGGTGTTGACAAGCCGGCTGTCGAGCGCATCTTAGATGACACAGTGTCATTATGATTAGATGTTCAGTATTCATGTCGTGGCGGAAACGATGAGCGAGGAAGAGAATTTCAGGACGCGGAATGCGCGCATCAAGCGTACGAAGACGCGCGCGCGAATCCTGGCCGCCGCCTTTTCCCTGTTCGAGGAGCGCGGCATCGATGCCACGACCATCGACGACGTCCGCCACGCAGCCCATCTCTCGCGCGGCTCGATCTATAATTATTTCCCGACATTCGACGCCATGCTGCGCGAGATGGCGCAGCATATGATCATCCAGCTCAACAAGGAGCAATCGGCCAATTTCGACCGATTGGCGAGCCCGATCGAGCGGATCTGCTGCAACATTCGCTATTCCATCAGGCGTATTTCCTCCGACCGCGTCGGCGCGGAAATCCTGATGCGTGTCCTGCCGCTGATCGGGCCACCGACGCCCGAGATGCGGCAGCACGCGTTGCACAACATCACTGAGGCCGATGCGCAAGGGCTGGTGAATGTCCCGTCGCTGCAGATCGCGCTCGAAATAGGCTATGGTCTGGTAACGGCGCTTGTCCAGCGCGGCATGACGAGCGGCATCACCCCGAAGGAGATCGATGCCGGCGCGCAGATGCTCCTGCGATCCTTTGGCGTTGCCGACGAGAACGCCCGGCGTATCGCGAACCTGAAGCTGCCGACCCTGCCGGCCGAGCAACTGCGCCGGGCTGTCATAGGCGATCTCAGCGCGGAAGATGTGAAACGCGCTCCCGCCAGAGGCGAAACGACGGCAGACCGGCAAGCACCAGCCCCCCGATAAGCGAGACGTGTTCGATCGCGATCCGCAACTCTTCGGTCCGTTGGGGCTCGGCGAACCGCCAGAAGGCGTGACCATAGGGGATGGTGAGCGCGGTGAAGCCGGCAAGGGCGAAGGCCGCGGCCCATGTAAATCCCCTGATGTTGAAGATCAGAACGATCGGGCCGGCGATAGTCAGCGCAGTCGACGCTGCGGCGCTGAGAGCGGGGAACGGAACGCCCATCTGGCCAAGACCAGCGGCGAAACCCGCCGGTGAAAGCAGACCGCCGACGCCGGCCGAGAGGAAGATCACCGACAGAAGGAAACGGCAGGCAAGCTCAGGCTTGCCTGCCGCCCAACGCTCCCCGGCAGCCGTCATCCGGCTGCCCTGGGCGTCTCCCCCTTCGTCGTCACTTCGGATCATGCAGAAAGCCGACAATGATCTTCATGGTTTGCTTCGACGACCATGGAAGTCCAGCGGTCGGGTCCCCGGCAAAGGCCAGGTCGCCGTGCCCGGCCCCGTCCAGGACATAGCGGGTGCTGGAGACGCCGGCGGTGCGTAGCGCATTGTGCAGCCGCAGCGTCTGGCTCGGCGACACGATCCGGTCGTTGTTGCCATGGAAGATCAGGAACGGCGGATCGGCCCGATCGATATAGGTGAGGGGATTGGACGCTGGCGGGAAGGCCGCTCCTCCCTCGGTCAGGTAACGCGAGATCGGCGATCCCGGTGCGACAAAGCCTGCCATTTCCGGATTGAAATCCTCCGCGACAAGCGCGGTGTCCGACGTGCCGAACTTGTCGACCACAGCCTGGACCGCGCTGCTCTGGTCGAGATTGTCGCCGCGGTCGAAGTCCTTCACTCCGTTCGTCACGCCGGTCATCGCGGCGAGATAGCCGCCGGCGGATTCACCCCAGACCGCCACGCGCGTCGGATCGATGCCGTACTCGGCGGCATGGGCGCGCAGGAACCGGATCGCCGACTTCACGTCGGCGACGCCGTCACGGAAGGTCGCGCCGTCGATGGCCGTGCGATACTGGATGCTCGCCACCACGAAGCCGTTCTCGGCCACGAAGGTGCGCAGGGTCAGCCCGCTCTCCTTCGGCGCGATGACGAAGCCGCCGCCGGTGATGTAGACGACCAGCGGATATTTGCCGGGCGCGGCCGGCGCGAGGATGTCCAGGGCGAGATCGCGCGGTTGGCCGCCGGGGCCGGCAACATGCGCGAAGGCGATATTGGACAGTGTCTTGAGCGCGGTGCGGCCGCACTCGACCTGATCGGCCGGGTCTGGCTTGATCACGATGCTGGTGCTCGTGTCGCCCGGCTTGACGCTGGTCGCCATGGGGATCGGCGGCATGCTCGGCATGCCTGGGGGGATCGGCGTCGCCGGGCAGGCGGTGCCGGCGCCACCGCTCGCTGCCTGGGCGTCCGCCCCGGTCGCCCCACCCAGCGCCAACACGGCCATGCTGCCTGCCACGATCAACCTCTTTCTGTATCGGGTCATGAAACTCTCCAAAATTACTCGGCGGCGTTCGACATGATCGCCAGGGATTCGCGGGTATCGGCCGTGCCGATCATGAAAGGCTCAATTGGTCAGAAGTCGGCGCTCAGCGTGATGCCGTAGGTCCGCGGGGCATCGTACTGGACGATGGCGGAGGTGTCGGACTGGCCAAGCGCGGTGCTGACCGGCTTGTTGGTCAGGTTCTTGCCCCAGACCCGGACGCCGTAGCGCTTGTCCGGCGTCTTCCAGCCGATCGAGCCGTCGAGCAGCGCATAGGCCTTCTGCTCGAGCACATTGTCGGGCTGGCCGAAAAAGCCGCTATTGTAATAGCCGCCCACGTCGAACGACCAGTCGCCCGCTTTGGTCTCGTGCACATAATGCAGGTTGAGGTTGACCGTCGCGTCCGGCGTGATCGGAAGCCGGTTGCCTTCGGCCGATACCGTCGACCGGATCGACCCGCCCAACGGATTGGGGGTGTAGCGGTCGGCGTTCGGGAAGCTGGTGAAGCGATCGTGGAGGACGCTGACGCCGCCGTCGATGGTCAGCCCCTTGGCCGGACGCAGTTGGAGATCGAGGTCGAGGCCGTAGATCTCGGCGCCGGCGCCATTGTAGATGAAGATGTTGTTGAACTCGAACCGGCTCACCTGGATGTTGCGGTATTTGTAGTAGAAACCTGCGGCATTCACCCGGAGCAGCCGGTCGAACAGCTCCGACTTGATGCCCACCTCATAGGCGTCGAGCTTCTCCTGCTCGAATGCCGGTGCCCCGGCGTTCCGCGCATTGTAGCCGCCGCTCTTGAAGCCGCGATTGTACGAGGCGTAGATCATGTTGTTGTCGTCGAGCTTGTGATCGAGCGACACCCGCCATGTCGGGGCGGAGAAGGTCTTGTGCTGCGACACGTCGGGCCCGAACGGGTCGATGACGACACCGTTGATCAGCGTTGCCGCCGTCGTCGAGAAGATCGTGCGGCGTTCGGTGCTGTAGCGGAAGCCGCCGGTCAGCTTGGTCCTGTCGCCAAGCGGAACGGTCACCTGTCCGTAACCCGCCCAGGCACGGGTCGTGAGCTTGGCGTAGTTGGAAATCCCGGTGATCGGCGGTGCCGGGGGCGGCGGAATCGCCGGGCCGCCGAGCCGCAGTTCGTTCGGGTCGAGTTCGGCATTGGCGTTGAAGTAGAAGGCGCCCACCACCCACTGGATCTTCGATCCGGCGTCCGATTGCAGCTTCAGTTCCTGGCTGATCTGCCGATCGTTGAGCACCGAGACTGTCAGCGTCTGGGCCGGGGTCGCCGTCAGGTCGGTATCGAAGCCGATCGTGTATTGGGACTTGCGATAGGCCGTGATCGACTGAAGCTGGACGCCGCCCAGATCCTGCTGGATGTCGAGGCTCGCGCCGCCGCCGTTCAGGCGCTGATAGGGATCATAATCGGCTTTGATGTCCCAGGTGCGGATATTGTAGGCGGGGCCGAACACCGGCACCAGGCCCGGCACTTCCTTCGAGCTGATCGACATGTTGCCGACCCGCCGCGCATAATCCAGCGAAAGCTTGACTGTCGTCGCATCGGTCGGCGTGAACACCCATTTCGAGCGCAGCGCGAGGTCGAACTTGGTGCGATAGACGTCGTTACCGGTCGTGACGTTGACGCCGTACCCCTTGCCCTGGGTCGTTACCTGCCCGGCAATGTCCGCGGCCAGATTGGGTGCGATGCCGCCGGCGATATAAGCGCTGCCCGTAAAGGTGTCGTAATTGCCGTACCCCGCGCTCATCTTGGCGGTGAAATCCTGGGTCGGATCCCGCGTGATGATCTGAATGAGGCCGCCCGTCGCGTTACGGCCGAACAGGGTGCCCTGCGGGCCCTTGAGCACTTCGACCCGGGCGACATTGTTGAGGGAAAGCAGCGAGCCCGGCTGCGATGCCATATAGACGCCGTCGATATAGACGGCGACGGAATTCTCCAGGCCGGCCCCGCCCGCCGACGTGCCGATGCCGCGGATATGCGGCGACACGAAGCCGGTCGACGCCTGGATATAGAGGCCCGGGGTGATCGTGTTGAGCTTGGTCACGTCGGTCACGCCGGACGCCGCCAGCTGGTCGGCCGACAGCGCGGTGATCGCGATCGGCACGTCCTGAAGACGTTCGGCGCGGCGCTGCGCCGTCACGATGATGTCGGGCGTCGCGTCGGCATTCGATGTCTCCTGCGCCATCGCCGCGCAAGGCATCAGGCAGATCCACGCCGTCGATGCCGCCAACAAAGCCTTTTTCACGATCTCTCTCCCCATATGGCCGTCTTGGCGGCCGATTTAGAGAGTGGAGTAATGTCATAATGGAGTATCGTCAATATGACATCTATCAAATATCAGATGCCCTTATCCAGGGGGCCTGCCTCGGCCGGCCCCCGCCCCGCCTGACGCGCGCACCATAGCGGCGGTCATCCGCCCCGCGCGGCGAGGACCCTGGCGCGGCATTCGCCAAGGCCGATCGAGACGAATCCTTCGGCGTGCGCGTGCCCGGTGAAGATCACCTCGTCGCCATCCTCGAGGAAGCGGCGCTCCTCCCCGGTCGGGAGCGAGAGAGGCGTCGATCCGCCGCGCGTGATTTCCAGCAGGCTGCCGAATCCCGATGTGTCGGGTCCCGAAATCGTTCCAGTACCCATCAGGTCGCCCGGATTGAGGTTGCAGCCATTGGAGCTGTGGTGCGCCACGATCTGCGCCGGGGTCCAGTACATGTTCGACGCAGCGCTCCGGCTGAGTTCCAGCGGCGGCACCCCCTCGTTCCGCATGCGGCCGCTCAGCAAGGCGACGCGCAATTCGATTGCCAGGGCGCCTCCGGCCTGATCGCGGCCATCGGCGAGATAGGGAAGGGGAGGCGGATCGCCCTCCGGCCGGGGCGGTTGCGCGATCCGGAACGGCGCCAGCGCCTCGGACATGACGACCCAGGGGGCAATGCTGCTGTGGAAGTTCTTGGCGAGGAACGGCCCGAGCGGGACATATTCCCATGCCTGGAAATCGCGCGCCGACCAGTCGTTGAACAGGCTGAATCCGGCGATATGGTCGGCCGCGTCGCCGATCGGTATCGGCTGACCGAGTTCGTTCCCGCGTCCGATCCAGATGCCCAGCTCGAGTTCGTAATCGAGACGCGTCGACGGCCCGAAGCGCGGCCCGGCGTCGTCGGGACCTTTCGATTGACCCATCGGGCGGATCACCGGAACGCCGGACGGGCGAATGGAGGATGCCCGTCCATGATATCCGATCGGGATATATTTGTAGTTCGGCAACAGCGGATTGTCGGGCCGGAACAGCCGGCCGACATTGGTCGCGTGATGAATGCCGACATAGAAATCGGTATAGTCACCGATTGCCGCGGGCAGGTGGAGCGAGCAGTCACCGGCGCTTGCCAGGGCCGGACCGACCGAGGCCCTGTACCTGTCGTCGCAGAGCAGCTTCGAGATATTCCGCCGCAAGGCGCCCCGCTGCACAACCGACAGTGCGAACAGCCCGTTGAGGTGCCGCGCCGTCGCAACGCCTTCCAGGTCCGAAGGCAGCAGGTGGCGCACGGCCGACAGGTCGAGGATATGGTCGCCGATGGCGATCCCCGGCCTCGGCGCCTCGCCGGCACGCGAGAAGATCGCGAAGGGAAGATTCTGGACGGGGAATTCGGGATGGCCGTTCGCGTCCGCCACCCAGCTTTCAAGATTCGGCGCATGGGTTTCATCGATTGCGGCACGGGTCATGCGCTTGTTCCTCGGGAGCGGAGCGGGGTTTTGATCCGATCCGTGCGAAAACGGCCCGGCCAGATTCGGGGATGCCTGTCGCATGGCCGCCGGTGCAGCATCACTGGCGCCATTGATTGGCTAAGGCCATCAATCGACCGGTCGAGAGCAATTGGCAAAAAAATGACCTCGGGGCCTATCATCGCACGATATGGAGATGATGGGAGGAGCCAAGGCTGGTGACCGGGCAGGCGAGCGCCTCGCCGCGCGGCCTCGCCGTGTCCGGCTCCTCCCGATCGACTCATGCCTACCAGGATCGCGATACGGTGACGGAAATCGTCCGGGGCGGGCCGGCATGCCCGGTCGGATACGCCCCGGGCGCCGCGGCACTGTTGAGATATTGCTTGTCGGTGACGTTGCGGACGAGAAGCTGGCCGCGCCAGGCGCCACCCTGCGACCGCCAGCCAAGCGCGAGATTGAGCAGGCCATATTCGGGCTGGCTCAATATGTTGACGTTGGTCACGTCATAATAGACCTTGCCCTGCCAGCTGAATTCCGCGCGCGTGGCGATGGTGCCGATCGAGGTCGGGATGTCGTACTGGATCGCCTGCAAGGTCGAGAAGCGCGGCGCCGCGTTGAGGCGGTTGCCCGTGGCGTTGAACGAGGTCGTCGCCGGGTTGTACCGGGGATCGCCGATGACATAGCTCACGGCGCCGGCGACGACCGCTGCGTTGGTGAAGCTGCCATAGCGCGCGTCGAGATAGGAGGCGTTGGACGTCAGGGTGAGATTCGGCACCGGCTTGGCGGTGATCTCCAGCTCGATGCCCTTCACCTTCGCGCTGTCGGCATTGCCGATAAAGGCGTTGCCCGGGCTGAGCAGCGCCTGAACCTGCAATCCCTTGTAATCATAGACGAAGCCGGTCAGGTTGACGCGCAGGCGGCGATCGAGCCAGTCGCTCTTGATGCCCCCTTCATAACTCCAGATCGTCTCGGGCGCGAAGGTGAGCGCCGCGAGGCTCCGCGACGAATAGTTGAAGCCGCCGCTCTTGAAGCCCCGGGTAATCGATCCGTAGATCAGGAAATCGGGGGTGAGCCGGTAATCGATCCCGAATTTCGGCGTGAACGCGTGATATTGGCGCTCGGCGGACGTCGTGAACGGCAGTCCCACCAGCGCGCCGGTGGCAAGCAGTTTCGTATAGGCATAGGGATCGATGCTCTTGTCCTCCCAGGTGTAGCGAGCACCCAGGGTCACGCGCAGCGCGTCGGTGACATTGTAGCTGCCCTGCGCGAACACCGCCTTCGATTCAGCGACCACGTCCGGTATCGAACCGCGGATGAGTCCCGGACCGATCAGGATGGCCGTGGTCGATCCGACGATCCTCTCCCGGAAATAATAGGCGCCCGCGACCGCAGCCAGGCCGCCGCCATTATATTGAAGGGCAATTTCCTGGGAGAATTGGTGCTGGTCTTCCGTCTGGCGGTTCTGCGTCGAATTGAGTTCGGTCGCGTCGGAATCGTTGCTGACGATATAGTGGCTTTCGCGATAGGCCGTGATCGACTTGAGCGTCAGCGACGGCGCAAGGCCGATATTGATCTCCTGCGAGACGCCGCCGCCCCGCGCGTCGAGCAGCTGGGGAAGGTCGAGCGCCACCTTGCGGTAGGTGCCGACCGTCGAGTTGGCGAGCGGGGCCGGGACCGACACGCGCGCGAGCAGCTGATCGTAGCTCTCGATATATTCGTAGGTCCGGTACCAGTCGCCGCGCGTGATCGCCTCGACCGACCCGAGGACCAGCCGGACCTGGCCCCGCACGGCGCCCCGATTGGCGCTGTCGACGTCATGCCCGCCGGGCGCGATATTCTCGATATAGCCGTCATGCCGGAGATAATTGCCCGACAGGCTGACCTGGAGCTTTCCCGGGATGAGCGGACCGCTGACATATCCCTGGGTCTGGACCAGCCCATACTCGCCCGCGGTGACGGCGAGGCGCGCGGCGAATTCGTCTCCCGGTTTGCGCGAGATGACGTTGATCGTCCCGCCGGCGGCATTGCGGCCATAGAGCGTGCCTTGCGGGCCGCGCAGGATCTCGACCCGTTCGACGTCGAAGAAATCGCCGAGCTGCGCCGATGGCCGCGCGATATAGACGCCGTCGACTTGCGTGGTGACGTCGGGATCGGAGCCGGCATAAGTATTGGTCGTCCCGATGCCGCGGATGAAGATCAGGGCATTGGCCGCGGCCTGCGAGACCTGCAGGTTCGGCGTATATTGCATCATGTCCTTGATGTTGGTGGACTGACGGTCTTCGAGCTGCTGCGCGGTGAACGCGGAAATCGCGATCGGCGTTTTCTGCAGGGACTGGGCCCCGGTGCGTTGCGCGGTGACGATGATGTCCTCGTTCGCCGCCGTGGCGCTTGCGCTCGAATCCTGCCCGCCCGTGCTCTGCTGTGCCAGGGCGACGCTTGGCAGCAGGAGCGCGCCGATGGCGCAACCGGCGAGGTTCAGGCGCGTGGTGGTCCGCAGCGTCGCGGACCGAAGCGTGGTTGCCGTCTTCATCGAATATCCTCCCCCAATGGATTGCGGCCTGGTGCTCCAGTGCCGCGATGGTCGCAGCCTCTGGGGATCGTCGTGGCGATCCCGCATGGCTGGTCGACGCCGTCCGCAATGCGCGGACCTGGTTCGCCTAGAGAAAGCGGAGCGGCCGGGCAGCCACACGCGACTGTGACGAGCGCCCCCCGGACACATTGGCGTGTGACTGCGCCGGGAGGGCGCGCACCCTATCCGGTTGCCTCCCGCTTCGGATCGCCCGTGGGGCTCCCTTGCCTGTCCTGGGCAGGCGTGCGGGCACCGGTTGAATTCAGGAGGAGCGTGCCATGACCCTGTCCCTCACGCCGCTTGACGGTCGTGTGGCGGTGATCGCCGGTGCCACCGGCGGCATCGGCGCCGCGACCGCGCGCCTGATGGCGGAGGCCGGCGCCTCGATCCTGGTCGGCTATAATGCAGGTGAGGCGCGCGCCTCGGCGCTGGTCGACTCGCTTCCCGGCGGCGCGGCGCGCCACGGCGCGATTCCCATGGTCATCGGCGACAGCGCGACGCTGCAGGCGGCAGCCGGCGTGTGCGAGGGGCGCTGGGGGTGCTGCGACATCCTGGTGAACGCCGCCGGCCACACCAACGCCATCGCCCATCACGATCTCGATGCGCTCGACGACGAGACGTTCGACAAGATCATGGTTTCCAACGTCCGTGGCCCTTTTGCGTGCATCCGCGCCTTTGCCCCGCTGATGCGGGCAAGCGGGGATGCGGTCGTCGTCAATATCTCCTCGATCTCCGGCTTCACCGGATCGGGCAGCAATGTCGCCTATTGCGCCTCCAAGGCAGCGCTCGACAATCTCGCGCTGTCGCTCGGCCGCGCCCTGGGCCCCGAGATCAGGGTCGTTTCCATTTCGCCCGCCGCGGTCAACACGCCCTTCGTTCCCGGCCGCACCGCCGAGGCGCTTCAGGCGGCGGCGGCCAAGACCCCGCTCAAGCGCCTCATGGAACCGGAGGAAGTCGCCTGGGCTGCGCTCGCGGCGGTCACCCATCTGCGGATGGCGACGGGAACCAGGATCGTGGTCGACGGCGGTCGGCATCTCTAACAGGGCACAGGAGTTGGACATGGATTGGGAGAAGGAATCCCGCGAGGCCCGCGAGGAGCGCGGCATCACCGACTATGAGCCGCTCCGTCCGTTCGTCGCCGAACGAACGCTCGATCGCGCTTTGTGGTACGAGAGCCAGCTTCTCGTCATGTACGCCGACGGCCCCGCCGTGGGCCACAGCTGCTGCATCTGGGAAGGCAATATCCCGGAGGGCATGGGGCCGCCGCCGCACGTCCATCTCCACCAGCACGAGATATTCTTCATCATCGAGGGGCATCTGACCGCCTGGGTCGAGGGCGTGCGCTATGACGTTCCCAAGGACGCGATGATCTTCCTGCCCGCGGGACGGGCGCACTGGTTCCTTTCGGCGGCGCCCGTGACCCGCATGTTCTCGCTGACCGTCACGGCGACCGGCTTCACCTCGACTCACCAGCAACGCCGGTTGTTCGAATATGTCGGCGAGCCCGCCGGGGCGCTCACCCTGCCGCCTGCGGGGCGGTCGGAGCGCCGGCTCGACCCGGAGGTCCTGGCCGAAATTTCGGAATCGGACGGCTCGAAGCTTTTCGACGTGCGCGAACAGGGGTGGCGAAGGGCGTTTGGCGCCGAGGGCGAAGTCGGGCGGAGCGACCCCGGGCAATGATCGCCTGCCTCTCCCTCGTGCAGCACAGCCATGTGTGCGCCGCACGGAACGGGCCACAATGGATCACGGCCTGCGGTCTTGCGATCGACGAAGCGCACGTCACCCCGGCTCTCTTCGTCGCCGACGCATCGGACCCGACCTGTCCGCAATGCCGCCTCGGTCCGCCATCCGTCGAGCCGGTCGCGTCTCGGCCGGCGGTCGGGATCGACGGCTTTGCCCGCTGGTTCATCGAGACGGTCGTCGGATCGAACCAAGGCGGCGAAATCGACCGCCTTCTCGAGCCGGATATCGCCCGCTGGTTCACCAGCGACCGGATCCAGCGGCTGCACGCGCTGTTTCCCGGGCTCGACATGGTCGTGGACGAAGTACTCGCGCAAGGAACGAAAGCGCTCGTCCGCTACACCGTGACCGGCCATGACCAGTCGGGCCTGATCGGATCGGCCGGCGACCGGCTGAACCTGCGTCAGGCGGTCATCCTCGAACTGGCCGACGGCCTGGTTGCGCGCATCGATCCGCTCATCGACGATTTCGCCCTCTGGCAGCTTCCGTCGCCGGGAGGCCGGACGGCATGAAGCTCGCGACCTTCTTCCATGACGATCGGACGAAGCTCGGCATTGTCGACGGCGCGACGGTGTGCGACGCGAGCGCCGGTCGCGATTGCGCGCGGGACATGCACGCCGTCCTCGATGGCGGTGCCGAAGCCTTGTCGCAGCTCAAGCGCGCGAAGGCGGACCTGCCGCGCCTGGCGCTGTCCGAAGTGACCCTGTGCGCGCCCGTGCCCAGGCCGCGCAAATTCCTGGGCATCGGCCTCAACTACCATGGCCATCGCAACGAGCTGGCCGAGCGCGGCGTGCAACTGCCCCCCCTCGGCACCCAGATCTGGTTCAACAAGCAGGTGACCTGCCTCGCCGGGCCGAACGATCCTATCCATATGCCGCGCGTTTCCTCGGCCCTTGATTACGAGGGCGAACTGGCCTGCGTCATCGGGCGCCGGTGCCGGCATGTCTCGGTTGCCGACGCCGGTCGGGCGATTTTCGGCTTTATGGTGGCGAACGATGTCAGCGTACGCGACTGGCAGGCGGCATCGCCGACCGGGACGCTCGGCAAGTCGTTCGACACGCACGGACCGTGCGGACCATGGCTCACCACGGCTGACGAGATCGAGGATCCGCATGGCCTGACCTTGCGGACCTATGTCGACGACGAGTTGCGCCAGCAGGGCAATACCGGCGACATGATCGCGTCGCTGGCCGACATGATCGCGCATCTGAGCACGGTGTTCACGCTCGAGCCGGGCGACATCCTTTCCACCGGCACGCCCTCCGGCGTCGGCCAGGGTTTCGATCCGCCGAAATTCCTGAAGCTCGGCCAGAAGGTCCGGGTCGAGATCGACGGGCTCGGCGCGATCGAGAATCAGGTCGTTCCCGAGCCTCCAGGTGAAGGATTCCTCTCATGACCCGCCACCATCCCGAACCGGTTGTTGCCGGACAGGGTGCCAATCATGTGCTCGTCCTCCATGGCTGGTTCTCGGATCATCGCCTGTTCGACGATCTGGTCGGCGCGCTCGATCCCGGCCGGTTCACGACCGCGCGGTTCGACATCAGGGGTTATGGCAGGTCGCGCGAAATAGCGGGGCGTTTCGATCTCGGCGAGGTCGCCGAGGATGCGATCGCGATCGCCGACGCGCTTGGCTGGTCGCGCTTTTCGATCGTCGGACACTCGATGGGCGGCAAGGTCGCACAACGGCTCGCCATCGCCCATCCCGGGCGCGTCGCCTCGGTCGCAGCGGTAACGCCGGTCCCGGCGACGCCGCTTGGACTTGATGAGGACACCAAGGCTTTCTTTACGCGGGCCGCCCAGGAAGACGAAGTTGCGCAGGCTATCGTTGCGCAGTCGGTCGGCGCGTCGCGCGATGCCGCCTGGATCGCCGGGCTCGTCACGCACACCAGGCAGACCGCCCGGCCCGAGGCATTTGCGCGCTATGCCCGTTCCTTCATCGACGACGATCTGTCGGCCGGCGCGGACACCTTGTCGATGCCGTTGCTTGTCCTGTTCGGGGCCGAGGACCGCGGGGTCGACCATCATTTTCTCGAGCCGGTCTACCGCGCCCTTTATCGCGATGCGCGGATCGAGGTGATCCCCGGAACCGGCCATTATCCGATGATCGATGGCCCCGCGGCGCTGGCCGGCCGGCTGGCCGCCTTTTTCGAAAACCCGGCATGATCGGGACTGTCACCGCCGGTTGTGACTGATCGCTTCAGGTGCCCCGCCTAGTCTTCCCACATGACAAACCAGGTCGATGAGATTGCCATGAGCCATGCCGCAGACTTCCAGACGCACGGCGAGGCCGTGCTTTCTCCGCCGGATGGCAGCCTTGCCTATATGCCGGGATTCCGGAACGGCTTCTCGACCGAAGCGGTCGCGGGCGCGCTCCCGATCGGGCGCAATTCGCCCCAGCGTCCGCCGCTCGGCCTCTATGCCGAACAATTTTCCGGATCGGCCTTTACCGCGCCGCGCGCGCGCAACCGGCGGACCTGGTTCTATCGCATCCGCCCTTCGGTGAGCCACGGGCGCGACTTCAAGCCGATGGACACGCGCCTGGTGCGAACGGCGCCCTGCCGCGACGAGAGCGAGATGCCGATCTCCCAGCTTCGCTGGCGACCGATCGCCATTCCCGACGACCCCTGCAACTTCCTCTCGGCGCTTCGCACCATCGTCACCACCGGCGATGCGTGGTTGCAGACCGGCATGGCGGCGCATGTCTATCTCGCCAACGAATCCATGGGGCGGCGATATTATCGCAACCTCGACGGCGAGCTGCTTCTCGTTCCGCAACAGGGCACCCTGTCGCTGTTCACCGAATGCGGGCGGCTTCAGGTCGGCCCGGGCGAGATCGCGATCATTCCGCGTGGCATGACCTTCAAGGTCGATATCGTCGAGGGTCCGGCACGCGGCTTCATCTGCGAGAATTACGGCGCCGCGTTCGAACTGCCCGAACGGGGGCCGATCGGCGCGAACGGACTCGCCAATGAAAGGGATTTCCTGACGCCGGTCGCTGCCTATGAGGAGGATGACGAGCCGGCCCGGCTCTACGTCAAGATGCTCGGCAAGATGTATGTGAGCGAGATAGCGCGTTCGCCGCTCGATGTCGTCGCCTGGCATGGCAATTGCGCGCCGGTCAAATACGACCTGCGCCGTTTCTCGCCGGTCGGGTCGATCCTCTACGATCATCCGGATCCGTCGATCTTCACGGTGCTCACCTCGCCTTCGGAAATTCCGGGGACGGCCAATGTCGATTTCGTGATCTTCCCTGAACGGTGGCTGGTCATGGAAAACACGTTCCGCCCGCCCTGGTATCACCGCAACGTCATGAGCGAATTCATGGGCCTGATCTACGGCGTCTATGATGCGAAGCCGGACGGTTTCGCGCCGGGCGCGATGAGCCTGCACAACGGGATGCTGGCGCATGGGCCCGACAGCCAGGCATTCGATGCCGCAACCAGCCGGGACCTCAAGCCCGACAGGCTGGCGGACACGCTCGCCTTCATGTTCGAGACGCGCACGGCGATGAATCCGACGGGCTATGCCAGCACTCTTGAATTGATCGACGGGACCTATCCGACCTGCTGGGACGGGCTCAAGGCCAGGTTCAAGGCGCCGGCCTGACTTGTCGGAATCCGCGCCTCATTCGCACAGTCCCGGCGGCGGGGCGCCGGAGCGCGGGCATCCGTCAGTTCATGACCGTCGCGACCTGCATCCGCACCGGGCCACCCGCCAGGCGGAGGAGTTCATTCTGGGAGGTGATGCCGAGCCGGGTATAGGCGCGCTTGCGATAGGTCAGCACGGTGTTGATGCTGATGCCGAGCCTGAGCCCGATCCCTTCCGAGCTGACGCCAAGGGCGATAAGCGCACATACCTGCCGTTCGCGCTCGGTAAGCACCGGAGCCACCTCGGCGAGCCGAAGGTCGAAATCCTCATAGGTCCGCAGCAGACGGTCGCTGCCCTTGGCGTGCCGCCACAGCAGCGGCATCAGCAATCCTGCAGCGTCGGCGATCGCGGCCTTTTGTTCGGGCAGGAAGCCGTGCGGATGGTAGAAGTTCGCGCGCATGATGCCATCGTCCCGCGTCTCGCAGAGCGAGATGCGCTCGGCGATCCGGACCGTCGTGTAGCAGTCGTCCCGATAATCGGCATTGTCGATGTCGTTCGGCCGAATCTCGATCATGTGGAAACCCGGAGCGAGTTGCCGCAACCGGGCATGAACGGGGTCGAGCTGCCAATAATGCCTGATGTAGCGGGTGCCCACTTCCCGCGCCACCTGGGACGCCCCTTCATTCCCGGCAAGCACCAGGAAGCGCCCATCGTCGCGGCCGAACGCGATCGCGTTCATGTGGATGCAGCCGATCGCATCGTGCACGAGGTGAAAGAGATCGTCCTCGAACCGGTCGATCCCCACCGTCTCGATCAGGTCAGCGACACTCCGCTGGAAAATATGCGCGCCCCGCGAAGCCGGGGGCAATTCGTGGATCATCACCGCTTCAGGACCCTCCCTCCAGCGCCGGAACGGGCCGGGCCCGTCCGCGCTGCTTTCGTCGAGCCTAGTGCGACGAAGGGGGCCTGACAATGCCGCGCCCAGCCGAGATGCGCCGTTCCGGGATTGGCGAGCGGCAACCGGCACGCATCGGGATTTCACGAACGGATAGAAAAGTTGGGATCAGGATATGAACCGCTCGGCCGCGCTTGTTGAGGAGAAGCCGGATGTCGACCTCGAGGCGTTCATCGATGAACGGCGCTTCGGCCGGCCGCATGTGCTTCTCATCGGATTATGCGCGTTGGCGGCCGCCATCGACGGATTCGACGCGCAGCTGATCACCTATCTCGCCCCGTCGATCGCGCGGGATCTCCATCTTTCGCGTGCGATGCTCGGGCCGGTCTTCTCGCTCGGCATCGTCGGCATGGCGCTCGGCTCGCTTGCCGGGGGCATGCTGGCCGATCGCTTCGGGCGCAGGCCGATCATCCTGCTGTCGCTTCTCTGGTTCGGCGTCTTCTCGATCCTGACGGCGTTCAGCACCGGCGCCGCGTCCCTTATCGCGCTGCGGTTCATTTCGGGCCTTGGCTACGGCGCGCTCATGCCGAACGCGGCGGCGCTCGTGGCCGAATTCGCGCCGAAGCGTTACCGGGCGACCGCCGTCATGATCATGTATTGCGGGGTGGCGGTCGGCGGATCGCTGGGCGGACCGGTGACGGCCCTAGTGCTCGAATATCATAGCTGGCATTTCCTGTTCGTCATGGGCGGCGTGCTCGGCCTGCTGATCGCACTCCTGCTCGGCGCGCTTCTCCCGGAATCCATTCGTTTTCTTCTCGCAACCGGCGGCACGCGCGACCGGCTTCAGAAGTCCATGCGGTTCATCGACGCGGGCTATGCGCTGGCGCCCGAGGCGCGCCTGGTTGCCGCGCCCGCGGCAAGCGCCGGGAAGGTTGCCGTGCGCCACTTGTTCCTGGACGGACGATTGCCGGTGACGCTGCTGCTCTGGGGAATCTTCCTGTGCGCGGCGCTCGATCTCTATTTCATCGTCACCTGGCTGCCGACCATTCTCCAGGATCATGGCGTGGCGCCGAGGGACTCGCTTCTCGTCACCTCGATGTTCCAACTCGGCGGCCTGCTCTTCCCGCTGCTGCTCGCCCGGATGATCGACGGGGAGCGCGCGATTGCGACGGTCTGTTGCATCTTCGGCCTGGGCGCGGTCACGACCTTCCTGATCGGTTTCGCCGGCACCTCGGTCGGCCTGCTTGGGCTGCTTGTCTTCCTGACCGGTGCCTTCGTCCAGGGCGGCATGACCGGGCTGACCGCGATCTCTGCCGGTCTCTACCCGACGTTGATCCGATCGAGCGGGGTCGGATGGGCGCTCGGGCTGAGCCGGGTGGGCGGAATCATCGGGCCGATGCTGGGAGCAGCCGCCGTTGCCGCCGGGCTGTCGTTCCAGGCGATCTTTGCGTTCTTTGCCATCCCCGCAATCCTCGCCGCGCTGGCGGCAGCCGGCCTCTCCCGGGTTGCTCGCCGGCAACCCGATCCCCGCTAGCGCCTGACCATTCAGCTCGATCTCAAGGAAATTTTATGAGCCACAAGCTTCAAGACACTGCCCTCGATGTGCTTTTCCGGGAAGCACGCAGCTACAATGCCTATCGCGCCGAGCCTGTCACCGAAGCCGACATGAAGGCCATCTGGGACATTGCGAAGATGGGCCCGACCTCCGCCAACCAGTTGCCGGCGCGCCTCGTCTGGGTAACCTCGCCGGAAGCGCGGGAGCGCCTGGCGAAGGTCGTCAGCGACAAGAACCGTCCGAAGATTCTCGGCGCTCCGGTCAGCGTCATTATCGGCATGGACGTGGATTTTCATCTCCATCTTCCCGACCTTTTTCCGCACATCGACGCGAAGAGCTGGTTCGAACACGACGCCGATCTGCGCTTCAGCTCGGCCTTCAGGAACTCGTCCTTGCAGGGTGCCTATCTGATCATGGCGGCGCGCGCCCTCGGGTTCGACACCGGCCCGATCTCCGGCTTCGATCACAATGGCGTGGAGGAAGCCTTCTTCTCCGAGACACCCAATGTGCGCGTCAATTTCATCATGACGCTTGGCTATGGCGATCCGTCATCGGTGTTCGGCCGGCTCCCGCGCCCCGAATTCGACCGCTTCAACCGGATCGCGTGAGCATGGGTCACATCGGCTGGTGGCTGCCGCGCGATCCAGCCCGGCGCATAGCCGGGCGGCGGATCAGCCCCGGGCGAACATGTCATGACCAGTGAAGCAGACCTGCGCGATCTCGAGGAGCGGCGCTGCCGGGCGATGATCGCCGTCGACCTGCCGGAACTCGACCGGCTGCTGGACGATGGCCTCGTCTGGATTCACGGTTCGGGCCGGGCCGAGGACAAGAAGGCGCTGCTCGCGACGATCGATCGCGAGAGACCCTATCGCGACCTGATCATCAGCCGGCACAGCGTTCGCGAGATCGGCACTGCCTGCATCTCGACCGGCATGGTCGAGATCACGCTCGCCTCGCCGAACGCGCCGCCGACCTATTTCAACCTGTTCACCAATGTCTGGCTGCTCGCAGGCGGGCAGCCCCGGCTTGTTCATGCCCAGTCGACCCGGTGCTCCGCGCCGGAGCCGCGCTGATTTTCACCGAAAGGACCGAGACGATGACCGCCGACACTCCAACGACCAACCAATCCGATCGCGCATGGATCGGACTCGCCCAGGCGTCGATCATCGTCGACCAGACGCTTCAGGCGGCGCGGGATCGCGAATTGCCGCCCATGACGGTCACGGTCCTCGATCCGGGCGGCCGGCTCGTCGCGGCGAAACGCGAGGACAATTCAAGCTTCTTCCGCGCCGAGATATCGAGCGCCAAGGCCTGGGGCGCCCTCGCCATGGGCATGCCGACCCGCCTGCTCGCCGACAGGGCGGCAAAGGCGCCGGATTTCACCCAGTCGCTGACGGCACTTACCCAGGGTCGTTTCATCCCCGTGCCGGGCGGAGTGCTCATCCGCGATGCGCAAGGGCGCCTTCTCGGTGCCGTCGGGGTCTCGGGCGCGCATCCGGACGATGACGAGGCCTGCGCTGTCGTCGGCGTCGCGGCCGCCGGCCTGGTGGCCGATATCGAAGGGCCGCCGCGCAAATAAGCCGGCGCGGGCCCTATTGCTCTTGCGGCGCCGGCGAACCGATCCGGCCAGGCAGCGCCGCAATCAGCACGCCCGCCACGACCAGGCCGATGATCGCGCCGACGACCGCGATCGAATAGGACCCCGACAGGTCCCGGCTGCGGGCAAAGACGATTCCGCCGGCCGCCATGCCGAAATAGAGGAACACCGCGAGCCCGCCAAAGATGGCGCTATAGGCCTTCATCCCGAACAGCCTGGCGCAGAAGAACGAGATGAAGGCATGCTCGGACCCGACGCTCAGGCCGAGCGCCAGCGTCCCGACAATCGCCAACGCCATCGATCCGTCGGGAACAAGCCAGATCCCGAGCCCGAGCCCCGATGCGATGAAGAAGGCGGCGGCGGTAAGCCCCGGCGCGAAGCGATCGAGGCTCCAGCCGGCGGCCACCCGGAAAACCAGCACCGACAAGGCGAGGATCGCCAGGAGAATGCCAGATCTCTCCGCCGGCGCGCCATATTCGATCGCCACGGACTGGAGTTGCGACACGAACCCGACCGACGCCGCGCCGGCGAGGAAGATCGCAGCGCCGAATTGCCAGAACGCCATGGTCCGGATCGCCTCGCGCCGCTCGAGCCCGTCCACAGCGCCGACCCGCGCAGCCCGATCGGTCGGGCGGATCAACCAGATAGCGGCCAGGCCCCCGACCAACGCGATCGCCGCGAGCAGTTGATAGCCGGTGCGCCATCCCCCATGGGCCAGCAGATTCCCCAGCACGGGTGACAAGATTATCCCCGATATCGAAATGCCCGACAATGCGATCGCGATCGCGGCCCCCTTCGACGCTGAGAACCGTGCCGCGACTGGGCGCGTATAGGCAATCGGTCCCGTGGCGCAGCCGAGCAGGTTGAAGCCGATGAAACCGATATAGAAGGCGGCGAGCGACGGGCCGATCACCGACAGATAGAAGAACGAGGCAGCCATCGCCGCCGCCGAAATCGCGGCGACCGGCCGGACGCCGAACCGGTCGATCAGGCGGCCGGCGAAGGGCAGGGCGATCCCGGTCAGGGGCAGGGCAAGCAGGCCGACCGCAAGCGCCGTTTTCGACCAGCCGAACTCGGCCTCCAGCGCCCGGAAGAACATGCTCGTGATCGGCGTGTACATGCCCACGCCGCAGGCAAGGCCGATCGTCGCGCCGACAAGCTCCCGCCAGTTCCGGCGGAATTCTCCCGGTGCCACCATCGCATCGCCTTCACTCGCTGACATGGTCAAGGCTCAGTTCCTTCGCACGAAGTTGAGGATTTCGCGGGTGAGCGATGTGTCCGGCGTGTTGATCGAGTAGATTTCGGACATGTGGTTGTGCCCGGCAAGCAGGACACTGCTCACGCTTCGCGATCTGCCCGGGGGCACGGCGGACAGGAACTGCCGGCGCTGTCGCAGAAAATAATCAGGATCGAACTCGGCATTGGCGAGCAGCAACGGGATTCGGGAAGCGAGCAGGCCGTCGAGCGATGATTCAACGGCGAACTTGTCCGGGTCGCCGCCGAAATAGGCCTTGGCTCGCGTCAGCAGCGGCCTGTCGGCCGGCACAGCCGTTTCGGGCGCTTCGACCGTGAAGCTCCCCGACAGGAGGATCATCCCGCGCACCCCGGGCAGGTCGCCCTTCCACAGCGCCCGGTCGGCGCCATAGGAGGCGACATGGGTCGCGCCCGCCGAATGTCCCATCAGAAACAGCTTTTCCGGGTCCCCGCCATAGGATGCCGCCTTGATGCGCGCCCATTGAACCGCGGCGCCCACATCCTGCGCCGCCGCCGGCCAGGTCGCCATGGGCGCGAGACGATAGTCGATGCTTATGACGACAAAGCCATGGCGCGCCGCCCAGAGCCCGACATTGTCGTAGAACGGGCTTTCCGCCGAAAGCCTGCGCGCGCCGGCCGTGAAGCCGCCGCCATGGACGAAGATCAGGATCGGGCGCTTGCGCTTCCCGCGATGCTGCTCGACGAAGATGTCGGCGACCTGCTGATCGAGCGGACCATAGGCGACGCCCCGCGCCACGGTGATCCCGCGATAGGGCTCCTGTTCCTGGAGCGGGCCATAAAGTTCCGCCATGGCGCGGCCATCGACCGTGCGGCCGCCGGCGACGATGGCCTGTTTGATCGCCGGTGGGACCTGTGCCTGGACCGGCGCACAACAGGCCAGCAGACACGCCAGCGACGCCAGCCAGACCGGATAATTCGGGCCGATCGTCATGCTGCGCCTCTCCTGTTTCTCCATCGCGATCCTGCGGGCAGGGCTTCAAGAGACTCTCAAACCGCGATGCTGTCCATGTCACGATCGCCGCGGCAGGAAGATGCCGAGCGGCGCCATCCGCCATATCACGCCGTCGCGCGCGACCAGGTGCTTCACCGCGCCGGCAAGATGCAGCAGGAGCAGGCCGAGCGCGATCTTGCCCAGGACCGAATGGGTAAGCGAGAAATCCACATGGAGTTTTGCAAGCTCTGCCGGCGCCAATCCGCGCAGGAGCGGGAAATAAGGCCAAGACACGACGCCGAAATAATGGATCGGCGGTGCCGACGCCCGGGTGGTCACCGCGATCCAGCCAGTCAGCGGTAGGCCGATCATGATCAGATAGAGACCCGCATGGACGGCTTGCGCCAGGCCGCGCTCCCATCGCGGCATCGCCGCGGGAAGGGCAGGGGGCCGGTGCAGGATGCGCCAGGCAAGCCGCAAAAGGCTGAGCATCAGGATCGTGAGCCCGATCGACTTGTGATAGTCGAGGATCGCGAATTTCTCCGGCGGACGCGCGTCGCGCCCCATGACCCCGAGCGCGATATTGCCGACGATCAGCGCCGCGATGGTCCAGTGGAGGATGATCGACCCGGTCGCATATCGGCGCGGATTGGTTTTCGCGGTCATCTCATGCTCTCCGCTTCCCGGGTCGCAAGGGCGTCGACGAGAAACCGCTCCCTGATCGCGGCGGTGGCGATCTTGCCCGCGCCGGTCTTGGTCAGGGGAGCATCCGAAAAGTCGATGCGTTTCGGCGCCTTGTAGCCGGCGATCAGGCTCCGGCAGTGCCGATGGAGGTCTTCGTTCGTCGGCGCGACTGCTTCCGGCGACGCGTAGATCACCGCGCAGACTTCCTCTCCCCAGCGTTCGCTGGGAATGCCGAACACCGCGGCTTCCGCCACCGCCGGATGCGCCAGCAGTGCGTTCACCACCTCGGCCGGATAGACATTCTCGCCGCCCGAGATGATCATCTCCTTCTTCCGGCCGACCACCCGGTACAGGCCGGTATCCGTGCAGGTGCCGAGGTCCCCGCTATGGTACCAGCCATCGGCGAAGGCATTCGCCGTTGCCGCGGGATCGCCCCAATATTCCCGGAACAGGCGAGGGCCCTTGAGGACGATCTCGCCAATCTCGCCCGGTGCGACCTGCCGCCCCTGGTCGTCGACCAGGGCGATGTCGACATGGCGCGTCGGCCGCCCGACCGTATTGTACGCCGTCTCAGGATCGGGATTGTCGCCGGCCTGCTCGTGGCACACGAAGCCGGATCCCTCGGTCAGGCCGTAAGCCTGGCGCAGGCCGCATTTCAGCACCGATCGGCACCGTCGATAGACGGCATCCTGCATGGGCGATCCGCCATAGCTGATCAGGCGAAGCGACCCGAGATCGTGGCGCAGGTCGGGCCTTTGCCGCGAGATCCAGTCGAGCAATGTCGGCGGAAGGCTGGTCTTGGTGATGCGCTCGCGCTCGACCAGCCCGCCGAACGCCACCGGATCGAACTGGACCGCGACATGTGCACCGCCGGCCAGCGACATGCCCCAGATCGCAAAGGCGTCGACCAGGTGGAACATCGGCGCCGAATGCAGCCACACATCGTCGCGCTTGAACTCAAGCCTCTCCAGCGCGTCGATCGCGCTGGCCAGCAGATTGCCATGGGTCAGGCACACTCCTTTGGGCAGTCCGGTCGTCCCGCTGGTAAAGAAGATCTGGGCGATCGTATCGGCGGTGCAGCGTTCGGGCGGCGCGGCATGCGGGAGCGCATGGGCGATCGCCTCTTCATAGGGATTCCGGCCTCCCGGGCCATCCGCGTCGTCCCATGGCAGATACGCGATGCCATGATGCTCCGGCAAAGCGCTCCCGAGCAGGAGCTTGCAGCCGACCCGTTGAAGGATATCCCCGATCTCGCCCGGCGCGAGCCTCGTGTTGAGGGGCACCAGCACCAGGCCCAGCATCGCGCTGGCGAAATTCACTTCGAGATATCTGAACCCGTTCGGCGCGAAGATCGCCACCCTGTCGCCGGCCGCCAGGCCATGGGCCGCGAGCACCGACGCGAGCCGGCGGGAGCGGGCCAGCAGCTCGGCATAGGAAAAATGCCTGCCGTGAGTCGACACCGCGACCTGGCTGCCATGGATGGCATCGACTTGTTCGATCAGATCATACAGCGTGCGCATGGCGCATCCCTTCGAGCCCCCGGCTCAAAGGAGCGTCAAAAGCCGCGTCTCCGCGCCAGGCGATTGACTCGGCGATGCGATCGAGCGCACATCGCCGAGAGAATGAGACAGGGCGGCCCGAACGCCCTCGGACCCGCACCGGCGCGCAAATAGCCGGACCGCAGCAGGAGGGGAGGCATGTCGCACCTCGAAATGAAGGCCTTGGGACCGCTCCGGTTCGAGGATCCCAACGGCCAGGAACGGCGGCCGCCCACGCGCAAGACGGCGATGCTCGCCGCCTATCTCGCGATCCACCCTGAGCGCAGGTTCAGCCGGGAGATGATCGCCGGCATGCTGTGGGGCGAGAAGGATGAGGCGCGTGCTCGCCACAGCCTCAGTCAGGCGCTCTCCGACCTGCGCCGCACCTTCGGCGACCAGCTGGTCCTTGGCGATTCCCAATTTGTGTGGAGCCCATCGAACGCGATCAGCGTCGACGTCGCCCGCCTTTCGGCGATCGAGCCGGCCTATGCTTCGCGCGAGGAGCTGGAACTTTTCGAGACGCTCCATCAGGGCGAATTCCTGCAAGGATATGATTTCGCCCAGACCGGCCTGTCGAGCTGGCTTGAAGCCGAACGGGAGCGCCTCAGTCGCAGGCTCCACGACGCGCTGGCCCGGCTGGCCCAGATCCGCCTGTCAGCGCGGGAATATGATCTCGCTTTGTCGACGGCGCAGCGCATCCTCGACCTCGATCCCTATGACGAGACGGCGCATCGCACGATCATGCGCTCCCATGCCGGCAAGGGATTTCCGCGCCGCGCGCGCGATCATTACGAGGCGCTGTCGCGAGAACTCGAACTCGAACTCGGCGTGGCGCCGGAGGACGAGACGACCGATCTTTTGGGCCGGATCCTGAACGGCGAGGACCTTTCCTCCATTTCCCGGACGCTCGCCGATTTCGCGTTCGTGCTCGAGCAATTGCCCTATGCCGTCGCCGTGACCGACACGGAAAACCGCATCGTCGGCTGGAATCGCATTGCCGAGGATTCGCTGGGTTTCGCCAAGGACGAAATGTTCGGCCGCCCGCCGACTGCCGTTTATGCCCAGGGCGGGGATGCCGGTCTCGCCGAGCAGATCCTGCGCCAGGCCATTTCCGGGGGACGCTGGGTGGGCGATGTCTTTCTCACCTCGAAGGACGGGAACACCTTTGCCCAGCGCCGGATCGTCAGCCCTCTGTTCGGGCAGGACGGCAATATGGTCGGCGCATTCGGGCACGGCATCACGCTTTAGCGTGTCGATACCGGCTCGCGCCGTCAGTGCGTGTTGAAAGGACCAGGATAGGGACCGGGGAAGCGCGCCCTGATCTCCGACGCGTCGAGGATATAGCCGTCCCACAACCGTTTCCACAGCGCGGTGCGGCCGAGCGGCAGCGAGATCAGGAACACCACCGTGACGCTGCCCAGCGCGATCGCGAACCAGCGGTCGTGCCGCCCCGTCATCCACCATTTCAGGAGATAGAGCAGCAGCCCGAAGCAAAGCACGGGGCCGTAAGCGTACAGCGGCGGGGTGGCGGCCAGCAGGTCGGCGACCGGCACGCGGGCAAGCGCGCCGGACGCGATGACGATCGTCGCGGTCAGGATGAAGGGGCGATGCACCTCGGCCCTGGCGCGGTTGGCGATCGCGATCGCAATCAGGACGCCGAACAGCCCGATCTCGGTCAGCATCTCCATCAGGAAGAATTTCGGCCCGCTGAACATCATATAGGCCGTCGGATTGTAATGGGCGGAGAGGATCGCCATCGCCGCGCCGAGCCCGACCACGGCCACCGCGAGTACGGCGCCGACCCAGCCCCACATCCGATGCTGTCGCAACTTGCCGCGATAGACCAGCAGGCTTTGAGCCACGAGCAGGATCGTCCAGCTCGACATCGCGAAGGCATGCGGCAGGATGATGGAAACCACCTCGGGCGTCAGCGGATTGCCCATGAAGCCCTTGCCGCCCATGAGATAGAAATAGCGAAAGCCCAGCACCGCCGTGCCGAGCGAGATCAGGCTGGCAACGACGTAGAATAGCCGCTCGCGTTTCAGCGCGGCCCGTGGCCCGTCGTTCCTGGAGGGTAGCTCCTCATCCCGATCCTGCATGGTTTTTCGCTCTCCCCGGCCGGCCATTTTATGCCGTGGTTCCGCCAAAGCGCCCCTGCCAGGCGAAGGAGGTAACCGGATTGCGGCCGCTGGGCGCTTCGCGCGCACGCAGCGGCTCGGGGAGCGCGTCCCTGTCCGCCCGGCGGCCGACCACGATGGCCGCCTCGATGTGGAAATCGTCGGGAATGCCCAACTCGGTTTGCGCGCGTTCGAAATCGACCCCCGCCAGCCCATGGGTGGACAAGCCAATCCGGGTCGCCTGAAGCGCAAGGCAGGCCCAGGCCGCGCCCGCATCGAACGAATGGCTGCGCGAGACTTCGGGCCCCTCCCTGCCGGGGAGCTGGATCATCCTGTCCGACACCACGAAGAGGATGACGGAAGCACCTGCGGCCCAGGCCGCATTGAAGGGCCTCAACAGGCCCAGAAACCTTGCCCAGTCATCCGAATCGCGATGGGCATAGACGAAGCGCCAAGGCTGGCGATTATAGGATGAGGGAGCCCAGCGCGCGGCCTCGAACAGCACGCCAAGCTCCCGATCTTCCACCCTCGATCCGTCGAAGGATCGCGGCGACCAGCGCTGGGTGAAGATCGGGTCGATATCATGATCGGTGCTTCTTGGCGCTGCGGGCTGCATCAGGCTGGTTCCTCGTTCATCGAGAACTGGGCAGGCGCTGGCCGGGTATCCGATCCGCGTCGAAGGCTGGAGCGTTCGGGAATCCAGACCCAGTCCCAATTCATCATGACCGACCTGTCAGCGAGCACTCAAAGGAATCTCAAAGCGTCGCGACCATTTGACGGTTGCTTGATGCTGCCACCCCATTGCGGCGTGATCGGATGCCCGATCGGAGGACAGGTTCATGACACCAGCCAATGCCGAACTCGTCGGGGTTTGGGATATGCTTGGCGAGGAGGACGTGGACGAGCAGGGCAATCCGCTGCATCCGCCGGTGCCGCGCTCGGGCCGTCTCGTCTACACGCCCGGGGGCCTGGTGTCGGTGGTCTCTACGCCGGCGGTCCGGCCGAAGATCGCTGGCGTGAATCCCCGGCCGGTTATCGTCGGGGCGTCGGATGCCGATCTCAAGGCCGCCGTCACGGGATGCGCCGCCTATTCGGGGCGATACCGGATCGAGGACGATGTGGTGACCCATATCGTCGAGGTGGCGCTCAACCCGAATGCGATCGGTGCCGAACTCTCGCGGCGTTTTGCCATCGAGGGGCAGCACATGACCTTCCTGGCCGCCCCCATCGCGGGCGGGGCCGCGCTTCGAATCCGCTGGCGTCGGATCGGCTGATCGGCTCGCCGCGCCACGACTTGACCCCCCTTGAGTCAGAAGTTTTCCGACCCGTCGCACAGACCTGGAGTAGCAGGGCGAAGGTGCCGGCCGCGGCGCCGTAATTGACCTTGCTCGTCTCCATAGAATTCCCTGCATCCGGCTTTTGACGCTGCTTTGACTTCGCTCTCCTAGCTCGGCCGCCAATCCAGTGGTGACGCGGTGAAGCCGCGCAAAAAGGAGGGGACATTGTCAATTCAGCTCTCACGCGGAAATCTGCCACGCAAGCGCCGGTTGCTTCTGGGCGTAGCCTTCGTCACCGGCATCGGCTGGGCGAATGTCGCGGTGGCGCAGTCCGAACCGTCCCAGGAGGCCGCAGCGCCAACGGTCGAGGATATCATCGTCACGGCGCAGCGTCGGCAGGAACGCCTCCAGGACGTGCCGATCGCGGTCACCGCGATCACCTCGGCAACGCTCGAGACCCGGGGGGTGACGACCTCGTCGGATCTGGCGCAGGCTGTTTCGGGCCTCTCCGTCACCAACAACAGCGGTTATGTCCAGCCGCGCCTGCGCGGTGTGGGCAACAACGTCATCGGCCTCGGTTATGAGGGCGGGGTCGCCACCTATATCGACGGCGTCTATATCGGCTCGGCGCCCGCCTCGCTGATGTCGCTCAGCAATGTGGAACGGGTCGAGGTCCTGAAGGGCCCGCAGGGCACGCTCTTCGGGCGCAATGCGACGGGCGGCCTGATCCAGGTGGTCACGCGCGAGCCGAGCGCTCAACCGGGCGGCCAGATCTCGATGGGCTATGGCAATTACGGCACGATCTCGGCCGATGCCTATGTGACGGGCGGGCTGGGCGATTCCCTCTCGGCCGATCTTGCCGGCCACGCCATGGCGATGAAGGACGGCTTCGGCCGCAATGTCCATAACGGCCAGGACGTCAACAAGACCGACCGCGATCTCGCGCTGCGCTCCTCGCTGCTCTACAACAAGGGCGGCACCAGGATCCGGATCAGCGCCGACTATTCCGAGCTTGCCGGCTCCCTGTTCACGACCCTGCGGCCTGCGCCGGCCGGGCCGACCTATCTGCCGGTGGCACCGCTGCCGAACCGCTGGGATGTCGATAACGACTTCCAGCCTTATTACGCCTTTCGCGGCTGGGGCGTCGCCGGCACGATCAATCAGGATCTCGGCGGAGTCCGCGTCACCAGCATCACGGCCTATCGCCGTTCGCGCATGACCTTCAACCAGGATACCGACGGCACCGGCACGCCCGGCCTGAATATCCGCCTCGCCCAGACCGACAAGCAGTTCAGCCAGGAAGTGCAGCTCTCCTCGACTCCGGGATCGTCCATCAGTTGGGTGGTCGGCGCCTATTATTTCCATGCGACCGGCCTCAGCGATCCGACGACTCTCGACTTTTACGGCGTGGTCCGGCCGGTGATCCCCGGCTTTGGCGTCGTTACCAACAACATCAACTACGCCACGACCAAGACCGAGGCCCTGGCGGGCTTCGCCCAGGCGACCGTACCGGTCGCCCAACGCACCAATCTGACGCTCGGCTTTCGCTATAGCACCGAAAAACGCTCACTCGACAGCGACCTGACGACGGTGATCTCAGCACCGTTCGTTCCCTTCCCGATCACCAACCAGGCGGTGTCGTCGCAGTCGAAGCGCTTCTCGGATCCGACATGGCGCGTTTCCCTCGATCATCATTTCAGCGACGATGTGATGGTCTATGCCTCGTACAATCGCGGCTTCAAGAGCGGCGGCTATAATGCGGCCCTGGCGACCCAGGCGCCCTATAGCCCCGAACAGCTCGACGCCTATGAGGTGGGCGTGAAGAGCTCGCTCCTCGACCGGAGAGTCAGGCTCAACGCTTCGGGTTTCTATTACGATTACAAGGATATCCAGGTCGGCGGCTTCGCCCTTGGCCAGATCTATTATTACAACGGCGCGCGCGCGCGGATCTGGGGTGCGGAGCTCGAGCTGGAAGCTCGGGTGACGTCCGCGCTACGCCTGTCCGGCGGACTGACGGTGCTGGACGACAAGTTCACGTCCTTCCCGAACGCCATCTATTTCGTCGGCTTCAACCAGGTCGTCACGCGCGATGCCAAGGGCAACCGGCTGCCACAGACCGCTCGGTTCACCGGGAATGTCGCCGCCGATTACGAAATCCCGGTGAGCATCGGAAAGATCAACCTTTCAGCGACCTACAGCTACAATAGCGGCTATTATACCGAGGTGGACAACAACCTCTATCAGCCGCACTTCGGGCTGCTCAACGGGGGCGTCGGGCTGAACCTCGATAGCGGCATCGGCATCCGAGGATGGGTGCGGAACCTGACGAACGCCAAGGTCACCAACTCGATGAACACCACGAACATCGGCGCCACGACCAATTACCAGCCGCCACGGACCTATGGCGTGACGGTCAGCGCGTCCTTCTGAGCTGGGGGCGGGGGCGGGGCAAGGGCGCCGAAAGGCGACCTTGCCCCATTCGCGGGAGCGACACTCGGCACCGGCCTCATGCGTCGATTCATCATGACGGCCGATCATGGCAGCATGGGATCGGGCGGCACTCGGGAGCCGCTCGATCTTTCTCATGACAGTCTGAAATGCCGGTGCTTCGTCCGTCCCTGTTCCTGCACGAACGCTCCCTGTTCCGCATGAATTTCTCCCTGTTATTCAGGAACAGGGAGAATTCTGGTCAATATATTGAAATATAACGGAAATATCTCCAACAAAGTTGGAGATAACAGGGAGGAAAAATTTCCACCCTCTTCCGACCCAGTTATCGGCCCCTAACAGGGTGAAATGGGCGCCCCGCGGCGCCTATGTCACCCCGATCAATCCGTCGAAGTAGCGCGGGAATCCCGGAATTCGGCCAGGGTTCCAAGCAAGATGACGGGCATGAAAACAAGCGCGATCAGGCACCCGTGAAACATGTTCAGCGCGAAATGGCTGCCGACATTCATGGGCAGCAGTCCGAGGGCCTGGATGAGGACGAGGCGCAGCGGCAGCAGGAGCGGGAGCGCGATCAGGGAGAGCGCGACGGCCCGCACGATCACCTGGCGCGGCAACCGCGAGAAGCGGGCAAGGGAAATGGTCGACTCCATCGGCAATTGCCGTCCGAAACGCGCGCGCAGGACGATGGTCATCAATATCGTCATCAGCAGAACCGGGCAGATCGTCGCAAGCGTCCCGTCGAGCACGGCGCCCTCAGGGCCCAGTATCTCGCGCGGCGGCGGCAGGCCCGCTGCGCGGAGGAGAATGGGGAAGACGACCGCGTTCACGAAAACGGCGACCAGCGTGTCGATGATCAGCATCCGGCGCAGCGTCACCGCCTCCTTGCCTGCGTGCGTAGCCATGCCGTTCACGCCCCCGGCGGCGGGCCGCGCCGGCCGCCGCCCCGGGCGATCTCGAGATAGGCCGCGGCAAAGTCCGGCGGCAGGAACTCGCACATCCGCATATTCTCGATCCAGAATTCCATGACCGGGAATTCGGCGCGGTCGTTGCGCCGGCACAGCCAGCCTTCGCGATCGGCGATCGCCTGGATCTCTTCGCTCGGCCGCCGCACGCTCATCGCGAAATGCGTCGGACCATAATCGGGTGCGCGCGGTACGGCCTGCTCGAAGCCAGAGCCTTCCGGCACCAGCACCGTGCCCGTTTTGTGGATTTCGATCATCGTGCCGAATTCGTCCTTCTGGAAGACGAAGAAGCTGCCGGCATTGGGCGGGAACGGCCGGAAATCGCCTTCCATGACGTCGGCGAGCACGCGCGCGACCCGGTCGGGCTGGTCCACGCTGATCGAAAGGTGATGCAGCATCAAATCCTCCAGATATCCGGCTTCGGCCACCGAGCCATGGTCCGGCGGCATGGCGATGCGTCGTCAAAAAAGGGTCAAACAGGCTGCCGCGTGCCTTGCCAGCGATGGACTCCCGCGGCACTGACCCCGAAAAGATCGAGCACGCGCCCCACGGCGTGATCGACGAGGTCGTCGATCTGCTTCGGCCGGCCGTAAAAGGCCGGGACGGGCGGGGCGATGATCGCGCCCATCTCGGTCGCCGCGAGCATCGATTTGAGGTGCCCGGCATGGAGGGGCGTTTCGCGGACCATCAGCACGACCCGCCGCCGTTCCTTCAGCGCGACATCGGCGGCGCGCGCGAGAAGGCCGCTCGTCACTCCGGTCGCGATCTCGGACAGGCTCCGGATCGAGCAGGGCGCGACCAGCATGCCGAGGGTCCGGAAGGAGCCGCTCGAAATCGCCGCGCCGATATCGTCGGCGCGGTGCACCACGCTCGCCAGCGCCTCGACCTGGGCGACCTTGAAATCGGTCTCGTGCGCGAGCGTGACCTTCGCCGCTTGGGTCATGACGAGATGAGTCTCCACGCCCGCCTCGCGCAATCGCTCAAGCGCGCGGATGCCGAAGATCACGCCTGACGCCCCCGAAATGCCGACGACAAGGCGATCGGAACTGGATTCTGGTTGCATGAAAACCTCCTCGCGTACGCACGAGGGTCGCGATCCTGTCGCGGCGATGTCAAGCGTAGCCGATGTCACGGGGCGAAAGAGTGCAATCGGGAGATCTGGTTTCGCCATCGTTCCAGGGTCGAGGCCGTATCGGCAAGCTCGAAACCGATCATCGCCCGTACCTCGGCATAGGGCGCGCGGTGGCGGATGGTCTCGACGACCTCCATCTCGGCCATGAAAAGCCGGTTGTCGGCGAACAGTCGGCTCACCGTCAGCCGAGCTTCCCAGACGATTCCCCCGGCCGCCGCATGAAGGCTCGCGCGGCCGGATGCCTTGAGATTTTGCGCGGTGCCCGATGTCGGCCAGAGATACAGGCGCACCCGCTCGGGCGACACCGCAAGGATCTCGCCGCAGCTCAGATAGGCGACATGAGGCCAGCCGTCCCCGGCCGTGGCCAGAACTGCCGAGACGCCGGTCTTGCCCTCGATCGCGGTACCGTCGAACTGCGCCATCCATGCCGGGAATGTCGTCATCGCGCCGTGTCCGCCAGCGCGCGCCGAGCTTTGACGCTTCTTTGATCCCGTTGCCCAATTGGCGCGATCTTCGATCGGACAGGGATGGAGTTTTCAGGCGCATGGTGCTCGAGCGCATTTCCGAGACGATCAGGGCATCCGGCCAGGTGATCGATCTTCGGGAGATGGTTTCCCTTTACGCGCCGTTGCACGAGGCCGAACCCTATCGGGACGTGACCGTCCGACGCGACCTTGCCTATGGTCCCCACCCGCGGCACCGCGCGGACCTGTTCGTCGCGCCGGGAGCCGGCGATCGACCGGTGCTCCTCTTCGTCCATGGCGGGGGCTATATCGCCGGAGACCGGCGGGTGCGCACCGGAAGCCCGTTTTACGACAATGTCGGGCTCTGGGGCGCGCGGCATGGATTCCTCTCGGTCAACATGAGTTATCGGCTTGCTCCCGATGCGCCCTGGCCAGCCGCCCAGGAAGACATTGCTGCCACGCTTGCATGGCTCGATGCGAACGCCGCGGCGTTCGGCGGCGATCCACGGTCCGTCGTCCTGATGGGCCATTCGGCAGGCGCCACGCATGTCGCCTGCTTTCTCGGGCAGCCCGCCCATCGGCCCGACCCGATCTCGGTCAAGGCCGCGATCCTTCTTTCCACGACCCTGCAGGCCACCGCCGACAAGGACATTGGCCCCGAGGACGCGCCGTTCATCGAGCATGAGCGCGCCTATTTCGGGCATGATCAGGCCAGCTATCCGGCCCGGGGCGCACTGCCGGGCATGATCGACTGCGGCATTCCGGTCATGTTGCTGTCCCCGGAGTTCGATCCGCCCTTTTTCAAGCGCCACCACGACCATATCGCCCGGCTCCTTCCTTCCGACCGGAGCATATATCAGGTGCGATCGCTTGCCGGTCACAACCACATGTCACAGATTTTCTGCCTGAATACGCGCGATACCTGTCTTGGCGATGCTATCCTCGCCTTTGTCGGAAGTGCGCTGGGCGAAACGCCGGAAACAGGGGCACCAGCCCTCTCCCGACACTTCGATGGAGTATGATCATGAGCATGCCGCAGCTGTCACGCTATCGTCCGGGGACTGACCTGCTCGGCTTCGACCGTCCGCCCGAAGGCGTGGTCCCCGAAATCGTCCGGCTTGTCGCCAGGGACGGGCCCGGCTCGCGCGGCGTGCTCTATGCGAAGGGCGGCGAGAAGACCGTCATCTGCATCGTCCACCCCAAGGGCGACATGTCCCGCCATTATCTGATCCCGGGGTTCGTCGACGCCGGCTTCGCCGCCTTCGGGCATGAGAGCCGATCGCCGAACAACGATGCCAACATGACTCATGAGGCGCTGCTGGCCGATATCGACGCCGCCATGCGTTTCCTGCGCGGTCGCGGTTTCGAGAAGGTGGTGTGCCTTGGCTATAGCGGCGGCGGGGCTGCCTTCACCTTCTACCAGGCCCAGGCCCTGATCGCCCCGCCAGGACGGCTCACCGACACTGCCGCCGGCGACCCGTTCGACCTCAATGCGTTCGAGATGCCGCCGGCCGACGGGTTCATGTACGCAGCCGCCCATCTCGGCACCGGGGTCACCATGCAGGACGAGATCGATCCATCGGTGGTCGACGAGCATGACGGCCTTTCCTGCGATCCCGCGCTCGACATGTACGATCCGGCCAACGGCTTTCGCGAGCCGCCGGAGCAAAGCCGCTATTCGGCGGACTTCCTGGAGCGCTATCGCGCCGCCCAGCGCGCCCGCGTCGCGCGCATCGACGCCATCGCGCGCGACATGATCGCCACGCAGCGCACGTTCCGGGCACTCGTCCAAAGCGAGGATTCCGATCGCCTGCCGCCGCGCGAGCGCATCCTTCTCCAGCGCCGCGCGATGCACGGCCGGTTCCTCCAGATCCATCGAACGACCGCCAATCCGGCGCTGGTGGACCTTTCGATCGATCCTTCGCGGCGCACGATCGGTGACATCAATTGCCTCCGGCCGGATCTGTGGAACTACACCGAGAATGGCTTTGCCCGGATCCTGTCGCCCAAGTCGTGGCTCAGCCAATGGTCGGGAATCTCGTCGCGATCATCGATGCTCGACAATCTTCCCAAGGTGACCCAGCCGACCATCGTCATCGGGCTTTCGGGCGACAATGCGATCCTGCCGCATGTAAGCAAGGCGATCTTCGACACCAGCGGGGCCGCCGACAAGCGTATCGAGCGAGTCGATGGCGATCATTTCGGCATGCCGCTCGACGGAAATTCGGAAGGTGCCGGGCGGGCGGAGATTACGCGAATCCTGGTCGAATGGCTGCGAGAGCGGTTCCCGAGTTGATCCATTTGCGGCGCTGGCCGAAGCAGTTGGTTTGATGATCCTTTGAACTGTCGGAAGCAGGACGCATCCATGAAATCGAACGATTATCCTAGGGATAGCTTCTTCCGCACCGCCCTGTCCGGAGAGGCCGCATGACCGATTTCGCGCGCTTCCGTCTGCGGACCTTCCTCGAAGAACTCGTCAAGGTCGGGGAATGCCTCGTCGTGGAGGAGCCGGTCGACCTCATCGACGTCGCCGGCAGGCTCGAGGGAGAAACCCGCGCGATCTGGTTCAAGGCGGCTGGGCCGGACCGTCAGGAGCTTGTCGGCAATGTCGCCGGCGCCAGGAGCCGGCTTGCTTTGGCCTTCGGCGTTTCGGCGACCGAGCTTCCCCTTCGCCTCCGCGATGCGGCGACCAAGCCGATTCCGCCCGAGGAAGTATCGTCAGCCGATGCGCCGGTGCATCAGGTCGTCCAGCTTGGCGACGAGGCGAGCTTCTATTCGTTGCCGGTCCACCTCCAGCATCAGTTCGACGGCGCGCCCTATATTTCGGCGAGCCTGGATTTCGCGCGGGATCCGGCCACCGGCGGCACGAACATCGGCATTCGCCGCATGATGCTGCGCGGCGGCAGCGCCGCCGGCATCGATCTCAATGCCCCGAGCGATTTGCGCGTCATCTTCCAGGCGCGATGCGCCGAAGGCGCGCGCACCGAGGTCGCCTATGTCGTCGGATCGCATCCCGCCGATTTGCTCGCGGCCACGGCCTCCAATCGCGTGGCCGATGAGCTTGCGCTGATGGGGGCGATGCGGGGCAGCGCAGTTCCGGTCGTCAAATGCAGGACCATCGACGTGATGGTGCCGGCCGACGCCGAATATGTGCTTGAAGGCTATCTCGAACCGACCGGCTTTGCCGAGGCCGAGGGCCCCTATGGCGAATTCCTCGGCTATTATGGCGAGGTCAAACGCAACCCGGTGTTCCATCTGACCGCGATCACCAGGCGCGCTGACGCAGTATTCCAGACCGCCACCATCGGCGGCAAATATCTCTCCCGGACCGACACCGCGCAACTCGTCGCCGCGAAGACCGAGGCGACGATCTGGAGCGCGCTCGAACAGGCAGTGCGCGAGCCGCGCGCGGTGTGCTGCACGCCCTCCTGCGGCGGGATGTTCAACGTGCGCGTATCCTTGCGGCAGCGTTATCCCGGCGAGGCGCGCAATGCGATCGCCGCCGTGTTCGGCTCGGTTGCCGATATCAAGCATGTCTTCGTCGTCGACGACGATATCGACGTCTTCGACGACGGACAGGTCGACTGGGCTCTCGCGACGCGTTTCCAGGCTGACCGCGATATCGTGATCGGATCGGGCTTTCGCGCGGTGCCGATCGATCCGTCGCTGGCCGGCGCGCGCGTCGGCGCGAAGGCTGGCTTCGATTGCACGCGGCCGGTCACGGCCGAGCGTGGTCTCTCCAGCCATGTGCCGCTGCCGCCGATCCTGGAATCGAGCCCTTATGAAACCGCGCTGGCCGCGCTCGAAGCGGGTCCCGCCAGCTTCGTCGAACTCATGGCGGCCGAACATACGCGGGATGAGCGCGTGGTCCTGCGCCTGCTCGAGCCGCTCTACGCCGCCGGCCGCATCACCCGGGACCCCGACGGGCGGTACCGGTTGCTGCCTGACGACATCGCCATTTCCAGGGACTGAACGGGAGAAGATCGTGGCATCGACCACCAAGAACCAGAACGAAGCCGTCGTCCTCGACGACAATGGACTTCCGGAGGGCTTCCTCAACCTCACCGAGGATCGCACCCAGATCCGCTATGAGTTGACGGACGACGGCATCGGCATCATCACGCTCGCCCGGCCCGAAAAGCTCAATGCCTTTGATGAGCGCATGATCCGGGAAATGCGCACCGTCATCTGGCAGGCCAATTTCGATGACAAGGTCCGCGTCCTCATCATCACCGGGACGGGGCGGGCCTTCTGCGCCGGGCGCGACATCAACGGTCTCGATTATGAGAACAATCTCACCACGCCGCAATATCGCGCCTATGTCCGCGCCAACCACGAACTGTTCGACGACATAGAGGCGATCGAGAAGCCAGTGATCGCCGCGGTCAACGGCATCTGCGCCGGCGGCGGCATTGAAATGGCGATCGCCTGCGATTTCCGCATTGCCGCCTCCACCGCGACCTTTTCGCTGCCCGAGAACCAGCTTGGCGTGATTCCGGCGTCGGGTGCGTGCTCGCGCATGATCCAGATGATCGGCATCGGCCGCCTCAAACAGATGATCATGGCGGTCGAAACGGTCGATGCCGAAGAGGCGCTCTGCATCGGCCTGGTCGGGCAGGTGCATGCGCCGGAGGTGCTGCTCGACCGCACACTCGATTTCGCGCGTCGCCTTTTGACCAAGGCGCCCCAGGCCATGGGCATGGCGAAGCACATCATCAACGCCTGTCAGAATGTCGATACCGAGACCGGGCGCCTGCTCGAGCGGCTCGGCCAGTCCGTATTGATCCGCACCCAGGACAACAGCGAGGGCATGTCGTCTTTTCGGGAAAAGAGAGCGGCGCAGTTCAAAGGTCGCTGACGTCTGGAAAAGCCGCCTCGAGCGATCCGGCGAACGAAGACAGCTGTCGCGTATCCACGACTTCATCAAGTCCGGCGAAATCCCGATCGCCAGGGACCGCCGCTGCCCGTCCATTTTTCGTCGACAGCCTCGAGGCGGCGCCTGAACGTCGCCCGGTGCGGCGCTGCGCGTTTTCACTGATCGAGCATCTCGTCCGAGCGAATCCGGCCACGGATAGTCGAAGATTTCGACATGCCGCGTTTTGCAACGCAGCCTTCCACGCGAACCGTTGAAAAGACTGGTGACCCCTACGGGAATCGAACCCGTGTTTCAGCCGTGAAAGGGCCGCGTCCTAGACCGCTAGACGAAGGGGCCATACCCGTTACCGAGCGTGGGCGTGCCGGTTAGGCAAATGCGGAGGGCTGGTCAACCCACTGCGTGATCGACACGACGATGACATACCGCCTGGAGCTTGTTGCCATCGGGATCGCGAACATAGGCGCCGTAATAGTGGGGGTGATAATGCGGCCTGAGCCCGGGGGCTCCTTCGTCCGTACCGCCATGAGCGAGCGCCGCTGCATGGAACGCATCGACCGCAGCGCGATCGGGCGCAAGGAACGCCGCATGCGGTCCGTTGCCCGGATGGGCGTCGCCGCCGTCGAACGGGCTGACGACGAACAGCTTGAGGCCCGCCAGCTCTCCGAACACGAGCGTGCCCGGCAGCTTGAACGGCTGCTCGACGCCGAGCGTCGCCATCACCGGCTCGTAGAAGCGGCGCGCCCGTTCGATATCGTCGGTGCCAAGCGTGATGTGACTGAACATCGCAGTCTTCTCCTCAATCGGCCCAGGCCGCGTCGTCGAGATGAAGCTCGGCGGCCGGTTTCGCCCCCCAATCGTCGATCCGCGCTCGACCCGCGAGCCACAGCCGGCGATGCGGCGGCGCGCCGAGCAGGGCCGCGCCCAGCGCGGTCTCGGCCTGGCGGAACGCGACGGTCTTCAGCACGCGCCCGTCATCGCCGCTGACGATCGCGCGGACATGGCCGTTGCCGACGATATCCGCCTTCACGATCCGCACCGGCCCGGCGACCACGCGCGGCTGCGGCCAGCCCATGCCATAGGGTCCGCCCGCATCCATCGCTTGCACCAGGGCCGGGGTTACGCCGCCCGCGGTCAGCAGCGCATCGAGCAGCAGCGCCCGGTCGCCGATCGATCGGGTGACGGCTGCGTCGAGGCGCTCCTCCAGGAAATCGGCAAAGGCCTCGAGCTGGTCCTCGGCGATGGTCAGGCCCGCCGCCATGGCATGTCCGCCGCCCGCGACAAGCAGCCCGCTGTCCTTCGCCGCCAGCACCGCCGCGCCGAGATCGACGCCCGGGATCGACCGGCCCGATCCCTTGCCGATACCCTGCTCGTCAAGTGCGATCACCAGCGACGGCCGCCCGAATTTCTCCTTGAGCCGCCCCGCGACGATGCCGATCACGCCCGGGTGCCAGCCGCGCCCGGCAACGACCATCACCGCGCGGTTGCCCTTGGCACCGGCCAGCCCCTCGGCCGCTTCCTGCACCACCCCCTCGATCGCGCGGCGTTCCTCGTTCAGGCGATCGAGTTCGGCGGCGATGCCGGCCGCCTCGGCCGGATCGCGCGTGGTGAGCAGGCGCACGCCGAGATCGGACTTGCCGACCCGCCCGCCGGCATTGATCCGCGGCCCCAGCGCGAAGCCCAGGTCGGTCGCGGTCGGCGCGCGCGTCAGCCGCGAGGCGGAGATCAGCGCGTTGAGCCCGATATTGCGCCGTTGCGCCATCACCTTCAGCCCCTGGCTGACAAAGGCGCGGTTGAGCCCCTTGAGCGACGCGACATCGGCAACGGTACCGAGCGCGACGATATCGAGCAGATCGAGCAGGCGCGGCTCGGCGCGGCCCTCGAAAAAACCGCGCGCCCTGAGCCGCCGGATCAACGCCGCGCCGAGCAGGAACGCGACCCCGACCGCGGCGAGATGTCCGAACGCGGCGCCCTCGTCCTCGTCGAGCCGGTTCGGGTTCACCAGCGCATGGGCATGGGGCAGGGCGGCCGCGCATTTGTGGTGATCCACCACGATCACGTCGACGCCTGCGACACGCGCCATCTCCAGCGCCTCGAATGCCTGTGCGCCGCAATCGACCGTGACGATCAGGCTTGCGCCCTCCTCCTTCAGCCGGACCAGTGCCTCGCCCGAGGGCCCATATCCCTCCATCAGCCGGTCCGGGATATAGGCCCGCGCCTCCAGCCCCAGATCGCGCAGCAACAGGATCATCAGCGCGGCGGAGGTCGCCCCGTCCACGTCGTAATCGCCGAAGATCGTCACTTGTTCGTCGGCCTGAATCGCATCGGCGAGCCGCTCGGCGGCGCGGTCCATGTCGCGGAAGATGGATGGGTCAGGCATGAAGCCGCGGATGCTCGGCGCCTTGTGCGCGTCGAGTGCCTCGCGCGGGCACCCACGCGAGAGCAGGAGCTGGGTCACCAGGTCGTCGGGCGAAAAGCCCGGATCCCGCGTGTCGGTCTCCAGCGCGCGCCAGCGCCAGGGTTGGCCAAGGATCGAGCGCGAGATGTTGAGGACGGTGTTCACCCGACCTCTGTAGCGCCCGATGACGCCGGCGTGAAAGGCTGATCGCTGTTCCGGTGCCCGGGCGCGGATCGCTCAGCGCCGGCGCTCGCCCGGCGGGGTCGGATCCATCATCGGCTGGCCCGGGGTGAAATTGACATTGCCGGACGGGCTGGATTCGCTGCCGGGTCCGTCGGCCGGCCCCATTTGAGATTCCATCGGCCTGAAATCACTGCTGCCGTCGCGGTGCTGGCAACCGAGGCGACGCTGCTCCGCATCGAAGGCGTTCAGCCGTATGCCGGTCGCGGCGACCTGACCGATCGCGCCACGCAACGATTCGGGGCGTCCACCGGCACCGGCCTCCATATTCGCATCCTGGAAGCGCTCGAACAGTTTGGCGCAGGCCTCTGGATCGCCCGGTGCCGGCAGGGTCAATTCGTTGAGCTCACCCTCCAGCGCCATCGAGAACAGGCCGAGCGTGAGGCCCTTCGACCGAAAAGCCGGGGAGACGAAATCGTCGGGCGCGTTGCCGCGTTCGACATGCGCCGTCACATGGGTGCTCTTGCCGTCCGCGCTCGGCTTGAAATCGGCGATCATCGTCACCGCGATCTTGTCGCCGCTCATCACCTTCCACCGCATGGAATTGTCGGTGCGCTCCAGGTTGAACACCGGCGTGACGCCGCCCGACCGCGAGGGGTCGGTGCCGGGAGATCCGGGCTGGTCGCGGATGTCGAGATCCTCCAGCGCGCGCATCACCTCAGCCTGGGGACGCGCCACGTCGCGCGACCAGCCGCCACCGCCGAGCGCGCCGCCGACGTACATTCCGCCGAGAATCACTGGCAACGCGATCGCAAAGGTCTTGAAGAACATCGTAAGCCCCCGGAATTCCGATGGGGAGATGCTAGGCGGTCGTAATGAATCCGCCGCTAAGAGCGATGGTTAAAACCGCTTCTATTCAGGTGCTTGAGCGTTCGTTTCGGCTTTATCCACGCAAGGGTAGGAGCCGTTCGATCGCGATCGCCGCCGCCTCGGCGCCATTTTCCGGCCGGATGAGCGCCCCGATGCGCTCAGCCTCGATGCGATAGGCAGGCGTGTCGAGCAGGGCGGCGATCATCGGCGCAGCCCGGCGCGCTGTGAATCGCCGCGCCTTGAGGATCTGGCCGATGCCCAGTTTGCGGATGCGATGCGCATTGTCCGCCTGGTCGCCCATATGCGGCACGACCAGTTGCGGCTTGCCCGCCCGCAATGCCTGGCCGGTCGTGCCGATGCCGCCATGGTGGATGACGACCGCTGCCCGGGGGAACAGCATCGAATGCGGCGCGTAGGCACGGACCAATATGTCGCCGTCGGACCGCAGTTTCGTCTTCTCGCCGGTCAGCAGCACGGCACGGGCGCCGAGCAGCCGTGCCGTGGCCGCGGCCTCCTCGTAAAAATCCCCAGGCGCGTAAACCGCGAACGACCCGAGCGTGAAGACCAGAGGCGGCGGACCATCGGCCAGAAAGGCCTCAAGCTCCGGGTCGCGCGCCTCGGTATCGCCACCCTGACTGTCATAGACCGGGAAGCCGACGATCTCGGTATTGGCCGGCGCATCCTTCTGCGGCGGGCCGAAGACGGACGAATAGCAGCACAGGGTCAGCGCGGTTTCTCGGCTGATGTCGAACATCGAGGGATCGCATGCCGGGCTCAGGCCGTGGCGCGCGCGAACCTCGTCGACCTTCCGGCCATAGCGCAGCCGGAGGATCTTGCGGATGACGCCATAAGCGAGCCGATTCCACCTGACGCCGATCGGACCGCCCGGGGCCTGGATCAGCATCCAGAAATCCGAGGTCTTGGGCGGCGTGTGGACCGAGAGGATCGCCATCGGCTGAAGGATCACCGAGACGAGCGGCACGCGGCGTTTCTCCGCGATGATCGGCGCGCCGAACACGAACAGCGATCCGACCAGCACGTCGGCGTCGTCGATCACCGCGTCAAGCGCCGCCGTGCTCGAGTCGAGCCAGGGCAGCAGCAGCTGTTCGAGCAGATAGGTCTGGTCGGCCATGACTCGCTTGACCGCGTCGTCTTCGCCCAGGCCCATGCGTTCGCGGATCGCATCGAAGCTCGGCAAGACGGCAACGGCATCCAGCCCGGCGGCACGCGTCTTCGCGACGTGGTCCTCCGGCACCGCCAGGACGGGATGATGTCCGCGCCGCTTGAGCGCGAGGCCGATCGCGATGAAGGGATGAAGGTCGCCGAGTGTGCCGACGGTGGTAAGCAGAATCTTGTGCATGACTGGCTCGACGACACTCGGCTCGCGCCGCCTTACTGCTTCAGCCAGGCGCCCTCGCGGAACCACTTGGTGACGATGTATTTCGTGCCCTTCACCACTGGCATGCCCTCATGCAAGGTGAATTCGTTCGGGCTGCCATCGGGGTGCATGTTGTTCCACGCGAGCAGCAGCCCGCGCTTCGGCGCCACGCGGATGCCGGCCTGGGGGAACCAGGTCGCGCCGCCTTCCTCGACATTGTTGAGGTAGATCATCGCCGTCCAGGTGCGCTGCCCGCCGCTCGCCTTCATCGCCTCCCAATAATGCTGGCCTTCATGGAAGAAGTCGTGATGGGCGCGGAATTGCTGGCCGGGCGCGTAGCGTTGGCCCTGCATCGTCTCCCCGTTCGCCGGGGGCAGGCCGAGCAGATTGGCGATCGATTCGTCGATCGGCTGGACCGCCGGCGACCAGCGATCCATGTCGCAGCTCTCGCTCGTACGGAAGGTCGTGTCGCCGGATTCGGACAGCAGGGTGGAAGGCCGGCGGTTCGAATCGATCAGTCGCATCAGCGCGGTGCACTGCGCCGGGCTCAGGAAATCCATGTGGTAATAGACTTGCGCCTGATCGATCCTGGCGCGCTTCACCGCCGGATTCGCCTCCAGCCGTTGCGAAACGGTCTCGCCCGCCAGCTTGCGGATCGGGGAGGGGCCGCCCGGCTTTTTCGGGACGAGGGGTTTCTTCGAGAACAGGGACATCGCGCTGCAATCTGCCGCCATGCCCCCAAAAAACAAGGGCTCAAAAACAAGGGGTCCGGCGACCATGCCGCCGGACCCCTCGCTTCATCTCATCCTCTTACCAGAAGATGTCGTAGACCGTGTCGACCACCTGCCCGGTATAGATGTCGACCAGAAGCGCGTCGTTGTAATAGCGCACCCAGCGATACGGGCCGTAAGCCGGCGGCAGGCCATAATATTCCGGATCGTCGATCCAGTAGTTCTGCTCGAACAGGATCGAGTTCAGCGTCAGGCCGATGCCGAAGCGGCGATAGCCATAGTCCCAGCCATACGGCGCGTAGTAGCGCGGCAGATGGTAGTTGTTGCGGTACTGGTTGCGGCGCGACTGCCAGTTGTAGCGATTGTCGCTGCGCCAGCCGCGGTTCCAGTTGCGGCCGTCATTGCCGTTCCAGCCACCGTTGCGGCCGTTATTGCCCCGCCAGTTGCCGTCGTTCCGGCCATTATTCCCACGCCAGTTGCCGTCGTTGCGACCGTCATTGCCACGGCCGTTGTTGTTACGCCAATTGTCGTCGCGCCGACCGTCATTGCCACGCCAATTGCCGTCGCCGCGACCGCCATTGTTGTTGCGCCAGTCGCGATTGCCGTTGCCCTGGCCCTGCTGCCAGTCGCCACGGCCACCCGGGCGGCCGCCATTGGCCTGGGGCTGTTGCGGCTGAACGACCGCGCCGCCATTCCGGCCGTCACCACGGTTCCCGCCGCGGAAATCCGGGCGTCCGTCGCCCCTCTGCGGGTTGAACTGCGGGCGCGGCTGCTGCTGCGGCTGCGCCTGGACCTGTGGCTGCTGCGCGCGGCCCTGCCAGTTGCCGCGGCCGCCCCGGTCGCCACCGCCGCCCCAGCCACCGCCGTTATTGGCAGGCCGTTCGACGCGCGGCTGCGGCTGTTGGGCGGGTTGAGTCTGGGGGCGCTGGAAATCCGGGCGCGCCTGGCGCTGCTCGCCGCCGCGATCCCCACCGCGATCCTGACGGTCCGTATCGCGCGCATAGGCAGTCGCCGGCACGATCGCCGCCGTCGCCGCCAGAAGCGCGATGATGAAAGAAGTACGCATCTTAGTCCTTCCGGTACGTGGGCGCATGATTGGCCCGAACGATGCACAGGTTTTGCAGTATTGGCGATGAGCCGTTTCTGAATTGGGGTGACAGCATTGCGAAAGGATTCACCTTTGCTGTCGGCCGCCCGGTGTCAGCGCCGGTACAAGCTTCGCGGCGCTGGCCGGATCGATCCCGGGTGAGGCGCCGGCGTCGATCGTCTCGTCGCCGCGCTGGACCCGGGCCGCCCGCATCACCGCCTCGACCACGCGCGGATAGACCCCGCACCGGCACAGATTGGTGATCGCGCCCTTGATGTCGTCCTCGGACGGATTCTTGTTCTTCTTGATCAACACGGCCGCGGCCATGACCATGCCCGGGATGCAGAAGCCGCATTGTGGCACATTCTCGGCGATCCAGGCGAGCTGCACCGGATGAGTACGTTCGCGCGACAGGCCTTCGATCGTGGTGACGAAGCTGCCTTCGATTGCGCCGATCGTGGCCTGGCAGGATAGTACCGCCTCGCCGTCGATATCGACCGTGCAGGCCCCGCATTCGCCATTGCCACAGCCATATTTGGCGCCCGTCAGGTTCGATGCGTCGCGCAGCGCCCAGAGCAGGGGCGTCTTCGGATCCATCTTGTATTCGACGGGCTGGTTGTTGACGGTGAAGCGGGTCATGCCGACAGCTTACGTCAAAGGCCGGTATTGGGAAACGGCGTGTTTCCGGGCGCGCGATTGCTGTGCGGCGGGGCGGCGCCGATATCAGCCCCATGACACTTCCCACGCTCTTCGTGCCGCACGGCGGCGGCCCCTGCTTCTTCATGGATCCGGCCGGTGGCCCGCCCGATCCGATGTGGCGGCCCATGCAGGCCTATCTCGCCGGCCTGATCGAGTCCCTACCCGAACGGCCTGAGGCGATCCTGATCATCTCGGGCCATTGGGAGGAGAGCGAGGTGACGGTCCATGCCGGCAACGGTCAGCCGCTGCTCTATGATTATTACGGCTTTCCCGAGCACACCTATCGTCTCCGCTGGGATGCCCCAGGCGCGCCCGACGTCGCGCGCCGAGTCGAGGCATTGCTCGAGAATGCCGGCTTCCCGGTGCGCGAAGAGACGGCACGAGGCTGGGATCACGGCGTGTTCGTCCCCATGAAGGTAGCGGTGCCCGGCGCCGACGTTCCGCTCGTCCAGATGTCGCTGCGCAACGATCTCGATCCCGCTGCTCATATCGCCATTGGCCGCGCTCTCGCGCCGTTGCGCGACGAGGGCGTGCTGATCGTCGGATCGGGCATGAGCTTCCACAACCTCCGCGCCCGCGGGCCGCAGGTCGCGCCGATCGCCGACGAATGGGATGCCGCACTGACCGATGCCGTGACCGATCCCGATCCCGCGGCGCGTGCCGATCGTGTGGCGCGGTGGGAGGGCCTGCCGCACGCAAGGTTCGCGCATCCCGAGGCGGAGCATCTGCTGCCACTGATGGTCGCGCTGGGCGCCGGCGGTGATGGGCCGGCAGTACGCGATTATACCGATCATGTGCTCGGCTGGGCCTTGTCAGGCTACCGCTTCGGCTAAGTGTTCCTCCCCGTGCCGGGGAGGAATGAAATTTAATTCCGCCAGCTCGTGTCGATCTTGTCGACCAGCCGCACCATCGCCTCGAAATCCGCCTTGCCCGGCCCGCCGGGGATCTGCACCTGATGCAGGTCGCGCTGATGCACCGCGACAACCTCGGGCGACACTTCGATCGGCGTGCCCATGCCGGCCGTCGCGACCTGGATCTCGCAGGCGCGCTGCAGCACCCAATGCTTGATGAACGCCTCCGGGAGCGTCCGGCCCATCACCAGGATGCCATGGTTCTTCAGCAGCATCACGCGCTTGTCGCCGAGATGCTCGAGCAGCCGCTCGCCTTCTTCGTCGCGCACGGTGACGCCCTCGAAATCATGATAGGCGATCTGCCCGTAGAAATTGCATGCATAGAAGTTGACCGGCCGCAGCCCGCCCTCGACCGAACTCACCGCCATGCCCGCCGTGGTGTGGGTGTGCATGATGCAGTGCGCATCGGGCAGATGCCGGTGGAACAGCGCATGCTGGACGAAGCCCGCCCGGTTCACCGGATAGGGATTGTCGTCAAGCTTGTTGCCGTCGATGTCGATCTTGACCAGGCTCGAGGCGGTGACCTCGCTGAAATGCAGCCCGTACGGATTGATCAGGAACGCGCCTTCCTCGCCCGGGACCTTCAAGGTGATATGGTTGTAGATCAGCTCGGACCAGCCGAGCATCGCGAACACGCGGTAGCAGGCGGCGAGCTGCTGACGCGCTTCCCATTCGGCTTCGCTCACCTGCGAATTGCGAAGGACTGCGGTGGCCATGGCGCTTTCTCCTATGGGTTCTTCTTTGCAACCAATATCGCATGATGGGCCCGGGCAGGCAACGGCCCGAGGTCAGGCGTCGCCCATCGCCCCGGCCCTGTGCAGCGCCGCGATCTCCTCCCTGGAAAAGCCATACTCGGCCAGGATCAGGAAGGTTTCGGCGGTGTCGGCCATCACCGGCGGCACCGTGCTGCTCATCGAATAGCGGGGGGCTGGCGCCGGCTGGGTGACGCCGCCGGCCACGACGAAGGTGCCGCGGTCGCGGTTGTGCGGGTGCTCGACCGCCTCGTCGAAGCCGAGCACGGGGGCGAAGCAGATGTCATGGCCCGCAAAGGCCGCAACCCATTCGTCACGCGTCCGGCGCTTGAACCGCTGCTTGAGTTCCGCCTTCAGCCCGGGCCACGCCGCGGGGGCGAATTGCGCATCCCACTCGGCGCTGTCCAGGCCCATCGCGTCGCGGAGCGCCTGGTAGAATTGCGGCTCGATCGAGCCGATCGACACCCATTTGCCGTCGGCGGTTTCATAGGTGTCGTAGAAATGCGCACCGCCGTCGAGCAAATTGGTGCCGCGGGCGTTGCCCCAGCGGCCCATCGCGCGGAATCCCCACATCATGCTCATCAACAGGGCTGAACCATCGGTCATCGCGCAGTCGACCACCTGGCCGCGTCCGGTCGCCTGCGCCTGAAGGATTGCGGCGAGCATGCCGAAGGCGAGCATCATGCCGCCGCCGCCGAAATCCCCGACCAGGTTGATCGGCGCCACGGGCTTTCCGCCGGCCTCGCCGAACGCATGGAGCGCGCCCGAAATCGCGATGTAATTGATGTCATGCCCGACATCCGCCGCCATCGGCCCGGTCTGCCCCCACCCGGTCATGCGGCCGTAGACGAGCTTGGGATTGTCGGCGAGCAGGGTCTCCGGCCCGAGCCCGAGCCGCTCCATCACCCCGGGCCGGAAACCCTCGATCAGCCCGTCGCTGCTCTCCACCAGCCGCCGCACGACCTGCACCGCCTCCGGTTTCTTGAGGTCGAGCGTGATCAGCCGCCGCGACCGGAGCAGCGGGTCCTTCGCGGAAACCGAAATGCCGCCGCCTTCGTCGGGCCGGCCGATGCGGATCACCTCAGCGCCGTGGTCCGCCAGCATCATGCCGCAGAACGGCCCCGGGCCGATGCCGGCAATCTCGATGATGCGAAGACCGGCAAGGGGTGCGCTCATGCGGGGTCATCCTGTCCTAGCATCGGTGCGGCGCGGTCAAGCGCCAGTTGCGATTCCGAGAAGCGGATCGGCGTGCGCAGGCCGGGCAGGGCAATGCCGTCCCGGTCGAGCGTCAGTGCCATGCCGCGATGGATCACCTGAGGATCGGCAAAGGCCTGCGCGACGCTGTTGATCGGACCGGCTGGCACGCCCACCGCCTCCAATGTCGCGAGCAGCGTATCGCGCTCGTACCGCGACGTCGCTTCCCGGATCGCCGCGAACAGCGGCTCGCGATGCTCAAGCCGCCCGGCATTGGCGGCGAAGCGGGGATCGGTCTTGAGCGCATCCAGCCCCAGCGCATCGCAGAACCGCACGAACTGTCCGTCATTGCCCACCGCGAGGATGAACCAGCCGTCGCTTGTCGGGAAAACCGCATAGGGCGAGACGTTGAGATGCGCATTGCCGAGCCGGGGCGGTGTCGCGCCGCTGACGAAGAAGTTCATCGCCTGATTGGCCAGCACGCCGACCATCGTGTCGAGCAATGCCATGTCGATCTGCTGCCCGCGCCCGGTCTTCTCACGCTGGGCGAGCGCCGCCTGGATCGCGATCACCGAATAGAGCCCGGTCATGATGTCGGCGAACGCCACGCCCACCTTTTGCGGCGCCCCGTCCGGCTCGCCGGTCAGGTCCATGATCCCGCTCATGCCCTGGATGATGAAGTCGTAGCCGGCGCGGCTCGCATAAGGCCCGTCCTGGCCGAAGCCAGTGATCGAGCAATAGACCAGCCGTGGATTGATCGCGCTCAGGCTGGCATAATCGAGCCCGTATTTGGCGAGCCCGCCGACCTTGAAATTCTCGATCAGCACGTCGGCCTCGGCAGCCATTCGCCGCACCTCGGCCTGGCCCTCGGCGGTGCGGAAATCGAGCACCACCGATTTCTTCCCGCGATTGGTCGCATGGAAATAGCCCGCGTCGCGGCTGCCGTCCGGATTCTCGATGAACGGCGGCCCCCAGCTGCGGGTGTCGTCGCCCTCCGGACTCTCGACCTTGATCACCTCGGCGCCGAGATCGGCCAGCGTCTGCCCCGCCCATGGTCCCGCGAGGATGCGGGCAAGTTCGATGACCTTCAGGCCGGCGAGAGGAGGCCCGCTCACCCTCTCACCCTTCACCTTCCCCGGCGAAGGCCGGGGTCCAGTTGGGAAGGCGGAGGTAACGAAGCACGGCACCTGCCAACTCAAGATGCTCCAACTGGGCCAGCGCCGGGTTGAACATGCCCCGCATGTTCAAGGATCGTCCGGGGGACGATCCGACCCGGCACTCCTTCGCCGGGGAAGAAGAGGGGGAAGCGCCCAGGCTCAAAACGCAGCGATTCCCGTGATCGCCCGCCCGAGGATCAGCGCATGAACGTCATGCGCGCCCTCATAGGTGTTGACCGTCTCCAGGTTCATCAGATGCCGCATCACCTGATATTCGCCGGAGATGCCGTTGCCGCCATGCATGTCGCGGCTCATCCGTGCGATATCGAGCGCCTTGCCGACATTGTTGCGCTTCACGATCGAGATCATCTCGGGCGCGAACCTGCCGGCGTCCATCAGCCGCCCGACCCGCAGGCTCGCCTGCAGCCCAAGCGCGATCTCGGTCTGCATGTCCGCCAGCTTCTTCTGATAAAGCTGGTTCGCCGCCAGCGGCTTGCCGAACTGTGCCCGGTCAAGCCCATATTGCCGCGCCGCATGGAAGCAGAATTCCGCCGCCCCCATCGATCCCCAGCTGATCCCGTAGCGCGCACGGTTGAGGCAGCCGAACGGCCCCTTCAGCCCCTGCACGTCGGGCAGCAACGCGTCCTCGCCGACCTCGACATCGTCCATCATCACCATGCCGGTGATGGAGGCGCGCAGGCTCAGCTTGCCCTCGATCTTGGGTGTGCTCAGGCCCTTCATGCCCTTTTCCAGCACGAAGCCGCGAATGCCGCCGCCATGCTCGTCGGATTTGGCCCAGATCACGAAGACGTCAGCGATCGGCGCGTTGGAGATCCAGGTCTTGGAGCCGGAGAGGCGATAGCCATCGGCGGTCTTCACCGCACGGGTCTTCATGCCGCCAGGATCGGATCCGGCGTCGGGCTCGGTCAGCCCGAAACAGCCGATCCATTCCCCGGTCGCCAGCCTGGGCAGATATTTCCGCTTCTGCTCCTCGGACCCGTATGCATAGATCGGATACATCACGAGGCTCGACTGGACGCTCATCATCGATCGGTAGCCCGAATCGACTCGCTCCACCTCGCGCGCGACCAGGCCGTACGCCACGTAGGACGCGCCGACGCCGCCATATTCCTCCGGTACGGTCGGTCCGAGCAGGCCGAGTTCGCCCATCTCGCGGAAGATCGACTCGTCGGTCGTCTCGTTGGCGAAGGCGTCGATGATGCGCGGGGCGAGTCTGTCCTGGGCATAGGCCCGCGCCGTGTCGCGGATCATCCGCTCGTCATCTTCGAGCTGATCGTCGAGAAAGAAAGGGTCTGCCCAGTCGAATGCGCCCATGCCGGCCATTGGTAACTCCTGCTGCGCATCGTTGGCGCGATTTCATTTTTACCGTTCGTGTCGAGTAGAGACCGAGCTTGTCGAGGGCTCGTATCGAGACACATGTGTCCCTCGATATGCCATCTCGGCAGGCTCGATGGCTACTCGGGACGAACGGCGGTGGCGGCGGGGCGGCTCACAAGTCAAGCACCCGATCGTCGAACAGCCCGAAAGCGAGCGTCGAGGCGTAGAAGGCGACGGCCTTCTCGCGCGGCATGGTGCTTGCCCATTTGCGCATGTCGAAGGCGGCGTTCTGCAGTGCCATCAGCGCCTGCGACGCGACCAGCGCATCGACCGGCCGGATCGATCCTTCCGCGATCCCGTCCATCATCGTCCCGGCATAGCGCCGCGCGATCCGGTTGGAGCGCTCGACCATCGCGCGCCGCACCGTGCGCGGCAGGCCCGACAGCGCCGTGGTGCGCAAGAGCGGCCCGCGCTCGGAAAATTGCACGTCGAGCAGGGTCGCGATCGTGCCCGTCAGCCGTTCCCAATGGCTCCCGCCGCGCTCGTCGGCGAGCTGCTGCGCATCCGCGATCGTGTCGAAGCTGCGCTTGTAGCAGGCGATGACCAGATCGTCCTTGGCATCGAGATGATGATAGAAGCTGCCCTTGGTGACGTTCAGCTCGGACGCGATCTTCTGCACCGAGGCGCCACGATAGCCGAGCTCGTTGATCAGCCGGGTCGCCGCGAGCAGAAAAGCTTCGCGCCCGGGCTCGGGCTCCTCATGCTCCAGATTGATCAGCGTTGGCGCCCAATTCTGCTTCGGCCCGGCGATGCCATGTTCGAACACGTCCATCAGCCGATCCTCGATCCGGCCGAACTGGTCGAGCTCGTACCGGACCAGCCAGAGTGGCAGCCAGAAGGTATTCTCCAGCAGCACATGCGCCCGGGCGCCGTGCAGGTCGGTTTCGGCGCGGTTGGCGGTCGGGCCCCACAAGGCGCGAGTCTTGCGGAACACCTCGCGCCAGCTCGCGAGCAACCGGCTCTTCACCGGCTCCTCCATCGCGCGCAGGTCGGACAGCACGGCAAAGGCCTGTTCCTCGCCGCGCTCGATGCGGGCGAAGCGCTCCATGTTGAGCGCCAGATAATGCGCGACTCGCGCCTGCGGCGTCGGTTTTTGCTGCGATTCGTCGAGCATCGCCTGAAGCCGGTCGAGCGTATGCTCGAAACAGGCGGCGGCCAGATCCTCCTTGCGCTTGAAATAATAGGTGACGCTGGTGGTATTCAGCCCCACGCGCCGCGCCACATCGGCGAAGGTCATGCCCTTCGCGCTCTGTTCGTTGATCGCTTCGGCGGCGGCGGCGAGAATCGCATCCCGCTTGGCGCGGAAGCGCTTCGTGCCTGCCTCCTCCTCCCCCTGGACGTCTTCGGCAGCTTGCATGACCGAAACTGTAACATCTTCTTTTCGAAGAGACAGTGTTTTTTCTGTGCGCCCGTTCGACCGCGATTTCGGCCGCAAAGACGCTTTACCGAAAACGCGGTACGGTCTAACGCCCATGGAAAGAGCGATGGAGGATGTGCCATGGATTTCACGCTGAGCGAGCGCGAGACCTATTTTCGGGACCGCGTGAAGACCTTCATCGACCAGAACATCCGGCCCCGTCAGGACGAGTATCACCGCCAGGAGCATGAGGGCGAGCGCTGGAAGGTGATTCCCGTCATCGAGGACATGAAGGTCAAGGCGCGCGAGGCGGGCCTGTGGAATTTCTTCATGCCGCCGCATTCGGGCCAGGCCCATGTCGACGACAGTTTCGAATTCGAGGGCACGCAGCTCACCAATCTCGAATATGCGCTCTGCGCCGAGGAGATGGGCAAGGTCGGCTGGGCGTCGGAATGCTTCAACTGCTCCGCGCCGGACACCGGCAATATGGAGGTGTTCCATCGCTATGGCACGCGCGAGCAGAAGGAGCGGTGGCTCAAACCGTTGATGAATGGCAAGATCCGCTCAGCCTTTCTGATGACCGAGCCGGCGGTCGCCTCGTCCGACGCGACCAACATCCAGACCTCGATGGTCCGCGACGGCGACGAATATGTGATCAACGGCACGAAATGGTGGTCCTCGGGCGTTGGCGATCCGCGCTGCAAGGTCGCGATCGTCATGGGCAAGACCAATCCGGAAAGCTCGCGCCACAGCCAGCAGAGCCAGATCCTGGTCCCGCTCGACGCCCCCGGCGTGACGATCAAGCGCATGCTTTCGGTTTACGGGTATGATCACGCGCCCCATGGGCACGGCGAGGTCGAGCTCAAGGATGTGCGCGTTCCGGTCGAGAATCTGCTGCTCGGCGAGGGCCGCGGATTCGAGATCGCGCAGGGCCGGCTCGGGCCGGGGCGCATCCATCATTGCATGCGCACGATCGGCGTCGCCGAGGTCGCGATCGAGGCGATGGCGAAGCGCCTGCTCAGCCGCGTCGCCTTCGGCAAGCGCATCGCCGATCACTCGATCTGGGAGCAGCGCATCGCCAAGGCGCGCATCGATATCGAGATGACCCGGCTGCTCTGCCTCAAGGCGGCCGACATGATGGACAAGGCCGGCAACAAATCCGCCCAGCTCGAGATCGCGATGATCAAGGTCGCGGCGCCCACCATGGCGCTGCAGATCCTCGACGACGCGATCCAGGCGCATGGCGGCGGCGGCGTCAGCCAGGATTTCGGGCTCGCCCATGCCTGGGCCGCGATGCGCACCCTGCGCTTCGCCGACGGGCCTGACGAAGTCCACAACCGCGCCATCGCCCGCAATGAGTTCGGGAAATATGCCGATCTGCCCGAAGCGGTCGCAGCGAAAGAGGCGGTGCGCCGCTGATGAAAGCCGCCGTCCTGTTCGAGCCGAAGACGCCGCTGCGCATCGAGGAGATCACCGTCTCCAACCCCGGTCCGCGCGAGGTGCTGATCCGCACCGTCGCGGTCGGGGTGTGCCGGTCGGACCTGCATTTTGTCGACGGCGCCTATCCGCACGCGCTGCCGGCCATCCCCGGCCATGAGGCCGCCGGCGTGGTCGAGGCGGTCGGCGGCGAGGTCTCGACCGTGAAGGTCGGCGACCATGTCGTGACCTGCCTGTCGGTATTCTGCGGCCACTGCGAATTCTGCGTGACCGGCCATATGTCGCTGTGCGTCGATCCGGGCGTGCGCCGCGCCAAGGGCGCCCCACCGCGCCTGATGATGGGCGATCAGCCGATCGCGCAGATGCTCAACCTGTCGGCCTATGCCGAACAGATGCTGGTGCACGAGCACGCCTGTGTCGCGATCGACCGCGACATGCCGCTCGACCGCGCCGCGCTGATCGGTTGCGCGGTGACGACCGGGGCGGGCGCTGTGTTCAACACCACCGACGTGACCCCGGGTGAGACGGTGTGCATCGTCGGTTGCGGTGGCATCGGCCTTGCCGCGGTCAACGCCGCGAAGATCGCCGGCGCGGGCAAGATCATCGCGCTCGATCCCGTGCCGGAAAAGCGCGCGCTGGCCGAGAAGCTCGGTGCGACCCATTCGATCGACGCGCTGGCCGATACGGCGGCGGACCAGGTGGTCGAGATCAGCAAGGGCGGCGTCCACCACGCGATCGAGGCGGTCGGCCGTCCCCAATCGGCCGCGACAGCGGTCAAGGTGCTGCGCCGGGGCGGCACGGCGACGATCCTCGGCATGATGCCGCTTGGCGAGAAGGTCGGGCTGTCGGCGATGGACCTGCTCGCGGGCAAGAAGCTGCAAGGCGGGCTGATGGGCTCGAACCGCTTCCCGGTCGATATCCCGCGCCTCGTGGATTTCTACATGCGCGGGCAGCTCGATCTCGACTCGATCATTGCTGATCGCATGCCGCTGGAAAGGATCAACGACGCGTTCGACGAATTGCGGAAGGGCGATTCGACGCGGTCGGTGATCACCTTCGCATGACGGCGCGCGAGGACGCCAACATCACCATGGTCGGGACCATCCCGGTTCCCGATGACGATATGATCGATCCGCGCGCGGTCGAGCGCTGGATGACCGGCCACACGCCGGGCTTTGTCGGCCCGGTCGCCCTGTCGAAGTTCAAGGGCGGCCAGTCCAACCCGACCTATCGCGTCGACACGTCAAACAAGAGCTATGTCCTGCGCCGCCAGCCCTTCGGCAGACTGCTTCCCTCGGCGCATGCGGTAGATCGCGAATACCGGCTGATTGCCGGGCTGCATCCGACTGGCTTCCCGGTGCCCGCGCCCTTCGGCCTGTGCCAGGATCCCGACATCATCGGCTCGATGTTCTACATCATGGAACTGGTCGAGGGCCGCAACCTGTGGGATGGCGCGCTGCCCGGCATGGCGCCTGATGCGCGGCGCGACATCTACAATGCGATGGTCGACACCCTCGCCGCGCTCCACAACACCGACTATGTCGCGGCCGGCCTCGGCGAGTACGGCAAGCCAGGCAATTATTTCGAACGCCAGGTCGCCCGCTGGACCAAGCAGTACCGCGCGTCAGAGACCGAGCATATGCCCGATGTCGAGGCGCTGATCGAGTGGTTGCCGCGCACCTTGCCGGAGCAGACGCGGACCTCGATCGTGCATGGCGACTACCGTATCGACAACATGATCTTCGCCGGCGACGAGGCCCGCGTGACCGCCGTGCTCGACTGGGAGCTGTCGACCCTCGGCGATCCGCTTGCCGACTTCTCCTATTTCCTGATGAACTGGGTCACCCAGCCCGAGGGCCGCTCCGGTGTGATGGGGCTTGCCGGGCCGGAGACTGGCATCCCGACGATCGAGGACATGGTCGCGCGCTATTGCAAGGCGACGAAGCGCGACGGCGTGCCGCAGCTCGACTGGTATTTCGCCTACAACCTCTTCCGGCTGACCGGCATCGTCCAGGGCATCAAGAAACGCATCGTCGACGGTACCGCCTCCAGCGCCCAGGCGGCGAAGACCGCTGAGCGCGTGCCGGGGTTGGCGTCGGCGGCATGGGGATTCGCGAAGCGGGCAGGGGCCTGACGAGAAGGGGACGAGGATGAGCCAGTTCGATCTGACCGGAAAGGTCGCCATCATCACCGGCTCCTCCAAAGGGATCGGCAAGGCCAGCGCCTTCGAGCTGGCCGAACATGGCGCGAAAATCGTCATCTCCAGCCGCAAGCAGGATGCCTGCGACGCGGTCGCCGCCGAGATCAATGCGCGCTATGGCGAGGGCACTGCCATCGCGGTCGCCGCCAACATCTCGGACAAGGCTGGCCTGCAGAACCTGGTCGACGAAACCCGCCGCGCTTTCGGCCAGGTCGACGTCCTTGTCTGCAACGCCGCGTCCAACCCCTATTACGGCCCGCAGCAAGGGATCGCGGACGATCAGTTCCGCAAGATCCTCGACAACAACATCGTCTCAAACCACTGGCTGATCTCGATGGTCGCGCCCGAGATGCGCGCGCGCAAATCGGGATCGATTGTCATCATCTCCTCGATCGGGGGGCTGCGCGGGTCGCCGGTGATCGGCGCCTATTGCATCTCCAAGGCGGCCGACATGCAGCTCGCCCGCAACCTCGCGGTCGAATATGGCCCGGACAATGTCCGCGTGAACTGCATCGCGCCCGGCCTGATCAAGACCGACTTCGCTCGAGCCTTGTGGGAGGACGAGAAACTGGCCGAACGCCGCAACGCGACGACACCGCTGCGCCGCATCGGCAACCCCGAGGAGATTGCCGGCGGCGTGGTGTTCCTGGCCTCCACCGCGAGCGCCTTCATGACCGGCCAGACGATCGTGATCGACGGCGGTGTGACAATCTAGACCACCCGTCACCCCGGACTTGTTCCGGGGGTCCACGGTGCCGCGAGTGCGCGGCTTGAGTTTTGAATGCCGGGCCAGCCGCCCGGCGGATGCCCGAACAAGTCCGGCATGACGGAGAAAGACAGATGGCAAGGTTCACCGGCAAATCGATCATCGTCACCGGCGCCGGCTCGGGCATCGGCCGTGCCGCTTCGCTCCTCTTCGCCGGCGAAGGCGGGCAGGTGATCGCCGCGGACAAGTCCGACGCGGTGTTCGAAACCGCCGACCTGATCGACAAGGCCGGCGGCACCGGCCACGCCATCCAGATCGATGCCGGCACCGAGGAGGATGTCATCCGCGCCGTCTCGGTCGCCTGCGAATATTATGGCGGGCTCGACGTGATGTTCGCCAATGCCGGCATCTCGGGTGGCATGGCCAATATCTTCGACACCGATGTCGCGCTGATCACCGAGGTGCTGCGCGTCAACCTGATCGGCCCCTATCTCGCGATCAAGCACGCTGCCCCCAGAATCGCCGAGCGTGGTGGTGGTGCGATCGTGCTCACCGCCAGCGTCGCCGGCATCCGCTCGGGCGCCGGCAGCCCGGCCTATTCAGCCTCCAAGGCCGGCGTGATCAATCTGGCGATGGTGTCGGCCCAGCAACTTTCGGGGTCGAACGTGCGGGTCAACGCGATCTGCCCCGGTCTCACCGAGACCGGCATGACCAAGCCCACTTTCGACTATGCCCGTGAGGCTGGGAAGATGGACCGGGTCGGCCGCCTCAACCCGCTGCGCCGCGGCGCCCAGCCTGAGGAATTGGCAAAGGTCGCCGCCTTCCTCGCCTCGGACGACGCGAGTTACGTCAACGGCCAGGCGATTGCGGTCGATGGCGGCCTGTCGTCGAGCCATCCGGTGATCCGCCAGGAATATGGCAAGACCGCCGTCTAGGACGATCGACCTTCAGCGAGGGGGGCGTCGATTCAACCTGACAGCGACTCATGGCAGCGTGGGATCGGACGACGCTCTCGCTGGGCGCCGCCCCGCTCTTTCTCAGCTTGAAGATGCAGGACGATCGGCGCCGGCTTTTTTCCGGCAGAACAGCCAGCATGCTGGCTGATAGCTGGCTGTTATTCGATAACAGCCAGCATGGCCGCAAACGCTTGAAATATGGCCGTAAATCCCGGTTCAAAATCCAACATAACAGCCAGCAAAAAAATTATCAGCCAGGAACAGCCAGCACGGGGGTCTTTTTACTGCCCTTTTTGCCGGGCGCCTCTCATGCCGCGAACAGCCGGCAGTTGAGTGTCGATTTGCCCTGGCAGCGCCTGGCTGCTCAATTGTCGCCTTCGCCCCTGAAATCCCGGCGCGGGGCGTGGAGCGTGCGCGACGGGCGCTCCACCGGCGCATGCTCCATGTCCATCTTCCCGGTGAGACTCGCCACCATCGTCACGATCGCGTCCCGTTCCCGAACGTCGAGCTTCGCGAACATATCGATCAGCCGGCGTTCCTCATCCCCCTGGCTTCCATCCTCGCGCCGGCCGGTGAGGATATAGCCGATATCGACGCCGTGCCCGGCCAGCCGGTAGAGATATTCGACGGTCGGGGCGGTCTTACCGGTTTCATAGGCGACCTGACTATTCTTCTTCACGCCCCCCAGCGCGGCGAATTCCTGCTGGTTCGCGCCAACAAGAATCCGCATCTCGCGCAGCCGGTCGCCGAACCTGCGAAGTTGTTCGTCGCCGGTCATGATGCCTTGCAAGGTACGTAATTCCGGTATAAGTACGAAATATCGTTCCATAATTCACGGTGCGACGTGATGTTGTTTGCTGGAATGCACAAGGAGGACGTCAAGGCGGCGTTGCGCAAGAAGTTCGGCTCCGTCGCCGCGTTCGAGCGGGCGCATGCGCTCGCCGCCCAATCCGTTTCCGAGATCCTCAGGGGGCGGCAGAGCAAACGGACGAGCGACGCTGTCGAGCGGGTGCTGCGCGAGCAGGCGGAGGCGACCGAATCCATAACTTCGGTTGATACCGGCGTACCGCCCGCATTTCATCGTCTAAATGCCGGGAACCGTTAGGCATGGCGACGCTCTGCGCGAACAATCCCATGGACGAATGCCATCATGGGCGATATGCGCCCCGGCGCCCGACGTGCAGGGGATGGCTCCTGGCCGGAACCATCGGGTGGCTCCGTAAGTACATGCCCTGCATCGACGTCGCGGCCGATGCGCCGGTACGGAGATGCAACCAACGGTGCCGCACAGATTTTGCACCGTTCTGCGTTTCATGTCCCGTTCATCGCCCAAATGCAGAGATTTGCCAGCTATGATGACAGTGTACGCCAACGACCTCGACCACGGCCCGCTCAGCGACCCGGAGCGCACTGCGCTGCGCGCGCTTCATCGCGGCTGGCGCTTCGGCGTTGACGCGCAGAGCGAACAGAGCCTCGAACGGCGCGGGCTGCTGACGGTCGGCAACTGGCAGGTCGGCGTGCTCATGTTCCACGAAATGCCCTTCCTGACCGATCACGGCGCGCGGATCGCCGCCCGGCTGGTCGAGGAGCAGGACTCGGCATCGGGCCGTCGCCAGTTGCCGCCGGGTTTCTCGGTCATCCAGGGCGGCCTGGCCTGATCCCCTGAATTATTCGCGCAGCCGCATCAGCCCTTCCTGCGCGACGCTTGCCACCAGCCGCCCGTCGCGGCTGTAGATGCGACCGCGATTGAAGCCGCGGGCATGGCCGGCCCAGGGGCTGTCGCAGGAATAGAGCAGCCAGTCGTCGGCGCGGAATTCCTCATGCAGCCACAGCGCGTGGTCGAGGCTGGCGGTCTGGAGATTGTGAGTCATCCAGTTGATGCCATGCGCCAGCAGCGAGGTGCCGAGCAGCGACATGTCCGACGCATAGGCCAGGATCGCGCGGTGCATCGCGGCGTCGTCGCCGATCGGCGCGACCAGCCGGAACCAGCTGTCCTGTTTCGGCTCCTGCTTGACCGGGTTGAACCAGCTGCGCGGATGTACCGGCCGAATCTCGATCGGCCGCGACCGCAGCATGTGCCGCCGGAACTTCTCCGGGATCTCGTCGATCATCTCGCGGCGCAACTCGACGTCGGATTTCAGTTCGTCCGGCCCCGGCACGTCGGGCATCTTGTCCTGGTGATGCAACCCTTTCTCGGGCAGCTGGAAGCTCGCCGCCATGTTGAGGATCGGCTGGCCCTGCTGCATCGCGATCACCCGCCGTGTCGCAAAGCTGCGCCCCTCGAAATCGCGCACTACGCGAAAGATGATCGGGAAATCCTCGTTGCCCGGGCGCATGAAATAGGCGTGAAGCGAATGGGCGATCTTGGGCGCATCGGTCGATCGTTGCGCCGCCTGCAGCGCCTGCGCGATCACCTGCCCGCCGAACACGCGGCCAATGCCGCCCGGCTGGCGCTTGCCGCGATAGAGATCGGTATCGATCTCCTCGATTTCGAGCAGGTCGACCAGCCCCTGCGCGAGCGTTTCGGGCGGCATGTCGGGCGGGGTGTTGAGGTCCATCAGTAGCCCGCCGCCCGCGCGAGCTTGTCGGCATGGAAGTTCGCATCGCCGAACATCTCGGCCAGGACGCGCGCGCGCTTCATGTAGAAGCCGATGTCATATTCGTCGGTCATGCCGATGCCTCCATGCATCTGCACGCCTTCCTGCACGCTGAGCGTGGTGGCAAGTGCGGTCATCGCCTTCGCGACTGACACGGCTGCATCCGCCGCCCCGTCACCCGCATCGAGCAGTTGCTGCGCCTTGAGCACGGCAGCGCGCGCAACCTCCATCTCGGAATAGAGATGCGCCGCGCGGTGCTGCAGCGCCTGAAAGCTGCCGATCGTCACGCCGAACTGCTTGCGCTCCTTGAGGTAGGAGACGGTCATGTCCATCGCACCGCCGCCCACGCCGAGCAGCTCCGCCGACGCGCCGGTACGCCCCGCCGCGAGCAGCCGCGCCAGCGGATCGCGACCCGCATCGACCTCGCCGATCACCGCGTCGGCCGTCAGCTCGACTCCGTCGAATTCAAGCCGCGCGGCGATGCTCGAATCCGCCAGCCGCTCGGCCTCGGCGGTCAGCCCAGCCGCGTCCTTCTCGACGGCGAACAGGGTAATGCCGTGGGCGTCGTCCGCCGAACCGGCGGTGCGTGCGGCGACGATGATCAGGTCGGCGACATGGCCATGCGTGACGAACTGCTTCCTGCCCGACAGCCTGAAGCCGTTGCCCGATCGCTCCGCCTTCAGCGCGACGCTGTCGCGGTGTTTGGCGCTCTCGTCGATCGCCAGGGCGGCCACGGTCTCGCCGGCCAGGATGCCCGGATACCAGCGCCCGGCCTGAGCGCTGCCCTTCAACGCCTCGACCGCCGCGACGGCGGTGGAGAGGAAGGGCGAGGGGGAGAGATTGCGGCCGATCTCCTCAAGCACGATTCCGGCATCGACATGACCGAGCCCGAGCCCGCCATCCTCCTCGCCGATCAGGATGCCGGTGAAGCCCATCTCGGCAAAGCTCTTCCACAAGTCGCGCGAGAAACCGGCCGCGTCCTTGTCATCGCGCAGCTTTCGCATGTGCGACACCGGCGCATGCTCCGCCACGAAATCGCGCGCCGTGTCGCGGAGCATCGTCTGTTCGTCGTTCAGATAGAGAGGCATTTCATTTCCTTCTCCTCTCCCGCGAAAGCGGGAAAGGCTAATCCGGTCAGTTGCTCGGCAGATCCAGGATCCGCTTCGCGATGATGTTGAGCTGGACCTCGCTGGTCCCGCCCTCGATCGAATTCGCCTTGGTCCGCAGCCACGCCCGCGCGCCGGCGCCGCCCGACGACCGTTCGCTTTCCCATTCGAGCGCGTCCGATCCGCCCGCCGCCATCATCAGCTCGTGCCGGCTCTTGTTCAGCTCGGTGCCGTAATATTTCATCATGCTCGGCTGGGCCGGATGCGTACGGCCCGCCTTCAGCTCGTCGATGAACCGCTCCGACATCATCCCAAACGCCTTTGACCGAACCTCGAACAGCGCGATGCTCGCACGCAGCAGGGGGTCGGCGAGCCGGCCGTCATGATCCAGCCCGACCGTCGCGATCGCGCCGTCGACCAGCGGATTGCCGCCCACCGCGCCGAGCCCCATGCCGGAAATCATCTCGCGCTCATGCCCGAGCAGGTATTTCGCGACGTCCCAGCCCTTGTTCTCGTCGTGCACGCGCTGCGATTTGGGCACTTTCACATTGTCGAAGAAAGTCTCGCAGAAGGGCGAATAGCCGGAGATCAGCAGGATCGGCTTAGTCGACACGCCTTCGCTCGCCATGTCGAACAGAACAAAGCTGATGCCGCCCTGCTTGGTCGTCTTGTCGGTGCGGACAAGGCAGAAGATCCAGTCGGCCTTGTCGGCATAGGACGTCCACACCTTCTGGCCGTTGACCAGATAGTGGTCGCCCTTGTCCTCCGCCGAGGTCGCGAGCGCGGCAAGGTCGGACCCGGCATTGGGTTCCGAATAGCCCTGGCACCAGCGGATTTCGCCACGTGCGATCTTGGGCAGATAATCGAGCTTCTGCTCCTCGGTGCCGTATTTCAGCAGCGCCGGGCCGAGCATCGAGATGCCGAAGCTGTTGAGCGGATTGCGCGCGCGGATGCGACCCATCTCCTCGCGGAGGATCTTGGTCTCGGCCGGGTTCAGCCCGCCGCCACCATAAGCCTTGGGCCAGTCCGGCACGGTCCAGCCGCGCGCACCCATCCGGTCCATCCAGGCCTTTTGCGCCGGCGTCAGCATGCTCTGATCGCGGCCGCCCCATACGGCATCCTTCTCGGAGCGCATCGGCTCGCGCATCTCGGCCGGGCAATTCTCCTCCAGCCAGGCACGCGTCTCGGCGCGGAAGGTTTCGAGATCGGTCATCATGAGCTCCAGACTAGATCGTGCGCGATGCGGGCGACGGCGATGGCATTGTGGTCGCGGTTGAGGCCGGCGATCACCTGCATGCCGATGGGCAGGCCGCTTTCGGTCCGGCCGATCGGCACCGAGGTCGAGGGCAGGCCGGGATAGGTGGCGAGGCCCGGCCAGGCGAATTGCTGGGCGAACGGGGTCTGCTCGCCATCGATGGTCAATTGCCGGTGCCGCAGGTCGGTATCGTCATGCTCGAACGCCGCGCTGCCCAGCGCCGGCGCGAAAACCACGTCGAACTCCTCGAACAGCCTGGTCCAGGCGCGGGTGTTGCGGGCCTGGTCGTCGAGCATGTCGAACCACTGGATCAGCGTTGCCGGGGTGCCGCCCTGGGGTGCGGCGCCGCGCGCCATGGCGACGGCGAGCATGCGCATATAATCGCCCTGCTGCTTCGCCAGGTCCGGCAGGAGATCGGTCGAGCGCGATACCTTGGCGCCGGCGGCTTCAAGCTTCGTCGTCGCCTGCCCGATCGCGGCAACGATCGCCGGTTCCGCCTTGGCCAATGGATGCTCGGTCAGCAGCAGGATGCGCAGGCCCTCGGGGCCGATCAGCGTGGTCCGCGGCTGCGGCACATCGGCAACGAGGTCGAACGCCAGCGCCAGATCGGCGCCGTCACGCGCCATCGGCCCGATCACTGACAGGACGACGCGCGCGCCGTCAGTCCCGGGAAAGAAATGCCCCTCGGTCGGGAGGATACCGAAGGTCGGCTTGTGTCCCCAGACGCCGCAAAAATGCGCCGGCACCCGGATCGACCCGCCGATATCGGAGCCATATTCGAGCGGCACCATCCCGCTCGCCAGCGCCGCCGCCGATCCGCCGGAGGAACCGCCCGGGACTCGGCCATGGTCGTACGGATTGTTGGTGCGGCCATAGATCGGATTGACCGATTGCAGATCGGCCAGGCTGACCGGCACATTGGTCTTGCCCAGGAACACCGCGCCCGCCGCCTTCAACCGCTTGACCGCCACCGCATCCTTCTGCGCGATATGCCCGCGATGCGCCTCGAAGCCCCAGGTTGTCGGCAGGCCGGCGATGTCGTAGCTTTCCTTGATCGTCATCGGCACGCCGAGCAGCGGGGCTGTGTCGCCCGCTGCCCGGCGGCGATCCATCTCCGCCGCTTGCTGCCGCGCCCGATCGAAATCGCGCACGACAACGGCGTTGATCGGCCCGTCGCGCGCCTCGATGCGGGCGATCGCCGCCTCGCATTCGAGGAGCGCGGTCGTCTCGCCGGAGCGGATCGCCGCGGCGGTTTCGAGGGCCGAGCGTTCGCTCAATTGAACCGCCCGCCGGTCTCCGCCTTTTCCTTCAGCAGCGGCGCGACCGTGAAGCCATGCTTCTCCAGCCCGGCGACGATCTTCTTCAGGCCCTCGGTATCGGCCCAGAACATCGGGCCGCCGCGATAGACCGGCCAGCCATAGCCATAGATCCACACCACATCGATGTCCGACGCGCGCTGCGCCATCTTCTCCTCGAGGATCAGCGCGCCCTCGTTGACCATGGTGTAGAGCGTCTTCTCGATGATCTCCTCGTCGCTGATCTCGCGCTTGGCGAGGTTCGACTTGGACCGGAACTCCTCGATGATCTCGGCGACCCGCGGCGACGGGGTCGGGTTCCGCTTCTCGTCATAATCGTAGAAGCCCTTGCCGGTCTTCTGGCCCCAGCGGCCCTCGGCGGCGAGCGCGTCGCGGATATTCTCGATCCGGGTCGGGTCGCGGTGCCAGCCGATATCGACGCCGGCGAGATCGCTCATCTGGAACGGCCCCATCGGCATGCCGAATTCGACATGCACCCGGTCGATCTGCTCGGGCGTCGCGCCTTCCATCAGCAGCTTGTTGGCCTCGACCTGGCGCGGCATCAGCATGCGGTTGCCGATAAAGCCGTGGCAGACGCCGGCGACCACCGCGACCTTCTTGATCGTCTTGGCCAGCGCCATCACCGTCGCGAGCACGTCCGGCGCGGTCTTCGCGCCACGCACCACTTCGAGCAGCTTCATCACATTGGCGGGCGAGAAGAAGTGCATGCCGAGCACGTCCTCGGGCCGCGAGGTGCTCGCCGCGATCTCGTCCACATTGAGATAGGAGGTGTTGGAAGCGAGGATCGCACCCGGCTTGGCGATCGTATCGAGCTTGCCGAAGATCTCCTTTTTCACGTCCATATTCTCATAGACGGCCTCGATGATCAGGTCGCAGTCCTTGAGCGCCTCGAAATCGAGCGTCGGGTTGAGCGCGCCCATCGCGGCCTCGACCTGCTCGGGCTTCATCCGGCCCTTGGCCGCGCTCGCCTCGTAATTTTTGCGGATCGTGCCGGTGCCGCGATCGAGCGCTTCCTGCGCCATCTCGACGATCGTCACCGGAATGCCGGCCGAGAGGAAATTCATCGAGATGCCGCCGCCCATGGTGCCGGCACCGATCACGCCGACGCGCTTGATCGGGCGGAGCGCGATATCGGCGGGAACGCCATCGATCTTCGCCGCCTGGCGCTCGGCGAAGAAGATGTGACGCTGCGCGGCTGACTGAACGCCCATGATCAGCTTCATGAATTCCTGTCGCTCGAAGGCGACGCCTTCGGCATAGGTCGATCCGTCCGATGCCTTCTCGACACAGGCGATGTTGGCGGCCGGCGCCTCGAAACCGCGGAAGCGCTTGGCATTCTCCTTCTTGAACGCAGCCACCGCGTCCGGGTCGGGCGTCGCGGTCTTCTGGCTGGCGCGGGGCAGGGGCATCGTGCCGGCGACCGCGCGCGCAAAGGCGATCGCATCCGTCTCAAGGCTGTCCTCGCCGGCGAGCTTGTCGATCAGGCCCGCATCGAGAGCACGCTTGGCCGAGATCGGGTCGCCCTTGGCGGTCATCTCCAGCGCCAGCGGAACCCCGGCGATGCGCGGGATGCGCTGCGTGCCGCCCGCACCGGGGAGCAGCCCGAGCTTCACTTCTGGCGTGCCGATCTTCGCCGAGGGCACGGCGATGCGGTAATGGCAGGCGAGCGTCACCTCGCAGCCGCCGCCCAGCGCGGTGCCGTGGATTGCCGCGACCACCGGCTTGTCCGACGCCTCGATCATGTCGACCAGCGTCGGCAGGCCTGGCTCCTGCATCGGCTTGCCGAACTCGGTGATGTCGGCGCCGGCAAAGAAGGTGCGGCCATCGCACCGGATCACCATCGCCTTGATGCTCGCATCGGCCAGGCCTTCCTTGACGCCTGCCTCGAGCCCCTGGCGGACCGCCGCGCCGAGCGCGTTCACCGGCGGATTGTCCGAGATGATAACCAGCACATCGTCATGGCGTTCGGTACGGATGGGGGAAGTCATGGGTCTCTCCTGCAATCTTGAATAGGGTTCGCCGTCCCGCATGGGATGGCGGAGGGATCAGGTCAAAGCCGAATAGATCATCGTCTTCAGCTCGCGGCGAATGGGGTAGACATTGGACGGGCTCATCTGGGTCATGAACACCATGGTCAGCCGCTCGACGGGGTCGATGAAGAAGGCGGTCGAAAACATCCCGCCCCAATAATATTCACCGACCGAGCCGGGGATCATCGATCGTGCCACATCGACATTGACCGCGAAGCCCAGCCCGAAGCCGGTACCCGCATTGGCTGCCTCGCTGAACAGGGATTTCGACATGCGCGACAGGTCCGAACCGCCAGGTAGATGATTCCGGGTCATCAGGTCGATCGTCTTGCGCCCGACGATCCGCGCACCGTCAAGCTCGCCGCCGTTCAGGCACATGCGGCAGAAACGGTGATAGTCGAGCGAGGTCGACACCAGCCCGCCGCCGCCAGAGGCGAGCCTGGGCTCGCGGCTCCATGCACTTTCCGCGCCGCGGTCGTACATGACGCGGCCCTTGCCGGGCACGAAAGTGTAGCAATCGGTCAGCCGGTCGATCTTGTCGGCGGGCACTGCGAAGAAGGTGTCATCCATCTTCAGCGGCGCGAAGATTCGCGTACAGAAGAACTCGGCGAGCGGCATGCCGGACACGCGCTGCACCACAGCGCCGAGCACATCGGTCGACACCGAATAATTCCACGCCTCGCCGGGCGAGAATTCGAGCGGGATCTGTGCGAGCGCGGCGACGAACTGGTCGAGGTCGAGATTGCCGTGCCAGTTCTCGATCTTGCCCTCGCGGTACGCCGCGTCGACGTTCGACCGGTTCTGGAAACTATAGGTCAGCCCCGAGGTGTGGCGGAGCAGGTCGACCATGCGCATCGGCTCGCTGGTCGGCTTCGTCTGGAACGGCACGCTGCCCCCGCCGCCATTATAGACGCCGAGTCCCTTGAACTCGGGGATGACGTGATGGACCGGCGTGTCCACCGCCACCTTGCCCTCCTCGACGAGCATCATGAAGGCGATCGAGGTGACCGGCTTGGTCATGGAGGCGATGCGGAACAGGGAGGATTCGTCGATCGCCTTCCCGCCCTCCCGCGCGGCGCCCAGATTGGCGAAATGCACGATCTCGCCGTTACGGCCGACGAGCAATTGGGCGTTGGCGAGCTTGCCGGAATCGACATAGCGATCCTGCAGGAAAGCATCGATCCGGGCGAGCCGAGACGCGTCGAAACCGTGCGACTCGGGCTTGGCGATCTTCATGTGCGGCCCATACCCCTCATTCGAAACCTTATCTTTCCTATTGCCTTGAGCGGCGCGCGAATCAACACTAACCTTGGAAAAAATGGCGGATAAGCCAAACCCGACATTCAAGTCCCGCTTGCGCGCGCCGGCGGACGAGACATGGAGAGAATGCGTCTTGGATACCGAACCGCTCATCGCGCTCGATCCGGCCTGGCCGAAAATGACTCTGCCCGAAGTGCAGGCCGCGCTCACCGGCCCCGGCGGGCGGTTCGAGATGGAGACGGTGACGATCAACGGGGTGCCGACGCGGACATGGAAGAACGCGCCGCCCTCGCTTGCCTGGCTCGCCCAGGCCTCTCGCGCGCATGGCGAGCGGGTCTTCACCATCTATGAGGACGAGCGCGTCACTTATGACGCGAACTTCCGTGCGGTCGCGACCCTGGCGGGCAAGCTGCAGGACATGGGCATCGCCAAGGGCGATCGGGTCGGGCTCGCCATGCGCAACCTGCCCGAATGGCCGGTGATCTTCTTCGCCGTGGTGAGCATCGGCGCGATCGTCGTGCCGCTCAACGCGTGGTGGACGGCGGGCGAGCTCGAATATGGCATCGACGATTCGGGCGCGCGGCTTCTGTTCGTCGATGACGAGCGATATCAGCGCCTCAGCGCGCATGGCGCCGCGCTGCCGGCGCTCGAGCGGATGATCGTCTCCCGTGCCTCGACCGCGCTCGACGATCGCGCGTCGCGGCTTGAGGATCTGATCGGCACGCCGGGCGATTATGCCACGCTGCCGGACGCTGCGCTGCCCCAGGTCGAGATCGCGCCCGACGACGAAGCGACGATCTTCTACACCAGCGGCACCACCGGGCATCCCAAGGGAGCGCTCGGCACCCACCGCAACATGACCAGCAACATCATGTCGGGCGGTTACAACGCCGCGCGCTCGCTGCTCCGCCGCGGCGAAGAGATTCCGGCGCCCATGCCCCGTGTGACGCTCACGGTCATCCCGCTGTTCCACGTCACCGCCTGCAGCGCCGGCATGATGGGGTGCATCGCGGTCGGCAGCTCGCTCATCTTCATGCGCAAATGGGACACGGTCCGCGCGATGGAGATCATCGAGCGCGAGAAGGTCAACATCACCGGCGGCGTGCCGACCATCGCCTGGCAACTGCTCGAACATCCGGACCGCAGCAAATATGATCTCTCCTCGCTTGAGGCGATCGCCTATGGCGGCGCGCCCTCCGCGCCCGAGCTGGTCAAGCGCATCCACACCGAATTCGGCGCGCTGCCCGGCAACGGCTGGGGCATGACCGAGACCATGGCGACGGTGACCGGCCATTCGAGCGAGGATTATCTCAACCGCCCGACCAGCGCCGGCCCGCCGGTGCCGGTCGCCGACCTCAGGATCATGGACGAGGCGGGTGTCAATGAGCTGCCCGTCGGCGAGGTCGGCGAACTCTGGGCGCGCGGGCCGATGATCGTGAAGGGCTATTGGAACAAGCCCGAAGCGACGGCGGCGACCTTCATCGACGGATGGGTGCGAACCGGCGATCTCGCCCGCGTCGACGAGGAAGGCTTCGTCTATATCGTCGACCGGGCGAAGGACATGATCATCCGCGGCGGCGAAAACATCTATTCGAGCGAGGTCGAGAACGTCCTCTACGCCCACCCCGCCGTCACCGACTGCGCGCTGATCGGCATCCCGCACCGGACGCTCGGTGAGGAACCCGCGGCCGTGGTGCACCTCGCGCCCGGCATGGAGGTGAGCGAGGCCGAGCTGCAGGCCTGGGTGCGCGAGCGGCTGGCGATCTTCAAGACGCCGGTCGCGATCCGCTTCGTGCATGAAACGCTGCCGCGGAACGCCAATGGCAAGATCCTGAAAAAGGACCTGAAGGTCCTGTTCGAGGATCGGGTCGGCCAGGCCGCCTGACCTGACCTTGCTAGCGTGCGGCCGCGACACGCTCCTTCGCGGTCGCCACGAAGGTCGCTCGTACGGCCGGCGTATCGAACGCCCGCGGCGGGATGATGAACGCGTTTCCGCTGCTGCCCTGAACGACCACATAGCCCCGTTCTTCGGTGACCGACCGGATATTCTTCCACGAAATCCGGCCGCTCTTGCCCCCGACCACCGTCGTGACGCCGGACGTGCCGATGGTGATGGTCCTGACCTGCGGCTTGAAGCGGAACTGCGGGTAGAGCGTCAGCAGGACGACCGGAACCGCGCCGATCGCCAATGGGCCGGCCAGCGTCGAAAGGGACGGCGGCGCGGCATGGGACAGGAACAGATACGTCACGCATGCGACGATCACGAAGATCCGCAGGTGCGATTTCCACAGCCGTTGGCGCCATGCTCGCCAATACCAGATCCAGATCTCCCCGCGGTGGGAGGCATATTCGATCGTCACGGTGCGGATTCCTCAGGAGCTGAGGCGGGCTTGAAGCATTTCATGCGGGGTGTTTCAACCGAGTCCGCGGGAAGGGAGTATGTGTAATATTCCAGCAATACTCTAACGTTTGCCCGACCCTCCGGCAGCACGCTATGGTCCGTGCCGACACGCCAGAAGTCAGTCGCGAGGCCATGATCTCGCCTAGGGAGAGTCATCATGCGCATGCCGTTCATCGCCCTTTCGTTCGCCTGCCTGTCCTTGGCAGGCGCCGCCGTCTCCATGCCGCTGCTCCAGGCCGAGCCGATGCTGGCCGCAGCCGTCGAATCCTCGGCCCGCACCCCCGCCAATGTCGCGCGCGACCCGTATCGCCATCCCGCCGAGACGTTGGCCTTTTTCGGCGTGAAGCCGACCGATTCGGTGGTCGAGATCTGGCCGGGCGGCGGCTGGTATACCGAGATCCTCGCGCCCTATCTCGCGACGGACGGCAAGCTGACCGTCGTGTCGCCGCCGGGGCGCCCTTCGGAAGGCATCAGCGCCAAGCTCGACAAGGATGCCGCGACCTATGGCAAGGTCGCCCGCGCCAATTTCCCGAGCGCGCTGGGCGGCACCGGCGTCGCGCCGGGCAGTGTCGACAAGGTGCTGACCTTCCGCAACGTCCATAACTGGCGGATGGGTTACCTGCGCCCCGACAAGACGGACTACAGCGCCGCCGCCTTCCAGGAGATCTATGCGATGCTCAAGCCGGGCGGCGTGCTCGGCATCGAGGATCACCGCCTGCCCGAAAGCGCCGACAGCGCGCGCGAGCGGAGCAGCGGCTATATCAAGGTCTCGACCATCCGGAAGCTCGCCGAGGACGCCGGCTTCCAGTTCGCCGGATCGAGCGAGGTCAACGCGAACGCGAAGGACACGCACGACTGGCCCGACGGCGTTTGGACTCTCCCGCCCACCTATCAGCTCGGCGACAAGGACCGCGCGAAATATGCCGCGATCGGCGAGAGCGACCGGATGACGCTGAAGTTCGTCAAGCCGGCGAAGTAAGGTAGATCGACACCTTCTTCCTCTCCAGTGGGAGAGGATACGGAGCCTTATGAGCGGAGCGAATTAGGCGAAGTTGGTGAGCGACTGTCTTGGCAGTCAAGCGCTGGCCCATGGTTTTTGGTCCCGGATGATGGCGTTGAGGACGGTGAG
>NZ_JBXASH010000003.1:0-604373 GCF_058809095.1 Sphingomonas sp. GW821-FHT10F11
TCCTTGCCCAGGCGGCCTGCCTCGATCGGGGTCAGGCGGTGATGGATGTCGTGCAGCAGATGCACGTCCCAGCCGAGTGCCTCGCGGGCCTTCTCGAACAAGGGCGGGACGGAGCGCAGATATTTCTCGCTCGACCAGACATTCTCGGTCGGCAAATCGGCATCGGCCGGCTCGTAGAAATAGCGGTCCTTCGACACACCATAGGTCGAGGCAAGGCCCGGGACGCCCGACTGAAGCCTGATCGCCTTGTAGCCGAGCGACTGGTAATGGAGCGCGTTGTCGACCGTCTCCTCGATCGTCCTGCCATTGGCATGGCCGTACACCATCACGCCCTCACGGCTCGCCCCGCCCAGCAGCTGATAGACCGGCAACCCCGCGATCTTGCCCTTGATGTCCCACAAGGCCGTGTCGACCGCGGCGATCGCCGACATGGTCACCGGACCCCGGCGCCAGTACGCCCCCTTGTAGAGGAACTGCCACACATCCTCGATCCGGTGCGCGTCGCGCCCGATCAGGCACGGCACGACATGGTCCTGCAGATAGCTCGCCACGCTCAGCTCCCGCCCGTTCAAGGTCGCATCGCCAAGGCCGTACAACCCCTCGTCCGTCTCGATCTTCAACGTGACGAAATTCCGCCCAGGGCTAGTGACGATGACGCGCGCATTCGTGATCTTCGGCATCAGGCTCCCCTAGCCTTTTTCATACTTGTCATACAACTTTATTGACAGGGCCGCTGAAAAAGGAAAGATGTTTTTGTCACCGGTGTCAGAAAACCGGGACCGGACAGGAGGAGCAGGGATGCGCGAATCGGATTCATTCGGCCCAGCCGCGGGGTGCCGCGCCTTGCGGGCAAAAGGCTGGCGCGCCATCACCCTGGCGAGCCCGCCGCCGTCCTTCCGGTCGCCAATGAGCCGGGTATCTGGGAGAAAATGATGTTCGTGATCCTTCCCGCCGCGGCAAGCGCCGTCATGCTGGTGGCGCCGGCGACAGCCGAAACCGCCATGCCGCGCCCCGCCGATATCCTCGCCGCCACGCGCCGGGTCGCCGACTGGCAGCTCACCCACCGCGACAGTTTCGATCGGATGCCGTCGGCCACCGCGAGCACGGGCAATCCGCGCGGCTGGCAGCAGGCGACCTTCTGGGTGGCGCTGACCGAGCTGGCCGACCGGACCCGCGACCCGCGCTATGCCAAGACGATACTCGATCTCGGGCGGGAAGCCGGCTGGCAGCTGGGCGACCGGCCCTTCCATGCCGACGACCAGCTGATCGCCCAGGCCTGGCTCTGGGCGTCGCGGCACGGCGCCGGGCAGGCGGCGGTCAAGCCGATGATCGCCTATTTCGATCATGTGCTGGCCAATCGCCCGACGAACGATTTGCGTTTTGTTCCGCCGCCCGCGCCCGGCGATCCGGCCTGCACGACCCGGTGGTGCTGGTGCGATGCCTTGTTCATGGCGCCGCCGAGCCTGTTGGCGGTTTCCCGGGCGACCGGCGACAAGCGTTATGCCGCGTTCGCGCATGAGGAATATCGCGCGACCAGGGACTATCTCTACGACCCCGCCGAACATCTGTTCTTCCGTGACAGCCGCTTCTTCGAGCCGCGCGACGCGGCGGGGCGCAAGCTGTTCTGGAGCCGTGGCAATGGCTGGGTGATGGGCGGCCTCGTGCGGATCATCCCGCAGCTCGACCGGACCGATCCGATGCGCGCCTATTATGTCGGGCTGTTCCGCGAGATGGCGGCGCGGGCGCTGAAGCTGCAGAAACCCGATGGCTATTGGGCGCCGTCGCTGCTCGACGACGGGCCGAACACCCAGCCCGAATCGAGCGGTACCGCCTTTTTCGTCTATGCACTCGCCTGGGGGATCGAGGCGGGGCTGCTCGACGACGCCACCTATCGCCCCGCCGCGATCCGCGGCTGGGCGGCGTTGCAGCGCGCGGTCCAGCCCGACGGGATGCTCGGCTGGGTGCAGCAGGTCAGCGACCGGCCGGATTCGGTGGCGCAGGCCGACACCCAATTCTACGGCGCGGGCGCCTTCCTGCTGGCGGGAAGCGCGATGTACGATCTGTCGCGGCACAAGATCCGGCGATGAAGACGGTCCTGATGGCCGCGCTGGCCGCGGCCCCGCTGGCTGCTGGACCAAGCGCGCCGGCCTCGCCCGATCGCTGGGCCGGCCGGCCGCACGGACCCGTCTATGCGGTCGCGCCGCCGATGCACGACACGGTCGAGCGACGGCTGATGCCGCAGGTCGAGCACTTGCTGGCGCACTTGCTGCGCGAGCGCCGCGAGATGGTGCTGGACGGGGTGAAGGTCTTCGACAGCGGCGACAAGTTCCTGCCCGGCAAGATCGCGGCGGCGATGAGCTATCATGTGCTGGACCTGCCGCGCGGCGATCCGCGTCTCGACCGGCGCCTCGCCGACTATGCCGATATCGCCGATCTCACCATCGGCGACGCGAACGACAGCTGGGGCATCTATTATTACGTCTCGGCGCTCCACCAGCTGAAAGAGGCGGGGCTGCTGGACCGCGCGGTGCGGCCGGCGACCCTGGCGAAACTGCGGACGCAGCTCGACTGGCGGCGCTTCGTCCGGCCCGACCTTTCGCTGATCAACCTGCCGAACAATTATTACGGCGTCGCCTTCAGCGTCGCCCGCTTCCGCTTCCTGATGGGCTGGGAAGATGCCAGCGCCAGCGAGGCGCTGCTGGCGAAGATGATCGATCATTACCGGCTCTATTCCGGCAAATACGGCTTTGCCGACGAGACGGAAGGGGAAGGTCGGTTCGACCGGTACAGCGTGCTGCTGATCGGCGAGATCGCGCAACGCCTCGCCGAGACCGGGATGGCGCCGACGCCCGAGGTGAAACAATGGCTGCGCCGGTCGGTCGACCTGATGCTGCCGCGCTTCAACCTTGGCGGTGAAGGCTTCGAATATGGGCGCAGCATCGGCACCTATGGCGAGACGGCGTTTCTCGAGGTGCTGACCGCGGCGGCGCGGTTCAAGGTGCTCAGCCCGGTCGAGGAGCGCATGGCCTATGCCTTCTCGTCGCGGATCGCGGCGCGCTACATGGATTTCTGGGTCGATCCGGCGACGGGATCGGTCGACATGTGGGACCATGGCCGGCGGACCGACACCTATCGCGGCAAGCACCGCATCTTCGGCGAAAATCTCAGCCTTGCGCGCCAGTATATCTATACCGATGCGATCTGGAACGACCTGGGCTATCGCGGGCAGGCGCCGTCGGCGGACTATGCGCGGTGGCTCGACCGGTTGCCCAGATCGACCATGACCTGGTTCGCGCGCGGGGAGTATGACCGGGCGCTCGTCACGATCCGCGACCGCGGGCAGGTGATCGGCCTGCCGGTGATCAACGGCGCCGGCGGGCAGCATATGAACACGCCCTATTTCCCGGTGCCCTTCGCGCCGGGCCTGCTGCAGGGATCGGCCGATGCGGCATATCCGCACCTCGTGCCGCGGATCACGCTGGCCGACGGCAGCGTGCTGATGCCGCTTGCCTTTTTCAGGAACCTGTCGGTCAAGCGGCGCGGCGCCGTGACGGAAATAGGATGGCGCCAGGATGCGCTCGATCTGATGGGGGCGGCCAATGCCCGGCGCGATGCCCGGGTGGCGATCGAGACCCGCTATGTCTTTTCGCCGGGCAGGATCACGCGCAGCGACAGGATCATGGCGCAGCCGACGGCCAGGATCGCGCGGGTCGATCTGGAATTCGCGACCTTCTCGAATCGGGCGTCGGCGCGTGGCTCGACGGTCCGATTCGGCCAGGGCGAGGTCTCCGGATTCGCGGCGCGGGGCCTGGGCGATTGCACGGCAACGCCGGCCGATGGCGCCTCTTACGGCGCGCCGACAGGGCCTTTTTCGACGATTGTTCGCTGCAAGAAAGCCGTTGTTTCTCAATCGGAAAAACCAATGACAACTTTGTCCTTGGGCTGGACATTGTCATACAACTATCGCGATTTGGATTGACACGGCGCCAGACGCGGTTACTTTCGATCTCCAATGACACCGGTAGCAATCGGGGCGTGACGGCGGCTTGGGTCGCCGATCAAAAAACTTGGGAGGATATAATGATCAACACGACGAATCGCCGTCATGCGGCACGCGCGCTCCTGCTGGCATCGGTCGCGGGAATCGGCCTGTCGCCGCTCGCCGCCGCGGAAACCCCCTCCGCACCGCCGCCCGGCACGGGCGTCGTGCTGGCCGCGGCGGAATCCGGACAGGATCAGGTCCCGAAGACCGACACGGCCGATATCGCGGCGCAGGAAGGCGTCGCCCAGGATATCGTCGTCACCGGCGCTCGGGCGACCCAGCGCAGCTCGATCGAGCTCAAGCGCGATTCGGCGGTCATTGTCGACGGCCTGGTCAGCGACGAGATCGGCGCGACCCCGGACAATTCGGTCGGCGACACGCTCGAGCGCATCACCGGTGTTTCCGCCGATCGCTTCAAGGGCAATGCCAACGAGCTGTCGGTGCGCGGCTTCGGCCCGACCTTCACCCTCTCCACCTTCAATGGCCGCGAAGTCTCGACCGCGGGACCGGATCGCTCGGTCGCGTTCCAGCAATTCCCGTCGGAGCTGGTCAACGGCGTGCTCGTGTACAAGACTCAACAGGCCGATTTCCTGGAGGGCGGCGTCGGCGGCGTCATCGAACTGCGCTCGATGAAGCCGCTCGACTATGGCAAGCGCCGCATCCAGGCCGAGTTCCGCGCGGATTATCAGCCCAAGGACAATGACGTCTATCAGCATGACGGCATCGGCTACCGCGCCAACATCTCCTATACCGACCAGTTCAAGACCGGCATCGGCGATATCGGGATCAGCATCGGCTATCAGCGCCAGGATACCACCACGCCTGAGGATTATTACAACGCCAACGCGACCTTCCAGGCGTGCAACACCTCGGCGAACAATCCCACCGTCCTGACCGGCAGCGCCGCGGTGCAGACCGCGTCGGGCGCCAACCAGAATTGCGTGCTGGCGACGGGCCCGCGCACCGTGGCCGGCACGGTCGTCGGGGAAACCCGCGGCCCGGTCTATTTCGCCAATTCCTCGCGCAGCTTCCGCACGCAAAAGACCGCCGAGGTTCGCGACGCGGTGATCGGCGCGCTGCAATGGCGCCCCTCGCCCGATTTCGAGATCGCGCTCGACGGCCAATATTCGAAGCGCGACAGCCTCGAGGACCGCAACGTCCTGTCGATCGCCGAAGGGCTTCGCGGCATCCAGCCGCTGATCATCGGCAACGGCACCAACGGCTATTCGCCCGGCGCGCTGATCAGCTATCGCGGCAATTCCAACATCGAGGATCAGCTCGAGACGCGCCAGCGCAACGAGGAATATATCGGTGGCGGGATCAGCTTCGCCTGGACGCCTGACCAGTGGAAGATCACCGCCGACGGTTCCTATTCGCGCTCGCACCGGACCGAGACGCAGAAGGCGACGCGGATGCGCTCGACCAACCGCGTCGCCTATACGCTCACCTATGTCGGCGACAATGTCGTGCCGAATGTCGTGTTCGACAATTTCGACGTGACCAACCCCGCCAACTTCCTCGCGCTCGCCAACAACGCGGTCTATGCGCGCAATCGCTTCGTCACCGATCGCGAGGACGAGATCTGGGCCGGCCGGTTCGACGTGACGCGCGAACTCGACGGCTTCCTGACCTCGGTGAAGGTCGGCGGCCGGGTATCGAACCATCAGCGCACCAACGACAATGCGCGCAACACCGATCTGAACACCATCCCGGGCACGCCGGCGCAGGTGTCGGCGATCATCACCGCGGCCAACCAGAATTGCCGCGTACCGTTCACCACCACGTCCTACATGGCGGGGCAGGGCACCAACCTGACCAACTGGGCGACCTTCGACAATGACTGCCTGTTCCGCGCCTTCGCCGGCAGCGACGATGCCTTGCCCTATCCGGCCGACGGCCGCGACCCGAGCGATATCAACGTGCAGGAGCGGATCTATGCCGCCTATGCGATGGCGAATTTCCGGTCGGACCTGGGGAGCGTGCCGTTCAGCGGCAATGTCGGCCTGCGCTATGTCCGCACCGACATCACCTCGATCGGCTATCGCCAGGCCTATCTGATCACGGTGGATACCGGTGCCGACAATTATACCGTCGCGGTCGATCCGGCGGGCACGCTGACCTCGAACACCGCCAAGGGCCGCTACGAATATTGGCTGCCCAGTGCGAACATCGCGTTCGATCTCAGCGACAAGCTCAAGCTGCGCCTCGCCGGTTATCGCGCGATCGCGCGCTCGGGCATCGAGAGTTTCGGTGCCGGCATCACCCTCACCCCGGGCACCGGAACGGGCGCCAACAACATCATCTTCAACGCGACCACCGGCAACCCGAACCTCAAGCCGTTCCGCGCCTGGAACGCCGACGCCTCGCTCGAGCTCTACGCGTCGAAGGACACGCTGCTGGCGATCGCGGGTTATTATAAATGGGTCACGGGCGCGGTGATCGGCCGTTCGGAGCCGATCCCGACCGACATCACCGTCACCACCATCACCGATGGCGGTCCGCGTCAGACGCGGAGCATGACGATCAACCCGGTGGGCCCGGCCAACGATCTCGATCAACGCCATCTCTACGGCGTCGAGGTGACGGCCAGCCACGCCTTCACCTGGCTGCCCTCGCCGCTCGACGGCTTCGGGGTGACCGGCTCGGCCAACCGCGCCTTTGCCGATTTCGAATTCCCCGATACCTCGACGCTCGCGCCCTATCTCGAGCCGTCGAACCTGATCGGCCTGTCGAAATTCACCGCCAGCGGTTCGGTCTATTTCGAGAAATGGGGGGCGTCGTTGCGCGCGTCCTATCGCTACCGTTCGTCCTATTACAAGCCGAACGGGGGCACCAATCGCGAGGTGCGCGGCGCGGGCTATCTCAACCTGTCGGCGCAGTACGACCTGACCAAGAACGTCCAGCTCAAGGCCCAGGCGCTCAACGTCACGGGCACCAAGGACGTCTTCTACAAGGGCGGCGTGGACAGCATCGCCGAGGTCAGCAACAGCGGCCCGCAATATTTCCTCGGTTTCCGGGTGCGCCTGTGATCCGGTTCGGCACGGCGACTCTCTTCCTCGCCTGTGCCAGCTTCGCCGCTGCCGACTCCCCGTCGGCAGCGGCGGATTTTTCCCTGCGTGCGCCATCGACGCCGTCGTCCTGCGCCGCGGAGGAAGGGTATAAGGCGGCGTTCGGGGGGCGGCGGACCTTTTATCTGAAGCCCGATCAGCTGGAAGCGATCAAGGCGGTTCGCGATACCGATCCGGCGGTGGTGAAAGCCTATGCCGCGCTGATCGCCCGCGCCGACGCCGCGCTCCAGCGCAAGCCCGGATCGGTGATGGACAAGACGACCATCCCGCTGTCCGACGACCGCCACGACTATCTCAGCATCGCGCCCTATTGGTGGCCCGATCCGGCCAACCCCAATGGCCCTTATGTCCGCCGCGACGGCGAGGTGAATCCGAAGCGCGACACGAAATCCTATGATCGCACCGCGATCGGCCGGATGAGCGGCGACGCGGAAACCCTGTCGCTCGCCTATTTCTACAGTGGCGACCGCAAATATGCCGACAAGGCGGCCGAGGTCATCCGCACCTGGTTCCTCGACCCAGCGACGGCAATGAACCCCAATGCCAGGTTCGCCCAGGCAGTGCCGGGCCGTGAGAATGGACGCGCCGAGGGCGTGCTCGACACCAATGCCTTTCAGCCGGTGATCGACGCGGTGGGCCTGATCGGTCCGTCGGGCGCGCTAAGCGATGCCGAGGTGAAAGCGCTGGAAACCTGGTTCGGCCGCTATGTCGACTGGATGCTGAGCAGCCCGACGGGTCGCGAGGAACAGGCGGCGAAGAACAATCACGGCATGTGGTTCGACGCCCAGCTCACCCAATATGCGCTGTTCGCGCGCCGCCCGGCGATTGCGCGCAAGGCGGTCATGGAATTCCCCAAACGGCGGATCGCCAGCCAGTTCGATCCGTCGGGCTCGCTTCCGGGGGAGCTGACCCGCACGCGCAGCTTCCACTATTCGATCTACGCGCTGGAACCCGCTTATGACGTGGCGGAGATGGCCGGCTGCCTTGGCCTCGATCTGTGGCGCTATGCCGACGACAAGGGGCGCGGTCTGCGCAAGGCGACCGACTTCATCGCCGCCTATCGCGGCCGGCAGGCCGACTGGCCGTACAAGGAACTGAACTGGCCGGCGGCCGAACTCGACGCGCTGCTGACCCGGGCCGACTGGGCCTGGGGGCCGGGGCGTTATCCTCGTTCCGGTGAGGGCACGCTGGCGCTGCTCTACCGCCCTCAAGCGTCCGCGGCGCGCTGACCGTCATGGGTCGCCCGGCCCCTTCGCCCTTCCTGTTCGGCCGGCGGGACATGCTTGCCGGGGCAGCCTGCCTGGCGGTGGCAGGCCGGTCGGCCGCCGCCGCGCCGATCGATCTCGCCGCGATCGACCGGCAACGGGTGATGCGGGCGGCCGATGCCTGCCTGGCGCGGGCGCCGCTGACGATCACCGCCGTCCCGGCGCCGCGCAGCCCGGGCAGTCGCCACGATTATTATTCGGAAGGCGATTATTGGTGGCCCGACCCGGCCAACCCCAACGGCCCCTATGTCCGCCGCGACGGCTTCTCCAATCCGGCGAAGTTCGACGGCCACCGCGACCTGCTGATCCGCTTCGGCATCGATATGCCCGCTTTGACCTCGGCCTGGCGGGTGTCGCGGGATGCGCGCTATGCCCGCCACGCCGTAGCCCATCTCAAGGCCTGGTTCGTCGACCCGTCGACCCGCATGACGCCGAACCTGGCCCATGCCCAGGCGATCATCGGGGTCAATCAGGGTCGCGCGATCGGCATCATCGATACGCTGCAGATCGTCGAGGTCGCGCGCGCCGCCGAGCTTCTCGGCCGGCACCACGCGCCGGGCTATGACGACCGGACGCGGCAGGGCGTCGATAGGTGGTTCCGCGACTATCTGGCCTGGCTCACCACCTCAGCGCCCGGCCGGGAGGAGCGCGACCAGGCCAATAATCACGGCAGCTGCTGGCTGCTTCAGGCAGCCGCCTTCGCGTCCCTGACCGGCGACAGGGCGGTCCTCGACAACGTCCGCACGCGGCTGACGGACGTGCTGATTCCGCGCCAGATCGCACCAGATGGCAGCCAGCCGTTCGAACTCGCGCGCACCAAACCCTTCAGCTATTCGCTGTTCAACCTCGATGTCCTTGCCGGGGCCTGCCAGCTCCTGTCGGGCGGCGGCGTTGATCTCTGGCGCTTCGCCACGGATGACGGGCGGGGGGTCGGCCCGGCGATCGACTTCATGGCACGCTATATCCGCGACAAGACGCGCTGGCCCTATCCGCGCGATGTCGAATATTTCGACGCGCTGCCCGTCCGGCAACCGAGCCTGCTCTTCGGCGGGCTTGCGCTTGGACGGGCCGACTGGCTCGATCTGTGGAAATCGCTCGAGCCCGACCCGACAGTGCCGGAGATCGTCCGGAACTTCCCGATTCGCCAGCCACTGCTCTGGGTTTCGCCCGGCGCCTCACACAATGGAACAGACTCATGATGGCGGATCGAACGCCCCGGGACCTCGTCGAGGGACGCGCCGAGCATCGGTCGATCGCGGCCAGCTTCGTCGCGGCGCGGCGGGCCGGCAAGGCGCTTGGCTATTATCCCGGCACGCTGCCGGAATCGCTCGGTGAAGCCTATGCGATCCAGGCGCTGGCGATCGCGTTGCGCGGCGGGTCCGTCGGTGGATGGAAGCTCGGGCGGATCAATCCCCCTGCTTCCGAGCATATGGGCGCCAACCGGCTTGCGGGCCCGATCTTTGCCGACGCGATCGTCGAGGGAGACCTGGGCGGTACCCGCGAGATGCCGGTGATCGCGGGCGGGTTCGCTGCGGCCGAGGCCGAGTTCCTGTTGCGCATCGGCACGCGAACCGATCCCTCGAAGACGGTGTGGACGTTGGAGGAGGCCCGTGGTCTGGTCGATCGGGTGGCGATCGGCATCGAGATCGCCAGTTCGCCGCTCGGTGCCATCAACGATCTCGGGCCTGCCGTCACCGCATCGGATTTCGGCAACAATAACGGCCTGCTGGTCGGTGAGGAGCTTGCCGGATGGCGTTCCGCCGACCTGGATTCGATTCCGGTCGCCTTCCTGCTCAACGGCACCGAGATCGGGCGCGCCACCACCGCGACCATGCTGGATGGCCCCTGGGGAGCGGTCCGCTTCGTCGCCGAGCTTTGCGCGAAACGCGGCCTCGCACTCGAGCCGGGGCAGTGGATATCCACCGGCGCCGTCACCGGGGTCCATCCCGTTTCGGTCGGGGAGCGGGTCGAGGCACGGTTTGGCGAGACACTGTCCGTCGGGTGCGCCATCGTGGCGCAGGGCAATCGGGATTGATCGGGACATGACGATGAGCACAGGCGACACGGTGGTGGCGGCGGCAACCGACAGGATCGGGCGCTATCGATGGCTGATCTGCGGCCTGCTCTTCGCGGCGACCGCGATCAACTATGTCGATCGCCAGATGATCGGCGTGCTGAAACCGACCATTTCGGCCGAACTCGGCTGGAACGACAAGACCTATGCCGACGTGATCTTCTGGTTCCAGGCGGCCTATGCGATGGGCTATCTCAGCTTTGGCTGGATCATCGACCGGCTTGGCGCGCGGATCGGCTATTCGATCGCCTTCACCATCTGGACGCTTGGCCACACCCTGTGCGGCTTTGCCGGCAACGCCTTCCAGTTCTCCGCCGCGCGCTTCATCCTCGGCATTGGCGAATCCGGCAATTTCCCGGCGGGCATCAAGGTGGTGTCGGAATGGTTCCCGGCGCGGGAGCGCGCCTTCGCGACCGGCGTGTTCAACGCCGGCGCCAATATCGGCGCGGTCGTCACCCCGCTGATCGTGCCGATCATCACCATCGCGTTCGGCTGGCGCATGGCCTTCGTCATCACCGGCATTGCCAGCCTGGTTTGGCTGGTCGCCTGGATCGCGGTCTATCGCCGACCGCGCGAGCAGCCGCGGGTTTCCGAGAGCGAGCTCGCCTATATCGAGAGCGATCCCGCCGACCCGGCCGAGAAGATCAGCTGGCTGCGCCTGCTGCGCTATCGCGAGACCTGGGCCTTTGCGATCGGCAAGTTCCTGACCGACCCGATCTGGTGGCTCTTCCTGTTCTGGACGCCCGACTTCCTCGCCAAGACCTATGGCCTCGATCTGAAGAGCTTCGGCCCGCCTTTGGTCGTCATCTATCTCATCTCGGACCTGGGCAGTGTGGCCGGCGGCTGGAGTTCGTCGAAGCTGATGAAGCGCGGGATGACCGCAAACCGGGCGCGCAAGCTCACCATGCTCGCCTGCGCCTTTCTGGTGATGCCGATCTTCTTCGCGCAATATGTCACCAGCCTGTGGGCCGCGGTGGCGATCCTGGGCATCGCGACCGCCGCGCACCAGGCCTGGTCGGCCAATCTCTACACCATCCCGTCGGACATGTTCCCGCGCGCCGCGGTCGGATCGGTGGTCGGGATCGGCGGGACCGCCGGCGCGATCGGCGGGATGATGATGGCCAAGTTCGTCGGCTATATCCTCGACGCGACCGGCAGCTATACGCTGATCTTCGCGGTGGCGGGAAGCGTCTATGTCATCGCCCTGGCCTGTGTGCATCTGCTCACGCCGCGTCTCGCCCGCGTTCAGGTCGCCTGATCCCGGAAACCGCCGGACGATGACGGACGCTTCCATCGAGCCTGTCATGGTCGGTGAGCGGCATTGCTCGCCATGGCGACGACACCGATAGCAGGTGCGCGCCGTCGCGGCAGGCGCTCGCTGACGACTAGGGCGGCTCGGCCTTCAGCGGCGGGGGGCGTCGATTCAACCTGACAGCGACTCATGGCAGCGTGGGATCGGACGACGCTCTCGCTGGGCGCCGCCCCACTCTTTCTCAGCTTGAAGATGCCGGACGATCGGCGCCGGCTGTTTTTCCGGCAGAACAGCCAGCATGCTGGCTGTTAGCTGGCTGTTATTCGATAACAGCCAGCATGGCCGCAAACGCTTGAAACCGGGCCGTAAATCCCGGTTCAAAATCCAACATAACAGCCAGCAAAAAATTATCAGCCAGGAACAGGCAGCACGGCGCCCTTTTTGTTGGACGCGTTTCATGCCGTCGATGTGCCCCAGGCGATCCCAAGGCGGGCGCCGACCATCTCGCTCGGCTCACATCGGAAGTGACGCGCACCGGCAGGCGCAGGGGGCGTGTGGGTCTTGCGGCCTTCAATCCATCATGCTATATCACATAACAATTATGGAGAGGGTGATGACCGAATCCGACACCATGCTCGCCGAACGTTCGGCAACGACTTTCGATCGCCTCGATCCAGTAACGGGTGAAGTCGCGAGCACCGCGCCTGCGGCGAGCGTCGCTGATGCCAATGCCGCGTGCGAAGCGGCGGCGGCGGCCTTCCCGGTCTGGTCGGCGATGGGCCCGAATGCCCGGCGCGTACTGCTGATGAAGGCCGCCGATGCGCTGGAAGCCAGGGCGCCGCAGTTCATCGAAGCGATGATGGGCGAGATCGGCGCGACCCGGGGCTGGGCAGGGTTCAACCTGATGCTCGCCGCCGGGATCGTGCGCGAGGCGGCAGCGATGACCACCCAGATCGGCGGCGAAGTGATCCCGTCGGACAAACCCGGCTGCATCGCGATGGCGCTACGCGAGCCGGTCGGCGTGATGCTCGGCATCGCGCCGTGGAACGCGCCGATCATCCTCGGCGTGCGTGCGGTGGCCATGCCGCTGGCGTGCGGCAACACGGTGGTGCTGAAGGCGTCGGAACAATGCCCGCGTACCCACGGCCTGATCGTCGAGGCGTTCGAGGAAGCGGGCCTGCCCAAGGGCGCGATCGTGCTGGTCAGCAATGCGCCGAAGGACGCGGCCGAGATCGTCGCCGCGCTGGTCGACCATCCAGCGGTGCGCCGCATCAACTTCACCGGATCGACCATGGTCGGCAAGATCATCGCGAAGCGCGCGGCGGAGCATCTGAAACCCGTGCTGCTCGAACTGGGCGGCAAGGCGCCGCTGATCGTGCTGGACGATGCCGATCTCGACGAGGCAGTGAAGGCGGCCGCGTTCGGCGCGTTCATGAATTCGGGCCAGATCTGCATGTCGACCGAGCGGATCATCGTGGTCGACAGCGTGGCCGACGCGTTCGTCGAGAAATTCGCGGCCAAGGTCGGCTCCATGCCGGTCGGCGATCCGCGCGAGGGCAAGACGCCGCTGGGCGCGGTGGTCGACCAGAAGACGGTCGATCATGTGAAGGGCCTGATCGCGGATGCGCTCGGCGCCGGCGCGGTGCAGGTCAATGGCGGCGACGCCGATGGCGTGCTGATGCCGGCCCATGTCATCGACAGGGTGACGCCCGAGATGAAGCTGTTCCGCGACGAAAGCTTCGGACCTGTCGTCGGCATCACCCGCGCCCGGGACGAGGCGCATGCGATAGAGCTGGCCAACGACACCGACTATGGCCTGTCGGCGGCGGTGTTTACGAAAGACACCGCCCGGGGCCTGCGCGTCGCGCGTCAGATCAAGTCGGGCATCTGCCACGTCAACGGCCCGACCGTGCATGACGAGGCGCAGATGCCGTTCGGCGGCACCAAGGCCTCCGGCTATGGCCGCTTCGGCGGCAAGGCAGGCATCGACAGCTTCACCGAGCTGCGCTGGATCACCATCGAAACCCAGCAAGGCCAGTTTCCGATCTAGGCCTCCCCTCCCTGCTTGCAGGGAGGGGCCGGGGGTGGGTGCTCTCCACGAGCGCTGCCCCTGCGGCCGACCCACCCCCGACCCCTCCCTTCCAGGGAAGGGAGAATACAGGAATTGTGTATGACCGAGACCAGCTCCAACGGCACCGTCGCCTATGACGTGATCGATCGCATCGCCTGGGTGCGTTTCAACCGGCCGGACAAGCGCAACTGCATGTCGCCCACGCTCAACCGCGACATGATGGAGGTGCTCGATCTCCTCGAATATCGCGACGATGTCGGTGTGCTGGTGCTGTCGGGCGAGGGCGCGGCCTGGTCGGCGGGCATGGACCTGAAGGAATATTTCCGGGAGACCGAGGCCAAGGGTCTGGGCGCGACCCGTCAGGCGCAGCGCGAGAGCTATGGCTGGTGGCGGCGCCTGCGCTGGTATCAGAAGCCGACGATCGCGATGGTCAATGGCTGGTGCTTCGGCGGCGGTTACGGCCCGCTGTTCGCCTGCGACCTGGCCTTTGCGGCGGAGGAAGCGCAGTTCGGGCTCAGCGAGATCAACTGGGGCATCCTGCCCGGCGGCGGGGCGACCAAGGTCGCTACCGAGCTGCTGCCGTTCCGCAAGGCGATGTACCACGCGATGATGGGCGAGAATGTCGACGGCAAGACCGCCGCCGATTGGGGCCTGGTCAACGAGGCACTGCCGCTCGCTGAGCTCAAGGACCGGGTGACCGAGGTCGCCGGGGTGCTGCTCAAGAAGAATCCGGTCGCGCTGAAAGCGACCAAGGACGCGGTCCGCCGCGTCGGCGTGATGAGCTATGACGATGCCGAGGATTATCTGATCCGCGCGCAGGAAGCGGCCAACAGCCACGACAATGAAGGCCGCAAGGAAGGCATCAAGCAGTTCATCGACGACAAGAGTTTCAAGCCCGGGCTCGGAGCGTACGACACGTCGAAGCAGAAGGCCTGAAGCCTCCTAATCGTCACCCCGGACTTGTTCCGGGGTCCATCGTCCCGCGCACGCAACGGCCCGATGATCTTGCGGCGCGGTGGATGCCGGAACAAGTCCGGCATGACGGAGTGGGCGTAGACTGCGTGTTCGATTTGCCGGAGACTGAAGTGACCACCGACACCAAGCTCGCCACTCCTTCTCTCGACCGGCTGCTCAAGGCGGAATCGGTTGCGATCGTCGGAGCGTCGCCGACGCGCGGCGCGCTGGGCAATTCGGTGCTGCTCAACCTTGAGCGGCACGGCTTTGCGGGCGATATCCACCTGATCAACCCGAAGCGCGACGAGATTGCCGGGCGGCCGTGCCTCAGGTCGATCGACGATTTGCCGATGGGCGTCGACGCCGCGGTGCTGGCGATCCCCGGCGCGGCAGTGCTCGATACGGTGCGGGCGCTGGCCGCGCGGGGCGTGGGCGCGGCGGTGATCTTCTCGGCCGGCTTTGCGGAAGGGGGTGAGGAAGGGCTCGAGGCGCAGCGCGAGGTCGCCAGGATCGCGGCCGGGCACGGCATGGTGATCGAGGGACCGAACTGCCTGGGCATGGTCAACTATGTCGACGGCATTCCGCTGACCTTTGTCGAGACGCCGGCGCGGCGTCTCGGCGACAAACCCGGCATCGGCATCGTGTCTCAGTCCGGTGCGATGGCGGTGGTGCTGGGCACTACCTTGATGGCGAAGGATCTCGGAATCTCGATCTCGGTGTCGACCGGCAACGAGGCGGCCAGCGGGGTCGAGGATTATGTCGAGTATCTGCTCGACGATCCGAACACGCGGGTGATCGGCATGATCGTCGAGCAGTTCCGCAAGCCCGCGCGCTTCCTGGCGCTGGCGGCGAAAGCGTGCGCGGCGGGCAAGCCGATCGTACTGCTCCATCCGGGCAAGAGCAGCGCCGCGCGCGCGTCCGCCGCGACCCATACCGGCGCTATGGCCGGCGATTATGCGGTGATGCGGGCCAAGGTGGAGCGCGCCGGCGTGGTGCTGGTCGACAGCCTGGAAGAGCTGGGCGACGTGCTCGACCTCGCGCTGCGCAGCGGGCCGATCCCCGCAGGCGGCTGCGCGGTGCTGACCGAATCCGGCGCGTTCAAGGCGCTCGCGCTCGACCTGTGCGAGGCACTGGCGCTCGACCTGCCGGCGATGGAAGCGGCGACCGCGGCGCGGATGCGCGCGGCGATCCCGGATTTCATCCCGGTGAGCAATCCGATGGACCTGACCGCCCAGGCTTTGGTCGATCCCGACCTGTATCGTCGCACGCTCGAGCCGCTGCTCGACGACCTGACCTATGGCAGCGTGATCATGGGCATCATCCAGACCGACGCGGCCACGTCGCGGATGAAGTTCCTGCCGATCATCGAGGCGATCCGGACCTTGAAGCCGGGCAAGCCGGTGGTCTTTGCCGGGCTGGACGACGGCGCCGATGTGCCGGCGGACTATGTCCGCGACCTGCGCGCGCTGGGCGTGTCCTATTTCCCCTCGCCGGATCGCGCCTTCCGTGCCGTGGCGCAGCTCGCGCGGCTCGGTGCCCGCGATATCGCCAGCGCCGACGCCGCACCGGTGGTGGCCGACCTGCCGATCGGCGGCGGTGTGATCCCCGAATATCGCGCCAAGCAAGTGTTGGCGCCGCTCGGCGTGCCCTTCCCCAGGGGCGGGTTCGCGCGCGATGCGGGCGAGGCCAAAGCGGTCGCGGCGGAGATCGGCTATCCGGTGGTGCTCAAGGCGCAGGCTGTCGCGCTGTCCCACAAGAGCGATGCAGGTGGGGTAATCCTGAACATCGCGGACGATGACGCGCTCGATGCCGCCTGGATCCGGCTCTACGCCAATGTCGCGGCGCATGCGCCCGACGTGTCGCTCGACGGCGCGCTGGTCGAGGCGATGGGTGCGCGCGGCACCGAGCTGATCGTGGGTGCGCGGAGCGACCCCGAATGGGGTGCGACGATCCTGGTCGGCTTTGGCGGGGTGATGGCCGAGATGCTGCACGATTTCCGCCTGCTGCCGCCCGACCTGACCCGCGACGCGATCATCGCCGAACTGCGCCGGCTGAAGAGCGGGCAGCTGCTCGATGGCTATCGCGGATCGCCCGCGCTGGATGTAGGCGCGGTGGCGGACATCATCGCAGGGCTGGGGCGGCTGCTCGTGGGCACGCCGGCGATCCGCGAAATCGATCTCAACCCGGTGGTGGTCTATCCCGACGGACAAGGCGCGGTGGCGCTCGACGCGCTGATCCTGGCCGATCCGGGGGAGTGATCAGCGCTCCTGCGCTTCGATCTTCGTCAGAAGCGCGATCAGGGTCTTGCGCTCGGCGGCGGTGAAGCCGGCGAGCATGCGCTGTTCGTGCTGCTCGATCCGGGCGAGGCAATCCTTGAGCATCGCGTCGCCGGCAGGGGTGAGGTTGAGCGCGAAGGCGCGGCGATCGTCGCTCGCGGTCTTGCGGTCGACAAGGCCGGCATCGACGAGCTGGTTGATCAGCGCCACCATATTGGCACGCTGGATGCCGAGCAGGCGGCCCACCTCACCCTGGTTGATGTCCTGATTGGCGCCGACCACGGAGAGGATGCCGAACAGCACCTGGCGCATGCCGGTACCCTCGATCGCACGGGCGAAATCGTTCGAAAAGGCGCTAGAGGCGCGGCGCAGATGATAGCCGGCGAGGTCTTCCAGCGCGCCGAGCGCGGTATCGTCCTCTTCCATGGGCACTGGCGCGACGGTCAAACGGCTTCTCCTGATCGGCCTTCGGCATAAGTCGAGTCGTGCTTCGCCTCAAGCCGCAGCCGCGTTCCGTCGCAGCCCGAGCAGCGCGAGCGCGGCGACCAGCGAGCCCATCGCCATCAGCACCGCCACGGTCGCGAGGCCGAAGCCGGCCGCGAACAGGAAGCCGGCGAGGGCAGGGGCAAGCGCCGATCCACCTCGGCCGATGCCGATGACGAACCCGGTCGCGGTGCCACGCAGCGAGGTCGGGAAGGACTGGGCGACCAGCGCATACATGCCGACCACGCCGGCATTGGTGACGAAGCCGGCGAGCGCGGCGACGATCGACAGGCCGTGCAGGCCGGACTGGGGCTGGCCGAACGCGACGACGAAGCCGGTCGACAGCAGCGTCGCGACGATGGTCAGGGTCAGCAGCCGGACGCGGGCGGTGAGCAGGCCGAGGATCAGCGATCCGCTGGCGCCGCCGAGACTCGCCCAGACCAGTACGCCTGCCGCCGCCGAGGGTGCGAAGCCCATGTCGACGACGATCTTCGGAATCCATTTCAGGATGAAATAGAAGGTCATGATGTGCGCGAGATAGGCGAGCGTCAGCAGGATGGTGACGCGGGCGAGCGCGGGCGAGAACAGCGCCGAGACGGGCAAGGCGGGCGGCTCGTCCGCGGCAGGCGGCAGCGCATCGATCGGCGGATGGCCCATGCGCGCGAGCGTGCGGTTGATCCGTTCCAGCGCGTTCACCGGGCGGCGCTGCATCAGGAAGGCGATCGATTCAGGCGCCCGCCACAGCACGATCGGAATGAAGCAGAGGGTGACGATGCCGCCGAACACGAACACCGCCGGCCAGTCATAGGAGCGCAGCAGCACCGCCGAAACCGAGCCGCCGACCACGGTGCCGATCGGATAGCCGCCGGCCATCAGCACCACGGCGAGGGGGCGGCGCGCGCCGTTCGACGCCTCGGCGACGGCCGCGTTGGTCGCGGCGAGCATGCCGCCGATGCCGAGCCCGGTGAACAGCCGCCAGCCGGACAGGGTGACGATGTCATGCGCAGTGGAGGCGCCGAACATGCCGGTGGCCATCACGACGAGGCAGGTGAGGATCATCGCGCGACGGCCGATGCGATCGGTCACGCGGCCGAGCACCAGCGAGCCGGCGGCCATGCCGATCAGCTCCATCGAGAGGACGAGGCCAAGCGCGGCGCGATCCACGCCCCAGGCCTTGGCAATGCCGGGAGAGGCGAAGCTGATCGAGAGCACGTCGAACCCGTCGAGCGCGTTCAGCCCGACCATGACCGCCACGACGCCCCATTGGAACGGCGACATGGGCTCGCGGTCGAGTATCGCGCGCGGATCGGTGGCCATGTCATCCCCTCACTTCTCGTTATGCCCGGATGCTGCCGGATTTTGCTATGTTGTGCAACAATATCTGGGTCGGCGCGTCAGTCGTGGATCCGACGCAACAATGCGATCAGCTGTGCCGTCTCCGCCTTGGTGAAACGCCCCCTCAGCCAGGCCTCATGCGCCTCGATCGCCTTGCGCGCGGTGCCGAGCAGGGTTTGTCCCTCGGGTGTCAGGGTCAAGGCGATGCGGCGGCGATCGGTCTCGGCCGGGCCACGCGCGAGCAGGGTGCGGCGTTCGAGCGCGTGGACGATCGCCATGGTCGTCGCGCGGTCCATCTGAAGACGGCGCGAGAGGTCGGTCTGGGCGATGCCCGGCTGGTCGTGGGCGAGCCACAGGACCGAAACCTGTTTCTGGGTGAGGTCGAGATCGGCGAAATGCTCTGAGAAATGGCGCTGCACCGCGCCGTGCGCGAGGCGGATGTGAAAGCCGAGGATCGCGTCGAGCGCGCCGATATCATCCGGCAAGCTCGGCCTCCTCCGTGCGCGCCAGCCGGTCGATGATGCGGCGCGCGCGGACGCCGCCCTGATCGATGGCATAGGCCCTGAGCTTCATGTCGGGATTGGCCGCGATCGACCGTTGCTGCGCTTCCAGTATCTCGACATCCTCCTGGAACACCGCGCCCTGCTGTGCCTTGAATCGGGCGGTGAAGCCCGTATCGGCGATATCGAAATTCCGCGCCATGCCCCAGAAATAATGGCAGCTCGTCTCGGTTTCCGGGGTGATCGCATCGACCACCATGCCGCGCACGCCCTGATCGTGCCGCTCGGGCGTCGCGCCGGCCGCGACCGGGGCAACGCCGACATCGATCAGCACCGATGACGGCGGCAGGAAGTGGCAGATCTGCCAGCGGTCGACCAAGCCATCCTGCCTCAGCGCATCGCGCCAGAAGGGCGGCGGTTCGATGCCGGGCATCCAGCGCCGGACGATCACTTCGTCGCCGCGCGTCTCCGTCTCGATCGGGGTTTCGTTGATCTCGAGCTGGCCGATCGATCCCGCATGGACATAGGTCTCGTGGCTGAGGTCCATCAAATTGTCGATCACCAGGCGATAGTCGCAGGCGATGGGGTAATAGCCGCCGTCGAAGGTCCAGCCCGGGGCGCTGCATGGCCAGTAGTCGGGGATCAGCGCCGGGTCGGCCAGGGCCGCCTCGCCGATCCAGATCCAGACATAGCGGTGGCGTTCGACGACCGGATAGAGCGTCGCGCAGACCGATTTGTTCACCCGTTCGGACTTGACCGGCATCTCCTCGGCGCAGCCGTCCGGGCCGATCTTCAGGCCGTGATAGCGGCAGCGGATCGAATCGCCTTCCTTGATGCCCATCGACAATGGCAGCAGGCGGTGGGGGCAGGCATCGCGCATCGCGACCACGCCGCGATCGAGCTTGCGATAGAGCATCACCGCCTCGCCGCAGATGGTGCGGGCGATCGGCTTGCGGTCGACCTCGCTGTCCCAGGCGGCGACATACCAGCGGTTGCGGATGAAGGTCATGATCTCTCCTTTCGACGCGCTTGACCGCGTCGCGATATTGTACGTAACACATACAGATAATCCGACTCGATCGGATCATGCAAGGAGAGTGAGACGATGCCGGGCAAGCCGCCTTTCCGTGCCGACCATGTCGGCAGTTTCCTTCGTCCCAGGGCACTGATCGAGGCGCGTGCGGCGCACCGCGCCGGGGAAATCGGGCCGGACGTGCTGCGTGTGGTCGAAGATGACGCGATCCGCGACGTGGTGCGCTTCCAGGAAGATCTCGGGCTCAAGGGTATCACCGACGGTGAGTTTCGCCGGACCTATTTCCATACGGATTTCCTGCTTCAGCTCGACGGGGTCGAGGAGGCGGGCGGAACCCAGGTGAAGTTCCACCAGCACGGCGGCAAGGAACTGGAATATGCCCCGCCGGTGATGAAGGTGGCGGGCACGATCCGCCATGCGCGCGACATCCAGCGGCGCGATTTCGAATTCCTCGCCTCGGTGACGTCGGCCACGCCCAAGGTAACGATCCCGTCGCCGACGATGCTGCATTTCCGCGGCGGGCGTGAGGCGATCGATAGCGAGGCCTATCCTGATCTCGAGCAGTTCTACGAGGATGTGGCGGCGGCCTATCGTGCCGAGATCGCCAGCCTGGCCGAGGCGGGGTGCCGCTATATCCAGCTCGACGACACCAATCTCGCCTATCTCTGCGACGAGACGCAGCGCGAGAATGCGCGCCGGCGCGGCATGGACCCCGACGAGCTGCCGCGCGCCTATGCCCGGCTGATCAACGCGGCGATCCGCGACCGGCCGGCCGACATGGCCGCCTGCGTCCATCTGTGCCGCGGCAATTACCGGTCGAGCTGGGCGGCGGAGGGTGGCTACGAGCCGGTCGCCGAGGTGCTGTTCAACGAACTCGCGGTCGACGGTTATTTCCTTGAGTATGACGATCCGCGCTCAGGCGATTTCGCGCCGCTGCGTCATGTGCCCAAGGGAAAGACGGTGGTGCTGGGGCTGGTCACGACCAAGCTTGGCGAGCTGGAAAAGGCCGACGACGTGAAGCGGCGGATCGACGAGGCGGCGGCGTTCATGCCGATCGAGCAGATGGCGCTGAGCCCGCAATGCGGCTTCTCCTCGACGGTGCATGGGAACGACATCGAAGTCGGACAGCAGTACGACAAGCTGAAGCTGGTGGTGGATATCGCGCGGGATGTGTGGGGGACGGTCTGAGCCAATCCCTCAGCGGTTGCTCGCGGCGATCAGGCTGTGCGCCGTCTGCCGTAGCAGCGGGGTGGCCTCGCCCGGTTCGAACATCTGCGCGCTGACAAAGGCGCCGTTGATCAACACCGCAAGCTGGCCGGCGAGCTCGTCCGGCCGGTCGATGCCGAGCCGTCCGGCGATGTCCCGCAACCGCCGCCGCATCTCCCCTTTATGCGCGGCCGCCACCTTGCGTGCCGGATGATCCATATCGGGGAATTCGGCGGCGACGTTGATCTGCGGGCAGCCCCGGTAATCGGGCCGCCCGACCCGTTCGCCGATCCAGTCGAGATGCGCGTCAAGCTCGGCCCTCGGATCGTCGTTGTGCCGTTCGGCCACCTTGTCCCAAGTGCCCCAGAAATCCGCATCCTCGCGTTCGAGAAAGGCCGCGATCAGATCGTCCTTCGTCCCGAAATGACGGTAGAGGCTGGTCTTGGCGACATCGGCCTGTTTGACCACGAGGTCGACGCCGACCGCGCGCACGCCCATGCGATAGAAGAGTGTCGACGCCGTTTCCAGGATGCGCTCCCTCACATCGGCGCTTTGGGTGTCGGGGGCGGTTGCGGTCGTCGGCATCGGAAATCTCCGGTTCAACGCCGGATACCATATCGGCGATTGACACGCTACAGACCTGTACGTATCGAAAGAACAGACAGGTCTGTAGCGTATATGGAGAAGGACCATGGATGGGATGGAAGGTACGGAAAAGGAACGTCGCGTCGCGGTATTCGGGGCGGCCGGGCATACGGGCAGGTTCGTCGTCGCCGAACTGCTGCGCCGGGGTTTGACGCCGATCGCCATCGGGCGCGATGCGACCAGGCTCGCCGAGTTGAAGACTGCCGAACGCCGGATCGCCTCGGTCGAGGATCCGGCCTCGCTCGACCGGGCCTTCGACGGCGCTGCGGCGGTGATCAACTGCGCGGGCCCGTTCCTCGAAACAGCCGAGGCGGTGGCTGCCGCCGCCATCAGAGCGGGCATCCCCTATCTCGACGTGACCGCCGAGCAGGCCAGTGCCAGCGCCCTGTTCGACCGCTTCGATGCCGACGCGCGCCAGGCCGGCGTGCTCCTGATCCCGGCAATGGGTTTTTATGGCGGCCTGGCCGATCTACTCGTCACCACGGCCATGGGCGCGTGGGAATCCGCCGATGCGGTCGAGATCGGGATCGCGCTGGATAGCTGGCACCCGACCCGGGGCACGCGGATCACGGGCGCGCGGAACACGGCGCCGCGCCTCGCGATCGAGCAAGGGGAGTTGACGCCGATCGCCGTGCCCGCCGCGACAAGGGTCTGGGACTTTCCGCCCCCCTTTGCCCGCCAGACTGTCGTCGAAGTGCCTTTCTCCGAGGTGATCCTGATCTCGCGCCATCTGCGGACGGGGACTCTCCACACCCATCTCAACCACATCGCCCTGAACGATATCCGCGATCCGTCGACACCGGCGCCGAAGCCGGCCGATGCCAGCGGGCGATCGGCGCAGCGTTTCCTGGTCGAAGCCTTGGTCACGCGCGGTACGGATCGATGCAGCATCGTCGCGCAAGGCCAGGATATCTATGCCTTCTCCGCCCCGCTGATCTGCGAAGCGGTGGCGCGCATCCTGGACGGGCGGTTCATGGGCTTCGGCGTGCAGGCGCCGGGTGCTGCATTCGATGCGCCGGATTTCCTGCGGGCTCTCGCGCTCGACCATCTGACGGTCGACGCGATCCTACGGGCTTGAGCTGGTCCGGCCGATCGGCTGAGGTCAGGCGAGTTCCTCGCCGGGCAGCAACTCGGTGCTGACCTGGGCCTGCAAGGGTGCGGCATAGCGGGCGCCGCGGATCGCGCCGGGGGCGAAGATCGTGTCGATCTGCGCGATCGTGTCGGCGCCCAGCGTGACCGCCGCCGCCGTCACATCCTCCTCCAGATGCACCGGGTCGCGCGTGCCCGGAATCGGCACGACATGGTCGCCGCGCGCCAGCACCCATGCGAGGGCGAGCTGGGCCGGGGTCAGGCCGATCCCCGCCGCCAGCGCGTCGAACGCAGCAACCGCCTTGAGGTTGTGCGAGAGATTGGGTTCGACGAAGCGCGGCATATGCGCGCGGATATCGCCGGCTGCGTAGCGGTCGTTGTCGACCGCGCCGGCAAGCAGACCGCGCGCGACCGGCGAGAAGGCGACGAACGCGATGCCGAGGCCGCGGCAGGTTTCGAGCACCGCCACCTCGGGATTGCGCACCATCGGCGAATATTCGGTCTGGACCGCCGCGATCGGATGGACCGCCTGGGCGCGGCGGATGGTCTCGGCGCCCATTTCGGACAGGCCGATCGAGCCGATCTTGCCTGCCTCCTTCAGCCTGACGAGTGCACCGACCGACTCCTCGATCGGCACGTTCGGGTCGGGGCGATGCAGATAGAGCAGATCGATATGGTCGGTGCCGAGCCGCGCGAGCGAGCGTTCGACCGAGCGCATGATGGCCTCGGGAGAGGCGTCGAGGATGCGCTTGCCGTCGATCACCTCGAGCACGCATTTGCTTGCCAGGGTGAACTCGGCCTTGCGGTGCATGATCGCGCCGGCGATCAGTTCCTCGTTGCGGCCGCCGCCATAGAGCGCGGCGGTGTCGATCAGCGTGATGCCGAGATCGAGCGCGCGGTTAAGCAGGCGGGCGCCGTCTTCCGCCGAGGGCGCGACGTCATAGGCGTGGCTGAGGCCCATCGCGCCGAGGCCGATGGCGGAGACGGAAAAGGGGCCGATCCGGCGGACGGGCAGGGTCATGGCTACAGCGGCAGTCCCACATAATTTTCGGCGATCGCGGTCTGCATTGCCTCGGACGCGGCGACATAGTCCAGCTCCGCGATCTGCATGCGGTGTTCGAACGGGCCGTCTTCGGGAAAGCGGTGCATCAGCTTGGTCAGATACCAGCTGAACCGCTCCGCCTTCCAGATGCGGGCGAGCGCCTTGGCCTGATAGCCATGGAGGCCTGCCTCATCGGCGCGCTTGTAATGGGCGATCAGCGCGTCGGAGAGATAGGCGACGTCCGACGCGGCGAGGTTCAGGCCCTTGGCGCCGGTCGGTGGGACGATGTGCGCCGAATCCCCCGCGAGGAACAGGCGGCCATGGCGCATCGGCTCGAACACATAGGAGCGCAAGGGAGCGATCGAGATTTCCAGCGCCGCGCCGCGGGTGACGCCGCGGCTCGAGATCGGGTCGAAGCGCAGCGCCAGCTCGTCCCATAGCCGCTCCTCCGGCCAGTCCTCGACTGTGGCGGTCAGCGGCACCTGGACATAGTAGCGGCTGCGCGTCGCCGAGCGCATCGAGGCGAGCGCGAAGCCGCGCGGGCCGTTGGAATAGATCAGCTCGTGATGGCAGGGCGGCACATCGGCGAGCACACCGAGCCAGCCGAACGGATATTCGCGCTCGAACTCGCGGGCGGACGCGGGAAAGGCCTTGCGCGAGGGGCCGTGGAAACCGTCGCAGCCGGCGATGAAATCGGCCTCGATCGTGATCGTTTCGCCGCCCTTTGTGTAGCTGATCAAGGGATGATCGCTGTCGATATCATGCAACGCCACGTCCTTCGCCTCGAACACGATCTCCAGCCCGCGATCCGGTGCGGCGGCGATCAGGTCGCGGGTCAGCTCGGTCTGGCCGTAAACCATGACATGCTTGCCGGTGAGGCGGGTGATGTCGATGCGGATCAGCCGCTCGCCATCGGCGAGGTTGAAGCCCTGCTCGATCAGGCCTTCCGCATCCATCCGTGCCTCCACGCCGAGGCGGCGCATCAGGTCGGTCGTGACGGTTTCCAGCACGCCGGCGCGGATCCGGCTTTCGACATAGGCGCGCGTCTGGCGTTCGAGGATGATGCACTCGATCCCCTCGGCGCGCAGCAGATGGCCGAGCAACAGCCCGGCCGGGCCGGCACCGATGATCGCGACCTGAGTCTTCATCTATGAGTCTTTCCGAAGACGATCGAGCGCGCCGCGCACCCAGGCGACGAACTCCTTGTTGGCCTGGCGCACGCCCAGCGCCGACGCCCGATATTGCTCGACCTCTTCGCCCAGCCGCACCGCGGGCCAATCGGCCTGATGGAGCGCCGCGGCCGACCGCATCCGCGAGAATTTGCTGCGATACTCCAGGGTCATGCGGGCCTCCGCCGTGGCGAAGATCGGCTCGGCGACCTTGCCGACCTCGGCGATCTGGAGCGAGAGCGCGCGGCGCAACCGGATCAGGTCGTGCCGCCGTGCGTCGTCGGTCCGCTCGGCGATGCTGGCCAGCTCGGCCTGCACCGCCTCAAGCGTGCTCAGCTCGCGGGAGAGGGGACCGAAATCGTGCATATCACCCCGCGAGCTGCTGTTCGAGTGCGTTGAGCACGCGGTAGCAGGGCAGGACCTGCGCGACCGAGCTGTTGGGTTCGCGGCCCTCGCGGATCGCGGCGACGAATTCGCGGTCCTGCAGCTCGATGCCGTTCATCGAGACATCGACCTTCGACACGTCGATCTGCTCGTCCTTGCCGGTGAACAGGTCGTCATAGCGCGCGAGATAGGTCGCGGTGTCGCCGATATAGCGGAAGAAGGTGCCGAGCGGCCCGTCATTGTTGAAGCTGAGCGAGAGCGTGCAGATCGCGCCGCTTTCCGCCTTCAGCTGGATCGACATGTCCATCGCGATGCCGAGTTCGGGATGGATCGGGCCTTCGATGGCGTTGGCCTTGACGATCGGGCCGGCCTGATAAGCGAACAGATCGACCGTGTGGGCAGCGTGATGCCAGAGCAAATGATCGGTCCAGCTCCGCGCCTCGCCCTTGGCGTTCATGTTCTTGCGGCGGAAGAAATAGGTCTGGACGTCCATCTGCTGAATGGCGAACTCGCCTGCCGCGATCCGGTTGTGGATGAACTGGTGGCTCGGGTTGAAGCGGCGGGTGTGGCCGACCATGCAGGTCAGGCCGGTTTCCTGCTGCTTGGCCAGCACAGCCTCGGCATCGGCCAGGCTGTCGGCCAGCGGGATCTCGACTTGGACGTGCTTGCCGGCGTTCATGCACTGGATCGCCTGGTCGGCGTGCATCTGGGTGGGGGTGCAGAGGATCACCGCATCGACATCGTCGCGCGCCAGGCTGTCGGCGAGATCGGTCGTCGCATGGCCGATGCCGTATTTGTCGGCGATCGCCCGGGTGGGTTCGAGCCGGCGGCCGACGAGCGACACGACCTCGACGCCTTGGATCAGCCTGAGACCGTCAAGGTGTTTTTCACCGAAGGCGCCGGCTCCGGCGAGGGCAATTTTCATGGCATGCCTTTCTTCATGTTGCCGTGCCTCGCCGTGTCAGGCGAGGAAATCAGGAGAGGGGAGAAGGCGGCGACGCTTCTTCTCCCCTCTCCGTTCTTCGCTCGCGTCGGTCCCCCCGGAACGACGCGAGCGACGCTCACACCGGTTCCAGCACGATATGCCCAACAGCCGTGTTGCTGGCGGGCACGTGATAATGCCGGTGCAGCACCCGCGTGGCCTTGCCCAGCGCACCGCGCATGACGAGCCACATCACCATCTCGATCCCCTCGCTGCCGGTTTCGCGCAGATAGTCGATATGCGGGATACGGCGCAGGCGATCGCTGTCGCCGATCAGGCCGTCGAGGAAATCATTGTCCCAGGCGGCATTGATCAGCCCGGCGCGCGGGCCCTGGAGCTGGTGGCTCATGCCGCCGGTGCCCCAGACCTGCACGTTGAGATCCTCCGGGAAGCTCTCGATCGCGCGGGCGATCGCCTCGCCCAAGGCCCAGCAGCGATTGCCCGAGGGCGGCGGATAGGTGACGACGTTGACCGCGAGCGGGATGACCTTGCACGGCCAGGCGTCAGGCTGGCCGAACATCATCGACAGGGGCACGGTCAGGCCGTGATCGACGTCCATCTCGTTGATGATGGTCATGTCGAATTCGTCGAGGATCAGGCTCTGCGCGATGTGCCAGGCGAGATCGGGATGGCCCTCGACCACCGGCACCTTGCGCGGGCCCCAGCCTTCGTCGGCGGGCCGATACTCCTCGCCGCAACCGATCGCGAAGGTCGGGATGATCTTCATGTCGAACGCCGAGGCATGGTCGTTATAGACCAGGATGACGACGTCGGGCTTCGCCTCCTTCTCCCATTCCTTGGTCCACTCGTATCCGGCAAAGGCGGGCTTCCAGTAATCCTCGCCCGTCTTGCCGAGATCGATTGCGGCGCCGAGCGCGGGGATGTGGCTGGTCGCCACGCCGGCGGTGATGCGCGCCATTACTCGTCGCCCTTTTCGTTGGCCCTGATTTCATTGGCCCTGATCGACCGCACACCCTCGGGCGAGCGGCCGCCGGCGATCATCATGGCCGAATAGTCTTCCAGGCTCATGCCGCTCATCGTGCTGACCGCCTGGAGGAAGCTCTGCCCGTCGGTCGAAAAGACCTTGGCGAGGAAATAGATGTTGCCGCCGAGATCGAGCAGGCGGTTGTAATCACGATCGAGCACCGCCTGTTTCTGCTCCTCGCTGAGCTTCCATTCGTCGAGATAGGCGCGTTCGTCAGTCTTCCAGCGTTCGCGATTCTCCGCCTTCATCAGGCTCATCGCGAACTGGTTGAGGTGATAGCCCTGCCGCGCCCGCGCGGCAGTGAAGACGCGTGTGCCGGGGATGTCGTCGAACTGGGCGAGATAGGCGTGGATGTCGCGGGGCTCGGTCACAGGCCGCGTTCCTTGAGCTTGGCGTCGAGGCGCGGGAAGACGCGCCGGGCATTGCCCTCGAAGATGGCGTGCTTCTGCTCGGGGCTCACGGGCAAGGCATCGACATAGCGTTTGGTGTCGTCGAAATATTGCCCGGTCTGCGGGTCGATGCCGCGCACCGCGCCGACCATCTCGCTGCCGAACAGGATGTTCTTGGTGTCGATCACCTCGGCGAGCAGGTCGATGCCGGGCTGGTGGTAGACGCAGGTGTCGAAATAGACGTTGTTCATCACATGCGTGTCGAGGCTGGGCTGCTTGAGCATGTCGGCGAGGCCGCGATAGCGCCCCCAATGATAGGGCACCGCGCCGCCGCCATGCGGGATGATGAAGCGCAAGCTCGGAAAATCCTTGAACAGGTCGCCCTGGATCAGCTGCATGAAGGCGATGGTGTCGGCGGCGATATAGAAGGCGCCGGTCGCGTGGAGCGCCGGATTGCAGCTTCCCGAAACGTGGATCATCGCAGGAACGTCGAGCTCGACCATCTTCTCGTAAAAGGGATACCAGTAACGGTCGGTCAGCGCAGGGAAGGCGAAGTGCCCGCCGCCCGGATCGGGATTGAGGTTGCAGCCGATGAAGCCGAGCCCGGTGACGCAGCGCTCCAGTTCCTCGATCGACCCCTGTAGATCGGCCTTGGGCGATTGCGGCAGCATGCACACGCCGGCGAAGGTCTCGGGATAGAGTCCGACGACGCGGGCGATCAGGTCGTTAGAGACATGCGCCCAGGCCTTGCTGACGCCTTCGTCGCCGACATGGTGCGCCATGGTCGAGGCACGCGGGCTGAAGATCGTCATGTCGGCGCCGCGCTCCTTGAGGAGCTTGAGCTGGTTCGCCTCGATCGTCTCGCGGATCTCGTCGTCGGAGATGGCGGGATAGGGCGGGGGCGTCTCGCCGGCCTTGAACGCGGCTTTTTGTGCGTCGCGCCACGCGTCGTGCTGCGGCGGCGCGGTGGTGTAATGGCCATGACAATCGATGATCAGCGTCATGCGGCTTCGGCCTCTTCCTCGGAACTGGTGGGCTTACTCCCGCAGCCGTTCGTTTCGAGCGAAGTCGAGAAACCTGCGCCCGACGCCTGTTTCTCGACTTCGCTCGAAACGAACGGGGAGAGGGTTTCGAATTTGGCTTTCAAGCCTTTCGGGGGTGTCAGACCCAGCGCACCGATCGCGCGCTGGCGCTCGACCGTGCCGCGGGTCATCGCCGATCCGGTGCCGAGCGCATCGAGCGTCTTCACCACCTCTTCCATCTCCGCCGCGCGGCGCAGGCCATGGACCATCATGCGGTCGAGATTGTAGTCGGCCTTGTCGGCCCAATCCACGCCCGGCCAGCTCGCGTTGAGCGAGGCGGTGACCTCTCCGGACACGCCGGCCTTCTCCGCCGCGAGGAAGCATTCGGCGGTCAACGCTTCGAGCCCCTTCACCATCACCGATCGGATCATCTTGATCGAGGATGCGGCGCCGACCGGGCCTTCGACAATCGTGACATTGGTGAAGCCGAACTCGGCCAGCAGCGTCGCGCCGGTCTCTGCATGCGGCCCGCTGAGCAGCAGCGGCACAGCGCGCCGGGCGGGGTGGACGGGTGCCATCACCGCGACATCGACATAGCGCCCGCCGGCCGCCTCGATCAGCCTGGCGGCATCCCGCTTGGTGTCGGGCGCGACGCTGTTCATGTCGAACCAGAGGGCACCGGGCTCTATAGTGCGCGCGCCAGTCCTGGCGGCTGCCAAGGCCTGGTCGGCCGTCACCAGCGAGAGGATCGCGCGGGCATGCTCGATCGCTTCGGCCGCGTCGGCGCAGGCGGTCACGCCGGCCCTGGCGAAATCGTCGAGCTTGGCCCCGCGCAGGTCCGGCTGCTCGGTCTTGCAGTCATAGCCGCGCGCCGGGGCGCCGCCGGCAAAGGCCGCACCCGCTTCCCCGAAACCGATAAAGGCGAACGTCGCATTCATGGCTCGGGCCTAGGGGGTGCGCGCCCGAATCCGCCAATCCAATTGTCGACCCGGCTATTGGTTTTCCCGAATTCTTGTATCGGAGACCGCGGTTTCGAGCAGTGCGATGAAGCGGCGTTGCGCGGCGGTGGGCCGCCAGCCGATCCGGGTCGTGATGCCGATGGTGCGCACACCCTGGTCGAGCGGCCGGCCGATCGCGGTGAGGATGCCGCCCTGCATCTCCATTGCCACCTGGTCGGGCGACAACAGGGTCAGCAGGTCGCTGCCGCGCAGTACGCCACGGATCACCATCACCGACCCGCACTCGATCGGCGCGTCGGGGGTGGGGCGCCCGGCGAACAGGCTGTCCCAATGGCCCCGGAGCGGGGTGTCGGCCTGGCCGACGATCCAGCCGTAACGCGACAGGTCGTTCAGCGTCACGTCGGACTTGGCTGCGAGCGGATGGCCCGTCCGGCCGATCACCACCAGCCGGTCGGTGAACAAAGCGCGCTGGTCGAGCCCGGGCGGGGTCTCCTCGCGCAACGCCCCGATCATCAGGTCGATCACGCCGTCGCGCAACGGCTCGACCAGCTCGCGCCACGACCCCTCCGCGACGTCGACCAGCGCACGCGGCGACCCCCGGACGAAAGCGGCGATCGCGGCGGGCAGGATCAGCGCGCGCGACAGCGGCATCGCCCCGATCGCGATCCGGCCGCTGTCCGGCTCTCCAGCCACTTCGGCGATGCCGGCCGCCAGCTCCCGAGCGGCGAGCCGCACCCCGCGGGCGAGCCGGCGCCCCATGGTCGTCAGGACGACGCCGCGCCCGCGCCGCTCGGCCAGGGCAACGCCGCAGATCTGTTCCAGATCGCGCACCGCGCGATGGAGCGCGGGCTGGGACAGGCCGGTCGCCGCCGCGGCGGCGACGAAGCTGCCGGCATCGGCCAAAGCGAGAAAGGCGTGGAGCTGGCTTGCCGTCATGAGCTGCTCGGGCCGGGCGAATCCCCGCCCGCCACGCCGTAGCGCGGGCCTGGTCGCGATGGTCAGATAGTCGACCGCGGTCGTCGCCCGATCGGCCATCAGCACGCCGGCCTTGGTCGGGCTGACGCCGTCGGGATGGCGATCGAACAGGGGTATGCCGAGCTGGCGTTCGAGCTTGGCGAGGCCCTGGGTGAGCGCCGGCTGCGACAGGTTCACCGCCTGCGCCGCCGCGTTCATGCTGCGGTGCGCGGCGATCGCGGAGAGCGCCCGCAGATGACGCAGGTTCATGTCGAAAGGCGTGATCATCGACGCACCTATAGCAAAAACTTATTGGGCGGGTGCAATTGTGATTGGGGTGTGGTGTGGCTGCTGCCTAGGGCGGCTGCTTCAACCAGGAGATCAGCATGGCGGGTCGGGTCATTCGCAGTATCGAGCGCACCGAGGCGGGGGTGATCGACGGGCTTGGCGCAGCCGGGGTTGCCACGGTGCATGAGGCGCAGGGGCGGATCGGCCTGCTCGCCAGCCGGTTGCGGCCGATCTATCCCGGTACGCGGATTGCCGGCTCGGCCGTCACCATCTCGGCACCGCCGGGCGACAACTGGATGATCCATGTCGCGATCGAGCAGCTGCGCGACGGCGACATCCTCGTGCTGGCGCCGACCAGCCCGTGCGAGGACGGCTATTTCGGCGACCTGCTCGCGACATCGGCGATGGCGCGGGGGTGTCGCGGGCTGGTGATCGATGCCGGAGTACGCGACGTGCGCGATCTGACCCAGATGGGGTTCCCGGTCTGGTCGAAGGCAGTGTTTGCGCAAGGGACGGTCAAGGCGACGCTGGGTTCGGTCAATGTGCCGATCGTGTGCGCCGGCGCGGCGATCGAGGCGGGCGATGTGATTGTGGCCGATGACGACGGGGTGTGTGTGGTCAAACGGGCGGATGCGGCGGCGGTGCTGAAAAAGGCACAGGCGCGCGAGGCGGCCGAGGAGTCGAAGCGGCAGCGGTTGGCGGCGGGCGAGCTGGGGCTGGATATCTATGACATGCGCGGGAAGCTGGCCGAGCTGGGGCTGACCTATGAGTGACATCCTCCATTTCTCCCCATCGCAGATGGGGAGGGGGACCACGCGCTTCTTCAGCGCGTGGTGGAGGGGACGCCACGGGCGCGGCGCTTGGGGCCAAGCCCCCTCCACCATTCGCCGGAAGAGGCGAATGGTCCCCCTCCCCCGCTTCGCGAGGGAGGAACAGCGATGGGCGTGAAATGCATGTGGATGCGGGGCGGCACGTCCAAGGGAGGCTTCTTCCTCGCTGACGATTTGCCTGCGGAAATCGCCGAACGCGACGCGTTCCTCCTCCGGGTGATGGGATCGCCCGATCCGAACCAGATCGACGGCATGGGCGGCGCCGATCCGCTGACCTCAAAGGTCGCGGTCGTCTCCAGATCCGCCCGCGCGGGCGTGGATGTCGACTATCTCTTCCTCCAGGTCTTCGTCGACCAGGCGATCGTCACCGATGCGCAGAATTGCGGCAACATGCTCGCCGGGGTCGGGCCGTTCGCGATCGAGCGCGGGCTGTTCGCCGCGACGGGCGACGAGACGCGCGTCGCGATCTTCATGGTCAATACGGGCCAGGTCGCGGTCGCCACGGTGCGGACGCCGGGTGGCGTGCCGACCTATGAAGGCGAGGCGCGGATCGACGGAGTGCCGGGCACCGCCGCGCCGATCCCGCTCGAATTCCGCGACACCGCCGGATCGTCCTGCGGCGCGCTGCTGCCGACGGGCAATGCGGTCGATGTGATCGAGGGGGTGGCCTGCACCCTGATCGACAACGGCATGCCCTGCGTCGTGTTCAAGGCCGGGGATGTCGGTGCGACCGGCTATGAGGATCGCGACACGCTGGACGCGGCAACCGATCTCAAGGCGCGGATCGAGGCGATCCGGCTGAAGGCCGGGCCGATGATGAACCTGGGCGATGTGACCGAAAAATCGGTGCCCAAGATGATGCTCGTCGCCCCGCCCGCGCATGGTGGCGCGGTCACGGTGCGCAGCTTCATCCCGCACCGCGCCCATGCCACGATCGGGGTGCTCGGCGCGGTCAGCGTCGCCACCGCCTGCCTGGTCGAAGGGTCGCCCGCGGCAGCAGTCGCCTCGATCCCCGAGGGCAACCGCAAGATCCTGTCGGTCGAGCATCCGACCGGCGAAATGAGCTGCGTGCTGGAACTGGACGCTGGCGGGCAGGTAACGACCGCGGCGCTGCTGCGCACCGCGCGCAAATTGATGGACGGAGAGGTGTTCGCATGAGCGTTGACGAACAGGGCCGCATTCGTAGCTGGACCGAACATCCCTCGACACCGCGGTTCGTGCCGCCGCCCGGTGCGGTCGATGCGCATTGCCATGTGTTCGGCCCGATGGCCGACTTCCCGTTCAGCCCGCTTGCCAAATATCGGCCCCAGGATGCCGGGCCGGACATGCTGTTCGCGCTGCGCGATCGGCTCGGTTTCACGCGCAACCTGATCGTCCAGGCGAGCTGCCACGGCACCGACAATGCCGCGACCTTGAACGCCATCGCGACGTCGAACGGCAGGGCGCGCGGCGTCGCGGTGGTTGATCCGGCGATCTCCGATGCCGATCTGCAGGCGCTGCACGACGGCGGCATGCGCGGCGTGCGCTTCAATTTCGTCAAACGCCTCGTCGACAACGCGCCCAAGGACAAGTTCCTCGAGGTGGCGGGGCGCCTGCCCAAAGGCTGGCATGTCGTGGTCTATTTCGAGGCGGATATCCTTGAGGAGATGAAGCCGTTCCTCGCCGCGCTTCCGGTGCCGGTGGTGATCGATCATATGGGCCGGCCCGATGTCGCGCGGGGCCCCGACGGCCCCGACATGCGCGCCTTTCGCGCGCTGCTCGACAGCCGCGACGATATCTGGACCAAGGTGACCTGTCCCGACCGGCTGTCGCCGCAAGGCGAGCCCTATGACGATTTCGTCGACGCGGTGCGGCCGCTGGTCGAGGACTATCAGGACCGGGTGCTATGGGGCACCGACTGGCCACACCCGAACATGGAGCATCGCATCCCAGACGATGGCGGGCTGGTCGATGTGATCCCCCGCATCGCGCCGACGACAGCGTTGCAGCACAAGCTGCTCGTGGCCAATCCGATGCGCCTCTACTGGCCGGAAGAAGCCTGACCTCGGGGTGGCCCCGTTAACCTCGCGATTACGAGCGCGTCGTAGAGGTCGAGTGGGGAAGGTCGTCATCCGATGATTGAGGTCGTCATTGCAGCTATGAGCGACGGCCTCGGGCGCCTTGCCGGCTATTGGGGCAATCAGCTTGGCGGCACCTTCCTCGGGCGCGGGTCGACCCTCGCGATCGATGGGCTGATCTGCACCTTGCTGCTCGCCGCCTTCCTGGCCGTGCCGCGTGGCCGGCGGAGCCTGCCGCGCCTCCGGGTGTGGTGGCGCGCGCTGTTTCCCCGGCGGCTGTTCAGAAGCGCCTCGGGCCGCGCCGACATCGCCTATTTCCTGTTCGGCCTGTTCTTCTACGGTCTGGCTTTTGGCTGGATGCTGTTCTCGGCCGGCCCGCTGGCGCAGTGGATCGCGAACTGGCTGACGCTCCTGCTCGGGCCGGCCCCGGCGATCGCGATCCCGGCGCCGGTCCAGGGGGTGGTGCTGACCGTCCTGTTCTTCGTCGCCTATGAATTCGCCTATTGGCTCGACCATTATGTGAGCCACAAGGTCCCGGTCCTGTGGCAGTTCCACCGCGTGCATCATGGGGCCGAGAGCCTGTCGCTGCTCACCAATTTCCGGGTCCATCCGGTCGACACCCTGGTCTTCGCGCATATCGTTGCCGCGGTGCTCGGCCTCAGCCAGGGCATTGCCCGTTATGCGCTGGGCCCGGCCGCCCATCCCTGGGAGATTGGCGGCACCAACATATTGATCATGCTGGCCGCGGTGATGCTGACTCATCTCCAGCATTCGCATCTGTGGATCACCTTCGGCCCGACATGGGGGCGGTGGTTCCTGAGCCCGGCGCATCACCAGGTTCATCATTCGACTGACCAACGCCATTTCGACCGGAATTTCGGGAGTACGCTCGCGATCTGGGACCGGCTGTTCGGCACGCTCCATGTGCCCTCGGAGAAGCGGGAGGTGCTACGGTTCGGGCTGGACGACGATGTATCGCCGCATGGGCTGCGCGCCGCGATCGTGACGCCGCTTCGCGGGACGCTGGCACTGCTTCCGCTGACGCGCGGTGCGACGGCGGTGGAGGCCATGGATCGGGGCAATCTCGATGCACCGCAGGAAATGGCGCTCGGTACCGAGTGACCCGCCCGCGCGGAACGGGCTGAATCCCTCGGGAATGAGGGACCCGCACATGGCTGACCCCGTTCAAGGCGGATGACAGCCAGATGACAGGAAAACATTACATAAATGTAACTTGATATTTCATGTGATGCGCCGACAAGGCGCCAGCACTTGTGCGGTATCTGGAAGAAGATCGGCGTCTTTAGGGACGAACATGGTTCGCCTCGTCTGCACGTTACGCTTTAGAGCGCGATTCTACTTCACCGGGTGAAGCATAGGGCAGTGAATCTGGAGGTATCATGCATCATTTACTTGCCTGCTCCGTCGCCGCGATCGCCCTTGCCGGTTGTCACCCTGCGTCCGGCAACGAGTCCGCACCTGCCGGCAATGCGACGGCGCAAGCTGTGCCCGCTGCCTTCAAGGTCGACAAAATATCGCTGCCCGGCGAGGGCCGGGGCGATTATCTGACGGTCGATCCCGACGCGAACCGCCTCTACGTCACCCATTCGACGGCGGTGCATGTGCTCGATCTCACCACGCTCAAGCCGCTGTTCCAGGTCGATGGGCTGAAGGCGGCGCACGGCGTCGCGCTCGATCCGGCGCGGGGGCATGGTTTCGTCACCGCCGGCAAGCAGAACGCGGTGGTGATGTTCGATCTCGCCACGGGCAAGACGATCAAGGCGATCCCGGCCGGCACGAAGCCCGATTCGATCGTGCACGACCTCGCCTCGGGCCTGATCTTCGCGTTCAATGGGGAATCGTCCGATGTCAGCGTGATCGATCCTGCCACGGCCGCGGTGGTGAAGACGATCAAGCTGCCCAACAACCCCGAATTCTCCCAGGCCGATGGACTGGGCAAGGTCTGGGTCAATCTCGAAGAGGGCAATGCCATTGCCGAGATCGACAGCAAGACCCTGACGCTCGTGCGGACGATCAAGCTCGACGGATGCGACGGCCCGGGGCCGCTGGCGTTCGATCCGACCGATCGCCTGTTGTTCGCCGGTTGTACCGGCAATTCGCTGCTGGCGGTGGTCGATCCCGACACCGGCAAGATCATCGCGACGGCGAAGATCGGCGAGCACCCGGACGGCATCGCCTATGACGATGCCAAGGACCGGATCTTCGTCGCCAATCGCAAGGGTGGATGGTCGATCATCGATCAGGCCGACAGGACGCATTATACGTTGAACCAGACCCTGCCGATCGACGACTATGCCAAGACGGTCGCGGTCGACCCGAAGACTCACCGCGCCTTCAGCTCGACCGCCGACCTGGTCTGGCCGAAAGGTGCGGCTGGCGACGGGGTGTTGCCCACCGCGAAGCCGGGCTCGTTCCGCCTGATAATGGTGTCGGAGAAATAGGCGGCCCGCTTCCACCGCCGCCGAACGTTGGTGATTTGTATAGTCCGGGAAAAGGGTGACCAATCCCGGGCGGTGCAAAGGCGGATACAGGAGGATGCGGTGTTGAAGGTGCTGGTCGCGGAAGATGACGGCGAGACGCGCGATTATATCGAGCGCGGCCTGCGCGAACTCGGCCATGCGGTGACCACCGCGGCCGATGGCCGCGACGCGATGTTCCTCGCGACCGGCGAGCCGTTCGACGCGATCATCCTCGATCGCATGCTGCCGGTGCTCGACGGCATGACGATCCTGCGCTCGATCCGCTCGGCCGGCATTGCCACTCCGGTGCTGATGCTGACCGCGCTGGCGCGGGTCGAGGATCGGGTCGAGGGGCTCGAGGCCGGCGCCGACGACTATCTGGTCAAGCCCTTCGCCTTCACCGAGCTGACCGCGCGATTGAACGCCCTGTCGCGGCGCCCCGCGGCGGTCGCGACCGAGACGGTGCTGCGGGCGGGCGATGTCGAGATGGATCTGCTCAAGCGCGAAGTGCGCCGCGGCGGGCAGCGCATCGACGTCCAGGCGCGGGAGTTCGCCCTGCTCGAGCAGTTGATGCGCAATGCCGGACGCGTGGTGACCCGGACCATGCTGCTCGAGCGTGTGTGGAATTTTCACTTCGACCCCAAGACCAACATCGTCGAGACTCATATCAGCCGCCTGCGCTCGAAGCTGAACGCGGGGAGCGACCGCGACCGCATCCAGACGGTGCGGGGCGCCGGCTACATGTTCGATGCCGATGCCTAAGCTGCCCTCCTCGACCGCCTTCCGGTTCGCGGCCTTCTATAGCCTCGCCTTCACGGTGCTGATCCTGGCGCTGGGTACGGCCATGTACTGGGCGATCCGCAACGAGCTGCGCTACGAGCTGGAGCAGCGCGTGGTGACCGAGCGCGGCGCCATCCTGCGCGAGGCGAGCGACCTCGGCGCCGGCGGGCTCAAGACGATCATCGCCGACCGCGCGGCCACGAAACACAGCGACATGCGCTATGCCCTGCTCGATGCCTCGGGCCGGCTGCGCGCCGGATGGAGGGTGACCGCGATCCCCGCGCCCGGCTGGTCCAACATGCTGTTCGTCAAGCACAGCGGCAAGCTGGACGACACCCGTGCCTTCACCTCGCGCACCGCTGACAAGGGCACGCTGATCGTCGGTGCCGATCCCGAAGCGATCGAGGAGCTTGACGGTCGGATCATCCCGCTGTTCGCGGTCGCCTTCAGCCTGATCACGGCGATCGGGGTGATCGGCGCCTTCCTGCTGAGCGGTGCGCTCGGCCGGCGGCTCGGGGCGATCAATCGTACGGCCGACGCGATCATCGGCGGCGACCTCACGCAGCGCATGCCGCTTTCCGGCACGGGCGACGAGTTCGACCGGCTGTCCGAGACGCTCAACCAGATGCTCGACCGGATCGCCGGGCTGCTCGACAACCTCCGCCAGGTTTCGGGCGATATCGCGCACGACCTGCGCACTCCGCTGGCGCGGTTGCGGCAGCGGCTCGATCTCGCGCTGGCCGGCAATGCCGATGCGCCCGCGCTGCGTACCGCGATGCAGCAGGCGATCGAGCAGAGCGAAGACATGCTCGAGCTGTTCGCCGCGATCCTCAGCATCTCCGAGGTCGAGGCCGGCGGCGCGGTGGTGCGCATGGCGCCGCTCGACCTGAGCGGGTTGATGAATGATCTCGCCGATTCCTATCAGCTGTCGGCGGAAGATGCCGGCCGGCCCTTTTCGCGCGGCATCGCGCCGGGCATCGCGATCGAGGCCAATCGCGAGTTGATCGCGCAACTGGTCGTGAACCTGCTCGACAACGCCCTGCGCCACACGCCGCCTGGCACCGCGATCGGCATCGCGCTGTCCGCCGACGAAGACGCCGTGCATCTGGCGGTGAGCGATCACGGCCCAGGCATCCCCGAAGCGGATCGCGAGCGCGTGTTCGCCCGCTTCGCGCGGCTGGAAAGCAGCCGCACCACCCCCGGCCACGGCCTGGGTCTCAGCCTCGTGGCGGCGATCGCCAGGGCGCATGGCGGCACCGTCCGCCTCGACGACCATCATCCCGGAGCGACATTCATGGTGATCCTGCCGCGGAGGCCGCGATGAAGCGTGCCCCGCTTGCCCTGTTGCTGGCGGGCAGCCTGCTCTCTGGTTGCCAGACCTATCAGTCCGCGCCGCTTTCCGCGCCGTCCGATGTGCTCGCGCCGCCAGATGCAGCGATCCTGTCGGCCGATGCCGCGAAGATCGGCCGGCCCTTCCTGACGCCGCAGCCGATCGACCTGTCGCAGCCGCTGACGCCCAATGCGCTGGCGGTGATCGCGGTGCTGGAGAATCCCGATCTCAAGGCGCAGCGGGCCAAATCGGGGGTTACCGATGCGCAAGCCTTTGCCGCGCGGCTGCTGCCCGATCCGAGCTTCCAGGCGAATTTCGACAAGATCCTGTCGGGCCCGGACATATTCAATGCGTTCGGTGGGCAGCTCGGCCTCGATATCGGCCAGCTCCGTACCGCGCGCGTCACACGGGAAGCAGGCGAGGCGAGCAAGCGCCAGGTGCGGCTCGATCTCGCCTGGGCCGAATGGCAGATAGCGGGGCAGGCGCGGCTGCAGGGCGTGCGGGTCCTCGCGCTGACCGACCAGCTCGCCATCGCCCGAACCAGTGCCGCCGCGGCGGAGAAGCTGTTCCAGGCGACCCAGCGTGCCGCCGGCCGCGGCGATATCGCGGCGAGCGAGCTCGACAGTCGCCGCCAGGCATTGCTCGATGTGACCGACAAGCTGCGCGTCGCCGAGCGCGATCTCGCCGCGGCCAAAGGTGATCTCAACAAGATGCTCGGCCTGCCGCCCGAGACCGAATTACGGCTCGCCGCGACGCCCGATCCCGTCGTGCCGCCCGACAGCGCCACGCTCGTCGCCCAGGCGATCGAGCGCCGTCTCGATCTCCAGGCATTGCGCGCCGGCTATGGCGTGGCCGAGGCCGATCTGCACAAGGCAGTGCTCGATCAGTTCCCCAACCTCTCGCTGACCGTGGCGGGCGCCCGCGACACCGCCGACAATTACACGATCGGCCCGGCGGTGGGCTTCACCCTGCCGCTATGGAACCGCAATCGCGGCGGCATCGCTATCGCCCGGGCGACCCGCGAGCAGCTCCATGCCGAATATGACGCGCGGTTGTTCCAGACCCGCGCCGAGATCGACGCGGCGAATGGCGCGCTCGCCACCGTGCGCCGCCAAAAGGCCGAGCTGATCGCGCAGATGCCCGCGCTGGAGCGCTTCGCCACTAGCACCGAGCGTGCCGCGAAACGCGGCGATCTCGCACCCGCCACCGCCGATACCGCCGCGCAGGCCCTGCGCGATCGGCGTCTCACCCTCCGCCAGCTCGACCAGCAGATCGCCGAGCAGACCATCGCGCTCGAATTGCTCTCGGGCGGCCCCGCCGAAGGATGGACCCAATGAAGTTCTGCGCCCCGCTCATCCCCCTGATCCTGCTCGCCGGGTGCGGCGGGGGTGCCGCGCCCGAGGCAGCCGCGCCCGAAGCCGTCGCGCAGGTCCGCACCGGCACCGCCGAAGCCGGCGCGTCGAGCGACGATGTGGCCGTCTACGGCGCGACCGAGGCCGGCCCCGGTGGCGAACAGTCGGTCGTGGCGCCCGCCGAGGCGATCATCGCCTCGATCGTCGCGCCGACCGGAACGGCGGTTGGCGCCGGACAGACCATCGCGCTGCTGCGGCCCAGCCCGACCACCCGGCTCGACATCGCCAAGGCGGGCAGCGATGCCGCAGCGGCGCAGGCCGCCTATGCCCGCGCGCTGCGGCTGCGCGCCGACGGCCTGATCAGCGATGCCGATGTAGAGACCGCCCGTGCCGCCGCCGCGACCGCCAATGCGGCGCGCGCCAATCTCGGCATCAAGGGCGGCGCGCTTGCCTTGCGCGCACCGATCGCCGGCACCGTGCGCAACCTCACCGCCAAACCGGGCGACCAGCTCGCGGCCGGCGCAACGCTTGCGACGGTCGCCGCGCAGGGCGACCTGCGCGCGCGCTTCGGTGTCGATCCGGTGCTCGCCCAGCGCGTCCATCCCGGCCAGCCGATCAGCATCGACACGATCAACGGCACTGCGCCCGCCAGGGTGGCGGTGGTGGGCGTCGATCCGCAGATCGATCCGACCACCCGGCTCGCCTCGGTCTATGTCCGCATTCCCGCCGCGCTCCATCTCGGCGCGGGCGAGCCGCTCCGCGCGACGCTTCAGGTCGGCGCGAGCGGCACAGGCATCACCATCCCCTATGCGGCGCTGCTCGACGACGGCGGCCGCAGCTATGTCTTTGTCGTGAAGAACGGCGTGGCGAAGAGCCGCGACGTCTCGCCCGGCAATTCGGCGGGCGATCGCATCCAGATCCTGAAGGGGCTCCAGCCCGGCGAGAAGGTCGTCACCGAGGGCGGCACCGCGCTCGAGGACGGCATGAAGGTCGCTGAACAGGGCGGGGCGGCGAAGTGAAGGAGCTTCTGCAACGCCATCGCCGATCGATCTGGCTCAGCGTCTTCCTGATCACCTTGGCTGGCCTGGTCGCGGCGACGCGGCTGCCCGTCACCCTGTTCCCGCATATCGATTATCCGCGCGTCGTCGTCTCGATCGACGCAGGCGAGCGCGATGCGGCGCAGATGGCGGCCGACATCACCCGCCCGGCCGAGATCGCGCTGCGCGAAATTCCCGGCGTCACCCAGATCCGATCGACCACCAGCCGCGGCTCGGCCGAGGTCGCGATCAGCTTCGACTGGGGTGACGACATGGTCGCCGCCACGCTCGCCACCCAGGGCGCGCTCGCGACGATCGCGCCCGATCTGCCACCGGGCACGCGCTTCAGCGTGCGCCGCTCGGATCCGACGATCTTCCCGGTACTCGGCATCTCGCTGACGTCGACCAAGCGTGACGGCGTTGCGCTGGAACAGCTCGCCCAGCTCAAGCTGCGGCCATTGCTTTCGACCGTGCCCGGCGTGGCCGGCGTCGATGTGCTCGGCGGCTCGACGCCCGAGATCGAGGTCGAGGTCGACCCGGCCCGGCTCCAGACGCTCGGCCTGACCATCACGGACGTCACCACCGCGCTTGGCAGCGCGAACAGCGTCGCCGCGGTCGGCAAGATCGAGGACCGCCACCGGCTGTACCTCGCTCTGGTCGAGGACCGGCTGGTGAACGAAGCCGATATCGCCGCGATCCCGGTCAAGGCCGGCACCGCGCCCGGCGCCGGCGTCGCGACGCTCGGCCAGATCGCGACGATCCGCCGCGCGCCCGCCCCAGCCTGGACCAAGGTCACCTCGAACGGCACCGACGCGGTGCTGGTCAATATCCGCCAGACGCCCACCGCCGACGCCGTGAAGCTGGTGCAACAGGTCGACGAGCGGCTGAAGGGCGCGTCACTGCCCGCCGATGTGAAGGTCAGCGTCTTCTACGACCAGTCGGAGCTGGTGACGGGCGCGGCCAATGCGGTGCGCGATGCGATCCTGCTCGGCGCGGTGCTGGCCGGCGTGGTGCTGTTCCTCTTCCTGCGCAGCTGGCGGCTGATGGTCATCACCGCCGCATTGCTGCCGGCGGTGCTCGCGGCGACCTGCCTCGCGCTCTACGCGCTGCACATGAGCTTCAACATGATGACGCTCGGCGGCATGGCCGCGGCGGTCGGCCTGGTGGTCGATGACGCAGTCGTGATGCTCGAGCATCTCATGCGCCGTTTGCAGGAAGCCGAAGGGGAGGCGGATCGCCCCTCGATGCTGGCGGCGGCGCGCGAAATGGCGAAACCCCTGTTCGGATCGACCATGGCGACGATCGTCGTGTTCCTGCCGCTCGCCTTCATCTCGGGCGTCACCGGGGGCTTCTTCAAGGCGCTGGCGGTGACGATGACCGCGGCTTTGGTCGTGTCGCTGCTCTACGCCCGGTTCGTGCTGCCGATCATCGCCGATCGCTGGCTCACCGAAAAGGATGCCGAGGCAGCCGAAAAGGCGGATCGCTTCACCGGCGCGCTCGGCGGCCGGTACGAGAAGGTCGCGACCCGCGCCTTTGCCCGCCCCGGCCTGTTCACCGGCATCGGCGTCGCGGCGCTGATCGTGATCGGCGCCTTCGCCTGGACTCACCTGCAATCGGGCTTCATGCCGGTGATGGACGAGGGCGGCTTCGTGCTCGACTACAAGGCAAAGTCGGGCGCGGCCCTGTCCGATACCGACCGGCTGCTGCGCCAGCTCGAAAAGATCATCCGCGAAACGCCCGAAGTCACCGGCTATTCCAGGCGGACCGGCGTCCAGCTCGGCGGCGGCCTGACCGAGGCCGATGAGGGCGATTTCTTCATCCGCCTGAAATCCGGTTCGCGCCGTCCGATCGACGAGGTGATGACCGAGATCCGCGACAAGGCGCAGGCCACCGTGCCCGGGCTCGAGATCGAGACGGTGCAGCTGATGGAGGATCTGATCGGCGATCTCACCGCCGTGCCCCAGCCGATCGAGGTCAAGCTGTTCGGCGACGATCAGGCGCAGCTCGCGGACGCGGCCGGGAAGGTCGCCGAGACGATCGGCAAGATCGGCGGCGTGGTCGAGGTGCAGGACGGTCTGCGCGTCGCGGGCGATGCGATCATCATCAAGGTCGATCGCGCCGCCGCGGCTCTGGCCGGGCTCGATCCGGATGCGGTGGCAAAGCAGGTCGAGACTCAGATCGGCGGCACGGTCGCGACTCAGATCCTGTCGGGCGAGCAGGTCATCGACGTGCGCGTCCGTCTGCCGCAGGAATTGCGCCAGCGCGCCGATGCGCTGAACGCGCTCACGGTGCGCGCGGCTGACGGGCGGGCGGTGGCACTCCGCGCCATCGCGCAGGTCAGCATCGCCGCCGGCCAGCGCCAGATCACCCGTGAGGATCTTGCGCCCTTCATCCCCGTCACCGCGCGGCTCGAGGGCAAGGATCTCGGATCGGGCATCAAGGAAGTGCAGGCGGCGGTCGCCGGGCTTCATCTGCCCTCGACCATCCGGGTCGATTATGGCGGGCTCTACGCCCAGCAGAAACAGTCGTTCAGCGATCTGACGACGGTGTTCGTCGCAGCACTTCTGCTCTCCGCATTGCTGCTGACCCTGCTCTACGAGCAATGGGCCTTCACCGCGGCGGTGATCGCGACCGTGCTGCTGTCGACCGCGGCGGTGTTCTTCGGCCTGTGGCTGACCGGGACCGAGCTCGACATCTCGGCGCTGATGGGGCTGACCATGGTGGTCGGCATGATCACCGAGCTGGCGATCTTCTATCTGGCCGAACTGGTGCCCGACGCGCCGGTCGACGCGGCGAGCCTGCTCGAAGCGGGCAAGGCGCGGCTTCGCCCGATCGTGATGTCGGCGCTGATCGCGATCCTGACCTTGTTGCCGCTGGCACTCGGCATCGGCCGGGGATCGGGCCTGCAGAAGCCGCTGGCGACCGCGATCATCTTCGGCCTGGCGATCGGCGCCCCCCTGGTCCTGACGATCCTGCCAAGCCTGGTGCTGGTGCTGACGAAGCGCCGGCGGGCAGCCGGCGGCCCCGCGGAGTCGTGACAACCGCCTCCTGAATCGCCACAGCGCATAACCGGCCTTGTGACCCTGGAGGAGATGCAGCATGGACCGATTCACCGGCGGATGCCTGTGCGGCGACGTCCGGATCGAGGCGTCGGGGCTCCCCTACCGGGTCGGGCTTTGCCACTGTCTCGACTGCCGCAAACATCACGGCGCCCTGTTCCACGCGTCCGCGATCTTCCCCGAGGATGCGGTGACGATCACGGGCGAGACACGCGACTATGCCGGGCGGTTCTTCTGCCCCCGCTGCGGCTCGTCCGTGTTCGGCCGCAGCGACGACGAGATCGAAGTGAATCTGGGCTCCCTGGATGCGCCCGACCAGCTGATGCCGACCTACGAACTCTGGACTATCCGCCGCGAGGCCTGGTTGCCGCCGTTCCCGCTCGCGCGGCGATATGGCCATGATCGAGGCGCTGGGCGCTTCGAGGAATAGGGCCGTTATCAGTCGAAGTGGATCGCTGGCCAACGACTCAATTGCAGACGTCAGCTATCGGATGCATGCTCCTCGGATGAGACGCTAACGCATTAGTGGAGCTATGCTGTGCGCACGGGGCGAAGTCGGCTTGGCGGGGGCAGGTCGCGACGTCAGCCGCAATGCCGAATTGCGATGCTGGGTGCGCTCGGATTTTTGGCGGGATGCCAGCAGGATAATTCGGCTACCACGCCCACCAATACGCGTGCCAGCGCCAGTGCTGCTTCTGCAGCGGCCTCCAACGGCAGCGATCCGCAGGTATATTGCAGCCATTGCGACGACCCGCCCCCGCCGACGCGGGAGGAATCCGTGCTGCCCGAATACAGGAAGTGTGGCGTTTCCGAACGTGATTCGTACGAAGCAGGGTCGCTGGGATTCATGGCAGCTCTTCCTGCCGACCGGGGCGCGGCGTTGCGCGTCGCGACTTGCCTTCTAAAGATGCCTGGTTCCGGCGCTACGCACTTGATAAGTGGTCACGCATACCGTCTTAGCTTACGGGATCCTCGCGGAGCAATATTGTTGCTGATGGCAGCAATCGATCAGGGCATGGCCGAGGCGCCGGGACCGAGCGCCAAATGCCCGCTTGCGTCCATCCCAGCGATCGATGCGGTTCGTATGCTCGACGCCCTGCGCGAGGACGGATTGGCACTTTTACCCGCCGAACGCAGCAAGCTGGCCAATGCCAAGGCCTTGGCCTGCCTGTAGCCGGGCTTATCGGTGGTTTACGCCTTCCGCTTTCTACCACCTCCGGTCGTTCCCACCGCCTTCCACGCCCTTGCCAGCCGCCCTTCATGCGGGCAGCATCCGGCCATTCCGGGCGCTTTGAGGAGCGGGCAATGTCGAACGAAGTCGGTCCTGTCCTGAACCGGAACGCGGTGGTGGAACTGCGGGTGCAGATCTCGCCCGCCGGCCTGTTGTCGATCGCCGCCATCGTCCTCGCAGGGGCGGTGGTCACCGGGGTCGCGATCCGGGAAGCGCGGCGGCCAGTGCTGCCGCGCCTGAAGCGGGGCAGCGATCCCGACGACAATTGAGGGCGCGGGCCTCAAACCGAACCGCGGATTCCAAATTGGTATTGGGCTCGCGGTTTTCGGAGATGAGCCCAAGCGTTTACTGCGTCTCGGAGAGCATCGACGTACGGGGGAATGAATGCTTGGAATTGCCGCATTCGTCTTCATTTTTGCCTATGGCAGGATGTCCAAATCCTTCTCCTTGCGTTCAGTCGCGATCCTCGCGGTGATCGCCCTTTCGCTTACCTATGTTTCGGCGCTGCTGTTCCATGCCCCGCCCGACATGAGATTGCTGGTCGCCGCGGGCGCGCAATTCGTCTTTCAGCTGATCCTGTTCGCGCTCGGGGTGCTTTTCGGTAAATGGCTGGATCGCGACAAGGACGCTGCCTGACCAGGATTCGATGCGCGGCCTTCCTCTCCAGTGGGAGTTTTGACTGCAGACAGGTCAATCATGCCCCCGGCATGATTGAGAAATGCCCGGGGGGCATTTCGACCTGTCTGCAGTCAAAACTGATACGGAGACTTGAGAGCGTAGCGATCTAGTCGGAGTTGGAGAGGGGCTAGGCAGCAAGCTGCCAAGCTTCACTATCCTCTCCCACTGGAGAGGAACGATTGTATCGCCGCCCGGTGAGACAGTCGCGGTGCCATAGCCAACACCCACCTCAGATCGGCAGCCGCGTCGTCGCCTTCACCTCTTCCAGCACCGCATAGGTCCGCGTCTCGCGCACGCCCGGAATGCTGGTCAATATCTCCCCCAGGAACCGGCGATAGGCCGCCATGTCCGCCACGCGCACCTTGAGCAGATAGTCGAACCCGCCCGCGACCATATGGCATTCCAGCACTTCGGGAATGTCGCCGACCTGCGCCGCGAAGGCGGTGAACACATCGTCGGTGGTCCGGTCGAGCACGACCTCGACGAAGATCAGCAGCGCCTGCCCCAGCTTCGCCGGGTCGAGCAGCGCGGTATAGCCCGCGATCACGCCGCTCGCCCTGAGCCGTTTGACCCGGTCGAAACAGGCCGCCGGCGACAGGCCGGCGCGGCTCGCCAGCTCCTGGTTGGTGATCCGCCCGTCCTCCTGCAAAATGCGCAGGATTCGCAGGTCGACGGCATCAGCCGAAGATTCCATGGCGCGGGTGCTCATTCGTAAAACTTCTTCGGCATCGGCACCAATATAACGAAGCACGTTCAGGCTGGAAAGCAGTATGACGAAGATGTCCACCCATCTTCGCCCCCCGCCAAGGATACCGCCCCGATGCCACGCTCGCCCTGGGACATGATCGACGACGCCAAATATCGCGACGAGGCGGAGACCATCGCTGAGTTGCTGGCACGCCAGCCGCTGTCCTTCCCCGAGCGCAAGGCCGTCGTGGCCGAGGCGATCGCGCTGGTGGAATCGGCGCGCTCCGCGGCGAAGAAGCAGGGCGTGGTCGAGGATTTCCTCCAGCAATTCTCGCTCGGCACGCGTGAGGGCCTCGCGCTGATGTGCCTCGCCGAAGCGCTGCTGCGCGTGCCCGATGCCGAAACCCGCGACCGGCTGATCGCGGAGAAGATCGGGTCGGCCGACTGGGCAAGCCATGTCGGCAAGTCCGACAGCCTGTTCGTCAACGCCTCGACCTGGGGCCTGCTCCTCACCGGCAAGCTGGTCGAGGCGGACGAGACCGCGAAGAAGGATATCGGCGGCTATATCAAGCGCATCGCCGCGCGCATCGGCGAGCCGGTGATCCGCCAGGCGGTCGCCGCTGCCGTGCGCATCATGGGCGAGCAGTTCGTGCTCGGCCGCACCATCGAGGCGGCGCTCGCGCGGGCGAAGAAGGAAGACACGCTCTGCTCGTTCGACATGCTCGGCGAGGGCGCCCGGACCGAAGTCGACGCCGCGCGCTTCGAACAGATCTATGCCGAGGCGATCGAGACCGTCGGCAAGGCCGCGGCCGGTGCCGGGCCGGAGCTTGGCCACGGCGTGTCGGTCAAGCTCTCCGCGCTCCACCCGCGCTACGAAGCCTTGCAGGAAGCGCGTGTCTGGGACGAGCTGTATCCGCGCGTGAAGCGCCTCGCGCTGATCGCCGCGCGCCACGACCTGAACTTCGCGATCGATGCCGAGGAGGCCGATCGCCTGGTGATCTCATTGAAGCTGGTCGACCGGCTGGTGCGCGAACCCGAGCTCGGCGACTGGCAGGGCCTCGGCGTCGTGGTCCAGGCCTATCAGAAGCGCGCGCCGCTGGTCATCGCCGCGCTCGCCGAGCTGGCGAAGGACAGCGGCCGCCGGATCATGATCCGCCTGGTCAAGGGCGCCTATTGGGACAGCGAGATCAAGCGCGCCCAGGTCGCCGGCCGGCCCGATTATCCCGTCTACACCACCAAGGCCGCGACCGATCTCAGCTATCTGGTCTGCGCCAAGGCGCTGATCGACGCCTCGCCCGCGCTCTATCCGCAATTCGCCTCGCACAACGCCCACACCCTCGCGGCGGTGCGCCACATGGCCGATGCGGCCGGCGTGCGCATCGAGCATCAGCGGCTGCACGGCATGGGCGAGGCGCTCTATGCCGGCGCTGACCAGCGTTATGGCGGCATCATCCTGCGCGCCTATGCCCCGGTCGGCGGGCATGAGGAGCTGCTGCCCTATCTCGTCCGCCGCCTGCTCGAAAACGGCGCGAACACCAGCTTCGTCCATGCCCTGCTCGACGAGGAAATCCCTGCCGCCGAGGTCGTCCGCGATCCGATCGCGATCGTCGAGGCGCACCCCCGGGCGCATGCCAAGATCCCGGTACCGTCGCGGCTCTACGGCGCTGCCCGGCGCAATTCGCAGGGCCGCGACTTCTCGCTGCTGGCCGCGCGCGACACGGCGGGCAAGGCGCTCGCCATGGTGCGCGCCGAGAAGCTCAGCGCCGGCCCGATCATCGGCGGCAAGCTGGTCAAGCGTCCCGTCGAACCCGTCACCAACCCTGCGGACCGCAGCATGACGATCGGCCAGGTCGGCAGCGCGACCCCGGCCGATATCGATGCGGCGATCAAGCTCGCGCGCAAAGCGCAGCCGCGCTGGAACGCGCTGACCGGCACCGGCCGCGCTATCGTGCTGCGGGCCATGGCCGATGCGCTGGAGGCGGAGGAAGACCGGCTGATCGCCCTGCTCTCGCTCGAGGCGGGCAAGACGCTCAACGACGGCGTCGCCGAGGTACGCGAAGCCGTCGATTTCTGCCGCTATTACGCGATGCTCGCGGAACGCCAGTTCGGCGCAGCCGTCATCCTCGACGGCCCGGTCGGCGAGACCAACAGCCTCGAACTGCACGGCCGCGGCGTGTTCGCCTGCATCTCGCCGTGGAATTTCCCGCTGGCGATCTTCACCGGCCAGATCGCGGCTGCACTCGCCGCGGGCAACGCCGTGCTGGCCAAGCCCGCCGAACAGACCCCGCTGATCGCGGCCGAGGCCGTGCGCCTCTATCACAAGGCCGGGCTCGATCCCGCCTTGCTCGCGCTGGTGCCGGGCGACGGTGCCGTGGTCGGCGCGGCACTGGTCGCGCATCCGGGTATCGACGGCGTCGCCTTCACCGGCGGCACCGACACCGCCGGCGCGATCAACCGCACGCTCGCCGCGCGCCCCGGCCCGATCGTCCCGTTCATTGCCGAGACCGGCGGCCTCAACGGCATGTTCGTCGATTCGACCGCGCTCCGCGAGCAGGTCGTGGACGACGTCATCCTCTCCGCCTTCGGCTCGGCCGGGCAGCGCTGCTCGGCGCTGCGCCTGCTCTATCTGCCCGTCGATACCGCCGAGGAGACGATCGCCACCCTGATCGGCGCGCTGGAGGCGCAGGTCCTCGCCAACCCGAGCGATCCCGCGACCGATATCGGCCCGGTGATCGACGAGGAAGCGCGCACCGCACTCGACAAGCATGTCGTCCGGCTGGAAAAGGAAGCCCGCATCCTCGCCCGTCTCGATCCGGGCGCGTTGGGCAGAAGCGGCAGCTTTTTCGGCCCGGTCATCGCCGAGGTGCCGACCCCCGATTTCCTCGAACGCGAGGTGTTCGGCCCGATCCTCCACATCTATCGCTATGATCCGAACGATCTCGAAGCCGTCGCGGGCAAGCTGGCGGCACGCGGCTATGGCCTCACGCTCGGCGTCCACAGCCGGATCGACCGCTTCGCCGAGGAAGTCCGCGAGGCAGTGCCCGCCGGCAATGTCTATGTGAACCGCTCGATCATCGGCGCGGTGGTCGGCGTCCAGCCGTTCGGCGGAGAGGGCCTGTCGGGCACCGGCCCCAAGGCCGGCGGCCCGCACGCGCTGCTGCGCTATGCGCTGGAACGGGCGGTCTCGGTCAATATCACCGCCCAGGGCGGCGACCCCGCACTGCTCAACCTCTGATTTTCGGACCCGGACTCAACGGACCTTGACCGCCGTCGACGCGTTACGGATAGACGGGCGCTGAGCGCCCGATGGCGCGTAACGGCAAAGAGGGAATCGACGTGGCGGCTGACAAGATGGACATCGACCTGTCGACGCTTCTCGACAATGAACATGAGCAGCAGGTCGAGTTCACCGGCGAAGTGGACGGCGACGATTATGAATTCGCGGTGCAATATGCGGTGCTGGAAGCCCTGAGCGGCGACGCGCCGGAAGACGACGCGATCGACATGTTCAACCGCTTCAGCGACACGATCGCCGAAGCCGGCCTCGTCGCGCTGGCCCGCAACAGCGATCAGGACCTGATCGTGATCAGCGAGAACGACCTGGAATAGCATCCCGATTCAGGCGGGCGGAAGCATCGCTCGATTCCGTCATGCCGGACTTGTTCCGGCATCCACTGTCCCGCGAGAGGAAAACCCTGTTGGTACGCGACACGGCGGGCACCGGGGTACGCCTGAGGTGCGTTAGCGGTATATGACATTCAGATTCGCCACTTTTTTCCTCTCCAGTGGGAGAGGATACGGAGACTTGAGAGCGTAGCGATCTAGTCGGAGTTGGTGAGGGGCTCCGGGAGCTATCGAGAACTCCCGGAGCCCCTCACCAAGTTTCGCTAGGCAACAAGTTGCCAAGCTACACTATCCTCTCCCACTGGAGAGGAGCGAGCGAAACGCTGCTCTATGTGCGACCGGTCTTCACCCCAGCCGCTCGACCAGCGCCCGCGCCGCGGCGGTGACGTCGTCCCACGTCGTCTCGAACCCCTCGTCCGTCCCGTAATAGGGATCCTTCACCGCCTGACCCTCCCGCCCGGGCACCACGTTCAGCAACAGGTCGAGCTCAGCGGTCGCATCATGCGGCGCGATCGCGCGCAAATCGCGAAGGTTCTGCGGATCGAGCGCGAAGATATGGCTGAACCGCCGAAAATCCTCGGCCTCCACCTGCCGTCCGCGATAGCCGGAAATGTCGATGCCATGGCGCTGCGCCGTCGCCAGCGCGCGCCGGTCAGGCGCATGGCCGATATGCCAGTCGCCCGTTCCCGCGGAATCGACCTCCACCGCGAGCCCGGCCCGCGCCGCCTCGGCGCGGAACGCTGCTTCGGCCAGCGGCGAGCGACAGATATTGCCAAGGCAGACGAACAGGACGGCGGGCGAGGGTCGATCGGGCACGTGCCGCGCATAGAGCGAAAAGGCCGAGGAGTCATCGTCTCTCGACCTTCCCCGGAAGGCCGGGGCCCAGTAGGGAAGGCCCCGGTGTCGGCGCGTAACAATCGTCGATACTATCTAAGTACATGATATATAATACATATTACCAAGTTCCTGGCAGCGTCGAAAATGTCAGCAACCCTCATGACATTCCCAACAAACCCGCCGTCTCCCCCTCGATTCAACGCGCCGCGCCGATGGTGCAGCATGCCGCCATGGCCCGTCCTTCACTTTACCGCCCGGAATTCGCCCGCCACGCGCGCATGGCATGCCGCGCCGGCGCCTCGAACCAGGATCTCGCCCGGCTCTGCTCGGTCGGGCTCGCAACACTCTATCGCTGGCTGGATCGGCACGCCGACTTCGCGACAGCCGTCGCCATCGGCCGAGCGCAAGCCGCCGCGCCGAGACCCAGGTCGCTCTACCAGCGCGCCGTCGGCGGCGATTATCTGGCGGAGCGCGTCTATCATGTCCGCGGGTCCGACACCCCGGTCGTGGCGCGCTACCGCCGGCGCATCCTTGCCGAGCCGAAGGCGGCGTTCCGCTGGCTCAGCGTGCGACGCCCGGACGAATGGCGCATCGATGCCAAAGTCGAGGCGGAGAACAGGCGGCAGGCGGCGATAGACGCGTTGTGTCACGCCCTCCGCGCTCTTTTCGCCGCGCGATCAGGCCAGGACGGCATAAACCATTCTCATAACCGGGAGCACCGCAATAGCCTGGATGGACAGTCATGTGTGGAGGGTGGCGCCCAGAAATCCGCAGACACTATGGAGGTTCTTACATCATTACTGGAACGCTATTTGCGCGGCCTGATGGACGTCGAAAAAATCGACCCCCGCATTGGGTGGCGAAAATCCCCGAATAGTATCGCCTTTACTTGCCCGGGTGCCGAACTCGGGGCGCAGGACCGCCATGTGGCGGGATCAGGCGCGGGGCGTGAAATCCTCGACCAGATCGTAGCGATCGCCTGGGAAAAGCTGCTGCGCGACCGTGACCGGCGCGCCGTTCCGCCAGGTCCAGCGCTCGATCCGCAGGCAGGCGGCATGGGCCGCGATGCGCAGGTGCCGCGCGATGGCGGGCGAGGCGGGGACGGCGCTGATCCGGTGGCGCGCATCGGTCCAGGGCACATGGTCGAGCAGCCAGGTGCCGGGCGCCAGGGCGCTGAAATCCACGCCGCGGGCCTCGGGTACCGTGCCAAGGTCGAGCCAGCGTTCTTCCCATCCAAAGGGATCGGCCCCGGCATGATGCACGCCGCAAAGCCGCAGCCAGGGCCCCGCAGAGTCCGCCACGTCCTCGGGAGGATCGGTGTCGATCGCCCGCGAGTCGAGCTGCCAGCGATAGGCCTCGCCGCGCGCCGCGATCAGCGCGCCGATATCGGGCACGCCAACCACCGCGGAGCGGATGCGCGGATGGGCAACGAACGAGCCCGCGCGCCGCCGCCGCTCGATCAGGCCTTCGCGCGCGAGCCGGCTGATCGCCTTGTTCGCCGTCGCGCGCGCGCAGCCATAGGTCACGACCAGCTCATGCTCGAACGGGATGCGCGTGCCCGGCACCCATTCGCCGGAGCGGATGCGTTCCTCGATATCGCGCCGGATGCGCGCCTCGATCGTCATGCGTCGATCAGGCGGGTCAGGACGGTCGAGAAGCGCCGCCGTATCTCATCGCCGCGCCTGTGCCTGCCCCCTTCGACCAGTCGGACGCCCCGGCGCCAGACACAGTCGATCCCAGCGCGCGACGCGAAAATCCAGCTGTCGAGCAGCCGGTCGCCCGACCGCGCGACAAGCGCCGGGTCATCGGCATCGAGCGAGACGAGATCCGCCGGATGACCGACCGCAATGCCGCCCGTCACGCCCAGTGCCCGCGATCCGCCGGCCAGCGCGCCCGTGAACAGGGTCGCGCCGACCGATGCCCGGGCGCCGGCGAGCACGCAGCGCTCGTGCCGGCTCAGCCGCTGGCCATAGTCGAGCAGCCGCAGTTCCTCGGTCGCCGAGATCAGCACATTGGAGTCGCTGCCGACTCCGAACGCGCCGCCATCGGAAAGATAGGCCGCGGCCGGAAAGATGCCGTCGCCAAGATTGGCCTCGGTGATCGGACACAGGCCTGCGACCGCGCCGCTCCCGGCAATGGCCGCGCGCTCCGCGTCGGTTACATGAGTTGCATGGATCAGGCACCAGCGGTCATCGACCGGCATCTCGTCGAACAGCCACTCTACCGGGCGCAGGCCACTCCAGGCGAGGCAGGCGGACACCTCCTTGCGCTGCTCGGCGATATGGATGTGGACCGGGCCGCCCGCCGCCAGCGGCAGGATCGCGCGGATCTCCTCCGGCGTCGCCGCGCGCAGGCTGTGCGGCGCGATACCCACCACCGCATCCGGACCAACGGCAGCGCGCGCGCCCTCGACCAGTCGCGCAAACCCATCGGGATCGCTCAGGAAACGCCGTTGCGCGGTGCCCGGCGCGGTGCCGCCAAAGCCGCCATGGGCATAGAACACCGGCAACAGCGTGAGCGCGATCCCGCTTGCCTCGGCCGCCGCGGCGATCCGCGCGGCCATCTCGGCCGGGTCGGCATAGGGCCGTCCGTCCACATCATGATGGAGATAGTGGAACTCGCCGACACGCGTGAACCCCGCCTCGAGCATCTCGACATAGGCAAGCGCGGCAATCGCCTCGACATCCTCGGGACCGAGCCGGTCGAGGAAGCGGTACATCAGGTCGCGCCACGACCAGAAATCGTCGCCGGTCGTGCCGCGCTGTTCCGCCAGGCCGGCCATGCCGCGCTGAAAACCATGGCTGTGGAGGTTGGGCAGGCCGGGCAGGCCGATCGCGTGGCGCTCGTCGCCCGGCGCTGGATCGACCCCGGTCGCGATCGCGGAAACCAGCCCGTCGGAAATCTCCAGCCGGACACGATCGGCCCAGTCATCGCCGACCAGCGCGGTCTCGAACCACAAAGCGGACATCGGCACCTCCTGTCGAATATGTCTAGACATATTCATCGCTTTGGCCAAGTCTGTATCGCATGACGACTCCGGACCATCCCCGCTGCGACCGGCTGTGGCGCAATGCCCGGCTGATGACCTGCGCCGGCGAGGGGCTGGGCTTGGTCGAGGACGGTGTCGTCGCGGCGCGCGATGGGCGCATCGCCTATGCCGGCCCAGCTGATGAGGCGCCGGCCTTCGACGCGGCTGAGACGATCGACTGTGCAGGCCGCTGGATCACCCCGGGCCTGATCGACTGCCATACCCATCTCATCCATGCCGGCGACCGCGCCCGCGAGTTCGAGATGCGGCTCGACGGGGCAACCTATGAGGAGATCGCGCGGGCCGGCGGCGGCATCCGCTCGACCATGGCCGCGACCCGCGCCGCGAGCGAGGCCGATCTGGTCGCCACCGCGCTCCCCCGCCTCGACGCGCTGATCGCCGAGGGCGCTACCACGGTCGAAGTGAAGTCGGGCTACGGCCTGACGCTCGACGACGAACTCAAGATGCTCCGCGCGGCCAAGGCATTGGGCGAAGCGCGCAACGTCCGCATCCGCGCCACCTTCCTTGGCGCCCACGCGCTCCCGCCCGAATATGCCGGCGACCCGGATGGCTATGTCGACCTGGTCTGCGACTCGATGATCCCCGCTGTGGCTGGCATCGCCGACGCGGTCGACGCGTTCTGCGAAGGCATCGGCTTCACCGCGGCGCAGACCGAACGCGTCTTCGCCGCCGCCGCCGCATACGGCCTGCCGGTCAAGCTCCACGCCGAGCAATTGTCCAATCTCCACGGCGCCGCGCTCGCCGCGCGCTACGGCGCCTTGTCCGCGGACCATCTCGAATATCTCGACGAGGCCGGCATCGCCGCGATGGCGCGGAGCGGCACCGTGGCGACCCTGTTGCCCGGCGCCTTCTACTTCGTGCGCGAGACGAAGCTGCCGCCGATCGCGGACCTCCGTGCTGCCGGCGTGCCGGTCGCGCTGGCGACCGACTGCAATCCCGGGACCTCGCCGCTCACCTCGCTACTGCTCGTCATGAACATGGGCGCGACCCTGTTCCGCCTGACCGTCACCGAATGCCTGCGCGGCGTCACCGTCAACGCCGCCCGCGCGCTCGGCCTGCAGGAAGAGGTCGGCACGCTCGAAGCCGGCAAGGCCTGCGACCTCGCCATCTGGGATGTGGGGCACCCGTCCGAACTCGTCTATCGCATGGGCTTCAACCCGCTCCATGCCCGTATCTGGAGTGGTTTATGAGCGCGATCATCCTGAAGCCCGGCGCCGTGCCGCTGGGCGCGTGGCGCGCCATCTATCGCGGGGCCGAGGTGCGGCTCGATCCCGCCTCCGCCGGCGCGATCGCCGCGAGCGCCGCCGCGGTCGAGCGCATCCTTGCCCGGGGCGAGCCGGTCTACGGGATCAACACCGGCTTCGGAAAGCTCGCCAGCGTGCGGATCGAGGCATGCGATCTCGCCACGCTCCAGCGCAACATCGTGCTGAGCCATGCCGCCGGCACGGGTGGACCCTCGCCGGTGCCGGTCGTCCGCCTGATGCTCGCGCTGAAGCTCGCCAGTCTCGCCCAGGGCGCCTCGGGTGTGCGACCGGAGACGGTCGCGCTGCTCGAAGCCATGCTCGTACAGGGGCTCACGCCGGTGATCCCGGGACAAGGCTCGGTCGGTGCCTCGGGCGATCTTGCGCCGCTCGCGCACATGGCCGCGACGATGATCGGCGTCGGCGACATCCTGGTCGATGGCCAGCGCTTGCCCGCAGCCGATGCGCTCGCCGCAGCCGGCCTCGCGCCGCTGACGCTCGGGCCGAAGGAAGGCCTGGCGCTGCTCAACGGCACGCAATTCTCGACCGCCAATGCGCTGGCCGGCCTGTTCGAGGCGGAGCGGCTGCACCAGTCGGCCCTGGTCACCGGCGCGCTCTCGACCGAGGCGGCCAAGGGCTCCGACACCCCGTTCGATCCGCGCATCCACACGCTCCGCCGCCATGCCGGGCAGATCGAGACGGCGGCGGCGCTGCGCAGCCTGATGGCGGGCTCGGCGATCCGCGCATCGCACGCGACCGGCGACGAGCGCGTGCAGGATCCCTATTGCCTGCGCTGCCAGCCCCAGGTGATGGGCGCCGTGCTCGACCTGCTGCGCCAGGCTGCCGAGACGCTGGAAGACGAGGCGAACGGCGTCTCCGACAATCCGCTGATCTTCCCCGACACCGACGAAGCGCTGTCGGGCGGCAATTTCCACGCTGAGCCGGTCGCCTTCGCCGCCGACATGATCGCGCTTGCGCTCTGCGAGATCGGGTCGATCGCCGAGCGCCGCATCGCGATGCTGGTCGATCCTGCCTTGTCCGGCCTGCCGGCCTTCCTGACCCCGCGGCCCGGGCTCAATTCCGGCTTCATGATCCCGCAGGTCACGGCAGCGGCGCTGGTCTCGGAGAACAAGCAGCGCGCCTATCCCGCAAGCGTGGATTCTATCCCGACCTCGGCCAATCAGGAGGACCATGTGTCGATGGCCGCGCACGGCGCCCGCCGCCTGCTCGACATGGCGGAGAATCTCGGCGCGGTGATCGCCATCGAACTGCTCGCCGCGGTGCAGGGCTGCGACTTCCACGCGCCGCTCACCTCGTCCGACGCACTCGAGGCAGCCCGGTCGCGGTTGCGGCGCGAGGTGCCCTGGCTCGACCATGACCGCCACATGCACCCCGACATGGAAGCGGCCAACGCGATCATCCGATCGGGTGCGCTGATCGAGGCTGTGAACGTCGCGCTACCGGGCGTCGCTACATGAGCGCCTTTGTCGACCTCTTCCATTCCTTGTGTCCCCGCGAAGGCGGGGACCCAGACTGGGCTCCCGCCTTCGCGGGAGCACAAGGGAGCGAGGTGCCCGCATGAGCGTGCAAATCCAACGCGGTCCCGCACCGTTGGTCGTCAGCTTTCCCCACACCGGCACTGACATCCCCTCCGAGATCGAACCCGGTTTCGTCTCTCCCTGGTTGGCGCGCCGCGACGCCGACTGGTGGATCGACCAACTCTACGATTTCGCCGCCGATCTCGGCGCGACGACGGTGCGCACCACCATCTCGCGCAGCGCGATCGACGTGAACCGCGATCCCTCGGGCGCATCTCTCTACCCCGGGCAGGCGACGACCGAGCTGTGCCCGACCACGACCTTCGACGGCGAGCCGCTTTACCGTGAAGGCCACGAACCCGATGGCGAGGAGATCGCCCGCCGCCGGTCGCGCTGGTTCGATCCCTATCACCAGGCGGTCGCGGCGGAACTCGACCGCCTGCGCGCCGCGCATCCGAAGGTCATACTCTACGACGCCCATTCGATCCGCAGCCATATTCCCCGGCTGTTCGACGGCGAGCTTCCCCAGTTCAACATCGGCACCTTCTCGGGTGCGAGCTGCGATCCGGCACTGGCCGAAGCAGTCGAGGCCGAATGCGCCGCGTCCGGCCTGAGCCACGTCCTCAACGGCCGCTTCAAGGGCGGCTGGACTACGCGCCATTATGGCCGCCCGTCGGACGGCATACACGCCATCCAGATGGAGCTGGCGATGCGCGGCTATATGGCCGAGCCCGAAACGCCGACTCCCGACACCTGGCCCACCGAACTCGATCCCGCCGCGCCCCTTCGCGCGCCGCTCACCCGCATCCTGAAGGCGTGCCTCGCCTTCGCCGAAAAGGACGCCGCATGACTCGCCTCGACAACAGCCGCATCATCCGCCCCGCCACCGGCACGACGCTCACCGCCAAGAGCTGGCTGACCGAAGCGCCGCTGCGCATGCTGATGAACAACCTCCATCCGGATGTCGCCGAGCGGCCCGAGGAGCTGGTCGTCTATGGCGGCATCGGCCGCGCCGCGCGCGACTGGGAAAGTTATGACCGCATCGTCGCGGCGCTGACCCGGCTCGAGGATGACGAGACCTTGCTGATCCAGTCGGGCAAGCCGGTCGGGGTGTTCCGCACGCACCGCGATGCGCCGCGTGTGCTGCTCGCCAATTCCAACCTCGTGCCGCACTGGGCGACCTGGGAGCATTTCAACGAGCTCGATCGCAGGGGCCTGGCGATGTACGGCCAGATGACCGCCGGCTCCTGGATTTATATCGGCACCCAGGGCATCGTTCAGGGCACCTACGAGACCTTCGTCGAAATGGGCCGCCAGCATTATGCCGGCGATCTCAAGGGCCGCTGGCTGCTGACTGCCGGGCTTGGCGGCATGGGCGGGGCGCAGCCGCTCGCCGCGGTGATGGCCGGCGCTTCCTGCCTCGCGATCGAATGCCAGCCGAGCCGGATCGAGATGCGGCTGCGCACCGGCTATCTCGATCGTTCGGCCGATACCATCGAAGAGGCGCTGGCGATTCTCGATCAGGCAAAGGCCGACGGCAAACCCGTCTCGGTCGGCCTGCTCGGCAATGCGGCCGAGATCCTGCCCGAGCTGTTCGCTCGCGGCGTGCGCCCCGATCTGCTGACCGACCAGACCTCGGCCCATGACCCGCTCAACGGCTATCTGCCCAAAGGCTGGTCGCTGGAGGATTGGACACAGGGCCGCGAGCGCGATCCGCAGGCCGTGATCGATGCGGCCAAGGCCTCGATGGCGGTGCATGTCCGGTCGATGCTCGATTTCCAGGCGGCCGGCGTGCCAACGGTCGATTACGGCAACAATATCCGCCAGGTCGCCAAGGACGAAGGCGTCGCGAACGCGTTCGATTTTCCCGGCTTCGTCCCCGCCTATATCCGCCCGCTCTTCTGTCGGGGCATCGGCCCGTTCCGCTGGGTCGCACTGTCGGGCGATCCCGAGGATATCTACAGGACCGACGCCAAGGTGAAGGAGCTGCTGCCCGACAACAGGGCGCTTCACACCTGGCTCGACATGGCGCGCGAGCGGATCAAGTTCCAGGGCCTGCCGGCGCGGATCTGCTGGGTGGGGCTCGGCGACCGCCACCGGCTCGGCATGGCGTTCAACGAGATGGTGGCGAGTGGCGAGCTCAAGGCGCCGATCGTCATCGGACGTGACCATCTCGATTCCGGCTCGGTCGCCAGCCCCAATCGCGAGACCGAAGCGATGCGCGACGGCTCGGATGCGGTGTCCGACTGGCCGCTGCTCAACGCGCTGCTCAACACTGCGTCGGGCGCGACCTGGGTGTCGCTGCACCATGGCGGCGGGGTCGGTATGGGCTATTCGCAGCATGCCGGCATGGTCATCGTCGCCGACGGCACCGAAGAGGCAGCGCGCAGGCTGGAGCGCGTGCTGTGGAACGATCCGGCGACCGGCGTGATGCGCCACGCCGATGCGGGCTACGACATCGCGGTCGACTGCGCGCGGGAGAAGGGCCTCGATCTGCCGGGAATCCTCGGCTGACCGGCCATCGGCTCCTGCGGGCGGCGGCGCGTCGCCAGATGCCGTGGCGCAATGGCGGCGGGGTGACGACGGAGGTCGCCACCTTCCCGCCGGACGCGAGCCTGGACGATTTCGTCTGGCGGGTGAGTATCGCCGAGGTGCGGGATGCCGGGCCTTTCTCCGACTTTCCCGGGATCGACCGGATATTGTCGGTGCTGGAGGGCGCGCTCTCGCTGGCGGTGGCGGGCATGCCGGAGCAGCGCCTCGACGCGGTGGCGACTCCCTTCGCCTTTCCCGCCGACGTGCCCGCCTGGGGGGCGCCGATCGACGGCGAGGTCCGGGATCTCAACGTGATGGCGCGCCGAGGCCATTGCACGGCGGCGGTCGAGCGGCTGTCGGCGGGGACGGCGCAGGTCCGTGGCGGCGAGGAGGCGTGGATGATGATCGTCGCCACCGGCGATGCGACGGTAAGGTGCGGTACCAGGACCGACGCGCTGGCCCGCTTCGACGCGATCCTGTTCGAACGTCCCGTCCCGGACGACATCGCGGTCAGCAGCAATGTACCGAGCTTCGTGATCCGGTTTCATGCGCGCATTGACATTGATAACCGTTCGCAATAGCCGAACTCTCAACCGAAGGGGTCCCAGCTTGCGCGTCGTCACATCCACCCGCCGGGACGCGCGATGCTGATCGCCATTCCCGATCTGCTGACGCCGGAGCAGCTTGCCGAGGTGCTGGCGATCATCGACGCGGCGGCATGGATCGACGGCAATGTCACCTCGGGCCACCAGTCGGCGCTCGCCAAGCGTAACGAACAGCTCCCCGAGGAGTCGGATGCGGCGCGCCGCGCCGGCGGCATGGTGCTCGATGCGCTGTCGGCCTCGCCCCTGTTCGTCGCGGCGGCGCTGCCGCTCAAGGTCTTCCCGCCCCTGTTCAACCGCTATGGCGAGGGGCAGGCATTCGACACCCATGTCGACAATGCGATCCGCATCCGGCGCGGCAGCGACTTCCGCATCCGCAGCGACTTGTCGGCGACGCTCTTCCTCGCCGATCCCGCCAGCTATGACGGCGGCGAGCTGGTGATCGAGGGGCAGTTCGGCGAACAGAAGGTCAAGCTGCCCGCCGGGCACATGGTGCTCTATCCCGCTTCGAGCCGGCATCATGTCACGCCGGTCACCCGCGGCGTGCGGGTCGCGTCCTTCTTCTGGATCCAGTCGATGGTCCGCGACGAGAGCGCCCGCAACATCCTGTTCGACCTGGATTCGGCGGTGCAGGCCGTCGCGGGCGACCGCGGGCAGGACGATACGGCGGTAGTGCAACTGACCGGCGTCTATCACAATCTGCTGCGCCGCTGGGCCGATGCCTAGGGCGGGATGCGGCATTGCGCCGCGGTCGTCAGAGCGACGTTACCGACGGTTGATACCGTGCCTGCAGCAGGTACCCGACGGCGCGGCTGAAATGGCGTTCCATGGCGCGCGCCGCGGCCTTGGGATCGCGCATGGCGATGGCCGTCGCGATGCCCGTGTGCATTTCGATGACCTCATCCCGTTCGGAATAGGTCTTTCGCGTGCTCCAGGCCGCCGGCACCGCGCTGGCGAGAAGCGGGGCGAACGACGCCAGGAGATGCTCGAACAGCATGTTGCGGCTCGCCACCGCGATCAGCTGGTGAAACTGGAGTTCGAGTTCCGTCATGCCCTCGGCATGATCCTCGCATTCCCCCATCCGTCGCGCGAGGTCGAGCAGCCTGGTCGCCTCGGCCTCGGTCCGAAACGTCGCCGCCAGCGTTGCCGCCTTGATCTCGATGCAGCTGCGCGCCTCCCAGATCTGCTCGACCGTGATCTGTCCGGTCTGTGTGGCATGGGCAAGCGACATGACGAACGGGAAGGCCGTGGCGGCCGCGACCCGCGGTTTGCGGCCATTGCCGATATCGACGATGCCCAGGACGGACAGGCCGCGCACGGCTTCGCGAATGACGGTCCGGCTCACCCCCATCTGGTCGGCGAGTTCCGCCTCGCCGGGGAGCCGATCGCCGACGACCAGGCCGCGTTCGCTGATGAACGCCGCGAGGCCGTGCATGGCGCGATGCACGAGACTTCCGGATTGCTCGCTCTCCGCCTCAGCTTGCGGAAGTATCGCACTCACAGAATTCATGCCGAAATCGCCCATTCCCGCTCTGATATGTGCCCCGAATAGCTCAGCAAGCGGGCGGTTGCGAGCCATCGCCATTTTCGAGCCGCCGCCATTGCCTGGGGGATACGCCATAATGTTTGGCAAAGGCGCGCGAGAAACTCGCATGGCTCAGATATCCCGCTGAATAGGCGATCTGCGAAATCGACATTGCTCCGGCGACAAGCTCGGTCGACGCCCAGTTCAGCCGCCGCTCCGCCAGCGCTTCGGCAATCGAACAGTCGAACAGCTCCCTGAAGCCCCGGGCGAGGTTGGTCCGGTTCAACCCGCACGCCTTCGCGATGGAGCCGAGAGTGAGCTTTTTCGAGAAATTGGTCGCGATCAAGCGGCGTGCCTCGATCAGGCGGCGCGTATCCTCGATCGACAGCGCATCGCTTCCGACGGGCACGAGATTTCCGGAGAATAGCTGATACATCGCGCTGCAGATCAGCTCGCGGCATTTCGCATTCTGGTAAAGCGCGCCCACCCGTCCCTTCATCGGGGAGCGCATCACGTCATGCGCAAGACGTGTGGTGTCGACATCGAGAAAATAGGATCCGCTTTCGGGCAGCAGTTCGTCGCCCGTCGAGAGACCGTCCCCGCATTCCTCTTCGAGCCAGAACCGCGACGCCGCGCACAATACGATCCCGCGGCTCATGAACTCGGCCGCTCTCTCGTTCGCCTCGATCGAGTCGGCGACAGCCAGGATCAGCTGGCTGGCTTGAGGCTGGCTCAGTATCGCCAGGATGATGATGTCGTCGTCCGCCTGGCCGAGGAGGCGATGGATCGTGGCCGCATCGCAGCGATGTGCGATCACGAGTTCCGGACAGAATGTGTCGAGCGCGCCGGCTGCCGCGTCGTCGCGTTCGAATAGCGGCGTCTTGCGGTCGATGGGCAGACATGCGGTCATCACGTTCATGGCAACTCCCCAACCGGCCGTGCAACTGGGGATCCCGCCAGTGGCTGCCCCGATTCCCAGGCTTCAGACTATCAAACCTATACCATAGGTGCAACATACCTCTAGTATATGTAAGCCTGTCAACGCCGCCCGTTTCTATGCGCGTCGTCATTGATTTTGTGCGTGGCCGCACATTCGCGGGCGTCCCCTTGACCCCCGGCGTCGGAAGGTCTTGGTCAATCGCCAAGACACAATGCAATTTTCCTGGAGCGGTAGCCTTGTCAGTTCAGTCCTGGCGAAATGTTGAGGATGCCCGCAGGATAGCGAAGCGCAGCATTCCCGGGCCAATCTTCGATTATATGGACGGCGGCGCTGATGACGAGATTGCCCGGGACCGGAATTGTTCGTCTTTTCGCAACTACGCCATTATCCCGCGGGCGCTGAACATATCGCAAGATGTTCAGCTTGCTACGCGCGTTCTTGGAACTACCCTGTCGCTTCCGCTCATCCTGAGTCCCACCGGCCTCACGCGCATGTTTCATGACGATGCCGAGCTGGCCGTGGCCAGGGCGGCCGCGAAGCGCGGCCTCGGATATTGCCTTTCGGCCATGGGCACGACCTCGATCGAGCAACTCGCCGAGGCGAGCGCGGGCCCGAAATTCTTCCAGATCTACATTTTCAAGGACCGGGGCCTGACGCGAGAGTTCGTCGAGCGGGCGCGCGAGAACCGCTATGACGCGCTTGTCCTCACCGTCGATACGCCGGTGGCGGGCAATCGCGAACGGGACAGGGCGAACGGCCTCAGTCTGCCGCCGCGCCTCGGCCTGAAAAGCCTGATGAGTTTTGCGGCCCACCCGCGCTGGGCACTCGGCGCGCTGAGCGGAAAGCGCTTCAACTTCGCCAATGTCGCGCACCGGGTCGACGGCCTGGCCAATGGCCCGGTTTCGCTCTTCCGCTATATCGAGGATCAGTTCGATCCCTTCATCGGCTGGCGCGACCTGGAGCAGCTGGCCGATCTCTGGGGCGGTCCGCTCGCGGTCAAGGGTGTCATGGCGCCGGACGACTCACGCCGCGCGATCGATCGCGGTGCCACCGCCATCATGCTTTCCAACCATGGGGGGCGCCAGCTCGGCGTGGCGCCGGCGCCGGTCGATCTCATCTCCAGGCATGCGGAAGCCGTTCAGGGCAAGGCGGAGATCATCTGTGATGGCGGCATCAGGCGCGGTTCCGACATCGTCACCGCACTCGCGCTCGGCGCGACGGCCTGCTCGATCGGCCGGCCCTATCTCTACGGCCTGGCGGCGGCCGGCGAAGCAGGGGTGGGGCGAGTCCTCGATATCTTTCGCGACGAGATGGAGCGGACGATGATGCTCGCCGGCGCCACGACCGCATCAATGCTCGATCGAAGCGCGATCATGACCGCATAGGTCGTCGGCGGTCAGTTTCGTTCCTCGAATCACGCGCACGAGAAAAAAGGGTGGCGAGCTGGAGGCTCGCCACCCTTTCGTTGCCGGACCTATCAGAAACTGGCGTTGAGGGTGGCGCCGAAGGTCCGCGGATTGCCGACGCGATTATAGACGAATCCGAAACCGCTGGTGACGTCGATCCGGTCGGTCGAGTAGAAGGTATCGGTGATGTTGCGCATCCACAGGTCGACGCCGAAGCGCTTGCTGCTGCTCTTCCAGCCCAGCCGCGCATTCGCGATGGCATAGGGCTTCTGGGTGGTGCTTGGCCGGTTCTGCAGGTCGAATTGCCGCTTGCCCGAATAATTGCCGTCGAGGTGGAGCGATACCTGGCCCCACGATCCCTCGATGACGTCCCAGTCGAATGCCGCGTTCGCCGAAAAACTGGGTGCGTTGACGATCGAATTGCCGCTCACGTCGTTGCCGCCCAGCGTTCCCTCCAGGATTTTCGTGTCGAGGAAGCCGGCTCCGCCGTTGATCCTCACGCCTTTGGCCGGCCTTGCCAGAATCTCGAACTCGACGCCGAAAATCCTCGATTTGGGAAGATTGACGAGTGGCTGCGCGCCGGTGACCGGATCGACGTCGATGAACTGCTGGTTCTGATAGTCGTAATAGAAAGCCGACGCGTTGAGCTGCAGGCGCCGGTCGAACAGCGCGGTTTTCGCACCGATCTCATAGGCAGTGACGATTTCGGACTTGGTGGTCGAGAGTTCCTCATCGGCGAAATAGGCCTGTCCGTTGAACGAGCCGCCCCGATAGCCGCGCGACACCACCATATAGAGCAGGGTGTCCGGGCTCGGCTTGAAGTCGAGGCCGATCTTGCCGGAGACGTTGCTGTTGGTGAAATGCCGGCCGGTGGTCGCGAACAGATCGGTGGCGCTGCCCGGAATGAGGTTCAGCACCAGCACCCCGTCAGTCCCATAGGCCTGGCTGTAGAAATTCGAGAGGCGCGCGGTATCGTGCGTGTAGCGAAGACCGCCGCGTAGCGTGACACTGTCGGACAGCTTGTAGCTCGCGTCGCCATAGACGGCGGCGCTGGTCTTCTTCTGGTCAAGCTTGTTGCGGACGTCGCAGCCGATCGGGAAGGCATCCAGACAGTCATTATGGTCGAGCGCGCCATCGAGATTGGCATCGATGTCCTGGAACAGCCTGATCGTCGAAATATTGAAAACCGTCTCGTCGAAATAATAGGCGCCGGCCAGGAACTGGAAGGGCGCATTTCCCTTGCTGGTGATGCGCAGGTCCTGCGTGAACTGGCTGGCCTTGTCGTAGAAGGTGTCCTCGAACACGCTCAGCGGCGAACCATCGGCGTCTTCGGCGTAGGAGAAGGTTCCGCGATCATAGGAGGTGATCGAGGTGAGCTCCAGCGTATCGCTCAACTGGTATTTGGCGGTGAGCGCGACGGCATAGGTCCGGTTCCTGTCGCGGCTCTCGAAATTGGCTTCGTTGCTGCGGCGGCTCATCCCGGGCTGCGGGAAATAGTCGGTCCGGGGGTTGAGCGCCGGGTCAATCGCATGGAAAAGGCCATACACCCCCGCACCAATGCCGGCGGGCCCGGGCTCCGCGTAAATGCCGGTGTGGATCGGGTCCTCGTAACTGGTGGATGCCCGAAGGATCGCCGAGAATGTGTCGTTGGGCTGGAAGAGCAGCGACCCGCGCACCGCCCAGTTCCTGGTCTGCTGCTGCTCGGGCTGGCCGGGCAGGAGGTTCTCGAACCAGCCGTCCGCCCTTGCGACGGTGAAGGCAATGCGGGCCGCAACCGTATCCGAAAGCGGCGCCTGGACCGCGCCCTGCGCCTCGAACCGATTATAATTGCCGGCGGTGAGGGTGAGATAGCCCTCCGTTTCGAACTTCGGCGCGCGCGTGATCAGGTTGACGGCGCCGCCGGTCGCGTTTTTCCCGTACAAGGTGCCCTGCGGACCGCGCAGGACTTCCGCCCGTTCGAGATCATAATAAGCGATGCCGAAAATGCCGACATTGCCCTTGTACACTTCGTCATAATAGACCGCGATCGGGGCGTTCTGGTTGAGGCTGTAATCGTTCATCGACACGCCGCGGATCGAGTAGATCGGCTGGCTGTTGCCGATCGCGCCATTCGTCTGCAAATTGGGAACGAGCCCGACCAGATCGCTTGCGGTCGTGATCCGGCTCCGGGCGATCTCCTCTCCACCCACGACCGAGATCGACGCCGGAACGTCGCTGAGGCGCTCGGTCCGCTTTTGGGCGGTGACGACGATGTCGCCGATGGCATCTGCGGCAGCCTCGGAAGGCGCGGCAACGGCCGAGGTTTGCGCATGAGCAGGCGTCGCGGTCAGCGCGATCAGCGACACGGATAATGCAAGAAAATGGCGATTATAATGCATGTCTTCCCCTTTTCCGAGTAGCTGTTTCCATCGGAATACAGCATCCTGTCTTGTGTCTTTAGACGAGATCTAAAAGGGATGCTTTGCGTCGTGTCACATATATTATGCAGATCGGCATTATAGAGTGAGTATGACTTATAGATCGCGCTCGGTATCGCGATCAATCTCGCCAGTCGTCAATCTCGGGCCTCAAGGAAGTCAAGGACCAGCGCGTTGAACTTGTCCGGGTTCTCGGCGAACATGAAATGACTTCCACCTTCGTCGGCCTGGAACATTTCCAGGCGTGATCCCGGAATTTGCGACGCCACCCATGGCATGCATGTCGCCGGGGCCAGGCTGGCATGAGCGCCTATCGCGAGCGTGGGGAGGCGAATCCGCGAAATCACGTCGCGCCAGTCCAGATTTGCGTGATTGCGCATCAGTTCAGCGGCGTGGCGATGGTCCATCCTGCGATTGCACGCCATCATCCATATCCGGATATCGTCCGGGCATTCCGGCGTGAGCATGCTGCCCATGAGGCCGTCCCTGACCGTGCCGTCCTCATCCTGCGCCAGGGAATTGCACAGCGCCATTGCGCCATCGGGGGTGAACAGCGCCCCGGCCGCCGCCCGGGTCTCTTCATCCCATTGCTCGTTGACCGTGAGGCAAGGCGGCTCGTCGACCAGGATCAGGCGGGAAAGCCGGTCGGGACCGAACAAGTCGAGATAGGCCCAGATCACCGAGCAGCCCATAGAATGACCGAGGATCGCCACGTCCGAAAGCTCAAGGCCGATCAGGAACTCACGCAAATCCGCGGCGAGTCTGTGGACTCGATAACCATGGTCCGGGCGATCGGATGCGCCGTGCCCGCGATGATCATAGGCGATGACGCGGCAGGTTGCGGACAGCGCGTCGACCTGACGGGAAAACTGCTCGGCCGTCTGGGACCACCCATGCACCAGCACCAGCGGGCGGCCTGCGCCCTGGTCGATATAATCGAGGCCGACATCGTCCGATGTCTCGAATCTCCCGCGTATCATTCGTGATCGACTCCTGTCGGTCGGCTGAGTGGAAGAGTGCAATCGACCTTCCGCATCGGCCCGGTGACAAAGCCTGCCCAGTGACAAGGTCTGGTGCAACATTCGTCCTGGCTGACGGACGATCTGCACAGCCTTATGGTTGGTATGCAAAGACGAGCGCCCCTTGGCTCGCTATATCGGCAATGGTGCCGTCACTCGCTCGCGTTCGCGGCCCGGGCGGCTTTCAGCAGGGCGGAGGCGAGGCAGGATGAATGGCGACAGAGTGGACGTCTTCCATGGCTGGGAGGCACTTCAGCGCAAGTTCGGCTACACTCAGGCCATTCGTGCGGGGAACACCGTCTATGTGTCGGGCACGGGGAGCCTCGACGAGGATTTTGGTCTCCTGCATCCCGGCGACCTCCCGGCGCAAATGCGGGTGATCTATGCCCGGATCGGCGAAGCACTCGCGCGGTTTTCGATCGGCCACAATCACATCGTCCGGGAAACCATGTACGTCACCGATCTCGACGCCCTCATGCCCGCGATGGACTATCGCAAGAGCATCTATGGGGATGGTCCTTTTCCGACCTCCACAACGGTGGAGGTATCGCGTCTTTTCGTCCCCGGCATGCTGATCGAGATCGAGACGACGGCCTATATTCCGGAATGATCGACCTCTAGCCGAGCATCTCGCCGAGCATGGGCGACAGGATCTCGCGGTATCCGAACCGGTCCCGCACGATCAGGCGCATGGCGAGGCCCTCGTTGACCGCAAGCGCCAGACCCTCGTCCGGTCCAAGCACCGTCAGCGCGGTCGCCCAGGCGTCGGCCAGCATGCAGCTTGGGTGAAGCACGGTGGCGGAGGCGACACCGTTCGCCACGGGGCGGCGGGTTCGTGGGTCGATGGTGTGGGCGTAACGCCGCCCGCCGGTTTCGAAGAAGCGCCGATAGTCGCCCGAGGTCGCGACGGCGAGATCGTGCAGCGCCACGCGCAAGGGCGCGATTCTCGCGCCGGGCGGTGCCTCGAGTTCTACCCACCAGGGGTCGCCGCCCGGCTTGACCCCGGACCCGATCAGCTCGCCGCCGATCTCGGCGAGGAAGTCGTTGACGCCAAGGCTACGCAATGCGCGCGCCACCGCGTCGACCCCGAATCCCTTGGCGATACCCGACAGGTCGATCTGCACATCGGCGGTGCGCCGTGCGTGCTTGTCGGATCGCTCCACCCTCTGCCAGCCGACAGGGGCGGCGGTAAGATCGGTTTCGGCCGGCAGCTCGCCCCGGCCCGAAGGCCCGAACCCCCAGAGGCCGACCAGCGCGCCGGCGGTAGGATCGAACGCCCCGCCGCTGGTGCGGGCGACTGCCAGCGCTGCGTCGAGCACCTGGGCAAGATCGGCCGGCAGCGCCTGCCACGCGCCGAGCGGCGCGCGATTGAACCGGGAGAGATCGGACTCGGCTTCCCAGTTGCTCATCTCGGCGATCACGCCGTCCAGCGCGCGCCTGATCGCCATGCGCACGTCAGCGGCCGGTCGGGCGGAGACGACCCGCGCCGACCAGCTCGTGCCCATCGTCTCGCCGCCGAACAGGTCGACGGCCGCCCCGGCGTCACGCCGCCGGAACGACTCCGCCGAGACGTGCAGCGGCACCGCGACTCGAGGCGCGCCCGCCATCAGGGCTGAAGGACTTCCAGCACGGTGGTGTAGCTCATCCGCTTCTCCGCGTTCGGGATGGCGGTGCTCGGCGCGGTGGTCGAGGCCGACATCCAGTACATGCCGGCGCCCGGCCATTTGACAGATACCTGGCCCTGGGCATCGGTCTTCAAGGTCATCTCGTTGACCGAGGTGCGATAGCGGCTGCCGCCCGGGATCACGGTGACTTCGATATTGGCGGCGGGTTTGCCGTCGGCGATCAGCTTGAAGGTCGCTGCCTCGCCGGCGACCAGATCGTTCGGGTGGGTGACCGGCACCAGCTCGAGGCCCTCGCCGGTCGGCTTGAACACCGTGTCGGTCGGCGCGCCCGAGGTCACGAACACCTCGTTGCGGTTGAGCGTCTCGCCCAGCTTCACGTCGGTGGCGCCGGCAGGGATCGCGGTGGCCAGCTTTTCGGCGGTCGTGCCGCGCGGCAGGCGCTGCTCGACGCCGTTGACCTTGAAGCTGCCCGTCACGCCGCCATTGCGGATGAAGAGCTTGTAGGTGCCCTTCTGGGTCATGTGCAGGTCGAAATTCGACCGGTACTGGCCGATGTTCATATGCTCGACCTTGCCCGGCGTGCCGTCGGGCTGGACGACCGCCGGCTCGGCGCGCAGCGGCTGATGATCGGGAAAGAACAGATCGTTCGACGCGGCGGCGTCGAAGGTGATCCAGTCGTCGTCGCCCGAGACGATGGTGGTCGAGGGCAGCATCCACAGGCGGTGCGCCTGGAGCGGGGCGGCGATGGCGGCGGTGCAGACCGCGGCGGCGAGCAGCTTGTGAAGGGTCTTCATGGGGCGGATCCTCTCGCGGAACGTGATCAGGGCTTGAACGTGACGGCCACCGTGCCGAGTTCGGTCTTGCCGGCGGCGCGGGCGGTCTGGCCGGGCTTGGCCGGCCAGGTGAAGGGCACGCGGAGCACTTCGCGGCCGCCGGTCTCGCGCGCCGCCTCGACCACCAGCGTATATTGGCCGGGCTTGAGCCCGAGCTTCGCGCTGCTGAAGCTCAGCGACTGGACGCCCGGCGCGCGGGTCGCGCCCGAGGTGCCGTCAGAGACGAACGCATTGGTCCGGCCCGAGGCGCGCCACCAGGACCGCACTTCGTTCAACCATTTGCGGCCTTCGTTCTTGGCCTTCTTCACGTCGTACCAGACCGACAGGGTCCTGGCCGGCGCGCCATTGCCCTCGACGAAGATCGCGACATAGGGCCGGTGATATTCGGCGACCGACAGGCGCGGCACGGTGACCGCGACGTCCATCGTCTGGGCGAGCGCTGGTGTGCCGGCGGCCAGGCCGGCAATGGGCAGGCCAGTAAGGATCAGGCGGTGGTCGAGCTGCATGGACAGGGCTCCCGTGGATCAGTGGATGAACAAGACGGCGAGGCCCGCCGGGATGGCGAGGCCGAGGGCGACGATGGGCCAGGTGGTCGGGCGTTTGGCGGAATGGAGCCAGAGCAGGAACAGCCCGGTCAGCGCAAAGACAAGGCAGGCAAGAGCGAAAACATCGATGAACCATTTCCACACGGCGCCCGAATTGCGGCCTTTGTGGAGATCGTTGAGATAGGAGATCCAGCCGCGGTCGGTGAACTCCGAGGTGACGGCGCCCGACGCGCGATCGATCGAAACCCAGCCGTCGCCGCCGGGGCGGGGCAAGGGCAGGTAGATTTCGTCGGCCGACCATTCGGCATCGCCGCGCGCGCTGGCGGGGAAGTTGGCCTCGACCCAGGTCGCGATGTCCGGCGGCAGCGGTTTCTTGCTGTCGGGCGCTTCGTCGGGCGCGACCCTCTTCAGCAGCGGTGGGGGAAGAGTCGCCGCTTTCGCCGTCACGATGGGCTTGGCCTCGATATCGGCGGCGTGATTCAAGGTGAAGCCGGTGACGGCGAACAGCACCAGACCGATCAGGCTCACTGCCGAGCTTATCCAGTGCCAGGTATGGAGCTGTTTCAGCCAGAAGGTCTTGCGCCGTGGCTTCTGCCGCGCGGCCTGGTTAGTCATCGCTGGCGGAAGGCCCCGGGTCGAATTGAGAATGATTCGCGATAACGCAAACGATTCGCAATTGCAACACGATCGGGGGTGATAAGCTTGTTCGGGACGCAGAAGTTATGGCTGTGGCCGGCTCAGTCTGACAAAGGCGGCTGGCCGGATAACAGGGCTTGCCCTGATGCGGCGTCAGGCGGCATAGGCGCCGGCCCTGTATACTGCGTCGGAGGCGGGCAATGGAAGATGTTGCCGCACGCACCGCGATCGGCCTGGATTTCGGCACCACCAATAGCGTGCTCGCCCGCACGGACGCTGACGGCGGCGCGACCCTGGTCGAGTTCGACGGGCCGGAGGAGCGCGGCGCGGTGTTCCGCTCGGCGCTCTGCTTCTGGCATGACGAGGACGTCCGGGGCGGGATGGCGGCCGAGGCCGGGCCCTGGGCGATCGCCGAATATCTCGATTATCCGCAGGACACGCGCTTCATCCAGTCGTTCAAGTCGGTCGCGGCCAGCCCGGTGTTCGAGCATGCCTCGGTGTTCGAGAAGCGTTACCGCTTCGAGGATCTCGGCCGGCTGTTCCTCGACAAGCTCTCCGCGCATGCCAGCGGCCTGAAGGCGCGGCCGCAGCGCGTCGTGGTTGGGCGTCCGGTCGAATATGCCGGCGCGCGGCCCGACGCGGCCCTGGCTCGCCAGCGTTACGACGCGATGTTCGCGGGCTTCGGTGCCGAGATCCATTATGTCTACGAGCCGCTCGGCGCCGCGTTCAGCTATGCGACCCGGCTCGAGGAGCCTGCCACCATCCTGGTTGCCGATTTCGGCGGCGGCACCAGCGATTTCTCGGTGGTGCGCGTTGGCGAACCTGGCGCTGCGAAACGCTGCCTGCCGCTCGGCCATGCCGGCATCGGCATTGCGGGCGACCGCTTTGATCAGCGCATCGTCGACCGGCTGGTGCTGCCGATGCTCGGCAAGGGCGGCAGCTATCGCTCGTTCGACAAGGTCCTCGATATCCCGGGCGGCTATTTCGCCGATTTCGCCGACTGGTCGCGGCTCGCGCTGATGCGCAATCGCCGCACGCTGGAAGAACTGCACCGGCTGCAGCGCTCGGCAATCGAGCCTGCCGCGATCGGGCGGATGATCGCGCTGATCGAGAACGAACTCGGTTTCCCGCTCTATGACGCGGTCGGCCGGCTGAAGCGGGCGCTTTCGGCCGGGGATCGGGCGCATTTCCATTTCTCGGGCGCCGGGCTCGAGATCGAGGCCGATGTCGCGCGGGCCGAGTTCGAGGCATGGATCGCCGACGATCTGCGCCGGATCGATGCGACCGTCGATCGCGCGCTGTCGGTCGCGGGCGTTGGGGCCGACGGGATCGACCGGGTGTTCCTGACCGGCGGCTCCTCTTTGATCCCCGCCGTTCGTGCGCTGTTCTCGCGCCGCTTCGGCGATGCGGCGATCAGTTCGGGCGGCGAACTCACCTCGATCGCGCACGGTCTCGCGCTGATCGGGCAGCAGGACGACATCGCCGCCTGGTCGGCCTGACATCGAACCGCAATCTTGCCGTCATCAAAGCTGCATCGATCACCGGTACGCTGCCCCACGTGATCGACTTTCGGGAGCGAACGGCATGATTCACCTCGGCGACATGGTGGCGGACCGGATCGACATGCTGGCGCGGTTCAGCGCCACCTTCGGCCGGGACGTCTGGGTCCATCGCACCAATGGCTGGACCCTGATCGGCCTGGACGCGGCGTCTTTCGGCAAGGAAGCCGATAACGGCCTGCAGACGGCGTGGCTGCGCCAGACCCTGGACGCGTGTGAGGGGCCGATCGGCCTGTTCCTGCACGAGCCCTGGTTCGGCGATTCGGCCGGTCGCGAGGTACCGCCGGCAATGCGGCACTATCTCGAGGCGCTGTTCGACGGGCACGACCTGTGCTTCGTCGTGAAGGGCTATACCCATCAAATCCAGGCGCATCCCGCCGATGAGATCGGTGCAGCTTGGGTGCCGTCGATCGGCTTCGTCGCGCCGGACGCTGCCGGGGGCGATACCCGGCTGGTCGGGCTCGCCCGGCTGACCCTGGATCGCGACGGACACCGGTTCGACTATGTCGAGGTGCCCGGCATGCCCCGCCTCGATCCGGCCGGGTACGTCACTGCCTTTGCCGGGGCGCCGGCCCAGCCGGAACTCGCCGCCGCCTGAGCGGGGCGTCAGCCCTTGTAGAGGGGGAAGACGCCGAGCAGCAGGCAGGTGACCATGAATACCGCGCAGGAACCGAGCGCCCAGCGGAAGGTGAAGCGCTGGTGGTCGCCCAGCTCGACCCCGGCCAGCCCGACCAGCAGATAGGTCGAGGCGACCAGCGGGCTGAGCAGGTGGATCTGCTGCCCGATCAGCGAGGCGCGGGCCAGCTCCATCGGCGTCAGGCCATATTGCACGCCGGTCTGGCCCAGCACCGGGAGCATGCCGAAGTAGAAGGCATCGTTGGAGATCAGCACGGTGAAGGGGATGCTGACCAGAGCGGTGATCGGCGCCATATACGGCCCGAGCGCGGGCGGGATGATGTTGATGACCGAGGCAGCCATCGCATCCACCATCTTCGTGCCCGACAGGATGCCGGTGAAAATGCCGGCGGCGAAGATCAGGCTGACCGTGCCCAGCGCATTCCCCGCATGGGCGGAGATGCGCGCCTTCTGCTCCTGCAGCCGCGGATAATTGACCATCGCGGCGATGGCGAAGGCGAGCATGAACAGCACGACCAGCGGCAGCGATCCGATCACCAGCAGCACCAGCAGCCCGGCGGTGAGCGCGAGGTTGAACCAGAACAGCTTCGGCCGGCGCATGCTGGTGTCGCCGCCGATCTCCTCGTCGATCACTTCCTGTGGCGTCGTCTGCTCATTGTCCTCCGTCAGCGCAAGGGCCGCGAGCCGGCGTCGTTCGCGCTTGCCGAAGATCCAGGCGACGAAGAAGGTCCAGACCGCGGTCGTCGCCATCGCCGGGATCAGCCCGACGAACAGATCGCGCGGATCGACGTGCAGCGCGGTCGCGGCGCGTACGGTCGGGCCGCCCCAAGGGGCGATGTTCATCACCGCGCTCGACATGATGAGCAGGCAGGTCATCATGCGCAGGTCCATCTTCATGTGCCGGTAGAGCGGCAGCAGCGCGGACACGGTGATCATATAGGTGGTGGTGCCGTCGCCATCGAGCGAGACGATCAGCGCGAGCGCGACGGTGCCGATCAGGATGCGCATCGGGTCGCCATGCACCAGCCGCACGATCAGCCGGATCAGCGGATCGAACAGGCCGGCATCGATCATCAGGCCGAAATAGAGGATCGCGAACAGCAGCATCACGCCGGTCGGCGCGAGTTCGATCACGCCCTTGACCATCATCGGGCCGAGGCCGTTGGTGAAGCCGGCACCGATCGCGAACAGGGTCGGAATCAGGATCAGCGCGACGAGCGCGGAGAGCCGCTTCGTCATGATCAGCGTCATGAACGTCGCGACCATGACGAAAGCCAGAATAGCCAGCATCTTTCCTGCCAGTCCCCCCTGCCGGCGAAGGGCACATTTCCCCCCGCTCGGTTCTTAGCAGTCTGATATGCAGGCCGCTGCTGTCATCGACCTGTCATGGGCGATAACGGGATCGGTCGCCAAATCCTATTCGCAAACAGCGCTTTGCGCGGGCGCCTGGCGACCTAACCACGTAGCGCCGCCGAGATCGCCTCGAGCCCGCCCTCCAGTTCCTCCGCAGTGGGCCAGCCATAGCCGAGGCGGAAATAGGTGTCGGGCAGCTCGAACCAGTGGCCCGGGCCGACATAGCAGCCATGCTCCTCGAGCAGGCGCTTGTAGAAGGCCTGGGTGCCGCCCGGCGGCTCGATGCGCATGCGGGGGAAGCAGACCACGCCACCCTTGGGCGCGACCCATTCGAGCAGGTCCTCGCCCGCCATCCACTCCGTGATCCTGGCGAGGCGGCGGCGCATTTCGGTGAGGACGGGCTGGAGGATCTCGTCGCGGCGCGACAGGATCTGCTCGCCGACCCATTCGTCGATCACGCTGCCGCAGATGCTGATCTGCTCCTTGGCGGCGAGGAAGCGTTCCTGCAGCGCCGGGTCCTTGCTGATGATCCAGCCGATACGGATGCCGGGCACGCCGTACGCCTTGGACAGGGAGGCGACGCTGATGACATGGTCGCCGAGCGACGCGGCCAGCGGGAGCGTGCCGTCGAGCGACAGGTCGCGATAGGTTTCGTCGACCAGCAGCACGCAGCCGCGGTCCCTCGCCAGATCGACCAGCGCGCGCAGCTCGGCCTCGGCGAGCATCGTACCGGTCGGGTTGTGCGGGGTGGTGATGCTGATGATCCGCGTCTGCGGCGTGACCGCGGCGGCAATGGCGGCGGGATCGACGCGGAAGCCGGACTCGAAATCCAGTTCGACATGGGTGACCTTGCAGCCGATCGCGCGGGGCGTCTCCAGGTTGGTCGCGTAATTGGGGCGGACCACGACGAGATGGTCGTCGGCGCCGAGCAGCGCGGTGGCGATGATGAACAACGCGCCGGCCGCGCCGACGGTGACGAGCACATCGTCCGCCTCGACCTCGCCGCTTGCCTCGGCGATCAGGCGCCGCAGTCCGGCGCCGCCGCGATGTTCGCCATAAAGCAGGGTGAGGTCGGGCACGGTCAGGCCGAGCCCGTGCACGGTGCGATCCGCGACCGAGCTTTCGGAGAGATTATAGCGGATGCGGCCATAGCCATATTCCTCGGGCGACTCGACCTCGATCGGCATCCGGACATAGCGCATGGGGTTCTCCTTTGAATCGATGTGCCGCCGAACCTGCACGCGGGAGGCGCCCGGCGCCATCCCCCGGAGGAGGGATCAGTGCAGGCTACGCCGGCCGGCGAACAGCTCGGCGAGGGAGCCGACGCCGAGCTTGCGGAAGATCGCCTTGCGGTGGTCCTTCACCGTGTGGCGGCTGATCCCGAGGCGCAGTGCGATGGCTTCGGACGAGCAGCCGAGGAGCAGCAGGTCAGCCACTTCGCGTTCGCGCGGGGAGAGCGCGGTGTGGCGGTGCGCCGGGGTGAGGCGGGCGTGGCAATCGAACGCGGCGGTGATCGGCGCTTCGAGCGCGCCGAGCAATCGCAGGGTGCGCGGCGAGACCGGGCGCACGGCGCGTTCGCGGTAGAAGCCGCATTCCACGATGCCGCCACAGGCGGGGAAATAGAGGCCGACCTCTTCGAGCCGCTCGGGCCAGCCGATCGTGCGGAAGCCGAGCTCCTCCTCCGGCGCCGGGACGAGATGCGCGGCACATGTCCCGACCAGCCGGTCGGACGGGATGCGATAGTCCCGCGCGCGAAGGGCGCCGCGCGCGGGATGGCCGGTCAGGATCGGATTGATGCGGTGGGTGATGCCGACATAATTCTCGATGCCCTGCCTCCCGCCGACCCGGTCGAAATTGTCGAACAGGGCGACCGGGGTTTCGGCGCGCCGGTGCAGGACCACCGCGGCGAGATCGAAGCCGATCAGTCCACCGACCAGGCCGGCAGCGACGCCTTCGAAACCGGGCTGTCCGATGGCGCCGATGACTCCCGCGATCGTCGATTCCCTGGTCGGCAGTGCGTGGGCCATCAGTCGTGCTTCTTTTCGCGGAGCGCCGTGATGCGGCGGGGATCCGACGACGGCTCCCAGACATCCGATGCCGTCGCGACCAACTCCTTGCGGGTCGTCCAGGGGCGTCCGCCCGGCACGGTCTTCTGGCCGAGCACCGCGGCGCGGGCATAGGCGACCATGCGTTCCTGCACGCGCTTCTTCTCGGAATCGGGCCAGGACTCATAGGGGTGGGGCCCGCGGACCACGACCAGCTCCTTGGGGCCGTTGACCCGGCTGTTCGAATCCATCGAGCCTTCGAGGCCGGCGGCATAATCCCACAGGCCGCGCGCCTGGAAGATGCTCGGCCATTTGTGGATGCCGGCGAGCACTGCCGAGCTGGGGAAGAACACGATGTTCTGCTGAAGCTCGGTGCCGACGGTGAACAGGCCGCGATCGTCGCCAAGGCCCCGCGAGTTATCCTCGTCGGTCATCTGGGCGGGGACATAGCCCATGCCGCTGGAGAATTCGGAAAAGAGGATCGCGCCCCGGATCGTCCGGTCGCCGACCGGCGGGCCGCAATCGAGATCGGCCAGGTCGTAGTGGCAGGTCCTGTCGAAGTTCATCGTCATTGCCCAGCCGCTGGCCATGGTGCCGCGCGAGCTGCCGAGGAACAGCACCGGCACGCCGGTGGCGGGCGCGGTGCCGCGGATCGAGGCGGCGGCGGCCTGGCCGCTGAGCGCTTGGCCCTTCGGCGTCAGCACACGCATGCCGTCGCCGGTACGCAGACTGGCGACGATCGCGAGCAGGTCGCGGCCCTGTTGCAAGGTGTTGGTGTCGGCAATGCCGGTCGAGAGGCCGACGCCGCGGCGGTCGAAGATCAGCACGTCGAAGCCGGCGCGGTGGAGGATGTCGGCGGTCTTGCGCCAGGTGCGCTGGCCTACCGAGCCCGAGGTCTTGTTGGGATACTCGTTGAGCTCGGTCTCGCCGTCCTTCTCGATATGGTAGAGCTTGTCGCGCGGATCGTCGATCGCCGCGACGCGCTGGCCGCCGCCGCCGCTCATGATGACGAGCGCGCGGGTCCTGCCCTTGCCATTGGCGATGCCGGCGCCGCGCAGATACCAGCCGCGCAGCTTGACGGGCGTGTCCTGCTTCAGATGCAAGCGCTCATAGGGATCGGCGGGCGCGGTGAACTCGACGGTCCAGCTGCTGGCATCCGCCTGGGCGAAGGATTCGTGATAGGGCGCGCGGGCGAAGAAGGCGGGGCGGCGGATTTCCTTCAGGTCGATGTCGTCGCCGGCGGGGGGCCTGCCCAGCAGGTAGAGCTTGCGCGGATCAGTGATGCGCGCCTCGCGGTTCGGCGGGTGGCGGGCATCGACCTGCTTCTGGACGCGTTTGGCGCATTTCGCCTCCGCCATGCAGTCCTTGTAGCGCTGGCGGAGCTTCTCGTCGGTGAACTCGTCGACATAGAAGTCGCCCTTGTAGTCGAGGGGCGGCTGGGCGGCGGCAGTGGTGAAGCCGACACAGGTATCGGGCCCGAGCGCGGTCGGCAGCTCATAGCCGGGAACCTGCAGGTCGCGGTCGAAGCCGACACGGGTGACGCAGTCCGGCGGCTCGATACGCGGCTTGGCGGGACCGACATCGGCGGGTGCCTGCGCTGAGGCGATGCCGGGGCTTGCCAGTAGCAGCATCGTTATACCTGCCTTCAGCAACTCGCTCTTCATGCCTGCTCCCCTTGTTGTTCGACTCGCGAGGCTATCGACCGATGCCGTCACCAAGCTGTCATGAACATCAGCCCTCCCACCCAAGCTCCATCGCGCCGATGAAGGTCTCGACCGAGACGTTGCGGCCGCAGAGCACGACCGCGACCTTCTTGCCGCGCCACTTCTCCGCGGTCTGGATCAGCCCGGCGACGGCGACGCCGGCCGAGCCCTCGATCATCCAGCGCTCCGCCTCGGCGATGCGGCGCATGCCGCGGGCGATCTCGACTTCGCTGACGGTCAGGGTCTCGTCGATCACCTGCCGGCAGATCGGGAAAGTGACCGAGCCCGGTTCGATCGCGCCGGTCGAGCCGTCGGACAACGTGTCGTATTCGGGCGTCTCGACGATATGGCCCGCCTCGAGCGAGTCGAGCATGCAGCGCGACGCTTGCGGCCAGACGCCGATGATCTTCGTGGTCGGGCTCAATCGCTTCATCGCGGTACCGACGCCGCTGATCAGCCCGCCGCCGCCGACGCAGATGAACACCGCATCGAGATCGGGCGCCTGGCCGAACAGCTCCACGCCGAGCGTGCCCTGGCCGGCGATCGTGTCGTAATCATTGTACGGCGCGACATAGGGCTTGCCCTGAAGATCGGACTGGCGCCGCGCCTCGAGTTCGGCATCGAGCGCGGGGCCGTCGCGCACGACCAGCGTGGCGCCGAGCGCCTCGATCGCGCGCATCTTGGCTGGCGGCGCCGAGCTGGGAAGGTACACGGTGACCGGAACCCCGGCGAGCTTGCCAGCCCGCGCCACGCCCTGGCCGTGATTGCCAGTCGACGCCGTGATCACCCCGCCGCGCGCTGCCTCGCCCAAGGTGCGGATCTTGTTGGCCGAGCCGCGCACCTTGAACGATCCGGTCGGCATCAGGTGATCGGTCTTGAGCATCACCTCGCAGCCCAGCGCCGCGGACAGCTTCGCGCTGAATTCAAGGGTCGACATGGGGACCTGTGGGCGGATGCCCTTGTCGGCTTCCATGATTCGCTCGAACAGCGTGGCCATCGGGTTCTCCTTGCGCGACACGGTGATTTGGATAATAAGTCCAATCTGGACTTGATAGTCAGGAACTGTTGAATGCGCAAGCTGGCGGAACAAGAGACGGCCGACCTGGTCGCGGCATCGCCGCTGCGGCCGCATTTCGCGGTCGCGCGGGGCATCGCCGCGCTGTTCACGCCTTTCGTCGAAGTGGCGGTGCACGATCTGGCGAGCGACAGCGTGGCCTGTGTCGCCAACCCGTTTTCGCCGCGGAAGGTCGGCGACCCGTCGGACCTGCGCGAGAGCCGGTTCGCGGACGATGTCGATGTGCTCGGGCCGTACGAGAAAGTGAATTATGACGGGCGGCTGATCAAATCGATCTCGATCGTGCTGCGCGACGACCATCTGACGCCGATCGGCCTGATGTGCATCAATGCCGATGTGACCGAGTTCGACGCGGTACGGCGCATGCTGCAGGGCTTTCTCGGCGCGGCCGAGTCGACCGACGCGACGATCGCCCTGTTCAAGGACGACTGGCACGAACGGATCAACCGCTTCATCGCCGCCTGGACCAAGGAGCAGGCGATCACGGTCGACCGGCTCGATCGCGCCGGGCGCCGCGCGCTGATCGAGGCGCTGTTCGTCAGCGGCGGGTTCGAGGGCAAGCGCGCGCCGGAATATGTTGCCGCGATCCTCGGGGTCAGCCGTGCGACCATGTACGGCGAACTCGCGCGGCTGAGGACCGGCGCATGAGGGTGGTCGATCTTCCCGAGATCCTCGCCGCGATCGACGAGGCCGAGATCATGGCCGCGATCGAAGTGGGGTTCCGCCAGTATAGCGCGGGCGAGGCGGAGGCCATGGCGGTCGGGCATCTGACGTTCGACGATCCGCCCGGCGATTGCCATGTGAAGGGGGCGCATCTGCACGGCGACGAGGTGTTCGTCGTCAAGCTGACGACCGGCTTCTACCGCAATCATATGATCGGCCTGCCGACGAGCAACGGGTTCAGCGCCGTGGCGAGCGCGCGAACCGGCGAGATCCTGGCGATCCTGCACGACCGCGGACAGTTGAGCGACCTGCGTACCGCGCTGGCGGGGGTGATCGCTGCCCGGCTGATCGCACGCACGGATACGCGCGTGCTCGGGGTGATCGGGTCGGGGACTCAGGCGCGGCTTCAGGCCGAACGGATCGCGACGGCGCTGGGGATCGGGACGATCCTGATCTGGGCGCGCGACCCGGCCAAGGCAGCGGCGATCGGCGAGGTCGTGCCGCTGGCCGAGCTGGTCGCGCGGGCCGATCTGATCGTGACCACCACGCCGTCGACAATGCCGTCGATCACTGCCGAGATGGTCCGGCCGGGCCTGCGCATCGTCGCGGTCGGCTGCGATACGCCGGGCAAGAGCGAGATCGCGCCCGAAGTGATGGCGCGGGCGCGGATCGTGGCGGATTCGCGGTCGCAATGCATCGACCATGGCGACACCGCCAATGCGATCGCGGCGGGGCTGATCGACGGGAGCGGGCTGATCGAGCTGGGCGAGTTGATCGCCGCGCCGATCGCCTTTGCCGAGGACGAGATCGTCGTCGCCGACCTGACCGGAGTCGCGGTGCAGGACGTACAAATCGCCAAGGCGGTTTGGGCGAAACTGGGGGGCTGAATCTCCAACAGTTTCGCTGTTTTGCGTCCCGAAAATTTTCTTCCGCTGTTATGTTGGAAATTCCACTCGGATTTCCGCAGCTGATTCAACATGTTGAAGCGTTTTTCCGCTGTTATCTGGAACAGCGGAAAAACAGCGGAAAAACAGCGGTAACAGCGGAAAGTTTTCCGCTGCAATGCTTCCGGAATCGGCAGAAACCGTCCAACATTTTTCGCTGACAATGGGAAAGAGCGCGCCGGCGCTTCGGGGAAGGTCGGCGCGGGAGAGCTGGCACAATACGCCCCCGGTTTGAATCGACCGCGGCGATCGTGACAGCCTGATGACAGGCGGCGGGCCATAGCCTGATGGTGCCCGCATCCAAGGCCCCGATACACGGCAGGCTGTCGACGGGCCTGGGGGACATATGGCCTGGCAGAAATTCGTTGCGGCGGCTCTTGGACTGACCCTGGCACTGGCACCTGCCTCAGCCCAGAAGGAAGGCAAGCTCGACGCCTCGGTCGACACCGAATCGAAGGATATCCAGACCCGGCTCGAAGCGCTGCAGCATGATCAATATGCGACGCAGCAGCTGCTTTATGCGGTGCTGTTCAACCAGACCTATGGCGACCAAGTGACGATGCGGCAGGTGCTGTATCCCAACCATGACGGCGACATCACCCCGGCCTATGTCTTTACCGCGCGCGGCCAGTCGGGCGGCGGGAAGAAGCCCGGGCTGGTCGTGGTCCATGGCGGCTATCACGGCAATCTCGACCCCAACATGTTCAGCCTGATCGTCGATGCGGTGGGCCGGGGCTATGTCGTGATCTTCCCCGAATATCGCGGCAGCCGCGGCTATGGGAAAGCGCAATATGACGCGATCGATTTCGGCGGGAAGGAAGTCGACGATGTCGCCGCGGCGGGCGAATATCTGCTCCACACGCATTCGGAGGTCGATCCGAAGCGGCTCGCCATCTATGGTCGCAGCAAGGGTGGGATGATCACCTTGCTCGCGATCCAGCGCTTCCCCAAACTGTTCGCGGCGGCGGTGGACAATGTCGGTCTGACCGACATGGTGGCCTATATGGCGTACAAGCCGGCCTTCCGCGGCGACGACCTGGCGAAGCAGCCGCGCTTCGGCGGCAAGACCCCGGCACAGGATCTCGCGCCCTATATGGACGTGTCGCCGCTCAACCATGTCGACCTGATCCAGACGCCATTGCTGATCCAGTCGACCAGCGGCGACCGCACCGCGCCCGTCGCGCTGCACGCCGGGCGGCTGATCGACGTGATGAAGGCGCGCGGCAAGGTCTTCGAATCGAAGATTTACGACATGGCGCCGGGCGGGCATCTGTTCGCCCAGGCGGATACCGATCAGGCGCGCGATGCGCAGGAAGCGGTGTTCACCTTCCTCGACAAATATGTCGGGCGATAGGAGAGAGTTCAGCCTTTCCCGCTCAGCCTTGTGACGATCTCCGGCAGCAGGCCGCCGCCGGCGAGCATGGCGACTTCGCTCATCGTCTCGATCGCGGCGCGGGCGGCGATCGGTTCGATCGTGCCGTCGGGGCGGTGCACCGAAACCGGGACGGGGCCGCGCGGCTGGAGGTCGGCCATATCCACGTCGATCGCGATCCGATCGCCCGGGCGCAAGGCGCGGAGCGCCAGCGCGGTTTCGCGGGGGACTTCGATGGGCAGGATGGCGAGGTTGATCAGGTTGCTGCGGTGGATGCGCTCGAAGCTCGAGGCGATCACCGCGCGGACGCCGAGCAGCCAGGCGCCCTTGGCTGCCCAGTCGCGCGACGAGCCCATGCCGTAGCGGTCGCCCGCGACGATCGCGAGCGGGGTGTCGCCATAAAGGCGCGCCGCTTGCCACAAGGGCAGGCGGGTGCCGCTCGGGGCGTGGATCGTCCAGCCGGCGGGCAGTTCCTCGCCGAGCAGGTTCCGTACCGCCGGGTTGGTGAACAGGCCGCGGACCATCACTTCCCAATTGCCGCGCCGCGAGGAGAAGACGTTGAGGTCGGCGGGATCGGCGCCGTGCTCGACCAGCCAGCGCGCGGCATCGCTGCCGCGCGGAATTGCGCCGGCGGGGGAGATATGGTCAGTGGTGATGTCGTCGCCGAGCACGAGCAGCGGATAAGCGAGCATGGCCTGCGGCACGCGCCGCGCGCCCACACTCGCGAAGGGCGGCGGGCGCAGATAGGTCGACGCCGGATCCCAGGCGAACAGCGGATCGGACGGCGCGTCGAGATCGCGCCAGGCCGGGCTTTCCTCCGCGATATCGAAGGCGCGCTGGACGTCGGCCGGATCTGCCGCGCGAGCCAATACCGCATCAATCTCGCCGCCGGTCGGCCAGAGATCGGCGAGATGGACCGGCGTGCCGTCGCTGCCCGTGCCGATGGGATCGCGCGCGATATCGCCGGTCGCGTCGCCGCGCAGTGCGAAGGCTACTGCCAAAGGCGGGGAGGCGAGGAAGCTCGCCTCGACCTGAGGATGGACCCGGCCGGGGAAGTTGCGGTTACCCGACAGGATCGCGACGGGCGAGAGGCCTCTGCCGATCGCCTCGGCCATCTCCGGCACCAAAGGCCCGGAATTGCCGATACAGGTGGTGCAGCCGATGCCGACGATGGAGAAGCCGAGCGCCTCCAGTGACTCGAGCAGCCCCGCGCGGCACAGCAGCGCGGCGGCGGACGGCGATCCCGGGGCGAGCGAGGTCTTGACCCAGGGCTTGGCCGACAGGCCGGCGCGGTGCGCCTTTTGCGCGAGCAGCCCGGCGGCGATCAGCAGGCGCGGATCGCTGGTGTTGGTGCAGCTGGTGATCGCGGCGATGGCGACCGCGCCGTGGGGAATGACCGGATCGGGCGCGCCGATCGAGGGCGGGACCTTGGCGGCGATGTCCTCCAGCGCGAGCAGGTCCTGCGGGCGCGACGGGCCGGCGACCGAGGGCCGGATCGCGTCCAGATCGATCTCGACGACCAGGTCGTAATCGGGCGTGGCGTGGGGATCGAACCACAGGCCCTGCGACCGGGCATAAAGGCGGACTCGCTCGGTCGCTTCGGGACTGCGGCCGGTGGCGACGAGATACTCGATGGTGCGGATGTCGATCGGGAAATAGCCGGTCGTCGCGCCATATTCGGGCGCCATGTTGGCGACCACGGCACGCTCGCCGGCGGAGAGCGTGCCGACGCCGGGGCCGAAGAATTCGACGAAGCGGCTGGCGAGATCGACCTGGCGGAGACGGTGCGTGACCGCGAGCGCGAGATCGGTCGCGAACACGCCTTCGCGCAAGGTGCCGGTCAGCCGCACCCCGACCACGCCGGGCACACGCAGCATCACCGGCGCGCCCAGCATCGCTGCCTCCGCCTCGAGCCCGCCGACACCCCAGGCAAGCACGCCGATGCCGTTGGCCATCGGGGTATGGCTGTCGGTGCCGATCAGCGTGTCGGGGATCAGCCAGCGCTCGCTGTCGCGCTGCTCGACCGACACGACCGTCGCCAGCCGTTCCAGATTGAGCGTGTGCATGATGCCGGTGCCGGGCGGGTGGACGGTCAGGTTCGTCATGGCCTGGCTCGCCCATTTCATCAGGCGGAAACGCTCGGCATTGCGGCCGGCCTCGCGCGCGAGGTTCAGGCGCATCGCATCGGGCGTGCCGAAATGGTCGACCGCGATCGAATGGTCGGTCGAGACGTCGACCCGGATCACCGGATCGAGCGCGCGCGGATCGCCGCCGGCCGCGGCGACGCCGTCGCGCGCGGCGGCGAGATCGACCAAAGCCGGCACGCAGGTGGTGTCGTGCATCATGATGCGCGAGGGGTAGAAGGGAATCTCCGCCTCGCTGCGGCCGTCGCGCAGCCACTGGGCGAGCGTCGCCATCGCGACCCGGTCGCCGGCGCTGCAGCGGAGCAGATTCTCGATCAGGATCCGGTGGACCCAGGGCAGGCGCGCCAGGGCAGGGCCGATCGCCGCGGGCAGGTCCAGGGTGCGGAGCGGCGACTCCGCGATATCGGTCGTCACGCTTCTTCGGTCCTTGCGTCGGAGCTCAGCCATGCGAGCCACACCATCATGAAAGCGACGAAGATCAGGCCGGCGAGGAAGATGAGGCCGGCAATGGCGCTGCCGGTCGCATCCTTGACCAGCCCGATCATGTACGGCCCGGCGAAACCGCCGAGATTGCCGACCGAGTTGATCGCGGCGATCGCGATGGCGGCGGTGTTGCGCGACAGGAACAGGCCGGGCAGTGCCCAGAAGGGCGCCTTGAATGCGTAGAGTCCGGTCAGCGCGACGCTGATCAGCGCGACGGCGACAAAGGTGTTCGCGGCGAGGCCGATCGCGCCGAGCGCGAGCGTTGCGGCGAGCAGGGGCAAGGCCGTGTGCAGATAGCGCTCGCCCTGTTTGTCCGAATGGCGCGACCAGACGACCATGCCGATGGTCGCGACGATATAGGGCAGGGTCGAGATCAGCCCGACCTCGAAGGTCGATGCTTCGGTCGACAGGCCCTTGACGATCTGGGGCAGCCAATAGCCGATACCGAGGCTGCCGCACTGATAGGCGAAATAGATGATTCCGAGGTACAGCACCTTGGGATGCGTGATCGCCGCCAAGGTGCCGAGCGTGCGGCGGTTGGCGGCGGGGGCGTGCTCGGTCGCCATCTCGCTCGCAAGCCAGGTCCGCTCGGGCTCGGACAGCCATGTTGCCTGGTCGGGACGGTCGGTCAGCAGCCAATAGGTCGCGATGCCGCCGAGCAGGGCGGGCACGCCCTCGATCAGCATCATCCAGCGCCACCCGCTGAGGCCGAAGCCGCTGACATTCTCCATGATCAGCGTGCTCATCGGCCCGCCCAGGATGTAGGAGACCGGGATCGCCGCGGTGAACAGCGCGATCACCGTCGCCTGCTCCTTGGTGCGGAACCATAGCGTCAGATAGAGGATGATGCCGGGGAAGAAGCCGGCCTCCGCCACGCCGAGCAGGAAGCGCAGGACATAGAGCTGCGCCGCGGTCTGCACGAACGCGGTGAGCATCGAGACGACGCCCCAGCTGAGCAGGATGCGCGCGATCCATTTGCGCGGACCGAACTTGAGCAGGGCGACGTTGCTCGGCACCTCGAACAGGAAATAGCCGATGAAGAAGATGCCGGCGGCGAAGCCGAAGGCCTGGCTGGACAGCGCCAGCTCGGCATTCATCTGGAGCGCGGCATAGCCGATGTTCGCGCGGTCGATATAGGAGATGATGTAGAGCGCGAAGCAGAAGGGGATGATGCGCCAGAACACCTTGCGCGGGACGGTGCGCTCCATCCTCTCGTGATCGCTTGCTGCGGCAGATTGCATCGGGCTCCCCTCGGCTTGTGGGGAGGTGGTACATTATGTGAATGCAAAGTGCAATTGTGCGCGAGGGTCATTGTGGCATCGCGTCCAACCCAACGCGCTTCCCCGGCGAAGGCCGGGGTCCAGTTGGGGGACGATTCTGGTGAGCGCTGCGTGTCGTTACATTGACCTTTCCAACTGGACCCCGGCCTTCGCCGGGGAAGGGCCGTTTGGGGTGACGGTAGTGGTGGGCCGGCCGCCCCTCTACTCCGTCAGCCGCTGGACCGCGCGTTCCTTTACCGTGAGGGCATGGCCGATATGCGCGCGGAGGAAGTCGGCGGCGAGCAGGATGTCGCCGCGTTCGAGCAGGTCGAGCAGTGCCAGATGCTCGCGGCATTGCTGGTCGAGCCGGCTGCGGTCCGCGGTGACGCGAAACTCGATCAGGCGGCGCAGGCGATTCACCCGGCGCAGCGAATCGAAGAAGAACGGGTTGCCCGACCAGCCGACGACGGTCTCGTGGAAGCCCGAATTGAGCTCGAACAGGCGCGCGCGGGACAGTTCCTCGATCGTGCCGTCGAGCAGGCCCTGTTGCTCCTGGCGCAGGCGGGCAAGCTCTTCGGGGACGACCGTATAGCCGGGCTGGAGCAGCGCCTGGCTCTCGATCATGCTGCGGAATCGATAGGCCTGCTCGTAGGATTCGGCGGTGTGCAAGGTGGTGCTGAATTGCCAGCCATGACCCGGGAGCCGCTCGACCCAGCCTTCCTCGGCGATCTGGCCGAGGGTTCGCTGCAGCCGGGCGCGGGTCACGCCGAAATGGCGCATCAGCTCATTCTCGCTGACCTTGTCGGCCAGGGTCTCGTCGAGCCGCTGGTCGACGATCGCATTGTACAGGCTGTCCTCGTCGCCCTCGGTTTCGGGCAAGGGCGCCTCGTCGACCGAGTCGCCGACGAAGAAGCCGCGGTTCGGGACCGATCGCACCGCGCCGGCCTGCTCCAGCGTGCGGAGCGCGGCGGTGACCGGCGCGCGCGAGACCTTGAGCAGATCGGCCAGCTCCTGTGCGACGAGATGCGTGCCCTCGGGCAACGCGCGCGCGCGGATGTGGTCGACGATCTGCCGCGCGACGCGGTCCGCAAGCCTTTCGCTCATTCAGCCCTCATGACGATTTCTCTATAGACTTTTGCATTTCCAAAATGCAAATGGCCGTCTCAGGGACGGCAAGTCTGACGGGAGCGGCTGTGACGAGCGACGGCATGGAACGGCCTATAGCATCGGCATCGCATGCTGCCACGCCGATCGCGCGCCGCACCCTGATCGGCGCCGCGATGCTGGGCGTGGCGGCGTTCGGCGGGAACCGCCTGTTGGCCGCGAAGGGGAGTGCCATGAACGATCCGGCGGAACATCTGGCCTATATCGGTTGCCGCACCACGCGGGAGCGCAATGCGCGCGGCAATGGTATCACCGTCGCGCGGATCGGCCATGACGGGAAGTGGCGCCAGGTCCAGGCGCTGGACGGGATCGCCAACCCGGCCTTTCTCGCTTTCGGTCATCACCGGCGGTTCCTGTTCACGGTGCATGGCGATGGCACCGAGGTCAGCTCCTTCGCGATCGATCCGGCGGATGGCACGCTGAGCTTCCTCGGCAGGCAATCGTGCCAGGGGCGCAACCCGGTGCATCTGGCGGTCGACCCGTCGAACCGGTTCCTGATCGTCGCCAATCACCTGACCGCCGGCGATTACGTGTCGAACGTCGCGGTGCTGCCGATCGGTGAGGATGGCCGGATCGGCGCGGTGAGCGATCTGGTGCCGTTGAAGGGCGCGGTCGGCCCGCACCGGGTGGAGCAGCCCTTCGCCAAGCCGCATCAGATCTGCTTCGATCCTGCGGGCGGGCTGATTGCGGTGCCGGACAAGGGACTCGACCGGGTGCACAGCTTCCGGCTCGATGCGTCGGGCAAGCTCCGCCAGGCAGCGCCGCCGCTCGTGGCGCGCGAAGGGGCGGGGCCGCGGCACCTGGTCTTCCATCCGCGCCTGCCCTTTGCCTATGTGATCGACGAGCTGGATTCGACGGTGATCGCGGCGCGGGTCGATGCGGCGGCGGGATCTCTGGTGCCGTTCCAGATTCTCTCGGCCTTGCCCGACACTTTCACCGGCAACAGCCGCGGGTCGGAGATCGCGATCTCGCCCGACGGCGCTTTTGTCTTCGCGTCCAATCGTGGCAGCGACTCGATCGTGTCCTTCGCGGTCGACGCGAAGAGCGGGCGGCTCGGCGGCGGCACATGGCAGGCCTGCGGCGGGAAGACGCCGCGCTTCTTTGCGGTCGCGCCTGATGGCCGCGCGCTGTTCGTCGCCAATGAGGAGAGCGACTCGATCGTGCGCCTCGCGTTCGACCGCGCGGGCAAGCTCGCCACGCCGGTGCCGGTCATGACCACGGGCAGCCCGACCTGCATGCTCTTTGCGCCCGCCCCATCCTCTTCCAGGAAAATATGATGCGTCTGCTCGTTCTGCCCGGCGACGGGATCGGCCCCGAAATCTCCGCGGCGACGCTTGCCGTGCTGCATGCCGCGGCGACGGCGACCGGGGTGAGCTTCGATATCAGCGAGATGGATATCGGGCTGAAGAGCCTGGCCGAGCAGGGCACGACCCTGCCCGATGCGGTGATGGCCGCGATTCCCGAGGCGGACGGGGTGATCCTCGGCCCGGTGTCGCATTATGATTATCCCAAGGGCATGCCCAATCCCTCGGCGGCGCTGCGTACCGGGTTCGCGCTTTACGCTAATATCCGGCCGTGCCGGTCGCGCGCGGGGCTCAGCATCCTGCGCAAGCCGATGGACCTGGTGATCGTGCGCGAGAATACCGAGGGTTTCTATGCCGATCGCAGCATGTTCATGGGGCCGGGCGAGTTCATGCCCGACGAGAACAGCGCCTTTTCGATCCGCAAGATCACGGCGCTGGCGTGCGCGCGGGTCGCGCGGTCGGCCTTCACCCTGGCGATGGGGCGGAGCCGGCGGGTGACGGCGGTGCACAAGGCCAATGTGCTGAAGCTGACTGACGGGCTGTTCCTGCGCGAAGTGCGCAAGGTCGCGGCCGACTTCCCCGAGGTGACGCTCGACGAAGTGATCGTCGATGCCGCCGCTGCGCTGCTGGTGCGCAGCCCGGAGCGGTTCGACGTGATCGTCACGACCAACATGTTCGGCGACATCTTGTCCGACGAAGCGTCCGAGCTGAGCGGCAGCCTGGGGCTGGGCGGGTCGATCAACCAGGGCGACGAGATCTGCGTGGCGCAGGCGCAGCATGGGTCGGCGCCCGATATTCAGGGGCAGGGCGTGGCCAATCCGACCTCGCTGATCCTGTCGGCGGCGATGCTGCTCGACTGGCAGGCGCGGCGGACCGGGGACCAGGCGCTGGCCGAATGCGGGCGGCGGATCGAGGCAGCGGTCGAGGCAGTGCTGGCCGATCCGGCGCGGCGGACGCGCGATGTCGGCGGGCCGCTCGGGACTCAGGCCTTCGCCGATGCGGTGATCGCGGAGCTGAGCGCATGATCGTCTCGATCAATCCGGCCACGGGCGCCGAGGTCGCGCGGTTCGAGGTGCAGAGTCCGGCCGAGGTCGATGCGATGCTGGAAGCGGCGGCACGGGCGCAGCGCGCCTGGCGGATCTCGCCGGTCGGCGAGCGGGTGGCGCTGCTGCGCTCGATCGCCGCGACGCTCCGCGCGCGCAAGCCGGCGCTTGCCGCGCTGATCACGCAGGAGATGGGCAAGCCGATCGGCGAGGCCGAGGGCGAAGTCGAGAAATGCGCGTCCAACTGCGATTTCTACGCTGAGGCCGGCCCGGCGATGATCGCCGATGTGCCGGTGCCTGGCGTCGCCAATACCGAGCTGATGTTCGATCCACTGGGTGTCGTGCTGGCGATCATGCCGTGGAATTATCCGTTGTGGCAGGTGTTCCGCTTCGTCGCACCCGCGCTGATGGCGGGGAACGGCGTGGTGCTCAAGCATGCCGCCAATGTCACCGGCTGCGCCGGGGCGATCGGAGACGTGCTTGCCGGGGCGGGGGCGCCGGCCGGGCTGTTCGGGCTGCTGGTGGTCGAGCCCGACAAGGTCGAAGCCGTGATCGCCGATCCGCGTATTGCGGGCGTGACGCTGACCGGATCGACTCAGGTCGGCATGATCGTGGCGGGGCAGGCGGGGCGGGCGCTCAAGCGCCAGGTGCTCGAGCTGGGCGGATCCGATCCGTTCATCGTGCTGGCCGATGCCGATCTCGACCATGCGGCACGCATGGCGGTCACCGCGCGCTTCACCAATGCCGGGCAGAGCTGCGTCAACGCCAAGCGCTTCATCGTCGAAGCAGTCGCGATGGACGGGTTCGTCGAGCGGTTCATCGATCATGCGACGCGGCTGAAGAGTGGCGATCCGACGGATCGGGCGACGACGCTCGGGCCGCTCGCGCGCGCCAATCTGCGCGCGGCGATCGACGATCAGGTGCAGCGAAGCGTCGCCGGTGGCGCGCGGCTGCTGACTGGTGGGGCGATGCCGAACGGACCGGGTTTCTTCTATCCGCCGACCTTGCTCGGCGAGGTGACGCCCGGGATGGCGGCGTTCGATGAGGAGACGTTCGGGCCGGCCGCCGCCATCGTCCGCGCGGCCAATGCCGACGAGGCAGTCGAGCTGGCCAATCGCACCGCCTTCGGGCTGGGCGCGTCGGTATGGACCGCCGATCTCGACCGGGCATGCGGGCTGGTGCGGCGGATCGATGCGGGGGCGGTTTTCGTCAACGCCGTCGTCGCGTCCGACCCGCGCGTGCCGTTCGGCGGGATCAAACAATCGGGCTATGGCCGCGAGCTCGGCGAGCATGGGTTGAGGGAGTTCACCAACATGAAGACCGTGCGTATCGACCCGGCACCCGCAAAGGCCGCGGCATGAAGGGCGTGATCCTGCACCCCGCCGACCTGCCGGTGAAGGACCGGGGTGGCGGCATCCGGACGATCCCTTTGGTCACTTACGGTGTCGGATCGCGGTCGATGCTCAACGGCATCACCACGCTCGATCCCGGTGCCGCGGTGCCGCTCCACACGCATAATTGCGAGGAGAGCGTGGTGGTGCTGTCGGGCCGCGCCCGCGCTCATATCGACGGGGTCGAGACCGATCTCGAACCGCGCGACACGACCTGGATTCCGGCGGAAGTGCCGCATTTCTTCCGCAACATCTCCGACAGCGAGCCGATGTCGATCCTGTGGACTTATGCCTCGATCGATGCGACGCGGACGATCGTCGCGACGGGCGTGACCACGCGGATCGACGAGGAGCATCCCGGCCGATGATTCAGGAAATCGCGCGTCTCGACGTGGCGTCGGGCGAGGAGGCAGCGTTCGAAGCCGGTGCGGCCGCCGCGGTGCCGTTGTTCCAGCGGGCGGCGGGGTGCCACGCGATGCGTTTGCAGCGCTCGCACGAGGTGGCGGGGCGTTACTGGCTGATCGTCGACTGGGAGGCAGTCGACGCGCATCTGGCATTTCGCGAGACCGAGGATTTCGCCGAATGGCGGCGGCTGGTCGGCGGATATTTCGCCGGACCGCCCCAGGTGGAGCATGGCATCCCGATCGGCGCGGGATTCAGTCTATCGACAAAGCGAAGCTGAAGCGCACGCCGGCAACGAGTGCATCGTCGCGCGACGGAACCCAGCCGGGGTTGATCACATATTGCAGGTCGGGCTGGACGGTGAGCCAGGCGGCCACCGGCCGGGCATAGGTAAGCTCGATCACCGTCTCGGCGCGGTCGGCGGCGCCTTCGGCCGCCAGGGTCGCGCGGCGGCCGGGTTCGCCGAGACGGGCGTGCGCCACCGCCAGGCCGATCTCGTGCTTGTCGGTGCGCCACGCAGCACCGCCGCCGAGATACAGGCCGATCGGGTTGGTCCGGTCGCTCGCCACGCCGATACGCGCCCAGCCGAGCAGGGCGTCCTTGCCGCGTCTGGCGAGGGTGCCTTCGACCAGCGCGTAGCCGCCCTGGCTCGTCGCCCTGCCGGTGGCGGCGGGGTCGATCGGGTCGAAGCGGGTGGTATAGTGCCACAGGCCGAGCTGGATCTCGCCCTCGCCGGGGAGCTGGCGCTCGACCTCGCCGACCAGCAGCGCGCCGCGTTCGCCGGGGATGCGGAACACGGTGCGGCGCGGGTTGGCGAGGCTGCCGGCGACCGCATCGAATATGCCGACACGCGCGACCCAGTCGTCATCCTCGTAACGGAGCAGCGCCGCGGTGGCCGGGGCGGGGAAGATCGAGGGGCCGTTGACGCCCGTCTGCGAGAAATCGGGGCCGATGCCGAAGGAGCTGTTGAGGAAATTGCGGCCGACATCCTGCACGTCGAATTCGGTGTTGAGGTCGATCAGGCCCGCCTTGACCGTGAACCTCTTGCCGAGCGGGACGGCGAGCCACGCCTCGTAGGGCCGGATCGCGCTGTTCGCCTGGACGTTGCTGACGGTCTGGGCGTCACCGACATAGCGGCCGGAAAAATCGGGCGGGTTGACCCCCATCACGTCGATAAACAGCTCGGCACCGTCGATGCCGAAGACCTTGCCGTCGATCGAAGCGGTCACATCGCCCCGGCCGAGCCAGACGGTGCCACGCCTGATGCCGCCGTCGACCGCCGACAATATGTCCGTCACATAGGTCGCGCCGAGTTCCACGGGCGCGCGCTCTTCCTCGGCACGGGCCGGGGATGCGAGGCAAAAGGCCGCCGCCACAAGAAGCGTGGCGGCAATCCTCATCAGGCGCGGATACCCCGCAGGTCGTGAACCTGGTCGGCGACCCGGTCGGCCTCGAAGCTGGCGACAGGATAGGCGCAATAATCCGCGGCATAATAAGCGCTGGGGCGGTGATTGCCCGAGGCGCCGAGGCCGCCGAACGGCATCGACCCGGCAGCGCCCGTGGTCGGGCGGTTGCGGTTGACCACGCCGGCGCGGATGCGGCGCTGGAACTGGCCCCACAGCGCGTCATCGTCGCTGATCAGCCCGGCCGACAGGCCGAAGCGCGTGTTGTTGGCGGCGGCGATCGCGGCGTCGAAATCGGCGACGCGAGTCACCTGGAGCACGGGCCCGAAAATCTCCTGGTCGGGCACGTCGAGGCCGGTCACGTCGAGGATGGTCGGGCCGACGAAGGCGGTCGAGGGGCCGGGGCGCCCCTCGAACGGGCGGATCGCCTGGGCGCCGAGCTTCATCAGCTCCTCGGCCTGGAGCGACACGCGTGCCGCGGCGGCGGGGGAGATCAGCGGGCCCATAAAGGGTTCCGGCGTGTCGTTCCACGCGCCGATGGTGATCCGATCGGACAGGGCGGCGACCGCGGCGACGATCGCTTCGCCCTTCGCGCCTTCGGGCACGATCAGGCGGCGCGCGCAGGAGCAGCGCTGGCCGGTGGTGATGAAGGCCGAGCCGACCACGATCGAGGCGATCGCGTGCGGATCGCCGTCCCAGGCGATCAACGGGTTGTTGCCGCCCAGTTCGAGCGCGAGGATCACCTTGGGGCGTTCGGCGAAGATGCGCGTGAAATGCGCGCCGGCGCCGGCCGAGCCTGTGAACAACAGGCCGTCGATATCCTCGGCGAGCAACGCCGCGCCGGTGTCGCGGCCGCCCTGGACGACGGTGAACACGCCTTCGGGCAGGCCTGCCTTGCGCATCGCGGCGCCGATCAACTCGCCGACCAGGGGCGTTTCCTCGGACGGCTTGAACAGGATCGTGTTGCCCGCGAGCAAAGCGGGGACGATGTGGCCGTTGGGCAGATGGCCCGGGAAATTATACGGGCCGAGCACGACCATCACGCCGTGCGGGCGATGGCGCAGCACGGCGCGGCCGAACGGCGCCTCCTGCTCGCGGCTGCCGGTGCGTTCGGCGTGCGCGGCGATCGACAGGTCCACCTTGCCGACCATCGAGGCGAGCTCGGTCTTCGTCTCCCAGAAGGGCTTGCCGGTCTCGCGCGAGATGGCCGTGGCGATGGCCTCGGCATCTTCCTTCAGCGCGTCGCGGTAGCGATGGACGAAGGCGATGCGTTCTTCCTCCGTGGTTGCCGACCAGGTGTCGAAGGCGCCGCGTGCCGTGGCGACCGCGGCGGCGCAATCTTCCGCCGTTGCTTCGGGTCCGGACCATACCACCTCGCCGGTGGCGGGATCGTGGGAGTGGAACAGGTTGCTCATGTCAGGCCGCCATTTCGCTCAGCATCGCGTTGCAGGTCTCGTCCATGCGCTCGAGCGCAATGTCCGCTTCCGCGTGCGACAGGTTGAGCGCCGGTAGTAGCCTGATGCAGTTTTCACCGCCACCGGCGACCAGCAGCAGCCGGTCGCGCGCAGCGGCCATGAAGGCGCGATTTTCGACCACCATCTTCACGCCGACGAGCAGGCCCTTGCCGCGGACCTCGGCGATCGTCTCGGGATAACGCGCGGTGAGGCGGGCGAGTCCGTCGCGCAGATGCACGCTGATCTCGCGGACATGGTCGAGCATGTCGGGCGTGGCGATCTCGTCGAAGGCAGCGATCGCCACCGCCATCGCCAGCGGGTTGCCGCCGAAGGTGGTGCCGTGCACGCCGGGGACCATGCCGCTCGCCGCTTCTCGGGTGGCGAGGCAGGCGCCGACTGGGAAGCCCCCGCCCAGCGCCTTGGCGATGGCCATGATGTCGGGCTCGACGCCCTTGAACCATTGATGCGCGAACAGCCGGCCGGTGCGGCCCATGCCGCTCTGCACCTCGTCATAGATGAGCAGCACGCCATTGGCGCTGCAGGCCTGGCGCAGGTTGCGCAGAAGTTCCTCGGGGATCGCGCGCGCGCCACCTTCGCCCTGGACCGGCTCGATGATCACCGCGGCCGTGGTCGGCGCGGCGATGGCGGCGGCGATCGCCTGCCAGTCGTCGAGACCGAGCTGGAGATAGCCGGGAAGGGCCGGGCCGAAGCCGTCGAGATAGCCGGCATTCCCCGATGCGTTGATCGCGGCATAGGTGCGGCCGTGGAACGAGCCCTTGAAGCCGATGACGACGTTGCGGTCGGCGTCGCCGCGCGCGCTGTGATAGCGGCGCGCCATCTTCAGTGACGCCTCGATCGCCTCGGTGCCCGAATTGGCGAAGAAGGCGAGATCGGCGAAGCTCGCCCTGGTCAGCCGCTCGGCCAGCGCCTCCTGGCCGGGGATTCTGAACATGTTCGAGATGTGCCAGAGCTTGCCGGCCTGCTCGGTCAGCGCGGCGACGAGTTTGGGGTGGCAATGGCCGAGCGCGTCGGTCGCGATACCGCCGACACAATCGAGATAGCGATCGCCATTCTCGGCGATCAGCCAGCTCCCCTCGCCATGCGTGAAGGTGACGGGCGCGCGGTTATAGACGTTGAGGAGTTGGCTGGTCATCATTCGCTCCAGATGCTGGGGATGCATCGATCCATAGCGAATATGGGTGCGCGAAACCTCAGCTTCCTGCGCTGAACCGGCGATAGTTCGTCAGCAATTGATGACGGTTTGGAATGAATTCGCGCCATCATGTGGCGAGCGCCTTGCGTAGCGCACGCCGGGTTGCCGCCGGGGCATCGGCCCAGGGGAAATGACCGGCGTGCGGGATCACCAGGGTTGTCGCCTTTGGCCAGGTCTCGCGCAGGCTGGCCTCATAGCCGCGGATCCAGTCCACCTCGCCGGCCAGGATGACGACCGGGAAGATGGCGTGGCCCGCCGGCCCGCGCACGTCATAATGGCGGGCATAATCGTCGGAGAGCGGCGCGACGTCCTGATGGATTGCGGAATCCGGTAGCGTCGCGAGGAAGGCGATGCCTTTGTCGCGGTGATAGAAGCTGCCGAGGAATTTGATTTTCATCGCGGCCAGACGATCGCCCCTGGAGCGCGCCGCGTCATAGCGCGCCAACTCCCCGGGGCTGAGACGGGTGCGCCAGCTATCCAGCGGCGTTGCCGGTGGTCGCATATCGGGGCCGATCGAAGTCATCAGGATCAGCCGGGCGACGTGATCGGGATAGGCGGCGGCATAGGCCTGGGCGATGCCGCCGCCGAAGGAATGGCCGATCAGGGTGACCCGTTCCGATCCGAGCGTGCGGCGGAGCGCCTCGACATCGGCGATGCTGCCGGCGACGGTGAGGCGGCCGCCATCGCCGCGCGCCGCGCGGGAGGCGCCGGTGCCGCGCTGTTCGAACAGGATCGCACGGCGGCCGGTTGCCGCCACGTCGTGCGCGACGTCGAGCATATACGCGGCATCCAGCCCGGGTCCGCCGGGAAGGATGACGGTGACCGGGCCCTTGCCGCAGCTTCGATAGGCCAGGTCGCCTTGCTCGGCGGCGAAGCGCTGCAGAGTGCAGGGCGCCGGCCGCGCCGCCGCCGGCAGCACGACCATCGCCGCAAGGATCAGGGCCAGCGCGCCTCTCACCGGGCCGCGGGTTTCGCGACCGGGAAATAGCGGTCGAGCCAGGCGGTGACCTTGTCGAGCGCCTGACGATTGACCGCATCATCGGGGCCGCCGCCTGGAACCTTGGCGAAGCCGTGCGAGACATTGGGATAGAGCACGAGTTCGCTCGGCACGCCGGCGGCGCGGAGCGCGTCATGGAGGCGCTGCGCCTGTTTCGGCGACACGGTGTCGTCGGCCAGGCCGTGCTGGATCAGGAAAGGCGGATCGCGCGGGTCGATATAGGCGAGCGGGCTGGCCGATCGGGCGAGACCGGCCGGGCAGCCATGCACCGGGCAGCCGAGATAGGCGTCGACCTGCCTGTTGACCCCGGACGCGTCGTCCTTGCCGAGATCGGCGGCGTGCGAATCCAGATCGATGATGCCGTACCAGTCGATCACGCCCTGCACGCAAGGCGAGGGCTGGGGTGCCTTGCCCGCCGGTGGCGCGATCCTGGGGTCGCTGCAGCCGGTGCCGATCAGCGTGGCGATCTGGCTGCCCGCCGAGGAACCCCAGGCGATGAAGCGGCTAGTGTCGATATCGTAGGTCGCGGCGCGGCTGCGGAGCCACTGGATCGCCATTTCGACATCCTGCACCGGGCCGGGGAAGCGCGCCTCGCCGCTGAAGCGGTAATTGACGCTGGCGACGACATAGCCGCGCGCCGCATAGGCGGCGAGGACGGCGGGGAAATCGCGGAAAGTGCCGCCGTCGCGCGCGGTGCGGTGAAGCCAGCCGCCGCCATGGACGAAGACGATCACGGGCTTCGGCGCGCCGCCTTCGGGTGGAAGGTAGAGGTCGAGCATCAGCGGGCGGAAGCCGGACAGCTCGGCAAAGGTGACGTCGCGCAGGCCGCGCACCCCGCCGGGATATTCGACCGCGGGGGTGGGCAGGTAACGCGACGGTGCGTCGTCCCGGTCCTGTGCGGCGGCAGGCACCGACAGGGCGACGGTCAGACAGGCGGCTAGCGGCTTGATGCGCAGGAAGGTCATCGCAAGCATTCCACCCCCTCGATTATGGGAATGCAGAAAGCACTGGCTTGCTGTCGTCTTGCTGTCATGCCGGTCGGTGGCGCCCAGGCCCGGTCGAGCGGCGGACAGGGGCGACCGAGGTCGATCGATGGGAAAAAGGGGCGGCGCATCCATCGATGCGCCGCCCCGAACCGGCGTGAGGTCTAGAACTTGACCTCGGCCGAGAGCTTGATGGTCCGTGGCGGCGCTTGGGCGATCACGTTGGAACCGGTCGAGATGAAGTACCATTTGTTGGTCAGGTTCTCCGCGTTGACGCGGAAGACGATCGGCCGCTCGGCGATCTCGACCCGGAGCGCGGCACCGAGATCGAAGGTGGTGACGGCCGGGATGAAGTTCTGGTTCTGGTTATTGATCGCCTGGTTGCCGGTGTAGAACACGCCGCCGTTCAGGCTGAAGCCCGGAATGAAGCGGTCGAAATCATAGCTGGTCGACGCGTTGAAGGTGTGACGGGCGGTGTTCTCGATCCGGTTCCCGTCGAGCGTTGGGGTAATGTAGTTGGAACCGTCCGGGGACACGATCGAGGATCGGATCGTAGGCGTGCCGCCATGCGCCTTCGCGTCTAGGAACAGCGCGCTCGAATAGAGCGACCATTCGGGCGTGATGTTGCCGTTCAGGCTGATCTCGACGCCCTGATAGCGCGAACGGCCCTGCAGGCCGTAATGGCTGGCGGCGTCGAGCGCATAGAGATCGCGTTCGATCCGGAACCATGCTGACTGGAACAACAGGCCCCGCTTGATCTCCCATTTGAAGCCGGCTTCGTACTGGGTCGACTTGCTCGGCGGAAACGCTTCGTCGGGGTTGGTCGCCAGCGTGCCACCGCTCGATGTCGCCTCAAGGCCTTCGAGATAGGTACCATAGAGGCTGATGCTTTGGATCGGCTTGAAGATGATGCCGCCTGACAGCGAGATCGGCTTGGCCTTGTAGAAGCCGGTCTTGGTCAGGACGTCGGTGTACTGGTGATAGTCTGTGTACCGAATGCCGGCGATCACGCTGAGCCAGTCGGTGAATTTGATCCGATCAAATGCGTAGAAACCCACGTCGTGAAATTGGGCTATCGCGGTGGTGGTCGGCGCGGGGTCACTCGCAGGCTTCGGGATGGCGTGCGGATTGAACGGGTTTTGCGTGCAAGGTGCCGACACGGTCCCGGTTGGCACCTGTGCTCCGGTTACCGCGAGGAAAGCGCCACGCGGTTCGCCGATGCTCCCGGCGACGGTGCTGTACAGGCAGGTGATCGCGACGTTCGGTGCGGCGAAGTTCTTGCGGTATAGCGCTGTCGCGCCAATGAGCAGTTCGTGGCGGATCGGGCCGGTGTCAAAAGTGCCGGCCAGCTCGGCGCGGTAGTTCTCGTTCGCGACCTTGGCGCCGATCTGGGCCTGTATTTGCGTCATTATATATTCGCCGACCGTGCCGCGCGCCGGGTTAGTGTTCTGCTGAGTCCAGTCGAGATTGTTGAAGTGACGGTCACGCTGAAGGTGGGAGAAACCGCCGCTGACATTGAGTTCCCATGCCGGTGCGAACTTCCAGATCACCTTCGCGAGGAAGTTGGTTTCCTCGGCGCGGTTCGAAGCCCAGTCCGGACCGAAATTGGTGCTTGGATCGAGCAGCGGCGGCAGGGGGATAGTCGGACGCGGATTCTTCTCGGTCGGAAGCAGCCCGGCCCGATTGCCGGGCGCGGCCTGGGTTGGCGGATTGAGGCGCCAGATGCCGGGCTCGTTGACTTTCTTGAACATGTGCTCGCCGTCGATCTGGATCGTCAGATTGCCGGTCGGCTTGATGTCGAAGGCGCCACCGAGCAGGGTGCGGCGGCCGGCGGTGTTGTCGATGCCGGAATTGGGCTCGTCATAGACCGCATTGATACGATAGCCGAAGATACCCTGGGTGCCGCCGAAATCGACATGCGCGCCGACACGGCCGAAGGTGTTGCCGAACACCTTCACCGCGAGCAACGGATCGGACGTCGCGCGCTTCATCACCATGTTGATGATGCCTGACGGTGGCGAGAAGCCGTAATAGATTGCCGAGGCGCCCTTCAGCGCTTCGATACGCTCCTTGTCCTCAAGGCCCATGTCGATGAGGTTGATGACCGGCAGAACGCCGTCGAGGCGGTAGTTGGTGCGGTTCTCGGTCAGGATGCCGCGGATCGCGACGTTGCTGTAAACCGTCGGCGAGGTCTGGGAGAGGGTGACACCCGGCGTGTTCTTCAGTACGTCAGCGGTCGTTGCCGCCTGCTGCGTGTCGAGCAACGCCCGCGGGATAACGCTGATCGCGAGCGGAGTATCGAGTTGCTTCGCCCCGCGGAAGCTGCCGACCTGCACCGACTCGGTACCGGTCTTGTCCGCGGTGACGACAATGTCCTCAAGCTGTGCCGCGTCGTCGGACTGTGCCGGCTGGCTGGCAGGTGCGGTCTGGGCTACTGCCACTCCGGGCAGAGCCGCCATGGCGCCGATCGCGGCCGCAGTGCCCAAAAGCATGTTTCTCAGTCTGATCGTCGACATTTTCTATCTCCCTTTATGCTTTGCGCGATTCCGAACCGTCTTGTTTTATGTGTTCGGAATCCTCATCGTTTATTGATGCCTGCCCCCCGCAGGCTGGGGTTCCCGTGATGCGAAAATGGTATGGATGAGCGGTCCCGCCGGTTGCTGCCGCCGATCGGTGCGCTGCAGAGTTTCCTGGCGGCGGCGCGTCATGAGAGCTTCTCCCGCGCGGCGGACGAGGTCGGGCTGACGCAGAGCGCGATCAGCCGGCAGATCGCCGTGCTGGAGGACTGGCTGCAGACCGAGTTGTTCGACCGGGTCGGGCGCAGCGTGACGCTCAATCCGGCCGGTCGCGCCTATGCCGAGCAGATCGCCCCGGCATTGGCGGCGATCCGTGTGGCGACGGCCCGCGTGATCGCGCGGCCCGACGAGAATGCGCTGAGCATCGCGACCTTGCCGAGCTTCGGCATGCGCTGGCTGGCGCCCCGCCTCGGCCGGCTGACGCGCGACATGCCCGAGCTGGTGATCAACGTCGCCGCCCGCGTGCACGAGTTCGATATCGATGCCGAGGACTTCGACGCCGCGATCCATTTCGGCGCGCCGACCTGGCACGGCGTGGCGCACGACCCGCTGTTCCGCGAGCAATCCGTGGTGGTGAGCGCGCCGGGCCTGCTCGCCGAGCGGCGCATCGAGACGCCGGCCGATCTGCTGCAGGTGCCGCTGCTCGCCCAGGCCGAGCGGCGCGGGGCGTGGCGCCAATGGTTCGCGGCCGTCGGCATCGACGAGGGCGCGAAGACCGAAGGCCCGGTGTTCGAGCATTTCCTGATGATGGCGCAGGCCGCGGCCGGTGGGGCAGGGGCGGCGCTGCTGCCCGAATTCATGATCGAGCCCGAACTGGAGAGCGGGGCGCTGGTCCGCCTGTTCGATCAGGCGCTGGAGGGCGAGGGCTCCTACTACCTCGTCTATCCGGCCGACCGCCTGGAGCGCCCGGCATTCGCGCGTTTCCGCGCCTGGATTCTGGCCGAGGCGGAGGCTTGACGTCATGCCGCCGGATCCAGCGAGCCAGGCGACCAGCGCAGCGTCGCGCCGGCTTCGGCCCCCACCGAGCGCGTTGCTTCGGCGGTCAGGGCGATCTCGTTGCCGGAGACCTGGGCCGAGGCCATGATCACGCGGAAATCGAGCAGATCCTCGTTGCAGACGAGGTGCGGCGTCGCGGCGGGCGCGGCGTTGGGCGAGAGCGCGGTGGGCAGCGCCTGGCGCGAGCGGGCGACGGTGGCGACCTGGTCGCGGTCGCAATGCATTTGCGGACCGGCATCGAACACGTCGACATAGCCTTCGTAGCGGAAGCCTTCGCTTTTCAGCAGGGCCATGGCCGGCATCGAATTGGGGTGGGGCTTGCCGATCACGGCGCGGGCCTCTTCCGGCAGTAGCTCGATATAGATCGGGTGCTTGGGCAGCAGCTCGGCGATGAAGTCGGCGCCGCGTGTCGCGCTCAGCCGGTCGGCGGTGGCGAAATCCATGCTGAAGAAGCGCGCGCCGACGGCGTTCCAGAAGGGGTTCTCGCCCTTCTCGTCCTGCCAGCCGCGCATCTCGCCCATCAGCAACGGCGCGAACAGATCGGGGCGGATCGCGACGAGCATGTAGCGGGCGCGGGCGAGCAACCGGCCGGCGCCGCTGCCCTTCAGCGACGGGTGGATGGCGAGCGTGCCGACTTCGGTGGTGCCGGTATAGTCGTTGGCGAGCGTCAGCATCTCGACATTGCAGCTGACATCGACGGCCTGGCTGCGCTGGACGAGGCGCAGGCGCTTGTAGGAGAAGAAGCCGTAAGGCAGGCCGACATGCGGATAGAGCGCCGAGGTGCCGAGCACCGTGCCGTCGCCGTCGTCGAGCACCAGCAGGTAATGCGCCTCGTTCCGGTCGATCTGGCCGCGGAAGCTGGCGACCGAGCGCTCGATCTTCTCGGCCAGCACAATGCGGTCGGCGGGCAGGGTGGTCATGCCTGAGCCAAGGCTTTCCGCCAGCGCGACGACCCCGTCCAGGTCGCGCATCTCGGCAGGGCGGACGGCGCGCATCAATGGGTCTCCGCGACCGGCACGGCGGCGGTGCGGGCCGCGCGGTTGCGGCTCTTCTGCCGGCGGCGCGAATACCAGAGCCATAGGCCGGTGGCGGACAGGCCGGTCAGGGACGCGCCCGAAAGCAGGAACAGCAGCTGGGTGAGCGTCCCGCCGAACATGCCGGTATGGACGGTGTAGAGCCAGTCGATGAACTCGCTGCCGGCCGGTAGGGCGCCTGCGACATAGTGACCGAGATCGGCGCCGGTATAGGCGTTGTAGTAGATCTGCTTGGAGCCGTCGGCGCGGATGGTGAGGTCGCTATCGAGGAAGACCGCGATGACTCGGCCGCCGCTGGAGAAGCGCACCTGGCGGAGTGGCGTCTCGCCATATTCGGCCCTGGCGCGGGCGACGAGCTTGTCGATCGGCACCATGGCCTGGCCGGGAATCTTCGCGACCTTGGGTGTCGGTTTGTCGGTGACCGGGCCGAGGCTGCGCAGCGCGACCCGGGCTTCTTCCTTCCACACCATCAGCACGCCGGTCGTAGCCGAGACGAGCAGCAGCAGGGCGGCCGCCGCACCCCAGGCGCGGTGGATCGTGCGCCAGCGCCGGTCGACATTGCCGCGCCACATCACGCGGAAACCGTTGCCGATCCGCTTGAGGCCGGGCCACCAGATAATCGGTCCGGTGATGGCCATGAACAGCAGCGCCAGCCCTTCGATGCCGACGATCGTCTCGCCGGTATCGCCGGCGAGCAGGGTGTAGTGGATCTGGAAGATCAGCTCCATCGGCCAGGTCAGCAGGCCGCCGTCGCGCAGGATGACCCCGCGGAACGGATCGACCGACATCAGGCGCAGGGCCTTGGTGTCGGGATCGGTCAGCTTGACCAGCGCCGCGCCGTCGGCCCAGCGCGACAGCTCGATGCGTGTGATCGTCTCATCCGGATGCGCGGCGCGGGCGGTGTCGACAATCCGTTGCACCGGGATACGCGTCGACGCGATGGGTACGACGATCGCTGGATGGATGACGCGGTCGATATTGTCGCGGAACACGATGATCGTGCCGGTCAGCCCCTGGATCAGCAGGAGTATGCCGACGCTGAGGCCGACCCAGCGATGCAGCTTGAGAAGAAGGGGACGCAGCGTCTTCACCGCGCGGCCCCGTAATTCCTGATCAGGCGGTAGAGGAATTCACGCGCGCTATAGAGCGAGGTGACCCGCACGCGCTCGTCAAGGCCGTGCACGCCATTGCCATCGGGGTCGACGAACACGGCGGAGACGCCATAGGTCGGGATGCCGGCGGCCATCAGGAAGCGGCCGTCGGTCGCGCCGGTGCTGAGAATCGGCACGACGGGCACGCCGGGCCAGATCTCGGCGGCGATCTTCTCGATCGGCTTCATGATCGCCGGCGTGAGCGGTGGGGGTGGGCTTTGCGGGCCGGGCTCCTCGGCCAGCTTCAGTTCGACCTTGGGGTCGGCGACCTGCTCGATGAGCTGGCGCTGGATGTCGGGGATCTTCTCGCCCGGCATGATGCGGCAATTGACGTTGGCCTTGGCGCTTTGCGGCTGGGCGTTGGGGGCGTGGCCGCCCTCGATCAGGGTCGCGATGCAGGTCGTGCGGAGGAAGGCGTTCCAGTAAGGCGACTGGGCCGCGATGCGCGCATAGGCGGCGGCATCGGCGGTGCCGGCGGCGACGGCGACCATGTCCGTGCTGGTCTGGCCGGTGAAGGACGATGCCGAGTTGCGGAAGAAGCTCTTGCTGCCTTCGGTCACGTCGACCGGGAATTTGTACTTGCCGATCCGCGACAGGGCGTCGCCGAGGCGGACAATGGCATTGTCGTCGGTCGGGCGGGCGCTATGGCCGCCCGGTGCCGATGTGGTCAGGGTGAAGTCCTGGTAGATTTTCTCGCCGGTCTGGACGCCGAACGAGATCGGCTTGCCGGCGTCGTCGAGCGTGCCCTTGCCGCCTTCGTTGATCGCGAAGCCGGCCCTGAGCGTCTCCGGCGCGGTCTTCAGCAGGTACGAGACGCCGTTGAAATGGGAATCGGTCTCCTCGCCGCAGGTCAGCGCGAGCTTGATCGCGCGGCGCGGCCTGAAGCCTTCTTCCCTGTAGCGGATCAGCGCATCGACATAGGAGGCGGCCATCGCCTTGTCGTCGATCGCGCCGCGCGCGTAGAAATAGCCATTCTCCTCGACGAGCTTGAACGGATCGCGCTTCCAGTCGGAGCGCTTCGCTTCGACCACGTCGATATGCGCGAGCAGCAGCACGGCGGGCAGCTTAGCGTCGCTGCCGGTCACGTCGCCGACGAGGCTGCCCTGCTTCGGGAATTCGGGCGGCACCACGACGCGAAACTGGTTCGCGCCGTACCCCGCCGCGACGAGCCGTGCGTTCATCCGCTCGGCGGCGAGGGTGCAGCTGCCGTTCGAGAGCGACGTGTCGGTCTCGATCAGCTCCTGATAGAGCGCGCGGAAACGCGCCTGATGGGTGTCGGCCTCAGCCGCATGCGCGGGGATCGCCGCGACGAGGCCGACAAGCGCAAGGGCCGCGGGAAGTCGGCGATCAATGCGCGATAAGTTCAGCAATGCTGTTCTCCGTTTCAGTGCGGATGCCGCCCTTGCGCTTGTGCCAGTCCTGCCATTCGGCATTGTCGCGAAGCGTCACGCGGACCTTGTCGAGCACTTGCTGGCGCTTTCCGAAGGCAGCGAAATCGCGGTAGCGCTGGATGAACAGCGAATCCCAGGGCGCCCCTACGGAATAGCGGTTCATGTAGAGCTGATAGCCGGAAAGCGCGCCTTCGCGCATCCAGCCATCGAACTGCGGCAGGACATAGGCCTTCACATAATCGCGATACTCGCCGGCATCGCGATATTCATAGGGAATGACATAGAAGACCTCGCCATTGTTGAGCGGCGCGGCGCTCTTCGTCCAGCTCAGGTCGACCGAAGACGTCATCACCGGCTCGGCGAGCGCGAGGCCGGCGGCGTCGAGGCCGCCGGGCGCGGTCTTCTCCAGCGTGTTCCAGCCGGTGACCGAGGCATAGGTCGGGAAATGGAGGACGACCATCGCATCCCACACGGCGGGCTGGCGGTACCAGCTGTAATAGATTTCGAAGCCTTCGATCCTGCCCTGCGCTTTCATCGCGCGGAGCCTGGTCGCCATGGCGCCGGTCAGGTAATTGCGGAAGGCGGGACGCTTCGCGGCGGTGGTGCGGTAGGTGATGACGAGGCCCTTGGGCCCATCCTGCAGCTCGGCTTGCGCCTGTGCCGGTGAAGCGATGGCGATCGGAACGATCGACACCAGAGCGCCAAGCATTGCCTGTTTCAGAAATCGTTCGAGTCGCGACGGCATGTCCGAACTTGTCCCCTTAAGCGCCGTCTACCGGACGGCAGGCGCGCCCGTGGTTCGGGCGTCGTTAGGGAAAGCCTATGCCGTGATCCTGTCACGTTGCTGTCACGCTTCTGTCAGGCGGGAAGGGGCGGATTTCCGCGGGGAATCAGCTTCTGGCTGGATCGAAGGGCAGGCGAATCTCGACCCTGAGACCGGTGCCCGACGCGGCGTCGGCGAGGGCCACGGACGCGCCGATCGCCTCGGCCAGCGCCTGCACGATCGCGAGGCCGAGGCCGCTGCCGGGATGACTCTGGTCCCGGTCGAGCCGGCGGAATCGGGTGAAGACCAGCGGCCGGTCCTCGACCGGGATGCCGGGGCCATTATCCTCGACCACGACCAGCGCGCCGTCGGCTTCGGCCTGGACCGACACGGCCACCACGCCGCCGGCGGGGGTGTAGTGGATCGCATTGTCGACCAGGTTGCCGATCAGCTCGCCGGCGAGATCGCCGATGGTCAGGACCTTGAGCGCGGGGACGGCGGGGTCGAATTGCAGGTCGACCGAGGATTTGAGCGCGCGGGGTGCGTGCTCCTCGGCGACGGTGCGGGCGATGGCGACGATGTCGGTCGGCCGCGCCCGCGCCATCGCCGCTTCGCGCGAGCCTTCGGCGCGGGCCAGGGCGAGGAGCTGGGTGAGCAGGCGCTGCAGGCGGGTGGTGGCCGCGTCGATATCGGCGGCCGACTGGCGGGCAGGGCCGTCGGGCAGCACCACCGATGCCTTGAGCAGGTCGATATGGGTGCGCAGGATGGTCAGCGGCGTGCGCATCTGGTGCGAGGCGTCGGCGGTGAAGCGGCGGATGCCCTGCACGGCATTGTCGAGCCGGGCGAGCAGGCTATTGACCGCGGCGATCAGGCTGCGCAGCTCGTTCGGGACGTGATCGAGCGGCAGCGGATCGAAATCGGCCTTGCGCCGGCCCTCCATGTGGCGGCGGATCGCCTCGAGCGGGCGCAGGCCCCAATGCACCGCGATCGGCAGCAGCATCAGCAGTAGCGTGAGCAGCAACAATTCGAGGATCGCCAGCGCGCCGAGCATGCGATCGCGCAGCGCGCGGCGTGCGTCGAGCGTCTCCGCCACCTCGACGATCACCAGCGACTGCACGCGCGGCACCTGGCGCGCCATTGCCGCGATGCGGATCGGGAATTCGCGGAACCGGGCATATTCATAGACGATCTGGCCATCGTCCGCCGGCGGCTGGCGGACGCGGGGCAGATCGGGATAGCCGGTGATCAGATCGTTGCCGGCACGGACACTGTAGTAGACGTTATCGCGCGCGTCGTTCTCCAGCATGCCGAGGGCGGAGGGCGGGATGTCGAGCGTGACCTGGTCGTCCTCCAGCGCCAGCGTCTCTGCGATGGCGCGGGCGGAGGCACCGAGGATGCGGTCGTTCACGCCCTCGACGATGTTGTTGATGGTCAGCGCGCCGCCAAGGCCGAGCAGCAGCGCGAGCGCGGCCATCGGCAGGCCGAGGCCGAGCAGCATGCGGCGCGTGAGCGAGGTCGACCGGACGAAAACCATCCGGTCAGTCTTCCTCCATCAGATAGCCGAGACCGCGGAGCGTACGGATCGACGGGCCGTCCGGCTCGAGCTTCTTGCGCAGGCGGGCGATATAGACTTCGATCGCGTTGGGGGCGACTGCCTCGTCGTAACCGAACACTTCGGACGCCAGCCGGTCCTTGGACACGACCTGGCCGACGCGCGAGATCAGCCGTTCGAGCAGCACCCATTCGCGCCGGCGAAGTTCAAGATCGCGGCCGTCGATCGAGGCGGTGTGGTGCGACCGGTCGAAGGCCAGCCGCCCGACATGGATCACCGGCGAGGGATCGACCTTGGGCCGCCGCAGCAGCGCGCGCAGGCGGGCGGCGAGTTCCTTGGGCTCGAAGGGCTTCAGCAGGTAATCGTCGGCACCGAGATCGAGTCCGCGCACCCGGTCCTCCACCGCATCCCGCGCGGTGAGCATCAGGACCGGCGCGCGGCACTGGCGGGCGCGCAAGGTCTTGAGCACGTCGAAGCCCGACATGTCGGGCAGACCGACGTCGAGCGTGATGACGGCATAGGGTTCGTCGGCCGCCATCATCAGGCCCGAGGCGCCGTCATAGGCGGGATCGACCGAATAGCCTTCGGCGATCAACGTCGCGGTCAGACCACGCGACAGGGCCGCGTCGTCCTCAATGAGCAATATGCGGGCCAAGGGCGAATTCCGTGTGACAGCCGGGTGAAAGGTTGGCCGTGTTCCTGTAACAAACAAACAGAAAAGAGAGGGAACACGCAAGGGTGTTAAATTCGGGATGGCAGCGGCGATTCATGGCGAAGGCGGGGCTTGCCCTGCTTGGCTGGACGCTGTTGTCGGCAGCCGCGCCGTTGCCGCGCGGCTATCCCCGGTCCTATCGCGAGATCGCCGCCAATGCCGCATCCGAGCGGGCGCTGCTGGTCTATTCGACGATCAACGGCGGCGACGTCGCCGACCTGCTCAAGGAATTCCGCGCCGCCTATCCGGCGGTCCGGCTGCAATATCGCGAGCTCTCGTCCACCGCGGTCTATTCCACCTTCGTCAGCGAGACGCGTGCCGGCAAGCCGAGCGCCGACCTGTTGTGGAGCGCGGCGATGGACCTCCAGACCAAGCTGGTCAACGACGGCTATGCCCAGGCCTATGCCTCGCCCGAAAAGCCCTATCTCCCGCCCTGGGCAGTATGGAAGAACCAGGCGTACGGCGTGACGGCCGAGCCGATCGTGATGGTCTATAACCGCAAGCTGGTGCCGGCGGCCGACGTGCCGCGCACCCATGCCGATCTGATCCGCCTGCTCAGGGCCAAGCGCGCTTTCTATCGCGGGCGGGTCGCGACCTATGATCCGGTCCGGTCGAGCGTCGGCTATCTCTATATGAGCCAGGACCTGCAGCTCAATCGCGATACCAGCACGCTGATGAAGACCTTCGGCGCGACCGGAGTGACGCTGTTCGATTCCTCCTCGTCGATGCTCGACGCATTGTCGTCGGGCAAGGCGCTGCTCGGCTATAATGTGATCGGCTCCTACGCGCTCGAACGCCAGGCGCACGACGCGTCGATCGGCGTGGTGATGCCGACCGATTACACGCTGGTGACGTCGCGTGTCGCGCTGATCGCACGCGAGGCGCGGCACCCCAATGCCGCCAAGCTGTTCCTCGATTTCCTGCTGTCGCGGCGCGGGCAGTTCCTGCTGTCGCGCCGCTACATCACGCCCGCGCGGGCCGATGTGCCGTCGCACGCTGGCGCCCGCGCGCCCGCGCCGATCGCCCGGGCGATCCGCGTCGGCCCCGCGCTCATCGCCAATCTCGACCAGATCAAGCGCCGCCATTTCGCCGCCGAATGGGCGGCCGCGCTCGCACCTCCTGCTCCATAAGGATTTCCGCATGACCTTCACGGACCCGCTTTCCCGCCGCCGTTTTGGCGTCCTCGCGATGGGCGGCGTCGCCGCGCCGCTGGTGCCGGGCGTGCTGAGCGGTTGCGCCAATGCAGCGCAGGCCGGCCCGGCGGTCGGCCCGGTCGCGCCGCCTCTCTCCGCGCATGACGGCCTGCCGCGCGCGCTGCCGGAAGCGAAGGGCGTGTCGTCGGAGCGGATCCTCGCTTTCCTCGACGATGTCGCGGCAGCGGGCCTCGAACTGCACAGCTTCATGGTCGCGCGCCACGGGTCAGTCGTGGCGGAGGGCTGGTGGTGGCCCTATCAGCCGCAGCGCATCCACATGACTCATTCGCTGACCAAGAGCGTGATGGTGTGCGGCGTCGCGCTGGCGCTCGACGAGAAGCGCTTCGGACTTGACGACAAGGTCGTCTCCTTCTTCCCCGAGCATGTGCCCGCCGACGCCAGCGACAATTTGAAGGCGATGACGGTGCGCAACCTGCTGACCATGCAATGCGGCCATGAGAAAGAGACGTCGGGATCGGTGTGGCGCCCGATCAAGACGAGCTGGGTCGCCGAGTTCATGAAGATCCCGGTGCCGATCACGCCCGGCACCAAGATGGTCTATACCAGCGCCGCGAGCTATATGCTGTCGGCGATCGTCACCAGGACGACGGGCATGAAGCTGGCCGACTATATCAAGCCGCGCCTGCTCGATCCGATGGGCATCAAGGATTTCCATTGGGACGTCAGCCCCGAAGGCGTGACCCCGGGCGGCAACGGCCTGAGCTGGACGACCGCGGATTCGATGAAGCTCGGCCTGCTCCATGCGCAAAAGGGCCAGTGGAAGGGGAAGCAGCTTCTCTCGGCCGAGTGGGTGGCGGACGCGACGCGTTTCCAGACCCCGGACGACGATGGCGGCGGCGGGTACGGCTATCAATGGTGGATGGGGCCGAACAAAGCCTATTTCGGGCTCGGCCTGTTCACCCAGATGGCGATTGTCTTCCCCGACCAGGGGGCTGTGCTCTCGCTGTTCTCGGCGATCGACGGCAGCAAGAAATTGAAGCCGCTCATCTGGAAGCATTTCCCGGCGGCATTCGTGGATGCGACGCCTGCCACGCCTGCGACAGCGGCATTGCGCAGGCGCACCGAGTCGCTGCGGCTGTTGCCGACGCTCTCCAAAACCCGTTCGCCTGTTGCTGCGCGGATCGCGGGCAAGACCTTCACGCTCGCGGCGAACGACCAGGCGGCGAAATCGGTCACGTTCGATATCGCCGGCGACCGGCTGCGCTACACGCTGGTCGACGATCGCGGCACGCACAGCATCACGGCGGGGCTTGGCGAGTGGCTCGAGCAGGACACGACGATGACGGGCGCGCGGCTGCATCATGAATATGAGCCGGACAGGATGCGCGTCGTCGCGGGCGCGCGCTGGATCGACGACACGACGCTCGAGATGACCTGGCAATATGTCGAGGCGGCGTTCCGCGACACCGTCCGGTGCAGGTTCGACGGCGACAAGGTGTCGATCGATCGCAGCGTGAACCTGAACTCGGGCGAGCGGAAGCTGCCGACGCTGAACGGGTCGATCTGACGGAGTCATCGGCGTCGCGGTATCCGTTGCGGGCGGTGGGTTGAATCGAGGTTGGGGAGATATGGGACACCGGTGTGTCCTATATCTTTTTTGCGGGATTTGATATTAAACTTTGTATTTCAATGCATTGCATGGAATGCGCTGGGCAGTCACCCTGTCGTCACCCCGGACTTGTTCCGGGGTCCATGGTTCCGCGCACGCACTGGTTGCGGCGCTTGCGGGACGATGGATGCCGGAACAAGTCCGGCATGACGGGGGTGGGCGTGGTGGGTTACACGGCCGTCGCTTATCTTCCGGTCCAGCGGGGCAAGCGTTTCTCGACGAACGCGCGGACGCCTTCCTTCCGATCTTCGGACTCGAGTGCAGGCGCTGCAAAGGCGCGTTGCGCTTCCCAGCCTTCCTCGTCCCAGGCGGGTGCGCGGCGCAGGATGTTGACGGTTGCAGCGAGTGCGGTCGGTCCATTGGCCAGCAGCTCGGCGGCGAACGCCAGCGCTTCGTCCAGCGCCCGGCCGGGCGGGACCAGCCGGTTGACCAGTCCGTGCCGGTGGAAGAAGTCGGCCGGATAGGGCTTGCCGGTCAGGGCGACCTCGGTCGCGAGGTTGGGCGGGATGCGGCGGGGCAGGCGGAGCAGACCGCCGCCGGTCGCGATCAGGTTGAAGCGCACTTCGGGCAGGCCCATCCTGGCATCCTCCGCCGCGACCACCAGGTCGCAGGCAAGTACCATCTCGAATCCGCCGCCGAACGCGCCGCCTTCCACCGCGGCGATGATCGGCTTGGCGGGGGGATGCCGGCACATGCCCATCGCGCCGCGCGCGGTGCTGGCGCCGCTGCGCCCTTCCGAAGCGGCGACCTTCAGGTCGGCCCCGGCACTGAAGAAACCGCCGGCCCCGGTCAGCACGCCGAGGAAGATCGACGGGTCGGCCTCCATCGCGTCGAGCGCGTCGCTGAGCTGGCGCGCGGCGGCGGCGTTCATGGCGTTGCGTACCTCGGGGCGATCGATCGTGACGATCAGGATGGCGCCGCGCCGCTCGGTGCGGACTAGCTGTTCCCTCAACGGTCCGGCTCCTCTCTCGGGCATTCAGCGCGCAAAAGGCCCTAGCTACAAATGACGTTTGATGGGCGCGAAATGAGAAAATCTCGGCTGGTTGGCCGAAGGTCACGCGCTTAGCCTCCCCGCCAAGCAGGCTCGGTCGGAGAGGATCGGAAGGCGCGCATGTCGGACGAGGATATCAGGCTCACCAACCCGACCTTCTTTGCGGAGGGCGATCCGCACGCGATCTGGCGGCGGTGGCGGAGCGAGGACCCGGTGCACTGGACCGAGGGCAGGCTGCGCAAGAAATTCTGGTCGATCACCCGGCATGCGGACGTGAAGTTCGTGCTGATGAACGACCACCGCATTTTCAGCGTGCAGCGCGCTGGCGCCAATTTACCTGCTGGGCCTGAGTTCGAGAATCCCGAGGATTCGCTGTTCACCGAGCTGACCCATAGCGGGCAGCAGTTGGCGACGATGGACGGCCAGCCGCACAGCGTGTTGCGGCGCTATTTCTCGACCAAATTCACCTCGTCGAGCATCAACAGTCTGGAAAACCTGGTGCGGTCGATCACCGACGGCGTGCTGGCCGATATCCTCGTGCGCGGCGAATGCGATTTCACCACCGAATTCGCCGGACGTATCCCGACCGCGGTCATCGCCGCGATCCTGGGCGTGCCGCGCGACCTGTGGGACGATCTCTATCGCTGGAACAACATGCTTGCCGCGCCCGAGGATCCGGAATTCTCGATCGGCACCCCGGTCGAGACCAGTACGGCGGGCGTGACCGAGATCATGCGCACCTGCATCGAGCTGGCCGAACAGAAGCGCGGCAAGGGCGGGGACGATCTGCTCACTGCGCTGACCGAGGCGGAGGTCAACGGCGTGCCCCTCACCCCGACCGAGATCGGTTTCAACGGGCTGATGTTCTTCGCCGCGGGACACGAGACGACCCGCGCGTCGATGAGCATCGGGCTCGCCGAATTGTTGCGCGATCCGGCGCAGCTCGCCTGGCTGTGCGCCAACCGGCACGACCCCCAGGTCCTGCGCACGGCGGCGGAGGAGTTCGTGCGCTACAGCGCGCCGCTGACTCATACCTTGCGCACCGTGACCGAGGACGTCGTGGTCGGTGGGCAGGAGATCAAGGCGGGCGACTGGGTGGTGTTGTGGTTCCACGCTGCCAATCGCGATCCGGCGGTGTTCGCCGATCCAGAGAAGTTCGACGTGACGCGGTCGCCCAACGACCATCTCGGGTTCGCGGTGGGCAAGCATTTCTGTCTGGGGGCGCATCTCGCGCGGCTCGATATGGCGGTGATGCTCGGCGCGGTGCTCGATCATATGGACGATATCGAGCTGGCGGGGGAAGTCGAATGGGCGAGCTCGAACCTGTTCTGGGGAATCAAGCATATGCCGATCCGCTTCAAGGCGCGGGCTGCTTCGGAGCCGGCGGGCGCTCTGTCTGCCTGATCGCCTTTCCCTTCCCGAAACACTCATGAGGGAAGGGCATGGAGACTCAAGCTTTACTGGTTTGTGAGCCGCCGGGCGCCCCGATAGCTCTCCAATATAAACGATAAGATATGGGGAGAGCGTGATGGGCAGTCCGACCAAGCGGCGCGTTGCGGGGCGCGCCTTTCTGTTCCTGATGGCGACGGCGTCGCCGCTTGCCACGGCTTATGCGCAGGATGCGCCGGCGCCGCAGGCGGCGGCAGCGGAGGAGGAACGCGGCGTTCCCGATATCGTCGTGACCGCGCAGCGCCGGGCCGAGAATCTGCAGGACGTGCCGATCTCGGTCGCGACGGTTTCGCCGGCCGAGCTGCAGACCTCCGGGGTGATCAGCAGCCTCGATCTGCCGCGCATCGCGCCGGGTGTGACGACCTCGCCGACCGCGGCCAATTCCTTCTTCATCCCCTATATCCGGGGTGTCGGCTCCAACTCGCCGGCGACGGGCAACGACAGCTCGATCGCCGTCTATATCGACGGCGTCTATCAGTCGGACAAGGCGGCGAACGTCCTTGAATTCAACAGTATCGACCGGATCGAAGTGCTGAAAGGGCCACAGGGCACCTTGTTCGGGCGCAACGCGACGGGCGGCGCGATCAACATCGTCACGCGCCAGCCCGAATTCACCTTCCACGGATCGGGCGAGATTTCCTATGGCCGCTTCGACCAGATCGTCGGCAGGGCCTATCTGACCGGCCCGATCAGCGACACGCTCGCCTTCAATGTCAGCTATCAGCACAGCGACGGCGGCGATTTCGCGACCAATACCGGCACGCGTTATCCCGGCAAGTTCGGCGGGGCGACGAGCAATGCGGTCGATGCCAAGCTGTTGTGGCGGCCCTCCGATGCATTCGAGATGACGCTCGGGGCGATGTACACCAAGCGGGATTCGACCAACCTCAATTCGAACCTCAATCCGATTCCGGGGACGACGCCGGTCGGGTCCTTCTTCGGCGGGACCTATGACCCCGACACCTATCAATATCAGGGCAGCCCCAATCTGTTCAGCGTCGAGGCGTTCCGTGCGACGGGCAAGATGCGCTACTCGTTGCCGGGCGTCGATATCGTCTCGATCACCGGTTATGTGCACACCCGCGACATCTCGAAGCTGGACTATGACGGCACATCGGCCGACTTCTTCTTCTTCGACGAAGTGCAGGGCGTGAAGGATTTCTCGCAGGAATTGCAGCTCCTCTCGACCGGCAAGGGGCCGCTGCAATGGGTGGTCGGCGGTTATTTCTTCGATGGTCGGGCGCGGATCTATCCGCTGAACATCGTGCAGAACGTGCCCTACGATTCGACGCTCGCCCAGGCAGCGGCGATCCCGGGTGGGTTCATCACCAGCGTTCAGGCCAACGGCCCGACCCGCGCTTATGCGGCCTATGGCCAGGCGACCTATTCGGTGACCGACAGCACGCGAGTCACGGCTGGCCTGCGCTATACCAGCGAGCGGCGCGGTTATGATTTCAGCGTATCGGGGATCGGGCAGATCGCGGCGGGTTTCTATTCGCCGACGCTCATTACGCTGGTGTCCGACAGCGGCCTGCACAAGACCTTCGACAAGCTGACCTGGCGGCTGTCGGTCGACCAGGATCTGGCGCCCGACGTGATGGGCTATGCGAGCTGGAATCGCGGCTTCAAGAGCGGCACGTTCAACATGAACGACTTCACGCCGGGTCAGAAGCCGGTCAATCCGGAGAAGCTCGACGCGTTCGAGATCGGCGTGAAGAGCCGGCTGTTCGACCGGGTGCTGCAGCTCAACGCCTCGGCCTTCTATTATGATTACACCAACATCCAGCTCGACATCATCGTGGCGAGCGGGGGCGGCGGATCCTCGACCACGTCGCTGCAGAATGCGGCGAGCGAGCATATCTACGGGATCGATCTCGACGCGATCCTGCAACCCATGCCGAACCTGCAGCTTCGGGCGAGCACGACACTGCTGCACGCGCGCTACAAGTCCTTCCCCAACGCGGTCGCTTTCGTGCCCAATGCCTTCGGCAATGGCGACCAGGTGGTGGTCGATGCGAGCGGCGATCGCGGGCTGTTCTCGCCCGATTGGTCCTTCACCCTGGGGGCGGACTATACCGCCGAGCTGGGCGGCGGGACCAAGCTGATCTTCAACACCAGCTATTACCGGACCGCGTCGTTCAAGGTGGGGATCGGGCCGGCCGACCGGGTCAATGAATATGACTCGCTGGGCGCCTCAGTGACGTTGAAACCGGCGGGGCTTCCGGTCGATGTGCGGGTGTTCGGGGCCAACCTGACCAACCGGAAGATCATCGGGACCAGCCTGTCGGCGCTCAAGGGATCGCGGCAGGAGATCGTGCCGCTGACCTATGGGGTCGCGGTGGGTTTCCACTTCTAGACGGGACAAGAGCGGGAAGAGGGGCGGTGCCGCGGGGCGCCGCCCCTTTTTGTGCTCGCCGTTCCCCTCCGTCATGCCGGATTTGTTCCGGCATCCATGTTTCCGCGTGCGCCGCAGCCGTTGGGTTTGTGGAGCGATGGACCCTGGAACAAGTCCGGGGTGACGGTGTGGGTGGGGCGTCTACAAGACACAAAAAAGGGGCGTGCCGCGGCACGCCCCTGGCCTTGAGGAAGGGTGTTATTTCCCGCGGAATTTGACCCCGAGGGTCACACCATAGGTGATCGGCCGGGCATCGACCTGCTGAAAGGCGAGTGCCTGGGGCGAGATGTAGATGGCGTGCTTGTTGTTGGTGACATTGTCTGCCCAGAGGCGGACCGAATAACGGTCATCGGCGGCGTAGTAGGTCGCCGCGAGGCTGGCCGATTCATAGCTGCCGATGTGGGCGAAATAGCCGCCCGGCGTGACGTCGTAGCCGTCATTATAATAAAGCGACCCGGTCAGCACGACGCGGGCCTCGCCCACCGGGATGGTATAGTCGGCGGCGATGTTCGCGGTGAGCTTGGGCGAGAAGATCAGGTCGAGCCCATTGGCATTGAGCGAATAGGAGCAGCTTCCCGCGAACTTCGGCAAAGCAGCCAGCGCCTCGGCCTGGGCCTGGGTGATCGATGGCGGCGGCGCGGTGCAGGCGGCCGCTGACGTCTTGGGCAGGAAGATCTGCGCGTTGGTGTAGTTCTTGTACTGGCTATCGAGCAGGTTGAGCGCCGCGCGGATGGTGAGATTGTCGGTCGGCGCCGCGGTGACGTCGAGGTCGAGGCCGTAAACCCGCGCCGCGGCGGCATTCTGCACCGCCGTCACGCCGGCCGAGGTGATCAGGCCGACCTGGATATTGGTATAGTCGTAATAAAAGGCCGACGCGTTCACGCGCAGGCGGCGGTCGAGGAATTCCGACTTGAAGCCGATCTCATAGGCGTCGAGTATTTCGGGATCGACCGGCACCGCCGTGGTCGAGAGCGAGGTCGGGTTGTAGGTGCCGCTCTTGAAGCCGCGATTATAGCTCGCATAGAGCATGACATCGTCGCTGACCTTATAGTCGAGCGCGGCGCGCCAGGTCAGCTTCGAGAAAGTCTTGTCGCGCTTGGTGATCGAGCTGGCGGCGATGGTCTGGCCGAACACAAGCGGCTCGGGGCCGAGTACGGTGTTGAACAGGTCGACATTGGTGTTCCCGGCCGCCGGCAGCGCGCTGTAGGAATAGCGGAAGCCGTTAATCGCGTGGTTTTCCGTGTTGTAGCGCAGGCCGCCGGTGAAGCGCAGGCCGTCGGTCAGCTCGATATCGCCCTGCGCGAACGCGGCATAGGCGTTGGTGCGCATGTCGACATGGAAGCCGGTGGCGCTGGCGCCCGGCAGCGACAGGTCGATCGGCCGGATCGGCGACGGCAGGTTGGAGGCTGAGAGGAGGTCGGCGAACCCTTCGCGGATCCAGCCATAATAGCCGCCGACGATCCAGTTGACCGCGCCGCCGCTATCGGACTGGATCTGCAGCTCCTGGGTGAACTGTTCGCCCGGCTGGTCGCGCGAGCCCGAATAGCCGAGGCTCAGCTCCGACGCCGGCGAGTTGGAGAGGGTGCCCGCCTTGGCCTTGATATAGCCGCTGAGCGAGACGAGCCGCACCGGCCCGAGATCGTAATTCAGCTCGAGCGAACCGCGATAGCCCGAGGTCGTGACATAGGTCTTATGGTTCGAGCGCATCTGGAAGATGCGGTACTCCGGCACCGGCAGACCGCCCGCGCCGGTCGGCGACGTCCCGGCCGGGATGGTGCCGGGCACGACGCGCGGCGCGAGGAAGGTCGGGTCGTTATGCTCGTAATAGGAACCTGAGAGGCGCGCGGTGAAGGCGTCGTTTGGCTTCCACACGATCTTGCCCATCGCGATCAGGTTCTCGGACGGGTTCGCGTCCTTCTTCAGGAAATTATTGTAGATATAGCCGTCGCTCCAGCGGCCAGCGAAGCTGATGCTGGCGGCGAGCGTGTCGGTGACGGGCGCCTGGGCATAGAGCTTGGCGCGGCGCTCGTCGTACCGGCCATAGCCGATCTCGGCGGCGATCTCGGGCGTCTGGTCGGGGTCGCGGGTGACGATGCTGATCGCGCCGCCCGTCGCGTTGCGGCCGAAGAGCGTGCCCTGCGGGCCCTTCAGCACTTCGATCCGCTCGATGTTCGGCAGGTCGAAGGTGTTGGCGCTCTTGGTCGCCTGATAGATGCCGTCGAGATAGATCGCGACCGGGCTTTCGAAGCCGGGACTCGACTGGTTCGAACCGATGCCGCGGAGGAAGGGCAGGACCGAGGCACCGGTCTGATAGACCTGAAGGCCGGGCGAGACGCGTTCGAGATCGAGGACGTTATAGGTGCCGGCCGTGGCCAGCGCGTCGGCGGTGACCGCGGTGATGGCGATCGGCACGTCCTGCAGGTTCTGCGCGCGCTTCTGGGCCGTGACGACGATATCCTCGAGGCCGCCCTGGTCCTGCGGCTCTTCGGCGGCGGGGGCCGGCGCTGTCTGGGCAAAAGCGGGCGTCGCCTGCAGCAGGGCGATGGCGGCGACACTGGCCGCGGTCAGCGCGGTGCGCCTGAACAATAAGAAGCTCGTGCCGTGGTTCATGCTAACCCTCCCCAGGATCATGGTGTTCCGGCGCCGGTCGATCCCCCAAGGCATCGCCGTATCTTTTCCGGATCTATTGTGGCCCGAGGATAGTGGGTGAGGGCGGATAGCGCCTCAAACGAGTTTAATCTGGTCGATCATGAGTTGGCTTCATGATGGGACGATCTTGTGTCGGGGAGCATCAGCGCCCGACCTCCTGCCCGCCATCGACGGTGAGCGTCTGGCCGATCATCCAGCGCGATAGCGGCGAGGCCAGGAAGAGGACGACATTGGCGACCTCCTCCGGCGTGCCGAGGCGGCCGAAGGGTATCTGGGTGACGATGCGGCGATAATCCTCGGTGTCGTCGCGCCTGCGCTGCTCCCAGAAATGGCCGGGGAAAGTGATCGCGCCGGGCGCGACGGCGTTGACGCGGATATTCTGTCCGGCGAGCGCAAGCGCCTGGCTGGCGGTGTAATGCACGATCGCTGCCTTGATCGCCCCATAGGGCGCCGCGCGGGGTGTCGGATGGAAGGCGGAGATCGAGGCGATGTTGACGATCGCGCCGCCGCCGCCCGCCGCCATGACCGGCACGGCCGCGGCATTGGTGCGGACCACGCCCATCATATCGACCGAGAAGGCGGTGTTCCAGCCGGCCTCGTCGTCGGTCCGGGCGAAGGCCGAGCCATTGTTGACCACCACGTCGATCCCGCCGAGCAAATTGGCGGCTTCCGCGACCGAACGGACGACCGCTTCGGGATCGGCGAGGTCGCACAGTCCGACATGCGCCGACGGGCCGCAGGCGGCGCGGGTCTCTTCCAGTGCCGCCGCGTCACGGCCTGAGACGAAGACAACTGCCCCGGCATGCGCAAAGGTGACCGCGATGCCCCGCCCGATCCCGCGGCTGCCGCCGCCGATCAGGACGCGCTTGCCGGCAAAGTCGAACGGCGCGGTCACGCCGCCGCCGTCAGCTCCCGGTTGCGCTCGGCCTCATGCTCGCGGAGGCGCGGCATCACCTGCTCGGCGAACAGGGTCATGCTGTCGACCGTTTCCTCATGGCTGAGATAACCGGCCTGGGCGAGCATCAGCAGATGGCCGAAGCCGCCGGTGCGGTCGTTGAACGAGCTGATCTGCTCGTAAAGCTGCTCGGGCGTGCCGGCGAACATGATGCCGCCATCCGCCATGTCCTTGAGCGTCGGGTTCTGCGGCAGGCCGAAATTGATTCGGCCGGTGATGCCTTTCTTCAGCGCCATCGCGTTCAGTTCGGCGGTCTCATAGCCCGGCGGGTTCGACCAGGCTTTCGGCGTGCGCGGCTGGACATCGAGATAGGGTTTCACCTTGGCGACGCGGTCGGCGACCTCCTTCTCGTTGCGGCCGCACACGACGATGGCGAGATAGGCGAAGCGGTCCGGCCCTGCCTCATGGCCATGGGTCTTGAGATATTCCTCCTTGTACGCCTCGAACAAGGGCCGGGTGCCCGCGCCGTTGAAGAAGGTCGCGCAGACATAGCCAAGCTGGGCGATGCGCCGACCGGTGCTCGCGCCCGAGGCGGTGATCCACATCGGCGGCATGGGCTGCTGATAGGGGCGCGGCCAGACATTGACGTTGCGATAATTATAGAACTCGCCTTCCCAGCTGAATGGGCCGCCCTGATGAGTCAGCGCCTTGACGATGAAGTCATGCGCTTCCCAGTACCGGTCCATGATCCGCGCCGGGCTCTGGTTCGACATGGCGAGCTCGAAGGGCGAGGCCTTGACCAGGCCGATCTCGAGCCGGCCGCCGGAGATGACGTCGATCATCGCCAGCTCCTCCGCCACGCGATAAGGATCGGTGCGGTTGGTGACGGGCACACCGAGGCAGAGTAGCCGCGCCTTCTTCGTCTGGCGCGCGAGGATCGAGAGCGTCAGCAGGCAGGAAGCCGACATGCAGTTGGCCGAGGCGTGATGCTCGTTGACGAAGATATTGTAGCCGAGCTGGTCGGCGACGATCCATTCGTCGAGATAGCGGTTGTACAGTTCGTGCGCGACGACCGGATCGCAATGCCTGTTGTCGACCGTCACCTTGGTCGGCCCGTCGATCTCGTTCCAGGCCGGATGCATCGACTGTTCGCTGAAGTGCCAGAATTCCATGTGTCTCTCCTGCTGGCAGGCCGGGGCGCTCAGGCGCCGAGAAAGGCCGTGATCTTGTCGGCAAAGGCCTGGGGCCGTTCGAGGTAGCCGTAATGGCCGGCGTCCTGGACGATCTCGAGCCGCGCATCGGGGATCGCGGCGGCATAGTTGCGGCCATAATCGACCGGGACGATCCGGTCCTCGGCGCCCCACAGAACCAGGGTCGGCACCTTGATGCGGTGGAGGCGGCCCCTGAGCTTGGGGTTGTAGAGCGTCGGTGCCCAGCCGAAGAGAGTCAGCGCCTCGCGGTTGCGGGCGAAACGTAGCGCGATCTCCTCGGGCAGGTCCTTGAAATCGAGATTGGCGAGCGCGGCGAGGCCCTTTGCCTCGTCGGCGAAGAAGAGTTCGGGGATCTGCTGTGCGGTGGTCGCATAGATATCGGTGATGTCACGCGTCTCGCGGTCGCCGAACTTCACCCCGACCGGGTCGATCAGCACCAGCTTCGCGATCCGGCCCGAGCCCTTGGTGGCCAGCTCGGCCGCGATCCAGCCGCCAAAGGAAACGCCGACCAGGATGATGTCGGTGAGACCCAGATCCTCGATCAGGTCGAGATAGCGATAGGCGATGTCGTCGACCGTATCGACGCCGTCGGGGCGGGGCGAGGCGCCGAAGCCGGGGTGCGAGGGCGCGATCACCTTGTAGCTGGCGGCGAGGCGCTCGATCAACGGGTCCTCCGCGTCGAAGCCATGGCCGGCATGGAGGAAGAGCAGGGGCTGGCCCTCGCCCCTGATCAGGATCTCGGTTTCCGTCCCTGCGAAGGTGCGGCGGTCGGGTAGGGGCGACATGAACATGGGCGGTTCCCCGGCTTTTCTATCGGTGGAGGATCATCGCAGCGCCGCGGCGTCGGCCTGGGCATGCGGGAGAAGGTGGACGCTCGGGCGGCGATCGCGGCCTTCGCGGCGGTAACAGATCAGGTCGGCGATGGTGACGATGCAGAGCCCGTGCGTACGGGCGAAGCGCAGCAGTTCGGGCGTGCGCGCCATCGACCCGTCATCGCTGACGATCTCGCACAGCACGCCCGCGGGCACGCAGCCGGCGAGCCGGGCAAGGTCGACCGCCGCCTCGGTATGCCCGGGCCGCTCGAGCACGCCGCCGGCGCGGGCGCGCAGCGGGAACATGTGGCCTGGGCGCATCAGGTCGCGCGGCGCGGTCGCGGGATCGATCAGCGCGGCCACGGTGCGCGACCGGTCGGCGGCGGATACGCCGGTGGTCGTGCCGATGCGGGCATCGATGGTGACGGTGAAGGCGGTACCGTGGCGATCGTCGTTGCTGGGGACCATCGGATCGAGGCCCAATTGGTCGGCGCGGTCGCCCTCGATCGCGACGCAGACGATGCCGGTGGTGTAGCGGACGATGAAGGCGAGCGCGGCGGGCGTGGCGTGCTCGGCGGCGACGATCAGATCGCCCTCATTCTCGCGGCCCTTGTCGTCGAGGACCACCACCATCTGCCCGCAAGCGAGCGCGGAAAGCGCATCCTCGATACTGTCCATGGCCATTTCGACGACGTTGTCCATTGCCTCTACCTCTCGTCGAATCAAATCGCATAATGGGATGTATCCCGCAATATAAAACACGAAATGGCTTTGGGGTTCCTCCACGAGTTTTTCTCAGGGGCGGATTTTGGAGGTGGAATGCGCGCTATTCCCCTTGTGGGAGGGAATGTCGGGTCATGCTCCCGGCATGACCAGAACAGCGGGGGGGGGCCGAATACTCGCGCGTGCCCCCTTACCCCCAGAAGGGAAGAGGAAGTTTCAGCCCGGCCGGCTCTTTATGAAGTCGACGAACGCACGGAGCGGGGCGGGCAGGTGGCGCCGGCCGGCATAATAGAGGAACGGCCCGGAGAAGCTCTGCCACCAGGGTTCGAGCACCGGCTCCAGCGCGCCACTGTCGAAATGCGGCTGCAGCCAATCCTCGAACAGGGATACGACGCCAAGACCCTCGATCGCCGCGCCGACCATGAGATCGGCGGCGGCGCCCGGCTGGATGATCAGGGTAGTGGGAGGATCGATCCGCACGATCTCGTCGTCACGCTCGAACTCCCATATCGGAATCCTGCCGCCGGCGAAACGGCCGCGCAAACAGGCATGGGCGAGCAGATCGCTGGGATGCCCGGGCCGCCCATGCGTGTCGAGATAGGCGGGAGATGCGCCGGTCGCGAACCGCTGGAAACGCGGGCCGATCGGCACCGCGATCATGTCCTGCTCGAGCCGCTCGTCATAGCGGATGCCGGCATCGAACCCTGCCGCGAGCACATCGACGAACCCGTCCTCGACTGTCACCTCGAGCCTTATGTCGGGATAGGCCTGGAGGAACGGGGCCACGATCGACGGCAGCACGGTGCGCGAGATATTGGCGGGCACGTTGAGGCGCAGCGTGCCGGCGGGCCGGTCGCGAAAGGCGTTGACCACGTCGAGTGCCGCCTCGACCTCGCCCAACGCTGGCCCGAGCCGTTCGAACAGGCGGGCACCTGCTTCGGTCGGTGTGACGCTGCGGGTGGTGCGGTTGAGCAGGCGTACGCCGAGGCGCGCCTCCAGCCGGCGGATGGCTTCGCTCAGGCCCGAGGCGGAGGCGTTGCCGGCGCGGGCGGCATCGCGGAAACCGCCCGCGCGGACCACGGCGGCAAAGGTCGCCAGATCGTCGAGCTCGGTCGCCATTGTACGGATTATCGCACGACTTGTGCAGATTGTCGCATCTTATCGTTCGGTCTGATGGGGCGCATATCCTGCGCGGTAAAACCCTGGAGATCCGACATGACCGACACCAGCAAATTCCGCCTCGGCGACCGTAGCGTGAAGCGCATGGGCTATGGCGCGATGCAACTCGCCGGCCCCGGCGTGTTCGGTCCGCCGAAAGACCGCGACGCAGCGATCGCCGTGCTGCGCGAGGCCGTGGCGCGCGGGGTCGATCATATCGACACCAGCGATTTCTACGGCCCGCACGTCACCAACCAGATCATCCGCGAGGCGCTCCACCCCTATCCCGAAGGGCTGACGATCGTGACCAAGGTCGGCGCGGTGCGCGGTGCGGATGCTTCCTGGCTCCCCGCGATGAAGCCCGCCGAGCTGATCCAGGGCGTGCACGACAATCTGCGCAACCTCGGTGTCGATGCGCTCGACGTGGTCAATTTGCGCGTCCTCGGCGAGGTCCATGGGCCGAGCGAGGGTTCAATCGCCGAGCAGTATAGGACGCTCGCCGACCTGCAGCGCCAGGGGCTGATCCGGCATCTCGGCCTGAGCAACGTAACCTCGGCCCAGGTGGCCGAGGCGCAGGGCATCACCCCTGTGGTGTGCGTGCAGAACCAGTATAATCTGGTCCACCGCGAGGACGACGCGCTGGTCGACGAACTGGCGGCCAAGGGAATCGCCTATGTGCCCTTCTTCCCGCTCGGCGGCTTCTCGCCGCTGCAATCCTCGTCGCTGTCGGACGTCGCGGCGCGGCTGGGCGTGACGCCGATGCAGGTGGCTTTGGCCTGGCTGTTGCACCGTTCGCCCAACGTCCTGCTGATCCCGGGCACCTCCTCGACCGGGCATCTGCGGGAGAATCTCGCGGCGGCCGACCTTGTTCTGTCGGATGAGGTGATCGGCGAGCTGGATCGGATCGGCGCAGCGCAGGACGGCTGAACAAGACTCAGCTGGTCGGGAACTCTCTCCGTTCGGCCCGAACGGGAATAGGGGCCCAAAGCAAAGGGCGCCTCGATGAGGCGCCCTTTCTTCCGGAAGAGCAGGGCGGCATCCCGTCCTTCTTCCTAATAGGTGAACGTCGCGCCGATGGTCCACAGCCGCGGGGCCGCGATCTGGTTGGCGCTGGTGCCACGGGCGCCGCCGATTTCCGGACCCGACGCCACCGAGGAATAATAGCGGCGATCGAACAGGTTGGAGACATTGGCATATAGCCGGATATTGTCCTTGGTCAGGCTGACTCCGGCATTGACCAGCTTGTAGGGGCGCCCCTGATAGACATCGGCGGGATAATAGAACTGCTCGCCCTGAAGCGAGATATCGGTCCGGGCGCCGAGCCTGAAGCCGCCCCCCAAATCATGGTTCCAGTCCAGACCCGCACGCCCCTGATACCGCGGCGCGAACGGCACATCCAGGCCACCGATATCGATGGTCTGCAGGGCTTGGGTCTGAAGCGCGGTGGAACCCGCCGGGACGGCGATATTGGCGTTCTGCCACGTCACGCCGCGAACCCATTGGGCTCGCATCAGGCCAAGGCTGCTGCTGAACACCAATTCGCGGGTCAGCGGCGCCGTCAATTCCAGCTCGACACCATAGTTGGTGGAATCACCGACATTATATACGGCCCGGACCGGCTGATTGGCATTGATCTGGGTAGTGCGGAACAGGCGCGCATCATATTTGACATAATAGGCCGAGGCGTTGAAGCGGATGCCGCCCGGGAAGGTCGTCTTCAAGCCCAGTTCATAGTTCCAGCTCCATTCGGGCTGGAAGGCGACAAGCCGGGGCCCGGAGGTGGCGAACACGCCGCCGGGCGTCGAACCACGCGAGATCGTCCCGAACACCATGACATCATCGGTGATGTCATGAGAGATCGAGGCCTTGGGCAGGAATGCCCAATAATCCTGGGTCATCCGCAGGTTCGGAACGGCGTTGACTTCCCGCATGACCGTTTTGGTGTAGCCGTAGCGGCCGCCCAGCTCGAAGCTCCAGCTGCCTGTGTCATAGATGCCGTTCACGAAGCCGGCATAGTCCGTGGTGCGCTGCTGCGTGCTGAGGATCGCCGTCGTCGTGGTCGCATTATAGGTGCGCTGGTTCACGCTCGGGTTATTGGCCTGGTAATAAAGGCCGAGGGTCCAATGGAACGGATCGCTGCCTGTGCTGCCCAAGCGCAATTCCTGCGTATAGACGGTGCGGCCGCCATGGGTTTCCGTATTCGACGTGTTCGCCGGGGTTTTATCCACGTCAGTGAACGTGGTGTATTTCGACCGGAAAGCGGAGGAAATGGACGTCAGCGTGATATCGCCGAAGCGATGTTCGATATTGAGCGAGCCTGAATAGATGCGGCGGTTGAAATGATTCGGCTGACCGTGCTGGATGACGTTGGTATAGTCGAAGATGCTGGAGGGAGCCACGGTGGATGGCGTCGCGAACAGGTTGGAATTGCCCGTATCCAGCCAATTGCCCAGCCCATAGAGCGTGACGGTCGTATCCGCGCCGTCATATTCCAGCACGCCGCGGACACCATCTTCATGGCCCTTGGCGGCGTCTTCCTGGCGGGCGCTATTATAGATGTAGCCGTCGGTATCGGTGTGGAAATAGCTGACCCGGCCCTTGAGATTGCCGATCAGTGGCCCGGATACCGCCGCCGCCAGATATTTGCTGTCATAATTGCCATATTCGCCGGTCAGCGACGCCTCCAGGTGATCGGACGGCCGTTTCGTGACATATTTGATCGCGCCGCCGATGCTGCTGCCGCCGTACAGCGTGCCCTGAGGGCCCTTCAGCACTTCGACACGCTCCAGGTCGGAAAAACGGGCCGTCTGGCCTTCGAACACCTGCACGTCGTTCACATAGAAGCCGACGCCAGGCACCAGGCCGAAAGAGCCCACGCCGCGGATCGACACGTCCGGCGTATTGTCCGCCCGCGTGCGAATATTGAGATTGGGTGAGAAACGGGCGAGATCGTCGATGCGGGTAATATTGGCTTTTACGAGTTCGGCCGCGCCGATCGCCTGAATGGTTGCGGGCACATCCTGGATGCTCTCTTCCCGCTTGCGGGCGGTGACGATGATGTCCTGGACCAGGCTCGTATCGGCGTCGTCCGCCGCTGCGCGTTCCGTCTGCGCATAAGACGGTTGAGCAGAGCAGGCGAAAATCGCCAGCGCGGTGCCAGACATGGCGACTTTTTTTAGCTTTGACGCTCCCATAGTAACCCCCTCCATGAAATGTTTTGTTTTAAATAGAACTCGCGCCTCACAATGCTTTTGTGAAGATAACTTCACGGTGTAAAACCATTGCAGACAAGTTAAATATCAACATATCTCCGTTCGTTAGACGCGATTCTGCAAAGGCAAAGTCGCCTCGGGATTTTTCCAGAAGTTTAAAGGCCCAGTCGACGCTCAATCAGCTCGGATAAACGCGCCACGTCAGGCGAATAAGCCGATCACTGTCCTGAGTAACGGCCACCGGATCGTTCGGATGTGCCGGCTGTACACGGAATAATCGCAACGGCGCTTGCCGGACTCGAGCCCTGACATAGGCTGATCTCCTCCCCTTTTCATCTCGGGCACGCACTCCATTGTGGAGTTTTCGTGATGTCCCGAGAGGTCCTCGAATCGACATAGCCCCCTACGCCGAGTCCGATATTGATGACATAAAAACACAGTGTTTTATGTCAAGGCTTAAATTGATGCAGCCGCCAGCATGAGCAGAACCGCCGGCGATAGCGGCATTCCGGCATCTCTTGCTCGATTCAGGCCTTTGGAACTGATCGACACGCCTTGCGCGCGCACCCTAGATCGTTGTTGTCGCACCATTGTCGGACAACCCCAAGGCATCGGGTCAATTCGATTTGAAAACTCATTTCCCTATGTTATGAGGCCTTTTGAGGGATGCCGATGACAAAAGAACAGATGGCAGGGAGCCGCTGCCGATGATCAGTCGAAGGACTTTCGTCGCGGGCGCCGCGGCCCTGGCCGGTGCGCAGCTTGCCGCGGGCCCCGGTGAGGCGCTTGCGGCCAAGCATTTGGGCCGCATCAATTCTCCCTTTCCATTCAAACTGTTCGACGCGCACCTCCATTTCTACACCGACGACATGGAGCATTTTCCGCTCACGAAGGATCTCAATCCGAATCTGGGTGGAACCGCCAATCTGGCGGAGCGGGTGAAGAGCGATCCCAACCGGATCGACCGCGTCCTGCAATGGTGGAACGAAGCCGGCATCGAAGGCGGCGCCGGCGTTCAGTATCGTACGGCCTACGGGCTCGACAACAGCTATCTCCTCGCCGCCGCGGCGCGATCGGGCGGTCGCGTCGCGCCGATCATGACGATGGACGGCGCCGATCCGGCGGTGCCCGGCATGCTCTGCGCGCTTGCCCGCGATCATGGCCTCGCCGGCATCCGGATGAGCGGCCGGCAGATCGATGGCGGTTTCCCCTGGCTGGATTCGCCCGAGGTGCTGCGGACCTGGGATGCCGTCAATGCTCGCGGGCTGCTGATGGTGCTGATGGTCCAGCCGCCCCACATCGCGCCGGCCGCTGCGGCCGCCGCGTTCGAGAGGATCGGGGCGATGGCGGCGCGCTATCCGAACGTCCCCGTCATCCTCGATCATCTGGGCTGGCCGCCCGCTGCCGGCGCGCCGAGTCACGGGCTCACCCCGGAGAGGGTCGCGCTACGCAAACAGCCGAACATCTATTTCAAGTTCACGAGCGCAGGGTTGGAAGTGCTGGCCGACGCAAGATTGCCGACCGCGGATTTCCTGCGGCACGCCGTCGACACCTTCGGGGCGGAGCGGATGTTGTGGGGATCGGATCTCGGCAACACGCCGGGCGGTTATCAGCATCTGCTCGACTGGATGCACGAGGCGACGGCGAAGCTGTCGCCCGCCGAGCAGCGCCAGTTCATGCGCGAAACCGGGAAGCGCCTTCACGTCCGGGGCGGCCGGGCCAATTCCAGATGCGCATGAGGCGCACTGTGCGGAGAGATGCAATGCAGGCCGAATACAAAAAGGGAATTTTCAGACACGCCCGCAATGCTGCGGGAATGGCGGCGCTCGCGGCGTTTTCGCTCCCGGGGGCCGCCAGCGCCGCCGAGCTGGTACAGGTGAGCCCCAGCGTCTGGTGGAGCAAGGGTTCGGAGCCCGGCCGGGTGGTGAACGGCGTGATCGTCACCCGCGATGGCCTGATCGTCGTCGACGGAAGCTGCGAAGGCGACGCGACATCGGTGTGGCTCAAGGCCGAGCTCAAGAAAAGGTTCAACCTGCCGGTCAAATATACGGTGATGAGCCACAATCACGGCGACCATAGCTGCGGCCTCGAGGTGTTTGCGGATACGGCGCTGACGATCTCCCAGACCAATGCGCGCGCGCATGTCATCCGCGAGAAGCGGCAGACCGCCGTCCCCCAGATCACCTTCGACAAGGAACTGGTGCTTTGGCTCGGCGGCAAGGAGGTGCGGCTGCTTCATTATGCGCCCACCCACAGCGACGATCTCGTCCAGATCTATGTTCCGGACGAGAAGATCCTGATCGCACCCGATTTCATGCAGCGCGGCAAGGGCATCCCCTCCAACTATCGCGACGTGGATGTCGATAAGCTGCTGGAGATGTGGAACTATTATTACCGCATGTACGACATCGACTGGATCGTGAACGGCCACAGCGCCCCGTCACCGAAGGAGGATATCCTCAACAACATCCAGTTCACAGCGGCGCTGCGCGCCCGCGTTCTCGACGAGATGATGAAGGGCACGCCGCTCGACCAGATGGTCAAGACACTCAGGATGCCCGAATTCTCGACCTGGCGGAATTACGACACATGGCTCGAGGGCGCGACCGTTTCGATGTGGGATTATCTCTACCGCAAGCGTGAGCCCAATGCCGGCCCCGCGCATGATGCGTGGGACGATGTCGTCGGCAAGGTGTTGAACGGCGCCCATGTCGCGACGGACGTGAAGAAATAGCGCCTGGCGACAGCCACGCCTTGGCGGAGATCGCGTCGAGCGCCGCCACATCCGTGCGAACAGCGGTGAATGTGCCTCCGGTCGCGATCATATCCTTTCGACCTAGCTTCCTCGGCGAAGAGTTCCGGGCGGATCGTCCGGGGGCGGCCTGCGATCCCCGGATTTCGTATCCGGCGGTCCAGTGCGTTCTAGGATGGAGGGATAAGGGGATATGATGCCGTCGTGCCCGATGCCGTGCGCCACGATCTGGGAGAGATCGACCGACGCCTGCGCCGGGCGCTGACGGCGTTCTTCGTCCGTCGCACCGCCAATCGCGCCGAGGCGGAGGACCTGACCCAGGAAGTGTTCGTCCGTATCGCGCGCAGCCCGGAGGCGCCGATTGCCGACGCCTATATTTTCCGGATCGCGGCGAACCTGCTGCGCGACAAGGCGCGGCGCGACAAGGTGCGGGCGAGCTATCGCGAAGCGCGCGGCGTGGAGGAATATCTCGGCATCGACCCGATCGACCCGCACCGAATCGCGGCGGGGCGCGAGGATTTGAATCTGGTCGCCCGCGCGATTGCCGCGCTGCCCGAGAAAACGCGAAGGATCTTCACGCTGTACCGCATCGAGAACATCGAGAAGCGCGCGATCGCGGAAAGCTTCGGCCTGTCGGTGCGCATGGTCGAGATCCATGTCCAGCGCGCCCTGACCGCGCTGGCCGAGAGCATGGAGGGGGACGCATGACACCCGATCCCCGAACGGTGCGCGAGGAAGCGGCGGCATGGCTGACGCGGCTCAATGACGGGGCGATCGGCCTTGAGGAGGAACTCGAGTTCGAACTGTGGCTCGACGCCGATCCCGCCAATCGCGGGACCTTGATGCAGATGGCGGCGGTCTGGCGGGCGGCGGGCGAGGCCGCCGATAGCCCCGAGTTGATCGCGGTCCGTGCCGACGCGCTCGGTGCGATGCGCACCGCCAGTCGCCATCGCTGGGGCGACCGTTTCCCCGCGCGCTGGCGGCCCCTTGCCGCGCTCGCGGCCTGCCTCGCGCTGCTGATCCTCGCGACGCTCACGCTGCTGCCCGGGGGCCAGACCTATCGCACGGGGATCGGTGAACGGCGCGTGATCGCGCTCGCCGACGGATCGCGGGTCTCGCTCGATGCGGCGACGACGGTCGAGGTCGCGTATGAGCGCGATCATCGTGCGCTGCGCCTGCTCGCCGGCCGCGCCCGGTTCGATGTCGCCAAGGATCCGCGGCGCCCCTTCACCGTCGCCGCCGGTGGCCGGCTGGTGGTGGCCACCGGCACCGAGTTCAGCGTCGAGCTGGTCAATGCCGAGATGCGCGTCCTACTCTACGAAGGATCGGTCGCGGTGCTGGAGGACGGCCCGGCCGACCAGGCGCCGAAGCATGTGCCGCTCGCGGTCCGCCGACAGGCGCCCGCTGACGGCGTGCTGAAACCGGGCACGATGCTCGTCGCCGCGCAGGGCCAACCCTTTGCGCGGGTCGAGGCGGCCGATCCCGAACGGTCGCGGTCCTGGGAACAGGGGCAGCTGATCTTTTCGGACGAGCCGCTCGGCGCCGCGGTGGAACGGGTCAATCGCTACGCCGAAACGAGGCTTGTGATCGACGATCCGGCCACTGCTGCCCTGCCGGTGAGCGGCGCGTTCAACGCGGGCGATACCGAAGGGTTCGTCGATGGGGTCGCGGCGCTGTACGGGCTGCGTAAATCGCGTCGCGGCGACCAGATCATACTCGGTCCCAGACCCTAAGCATTTCGCATTATGGGCCTTTGCGCGTCTTTCCTGCGAGGCCTCCCGAACGATCGGGAGTGGAAGAGGGGGAAAGCGATGATGGGCGGGATCACGATCTTTCGGACTGGAACCGTCCTGACGGCGGCCATGGCGGTGGTGGCCCCGGCGGTGGCGCAGGCCCAGGCCCGCTACCAGCTCCACATCCCCGCGCAGGACATGGAGGGTGCGCTCAAGGCGCTGGCCAATGCCACCCGCCAGCAAGTGGTGTTCCGCAGCGACACCGTGCGCGGCAAGCACAGCAATGCGCTCAAGGGCTCCTATACCGCCGAGGCCGCGGTCCTCGCACTGGTCCGCGGATCGGGGCTGAACGTGTCGCGCAGCGCGCGGGGCGTCTTCGTCGTGACCGCAGCGTCCGTGGCGTCGCAGGCCGCTCAATCCGACGAGGAGCAGCAGGGGCCGTCTGCGGCCGCTCCTGAGGATATCGTCGTCACCGGCACGCATATTCGCGGCGCGCCGGTCGCCTCTCCGGTGGTCCAGATCAGGCAGCAACAGATGCGCGAGGAGGGCCAGCGCGATCTCGGCGAGGTGATCCGCAATATCCCGAGCAACTATAATGGCGGGCAGAATCCGGGCGCCCGCTATCAGACGGGGAGCTTTTCCAACACCAATGTCTCCGGCTCCTCGGCGCTCAACCTGCGCGGGCTTGGGCCCGATGCCACGCTGACCCTGCTCAACGGGCGCCGCCTGGCCTATGACGGCACCGCCCAGGCGGTGGACATCTCGGCCATCCCGCTCGACGCCGTGTCGGAAATCCAGGTCGTGCCCGACGGCGCCTCGGCGCTGTACGGGTCGGACGCGGTGGCGGGCGTCGCCAATGTCATCCTCAAACGGGATTATGACGGGCTCGCCACCTCGGCCCGGCTCGGCGTCGCGACCGATGGCGGGGCATTCCAGCACGCCTATGAAATGGTCGCGGGGCGCCGCTGGAGTTCGGGTGGGGTGCTCGTCGCGCTGCAATATGATCGCCAGAACGAGTTGCGATCGGATCAGCGCGACTATACGCGCTATGTCGTCGGGCCCAACACGCTGCTCGATGCCGTGCGGCATTATGGCGGGCTGGTCACGGCGCACCAGAAGCTGACCGACGGACTGACCCTGAGCGTCGATGCGCTCTACAGCAACCGCTACAGCAACGGCGCCGAATATTCGACGCTCGACTATGCGGCGACCACCCGTTTCGGCAACGAGAATTACGCGATCTCGCCGGTCCTGACGCTTGGCCTGCCGGGGAACTGGACGGCGTCGGCGAGTGGTTTTGTCGGCGGCAACGATACCCACCGGTTCGACGATTATTTCGACAAGGTGACCGGCGAGAATCTGGGCGGCGAGGCTTATTTCCGGAATTTCGCCTATGGAGGCGAGGTCGATGCGGAAGGCCGGCTGCTGTCCTTGCCCGGCGGCGATGTGCGCGTCGCGATGGGCGCGGGTTATCGCTTCAATCGCCTGCGCGTGATCTCGGTCGGGTTGCCGACCGTCCTGGGCGGCGGGCGCAGCAATTATTACGGTTTCGGCGAGTTATCGGTACCGCTGGTGTCGGAAGCGAACGCGATCCCGCTGGTGCGGAAGCTCATCTTGTCGGGGGCGTTCCGCCACGAGGAATATGACCGGTTCGGCGGGGTGACGACACCCAAATTCGGCCTGGTCTATGCACCGTCGGAGGATATCGACTTCAAGCTGTCCTGGGGGCGATCGTTCAAGGCGCCGACACTCCGCAACGAGTTCCAGACCTTCAGCGTCTCGCTGCAGCGCGCCAGCTCCGCGGGCGGCACGGGCTATCCGGCCGATGCGATGATCTTGCTCACCTCGGGCGGCAATCAGGACTTGGGGCCGGAGCGGGCGCGGACCGTTTCCGCGACGGCCGAGTTTCATCCGCGCGCCCTGCCGGGCCTGCGACTCGCGGCGACCTGGTTCGATGTCGACTATACCGACCGGGTCGTCCAGCCGCTGCTGCTCGCCTCGCGGACTATCCTGAACAATCCGGTGCTCGCCGAATTCATCGACTATACGCCTACCCCGGCCGAGCAGGCCGCCGTGATCGCGCGCGACTACAACGGCCTCGGCAATTTCACCGGCGTTCCTTATGATCCGGCCAAGGTTGTCGCGATCGCCAACGGCACGCTGATCAACGCCACCAGCCAGCATATCCGCGGCGTCGACCTGGTCGGCAGCTACCTCTTCCCGCTGGCGGGGGGAACGGTGACGGTGTCGGGACAAGGGTCCTGGCTGACCAGCGACCAGCGCAACACCTCGGCCGCACCGGTGGCGAAGCTGGCGGGGCTCACCTTCAACCCGCCGCGATTTCGCGCGCGGGGCGGCCTGACCGGGCGCTATGGCGGTCTGACCGCGACGAGCTTCGTCAACTATGCCGGGCATCTGCTCGACCGCGCGACCACCCCCGCCATGCGCGGCGACGACATGACGACCATCGACCTGTCACTGTTGTGGAAACTGCCTGAACGACAGGGACTGTTGAACGGCATCGAGCTTTCGCTGTCGGTCCAGAACCTGGGCGACGCGCACCCGCCCTATCTCCGGCCGCTCGACGAGACCGCGATCAACTACGATTCCACCAACTATTCGCCGCTTGGCCGCTTCATCAGCTTTTCGATCCGCAAATCCTGGTAGCTGCGCCGCGGCAAAGGAGCAGAGACATGCCCGCCATATTGATCGCCCGCCCGTTACGCGCCGCGTTACTTGCCGCGACGATGCTTGCTTTACCATCGGCGGCACCGTCCCAGTCGGTCGACCTCGATGTGATCGCCCATATCGTCGACGAAGGCACGAGGCACAGCGAGGCGATGCCTACCGTACGCTATCTCGCCGACGTCATCGGTCCCCGGCTGACCAACTCGCCCGGCGCGCGCAAGGCGGAGGCCTGGACCCAGGAGCGGTTCCGCGCCTGGGGGCTGAGCAATGTGCGCAAGGAGGGATTCGATTTCGGCCGCGGCTGGTGGATGGAACGGTCGAGCGTGCGCATGCTCACGCCGCGCCCGATCCAGCTGACCGCGATCCCGATCAGCTGGACGCCCGCGACCGATGGGTCCGTTACCGCGCCGATCATCGTCGCGCCGATGGAGAAGGAAGCGGATTTCGCGCGGTGGCGCGGCAAGCTGGCGGGGCGGATCGTACTGATCTCGCCCGACAATGCGCGGACGCCGGTGGCCGCCAGCCGGCAATCGGCCGAGGACCTCGCCAAGTTCGATGAGTATAAGGAGCCAAGCTATGACCCCGGGGCCTCGGCGGCCTGGGTGGCGAAATATGTCAGCTTCCCGCGCGCGCTCGACCGCTTCCTCAAGGACGAGGGCGCGATCGCCTATGCGAAGATGACCCGCCTCGACGGCAAGCTGGTGATGGGCGACGGCAATCGCTACGCGGTCGGCGACACGCCCCTGTTGCCCGGCGTGGAGATCGCGGTGGAGGATTATCGCCGCCTCGTCCGGCTGGCCGAGATCGGCCCGCCGCCCACGCTCGAGATCGACAGCCGGGTGCATTATGACGACAGCGACATCCAGGCGTACAATATCTTCGCCGACATCCCCGGCAGCGACGGCAAGGCGGGCTATGTCATGGCCGGCGCGCATCTCGATAGCGCCGCCCCCGCCGATGGCGCCTCCGATGACGGCGCGGGCGTCGCGATGGTGATGGAGGCGGCGCGCATCCTGGCGAAGATGCCGCGGCCCAGGCGCAGCATCCGCTTTGTGCTATGGGGTGCGGAGGAGCAGGGGCTGCTTGGCAGCATCGCCTATGTCGACAAATATCTCGGGTCGCGCGGCAGCGTGGATCCGCAGGTGACAGGCCTCGCCCGTCTGCTCACCTGGAGCGATCGCTGGCCAGTCACCAAGCGGCCCGGCTGGGGCGATCTCTCGGCCTATTTCAATCTGGACAATGGATCGGGCAAGATCCGCGGCCTCTATGCCGAAAGCAATCTTGCGGCGGTGCCGGTGTTCCAGGCCTGGCTGGCACCGTTCGCGTCGATGGGGGCGTCGACCGTGGCGATCCAGGGCAGCGGCGGCTCGGACCAGGATTTCATGCAGATGGTCGGCGTGCCCGGCTTCCAGTTCATCCAGGACTGGAACGATTATGGCCGGCTGCACCACACCTCGATGGACACCTATGACCATCTCGATCCGGCGGACATCCGCCAGGCATCGGTCGTCCTTGCCGGCGTGCTGTGGAGCGCGGCCAATGCCGACAAGCCGGTGCCCCGCCGCCCGATGCCGACCAGACCGACGGTGGCCGATCCGGTGCCGTGGCTGAAGACCGACGCCAGCCCCTGACGGCGATTCTTGCCGTTGGCGCGGCGCTGGGCCAAGAAAGGCGGGAGGGCCGACGGGGGATTTCTTGCGGCCGCGATATTTTTCCGGAAAGACCCGCATGCGCCGCTTCGCCATCCCGATCCTGCTGCTCTTCGCCGCCGTGCCGTTGTCGGCTGCCGCGCCCGACAAGGGCTGGGTCACGATCAGCGACCGCAATGCACTGATCGTCGCCGAGGCGCAGGCCAAGTTCGATCCTGAATCGGCATCGCAGAACGGCATGACCGCCTATGACGGGCTGGCGACCGATCTCGGGCCCAAGCTGGACGAACGCACTGCCGAGGCGATGGGCAAGGTCCTCGCGAACCTCCGACAAAAACTGGCGAGCGAAAAGGATGCCAATGTCCGGCAGGATCTGGAGATCATGATCCGGTCGATCGAATCCGATCTTGAGGGCACGCGCCTGCGGCGCAAATATTTCCTGTCCTGGATCGACGCGCCCAGAGCGATGTTCGGCGGGATCAAGGGGCTGCTCGACGACCAGGTGGTGCCCGAGCGGCGGCAAAAGGCGGTGGAACTGCTGCGTCGCTATGTCGGGGACTATCCCGGCACGACGCCGCTGACCGATCTGGCCAGAGCGCGCTTCGCCGAGACGCGCAAGGCCGGGCTGCTCGGGCCCGACAAGGTCGCGCTGGACAATGCGCTGACCAATGCCGGGACCTATGCGCAGGGCATCCGCAAGTTGTTCGCGAAGTACAAGATCGCCGGCGCCGAGGCGGCGCTGGCCAAGCTCGACAAGCAGATCGCCGATTATACGGCGTGGGAGCGCGCCGAGGTGCTGCCGTTGGCGCGCACCGATTTCCGCCTTCCGCCCGAGGTCTATGCCTATAGGCTGAAGCAGTTCGGCATCGATATCGACCCGCGCCTGCTGATCCAGCAGGCGCAGATCGAGTTCGCCGAGACGCGCGCGGCGATGACCGCGCTGGCGCCCTTGGTCGCGAAGGAAAAGGGGTTGAAGGGCGGCAGCTATGCCGACGTCATCCGCCAGTTGAAGCAGGCAACCATCCCCAACGACAAGCTCGAGGCGAGCTATGCCGAGGTGATCCGTGCCAACGAAGCCGCGATCAAGCGCGAGCGCATCGTCGATCTGCCCGACCGGCCGATGCAGATGCGGCTCGCCAGCGAAGCTGAGTCGGCGGCGTCGCCAGCGCCGCACATGGAGCCGCCGCCGCTGATCGGCAACAAGGGCGAGCGCGGCACCTTTGTGCTGCCGCTGAGTGTGGCGGCGTCAGGCCCGGACGCGACCTATGACGATTTCAACTTCCCTTCGGCGCAGTGGACCGTCGCCGCGCATGAGGGGCGTCCGGGGCATGAGCTGCAGTTCACCGCCCTGGTCGAACGCGGCGTGTCGCAAGCGCGGATCTATTTCGCGTTCACCAGCGTCAATGTCGAAGGCTGGGCGCTGTACGCCGAGGCCGAGGCGCTGCCCTATCATCCCCTGGATGGGCAGTTGATGGCGCTGCAGGCGCGACTGCTGCGCGCAGGCCGGGCGATGCTCGATCCGATGCTCAATCTCGGACTGATCTCGAAGGAGGACGCGCGGCGCATCCTGCTCGAACAGATCGTCGCTTCGCCGGCGATGGCGAAGCAGGAGATCGAACGCTACACGTCGCGCGCGCCGGGCCAGGCGGGCAGCTATTTCTACGGCTATACCCGTATCCTGCGCATCCGCATGGATACCGAGCTGGCGCTGGGCGCCAAGTTCGACCGGCTGGCGTTCAACAATTTCCTGCTCGACCAGGGGCTGTTGCCGCCGGACCTGCTGGCCAAGGCAGTGGCGGAGCAATTCGTGCCGGCGCAGAAGGCAAAATAACGAAGGCGCCGGACCTCTGGCTAGGTCCGGCGCCACCGTTTCGATCGATCGGCTTATTTGGCCGAACCGCGGGCCGCTTCCTCGATGATCGAGGCGACGACGGCCGGCTTCGAGACATAGATGGCGTGGCTGCCGGCCGCTTCCTGGACCTTGGCCCCCGCACGCGCTGCCATCTGCCGCTGAGCTGCCGGCGGGATCATCTTGTCCTCGCTGGCGACCAGGTACCAGCTCGGCTTCACGCGCCAGGCCGGGTTGGTGACTGCGCCCGCCAGCGCCTCGACGCCCCAGGGCACCTGCGAGTCAGCCATGAACTGCGCGACATCGGGGCGGACGTCGGCGGCGAAGGAGGCAGCGAACTTGCCGCTGTCGAGGAACAGATAGCCATCCTTGGGCGGCAGGATCGGCGGCACCGGGGCGCCCGGTACGGGGTTGGCGATCAGCGAGCCGACCGACTCGCCCTTGTCCGGCGCGAAGGCGGCGATGTAGACGACGCCGGCGACCTTGGGATCGGTACCGGCTTCGGACACCACCACGCCGCCATAGCTGTGGCCGACCAGGATGACCTTGCCGTCGGCCGCGGCGATCGCGCGCTTCGTGACGGCGACGTCGTCGGCCAGCGAATTGGTCGGGTTCTGGACGATCGTCACCTTGTAGCCGTCCTTCTTCAGGATCTGATACACGTCCTGCCAGCCGGAGCCGTCGACGAAGCCGCCATGCACGAGCAGGACCGACTTGATGGGATTGCCGGCCCCCTGGGCCATGGCGGGAGCCGTGCCGAGAGCGAGCGTGGCAGCGGCGGCGAGCATCTTGAACTTGGTCATCTTCAGTCTCCTTCCATTTTGTTACTGCGATATTTCTTATCGCGATAATCATTAAATAGGAGCAGTTTTTGCCCTTGTCAAAGGCAAATTTATCGCGATATGCATTTTTGTGATAATGGACTGATTTGGAAGCGAGAATTTGATGACCGACCCAGGCAAGGAGCCGCTGCCGCTCGACGCGCAGCTCTGTTTTTCGCTCTATTCGACCACGATCGCGATCAACCGGCTCTACAAGCCGATGCTCGATTCGCTGGGCGTGACCTATCCGCAATATCTCGTGCTCAGCACCTTGTGGGAGGAAGATGGCCAGACGATCTCGGCGATCGCCGACCGGCTCGCACTCGAGCCGAGTACGATCACGCCGCTGATGAAGCGGCTTGAAGCGGCCGGCTTCGTCGATCGCCGGCGCAACCCGCAGGACGAACGCCAGGTGCAGGTGTTCCTGACCGAGAAGGGACGCGGGCTGCGCGCCCGGACCTCGTGCCTGACCGATACGCTGCTGGAGAATTCCCGGCTGACGGTGTCGGACATGATCGCCCTGAACGAGGCAGTGCAGCGATTGCGCGACGCGCTGACGGGCAAGGATGCGTAAAGGCTATCCCTTCACCCCGATCATCCCGGTCTGCTTGCCCGCCGCCTCGGCCTGGTCGGCCTTGCCGAATTTGGCGAAGGTCGCCTGGGCGGCGGCATGGCTTGCCTCGCTGAACTCGGCCGAGCGCGCCTTCCATTCATCATAGGATTCGTCGCGGCGTGCGTTGGCGCCCGAGAAATGGGGCACGACGAAGCGCATATAGAGTTCGTAGGATTTCCTGGTCTGCTCCCAGTCCGCCCAGTCATGCGCCTGGTGGAGGAAGCCGCCGAAATGGCCCTGCTTCTCGCGCAGCTGTTCGAGCACCTTGATCGCGTCGTCCGGCGTGCCGATCACGATATGGCCGGAATCGAGCATCACATCGACCGGATCGCGCGTGCCGAATTCGCCGTAGCGGCCTGGCGTCAGCGTGCGGGCATATTCGATATATTTCTCAAGCCCGAAACGGACATTCTCGCGCGCCTTTTCGCGGGTTTCGGCGATGTGCATCGGGCCCATCAGGCGCAACTTGTTGCGGTTCATGATGTTGCCGTGCTCGGCCGCCGAATCCATCGCGACCTTCCAGTTGACGTCCAGCACGTTGAACCCGCCGCGCGGATCGGTCGCGGCGACGCAGAGCATCATGAGATTGTGCTTGCCGGCGAGCTTGCCGCCCGATGGCGTGGCGGCACTGGCCACCGCGATTTCGGGGCGCGGCTGGGTATAGGGCATCAGGTGCACGCGCGCGTTGACCAGATCATACCATTCGGTCTTCTCGGTCACCGTCTCGCCGGCGAGCAGGCGCAGGATGACGTCGAGCGATTCAGCCATGCGATCGCGCTGTTTCTTGGGATCGATGCCGAGCATCGCCGCGTCGGACACGAGCAGCCCGGGGCCAAAGCCGAACATCACCCGGCCACGCGTCTGGTGATCGAGCTGGATGATGCGGTTCGCGACCATCAGCGGCTGGTGATAGGGGAGCGAGATGACGCCGGTGCCGAAGCGCAGCGTCTTCGTCCGCTCCGCCGCGGCGGCGATGAACAGTTCGGGGCTGGCGATCGTCTCGAACCCGCCCGAATGATGCTCGCCGATCCACGCCTCGTCGAAGCCGAGCCTGTCCAGCCATTCCATCAATTCGAGATCGCGGTGGATCAGGCTGTTGGGGTTCTCGTCGACGGCGTGGAGCGGCGCGAGGAAGATGCCGTGGCGCATATTGGGGTTCGACATGGGTACCGACCGCTCCTGTTCACCGAGTCGCCGCGCGTGCCTTTTGAGGCGATTGTCGCGCCGTTTCCGCCGGATGACTATCAGGCTTTGATGTGCTGTAAAATGGAATATATCTCATAATACAAACTGCGTGGCGCATCAGAGGTCGTCTGGGCCGGCGATGATCGAGCGGTCGTGCAGGGCGCCGATCGCGCCCGAGGAGAGGCCGAGCAGGTCGGCCAGAACGGCATCGGTATCCTGGCCGAGTACCGGGCCGGCGAGCGGCGGGATCGCCGCGACGGCGGAGAAATCGATCGGCGTGCGGGCGGTCAGGGTGCGGCCGAGGGCGCGGTGCTCGACATCGGCGAACATCGGATTGGCGGGCGAGACACGCGGGTCCTCGGCGAGCATCTGCCCGACATCCTGATACGGGCCCCAGCAGGCGCGGGCGGCGTCGAGATCGGTGCTGGCCTGATCCAGCGTGCGCGCGTCGAACCAGGGGCGGAGCCAGGAGACGATCGCCTCGCGCGCCTCGAAACGATCGGCCTCCAGCGTCAGGTCGACGCCGTTCGCTTGCTGGTACGCGGAGACGGCATCGTCGATGCCGGTCGCCCGAACCAGTGTCTGCCATTGGCCGGCGCTGACCGCGGCGACCATCAGGCGGCGGCCGTCCGATGTCTCGAAGTCATGGCCGAAGGCGCCGTAGATATGGTTGCCGTGGCGTGCGCGCGCGGAATCGTTGATCTGATGTTCGGCGAGATAGCCGAGATCGCTGACCACCGCGAAGGCGACATCGGAGAGTGCGATGCGGATGCGCTGGCCCTCGCCGGTCAGGCGGCGATGGCGCTCGGCGGCGAGGATCGCCGTCGCCATGCTCATACCGGCGAGCAGGTCCCACGCAGGCAGGACATGGTTGACCGGCGCGTCCGATCCTTGCGGGCCGGTGAGGCCGGGAAAGCCCGCCGCGCAGTTCACGGTATAGTCGAGCGCAGAGGAGCCGTCGTGATTGCCGACGATCGTCGCCATGATCAGGTCGGGACGGAGCGCACGAAGCGCCGCGTCGGCGAGCCAGCCGGTCGCGGGCAGGTTGGTCGCGAAGATGCCGCCATTCTCGCCCGGCGCGGCGATGATTGCCCGGGCGAGTTCGCGGCCTTCCTCGCTGCGAATGTCGATGCGGACAGATTTCTTGCCCTTGTTGAGCCCCGCCCAATAGAGGCTGCGGCCCTTGGCCGTGACCGGCCAGCGGCGGTAATCCAGCCCGCCGCCGATCGCGTCGATGCGGATCACCTCGGCGCCCAGTTCGGCCAGCGTCATCGTCGCATAGGGGCAGGCGATGAACGCGGCGCATTCGGCGATGCGCAGGCCGTGCAGGATGCCGGGCATGATCCCTCCGTCGAAGTCGAGTTCCGCATAACAGGCGTCGGCGCGCATGCGGCAGAAACTTTGTAATGTCCCGGAAGACAATTCGTCATTGTTGCGATCGGCGCGACGCGTGATAGTCGCCCGCCATGGCGGTTCCCATCGATCCCGAAATCCTCGCAGCACGGGCGGCCCAGACGACGCGCTTCCCCGTGTTCGAGCTGACGGCCGTGCCACCGGCCGAGGCGCGGGCGCGGATGAACGCGGCGTCCGCCTGGTTCAACGATGGCCTGCCCGAGATGGGCGGCGTGGAGGAGCATCGTATCCGGGGCGCGGGCGGATTGATCCGCCTGCGCATCTACACGCCCTTCGCGGCAACGACACGCGGCGGCATTTTCTATCTTCATGGCGGCGGCTGGTTCGCTGGCGATGTCGACACGCATGACCGCATGCTGCGCATGCTCGCGCAGCAAAGCGGGGCGGTGCTGTTCAGCGTCGACTATCGCTTGTCGCCCGAGCATCCGCATCCAGCGGCGCTGAACGATTGCCTGGCGGCATGGGATTGGATCGAGAAGCGTGCCAAGCGCTACGCGCTCGATCCGGCGCGCTTCGCCTTTGCCGGGGACAGCGCGGGGGCGAATCTGGCGCTCTCGCTGGCGATCCGGCTGCGTGATGCAGGGCGGGTGACGCCGGTCGGATGCGCGTTGCTCTATGGCTGTTTTGCGCCGGGGCTGGACACCGGGAGCGCGCGGACCTTCGGAGCCGGGGGCTATGGCCTGACGGCTGAACGGATGGAATGGTATTGGGGGCAGTATCTCGGCACTGCGAAGGATAAGCCGCCGGTCGAAGCAACGCCTTTAAATGCCGATCTCGCAGGACTGCCGCCGATCTTCCTGGGGGTTGCAGAGGCGGATACGGTAGCGGACGACAGCCGTTTATTGCTGGAGCGGCTGGCGGCGGCAGGGGTGCCGGCGGAGATGGCAGTGTGGGCAGGCGCGGTCCACGGCTTCCTGCAGATGACGCGCGACGTGGCGCTGGCGCGAGATGCGGTCGACGAGGTGGCGCACGCTATCCGGGAATGGATCGTCTAGTCTTGGCGGAAAGGCGGGGCGGCGGTGCCGCCCCGCCGTCCGGTCAGGGCTTCAGGCCCTTTGCCATGTTGAGATGGGCCGTCACGGTCGGGACCAGCCCGGTCGCGAAGGTCTTCAATGCGGGGACGTCGCCGGTCGCCGAATAGCTTTTCACCGCGTCGAGCGTCGCCTGGTGCGCGGCGACCTGGTCGGCTGCGTAGCCCGCATCGAAATCGGCGCCGGTCTTGGCCTTGAGCGCGTCGAGCTTTTGCTGCTGCTCGGCCGTCAGGGTCGGGTCGGGCGTGATCGCCGGCGTGGCGCCGGCCGCGGCTGCCGTCAGCTTGGCGGTCGAGCCGGTATGGGCGTCGATCATCTTCTGCGCGAAGGACTTGATCGCGGCGGACTTCGACACGGTCTGGGCGAGCTGCGATTCAGCGATCTCGAACGCGTCGCTGGAGGCGGCGGCGTTGGCGAAGGCCTGACCCGGGCTGAGGACCGGCGTCGTCACATTGGTATCGACCGTCAGCGAGTCGGCCTGGGTGGTGACGCTGTTCGTCGTGGTGCTCGTCTCGGTCTTCGACCCGCCGCACCCGGCGAGCGCGAGTGCGCTTCCCGCCAGCAACGCAATAATTGTGTAGCGCATCATCCTTACTCCTGCTGATCGCGCGCTGAGGCGCCCCGCGCACAAACTTCCGGCGACGGACGATCGTTCCGCGCCATGATGTTTATCGGGGTGATGGCAGCCGGGGACCTTTTTGCGTCGGCCCCCGTTCTAACGGGCACGCGGCCCGGCCGGTCGAAGGACGTCAACAAGGAGATGAGCAATGGGCATTTTCGGCAGCATCATGGACAAGATATTTCATCACAAGGCCGCTGCCCCGCAGGCCGCGCCCGCCGCTCCCGCTGCGGCGCCGGCCGCTCCTGCCCCGGTGGCGCCGGCGGCACCTGCCCCCGCCCCCCAGAATGTCGATGTCGGCGCGGTGCTCGGCGAGATGGCGTCGCTGAAGGGCGGCGGCGGCAACTACCAGACGTCGATCGTCGACCTGCTGAAACTGCTCGATCTCGATTCCAGCCTTTCCGCGAGAAAGGAACTGGCGGAAGAGCTTGGCGTGAGCGGTGAGGACGGCAGCGCCGAGAAGAATATCGCGCTCCACAAGGCGGTGATGGCCAAGCTTGCGGAGAATGGCGGCGTGGTGCCGGACAGCCTGCGCAACTGAACCGTTGGGAGGCCGGCGGCGCTGGCTGCCGGCCTTAATCCTCGAGGTACCGGATCCGCACTGGATCCGACCCATATTGCGCGTCGCGGATGCGGATCGCCTGGCGCACGCCATGCTCCTTCACGTCCGCGCGCCATTTCTGGCGGCCGGGGCCTTGCGACAGGTGCGCGCGGGCATCGGCTTCAAGCGCGAAACCCTGCGCCATCTTTGCGCCTGACAGGTCCATCGCAACGTTGACAATGCGTTTCTGCGCGGCGCTGATCTCCGGGTCGAGGATCGCGATGCGCTTCGCCAGTGCTTCGACCTCGGCATCGAGTTCTGCCGCCGGGACGGCATCGAGCACCATGCCGATGCGCGCGGCGTCCTTGCCGGTCACGCTGTCGCCGGTGAGCAGCAGGCGCTTCGCCCATTGCGGACCGACATGGTAGAACCAGTAATTGACCGGCGGCGAGCCGATGCCGCGCGCGCCGGGATGGCCGATCAGCGCGTCGTCCGCGGCGATGACGATGTCGCAGCACAGCGCCAGCTCCGCACCACCCGCCAGCGTGCGGCCCTGGATCTTGGCGATCACCGGTTTGTGGATCTCGGGGATGATCAGCATCTTCCCCATCTTGCGCTGCATCGTCCATATATCGTCGTCGAAGGTGCCGATGCGGGTGCGGTACTTGCCCTCGGTATCGGCCTGGTTGGCCGGGTTGGAGCCGAAGCCGAGATCGTACCCCGCGCAGAAATCCTGCCCGGCGCCCTGTAATATGATGACATGCACGCTGGTGAGGTCATCCGCCTCGAGCATCGCGTCATGGACTTCCTGGATCAGCTCGGGGGAGAGCGCGTTGCGCTTCTCCGGCCGGTTCATCGTGATGGTCGCGATCCGATCCTTCACCTCGAAGGTGATGAAGTCCTCAGACTTCAGCCATTTCGCCATGAGCGCTCTCCATTGGAACTGAGGTGTCGGACCGGACGATCAGCGCGTCCACCGCGATCGCGCCGTCGGGACGGCAGATCACCGGATTGACGTCGACCTCCGCAATGCGATCGGCCTGGTCGAAGGCGAGTTCGGAAACCGCGACGATGATGCGTTCGATCGCCGCGATGTCCACCGGTGGCGAACCGCGGAAGCCGGTGAGGAGCCTGTAGCCCTTGAGGCGGCGCAGCATTGCGGCCGCCTGGTCGCGGTTCACCGGGGCAAGCTCGGCCGCTGAATCCTTGATCAGCTCGACCATGATACCGCCCAGGCCGACCACGATCATCGGGCCGAAGGTCGGATCGTTCTGCGCGCCGACGACTAGTTCGAGGCCCTTGGCGATCATCGGCTGGACGAGCGCGCCGGCGATATAGGGCGCTGGCTCGACGCGCGCGGCGGCGGCCATGATCTCGGCATAGGCGGTGCGCACGGCGTACTCGTCGGTGAGCCCGAGGCGGACGACGCCGGCCTCGGTCTTGTGCGCGATGTCGGGGGATTCGACCTTGAGCACGACCGGGAAGCCGAGCGCGGTCGCCGCGTCCACCGCCGCGTCCGCGCTGTGGACGATCAGATCCTTCGCGACGGGCACGCCGTAGCTGGCGAGCACGGCCTTGGCCTCGCGCTCGGTCAACCGGTCGCCGGCGACGCGGAGCAGAGCGCCGGCATCGGGATTGCCGCCGGCGATGCGGGCACGGGGCGGTGGTGCTGAAAGAGCGGCAGCCCATTCATGCCAGGCAGCGAGCGTGCGGAAACATTGGCCGGTCGAGCGGAACAGCGCCACATGCGGATCGGCCTCGCATTGCTCGGCGCCGGGGCCGCTGGTCCATTCGGACATCCAGGACAGGCAGACCGGCTTGCCCGCCGCCCCGGCCAGGTCGGAGAACATCGTCACGTTGCGCGGGGTCATCGCCTCGCTGATGCTCGGCGCCATCACCACCAGCGCGCTGTAGGACGGATCGGCGAGCAATGCCCCGGCGCAAGCGGCATAGGAGGCGGGGATGGTCGCGACCTGGGCGGTGATGTCGCACGGGTTGGTCGGCGATCCGAAATCGGGGACGTTCGCTTCCAGCACCGCACGGGTTTCGGGCGCCGGGAGGGGCATGGGCATGCCAGCCGCCTCGGCCTTGTCGAGCGTGATGACGCAGGCGCCACCCGAGGCCGCGACCGCCGCGACACCCCCGGCCTTGGGCAGCCCGGCCTTCGCGAAGAAGGCAGCCATCGGGTAAAGGTCCTCGATATTGTCGGCCTTGATGATGCCGACGCGGCGATAGGCGGCGTCATAGGCCGCGTTCGATCCGGCAAGCGTGCCGGTGTGCGACATCGCCGCCTGGGCCGATGCCGCGCCGGTCGCGATCTTGTACATGACGATCGGCTTGCCCGCGCCGCGCGCCGCCTCGCCGGCCTGGAGCAGGCGCTCGCCATGCTTCAGCCCTTCGGCGATGCAGGTGATGACCCGGCAATCGGGATCGCCGGCGAGAAAGCTCAGATAGTCGCACACATCGACGTCGCAGCTGTTGCCCGCGGCGAGGAAATGACTGAACGCGCCGCCGCGCTCGGTCACCTGGGCAAGCGCCTGACCGAGCCCGCCGGATTGCGAGACGAGACCGATCGGCCCCTGCCGCCCCGGCGATGCGCCGTACCGGCCGGAGAAGCTGAGCCCGGCCCGCGAGATGTTGTTGATCAGGCCGAAGCAATTGGGCCCGACGATGCGCATGTCGGCCGCGCGGCCGATATCGGCGACGCGCTGCTGGAGGGCGATACGGTCGGGAAGCGCGGTTTCGGCGAAACCCGAGGCATAGATGATGCACCCGCCGACACCGGCCACGGCGCATTGCGTCACCACGGCCTCGACCGCCTCCATCGGCACGGCGAGGACGGCGCAATCCACCGGCTCAGGGATATCGGCGAGGGTCGCGAAACATTGCACGCCGTGGATCACGCCGCCATTCGGGTTCACGCCGTAGATGCGACCGCTGAAATGCGCGAGGTTGGCGGCGGTCCGGGCGCCGAACGAGGTCTCGGTGCGCGAGAGGCCGATGATCGCGACCGTCTCCGGCGCGATCAGGCGCTTCATCTCGACATGGGTATAGACCGCGCGGCGCATCAGCGCAGACCCGTCGGAATCTGGTTGAACGGCAGGCCTTTGTCGGCGCGGACATCGCCGGGCAGCCCGAGCACGCGCTCGGCGATGATGTTGCGCAATATCTCGTCTGTGCCGCCGGCGATTCGCTTGCTCGGGGCATAGAGCAGCGCCTGCTGGAACCAGCCATTCATCGCCGCAACGTCCGGGTCCGATATCGCGCCGGCCATGCCGATCAGGTCGATGCCGAAGGTCGCGATCTCCTGCAGCTTGGGCGCACTGACCAGCTTGCCGATCGAATTCTCCGGCCCCGGCGCCTTGCCGCGCGACAGCGCCGTCTGCGCGCGGAGGCGGGTGTATTTCAGGCCGGCGCTCTGGACATACCAGCGGGCGAGGCGTTCGCGCACCGCGCTGTCGTCGACCGCGCGCTTGCCGTCGAGATCCACGTTGCGGGCAAGTGCGAAGATATCCTCGAAGTCCGGCCCCTCGGCCCGGCCGACGGTGAAGCGCTCATTGGCGAGCATGGTCAGCGCGACCTTCCACCCCTCGCCGACCTTGCCGAGCCGCTGGCTGTCGGGGATGCGGACGTCGGTGAAGAACACCTCGCTGAAATTCGACGTGCCGGAGATTTGCCGGATCGGCCGGATCTCGATGCCCGGTATGCGCATGTCGACAATGAAGAAGGTCAGCCCCTGATGCTTGGGCAGGTCCGGGGCTGTCCGCGCGACCATCATGCCGAAATCGGCGAAATGCGCGTAGGAGGTCCAGATCTTCTGGCCGTTGATCACCCAGTCGCCGCCGTCCGCAACGGCGCGGGTGCGCAGCCCGGCGAGATCGGAACCGGCGGCGGGTTCGGAGAAGAGCTGGCACCACACTTCGTCGCCCATCAGCGCGGGGCGGGGATAGCGTGCGAGCTGTTCGGGCGTGCCGAAGCTCATCACGGTGGGCATCGCCATGCCGACGCCCTGGTTGAACACCGTGGTCGGCACGGCGTAGCGCTCTTCCTCCTGGCCAAAGATGATCTGCTGCATCGGCGTGCCCTCACGGCCGCCATATTCCTTCGGCCAGAGGATGCCGGCGAAACCTTTCTCCGCCTTGATGCGCTGCCAGGCCCTGGAGGCGGCGACATCCTCCGGCGTCATTGCCCGGCTGGTGACGCGGCCCTGCTTGAGCGGCATGTGCGCGTCGAGGAACGCGCGGGCCTGGGCGCGGAAGGCGGCTTCTTCGGGGGTGTCGCTGAAGTCCATCTCAGGCGGCCTCATCCAGCCGGTCGATCAGGCGGTCGCGCCAGTAGTGCGCGCTGCCCATGACCAGCGCCAGTTCTCGGGCGCGGCGGTAATAGAGGTGACAGTCGGACTCCCAGGTGAAGCCCATGCCGCCATGGGTCTGGATATTCTCCTTGGCGGCGAGGCTGAACGCGTCGATCGCGGCGAGCCGCGCGGCGGCGGCGGCGACGGGGAGTTCGGGCGCGTCATTCTCCAGCGCCCAGGCGCCGTACCAGGCATTGGATCGCGCCAGTTCGAGCGCGACATAGATGTCCGCAAGCTTGTGCTTGATCGCCTGGAAGGACGCGATCGAGCGGCCAAAGGCATAACGCTCCTTGGCGAACTCGACCGCCATGTCGAGCGCCGCCTGCGCCCCGCCGACCTGTTCGAAGGCGGTGAGGATCGCGGTACGCTCGAGCAGACGCTGGACGTCGTCCCAGCCCTGCGCGCCGTCGAGCCGCTCGGCTTCGGCATTGTCGAGGGTCAGGCGGATGCTGTGGCGGATCAGGTCGAGCGCCTCCAGCGGTTCACGGGTGACACCGGGTTGGTCGAGCTTGACGACCCACAGGCCATCCCTGGCGACGACGACGCAGAGATCGGCGATGTCGCCATCGATCACCGGAAGCTTGGTCCCAGTAAGGCCGCTCGCAAAGCTGGTCGTAAGAGCAGCTTCGCGCGGGTCGCCCGGGCCCTCCGCCAGCGCGACGCAGCCGATCGTCGCGCCGCTCGCGAGACCGGGCAGCCAGCGCTCGCACTGCGCATCGCTGCCGAACAGCAGGATCGCCTCGGCCGCCTGCTGGATCGAGGAGGCGAAGGGTATGGGCACCAGCGCACTGCCCATCTCCTCGGCGATCATGCACAGGGCCTCATAGCCGAGACCCGACCCGCCGAAACGTTCCGGGATGGCCACGCCGAGCCAGCCCATCTCCCCGATCGACCGCCAAAAGGTCCGGTCGAACGGCGCGCCGGCATCGACCGCCCGGCGAACGCTGCCGTGCGGGAAAGTGTCGCGCAATATCCTGCGGACCTCTTCGCGCATCAGCGTCACATCTTCGGAAAAGTCGAAATTCATCGCCTGTCTGGCACCCGTTCCATCGTGTTTCGGGCATCCGGCAAAGGCCGATGCGCATCAACCCGATATAATCTGATAGAGGCGTGATAATCTGTCATTTGGCAAGTCTTCCGAATAAACAATAAGCCGCTGACGATGAGAAACGACCCGAAGAGCAGGAGAGAGTGATGGGATATCCCGAGCTGAAATTCCTGATCGGTGGGGCATGGCGCACCGCCGCGGCCGGGGAAGAAGTGATCAATCCCTCGGACGGATCGGTGTTGGCATCGCTGCCGCATGCCGGCCGGACCGAGCTGGACGATGCCATCGCGGCGGCGGAAAAGGGCCTGAAGGCATGGCGCGAGGTGTCGCCGGCCGATCGCGAGAAAATCCTGCTGCGCGCCGCCGACCTGCTCGGCGAACGGCGTGAGCGCATTGCCCGTGCCATCGCGCTCGACCAGGGCAAGACGCTCGAGGAAGCACGCAGCGAGGTCGATATCGCCCGCGCGCGGATCGTGTGGGACGCGAGCGAAGGACGGCGGCTCTACGGCCGGATCATCCCGGCCCAGCCGGGGTTCCGCAAGATGGCATTGCGCTATCCGATCGGGATCGTCGCCGCGTTCACGCCGTGGAATTATCCGCTGGCCTCACCGACGCGGAAAGTAGCGGGGGCGCTGGCGGCGGGGTGTTCCATCATTCTGAAGGGCGCCGAGGAGACGCCATCCGGGCCGATGGCGCTGGTCGAGGCGTTCCATGATGCCGGCGTGCCGGAGGGCGTGGTCAATCTCGTGTTCGGCAAACCCGCGGAGATTTCCGACTATCTCATCGCGCATCCCGCGATCCGGCTGGTGACCTTCACCGGATCGGTGCCGGTGGGCAAGCATCTAGCCGAATTGTGCGGGCGGCACATGAAGCCGGCGATCATGGAGTTGGGCGGGAATTCGCCGGTGATCGTGTGGAAGGATGCCGATGTCGATACGCTGGGGACGCTGGCGGCCAGGGGCAAGTCGCGCAATGCCGGGCAGGTCTGCGTCTCGCCAACGCGATTCTTCGTGCATGATGCGGTGTATGAGCGGTTCGTCGAAAGCTTCGGCGCCGCCGCGTCCGCGCTACGCGCGGGCCCTGCGCTGGATGAGGAAGCCGAGATGGGGCCGCTGATCAACCAGCGCCGCATGACCGCGATCGAAGGATATGTGCATGATGCGCTGGAGCGCGGCGCCCGGCTGGCGAGCGGTGGGGTGCGCCAGGGGAATGAAGGGTTCGTCTATCCGCTGACGGTGATCGCCGATGTACCGGCTGACGCGCGCGCCATGGTGGAGGAGCCATTCGGGCCTTTGGCCTTGGTGAGTCGGGTGTCGGAGGTGGAGGAGGCGATCGCGCGGGCCAATGCGGTGGCGTTCGGCCTGGCCGCCTATGCCTTCACCGACTCGGCGAACGTGACGGCGAAGCTGATCGACGGGGTCGAGTGCGGGAGCCTGTCGATCAACCACTTCACCTCATCCTTCCCCGAGGTGCCGTTCGGGGGGATCAAGGATTCGGGATATGGCCGCGAGGGTGGATCCGAGGGGCTCGATGGCTACACATATGTGAAGGGCGTGACTCAACTGACAGTCTAATCCCTCTCCCAGCGGGAGAGGGAGGGGCCCATTGCGAAGCAATGGGAGGGTGAGGGCGACGGGCTGGCCCTGCCCTCAACCGCACCCCGCGCTGCTGCGCAGCTTGCCCCTCTCCTGAAAGGAGAGGGGAGGTAGTGTTAAAATCTCGGCTCGCGCTTTTCGCGGAACGCCGCATAACCCTCGGCGAATTCCGACGACACGAGGCACGCCGCCTGGTCGCGCGCTTCGCGGTCGAGTTGCAACACCTGCTCCGCATCGCCGCGCAGGCGCCGTTTCAGCCGGGCGAAGGCCCCCGGGGCAAGGCGGGCGAGCGCCTCCGCACGGGCGACCGCCTCTTCCATCACGCGAGCATCCTCGACGACCTGATCGGCAAGCCCGAGCGCCAGCGCCCGATCGGCCGCAACATTGCCACCCGCCGCGAACAGTTTCGTCGCCGCTTCCGCCCCGGCGCGGCGCGGGACCGTACCGGATAGACCCCAGTCCGGCACCAGCCCGAGCCGGATGAAGGGAAAACCGAACAGCGCCTTCTCCCCGATGATGATCTCGTCGCTGAGCAGGGCCAGGCCGGCCCCCGCGCCGATCGCGAAGCGCTCGACCGCGGCGACGACCGGCTTGGGATAGCTCCAGAGCAGCGACACCAGCCGGTGCCCCTCGCGCAGGCGCGCCAGCGCGGCGTCCTCGCCGATACCGACCAGGCTGGGCAGGTCGCCGCCCGCGCCGAACATGCCGCCGGTGCCGCCGATCACCAGCGCGCGGACTGCCGGATCGCTTTGGGCTGACGTCGCCGCCTCGATCAGGCCGGCGCGGACATCGGCGTCGATCGCGTTGCGCGCGTCGGGCCGGTCGATCAGGACGCGCAGGACGCCGGGCGTTGGCGTGTCGGTGCGGACGCTCATGCCGCCTGCTGGCCAAGCGGCAGGCCGAGCATGGCGCGGCGGCGCAGCCACAGGCTTGGGCGGTAGCGCGGATCGCCCGTCACCTTCTGCAGCGACTCCAGGATCGCCAGCACCCGCGCCGCGCCGATCCGGTCGCCAAGCGCCAGCGGCCCCATCGGATAGCCCAGCCCGATCCGCACCGCCGCGTCCACATCGTCGGGCGAGCCGATGCCGCGCTGGACGATCTCGCAGCCGGTGTTGACGATCATCGCCAGCACGCGCTGCGCGACGAAACCGGGGCTGTCGCCGATCACGCTGACCTTCGTGCCATCGCTGGCGAGCAGCGCGTGCGCGGCATCGACAATGGCCTGGCGCGTGATCGGCGACCCCATCAGGGTCCGGCGGCGGGCGAAATCGGTGATCGGGTCCATCGCGACCATACGTGTGGGATCGAGCCCGAGCCGGATCGCGGCCGAGGTCGTGTCCTCGCCCCAAAGCCCGAGCAGCAGGATCGGGCCGGACGGATCGTCGGGCCGGTCCGCCAGTGTGAAGCCGGCGTTGGTGGCAAGAGCGGTCAGTGCTTCCACGTCCACGCCTTCCCCGAGCCAGACCGGATGCCTGGCCTCAGGCACACCAGCTTCGGGTGGCTCCTCTCTCCGCCCATCCGCATAGGCGTAGAAACCGCGCCCGGTCTTGCGCCCGTACAGCCCGGCCGCGATTCGGGGCGGGATCAGTGCCGAGGGGCGATAGCGCGGGTCCTGCAGGAACTGGTCGTAGATCGATTGCATGACATGCCCGGAGACATCGAGCCCGGTCAGGTCGAGTAGTTCGAACGGGCCCATGCGGAATCCCATTCCCTCGCGCACGATACGGTCGACGCCGATATGGTCGGTCACGCCTTCCTCGACCACGCGCAGGCCCTCGGTATAGAGCGCGCGGCCGGCATGATTGACCAGGAAGCCGGGCTGGTCGGCGGCGGTGACGGCGCGGTGGCCGGCGCCTTCCACCAGTGCCTTCAGGCGATCGGTCATGATGGGCGTGGTCATCACGCCGGGGATGATTTCGGCGAGCTTCATCAGCGGCACGGGGTTGAAGAAGTGCAGTCCGGCGACTCGTTCGGGATGCGCGCATTTGGAAGCGATGGCGCTGATCAGCAGCGAGGAGGTGTTGCTGGCGAGAATGCACTCCGCGCCGACCAGCGTCTCCAGTTCGTCGAACAATTGCTGCTTTACGTCGAGCCGCTCGACAATCGCCTCGACCACCACCTCGCAGCCGGCGAGATCGGCAAGCGCGCTGCACGGGACGATCCGGTCCTTGATCGCCTCGCCGGCCATGGCGTCGATCGTGCCCTTGGTCACCTGTCGGTCGATCATGCCTGCGACGAAGCGGGCGGCCTCGGCCACCGCCTCCGGGCTGGCGTCGTAGAGTCGCAAATCGTGGCCTGCCTGGGCGAAGAGTTGGACGATGCCGCGCCCCATCACGCCGGTGCCGATGACGCCGATCACCGCCATGGTCAGTTCCCCCGCGCGAGCAGGCCGCGCGCGATCACCTGCGCCTGGATCTCGGCTGCTCCTTCGAAGATGTTGAGGATACGCGCGTCGCACAGCACCCGGCTGATCGGATATTCGAGCGCAAAGCCGTTGCCGCCATGGATCTGCAGCGCATTGTCGGCATTGCTCCACGCGACCCGGGCGGCAAGCAGCTTGGCCATGCCGGCATCGATATCGCAGCGCTTGCCTTCGTCCTTCTCGCGCGCGGCGACATAGGAGAGCTGGCGCGCGATCATCGTCTCCGCCGCCATCCAGCCGAGCTTGCCGGCGATGCGCGGGAAGGTGGCGATGGGCTCGCCGAACTGTATCCGGTCGGCGGCATAGGACAGGCCGAGTTCGAGCGCGTTCTGCGCCACGCCTACCGCGCGCGCCGCGGTCTGGATGCGCGCGCTCTCGAAGGTCTCCATCAGCTGCTTGAAGCCCTGGCCTTCGACCCCGCCGAGCAGCGCGCTCTCCGGCACCTCGAAATCCTCGAAGGCGATTTCATATTCCTTCATGCCGCGATAGCCGAGCACCTCGATCTCGCCGCCGCTCATCCCGGGCGCGGGGAAGGGGCTCGTATCGTCGCCGCGCGGCTTTTCCGCGAGTAGCATGGAAAGACCGCGATAGCCGGTCTGGGTGGGGTCGGTGCGGACCAGCAGGGTCATCAGGTCGCTGCGCGCACCATGGGTGATCCAGGTCTTGTTGCCGGTCACGCGCCACACCGGTTTGCCGGCGGCATTGGTCGCGCGGACGGCGCGGGTGCGCAACGAGGCGAGGTCGGATCCGACATTGGGCTCGGTGAACACCGCTGTCGGCAATATCTCGCCTGAGGCAAGGCGCGGCAGATAATGATCCTTCTGCGCTTCGGTACCGCCGAGCCGGATCAGCTCCGCCGCGATCTCGGACCGGGTGCCGAGCGAGCCGACGCCGATATAACCGCGCGAGAGTTCTTCGGAGACGAGGCACATGGCGAGCTTGCCCAGGCCCGAGCCGCCATAGCTTTCCGGCACGGTCAGGCCGAAAACGCCCATGCCCGCCATCGCGATGACCACATCCAGCGGGATATAGACATTGTCGAGATGCCATTGGTGCGCGTGCGGCGCGACCTTGTCCTCGACGAAACGCGAGAACTGGTCGGCCATCATGTCGAGCACCTCGTCGCCCAGCGCCCGGTCCGGCCCTGCGCCGATGCCAAGCAACGCCGCGATGCGGGTGCGGGCGTCGCTGCCACCGGCTGCGATCAGGGTGCGGCAGGCCGGGTCGGCGAGACAGGCGGCTGCTTCCTCTTCGAGTCCGAAATCGCCCGGTCGGACCATTTCGACCTGGCTCATCGGAATGCCGCCCCCGATCTGCGCGAGATATTCGGCGAAGCCGCAGACCAGGATCAGCCGCTCGACCTCGCGGAGCGGCCGTTCCGCCGTCAGCCGCTCGGCCCAACCAAGCAGGGCGCGCAGTGCCGCCTCATAGGTGGCGACCCAGGCCAGGCCATGCGCCGCATGCTGATGGCGGTTGAGCAGGGCGGCATCGATCTTGCCGTCCGCCGACACGCGTTCTTCCACTGCGATACGCACCGATGCGAGATAGCGACCGACCGCGCGCAACGCGGCGACGCAATCGGCGAGCACAAGGCCGTCCCGATCCCGAACCTCGGCCTCCATCAGGAGCCGCGGGCTTCCCGCCTCCGGCGCTGGCGTTCGCGCCATGCGGTCATCAGGCGCTTGGGTTCGTCGGTGGTGTGGGCGCGGCCGACCGCGCGGACCCCCGCCTGCACCGCGTCGCTGATCGACATCTGTTCCCAGTCACGACACAATTCCTTCTGGATGCGGATCGCGCGCGGCCCCGCCTCGCAGATCGCCCGTACCCAGGTCTCAGTCTGCCGGTCGAGGTCTTCGGGGGCAACCAGCTTCTCGACATAGCCGAAATGATAGGCCTCCTCGGCGGAGATCATCTCGCCGGTGAAGACCAGCTCCATCGCCTTGCCCCAGCCGACCAGCCGCGGAATCAGGCACGCCTCCATGCCCGAGGGCACACCGTACTTCACCTCGGGCATGCCGAAGCGCGCCCGGGTGGTGGCGACGCGCATGTCGCAGGAGGTGGCGATCTCCATGCCGGCGCCTAGGCAATAGCCGTCGATCCGGGCGATCACCGGCACCGGCATGCGGCGCATGCTGTCGCAGGCGTGGTGCGTGGTCTTGCTGCCCGTTTCGGCCACGACGTGATCGGGGAATTCGGACATCTGGCCGATATTGGCGCCCCCGATGAAATCCTCGCCCGCGCCGGTCAGCACGGCACAGCGCAGCTCCGGCTCGGTCGCGAGTTCGGTCATGATCTTCGCCAGAAGCGCGCGGCCTTCGACGGGAAGGGCGTTCTTCTTGGCGACATTGTTGACGGTGACATAAGCGACCCAGCCGCCCTCGGCACGATCTTCGCGGCGGACGAGGATCAGGTCTTCCCGCTCGAATTCGTGGGTTGCCACCGATGCCATGCTCACTCCCCCGGACATTCGCGCAAGTCGGGAACCGCTGGTCGATGCCGTGCGATGCCGCGCTGTTCGTCGCTCCAATCCGCCGGTTTCGGGACGATCAACAAGCCAATTTTCCTGCCCGTTTGATGAGGCCAACTCATGCCGGAGCCGGCGGCATCGCCGGCGAAGGCAGTTGCATGCAAGGGATGCGGGATGCATTCTGTCATGCAGCACATTTCGTGACGGGAGAAGCGCTTGGGATCGATCCCGCACAGGACGATGGCGGAACAGAACCGCTGGCTGGCGGGCGCTGTCGAGGCGGTGATCGATCCTGCGCGGCGGATCGTCGATGCGCATCATCATCTCTGGTGGCGCCCGCCCGAGGCGTATCAATTGCCTGAGCTGATGGCCGATCTGGATTCGGGCCATGACGTGTGTGCATCCGTCTTCGTTCAATGCAACGCGATGTACCGTGCAGACGGCCCCGAGGAGATGCGACCGGTCGGCGAGACCGACTATGTGAACGACATGGCGGCGACCGGCGCGAGCGGCCAGTACGGCGATCGGCGGCCCTGCGCCGGGATCGTGGGCTATGCCGATCTGCGGCTGGGCGATGCGGTGGCCCCGGTGCTCGAGGCGCATGTCGCGGCCGGGGACGGGCGCTTCAGGGGCATCCGCCAGCAGGCGCAATGGGACGCGAAGGTCGGCGCGCTCGCGAAGATCACGCCCCCCCGCTATTTGCTCGCCGACAGCGCGTTTCGGCGCGGCTTTGCCCGGCTCGCACCGCTCGGGCTCAGCTTCGATGCCTGGGTCTATTTCACCCAGCTCGATGAGGTGGCGGCGCTGGCCGCCGCCTTTCCGGACACGCCGATCATCCTCGACCATATCGGCGCGCCGCTTGGCGTCGGCCCCTATGCGAAACAGCGCAAGGCAGTGTTCGAGACGTGGCGGGAGGGGATCAACCTGCTGGCACGGCACGCCGGGGTGACGGTCAAGCTCGGCGGGCTCGGCATGGCAGCCTATGGTTTCAGCTTCGAGGCCCGCGAGCACCCGCCTTCGTCCGAGGAACTGGCCCAGGCCTGGGGGCCATACATCATCCATTGCATCGAGGCGTTCGGCCCCGATCGTTGCATGTTCGAAAGCAATTTCCCGGTCGACCGGCAGAGCTGCAGCTACCGGACCCTGTGGAACGCGTTCAAGCGCATCGCGGCCGACTGTTCGGAAACCGAGAAGGATGCGCTGTTCCGCGGCACGGCAACGCGGGTCTACCGGCTCGAGTATGATCTCGGGTCGGAGGGCGGCGACAAATAATCGTGCGGAGCGGCGAGGTGGCCCCGCCTAGATTGCGGGGCACATGGGAGAGGGACACATGGCCTCCATACTCGAAGCCCCGACGGCGCCGGCCGATGCCGCCGCAACCGCTTTCTTTGGCTCAGGCGCGACAAAGCTGCTGATCGGCGGCGAATGGGTCGCTGCGCGATCCGGCGAGACCTTTTCGGCAGTCGATCCAGCCACCGGCAAGATGCTCGGCGAGTCGGCGGCGGGCGACAAGACGGATGTCGATGCGGCGGTCGTTGCGGCGCGGGCGGCGTTCGACCAACCGAGCTGGGCCGGCATGTCGCCGCACGAGCGATCCCGCCTGTTGCTGCGCATCGCCGACAGGATCGAGGCGCATCAGGAGGAGCTGGCGCAGATCGAATCGCGCAACAACGGCGCGCCGCTCACCATCGCCCGCGCGCTGGTCGCGGGGGTGGTCGAGACCTTCGTCTATTATGCCGGCTGGCCGACCAAGATCTATGGCGAGACCAACCCGTCCGCTGGCGGTATGCTCAACTATACCTTGCGCGAACCGGTGGGCGTGTGCGGCCATATCGTGCCGTGGAACGGGCCGCTCGGCAGCGCCGCGTGGAAGATCGCGCCCGCCCTGGCATGCGGCAACACCGTGATCCTCAAGCCCGCGGAACAGACCCCGCTCAGCTCGATCCGGCTTGGCGAGTTGCTGCTCGAGGCGGATGTGCCGCCGGGCGTCGTCAACATCGTCACTGGCCTCGGCCATACCGCGGGCGCCGCGATCGCCGAACATCCGGGCGTGGACAAGGTCGGCTTCACCGGGTCGACCGAAGTGGGCAAGAAGATCCTCATTGCCTCGGCCGGGAACCTCAAGCGGGTGACGCTGGAACTGGGCGGCAAATCGCCCAACATCGTCTTTCCCGATGCCGATCTCGATGCCGCCGCGGCAACGACCGCGCAGGGTTTCTGCTTCCTCTCGGGCCAGATCTGCGTCGCCGCCTCGCGTATCCTGGTCCATCGCAGCGTGCATGACGATTTCGCCCGGAAGCTCGCGGCACAGGTGCGGGCGTTCAGCGTCGGCGATCCGTTCGATCCAGCGACGATGATGGGGCCGGTCGTATCGCGTGAGCAGTTCGATCGGGTAACCTCCTATTTCGATATCGGCCGCGCCGACGGGGCCCAACTGCTGACCGGCGGTATAGCGCTCGACCGTCCGGGATTCTTCGTCGAGCCGACCATCTTCGCCAATGCCGACAACCGCATGCGCATCGCCCGCGAAGAGGTGTTCGGTCCGGTCACCGTGCTGATCCCGTTCGACGACGAGGCGGAGGCGATCCGCATCGCCAACGATACGGAGTTCGGGCTGGCTGCGGCGGTCTGGACTCGCGATCTCGGCCGCGGCCACCGGGTGGCGAAGGCGCTCCGGGCCGGCACGGTGTGGATCAACACCTATCTCCATGTCGATCTGATCTCGCCCTTTGGCGGCTATCGCCAATCGGGCATCGGACGCGAACTGGGGCGGCAATCGATCGATGCCTATACCGAGGTGAAGTCGGTCTATGCGCGGATCGACTGAACGCCGCAGAAAGCCATCTGGCGCCACGAATTTTCGTTAAGTATTTGATTGTTAATCACAATATACGGTCTGAAAATGTCAGCTAACTGCATGACATTTTCAACAGTCGTCGGTCGTCCCGGTTCGATTCAACCCGCCGCTTGCGCCAGAACCTTGCGCGCCTGATTGAGATGCGGCTGGTCGATCATCTTGCCGTCGAGCTTCAAGGCTCCCGCGCCGGGATTGGCGGCGAAGGCCTCCACCACTGCCCGGGCATGCGCGATCTCGGCCTCGTTCGGGCTGAAGCCGGCGTTGATCGTCTCGACCTGCGCCGGGTGGATCGCCATCATGCCGGTAAAGCCGTCGCGCCGGCCACGCGCGACATAGGCGGCGAGGCCATCGGTGTCGGCGATGTTGGGATAGACCGTCTCGATCGCCGCCACCGCTGCGGCATGCGCCCCGAACAGGGTCAGCGCGCGGACCATCTCATAGGGCGCGGTATAACTCCCGTCCGGGTTGCGCGAGCTGGTCGCGCCGATCGCGGCGGGCAGGTCCTCGGCGCCCCAGGTCAGGCCGGCGAGATGAGCCGCGACCTCGCCATAGGTGGAGAGCTGGAACACGGCGGCGGCGGTCTCGCTGGCGATCGGCAGGATCGGCGGGGTCGAGCCACCGGCAAGGTCGATCAGCGCGCGGACCGACGGGGCACCCTCCGCCTTCGGCAGCACGATCCCGTCGGGCCCGGCGGGCAGGATCGCGGCCAGATCGGCAGGGGTCTCGTCGCCAAGCGGATTGATGCGGACGAAGCAGGGCAGGGTGCGTCCGTCCTTCAGCCACGCAGCGATAGCCACGCGCGCCTCGGGCTTCTTTTCGACCGACACCGAATCCTCGAGATCGAGGATCAGCGCGTCGGCGCCGCTCGCCGCCGCCTTGGCGAAGCGATCGGGGCGATCCCCGGGGACGAACAGCAGCGACCGGAGCTTCATTGTCTCACCTTCATCGACACATCTCATTGCCGCTCTGGCACATGCACGACGATTCCGTCCATGGCAGCGGTCAGCGTGATCTGACAGCTTAGCCGGCTGGTGGCGCGGCGTTCGGCCTCGGCCGCGTCGAGCATCTCGTCCTCGTACGGCGACATGGGTGGCAGGGCGCTCACCCATTCCGCCGCGACATAGACATGGCAGGTCGCGCAGCGGCACGATCCACCGCACCGCGCGAGGATGCCCGGCACACGCCCCTCGGTCGCGGCGATCATGACGCTGTCACCGACATCGCCCGCGATCCTCCTGCGCGTGCCGTCGATCGCAACGAACTCGATTTCCGGCATGCCGCCTCCGCTTCTGACTCGCGATTGATGGACGCGGGCACAGGCCGTCGCACGATGAAAAATTGGCAAAGCCGCGGGAAATTTTCTCCGCAGCCGCGACAGGCGCGATCCGACCTCGCATAAGGACCCACGTGGATATCGAGCATCTCAAGTCATGGATCGGTCGTGAGGAGCGGGCCGTCGACCAGGCCTCGCCGGCACCGCTGGCCGGCCTTGCCGCGCTGCTCGACCATGAGGCGCAGCCCCCCGGAGAGGTGCCGCCGCTCGGTCACTGGCTCTATTTCCTGCCGCACGCGCGCCAGTCCGCCATCGACGTCGATGGGCATCCAAAGCGCGGCGACTTCCTTCCGCCGGTGCCGCTCCCCCGGCGGATGTGGGCCGCAGGCGAGATAGTCTTCCACGCGCCAATCCGCATCGGAGCGTCGATCGAACGCGTATCGACCGTCGCCGACGTGACGGCGAAGACCGGATCGAGCGGCGAGATGGTCTTCGTCACGGTACGCCATGCGATACGCTGCGACGGCGTGCTGGTCATCGAGGAGCGGCAGGACCTGGTCTATCGCGGGGACGGTAGTGCCGCCGCGTCGCCGCCGGTGGAAGCGCGCGACGCAGAGGCCACTCGCATCGTCACGCCCGATCCCGTCGCGCTGTTCCGCTATTCGGCGCTGACCTTCAACGGGCACCGCATCCATTATGACCGCGGTTATGCGCGGGACGTGGAGGGCTATCCGGGGTTGGTCGTTCACGGCCCCTATGCCGCGACCCTGCTGATGGATCACTTCCTGTGCGAGACACCCGGCGCCCGGGTGAAACGCTTCGCTTTCCGTGCGCGCCGGCCGCTGTTCGATACCGCGCCCTTCTCATTGAACCTCAAGCGGACGGAGCGCGGCGCCGAGGTCTGGACCGCTGACGCGGCCGGTCAGCCGGCGATGACCGGGATCATCGAAACGGGAGAATGACTGTGCGCGACGTGGTGATTTGCGAGCCGTTGAGGACGCCGGTCGGCCGCTTTGGCGGCGTGTTCAAGACGCTCAGTGCACACGAGCTTGGCGCGATCGTCGTGCGTGGGCTGCTCGACCGGACCGGCCTGCCGGCCGGAGAGGTCGAGGATGTCCTGTTCGCGCAGTGCTATCCCACAATGGACGCGCCGGCGCTCGGCCGGGTGGTCGCGCTGAACGCCGGGCTGCCGATCGAGGTCGGCGGGCTGCAGATCGACCGGCGTTGCGGATCGGGGCTTCAGGCAGTGATCTATGCCGCGATGCAGGTCGCGACTGGCGGGTCGGACCTGGTGCTCGCGGGCGGCGCTGAATCGATGAGCAACGCGCCCTTCTATTCCACCGCGCTTCGCTGGGGCGCGACCGGCGACGGGATGAAGTTCGACGATGCCCTGGCGCGAGGCCGGATCACCGCAGGCGGCGCCCATTATCCGGTGCCCGGCGGCATGCTGGAAACCGCCGAGAATCTCCGCCGTGACTATGCGGTGCCGCGCGTGGAGCAGGATGCTTTCGCCGCGGAATCGCATCGCCGCGCGGTGGCGGCGCAGGATAGCGGCGTGTTTGCCGAGGAGATCGTGCCGGTCGCCGTGAAGACTCGCAAGGAAGAGATGCTGGTCGAGTTGGATGAGCATCCGCGCCGCGGCGTGACCGCGGAATCGCTCGCGTCGTTGAAACCGATCCTCGGCGCGAAGGATGCCGAGGCGACGGTGACCGCAGGCAATGCCAGCGGGCAGAATGACGGCGCCTCGGTGGCGATCGTGACCACGGTGGAGAAGGCGGCGGCGCTTGGCCTCAGGCCGTTCGCGCGGCTCGTCTCATGGGCCGTCGCAGGCGTACCGCCAAAGACCATGGGCATCGGGCCGGTGCCCTCGGTCGCCAAGGCGCTCGATCGCGCCGGCCTGACCCTCGCTGACATCGACCTGATCGAACTCAACGAGGCATTCGCCGCGCAGGTGCTCGCCTGCACCCGTGAATGGAAGTTCGGCGCTAGCGATTTCGAGCGGATGAACGTCCATGGCTCGGGCATCTCGCTCGGCCATCCGGTCGGCGCGACCGGCGGGCGGATCATGGCGACCCTGTTACGCGAGATGGACCGGCGCGGTGCGCGCTACGGCGTGGAGACGATGTGCATCGGCGGCGGGCAGGGGCTGGCGGCGGTGTTCGAGCGCCGCTCCGGGTGACCGTGCACGGCCGCGGCAGGCTGGCGGCGTTCACCGTCGGGCTTGCCGTGACCATGTCGGTGCTCGACGGCGTGATGCTCAACATCGCGCTGCCGTCGATCGCCGGGCAGCTCGGGGTCGGGCCGGCTGAGGCGATCTGGGTGGTCAATGCCTATCAGCTCGCCGTCGCGCTGGTGCTGCTGCCGATCGGCAAGGCAGCCGACATTTATGGCCATGCGCGGCTTTATCTCGGCTGCATCGCGCTGTTCGGGGTGGCATCGCTCGGCTGCGCGATGGCGGACGATCTCTGGTCGCTCGCGGCGTGGCGCTTCGTCCAGGGCTGCGGCGGGGCGGGCATCATGGGCGTGACCAATGCGATGCTGCGCTTCGTCTATCCGCCGCAGAAATTGTCGCGCGGCATCAGCGTCAACAGCCTGCTCGTCGCCCTCGCCCTGGCCGGCGGGCCGAGCTTCGCCTCGCTCGTCGTGTCGCTGGCGAACTGGCGCTGGCTGTTCATCGTCAACCTGCCGGTGACCTTGCTGTTGCTTGCGATCGGCATCGCCTCACTGCCCAAGGCGGCCGAGCGCAATGGCGAGCGGCTCGACGCGGTGAGCGTGGCGCTGAGCATGGCGACCTTCGGGCTTGTTCTGCTCGCGCTCGATGCCGTTGCGCATCGCGACGGGGCGGGGGTGCCGCTCGCGCTTGGGACAAGCGGCCTCGTCGCCGGCACTCTGCTGCTCTGGCGCCAGACGGGCATGGCGATGCCGCTGCTGCCGGTCGACTTGTTGCGCACCCGGCGCTTCGGCCTGTCGGTCGGCACGGTGTTCGCGGCCTCGGCGGCGCAGCTGCTCGCTTATGTCGTGCTGCCCTTCCACTTCCGGCAGGATCTGGGGCGGACCCAGATCGAGACCGGCCTGCTGTTCCTGCCCTGGCCGTTGATGCTCGCGGCGGTGGCGCCCTTTGGGGGATGGCTCGGGAACCGGATCGAGACCGGGCCCCTTTGTGCGATCGGGCTGGCGATCTTCGGCGGCGGGCTATTGTCGCTCGCCTTGATTCAACCGGGCGCCGGCGTGTGGGATATCGCGTGGCGGATGGGGTTGTGCGGGTTCGGCTACGGAATCTTTCAGCCGCCGAGCAGCAAGGCGGTGATCCTGGCGAGCCCGATCGAACGGAGCGGCAGCGCAAGCGTGATGGGGGCGACGGCACGGGTGCTGGGGCAGGCGAGCGGCGCCGCGGTGGCGGCGCTGATGTTTCGCCTGCTGCCGGCGGAGGGGCGAGTCGTCGCGCTGCTCGTGGCGGCGCTGTTCGCCGTGGCCGGGATCGTCACCAGCCTGTCGCGCGGCCCTCAGCCATTGGCGGCGCGCAGCACCGGATAGGCTTCCTCGCCATGATCGAGCTCATTCAACTGGTCGAGCAGCCAGTCCCGGAAGATCGCGACATGATCGGCATTGCGCCGCTCGCGCGAGACCGTGAGGTAATAGCCCCGGTCGCGCTTCAGCACCGTCTCGAACGGCGCGATCAGCTGGCCATTGGCGATCTCGTTCTGAAAATAGGCCCGCTGCGCCATCGCGATGCCGACGCCGGAGATCGCCGCCTGGTTGGCGACGCTGAGTTCGTCGAACACCAGATTGTCGTGCGGCACCAGTTCAGGATGGCCCGCCGCGGCGAGCCAGTCGGCCCAGTCGTGGCGCCGCCCGTCATGATGCAGCAGCACCTGCTTCTCGAGGTCGGCGAAGCTCATCGTCGTGGCGCCGGGTTCGAGCAGCTTCGGGCTGCACACCGGGCGAAGCTCCTCACGGAACAGCAAAGTGCTGTCGAAACCCTGCCAATGGCCATGCCCATAGCGCAGCCGCACATCGACCTGCTCGCGGTTGAAATCGGTGCTGTCGGTGGCCGAGATCAGGCGGACCTTGATGTTGGGATGCTTGACCTGGAAATCCGGGAGCTTCGGGATCAGGAAGCCGATCATGAAGCTGGTATAGGTCCACACCGTCAGCACATGCGATGTCTTGGAGCCGACAAACTCGTCGGTCGCATCGGCGAGCTGGACGAAGATGTCGGTCAGCTTGTGCGCAAGGACGCGGCTCTTCGGCGTCAGTTCGAGCCCGTTGCCGAGCCGCTTGAACAGCGGCACGCCGTAGTAATCCTCGAGCGTCTTCACCGCGCGGCTGATCGCGCCCTGAGTCACGCAGAGCTCGTCGGCGGCGATGGTGAAGCTCATATGGCGCGCGGCCACTTCGAAGGCGCGCAACGGGTTGAGCGGGCCGGTACGGCGGACTGCGCGTCGAACGACGGACATTCTCTCATCCTCTCATGGCTATATTTTATTTGAATGGGGTTCTAACAGCATTCTATACGAATATCCAGCATGCAACCCGACATTCAGCACAGAATGACCGGGAGGACACACTGCCCATGACGGTAAGTCATGGCACGAGGAGAGCCGGATGGAGCGCTTGAGCGGGCGAGTGGCGATGGTGACGGGCGGTGCCAACGGCATCGGCCGGGGCTGCGCCTTGCGGCTTTCGTCGGAAGGTGCGGCGCTCGCGGTGATCGATCGCGAGGAAGATACGCTCGCCGCGCTCAAGGCCGAGGTCGAGGCGGCGGGCGGCACGATCCTGGTGCGCGCGGCCGACTGCACCGATCCGCAGGCGGCGTGGGATTTCGTCGCCGAGGCGGAAGCGCGGTTCGGCAGGATCGACGTACTGATCAACAATGTCGGCCAGGGCGCCCGCGAGCGGAAATCGCGCTTCCTGGTTTCCGATGAAGAGGTGTGGCGCTTCGTGATCGAGCTCAACCTGTTCACGACAATGCGTTTCTCCCGCGCGGTCGCGCCTGGCATGGTCGCGCGAAAATATGGGCGGATCATCAACATGGCGTCGGAGGCGGCGCTGACCGGCCCGATCGGCAGCCATGATTACAGCGCGGCCAAGGCCGGGATCATCGGCTTCACCCGGGCGGTAGCGCGGGAACTGGCGCCCGACGGGGTGACGGTCAATGCGCTCTGCCCAGGGCCGATCCTGACGCGGGCGCTGACCACCAGCACCGACCCGGTCGTGGCGGAGAGCATGGCGCAGATCCCGGTCGGTTTCGTCGGCGAGCCTGAGGATGTCGCGGCGATGGCGGCGCTGCTGGCGAGCGACGAGGGCCGGTTCATCACCGGCCAGTCGATCGTGGTGAATGGCGGGCGCTGGTGGGTTTGATGCGCTTCCCCACATCGTCATGCCGGACTTGTTCCGGCATCCATGGTTCCGCGAGAGCTGCAGGATCTGAGGTCACGAGGCAGTACGCCCGTCCCCGTTCGTTTCGAGCGAAGTCGAGAAACAGCCCGAAGCGCGAGGTCTCGGCTTCTCGACTTCGCTCGAAGCGAACGGCGTGGGTTTTGTTCGTGGGACACAGCACATGATGTTGCTCGAACATGACGCGAAGACCTTGCTCGCCGAACTCGGCCTGCCGGTCCCGTATGGGCAACTGGTCCGCGTCGGCGAAGCCGTCGACGCGACCTCCGGCGCGGTGAAGGCCCAGGTTCCGGTCGGCGGCCGCGGCAAGGTGGGCGGCATCAAGGTGTCGCGCGACGCGGCGGCGGTGCGTGCCGGGCTCGCCGCGATCCTCGGCATGACCATTCGCGGCCACAGGGTTGCGGCCTGCCGGGTCGAGGAACTCGTCGACTACCAGGCCGAGGCCTATCTCAGTTTCACCCTCGACGCCGGGCCGGCGATGGTCCGCGTGATGATGTCGCCGCAGGGCGGCGTCGATATCGAGGAGGCGCACGACGACCTGATCGGCGAGAGCGTCACGCTCGACCCGGCGGCAATGCGCGATGCGGTGGAGCGACTGTCGGCAGCGCTGCCTGATGCGGTGCGAGGTCCGATGCGCGAGGCGGCCGAGGCGCTGATCCCCGCCTTCTTCGAATACGAAGCGTTACTGCTCGAGATCAACCCGCTCTTCATCCGTGCCGATGGCAGCTGGATCATCGGCGACACCAAATTGGCGATCGACGAGAACGCACTGGAACGCCGGCCACGGCTGGTACGCGTGATCGAGGAAAACGCCGATCTCTACCCAGAAGCCGCACTGAAGCTGGCGCAGGGTTTCGATTTCGTCCGGCTCGACCCGCGAGGCGATATCGGGCTGATCACCACCGGTGCGGGGCTCAGCATGCAGTTGATCGATGAGCTGGTCGCGCGTGGGCGCAGCCCGTTCAACTTCTGCGACATTCGCACCGGCCAATTCAAAGGCGACCCTGCCCGGCTGATCCAGGTGATGGAGTGGATCGCGGAGGGCCCCAACATCAAGTCGGTGCTCATCAACTTCTTCGCCGGCCACACCCATCTTGGCGACATAGCCCGGCTGCTGATCCAGGCGATCGCAGCGGTGCCGCAGCTGAAGGCGCCGATTACCGCGCGCTTCATCGGCAATGGGCTCGAGGAAGCGCGGGCGATCATCGCCGAGGCGGGCAACCCGATCACGATCGAAACCGACCTGGAGCGCGCGATCGATCTCGCCATCGAACGTGCGGCTGCGGAGACGGCCGATGCATGAGCCCTTCCTCAGGCCCGACGCGCCCGTCATCGTCCAGGGTATGACCGGCCGGGCAGGGCGCACGCACACTTTGTCGATGCGCGCCTACGGCACCAACATCGTCGGCGGGGTCAGCCCGCGCGACGAGGATGTCGGCGGTATCCCCGTCTTCCGCACTTGCGCCGAGGCGGTCGCCGCGACAGGCGCGGTGGCGAGCGTCGCCATCGTCCCGCCGCTTGCCGTGCTGCCTGCGATCCTCGACGCGATCGCCGCCGGCATCCGAACGGTGGTGACGATTACCGAGGGCATGCCGATCCACGATGCCGTGAAGGCGAAGCACGCGGTCGCGGCGGCCGGCGCGCGCTGGATCGGCGCCTCGACCCCGGGCATCGCGATTCCCGGCACGATGAAGCTGGGCTTCCTCCCCGACGTCTCGCTCGCGCCCGGCCGGCTCGGCGTGATGGCGAAGAGCGGCACGCTTTCCTATGAGGTCTGCCACCGTCTCGTCGCGCGCGGGCTTGGCCAGAGCCTGTGGGTCGGGGTCGGCGGCGATCCGGTCAAGGGCACGCGCTTCGCCGACATGCTGCCGCACTTCGCGCAGGATGAAGGCACTGACGCGCTGGTCATTATCGGCGAGATCGGCGGCAATGAGGAAGAGGAACTGGCGGCGGCGATCCGCGATCAGGGCTTCGCGAAACCCGTCTATGCGCTGGTCGCCGGCCAGGCGGCGCGCGAAGGCGTAACGATGGGCCATGCCGGCGCGCTGATCCACGGCGATGTCGGCACGGTGGAAAGCAAGAGCGCCGCGTTGCGCGGCGCGGGCGCGCTGGTGTTCACGCGGATCCAGGATCTGGTGGAGGCGGTGACCGCAGGCTGAGCCCGTTCGAATGTCTCCTCCAACCTGCTCCGCCCATGGCATCCGCACCATGAATGATGCACACAGCGGCCTGTGGGAGATATCGGAGACGATCCGGACAATGACCTGGTCGCCGCCGCCAGTGGCGGCGATCGCGACGCGTTCGGCGCGCTGCTCCAGCGCCACTATAACCGCATCCACGGCCTCGCCTGGCAGTTGACCGGATCGCGCGCCGACGCTGACGATATCGCGCAGGACGTCTGCTGTACCCTGGTCGAGAAGATCGGCGGCTTTCGCGGCGAAGCGAAGTTCACCACCTGGCTGTGCGGCATCGTGGTCAATGCCTGTCGCGACCAGAAGCGCCGGCGTCGATCCTTTCTCGGCTTCACCGAACGGCTCGGCGTCCTGACCGGGCTCACGCGCGGACCGGACGGGCGCGATCTTCACGATGCGATGTGGGTGAAGAGCGCCGTCGCGCGACTGAAGCCGGCCTATCGCGATGCCGTGGTGCTCGTCGCCGGCCAGCAACTCAGCCATGCCGAGGCGGCCGAGATATTGGGCGTAGCGGAATCGACCATCTCCTGGCGGATGCACGAGGTGCGGCGGTTGCTCGCGACCGAGGTACCCGAGGGCGGCTGACCGGCGCGGCGGCTTTCCAAAAAATAATTTCAGGGGCTCCCAAGGATATCCCGGCGAGCGGCGTCGAAGGGACATGCGGACGATCGTGCGCCGCTGTCACCAGGGAGAGTCTTCATGCCCCGCCTACACCCGGCCGCCGTTAGCGGCCTGACCGCCATGCTCCTCGCCTCCTGCGCCGGATCGAGCGTCGAGACGGCTGGCCCGCCCGCGACTCCGCCTGCCCCCGAGGGAAACGATATCGTCGTCACCGGAACGCGCGTTGACTCATCCGCCTTCGCCCAGGGGCAGAGCAGCCCCGTTGCCGTGACCGACAGGTCGGCGATGATCGCGCCACCCCCGCCGCCTCCACCCCCACCGCCCCCCTCTCCGCAGCCGGTACCGGTGGCGCCCCCCATGGCGGGCAAGATGATGGCCTCGCGCGCTTACGTCCCGATGGCGGAGGAGCGTTTCCGCATGCCGTCGCCCGTTTATCAGGATGTCGGACGCGACAAGTTTACCGCCACGACGGAGAATCCCTTCAAGGTCGTGCGCGAGGAGCCGGTCTCGACCTTCTCGATCGATGTCGACACCGCGTCCTATTCCTTCGTCCGTGCCTCGCTCAACCGCAACGTCCTGCCCCAGCCGGCGGCGGTGCGGACCGAGGAGATGGTCAATTATTTCCCCTATAGCTATGCGAGCGCGCGCTCCGCGGATCAGCCGTTCAGCACCAATGTGGCCGTCTTCCCCAGCCCCTGGACGGAGGGACGCAAGCTCGTCCGCATCGGCATCCGCGGTTATGAGATTCAGCGCGAGACGCGACCGCGCGCCAATCTCGTCTTCCTGATCGACACCTCGGGGTCGATGAACGCCCCCAACAAATTGCCCCTGGTAAAGCAGTCGCTGGCCATGCTGCTCGATCAGCTCGACGCCAATGATCGGGTCTCGATCGTCACCTATGCCGGCTCGGCGGGTACCGCGCTGGAGCCGACCCGCGCAAGCGAGAAGGGCAGCATCCTCGCGGTGATCGACCGGCTCGGCGCGGGCGGCAGCACTGCGGGCGCCGAGGGCATCCGCCAGGCCTATGCGCTGGCGGAGGCCAATCTCGATCCCAGGGGCGTCAACCGGGTGATCCTGGCGACCGACGGCGATTTCAATGTCGGCATCACCAACCAGGACGAGCTGAAGGGCTATGTCGAGCGCGAGCGCGGCAAGGGCATTTTCCTGTCCGTGCTCGGCTTCGGCATGGGCAATTACAACGACGCGCTGATGCAGGCGCTGGCGCAGAACGGCAATGGCGCCGCCGCCTATATCGACACGGTCAGCGAGGCGCGGAAGACCCTGGTCGACGAGGCGACCTCGACCCTGTTCCCGATCGCCAAGGACGTGAAGATCCAGGTCGAGTTCAACCCCGCCACCGTCGCCGAATATCGCCTGATCGGCTACGAGACGCGCATGCTCAATCGCGAGGATTTCGAGAATGACAAGGTCGATGCGGGTGACGTAGGGTCGGGCCAGACGGTGACCGCGATCTATGAGGTGGTGCCGGTCGGCGGCCCGCGCAGCATCGGTGACCTGCGCTATTCCCAGCCTGCACCGGTCGCCGCGCGGGTGGCGCCGCGGGGCAGCGAATATGGCTTCGTCAAGATCCGCTACAAGCTGCCTAAATCGGATACGAGCCGGCTGATCTCGACGCCGATCGACCGCGCGTCCGAGGTGTTGCGATTCGAGGATGCGCCGCGCGATGCGCGCTTCGCGACCGGGGTCGCCGCCTTTGCCGAGCTGCTGCGCGGCGGCAAGAATAACGGATCGATGACGTATGACGATGTGCTGCGGATCGTCACCGCGACGCGCGGCGAGGATGATTTCGGCTATCGTACCGAGTTCGTCCAGCTCGTCCGCGCGGCAAAGTCGGCCGGGGCGCTCGCCCGGCTGGAGCGCTAGGGTCGGGGGCGGGTGCGGCGGACACCGTCGCATCCGCCTGGTCGCCGCCGATCACGCATTCGACCAGCCCGTAATTGAGGCTATAAGGCCGGCAGATGTCCCTTTCGTCCCCTCGCTTCAGGCTCCTGCCGGATTGTCGCGTGATCCGCTCCGCCGACGGGGCGTCGTGAATGGCCACCGATAGCGACCTTTCGGCATCTCTGCCCGAACCGCCGCCGCCCCGGCCCGACCGGCGCGATGCGGCGATCGAGGCGGCGATGCGGCGCTTCGACGGGGTTGCCGACGCGCCACCCGCCGCCGACCGGCCGCGTGCGGCGAGGCCCGCGCCGTGGCGGATCGGCCGCCCGCAGATGGGCGCGCTGGTCACCGCCGCGCTGGTCGCGGTGGTCGGCCTGCCGGTCTGGGTGGCGACCAGCGACCGTTTCGCCACGAGCGACCGGGAGATCCCGAACCCGCCGGCGCCCGGCCCGGTGGTTGGTCAGCCGACCCCGCCGCAGCCGGTGGCGATGCCTGGTGCGGGCGCGCCGATCGTTCAACCGTCCGGGAGCAAGCCGACCGCTTCAGCGCCTGCGGTATCCGCGCCCGCCGGAAATGGCGTCGACAAGGCCGAAGGCCGGGTGGAAGGCCCTGGGCCTGCTCCCGCCCCGGAACCGGCGCCGTACGCCGTGTTGCCGCCGGAGGGCGTGCAGATGAAGCAGGTTGAGACTGTGGCTGACCGGGTCGCAACGCTTCGGCGCGCCGATGCGCCCCCGCCGCCTCCACCGCCGCCCCCACCAACGCCGCCGCCGGAACCAGCGCCGGTAGCCGCGCCGCCCATGGTAAATTCTGTGACCGGGGCGAGGGCGGAGGAGCGCGCCTCCGCCAGAGACGACATCGTCGTGACCGGTACGGCGATGCGTTCCCCCGCCGCCCAGCGGCGCGCGCGCAAGGCGAACGAACGGGGCGATTGGAACGCCTGTACGGTGAACGATCCCGCCGCCAGCCTGGCTGGCTGCAAGAGGCTGATCGATCCCGCCGAGTCGGGAGGGGCTGGGCGGGCCGCGGCCCATGTCACTGACGGCCTCTCTTTGGCCTGGCGGGGCGACACGAATGGCGCGATCGCGGCGTTCGACCAGGCCATCGGGATCGCGCCGAAGCTCGCCATCGCCTGGCTCAACCGCGGGTTGGCCTATGAGCGCAAGGGTGACCTGGATCATGCCATCGCCGATCTCGACAAGGCGGTGCGCTATGCGCCGGGCACGGCGCGGGTCTATTATCATCGCAGCCTGTTGTTTCGGCAGCGGGGCGATGTCCGCCGCGCCGATGCTGATGCGGAACGAGCGCTGGATCTCGATGCGCGCTACGAGGCGGTGATCGAATAGCGATCGGGCAGGCGCGGGTGGCGGATGTCGATCGCGCGGGCGCTACATTGCAACCGTGCGATCGCGGAGGTTGATGTTTTCGTACAGGGCGAGAAGACGGTCGGTTTCCGCGATGACTTCCTTCTGTTCGGCCAGCCAGCGCTGGGTGGCGTTGGTCATGGGCTCGCCTTCGCGCCCGTCATGCAGCGTGGCGCCGTGTTCGATCAGCCAGACCACGTCGCGCGCGCGGGTGCGTTGAAGGCGCAAATGAGTCATCCATTGTTCGACGGTGTCTGAAGGTATGGCCCGGTCCATGGCGCTCTCCGTCTGGCCGATCAGGCTGCAAGTGTCCGCGATGATGGGTTGCCCGGGCCGGCGAAGCTGCGATCGGGATTTTCGCTGAAGGTCCGGTCCCAGGACGAGGGCTCCGCCGTCACGAGCGACCGCGCCTGCCGCGATTCACGCCGCTCGGCCAGGACGGCTTCCTTGCCCCACGCGTTCGCCGCGTTGGTGGCGACGCTCCGGACATTGTCGAGATGGGCCTCGGCCGCGCGCGATCGCTGCTGGGCTTCCTGCGTTCGGCAGAACAGGGCGGTGGGTTGCATAATGTCGTCCTTTCAAAGGGAGCGGTCGCGTAAACCGGGGCTCAGCGAAACGAGGAGCTACCCCAGGGCGTGCGGATCACCGGGCCCTTCAGGACCCGCGATCCAAACGCCTTGGCGACGATGGCACTACCGTCCGCATTCATGAAAACGACGCGGGTGCCGCTTGGTTGCAACGCCTCGATCGCGCTGATGACGGCGCCGTGCTTGGCCGCCATGGCGACGACTTCATCGTGCGTCGCATCGACATTGACTGCGCGAGACATGGGATGCTCTCCAATATACGGGCCGCGCCAAAGGCACGGTGTCCCCGCCAGAGCGGGAGCATGAAGCATCTCTCAGTCGCGTCCGTGCTCGTGATGAAGCGGGGCGATATCCTCGATATGGGGCCGCAGCCATCGATTTACCAGTTGCGGTAACGGAATGATCCGCCGCACGTCACCTCAATCGCCCGGAATCAGCAGCACTTTCGACGTCTCGCCCGCACGGCACAGGGCGAACGCCTCGATTGCCAGCGACAGCGGCAGGCGGTGGGTGATGAGCGGTGCGAACGCTTCGGGCCGTTTGGCCATCAGCGCGATCACGCCGGGCCAGATGCGCGGGGGAATGCGCGAGACGCCGCGGATCTGCAGGCGCTTGCGCACCAGCAGGCCGAGATCGAGCGGCCCGGTCGCCTCGCCCATGCCGGCCATGGCGAGCACGCCCAGCGGACGGAGCAGCGCCAGCGCCTGATCGACCACGCTGGCCACGCCCGCTGCCTCGAGCGCGATGTCGAAGCCGTCGCCGGCAAGGGCGGACAGTCGGTCGGCGGCGCCGGGCTCGCTCATGTCGAACAGATGTTCGAAGCCCAAGGTACGCAGGGTCATGAAGCGCGCGGCATCCGACAGGCCGACCACCGCCACCTCTGCCGCGCCCATCTCGCGTGCCAGCACCGCGACACCCTGGCCGATCGGGCCGGGGCCATAGACCAGCACGCGCTGGCCGGGCTGGAAACCGGCCACGTCGAGCGCATAGGCGGCGACGCTCAGCGGCTCGACCAGCGCGCCGAGCTCGATCGGGATGTTGACGGGCAGGGGGTAGACGTAGCTTTCCGGCACATTGAGCAATCGGGCGAACCCGCCGTCCATCACCATGCCGACCGGTCGGCGATCGAGGCAGCCGACCGGATCGCCGGCGCGGCAGCGGACGCAGTCCCCGCATGCCACCGCCGGATTGACCACGACGATATCGCCGATGGCGGCCGAGGTGACACCGTCGCCGGTCGCTACGACGTGCCCGACCGTCTCATGTCCCAGCGTGACCGGCAGGGCCTTTGTCATCATCGCCCGGTAGCCGGGGCTCCATTTCTGGATGCCGAGGTCGGTGCCGCAGATACCGGTCGCCGCGACGTGGATTCGCACATCGCCGGGGCCGGGCGGCGGCGGCTCGGGCACGTCGCGCAGTTCGAGACCCTGGTCGTCGCGCGTCTTCTGCAACGCTAGCATTCGTCTCTCCCGGCCCGGCGCCCTTGCCGGAAAATTATCACCGAACGCGGGCGCCCGCGCGGATTTAATCTCATGCGGGCATGACGGCCGCCCCGCACTCGATGAAGTTGCGTACCATCGGCCGCTCGTCGTCGATCCGCCGCGCGGCGCAGATGGTCGAGCGGATCGGCGAGTCGATCCGGCGATAGACGATGCCCGGCGGCTGCAGGCTGTCGACGCTCTCCGGCAGGATGGTGACGCCGAGGCCCGACCCGACCATCGAGATCGCGGTCTGCCAGCCCGGCACTTCCTGCACCGCGCGCGGTGTGAAGCCCGCCTCGACGCAGAGCGCGATCACCGATTCCATGCTGGTCGAGGCCGGATTGCGCGGAAACAGGATGAAGGGATCGTCGGCCAGGCCCGCGAGATCGAACGGCACCGCCGGGTCGGCAAGCGCATGACCGGCAGGCAGCACCGCGACGAACGGCTCGGTGTGCAATGTGATCAGCGCCGCGCCGTCGATCGGATGGGCGTCGCGGAGCAGGGCGACATCGATTTCGCCTCGCCGCAGCCCCTCGAGCAGCGCGTCGGGCATCAGTTCGGACAGCGCGATCTCGACCCGGGCATAGTCGCCGCGAAAGGCATGGACGATCGCTGGCAGGAGCCTGAGCGCAGTGGTCGGGGTGAAGCCGACCGCGAGCCGTCCCGCATCGCCGGTCGCCACCGCGCGCGTACGCTCGATGCCGAGCGAAAGCTGCTGGAGCACCGTGCGCGCCGTCTCGGCAAAGGCTTCGCCCGCCGGCGTGAGCGAGACGTTGCGGGTATCGCGGTCGAAGAGCGGATGGCCGAGCGCCTGTTCGATCCGCCGTATCTGCTGGCTGAGCGGCGGCTGGGCGATACCGAGCCGGATCGCCGCGCGCCCGAAATGCAGCTCCTCCGCCACGACCAGAAAGGCATGGAGGTGCCGAAGCTCGATCAGCGGCGGCGGGCGCAGCGTGGTCATCGTCTTTTCGGGCGAATGGGGCAGGGTCGTTCCTCCGGCGCGGGTGAGCGAGCATATCGGAAGCGCTATCGTACGAGTCATGATTTTTGCTCGGCACCGACGCGCGAGTCATCGCCGCATGAGATAAGCTCGTTTCGCGATTCCCCGGCGTACGGCGATGTCTCGGCGATGGAGAGACCAGAACCGGCCGCGACCGCGGGGCGCCTGCGCTCCTGGTATGTGCTTGCCCTGCTGTTCGGCGTCTATGTGATGAACATGGCTGACCGCCAGATCGTCGGCATCCTGGCCGAGGACATCAAGCGCGACCTTCACCTGACCGACGGGCAGATCGGCATCCTGGCCGGGCCGGCCATTGCCTTTTTCTACGCGATCCTCGGCGTGCCCATGGCCTGGTTCGCCGACCGGACTCACCGCGTGCGTTTCATCGCCGCCTGCATTGCCGTGTGGAGTGTGATGACCGTGCTCGGCGGTCGCGCGGGCAACCTGATCGAGCTGGCCGCGACGCGGGTCGGCGTATCAATCGCGGAGGCGGGCGGATCGCCGTCCTCGGTGTCACTGATCGCGGATCACTTCCCGGCGCGGCGACGCGGCACGGCGATGGCGATCTGGACCTCGGCGACGACCGTCGGACTGTTCGTCGGCTTCGCGATCGGTGGCGTGGTCAACCAGGAGCTTGGCTGGCGGACGACCTTCTTCGCGGCCGGCATCCCGGGGTTGATCCTGGCGCTGTTGCTGGTCTTCACCACGCGCGAGCCGGTGCGCGGCGCGGCAGATACGGCGCCGGCCGTTGCGGCGGGATCGAAGAACCTGTTCGCGACCTTCGCGTTTCTCTGGTGGATCAAGGCGTTCCGCCAGTCGATCTTCGCGGTCGCCTTGTGCAATTTCTGCGTGTTCGCTGTGCTGAGCTGGGCGCCGTCCTTCGCGGTGCGCCGCTTCGCGCTGGGCACGGCAGAGGTCGGCGGGGTGATGGGCACCGGCATCGCGCTGGCCGGGGGCACGATGATGATCCTGGCCGGCATCGCGACCGACTGGCTCGGCCGGCGCGGGCTGTGGCGTCCGCCCGTCGCCGTCGCGACGATGCTGGTGCTGTCTGCGGCGCTGTTCACCGGCGCCTTCCTCGCGACTGACTTCCGTGCCTTCGCCATGCTGTTCGTGCTCGGTTACGCGGCGCTGATGACCAACCCGCCGATCAGCTGGGTGATCCTGCAGACCTATAGCCCGCCCGAGATGCGCGGCATGGCGACGGCGGTGCTGCTGCTGGTCATCGCGCTCTGCGCCAGCGTGCCCGCACCGCTGATCGTGGGCTATGCGAGCCAGGCGCTGGAGCCGGGCGTCGGCTCGGCGAGCCTCGGTTATGCCCTGCTCGCGGCGCCGATCGCAGTGGTCGCGGCGGCGATCCAGTTCCTGCGCGTCGCGCGCACCATACGCAGCGAGGCTGCAGCGACTATGTAATTTCGTCGTCTCAATCTCGCGCGAATCGGTATTTGACGATGAAGGCGCGGAGGAAGATCGTCGGGACAAGAACTGAGGAGAGAGACATGGCAACCGCACACGCCACCCGCCCGATTCCGAAACATGTCGTAACCCCGGCCGAGGCGGCGTCCTTCCGCGACCAGGGTTTCGTCCTGCCAGCACAGGGCCTTGATGCGGAGACCACCGCGGCGATGGTCGGGGCGATGGAGGATGTCTTCGCGGCCAATCCGGATTGGCACAATCTCGTCCGCATGCCGCACATCCCGCTGCGCCCAGGCGTTCTGGAAGGCGTGATCGGCGGCGAGGAGCTGTTCAAGATCGCGATCCACCCGACGATCATCGCCGCGGCGCGCGACCTGATTGGCCCGAACCTGATCCTGTGGGGCGGCGAGATCTTCGCCAAGCCGGCGAGCATCGGAAAGGCGACGCCGTGGCACCAGGATTGCTACAACCCTTCGGTCAAGGCCGGGCCGGGACGCAAGGACCCCAAGAGTGTGATGATCTGGATCGCGGTCGACGATGTGAACGTCGACAATGGCTGCCTGCGGTTCGTGCCGGGATCGGGCAGGAACGGGCGGATCGAACATATCATCGGCACCAACGACAATGCCCTGCTCAATTTCGAGGTCGACAAGACCGTGGTCGACTTCGGCAGCGCGGTGAACGCGGTACGCGCGCCGGGGCAGTTCTCCGGTCATGACGTGTTCGTGGTGCACGGCGCCAACGCCAACACCTCGGGGCGTCGGCGGGCGGGACTGACCTTCCATTATATGGATGCGGCCGACACTTATGACCGCAGCTTCGGCATGGCCAAGGGCACGGGTGCCGCAGGTAAGCCGGCGCCGATCGCGCAGCGCCCGATCTGGCTGGTGCTGGGGGAGAACCATAACCCGCTCAACGATTTCGTGACGGGCCACCAGCATCTCGAGGACCTGGATGCGCTGGCCGAGGAACAGCGGGTTCGGTTGAACGCCGAGTGGGGTGAGTCCCTCTAGGCCGGCGCTACGGTCCGGTCGAGATTGATCACGATCTCGTCGGGCGGGATGTGCGCGAAGGGGGAAGCGAAGCGTGCCGGCTCCAGCGCGATCTCCGCTTCCAACGCGTCGCGAACGCTGCGGGCGACATCTTCGTCACCCGCCGCCGCCAGATCCGAACCGCTGATCGCGATCGACGCCAGTACCTCGCCGTCCGGATTGCGCACCGGCAGCGCAAGGGCCGACTGGTCCTCATCCGCCGAGCGCTGCGCCAGGCCCGCCGCGTGGATGCCGGCCAGCACTGCTTCCCATTTGCCGCGCGTATCGTCCGGATGCCGCTGATCGACAAAGGCGCGGTAGGCCGCGATCTGATCCTCCGGCAGAAAGGCCAGGATGCCGAGCCCCGAGATGTTCCGGTGCAGCGGCGTCACCTCGCCGAGGCGGTCGCGGTGATAGATGTCGTGACTGCCATAGACGCCGGCCAGCCGCAGCCCGTACCAGCCGAGCCGCACCGTCAGCGATGCGGTCTCCCCGGTCCGCTCAGCCAGCGCGCGGAGGTGCGGGCGGCTCGCGGCGTGCAGGCGGAAACGATGGACCAGCGCGCGGTTCAGCAGTTGGGGCATCTGCCCCAGTTCATAGCGCGGCATGTTCTGGTGGCGGACGAGATAGTCCGATTCCTCCAGCGTGATCAGCGCGCGGTAGACGGTCGAGGCGGGCAGGCCGAGGCGCCGGCTGATTTCCGACACGCCGAGCGGCTCCTCGGTGCGCGCGACCAGGCGCAGCACCTCGAACACATGGATCGCGGAGGAGTTGATCGCGGTGCGGGCCATCAGTTGAGTTCCGATCCGGCATCGTCCGCCGGGAACAGGCGCGACCGGCGGTTGAGGTCGGCGACGATCTCGACCAGTTCGGGCATCTGGTCTTCGAGTTGCGCCTCGAAGCGTTCGCGCGGGCCGCCGACCGAGATGCTGCCGTGCAGACGGTTGTCGAGATCCCACACCGGAAAGCCGACCGACACCATCTGCGGCGCATTGGCGCGGACCACGCGGGCCTGACCCTCGCGGCGGATCTTCTCGACCTCGGCGAGCAGCAGCGATGAGTCGACCAGTTCGCCGGTGCGCGGATTCCGCAAGGGTTCGTTGCGCGCGATATAGTCGCGGATCGCCTCGTCATCGTCGAAAGCGAGCAGCACCCGGCCGCTCGCCGGGCCGAACAACGGGAAGAGCGCGCCGACCCGGACTCGCCACACGCCATGCTTGCGGGTCTCCACCCCGTCGATCAGCACGGCATAATCGCCGCCGCGCACCGCGAGGCCCACCGACTCCCCGGTCAGCGCGTTGATGCGCCGGACATAGGGCGCGCACAGGGTGCGGAAGTCGGGCTCGACCGCGAGCGGGTTCTGCAGCTCGAGCACGCGGTAGCCGAGCTGGTAGCGCGACCCGTCCTTCTCGCGGACGAGATAGCCCTGTTCGACCAGCGTGGTCAGGGCGCGATAGGTCATATTCTTGGTCATGCCGAGCAACAGGCTCAGCTCGGTCACGCCATAGCCCGACACGTCCGACGCGAAATTGGAGAGAACCTGGAGCACGCGGACGGTCGCCTTGTTGAGCTCGCGTTCGCCGCCCACGCTATCCGTCTTCGTCGCCACCATAAGGCTTCCCTATGGCATTGACCGGACGCGCGCAATTTGTCCGGCAAGATGTTTTCGCAATGACCTAAGCTGGTCGCGCAATGAGTTTTAATAGCTTCGCCGCTTGCGCCAACGGCGCCAAATACAACGCCCAAGGAGAGCGACGATGAGCGGGACAATGCGCGCCTATCAACTGGTGCGCGCCGGCGAGGCGCAAATGGTCGAGCTGCCGATTCCCGAACCGGGGCCGGGGCAGGTCCGGCTGCGCATGGCGGGTGCTGGCCTGTGCCACAGCGACCTGCTGGTGATCCACGCCGACCCCGCCTTCTTCCCTCTGCCCGCGATCCTTGGCCATGAAACCACCGGTTGGGTCGACAAGCTGGGCCCGGGCGTCGAGGGCGTCGAACCGGGCGTGGCATACGGCATCTATTTTCCCTGGGGGTGCGGCCAGTGCAGCCCATGCCGGCACGGCGCGGAGAATGTCTGCGACAAGGCGCCGATGGTCCCCGGCTTCGGCTGCGGGGTGGACGGGGGGATGGCCGAATACGTCATCGTCGATGATGTCCGACACCTGATCCCGCTCGGCATGCTCGATCCGGTCGCGGCGGCACCGTTGATGTGCGCGGGCATCACCACCTATCACGCCATCCTTCAGGCCGAGCCGCTGCTCGGGCCGGGATCGAGCGCGGTGATCATCGGCGTGGGCGGCCTCGGCCATATCGCGATCCAGATCCTGCGGACCCTGACGCCCGCGCGGATCATCGCGGTCGACCGGCAGCCGGAAAAGCTTGCCCATGCCCGCGCGCTCGGGGCTGACCTGGCGATCGAGGCGGGCGAAGGCGCCGCCACTGCCATTCGCGAGGCGACCGGGGGGCTCGGTGCGGGACTGGTGCTCGATCTGGTGGGCAACGATGCGACGCTCGCCTTTGCGCAGAGCGTGCTGGCGCAGGGCGGACAGTTGCAGATCGTCGGGGTGGGCGGTGGCACCTTGCCTCTGCGTTTCCACGAGATGCCGCGCGATGCGACCGTCGCGGTGCCCTATGCCGGCACCTGTGGCGATCTACGCGCGGTGGTCGGGCTGGCGCAGCAGGGCCATGTCCATGCCGAGATCATCGAGGTGGGCTTCGACGACCTCGCCGAAACCTATCGCAGGATGGAAGCGGGAACCCTGCAAGGCCGCGCCGTCCTCGTGCCGGGGCGCTGAGCATGGTGGCACCTCTCATCCTCGGCATCGGCGGTACCACGCGCGCCGGCTCCTCGTCGGAAACGGTGTTGCGCGCGGCGCTCCGCGAGATCGAGGCGCTGGGTGCCACGACCGAGATCCTCGCCGGGCCCGATCTCGTCATCCCGCTCTACGCGCCGGAGAATCCGGATCGCGACCCCGCCGCCGCGCGGCTGGTCGACCTGTTCCGGCGCTGCGACGGCGTGATCATCGCCTCGCCCGGCTATCACGGTTCGATCTCGGGCATGATCAAGAACGCGCTCGACTATGCCGAGGATACCGCGCGCGACGACCGGCCCTATCTCGACGGCCGCGCGGTCGGGTGCATTGCCTGCGCCTATGGCTGGCAGGCGACCGGATCGACGCTGATTGCGCTGCGCACCATCGTCCATGCGTTGCGCGGCTGGCCGACCCCGTTGGGGGTTGCCGCCAACACCACCATGACGCTGTTCGACGAGGAGGGTGGGTGCATCGATCCGGGCCTCAAATCCAACCTCTCCATCATGGCCGGCCAGATGATGCATTTTGTTCGCTGAAGGAAAACCGATGACCGTCCTGCGCCATTACAGGATGACCGCCGCCGAGGATCGCACGGCCGATCTCCGCGTCGCGCTGGTCGATCTCGCCGCGAAGGTCCTGCCGCTTCCCGGCTGCGAGAAGGTCGAGCTGTTCGCCGATCCGAAGGACGGCGCGACCTTCGTCTTCATCGAGCATTGGCGCACGGTCGGGGACCACAAGGCCGCCGGCGCGGCACTCGGCAAGCATGCCTTCGCGCCGGTCGCCGCCACGCTCTCCGCGCCGCCGGAGGGCCGCTATCTGGAGCCGATCCCGCTCGGGTGATCGCCCGCGCCGTTTCCGGTGCTATGACCGGCGAAACGGAGAGACGGATGCTGTTCGAACAGGGCGCACGGGATACACAGGAACAGGGCGAGATTCGCCGCGCGGTGCGCAAGCTCTGCGCCGACTTCCCGGGCGACTATTGGCGCGCGAAGGATCGCGACCGGGCCTATCCCACCGAGTTCGTCGCCGCGCTGACCCAGGCCGGCTTCCTCGCCGCGTTGATCCCCGAAGATTATGGCGGCTCGGGTCTGACGCTCGGCGATGCGGCGGTGATCCTTGAGGAGATCCAGGCATCGGGCTGCAACGGCTCGGCCTGCCACGCGCAGATGTATGTGATGAACACGATCCTGCGCCATGGCAGCGCGGGCCAGAAGGCGGCGTATCTCCCCAGGATCGCAACCGGCGACTTGCGCCTGCAGGCATTCGGCGTGACCGAGCCGGGATCGGGCACCGACACGCTGGCGCTGCGCACCGCGGCGGTGCGCGACGGAGACCGCTATATCGTCGACGGGCAGAAGATCTGGACCTCCCGCGCCGAGCATTCGGACCTGATGCTGCTGCTCGCGCGCACCACGCCGCGTGATCAGGTTGCGAAGAAGACGGAAGGCCTGTCGGTCTTCCTGGTCGACATGCGCGAGGCCTTGGGCAACGGCATGACGATCCGCCCGATCCGGACGATGATGAACCACGGCACGACCGAAATCTTCTTCGATCGGCTGGCCATTCCCGCCTCGAGCCTGGTCGGCGAGGAAGGGCAGGGCTTCCGCTACGTCCTGTCCGGCATGAACGCGGAGCGAATCCTGATCGGCGCTGAGTGCGTGGGCGATGCGAAATGGTTCATCGCAAAGGCCGCTGCCTATGCCGGCGAGCGCGAAGTGTTCGGCCGGCCGATCGGGCAGAACCAGGGCGTCCAGTTCCCGATCGCGCGTGCCTATGCCCAGATGCGCGCCGCGGAGCTGATGGTGCATGAGGCGGCCGCGCTCTACCAGTCGGGCGCCAATGCCGGAGCCGAGGCGAACATGGCCAAGCTGCTCGCGGCGGAGGCTAGCTGGGCGGCGGCCGAAGCGTGCGTGCAGACCTTTGGCGGCTTCGCCTTTGCCGAGGAGTATGACGTGGAACGCAAGTTCCGCGAAACCCGGCTGTACCAGGTCGCGCCGGTCTCGACGAACCTGATCCTGTCCTATCTCGCCGAACATGTGCTCGGGATGCCGCGCTCCTATTGAGCGGCGGCTGGGATCGCCGGCGCCCGAGGAGATCGAATTTCCCTGTTATCCAGGAACGGGAATTTACCGGGGCGTAACAGGGAAATCTTGCCCCGGAACAAGGAAATCCAATCAGCCGTGAGAAAGAGCGAGGCGGCGCCAGATGGCATCACCCGACGCCACAATGGGGCAGGCCTGTTCCGATTTGAATCAAGCGCTGTGGCGGGGCGATTCACGCGAAGGCACGAAGAAGGCTTGCGATCCATCGATGGGATGACTCGACAAAGCCACTCTTCTTTGCGCCTTTGCGTGAACAAGCGTCACCGGCCATCCCGGCAAACCCGCCGGGTGGAGGCTGGTCAGCGCGCGGCGCCCACGCGCAGGACGAACCGCTCGGCGACCGACATGCGGATCGGCTTGCCGTCGCGCATCTTGACCCAGGTGTTCACGCTGATGCCGAAGGTCTCCATCACGCAATCCGCGGTCTGGGCGCGCAGCCGGTCCCGGGCGTTCCGGACCAGGTCGGGATGGACGTAGCAGAGCCGCGCCCGGCCTGAGCGGCCGGCGGGGATCATACCTTCCCTGAGCGAGGATTGGGTGTCGGACCGGCGGTCCATTGCTGACATGCTCACAACATATGCTCCATGGGGCTAGAAGATCTTCCCGCGCGCCTCTTCGATGATCCGTTTGGCGCGTACGGGGTTGAAGATGCCGCACGAACAGAAGCGGCTCAGCGATGCCGTCGCCTTGTCGGGCGAAAGGCGGTTCTCCTTGACCATGTCGATCATCTTCTTGGCGAGCGACTGGCTGATCATGCCGTGGCCGCACATGGTGGAGAGCGACAGGACGTGGCGGTTGGGCGCATTGTCCTGGATCCCCTCGAAGCCGAGCGAATAGCCGACGCTGTGGCGTGTGATGCCCGCCGCCTTGCAACAGTTCATCGCGTTGGCGATCGAGGAGGAGATGTTGATGCTGAGGCCCAGATCCTCCGCGACGATGCGCGTCACGAACGCTTCGGCATCCTCGCGCGTGGCGAACACGGCGGAGAAAGTCGTCGGCTCGCCGGCGCCGTCGATCACCTGCTGGAAATCGGGCTTGATCGGGCGCCTGGCGAAATGCTCGAGAGCGTGGGTGTGCTCGGTCGGGCGGGTCGCACCGCCATGCATCGCATCACCGATGTTCACCGGGTTGTATTCGAGCGCGATCTCCAGGAAGCGTTTGAGCGCCGGTTTCGGATCGCCCTGTTGCGCGCCGCCCTTGGCCGGCAGCGCGAAGATCACATAATCGTCCTTGAAGCTTTCGGCGGTACCGTAACGGTGCAGGGTGTTGGTCATGCCGCCTCAACCTCCTTTGCGGGTTTCGCCGATACAGGGGTCTCGCGCTCGATCTCCTTGATCTGCAGCTTGCCCAGGCCGAGATTGGTCTTGGCGCGCTTCAGCGTGTAGCCGAGCCGCTCGAGGATCGGGGCGACGACGCGCTCCTCGCCATCCTCGTCGCAGCGCGTGCCGACGCCGAGCACGACGATCGTGTCGATCTTCTTCTCGACCGCCCAGACGGTGCGGATGATCTCCTCGGTCCGCTCCACCGGCACGGTGATCTCGAGGATCGCCGACAGCACTTTCTCGTTCAATATGTCGTCGCGGATCTTGCCGGTCTCGACATCGCTCATCATCGCGGTGACCGGGTTCTTGGGCTGGATCTTCACCCCCAGCGCGGCGAGCGCCATGCTCATTTCCTGGATCTGGTGGAACCGTACGCCGACGCCCGGACGGCCGAATTCGATGGTGAAACCGACCATGCCGACCGCAATCCGGTTGGAAATCTCGTTGGTCTTCACTTCCTCGGTGCCGCGGCCGGTGACGCCGGTCGATTCGTGCGGCACGCGCGGATCGGAGAAGGCGCGGCGCACGACGCGCGGCCAGCTCAGCTCATCGGGCATGAGCGCGTCGGTCGGGCAGATATCGGGATCGGGCTCGAACCGCAGCCACAGCTTGGACATCATGCGCCGGGTGAAGCGCACCGTCCTGGGCGGCAGATGCTCCTTGCTCAGCCCGTTATAGCAGGCATAGCATTCGACGCATTCGTCGCTGTTGACCGTCGCCTTGCGCGTCGTGGGATCGATATAGATCGCGCCCATCGTGCAGGCATAGGTGCAATTGCCGCAGCCAACGCATTTCGCCTCACTGATCTTCATTCCTGCCTGACCTCCCCAGACACCCGGGTGAAATCGCTTTCCCCCGGGGTTTCGCCCACCGCTCCCGCCGCGGTCCGAACATGTTGCATACTAAAATACTCGTTTGTATGCATCAAGCCATTGGCCGAAACTGTCAATGGTCTTGATGTCCGATTCCGAGCAAACCTCTCAAATTGGGCGATGAAAACCTGTCGTCATGCGGGCACGGGCTCGCCCCGGTAGAGGGGCCTGGACGCATCGATGCGCAGGAACAGCAGGGCGGCGGCGAAACACAGTATCGCGAGCACGAAAAAGGCGGGGTTCCAGCCCGCATAGGTGACGATATAGCCCGTCGCGAAGGACGCGATCGCGCCGCCGATATTGCCGCAGCTGTTCATCACCGCGGAAACCGACCCGGCATAATTGCCGCCGATATCGAGCGTCACCGCCCAGGATACGCCGACCGTCAGCTCGAGCCCGAACACCGCGAGGCAGAACCAGGCGACGCTGGTCATCGGATCGGGCGACAGCACCGCCATCGGGATGGTCGCCGCGGCGATCAGGAAGCCGGTCATCGCGACGAGCCGCCGCGACATGGTGAGGTTGCCCGAGCGATGCGCCATCCGGTCCGAGATCCAGCCGCCCGCGATGTCGCCCGCGACGCCCGCCATCAGCGGCAGGCTGGCGTAAAGGCCCATCTTGGTCAGGTTGAATTCGTGCGCTTCCTTCAGATAGGTCGGGAACCAGGTGAGGAAGATGCCGATGCTGTAAGCGTAGCAGAAATACATCGCCGACAGAGTCCAGATCTGGCTGTTGCCGAGCAGCTTCGACCACGGCACCTTGACCGCGCGGCTCGGCTTGGGTGCCGATCCCAGCGCGTCGGTGATCAGCGCGAGCTCGGCGGCGTTCACGTTTTTGTGCTCGCTCGGCAGGTCGCGGTAGAAGAAGAACCAGAACCCCGCCCAGACCAGGCCGACCACCGCGAACACGAAGAAGGGCGCGCGCCAGCCGAAATCGGCGATCAGCAGCACGACGAATACCGGGGTGATCGCCCCGCCGAGCCGCGCACCGGCATGGGTGATGCCCTGGGCGAAGCCGCGTTCCTGCGGGAGCATCCAGCGCGAGAGGGAGCGCGTCGCGATCGGGAAGGCGCCCGCCTCGCCCGCGCCGAAAAGCGCGCGGCAGACCAGCATCGATCCCGCCGACCAGGTCATCGCGGTCAGCGCGGTGAAGCTCGACCACCACACCACGATCCAAGTGAGCGCGCGGCGCGGGCCGAACCGGTCGCCCAGCCAGCCGCCCGGGATCTGAAACAGCGCATAGGTGATCTGGAAGGTGCTGAAGATCCAGCCCATGGTGATCGCGGAGAAGCCGAACTCCTGCTGGATCGACGGCGCCGCGGTCGAGATCACCACCCGGTCCATATAGGTGATCATATAGGCGAGGACCGTCAGCCACAGCACGGCATGGCGGATACGGGTCGGCCGACGCGCCGGCGTGTTGTCATTGGCTTCCATGGTCATTGCGCGACCGAGGGCACCTTGCGGCCCGCGATATAGACCGAGTTGATCTTGCGGGTGTTCTTGATGTCCTTGAGCGGATCGGCGTCGAGGACGACGAAGTCGGCCCATTTGGCGCGCTCCAGCGTGCCCAGGTCCTTCGCGCCCAGGATCTCGGCGCCATAGTCGGTCGCCGCCTGGATCGCCTGGCCGGGGGTGAAGCCGTCCTTGACCATCAGCTCCATCTCCCAATGGCCCGAATAGCCGGCGACGCGCCCCGGAGGGCCGGAATCGGTGCCTAGGCCGTAATGCACTCCAGCCGCCGATTCGCGCTTGAGATTGCCCATTGCCGTTTCGAAGAAGCTCGGCAGCTGGGGATAGGCCGGCGATGAGGCGACGGTCTTCTGCCGCTCCGGGCTGGCCAGCAGGCGCAGCGCCTCGGGCGACAGCGATTGCTGGAAAAAGGGGTCGTTCAGCTGCGGCGCCGGCTTGGCATAGGCGAACATCGCTGCCTCACGGCTCAAGGTCGCAGCGACCTGGACGATATGCTTCTCCTTCATGGCATCGGTCAGTTCCTTGTCGATCGGCTGGTCGCGCACGCTGTGCACGAAGCCGTCGATCCCCTGAGCGGCGAGCCGCTTGGCGTCCTCTAGGTAGAAGATATGGGCGAAGGCCTTCAGCCCGTTGCGATGCGCCGCGTCGATCACCGCCTGGCTGATCTCGGGCGGCATCTTGGGCATGGTGCCCAGTTCGTCGTCGAGCCAGAATTTGATGTAGTCGGCGCCCTTGGCCGCTTGAGCATCGACCTCGATCGCCGCTTCCTTCGCATTGGTGACGGGCCGGTTGATGCCGGGCACGCCGCCATAGCCGCCGCGGAACACGATGCCCTGGCCGGCGGTGAACAGCCGGGTCATGGTCGGGCGTCCGGCCCGCTCGGCATTGCGCACGGCGAAGACCGAATCCTTGTCGGTGCCCATCACCGCGACGGTGGTGAAGCCGTAGGACGCGTAGGTCTTCAGGTCGGCCTCGACATTCTCGGTCGTGTAGAAGCGCTCGTCCTGGGTCAGGTCATGGACGTTGCCCATATGGATATGGGTGTCGATCAGGCCGGGTATGACATATTTGCCGCTCAGGTCGACCGCGTCGGCGGCGGCCGGCGCCCGGGCCGACGGGCCGACCCAGACGATGCGGCCGTCCTCGACCACCATCGCCGAATTGGGCGCGGCCGGTCCGCCGCGGCCGTCGATCAGGGTGAAGTTCTTCACCACCAGCGTTTCCGCCAGCGCGGGCAGGGCGGCGAACAAGCCGATCGCTCCTGCGGTCGCGGCCAGCAGGCGCCCGGTCAGCCGCGCCTTGCGTCCGCGCCGTGCGGCGGTGTCGTTCTCCGGCATGATGGCGTTCCCCATAGTCACTCTCCAGTTGGACCGTCCCGTCTTGGCGGGCGCGTCTTCGATCGATTACGCCTGGACGGCACCCCGCCGGGCAAGGTCGCGCATCAGCGACGAAATGCCATAGGTCCAGGGCGGCGCGTCCTCGCAGTGGCAGACCTTGTTGGTCAGCGTGCCGAGCTTCGGCGTCGACACCTTCACGGTATCGCCGATCTTGTGCGTGAAGCCCCGGCCCGGCTCGCCGCGATCGTCGCCCGGCGCGAACATCGTGCCGAGGAACAGCGCGAAGCCGTCGGGATATTGGTGGCTCTTGCCGATCGTCTGGCCGACCAGGTCGAGCGGGTCGCGGCTGATCAGCCGCATGTTGGAACGACCCTCGAGCCGGTACTTGTCCTCGCCCTCGATCAGCAGCGAGACGTCCGCATCGCGGATATCGTCCATGGTGAAGCGGTCGTCGAACAGGCGGATGAACGGCCCGAGCGCGCAGGACGCGTTATTGTCCTTGGCCTTGCCCAGCAGCAGTGCGCTGCGCCCCTCGATGTCGCGTAAATTTACGTCGTTGCCCAGCGTGGCGCCGCGCGCATTGCCGGCGGAATCGGCGATGATCACCACCTCGGGTTCCGGGTTGTTCCAGTGCGAGTCGCTGCGAATGCCGACCCAGGCGCCCGATCCGACCGCGGAGAGCACCGGCGCCTTGGTGAAGATCTCCGCGTCCGGCCCGATCGCGACTTCGAGATATTGCGACCAGGCGCCGCTCGCGATCAGCATTTCCTTGAGGTTCATCGCTTCGGGCGATCCCGGGCGGACCGACTGGATGTCGCCGCCGATCTTCGCCTGGATCTCGGCGCGGAACTGCGCCGCGCCGGCCGAGTCGCCGCGAGCGCGCTCCTCGATCACCCGTTCAAGCGCCGAAACCGCGAAGGTGACGCCCGATGCCTTGACGCAGTGCAGGTCGATCGGCGCGAGCAGCCTTCCGGGCCCGCCCTCGTCCCATGCCGGCCTCAGGTCGAGCGCCTCGACCGGGCCCATATCGCGGCCCGCAGGCAGCGTGCCGCCCGGCGGAATCGCCTCGAGCAGGCCGGATATCGTTGCCGCTTCTCCGGAAAGATCGAAGACATGGCCATGGATGATCGAGACGGGAATCGGCCCCTGGTCCGTCGCCAGCCGGCCAACCAGAGTCGCGTCCAGGCTGTCTGTCGGAAGCAGGTCGCGCACTCGTCATTCTCCCCGACTCCGGGTCGCGTGACTGCGCCCGATTTCCTGTATGCATATCAACCGTCTTGCATACAGACAACCGGGTATCGTCGGATTTTATGCCCATGCCGGGGTTCGTGGCGCCACATGGGCGTTGCGCAGGCCCTCAAGCCGTGAGCGGGAGAAGCCTAGCTGGTGACGCCCGCATAGATCTCGGCGCGGCGGTTGGCGCGCTCGCGGGCTTCGTTCTTCTTCATGCTCTCGACGCCCTTGGCGAAATGGCTTTCGAGCAATTGCTTGAGCAGTTTCTCGTCGCGCGCCTGGATCGCGGCGTTGATCTCGCAATGTTCGGCGAACGCCTCGGCCCAGCGGTCATGGTCGAGCGTGGTGACGTGGCGCGCGCGCTCGGCGCGTGGCAGCAGCAGCCGCCAGGCGAGCATCAGCGACGGGCTCTCCGCCGCCTGCACGATATGCTCGTGGATCAGGCGATTCGCCTCAAGATAGCTCAGCCGGTCCGACTTCTCGAAATAGGCGGCAAGGTCGGCCTGCAACTCGTCGAGAATCTCGATCTGTTCGGGCGTCATGCGGCGGCAGGCGAGCTGTCCGGCCAGGCCTTCAAGCACGCCGAGCACGGTGAAGACATCGGCCGCTTCCGACTTGTCGGGCACACTGACCACGACGCTGCGATTCGGCAGCAGGTCGATCAGCCCTTCGGCAGCGAGTGTACGAAAGGCCTCGCGGATCGGGGTGCGCGACATGCCGAGTGCCTCGCTCAAGGCGACTTCGCGCAGGCGCTCGCCCGGCGGCAACTCACCCAGCAGGATCATCTTCCGAATTGTCTTCACCGCATCAAGACGAAGCCTGCCTTTGCGCGGTGCAGCACTGGCGCCGTTCTTTGCCGGAGCCTTGGCTCGGACGGCTTTGGTCTTGGTGCCAGTTTTTACAGTTCGGCTCATCATCTCAGCGCCTAATGGTGATTTTTTTGGGAGGTTACGTCGTGAGACAGCGTTTACCTAAAGGCCGGAACGGGACTTATCAAGCCGACGTCCCTTGCCATGGACCCGGTTTCCCGATCGGATTGTGTGGACGATCCCGTCACCCTTCCCCCTCATTATGTTCTGGTTCCTTGAATAATCTAGCCTGCTCAGCGGCCTAACGCAACTTGCATGCAAGTTGTATGGACTATTATAATTTACATGCAATATGGGCGAAAAAAGACAAGCCAGAAGCTGGCGCAACCGGTCGAAACGAGTCGTGCATACACGCAAAAAGGGGAGAGGATCGATGGACAAGCGCGAATTCCTGCGGGCGGGCCTTGGTATCGGGTTCGGCCTGGGGCTGGGGCGGATGGCCGTGGCGCAAGACACCGGCCAGGCGAAGCAGGACAGGGACGCGGCCCGGATCGCGCGCGAGACGCGCCCGGCGCCAACGGTGCCGCACCGCAAGGTCCGCACCACCGATCTGTTCCTCAGCCCCGAAGGCTATCCCAACGCGATCGACTCGCAGCCTGAGGGGCTGTGGGTCGCGGAGCAGCTGACGGCGGAGGGCGTCGGCGTGTCGAACGACGCCTATCTGGTCGATTGGAACGGCAAGGTGCTGCGCAAGGTCAGGACCGAATCGAAGAACACCAGCGGCATGGCGTTCGGCGGCGGGCATCTCTGGATGGGCGCCAATGCCGCGCCCAACGGCATCTTCGAAACCGATCTCGACGGGCGCACCGTCAGCCACCGCCAGATTCCGCTGGGTCCCGCCGACAATGGCGGTGGTTGCCACGGCGTCGCTTATGCCGGCGGCAAGCTCTACATCACCGCGCTGCGCCTGCGCGGCATCCTGAAGGTCGATCCGACAAGCTGGGTGTCCGAGCTGTTCATTCCCTGCCAGGCGCCGCGCCTGCACGGCCTCGCGGTGAACGGCGACGCGATCTGGATCGTCACCGGCGATTCGAACACCGATCCCAACTTCAAGCCGGGCCTCGCCCGATACGATCTCGCGACCGGCCGGCTGCTCGAGACCGCCGAATTCGTCCCCGGCAGCGCCGACCCGCACGGCCTGACCTTCCGGGACGGGGTGATGTATGGCTGCGACGCCGGCGTGCATCCCGGCTGGCCGGACCGGGCGAGCAAATCGAGCGGGAAGATCTTCCGGGTGGACTTCGTCTGACGAAAAAAGGGGCGACCGCGAGGCCGCCCCTTCTCCTTTCCCGCGAGCGTCCCTCGCTATTCGCGCGCCTTCATCATCTCGGCGAGTTCGGCCTTGCTCATCTTCATCTGGTCGGGATGCTCGTCGACCCATTTGAGGAAGGCGGCGTTCACCTCGGGCGTCCAGCGGCCGTCGATCTGGCCGGGGGTGAAGCGCTGCTCGCGCAGCATCTGGTGGCCGAAGCCGTCGCGCATCGCGATATATTCGGCACCCTTCACCACCTTCTCGGCCATGATCGCCGGGATGAACACCACGCCTTCGCGCTTGGCGAGGATCAGGTCGCCGGGAAGTACGGTCGCGCGGCCGATGCGGATCGGGCCGTTGATCCGGAACATCTCCATCTCGCGGATCGCCGAGGGGTCATAGCCGCGAGTGAAGGCGTTGAACCCGTCGATCGCGGCCAGGCCGGCCACATCACGCACGCCCGCATCGAACACAACCCCGGTCTTCGACTTGGCGTAGATCGAGTTGCCCAGATTGTCGCCGATCAGCGTGCCATCGACGATCTTGCCGTAGCCGTCGCCGACATAGACGTCGCCGACCTGGAGCATGTCGATCGGCCAGCTGTTATGCCCGCCGATCCGGCCCTCCTTCTTGCCGAGCGTGCTGATCGCCTTGTTCATGTCTGGGCGCATGGGGAGGTATTGAACGGTCAGCGCCCGGCCGACGAACGGCCGGTCATCATGGACCATCTGGAATCCGCCCTCGAACTGATTGTTGTAGCCGGCCTGGCGCAGGATGCCCCACGCCTCCTCGGTATTCACGTCGAGCAGGCGTTTGAGGATCGCGTCGGGCACCTTGGGCCGGCCGTCGGGGAAACGCTCCCCGGTCCAGTCGGCGGTGTAGAACAGGATCTCGTCCTTGGTCGCCTGGATCTGCGCCTGGGCCGGTGTCGCCATCGCCAGCGCTGACGCGCCCAGCGCGGCGGCCAATAAAAGCTTTCTCACTGCATCTCTCCCTTGTTCTTGTGATTGTCGCATCCGCCTTGGCCGGAGTCGTGCTCAGCGATCGGCGGGGCACCCATTTTTCCGCTGCTTCGATTTCCCCCTTTTCCTGGGCTCGCAGGGACGGACGAACCAGCCCGGAGCGTTCGTCAAAATTTGCATACAATTATTGTGAGTTCAATACATTTACTAGCCGACGCGTCGGCACCCGCGCTTCGCATGCCAGTGGAACAAACTGCCGAATCCGGTTGTACTTTACTGCGCGCAGGGCGACCCGCCGAATCGGGTATCCGACCCATGCCCGATACGCTCGACGAGCGACGAGAAACGCTCGAAGCGCCGAAGACGGCGCTTAGTAAGTCACACCAGTAAAAGCGAAAATCATCGGGAGCGCTATGTCGGCGCGGCGCCTTTAGCCAGGACCGGCCGCACTCCGGCCGGCAGCGACCACTGCCATCAAATAAATCGTATTTTTCGTATCGCAATGCAGCATGAAATATCATCTTGTATTCAACGATTAGAATTGTATCCAAGTGTACTGCCAACCGGACTCGGGAGGCAGGCGGGCGGCGGGATGACCGGTGCCGGCGACGTCAACGGCAAAAGCCGCGGCGACATGAAAGGGGAGAATGCCTTGATCGGGATTCGCATCGCGACCCGTTGCCCGAGCCTCGTGCCCGCTTGCCGGGAGCCCGAAGGCCGCGACGCTGCACCGTTCAGCCACGACACCCCCCACGCCGCTCTCCATGCCGTGCCGCGCTGCGCCGGAGCCTCCTGATCGCGACCCACAAGAATCAACCGGGGAGAAGAGATAGTGACCAAGCTGTTGCCCACGCTCAAGCTGAGCGGTTCGACGATTGCCCTTGCAGCCATGTTTGCGTTCGCCCCCACGGCCGAAGCGCAGGAGCAGACCCCGGCAGCGGCAGTGGCGCAGAATTCTCTCCAGAACTCTCCGGTACCGCCATCGGCCGGTTCGGGCCAGGAGACGCCTGACGAAGACGCGGCCGATCCCGCCGCGGACATCGTGGTCACCGGTTCGGCGATCCGCGGCGTCGCGCCGGTCGGGTCGAACCTCGTGTCGGTCGGGCAGGAGGCGCTCGCCAAGACGGCCGCGACCTCGACCACCGAACTCGTCAACACGGTCCCCGCGATCACCACCGCCGGGTCGACCCCGCAGGCGCAGAGCTCCTATTCCTATTACGCGCCGCAGATCCACAGCCTCGCGGGCAGCGGCAGCAACACCACGCTCGCGCTGATCGATGGGCTGCGCATGCCCGGCGGCGGCCTGCAATATGCCCAGACCGATCCCAACATCATCCCGACTCCCGCGCTGCAGCGGGTCGAGGTGCTGGCTGACGGCGCCTCCTCGATCTACGGGTCGGACGCGGTCGCCGGCGTGGTCAATTTCATCACCCGCAAGACCTTCGAGGGCCTTCAGGTCAATGGCCGGGTCGGCTTCGCCGACGATTATCGCAGCTACGATCTCAACGGCATCTGGGGCACCAAATGGGATACGGGCGGCGTCTATATCGCCGGCCAGTTCCTGAAGCAGCAGGAGATCACCAACGACAAAAGGACGTTCCTGAGCCGCGGCGACTATCGCGATATCGGGGGCAGCAACACCAACACCTATAACTGCTCACCCGCCACGATCCGCGGCAGTTCATCGGCGACGGTGATCTATCCGAGCGCCGATGCCACCTCGACCCTGCCGAACAACCAGGCGGCCAACGGCATGTGCAACACCTCGATCTACGGCAGCGCCGTGCCGGGCGTTCAGCGTGAGGGCGTGCTCGTGGTGGTCAACCAGGAGCTGGGCGACCGCATCACCTTCACCGGCAAGTTCGTGTTCAACCATCTGCAGCATTTCTCGACCGGCACGCCGGGCACGCTGTCGAACGCGCAGACCTTCGGCGACGGGTCGGGCAAGGGCACGCAGATCAACCCCTTCTTCCGCGCGCCGGCCGGATCGGGCTTCACCCAGGAGCTGGTCAACTGGCTCGCGCTGACGCCCAGCGGCAATTACGGCACCAACAATTATCAGAACACGACCTTCTATACGACCGGCGTGGTCGATTATAAGGTTACCGACAAATGGTCGCTGACCGCCAGCGGCGCCCTTGCCCGGTCCAACAGCTATCAGCGCGGCCGCAACACCTTTTGCAGCACCTGCGCCACCTTGGCGCTCAACGGATCGCCGGCACTGAACGGCACGATATCGAGCGTCCTGCCGCAGCCAGGCCAGACAGGTTCGGTCAGCCAGGCCCTGACCACCGCCAACGCGCTCGACGTCTGGAACGGCCTTGGCAACAACCGCACCTCGGCGGCGGTGTGGCAGTATCTCTATACGAACAACACCAACAACGAACACCAGAACAACATGTACCAGCTCAAGCTGGAGGCGCAGGGCGAGCTGTTCGATCTGCCGGGCGGCGCGCTGCGCATGGCGGCCGGCGGCGAATTCATGCACGTCACCCAGGATGTGTACGGCCTCACCCCGAACAGCACGGGTACCGGCTACACCAACTTCATCATGAACCTCGGTCCGCGCAACGTGAAGTCGGGCTATCTGGAAGTCTATATTCCGGTGGTCGGCGAGGACATGGATGTCCCGCTGGTCAAGAAGTTCGACCTGAGCATTTCCGGCCGCATCGATCATTACAGCGACTTCGGATCGACGACGAACCCCAAGGTCGCGGCGAACTGGCAGATCAACGACTGGATCAAGATCCGCGGCAACTGGGCTGAATCCTTCGTGGCGCCGCCGCTCAACCAGATCGGCGACGCGCGCCAGGGCTATCTGCGCGGCGCGACGGGTACCGGCGCCAGCGCCGTGCTCGACGTGCCGGTCGCCGCTTATCCGGAGGTGAAGCTGCTCCCGGGTTGCGAAACGGCGACGGTCACCTGCCGCGTCGGTGCGAATACCGGGCGTGAGGGACTCGACCGGTCGCTCGGTGCGGGCTTCGCCGGCGTCGTACCGCAGACCGGCAGCAGCTGGTCGGTCGGTATCGACCTGAACCCGGATTTCATCCCCGGCTTCACCATGAACGTCACTTACTGGGCAAACGTGTTCAAGGGCGGCGTGGCATCGCCGGCCCAGCCGCTGATCATCAACTCGGCCGCTTTGCACGACCGGCTGACGATCTGCCCGACCACCTGCACCGCGGACCAGATCCGGACCTTCACCAACGTGGCGAACGGCGCGACCACCGCGGCGACCTTGCCCTCGACGGTGTATTTCCTGATCAACCGAGACGTCGGCAACGTGCTCAACCTCAACGTCCAGGGCATCGATGCCCAGTTCAACTATCGCATGCCGACATCGGGTGCCGGTACCTTCACCATCGGCGGGTCGCTCACTTATTTCACGCGCTTCCTGCAGGATTTCGGCGATACGCCGTTCAGCATCCTCAACACCTCGGGCTACAATTCGCAGTTCCCGTCGATCCAGACCAAGGGACGCGGCCAGCTCGGCTGGGAGATGGGCGGCTTCTCGCTCGATCTGTTCGGCAACTATACCGGTGCCTATCGCAACTGGATCCAGACCTCGGTCCGGCCGGTGACGCTCGGCTCCAACGGCAACCCGACCGGGGGCGGCGACCATGTGAAGCCCGACTTCACGGTCGATCTGCACGCTGCCTATGAGTTCAAGGGCAGCTTCCTCAACGGCAGCCAGATCTATCTCGACGTGAAGAACCTCTTCGACCGGGAACCGCCCTTCTACAACGGCAACACCACCGGCGCCGGCGGCGTCGGCGCCTGGGGCTTCAACGGCTTCACCTCGAACCTGCTCGGCCGCCTCGTCTCGGTCGGTTTCCGGGCAAACTTCTAAGCACAAGTCGACGTCATGAAATGAAAGAAGGGGAGCCAATGAAGTCCGCATCCAGCCTGATCGTCGCCGCGCTGCTGCTGGCGGGCTCCCCTCCACTCCACGCCCAGATCGCCGTCTCGGCCAATGACGGCAAGCAGCTCCGCCCGAACGAAGGCAAGGAGACACGAACACCGGATACGGTGTCGATCATCGACCTGCGCGGGGTCGTGCCCAGGACCCTGGCGACCATCCCCGTCCCGGCGAGCATGATCGGACCGCCGGCGGCGGTGGCGGTCGCGCGCAACGGCCGCTTCGCGCTGGTGACGGCGGCGCAGCGGCTGAACGCGGCCGCCGATCTTGAACTGAACGACCAGGTCTCGGTGATCGATCTCGCCCGGCCAGCATCGCCCCGCGTCGTACAGACCGTCCAGGCCGGGCCGGGCGCGAGCGGCGTGACGATCAACCATGCTGGCACGCTCGCACTCGTCGCAAGCACCGGTGACGATACCATCTCGATCTACTCCATCGCCGGCAACCAGCTGACGCCCGAAGGCAAGCTCCAGCTCGAGGCCAAGACCCGGCCGACCGATGTCGCCTTCGCGCCCGACGGCAAGACCGCGATGGTGGTCGGCCAGCAGGCGAACAAGCTGATCCTGCTCTCGGTCGTCGGGAAGCAGGTGGGGCTTGCCGGCGCAACGATCGACGCTGGGCAGCAACCTTACGGCGTCGTCTACAGCCCCGACGGCCGCTATACATACAACACCAATCTCGGCGGCCGGCCGCTCGCGCCTGGTGCCGCACTGCCCGCACGCGACGGCGCGCCCCGGATCGGCACCGTCGCCGCGGTCGACCTGAAGACCGGCGCGGTCAACAATGTCGATGTCGGCCAGACGCCGGAACATGTCGCCCTGTCGGCGGACGGCAAATATCTCGCGGTGGTCGTCGCCAATGGCTCGGCGGCGCAGGCGACCGCGCCCGGCTATCACCCGTACGGTCTGCTTCAGATCTACAGCGTTCAGGGCACCAACCTGACCAGGGTCGCCGAGGCGCATAGCGGCGCCTGGTGCCAGGGCGCGGTGTTCAGCGCGAACAACCGCAATGTGCTGCTGCAATGCGCGATGACCAGGGCGATCGAGGTCTATCGCTTCGACGGCAAGGCCGGTCTGACTCAGGACACTGCCGCCACCCTCCATTTCGAGGCTCGCCCCGGCGCGATCGCTGTCGCGACCAGCCGCTGATCCGCCTCACCGAGATGCAAGAGGCCACGCTGCTGGACAGCCTCTTCCGATCCACCTCCAGCGACAAAGGGGAAGCTCATGGACATCAACAAGCGCGAACTCCTGATGGCCGGTGCCGCCGTCGGGGTCGGCATCGCCGCCACCCAGGCCGTGGCGCAGAACCGCGCCGCGCGCCCGATCAACACCGGCAAGCAGCCCTCGTCGGTGGACATGAACTACAAGCCGCGCCGGCTGAACAAATGTATCGAGCTGTGGGAGGACGGCCAACCGATCTATTATACCGGCTCAGGCGTCGGCCCGAACGTCGATCCGTACGAACAGGGCAAGAAGATGTGCAAGACCTGGGCAGACGCGATCAGCTACGAGATGGAGCATGGCTGTTTCGACCTGAAGGAGCTGCGCGAATTCATGCGCGGCCTGAAGGACGGCGGCGGCACCAAGTCCGGCCACCGTTTCCCCGCGGTGTTCGTCTCGCCCCCGATCATCGGCCTCGACGAGCCCTATGCCCGCGCCAATACCTGGGTGATCGAGCAACTGCTCTGCACCGGCGTGATGGGCATCCATATCTGCCACGCGCGCGATCCCAAGGCGATCGAGACCTATATGCATATGGGCGCGCGCTATCCTTTCCCCGATTTTCCCAACACGCCGAAGGTCGCGATGCGGGGCCTGCGCGGTAACAGCGCCAGCTATGCCGCGGATATCTGGGGCGTGTCGGGCGGCACCTATCAGCACATCGCCGATCTCTGGCCTCTCAACCCGCGCGGCGAGATCATGTTCGGGGTGAAGATCGAGGACACCTATGCCGACAAGACCGTCGCGCAGACCCTGGCGCTCCCCGGCCTGGCCATGGCCGAATGGGGCCCGGGCGATCATAATCTCTGGCTGAACGGCTATCACGGCGTGGAGGATGGCGGCCTGTCCGGTCACCCCGTGGTGCGCGATGCGGCGGGGAAGGTGGTCGAGGACGTCTCCGCGCTCCCCAATATGGAAGCGGTCCGCGCGAAGGTGCTGGCCGAGTGCAAGAAGAACAAGGTCATGTTCCTCAACGCCGCCGAAACCGAGCCGGGCCACAACAATGTGATCCAGCAGATCAAGGATGGCTGCATGGTCGTGGCGGCGGGCCAGGGCGGCGAGGACGTCGCGATCATGGGTCGCGAATTCACCAAGCGGAAAATGCCTGTCTGAGCGGTCGACCTCGGACTCTCCTCGGGGGTCGTCCGTAATCGGGCGACCCTTTTTTGTGACTATAGCGATTGCAAACGCGGTCGCTGAACGTCCGTCACTTGTCGGAAACGGTCGTTCACGGGCGACATTCTGTGCAGCCGTTACGCGCCCAAATCGACCGTCTAATTTGCCCCACGACATTGCTGTCCCGCAGAGGCTGAGGCGGCACTTGACGGCTTGTGAAGTCAGTCACTCCGCGCAGTCAGTCATAGTAGACACATATTATGTTCTCCGACCTGGAGAACATTGATCTTTACACCTATAATCAAATTGACTTCATGAGCTTTGTCGGTCTCAGGGGTTAAAAGCCTATCCGTATCGATGCTCAGGCGTGTTATGGGAGTATCGCTTTGCATTAGGCAAAACAAACCCGGCTCCTCTGGCGGATCGCGGTCATGCTCGTCTTGTTCAGGCATGCGAAGCGCATCAAGAAGGACTTTAATCCTGTTATCTATATCGCCGCCCTGCGAAACGAGTGCTCCTGGATCCTGCTGACGAAGAAACAGAATATCCAATTCGCAGGCGAGGTTAAGCGACTGGCGAACCAGGGGCATGTACCATTTGCCGCCCATATGGATCGGTAAGCAACAATCTTCAAAGTGACTGGATGATCCCTCGCCATTTCACGAGCAGAAACGGTCGGGCCCGCAATCCCGAACGCGGTTCCAGAAATTTTCTTGGCGCCAGTTTTGAGAAGCGTTTTCAACGAATTGTGCGTCTTCCACAGATAGTCAATCTGCGGAGGTAACTCTCGTCGGATAGCCACGACAGACCCCGGCTTCTTGGAACTGTTTCCTGATGAAGGCAGGGGACCCCTATAGACGAGATGAAAGCGCATAGCCTCTCCGGCCGTTGAAGGGGTCTCTCGCGCAGAATCGTGCGGCCATCCATTCAAAGGACCATTCATCTAGCACTCCCCTGTGTTTGGGGAGTATGACACCGCCCTTTTTGACCCGGTTTCCGGGTGGCGCGACCAGCCTCGCTCCGATGGTGAGAGCCGCAGCTTTCCCGCCCCGGAACGGGCTCAGGAATCTATTGACAGCACCAGTGAATGGGAAGATGCATGCACGCAGCACAATGTGTATGCATTCTTGCGATGCTGCCGATGGGGGTCGGCAGAACCCACCCATACGTGCCTCTAGAGCACGGATAACACGGCGAATTTATCACCGAATCCGAGGCTAAAAATGGCCCGGAAAAATCCAAAGGGGAGACTGAAAATGGCGAAATCCTGTAGCGGCCTGTTGTCTGGCGCGTCCGGACTCATCCTTCTGACGGCGACGTCCTGGTCCGCCACGGCCTGGGCGCAGGTGACGCCGGGGGCCACGCCGGAAACCATCCAGGCTGAACAGGCGGCGGATTCGCCCGCGTCCGATGCGAACCCGGAAGACATCATCGTCACCGGCACCAGCATCCGCGGCGCGCCCCCGGTCGGTGGCAATCTCGTGTCGGTCGGTCGCGAGGCGATCGAGGAAACCGGCGCGATCAACGTCCAGCAGATCCTCAAGACCGTGCCCGCGATCACCGGCATCGGCAGCGGCGGCGTCGGCCAGAATGCCGGCAACGCTTATTATGCGCCGACCATTCACAGCCTCGGCTCATCCGCCTCCAACTCCACCCTGGTGCTGATCGACGGCCACCGCATTCCGCTCGGTCACACCTCGCTGGCTTTGCCCGACCCGTCGATCGTCCCGCCGATCATGCTCGAACGCGTCGAGGTCCTCGCCGAGGGTTCGTCTGCGACCTATGGCTCGGACGCGGTCGCCGGCGTGGTCAACTTCATCACCCGCAAGCGCTATGACGGCGTGATGGGCACGGCCCAGGCGGGGTTCGGCGCCAGCTACCGCACCTTCGCGGCGGGCCTGCTCGGCGGCAAGAGCTGGGACAGCGGCTATGTGACGCTCGGCCTCGGCTTCTCGCGATCGAGCGCGGTGCCGTACGATTACAACAACCGCCCCTATCTTCAGCCCAATCACATCGATGAGGGCGGCACCAACTTCCAGAGCTTCAACTGCTCGCCCGCCACGATCCAGTTGAACGGCGCCGGCAATATCTATCTTTCCCCTACCTCAGCCGAAAACAAGGCCAACATTCCCGCCAACGCGCCTTGCGACAACCAGCCTTTCGGCGATCGTATCGGCCGCGAACGGCGCTACAACGCGATGGTCAAGCTGTCGCAGGACATCACCGACACGCTGACCCTGTCGGCCGATTTCGTCTATTCGGATCGCGACACCTTCACCCGCAATGCGCGTGGCGGCATCCAGGCCACCGTGTTCCGCGATACCGCGCAAGCCAATCCCTTCTATGTGAATCCGCCCGGCGTTTCGGACACCCTTGCCGACGGCGTCACGCGCAATCCGGGTGCCTTCAAGCAGACCATCCGCTGGAATGCGGACCAGCTGCTCGGTCCTGGCGCCTTCACCGACAACAGCGCGAAGACCTATATCGCGACCGCCAATGCCGAATGGCATTTCACGGAGAATTTCCGCTTCACCGCCATGGCCCTGTACGGTGAGGATCGCACCGCGCAGGTATCCGAAGGCAGCCTCTGCACCAGCTGCGCGACGCTTGCCCTGAATGGCACGGTGCAGACCAATGGCAGCATGACGACACCGGTCGCCGGCACCAATCTGATCCCGCTCAACCTGCCGCTGACCGTCAACAACGCGCTCGATGTGTGGAACCCGGCGGCGACCAACCGCACCTCGGCGGCGGTGCGCGCGATGCTAACCGACAGCCGCAGTTCGACCAGCCATATCAGCTCGATCCGACAATTCCGCGCTGGCATCGACGGGTCGCTGTTCGACCTGCCCGGCGGCGCCGTGAAAATAGCGTTCGGCGGCGAGCTGCAGAAATGGGTGCTGGATACGACGGTCGTCCGCCCGCTCAATTCCGGTCCGGCGAGTCAGGGCTCGACCCAGCGCTTCTTCCCGCTCGATCGCAATGTGGAATCGGCTTATGGCGAGATACTGATCCCGGTGATCTCGCCGGAGATGGACAGCTTCCTGTACCGCGTCGATCTCAGCGCGTCGGGCCGGTATGATCATTACAGTGATTTCGGCGGCACCTTCAATCCGAAGTTCGCGGCCAATATCGAGGTCGTCCAGGGCATCAAGCTGCGCGGCAACTGGGCCCGGTCGTTCGTGGCGCCATCGATGCGATCGGTCGGCGATCCGCTCTACGGCACCTATAGCAACTCGACAGCGCAGCTCATCAACACCCAGGCCCAGGTCTCGGTCGCCCGGTTTCCGCAGATCGCCAATATCCCGGGCATCGTCTGTTCAGGCGGGTTCTGCACGATCGGCGGCAATATCCAGGGCGTGGTGGTCGATACCGGCAACCCCAATGTCGGCCCGCAAAAGGGCACGACCTGGTCGGTCGGCCTGGATCTCGCGCCGACCTTCCTGCCCGGCTTCCGCGGATCGGTCACGCTGTTCAACAACAAGCTTCGCGGCGGCATCACCTCGCCCTGCGCCCCGGGTTGCATCCTGAACAACGGCGCGCTCAACTATCTGCTGACAATCTATCCGAACGGCGCCACGCCGGCGCAGCTCGCTGCCCAGATCAACGACGTGCCGATCACCACCGCCCTGCCGCCGACAACCTATTATGTGTTCCGTCGCCCGCAGTCGAACGCGCTCGATCTCGATCTGACCGGCCTCGACATCGCGCTCAGCTATGAATTCACCACCGACATCGGCAAGTTCGACATCGGTGGTTCGGCCACCGAATTCCTGAAGTTCCAGCAGGGTTTTGTCGGCAGCCCGAAGTTCGACGTGCTGAACACGGTGGGTATCAACTCGACCTTCCCGTCGATCAAGCGCCAGGCCCGTTTCAATGCCGGATGGAGCCATGACGGCGCATCGTTCGAGGTCTTCATGAATCATGTCGGCGCGTACAAGAACTGGGGCAGCGGTACGGTCAATCCGTTGATCCTCGACGCCAACGGCAATGTGTCCGGCGGCGGCGACAAGGTGGGGGCGTGGACGACCTTCGATCTCCATGCCGGCTATAAATTCTCGAAGGGCGGCGCTCTCGGCGAGAGCGAAATCTATGTCGATGCGAACAACATCTTCGACAAGGCGCCGCCCTTCTTCAACGCGACCAATGGCTATGATCCGTTCGGGTCCAACCCGCTCGGCCGGGTCATCAGCATTGGCCTGCGCATGAAATATTGAGCCCCCCTTGCGGCGCCCTCCCCCGTTCGCGGGAGGGCGCCGGTTTTTTCGAAACTCGGGAGCTAGTCATGAAGAAGATCTGGGTTCCATTGTTGCTGTTGTGCGCGACGCCCGCCGTTTCGCAGACCGACCCCCATCGCACCGTCGATCCGACCTTCCTCCACCGCTTCGTGCCGGACGTGAAACCGGTGACGGTGCCGATCAGCAGCCCGACCGCGCATTACAAGGCGCTGTTCGGGGAGGGCGATGCGAACGCCAGATTGCTGCGCGCGATGAGCCGCTTCGGCGAGCTCACCGTCGATCCGAACGGCAGGAGCAGCCTGGTCAGCTATCCGCGCGAGGAGCATATGTTCGTGATCCTCGATGGCGACGGCACCGTCTCGTACGGGGGCAAGAGCTTCCCGGTGAAGAAGGAGGATTTCCTCTATCTGCCGCCGACCGTCGCGTTCGGGCTGAACGGCGGGCCGAAGGGCGTGAAGGCCGCCCTCATGGGCTTCAGAATCCCCGAGGCCATGCCGCTGACCATCCCCGACACGTTGAAGATCGCCAATATCGCCGATGTGCCTTTGGTCAATGTCGGCGGCCACCCGCTCGACACGCTCTACCGGCTGATGATGGGCGACACCAAGAGCACGCGCGACAAGCTCTCGACCGGGCACGTGATGATCAGCCTGTTCGTCATGGAGTTCGCGCCCGGCGCCACCAACTTCCCGCACCATCACGAGACTCAGGAAGAGATCTACCTCATGCTCGACGGTACGGGGCAGATGGTCGCGGGCGGCGGGATGGACGGGGTCGAGGCCAAATTCCCGGCCAGACCCGGCGACGCCTATTATTACCGGGCGAACACCACGGTCGGTTTCTACAACGACAAGGCGCCCAGCTCGAAGCCCGCGCGCATCCTCGCCGTGCGCTCCAACATGCCCCCGCCGAAATGACGGAGCCGAAGTGATGAACCGATCCTCGATCGCAATGACTCTGGCCGGGTTCGCGCTCGGTCTGGCCGCGAGCGGCGCGAGCGCGCAGCTCGCGCTTTCCGCGAATGACGGCAAGCAGCCGCGCCTCGGCCAGAAGCCGGGCGACGTGAAGCCAGACAATGTCGCCGTCATCGACCTCGACCATTATCCGCCCAGGGTGATCGGCAAGGTCGAGCTGCCGGTGAGCATGATCGGCCCGCCGACCATTGTCGCCGTCGCCCGCGACACGAGCTTCGCGATCGTCACCAACGGCCAGAAGTTTGATCCGGCTGACAGCAGCAAGTTCATCCTCGACGACACCGTCTCGGTCATCGACCTGAAGGACCCGACCAACCCGAAGGTCATCCAGACGATCAAGGCCGGCGACGGCGCCTCGGGCGTCGCGATCAACCGCGCGGGCACGCTCGCCCTGGTCGCGGCGACGGGCGAGGGGACGATCTCGGTCTATTCGATCGCGAACAAGACGCTGACGCTCGCCAACAAGCTGCAGCTCGATGCCAGGGCAGGTCCGGTCGACGTCGCCATCTCGCCCGACGGCAGGACCGCGCTGGTCACCCAGCGGCGGGGCAACGGCATCTGGCGCCTCGCGATCGACGGCACGAAAGTCACTGATACCCGCACTATGTATCCGACTGGCGGCAACCCGTACGGCTCGGTGTTCAGCCGCGACGGGCGCTATGCCTATAACACCAACCTGCTCGGCACCCTGCTGCCAGAGGGTACCACGGCACCGCGGGGCCCGCGCATCGGCACCGTCAGCGTGATCGACCTCAAGACCGACAAGGTCGTCAACCGCGTCGAGGTCGGCCCGACGCCCGAGCATGTCGCGATCTCGCCCGATGGCCGTTATCTCGAGGTGACGGTGGTCAACGGCTCCTCGGCCAACCCGAGTTCGGCGCAATTCAGCCCGTTCGGTCTGTTGCAGGTCTATCGCCTCAACGGCCCCGCGCTGACGCTCGTTGCCCAGGCGCAGACCGGTCAATGGGGGCAGGGCGCCACCTGGAGCAAGGACGGCCGAACAATCCTATTGCAGGGCGCGGTCGCGCGGGAGATCGAGGTCTATCGCTTCGACGGCACGTCGCTGAGGCGGGATATGCAAGCCACCCTGAAGTTCGACACCCGCCCCGGCGCGATCAGCACCGCCCAGAGCCGCTAGCCCCTTCGTCCAACACCGTATTTACCCCCAGGAGACTGACATGATCCGACCTGTACTACCCGTGATCGCCGGCGCGACGCTCGGCGCCATCCTGCTCGTCACGGGTGCGTTTGCGCAGACCGTACCGCCGACCAGGGGGCCTGCCGTGGATGGCTCGCCCGCCTGGTTCCTGCAGGGTAGCTTTCCCGATCCGGGTGGCCGCACCTCGGTCGACGCCAATGGCGTGGTGACGGTGCTTCCGCGGCCGGAAGGCGCCCCCTTCGCAGCGGGCGCGCGTCCCGCCTCGGTCCAGGGCTGCCGCCATTCGACCGCCTGCCAGAACCGCAACGGCCCGCAGCGCGGCCAGCTCCAGCGCGTCCAGTGGGAACAGAAGCTCGGCTATGGTTTCTCCTACCCGATCCAGCTTCCCCCCGGCATCGGCGGTGTGCCTGCGGTCGCGCTCGATTCGAAGAACAATCTGTGGGTGTTCCAGCGCAAGCCCGCCGGCAGCCCGCAACTGCTGCGCTATTCGCCCGCCGGCAAGCTGACCCTGTCGGTCGGCGACGACGTGATCGGCCATGCCGACAAGGCGCACGGCATGGCGGTGGATGCCGAGGACAATGTCTGGATCATCGACACCGCCAACGCGACGGTGAAGAAGGTCAGCCCGGACGGCAAGCTGTTGCAGACGATAGGGACCTCGGGCCATCCTGGCGACTGGGACGAGGGCAAGGGCCAGCGCCTGCTGTGGGAGCCGGTGATGATCGCCTTCGGCCCGAACGGCGACATGTACATCGCGCAAGGGCATGGCAATGAAAGCCCGAACGTGGTGGATTCGGACGATCCCACCAACAATATCGGTGCCGCCCGCGTCCTGCACCTCGACAAGGCCGGCAATTATATCGGCCAGTGGTTTGGCCACAATACCGGCCGGGGCAAGTTCCAGAACGCGCACGGCCTGGGCGTCGATCCGAAGACGGGTGATGTCTGGGTGGGCGACCGCGAGGATTACCGCATCATCATCTTCAACGGCAAAGGCGAGTATCTCCGCCAGATCGCAACCGAGAATCTGGTCTGCGCGATCCAGTTCGACCATGATGGCGAACCCTGGATGGCGAGCGGCCAGGACGGCCAGTTCCTGAAGCTCGATCGTAAGACCGGCAAGGTCGTCGGCGCCACCGGCAACGGCATGGGCATCGGCAAGGGCCAGTTCATCGAGGCGAGCTATTGGGTGTTCGACAAGCAGAACAACATGTGGGCGGGCGACACAAGCGTCGGCCGCGTGACCCGCATCGCGAAATAGACGCCTGGACCGGCCCTTCCGCGTCAAGGCACGGGCGGGCCGGCACGGCCGACCGGTCGATGTGGAACACCGCGCCGAAAGGTGTTCCAAACACCCTCCGGAGGTGTTCCACGTCGCTCGGAAGGTGTTCCACCGGGGGTGTTCCATCCACCCCGATCAAGAGGTGTCGTGTGCCGCCATATCGGCATCTGGTACGCCAATATCGAATAAATGGCGGAATTCCGCCGATTATTACCCCCGATTTTCGTTATTTTCGTATTCCGCCCCTTGCCGCGGCGCCCCGCGCCGGGCAAATGCCGTTGAGGTCACCGTGGAACACGGTGTTCCGACTTTGGCATAACGTGGATTCCCGCATTGTTCCTTATAGTTGCTGGGTCGCCGGGGAGCGGGGGAAACCAATATGCTGATCCAGGAATTGCCGGTCGCTCATATGCGGGTCGGCCTGCGCACCGAATTCGGGCTGATCGAAAAGGCGCGTCACATCCACAACCAGCGCCGTCTGCGTGACGAAGTGCTGGGCAACGAGCTGTTCGGCGATCCCGGCTGGGACCTGATGCTCGATCTCTACATCGCCCAGGCCAGCGGCAAGCGCGTCTCGGTGACGAGCGCGGCGATCGGCTCGGGCAAGCCGATGTCGACCGGGCTGCGCTGGGTCAAGCTGCTGATCGAGCGCTCGCTCGTGGTGCGCGAGGCCGATCCTTATGACGGCCGCCGCTCCTATCTCCGCCTGACATCCACCGCCTATGACGCGATGGAGGATTTCCTCGCCCGCTGCTGAGCGCGAGACTCACATAGCCGGGTCGCACCGAAGGGCCTGCATCCGACCTCCTCATGTTGCGGAGGCTGGATGCAGGCCCTAACGCGTTCGCGGACTTACGGGAGATCATGATGCTTGACGGTGCGGTGCTGGTTACGGGCGGTGCGGGTTATATCGGGAGCCACGCCGTGCTCGCGCTGCTCGATGCCGGACACCGCGTGGTGGTCGTTGACAATCTCGTCACCGGTTTCGACTGGGCGGTCGATCCGCGCGCGACCCTGGTCCAGGCCAATATCGAGGACGACGGTCCGGTCCGCGCCGCGATGCGCGACCATGGCGTGCGCGCGGTCATGCATTTCGCCGGCTCGGTCGTGGTGCCTGAATCGGTCAGCGACCCGCTCAAATATTACCGCAACAACACCGCCGCCAGCCGCGCGCTGATCGAAAGCGCGGTGGTGTGCGGCGTGCGCCACTTCATTTTTTCCTCGACCGCGGCGACCTATGGCACACCGCAGAAGGTGCCGGTGGCGGAGGGCGATCCGCAATCGCCGATCAACCCCTATGGCATGTCGAAGCTGATGACCGAGGCGATGTTGCGCGACGTCGCCGCCGCCCATCCGATCAACTTCGCCGCGCTGCGCTATTTCAACGTCGCCGGTGCCGATCCCGGAGGCCGCAGCGGCCAGTCGACCGCGGGGGCGACCCATCTCATCAAGGTCGCGGTCGAGGCGGCGACCGGCAAGCGTGACGGCGTGTCGGTCTATGGCACCGATTTCGCCACGCCCGACGGCACCGGCGTGCGCGACTATATCCATGTCAGCGATCTCGCGGCGGCGCATGTCGCGGCGCTCGACCTGCTGGTCGCCGAGCCGGCGCGCAACCATTTCCTCAACGCGGGCTATGGCCGCGGCTTCTCGGTGCAGCAGGTGCTCGACGCGGTCGACCGGGTCACCAACATGAAGATCGAGCGCCGCCTCGAAGGCCGCCGCCCCGGCGACCCGGCCGAGCTGATCGCCGACAACCGCGCCATTCTCGCTACGCTCGACTGGAAGCCGGCGCTCGACGATCTCGACACGATCGTGAAGGACGCGCTGGCCTGGGAGCGGGTGCTGGAGCAGCGCGGCCACCAGTAAGGGCTCGGCGCCGCTTCCTCGATGGGGTCGGGGCCGCTAGGCTCGCCGTCCATATCGAGGAATCAGCTTCATGGAATCCGGGGCCCCGGCGGTACAGGCCGGCAGGAGTGAATGGCGCAAGGGCTGGCCGCTGGTCGCCGCCGGCATGATCGGTATCGGCACCGGTCCCGGCCTCTTCCAGAACGTCTCCAGCCTGTTCACCGCCGGTATGACGGCGGATTTCGGCTGGACCCGCGGCGAGATCGCCACCGCCGCCGGGCTCGGCCTGGCCGGCGCGCTCGCGGCGCCGTTCATCGGGCGGCTGGCCGATCGCATCGGCGTCCGCGCGGTGATCGTCGCGGCGATGCTGCTGCTTGGCCTGGCCTATTGCGGCATGTCGATCCTGACGGGCCTGCTCTGGCACTATCAATTGCTGGTCGTCTGCCTCGCGCTCGCCGTCCCGGGCACCAGCGCCCTGGTCCATGGCAAATTGATCTCGTCCGTCTTCGTCCTCCACCGCGGGTTGGCGCTCGGCATCGCGACCTCGGGCCTGTCGGTGACGACGATCCTCGTGCCGCCGATCCTCGCCCTGGTGATCGCCGCGTCCGGCTGGCGTGGCGGCTTCCTCGCGCTCGCGGGCCTCACCGTGCTGCTGGCGCTGCCGGCGGTGCTGCTGCTCATCCGCGGCGCCTCCTCCAGTCCGGCAGGCCTCGCGGTCGACGCGTCGGGCGCCGGCCTGTTGCCGGGCGCGACCGGTGCGCAGGCCAGGCGCAGCCGCTCCTTCTGGCTGCTCGCCAGCAGCGTCATGCTGATCAACATGGCGACCATCGGCCTGGTCACGCAGCTCGTGCCGTTCGGCCTGGATCGCGGGCTGAACGCCGGGCAGGCGGCGCTGCTGCTCGCCAGCTACGGCGCGTCGCAGGTCGTCGGCCGCCTCGCCATGGGCGCGCTGGTCGATCGCTTCCGCCCGGCCAGCATGGCCGCCTGCGCCGCGATCCTCTCCGCGATCGGCTTCGGCCTGCTCCAGCTACCTATGCCGGGCTTCGCGCTGCTGATGCTGGCCGTGTTCGTCGCCGGGCTTATGAACGGCGCCGAGCATGATCTGCTGCCCTTCTTCGCGGCGCGCCTGTTCGGCCTGCGCGCATATGGCGAGATCTATGGCACCTTGCTCATGCTGGCGCTGGCCGGCACCGCGACCGGCATCATCGCCTTCGGACGCCTCCACGATGCGACCGGCGGTTATGGGGTTGCGCTCGCCCTCGGGTTAGGGGCGATGCTGCTGGCCACGCTCGCCTTCCTTGGGCTGGGCAATGCCCGCTCGTACGCAAGTCGTGAGTCGGCCCCGGCCACACCCCCAGCATAATCCGACCCTTCGTTTCCAAGGAACGCTGAGCAGGCTCAGGGCACGCCCGACAAAGATACTAAAGTTTGTACTTGACTATCCGAGCGACTCTCGTGATACTCAAGTCTGTGCTTAACAATTATCCCATCGATCTCCTGCTGGCTGCCCTGGCCGAGCCGACTCGCCGCGCGATCGTCGAGCATCTCGGTCGCGCGCCCGCGAGCACGAGCAGCCTGGCCGAACCGTTCGACATGTCGCTCGCGGCCGTGGTGCAGCATCTCCAGGTCCTGGAAGCTGCCGGCATCGTCGCCAGCGAAAAGATCGGCCGGGTGCGCACCTATCGGCTGGTGCCCGGCGGGATGGACGGCATCGCCGGCTGGATCGCCGACCGGCGCAGCCCGGCCGAACGGCGCCTCGACCGGCTGGAGGAATTTCTCGGCGACCCTGATCCTACCCCAATCAAGACGAAAGGAAGCAAGAATGACCATTGAAGCAAGGCCCGCGGTGCACAGCACGTTCCGCCTCGAACGCCAGTATGACGCATCCCCGTCGCGCGTGTTTTCCGCCTTTTCGGACACCGCGGCGAAACGGCGCTGGCTGGTCGAAGGCGAGGGGTTCGAAGTGTTCGAACACACCGCCGATTTCAGCGTGAACGGACGCGAGGTATCGCGCTTCCGCTATGGTGACGGCCCGGAGATCCTGAACGAGGCGGTCTATCAGGATATCGTGCCCGACCAGCGCATCGTCTTCTGCTATCGTATGGCGATCGGCGCCGCGCCGATGTCGGCCTCGCTCACCACGATCGAACTCACCCCGTCGAACGGCGGCACGCTGCTGACTCACACCGAACAGGGCACCTATCTCGACGGATCGGACGATGGCACCGGACGGAAGGAAGGCACGCTCGGGTTGCTCGAAATCCTGGCGAAGGAAGTCGAGGGCTGAGGCCGCTGATCAACGACATGGCCGGGCATCCTGGGCAAGAGCCTCAGGGTACCCGGCTTGATTCCTGCGCGGCTCCCGACAAGGCGATCCGCCGCGCGATGCCGATCGCCTCCAGGAACGCCGTGTCATGGCTGACCACCAGCAGCGCGCCATCATAGGCGCGTAACCCCGCTTCCACCGCCTCGATCGAGTCCAGGTCGAGATGGTCGGTCGGCTCGTCCAGGATCAGCAGGGAAGGGGGTTTCGTGCCGCCCAGCACACAGGCAAGCCCCGCACGGAGCATCTGCCCGCCGCTGAGCGTCGAGACGATCTGCAACGCGGCATCGGCGCGGAACATGAAACGGGCGAGTGCCGCGCGACAGGCATTCTCGTCGGTCGTTCGGTTGATCCGCGCATAATTGTCGCGGATCGAGCTGTCCGGATCGAGCAGGCTGACCCGCTGGTCGAGCATCGCCAGATCGACCGGAACCCGCACCGTCCCGCTCCAGGGCCGCAGCGCGCCGGTGATCAGCCCCAGCAAACTCGTCTTGCCCGACCCGTTCGGCCCCGTCACCGCGACGCGTTCCGGCCCGCTGATCGTCAGCGACAGATCGTGCAGCACCGGTTTGCCCGGCTCATATCCCGCCGTCACGCCCTCGATCTCCAATACGGTCCGGTTGGCCGGCAGCCCGGTCGGCGCGAGCGTCACCGCAAAGGGCTGCAGCACCTCCACCCGCTCGCGCGCCGCCGTCGCGGCCTCGGCCGCCCGTGCCCGCTGCCGCTCCGCCAGCCGCCGGTTCTCGCCGCCGCTGTCCTCGGCCCGGTCCTTGCGCGCGCCGATCAGGATGCGCGGCATGTCGCCCCTGGCGCCCTTGCGCTTGCCGGCGCCGTCCCTGCGCGCCTTGCGCTCGGCCACCTCCTGCGCGCCCCGCGCGACCTCGGCCACCTGCCGCTCGGCCTCGGCCAGGTCGCGCTCCGCGGCTGCCAGTTCGATCGCCTTGCGCTCGCGGTAGCGGCTCCAGTTGCCGCCATAGCGCGTCGCGCCCAGGCTGGTCATCTCGACGATCGCGTCCATCGTCTCGAGCAGTTCGCGGTCATGGCTGACGACGATCGCGCCCGCCCGCCAGCCGGCGAGCAACGCGATCACCGCATCGCGCCCCTCCCGGTCGAGATTGTTGGTCGGCTCGTCCAGCAGCAGGAAATCGGGTTCCGAAAAGATCGCGCCCGCCATGCTCGCCCGCGTGCGCTGCCCGCCGGAAAGCGCGGTCAGCGGCGTCTCCGGCCCGACCTCGAGCCCAACCCGGCCTAGCGCCGACGCGATGCGATCCTCCAGCGTCCAGTCGGCTTCGCCCAGCTCCTCGATGCTGGCGACGCCCTGTTCCGCACGCCGCAGCAGCGCGAGCGCCTCGGTCGCGCCGAACAGGTCGGCGACCGTCTCGTCGGGGCGCACCTGCACGGTCCGGCGCAGCACCCCGATCGTGCCGCTCACGGAGATCCGGCCGGACTGGACCGGCAATTGCCCGGCGATCAGCCTGAGCAGCGTTGACTTGCCCACGCCGTTGCGCCCGACCAATCCGGCGCGCTCGGTGGTGAAGCTCAGGTCGAGATCGGCGAAAACCGGGCGGTTGTCAGGCGTCGACCAGGAGAGATGGGAAACGGCAATGGCAGGCATGATGGATATCCCCGAAGGCAAGGCGAACTGGCGTTGCGGTCAGGGAGAAGGTCATGCTGCACATCCGGTCGGAGGGCCGGTGTCAGCGGCCTGATGCGACGGTTCTAGATCATGATGCGTGAAATCGGAACCACCCTTTCCGTTCGTGCCGAGTAGAGATCGAGTAGCCGAAGGCGTATCGAGAGTTCGTATCGAGGTACAGGTGGAACTCGTGACGCTTGTCCCTCGATACGAGTTCTCGACAAGATCGATGGCACTCGGGACGAACGGGGTGCTGGATTGCCCAACGTACGTTCTACTCGCCACTCGCCCCCGTGGGGTTCGCCACACCCTCAGCATAGGTGCCGTGCCCCTCGATCACCAACGCACCCGCGAATTTCAGCACCTCGCACACCCGGGCCTGTTTCTGGTTCTCATAGGCGATGACGAGACAATCGATCCCGACGAACACGGCATCGATGGAGAAGTGCAGGTCCGGGATGCGCGCAATGCCGATGGACCAATAATCCCTGATCGCCGCCTTCCCGATCAGCCGCCCACCACTCTCGGGCACAACGAGCGCGGCAAAGGGCGAGGAGAAGCTGGCCTCGTCATGAAAATGGCGGAGCACTGCCTCGATGTCATGCGCGTTCCAGGCCGCGGCCCATTCGGCGGCGAAGCGCTGCGGGTCGATCTCCATCTGTCCCCTCCATGGGTGGCGCGCTCACTCCTGCGCCAGCGGTCCCGCCATTTGGATGACGCACCAGTCCGGCCGCCGGTTCTCGAAGACCTCGACGAACGGCGCGGGGAAATCCCTGTCGGCAAAGCCGCCCGCCGGCACCGAGATCATGCCCGGCCGCATCTCGATCTCGTAGAACACCCCGCTGCCGCATTGGGGGCAGAAATGGAAATCCGCCCAGCGGCCCTCGTCGCCGATCCGGCGATAGGTGGCATGCTCGCCATTCGTCGACACCTGGGCGGTGTCGTAGCTCGCGGTATACGCAAAGGCGCTGCCGCTCCGGCGCTTGCAGTTCAGGCAATGGCAGACGGAAACGCGCACCGGCTCCCCGCGACAGGTCGCGCTCAGGGCGCCGCACAGGCATTCGGAAATCCGCTCTTCGGTCATGCTCCGCTCCGCACGCTCAGTCGGCAGGGCCGACGATCACCTTGCCGCGCAGATCGGGCGCGGCGAAATTCGTCTCGCCGTCGCCACCGTAAATGCTCCCGATCAGTGCGAACAGCTCCATATAGGTCTCGATCGCCAGCAGGGAGCCGTCGCAGAACAGCCAGCCCGGCGGCGCGTCATTGCCGGCATAGGCGATAATCTGGCCGATAAAGCCCTGCTGCACGGGCACCGAGGCGGACGGGGAGTCATTGGGCCAGAGGCCGTTGAAGCAGATGAGATAGTTGAGGCACACGCCCTGGAGCGGCCCTCCGCCGATCATCGTTCCGACCGTCGTGGCCGGCCATCCCGGCGCGTACGGCGCGCCGGTGCCGATGACGACATTGTCGGTCAGGCGCGGCAAGGCGACTTCCGTCGTCGTCAGCCAGCCGAATGCGTTGCCGAACAGCGTGAAGAGTTCGGGATATTGCGCCTGGGTGAAGATCGATCCGTCGCACGCCACCCAGCCGGAGGGCGCGAAACTGCCCGCGAACGGCACGACCATCCCGGCCGCGACCCCCGCAACCTGGTCGAACTGCGACACGCTCTGCGTCGCCATGATCCACTGCATCGGCACCGTGTTCGGCGGCGGCGCCACGCCGGGATTGCTCCCGACCACCGACCGCCCACGCAGATCGGGCAGGGCGAAGCTCGGGGGCTCGCCGCCGAACTGGTTCATGATCACGGAATACAGCGGCGCGTCGGCCATGTGGGCCTGATCGACGGTGAGCAGGCGGCCATCGGGGGGCAGCGCATTGAACGGGGCCTGTCCGGCCTGGCCGATCGCGGTATGGATCATCGCCAGCAGGAACATCGGCGTGCCAGGGCCATCCGCCGACGGATATTCGCCGGTCGGCGCGATATAGGAAGGAAGGGCGATAGGGATCGGCTGGCTCCCCACCGGCCGCGGATCGCCCGACGCGCTCAACGATTCCAGCATAACCTACCCCCTGTGGCGGACCGCCTTCCGTCCGAGGCTACACGTCTGGCTAGGATGCGCAATCGAGGTCACGAAACCACATTTTTCCTCTCCAGTCGGAGTTGGCGAGGGGCTCCGGGAGCTCTCGATAACTCCCGGAGCCCCTCACCAAGTTTCGCTAGGCAGCAAGCTGCCAAGCTTCACTATCAGTTTTGCCGGGCGACAGGTCGAAATGCCCCCCGGGCATTTCTCAATCATGCCGGGGGCATGATTGACCTGACTCCCGGCAAAACTCCCACTGGAGAGGAAGTTCAGTTCTCGTGAATGTCGATCCGCCTGGATTTAACCAGTCGCCTCGGCACGTACCCTTGCCTGCGCCGCGAACCACGGCGCGATCCGCCGCAGTGCTTCCTCCACCCGGTCGGTCGACACCGCGAAGCTGAACCGCATGAACCGCCGTCCCTCCACCGGATCGAAATCGATCCCAGGTGCCGTCGCGACGCCCGTGTCGGCCAGCAGCTTAATGCAGAAATCCATACTATCGTCGGTCAGATGCCCGATATCCGCCCAGATATAAAAGGCCCCATCGGGCGGCGCGATCCGCTTCAGCCCGAGCGCGGGGAGCGCGGCGAGCAGCAGGTCGCGGTTGCGCGCATAGGCCGCGACATGCCCCTCCAGCTCGTCCCGGCAATCGAACGCGACCAGCCCCGCATGCTGCGCCAGCGACGGCGGCGTCAGGAACAGATTGCCCATCCGCGCCCGCGCCGCGTCGATCAGCCTGGGCGGCACCACCAGCCAGCCGAGCCGCCACGCCGCCATGCTGAAATATTTGGAGAAGCTGTTGATGATCAGCGCGTCGGAATCCTCCTGCAGCACCGATCGCGCCGGACCGACATAGCTCAATCCGTGATAGATCTCGTCCGAGACGATGCGGATGCTCCGCCTGCGGCATACCGCGACGATCGCCGCCAGTTCGTCGGCGGCGATGATCGTGCCGGTCGGGTTGGCCGGGCTCGCCAGGATCAGCCCCTGCGGCGCCGGGTCGAGCCGCTCGATCGCGGCCGCCGTGATCTGGAACCGCTCCGCCTCGCCGCAGCCGATCTCGACCGGCTCGAGATGAAGCGCCTTCACCGTGTTGCGATAGGCGACATAACCCGGCCGCGCGAATGCCACCCGGTCGCCCGGCGCGAACAGGCAGGACAAAGCGAGCACGAAGGCGGGCGAGGCGCCGCAGGTCAGCACCACCTGTTCGGGGTCGATCGCGACGCCGTACGTCTCGTCATAATGCCGCGCGATCCGCGCCTTGAGCGGCATGCTTTCCCAATAGCCCATGCCGTCGGTTGCCAGCACATGCTGCGCGGTCGCGATCGCCGCTGCCGGCGCGCCGGTGGAGGGCTGGCCGAACTCCATATGGATCACCGATCGTCCCTCGGCTGACATCCTGTGCGCCAAACGGCTGACGGCGATGGCGTGGAAGGGATCGATCTCGGCTGACATACTGCCCGCTTACAGGCTCGGGCGGCGGGCACAATCGGCTTGTCGCCGATGATGTGCCCGATCGGATTGGCGGCGCCAGCGCGAACCGGTAAGCCGGGCCATGGCGATCTTCGAAGTCGAGCTTGATATCGGCGCCGCGGGCACGCCCCTCCGGGCGCAGCGCTTTCATCGGCAGCTCAGGGAGGCGATCCTGGGCGGGCAACTCAAGCCGGGCGCGCGGGTGCCGGCAAGTCGCGCCGCGGCGGCGCTGTACGGTCTGGCGCGCACCACGGTGGTGGGGGTCTATAACCAGCTGCTCGACGAGGGGCTGCTCGCCTCACGGCACGGATCGGGCACCTATGTCGCCGAACGGCCCGCGCCCCTCACGGATATCGCGGCGCCCGGCGCGGCGCCCGAGGATCGGCTCAATCCCTTCTGGCTCCGCCCCGACGTGGCGTCGGCGTTCGGCTTCTTCAGCGACGCCACCGCCGCCGTGCCCGACACGATGGCCTATCCGGCGGTCTTCGATTTCCGCCCCGGCCTGGTCGATCTGAAGCATTTCCCGTTCGACATATTGCGCCGCGTATCGGCGCAGAAGCTGCGCGCGTTCGAGCAGGCGCCGTTCAACTATGGCCACCCGCAGGGCAATCCCGATCTGCGCGCGGCGATCTCGATGCATTTGTCGGTAATGCGGGCCATCGCCTGCCAGCCCGATGACCTGGTCGTTACCAGCGGTGCGCAACAGGCGTTCGATCTGCTCGCCAGGCTGTTGGTGAAACCGGGGCGGTCGGTGGTGGCGGTCGAGAATCCGGGCTATGCGCCCACCCGCATCCCCTTCGCCGCGGCTGGCGCCCGCCTGCATCCCGTCGAGGTCGATGCCGACGGGATGATCATCGACCGATTGCCCCGCGATGCCGCCATCATCTGCGTCAGTCCGTCGCACCAGTTTCCGCTCGGATCGACTCTCTCGAAGGAGCGGCGCGCGGCGCTGATCCGCTTCGCGCGGGACAATGGCGCCCTCATCGTCGAGGACGATTATGACGGCGAGTTCCGCGCCGCGCGCGGGCCGGTCAGGGCGCTGAAGACGGTCGATGAGGATGATGTCGTCTTCTATGTCGGGACCTTCTCCAAATCGACCCTGCCCAATATCCGCCTCGGTTTCGCCCTGCCGCCGCGCTGGGCGGTGCGGGCGCTGGCAACCGCCAAGATCTGCGCCGACGGGCCCTGTTCGATGCCGACCCAGGCGGTGGTGACCGGCTTCATCGGGGGCGGCCATCTGACCCGGCACATCGGCAGGATGCGGCGGCTGTACGGAGAGCGGCGCACCCTGTTGCTCGATCTGCTGCGCCGCGATTTCGGCGCCTGGCTCGATCCGGTCGAATCCGCTTACGGCATGCATGTCACGGCGATCTCGAAGGGCACCGTCGATGTCGACGCCCTGTCCCGCACGCTGGCGAGCCGCAACATCCATATCCGCAGCCTCAGCCGGTATTATCACGGGCCGGCGACTCAGGCGGGGCTCGTCTTCGGCTTCGGCATGATGGACCCGCCCGCGATCCGCACGGCGATGGCGATGGTCCGCGAGGCGATGGAGGAATTCTGAGGGCTGAAGCCGCCTTCGGTCCATCCTAAATCAGCCCCTCCCCTGAAGGAGAGGGGCTAGATCGCCTCCGCACTCAAACGACCCTAAAGCACATAGTTGATCGCCACCGCAGGGGTGATCGACGGCACCGTGTTGTGGGAACGCGGAACGATCCGCGCGGCGATCAGCACCCCGAGGTTCGGCCTCCAGCTATATTCGATCCCCGGCGCGATCGCGAAACTGTCGCTCGCCCCGGATCGGCGGACAACCGGGGCATTCCCGAGATCGACGCCGGCCACGCGGGTCGGCGCTGTGTGATCATAGGTGAGGTCGAGCGCCAGCACCCAGCGTCGCGTCACGCTATATTCGACCGAACCGCCCACATCGAAGGACGCGCCGGGCCGCGCCACGCCGCGAAAGCCATGCCTGGTGCCATAGACGCTGACGCCCTCCACGCGCGCCTTGCCCGGCAGCGATGTCGACAGGTTCAGCCGGGTCCGCAACAGGCGCCCATTGCCGAGCCAGCTGTAATTCTGCGCATAGAGCGAAAGGGTCGTGGCATGTGCCCCGCTGCCCAGCCCGTCGCCGGGCCGCGTGCCGAGCCGGTCATATTTCCCGGTCGGCAGGCTGTGCTGCAGCGACACCGCGATCGCCGGCTTCCAGGGATCGGCCCGGAACGACGACAGCCGATATTGAGCCTGCAGGGTGAGATCGCCCATGCCCATGGTCGAGGCGCCGCCGGCGGGATTGAACCCGAACATCGGCCGCGCGCCCAGGGTCAGCGTGTCGGTCACGCCGTAGAGCAGGTAGGTCAGCGATCCGTAGGAACTGACGCCGCCCGAAATCTGGTCGAAGACATAGGTCTCGATCAGGGCGTGGCCGCGCGGCAGGGTCGCGGCAGAATTCGCCAGCATCGGCCCGGTCCACCAGGCATCGTCGAGCGATTGCCGGGCAGGCGGAGGGGCGACGGTCGCTACGGGCGGCGGCTCCTCGGCCAGTGCCGGCGCAGCGGGAAAGGCGAGCGCCAGGCAGCTCAGATGGCGGGCCATGTTCACGATCGGGGTTTTCTGAACCTGAACAGGAACTGGTCGGTATGACCCTGGATCGACGGGTCGAACGGACCGGCGGTGTGCGGGTCGAGCGGGTTGGCGAGGATCGCGCTTTCGGATTCGAACACGAAGCCCGCCGCCTCGATCTCGCGCCGCACTATCGACGGTTCGATCCGGTGCAGCGTGTCGGTGACATTGGCGGGTGACCCCTTCGCTGCGACATGGTCGAGCACGACATAGACGCCCCCCGGCTTCAGTGCTGCGAACACCGCCCGGTTGAACGCGCTGATGTCGACCGGCCCCATGAAGGGGTCCTTTAGGTCGTGATAATTCTGCCCGATCCAGAAGATATCGAGCGGCTCGGGATAGCGCGCGGCGGGCAGCGCGGCCGCAAGGGTGACCGTGACATTGGGGTGAGAGGCTGCCCAGATCTGCGTATCGGCGATCCCCTTGACAATGTTCGGGAAGGTGAACAGCTCGGCCGGCACCGAGGCATAGACATGGCCCTTCGGCCCGACCGCCGACGCGAACAGGCGCGTGAAATATCCCGCGCCCGATGCATAATCGGCGATCCTGTCGCCCGCCTTCACGCCGATGAACGCCAGGGTCGCCGCCGGCTTGCGATTGGCATCGCGCGCTGTGTCGGTTGCGGGCCGCGACGAGTCCGCGACGGCAGCGGCGATGGCCGGCGGAACGGCAGTGGTCTGGGCATGCGCCGTGATCGGAAGGAGCGCCGGAACCAGCAGCATGGCCATGGCGGTGAGAAGCGGATGGCGCATATCGCCTGTCCTCGATGGTTGGCGGAAGCCACGGATTTCCGCCACGCGCGCGGTTGCGACAAGCTCCACATCCCGCAAAATCGAGTGGTCCACTTTGCGCCGGACGCCCGGCCACGCCGTCGGATTCACCTGGTTGCCTGGCGAAGTGGTCCAGTGGGAAGCTCGAAACTCGGGGCATATCGGTCGCGACGATATTTGCGCCGGCAGTGAGTGCAACGACCCGTCCGGTCAGCAATCATTCACCCGAAAAGGCGCATGGGCGTTGGCGCTGCGGTAAAAGGATGTGGTTGATGTCCCAGTCAATTCGGCGAACTGCCTGTGCCCTGGTCGCTCTGGTTACGGCGATCTCCCCGATCTCGGCCTCGATGGCCTCAGCCCAGGATTATCCGCCCCCGCAGCCTCAGACGGGCTATCGCGAGCCGGACCCGCAGCAGGGCTATCAAGATCCGCCACCGCCGCCCGAGCAAGGCTATGATGAGCAGGATGACGCGCCCCCGCCCGGCTATGACGGGTCGGAACCACCCCCGCCGCCGCCGGGCTATGTGGCGGACCAGGCCGACACGGTACAAGGCGACCAGGATCGCCGCTACGAGGCCTATGCCGAGGACTGGTCGGCGCGGAACTGCGTCAAGGCGCGGAGCAACGCCACTGCCGGCGCGGTGATCGGCGGCGTATTCGGCGCCCTGCTCGGCTCGAGCATCGCCGGCCGGCACGATCGCGGCGCGGGCGCCTTTGTCGGCGGTGTCGCCGGTGCCGCGGGCGGTGCCGCGCTCGGCGACCAGAGCCGTTACGACACCAGCCCCGGCTGCCCGCCCGGCTTCGTCGTGCGCAGCGACGCGCCCGCCTTTTATTATGGCGGCTATGACGGGCCCTATTATTACGCCGCGCCGGGCTGGTATCGGCCCTGGGTCTATTATGAGGGCCGCTGGAACTACCGGCCCTATCCCTATCACGCCTGGTATTACCGCCATCGCGGCTATGCGCGGCCCTATCATTATCGCGGCTATCGCGGCGGTTATCGCCACCGCCGCTGGTGACGGCGCGGACGTTCGGGCATCTCGCCCTCGCCCTGATGCCGGCCCTGCTCCTCGCCGCCCCGGCGACGGCGCAGGTCCATGGCCGCATCTATCCCGCGCCGAAAGCGCCGGTGAGTCTGGCGGGCCTGCCCGGCGGCGCCACGATCGCGACCGTGCAGACCGCCGACGGCCTGACGCTCAAGGGCATCGAGATCGCCCCGCGTGACGGCAAGCCGACCCTGCTCGCTTTTCACGGCAACGGGTCGAGCGCGATGCGATCGGTGGAGTGGTTCGCCCCGCTGATCGCCGAGGGTTATGGCATCGTCGCCGCGGAGTACCGCGAATATAGCGGCAATCCGGGCAAGGCGAGCGAAGCCGGCCTCGCCGCCGATGCCGACGCCTTCTACGCCCGCGCTCGCAGCCTGGCGGGCAGTGGCAAGCTGATCGTGGTCGGCCACAGCCTGGGCGGTGGCGTCGCCTTCGGGCTCGCCACGCGCCAGCATGCCGACGCGCTCGTCACCATCGGTGCCTTCACCCGATTGCGCGACATGGTGTCGAAGCTTCTCCGCGCCGCCGTGCCCAACGAGTATGACAATGTGGCGGCGATCCCGAAGCTCGACGAGCCGCTCTACCTGATCCAGGGCACCGCTGACGACACCGTGCCATGGCAGATGGGCGAGCAACTCGCCAAGGCGGCCGGCACGGCGCACAGGCCCGGCGCTGCCTTCGTCATCAAGGATGCGGGGCATGCGCCCGATGGCGCCGTGGTGGCGATGATCCTTCGCGCGATCGTGGCGAAGCTCGATGGGGATGGCGCGACGGTGAAGGTCACGCTTCCAGAGACCGTGCATCTGTTTCCGTTCAGTCAGTAGAACGAACGCCGCCTCCCTTCATTCCTTCCCCGGCGAAGGCCGGGGCCCAGTCGGGAGACATGAATTGGCGGACGCTGCGCGCGTCACAGGAGCCTTTCCAACTGGGCCCCGGCCTTCGCCGGGGAAGCACGAAGGGCAGGCGACCTGAGCGCCCCGATTCAACCTCTCGCACCGCCCGCTATCGTCTCTCGCCCGGCGCTCCACGCCGGAGTTCGGAGCGAGGCAACCCGTGCCAGTAGAGATTCCAGCCTTCAACTATCCGCAAGAAAAGCGCGAACAACTCCTGATACCCCCTGCGAAATTCGGCAGCTATTCGTCAAATGCGACCAACGCCGTATTTCGCGGAGCATTACTTGTGCTTCCAACACCGTTTCAGGTTCCCCAACTAAACACGCTGCAGGCGCACAATAGTACCGCGATTCGCTCTCCTCGCAGGTGGGTCGCAAAATTCGACGAATACTGGTCAGTGTCGATCCGACTCCAACACCAATACTTGAACCCGCCACGCCGCGCGTCAGGGCCCCTTCACCACCAAACCGCCCTTGATCACCAACCGCACGTCGCGCACCGCCGCAAGGTCCCGGGTCGGGTCGCCGCTCACCGCGATCAGATCGGCGAGCAGTCCGGCCTTCACCGCGCCAATCTTGCCATCGAGGTGAAACGCCCGCGCATTGCCCGAAGTCGCCGCGATCATCACCTGAGCGGCCGGCATGCCGCCTGCGGCCATCAGCTCCATCTCGCGCGCATTCTCGCCATGCGCGAACACGCCGACATCGCCGCCCATGCAGATCGGCACGCCGGCTGCGCGGGCAAGCGCGAAGGACTTCCGGCTGTCGGCGACGCTCGCCGGCGCGGGATCGGCGCCGTTCCATCCGCGATAGCGCGCCACGGCATCCGACGCGGCGAGCGTCGGGCACAATGCAATCCCCTTCGCCGCCATCGCCTTGAAGATCTCCGGTGTCCCGCCATAGCCATGCTCGATCGTATCGACCCCGGCCGCGATCGCCCGGCGCATGCCTTCGGCGGTGGAGGCATGGACCGCGACGGAGCGGCCAGCGTCATGCGCCGCCTCGGTCGCGGCGGTGATCTCGGCCAGCGACAGGGTCGCCCGGCTCGGCTCGCCCGGCCCCCAGCGGTAATCGGCATAGAGCTTCACCACATCGGCGCCTGCCGCGATCTGTCCGCGCACGGCGCGGACCATGTCGTCGACGCCGCTCACTTCCTCGGCTCCCTGTGGCACGGCGACGCCAGGCTCGAACCCCTTGGGACCATAAGCCCCGAGCGCGACGATCGCCCGCGTCGCGACGGTCAGACGCGGCCCGGGCACGATCCCCTGGTCGATCGCCTGGCGCAACCCGACATCGGCATAACCGGCTCCCTCGGTGCCGAGGTCGCGTTCGCTGGTGAAGCCCGCCATCAGGGTCGCGCGCGCCTGTGCCACCGCCCGCGCGGTGCGCAGCGCCAGCGGCTCGTGCAGCACCTGATCGTCCCAGCTCGTTTCGTTATAGGGATGCAGGAACAGATGGCCGTGCCCCTCGATCATGCCGGGCATCAAGGTCTGACCGAGCAGATCGATCGTGCGCGCGCCCGCGGGGGCAGTCAGGTTCGGCCCGACCGAGACGATCTTGCCGCCTTCGATCAGCACTTCCCAGCCGGCATGCGGCTTCGGGTCGACGCCGTCGAACACCTGTGCCGGGCGCAGCAGGATGGGCGGCTCGGCCGCCGCCACGGGCCCGGCGATCGACAAGGTCAGCGCCAGCAGCCACTTCATCGCCCGTTCTCCTTGCCGCGCCACGATGCGCCGGATAGCCCTTGTTGCATGGATAGACTCAGCCGCCGCCTTCGCAACCCGCTCCTCGCGCTTGCGCTCCTGACTCCCGGCATCGCCCATGCGGCGTCGGACGAGAAGGCCGGCTGGAAGGCCCAGGCCGCCCGCGTGACCATCACGCGCGACGATTGGGGCATCGCCCATGTCGTCGGCAAGAGCGACGCGGACACCGTGTTCGGCGCGATCTACGCCCAGGCCGAGGATGATTTCAGCCGGATCGAAGCCAATTATCTCACCGCGCTCGGCCGCACCGCCGAGGCGCAGGGCGGGGCCGACGGTGGCAGGGCAATCTGGGCCGATCTGCGCCAGCGCCTCTATGTCGATCCCGCCGTCCTGCAGAAACAATATCGCGAGAGCCCGGCCTGGCTGCGCAAGCTGATGGACGCGTGGGCGGCGGGGCTAAACTATTATCTCGCCACCCATCCCGACACCCACCCCAAGGTGTTGAATCGTTTCGAACCCTGGATGGCCCTGTCCTTCACGGAAGGCAGCATCGGCGGCGATATCGAACGCATCTCGCTGTCGGAGCTGGAGAGCCTCTACGGCACCCGCCAGGTCGCGCTGACCGACGAGGAGCTAGGCCGCGTGCCCCGCGAGCCGCGCGGCTCCAACGGCATCGCCATCGCGCCGAAAAACACTGCCGACGGCCATGCCCTGCTGCTGATCAACCCGCACACCAGCTTCTATTTCCGCTCCGAGCTGCAGATGACCAGCGGGGAGGGGCTCAACGCCTATGGCGCCTCCACCTGGGGGCAGTTCTTCATCTATCAGGGCTTCAACGCGAACGCCGGCTGGATGCACACCTCCTCGGGCGTCGACAATGTCGACGAGTTCGCCGAGACCTTCGTGTTCAACTCGGGCAAGCTATCCTACCGTTACGGCGACAAGCTGCGCCCGGTCGATCGCAGCCGCATCTCGATTTCCTTCCGCAAGCCCGACGGCACGATGGGCACCCGCGCCTTCACCGTGCAGCGGACGCATCATGGCCCGATCGTAGCGAAGCGCGACGGCAAATGGATCGCCATCTCGCTGATGTGGAAACCGATTCCCGCGCTCGAACAAAGCTGGCTGCGCACGAAGACGACCGATCTCGCTTCCTATATGGCCGTGGCGGAGCGCCAGGCGAACAGCTCGAACGATACGCTGTTCGCCGACAGCAAGGGCGAGATCGCCTATCTCCACCCGCAATTCGTGCCGATCCGCAACGACAGCTTCGATTACACGCGCGCGGTCGACGGCTCGGATCCCGCGACGGACTGGAAGGGGCTGCATGCGATTGCGACCTTACCCAATGCGATCAACCCGCCGGTCGGCTGGGCGAAGAACTCGAACGACTGGCCCTGGCAGTCGGCCGGCCCCGACAGTCCGAAGGCGGCCGACTATCCCAAATATATGGATCAGGCCGGGGCGAATGCGCGCGGCACGCATTCCGATCTGCTGTTGACGGGCAAGACCAGCTTCACGCCAGAGGGCCTGCGCGCCGCGGCCTATGACAGCTATCTTCCCGCCTTCGCCAGGCTGATCCCGCAACTCGTGTCCGCCTGGCAGGCACTTCCCGCAAGCGACGCCCGCCGCGCCAGGCTCGCCGCGCCGATCGCCGCGCTCAAGGGCTGGGACTATCGCTGGAGCGCTGCGTCCGAACCGACCTCGCTTGCGATCTTCTGGGGCGATACCTTGTGGAAGGACGTCGGCGGCTTCGCCCGTGCCGAGCGCATGAACGTGCCCGACTATATCGGTGCGAAGGTGACGCCCGAAGCGAAACTCGATGCGCTCGTCCAGGCGGTCGACCGCCTCACCCGCGACTTCGGCGACTGGCGCGTGGCCTGGGGCCGGATCAACCGCTTCCAGCGCCTCGACGATTCGATCGACGCCCGGTTCGACGATTCAAAACCCAGCATCGCCGTGCCATTCGTCTCCGGCCAATGGGGGTCGCTGGCGAGCTATGGGGCGAAACCCTATCCGAACACGAAGAACTATTACGGCACCAGCGGCAACAGCTTCGTCGCGGTGGTGGAGTTCGGCCCGCGCCTCAAGGCCTGGGCAGTCACCGCGGGCGGCGAAAGCGGCAACCCCGCCTCACCCCATTTCAACGATCAGGCCCAGCGCTACGCCGACGGCAATCTCCGCCCGGTCTATTTCTACCCGCAGGACCTCACCGGCCATGTGGAGCGGAAATACCAGCCGGGCCAATGAATCTCCCCTCCCTGCAAGGGAGGGGCAGGGGGTGGGTCACGAGCGAAGGGGCTCGATGCCCCTGAGAGAGTTCTGCGAGGACCGTACTTTTCTTTTGGGCGCGCAGACGCGCGCACCCACCCCCTTACCCCTCCCTTGCAGGGAGGGGAGCTTTCCTCACCCGCTGCCACGCATCGATCACTGCATCCACCGTCACGCCCGCCTCTGCCATCGTCGTCGCCACCGAGGAGACCGAAACCCGCATCACCCAGTGCCCGCGCCACAGCGCCGATCCGATGAACGCCACCGCATCCTCCTGCACCTGCCGGACGGTCGCGAGCGTCAGCGCATCATCGTCCCCGAACCGCACCATGAATTGGTTGAGCTCGACCGGGCAGACCAGCTCGACCCCCGGCACCGCCGCAAGCCGCTCGGCCATGTGCTTGGCGATGGCGCAATGCGCCGCGACCATCGCCGCGATCCCCTCGCGCCCGAACTGCCGGATCATCGCCCAGGCCGCAAAGCCCCGCGCGCGCCGCGACAGCTCGGGCACATAGGCGGATGGGTCGCGCTCGGCGCCTTCGGCCGGCGGCAGATAGCTCGCGGTGATCGCCATCGCCCGCCGATGCGCCTCTGCATCGCGCACGATCGCAAAGCCGCTGTCATAGGGCGTCTGCAGCCATTTATGCCCGTCGGTCGCCCAGCTGTCGGCCAGCTCGACACCCGCAGTCAGATGCGCCTGGTCCGGACTCGCCTGCGCCCACAGCCCGAACGCGCCGTCGACATGCAGCCAGGCGCCCGCCGCCCGCGCCATCGGCGCGATCTCGGCGAACGGGTCGCACGCGCCGGTGTTGATCTGCCCCGCCTGCGCGATCGCGATCACTGGCCCGGTGGTCTCGCCCAACGCCCGCGCGAACTCGTCGGCCAGCATCCGCCCGCGCGCATCGCAGGCGATCCGCCGCACCCGCTGCGCGCCGAGCCCGAGATACTTGATCCCCGAATAGACCGTGGCATGTGCATCGTCGCCGATCAGCACGGTGATCGGCGGTGCACCGAACAGCCCGTCCGCCTCGACATCCCAGCCGGCGCTTCGCAGCACTTCGCTTCTTGCAGCGGCAAGGCAGACGAAATTGGCGACCGTCGCGCCGGTGACGAAACCCACCGAGGCGCTCGCCGGCAGCCCGAGCAGGTCGAGCAGCCACCCTGCCGCAACCGCCTCGATCGCCGACGCGGCAGGCGCCGCCTGGAGGTTCGCGGCGTTCTGCCCCCAGGCAGCGGCCAGCCAGTCCGCCGCGACGCCGGTCGGATGCGAATGGCCGATCACCCAGCCGAAGAAGCGCGGACCCGTCGAGGCTCGGATGCCGGGCGTGGCGAGCGTCGCCAGCTCCTCGATGATCGCGGCGGGGTCGCCGCCCCGCTCCGGCGTCGGCCCGGCGAAGGCGACGAGCATCTCGCCATAGCTCGCGACGGGCGTATGCTCCGCCGTCGCAATGTTGCGGCGATAGGCAATGGCGCGCCGCGCGGCTTCGGCCATGGCAGTGTAGCCACTATCGATATCGTCTGGTTCCATCGCCTACCCATGTCACACCGGGCAGGTCAGGCGCCATCCGCTTCTGGCCTTCAAACCGCCATCTCAGTGGAACGCCGGCGCCGCCTCCACCGCGTCCTCGCCGGAGAGACGCGACTTGGGGCCGAGCGCCGCGAACAGGGCGATCCCGACATAGGCGATGGCGGGCAGCACGAAGGTCATGCCGATGCTCGTCCGGTCGGCGATCTGCCCCGACCACAAGGGCAGCAACGCCCCGCCGACGATCGCCATGCACAACAGACCGGACACCGATGCGCTCGACGTCTTCGATCGCTCCATGGTGATGCTGAAGATCGTCGGGAACATGATCGAATTGAAGAAGCCGACACCCAACGCGGCATAGGCCGCCGCCGGTCCGTGCAGCAGGAACGCCGCCGCGGTCAGGCAGGCCGCCACGGCCGCCGCTCCGGTCAGCAGCCAGCTCGCCCGCACCCGGGTCAGCAGCACGCTGCCGACGAACCGCCCGGCCAATGCGCCGCCCCAATAATAGAAGGCCAGCACGCCGCCCGCTGCCTCGAGCGTCAGGCCAAGCACGTCGGTGCGGTTGAGGAAGTTGATCATCACGCTCGCGATCGTCACCTCGGCGCCGACATAGAGGAAGATCGCGACCGCGCCGAACACCGCCCAGCCGGAGCGCAGCGCCTTGAGCGGCGACGCCCCCTGGATGGTGATGTCCGCGGCCGACGCATTGATGCGCTTACGAAAGGCGAAGATCAGCAGCGCAAGCGCCGCAACCGCGATGGCGATCAGCACGAACGCATGGTCGATCGCGCCCAACGCCGTGCTGCGCGGGACATGCGGCAGGATATGCCCGCCCTGGCCGAACACATCGGGCCGCAGCATCAGCTTCGATCCGATGCTGACGCCCAGCACCACGCCGAGCGAGTTGAACGCCTGGGCGAAGGTCAGGCGGAAATGGCTCCGCTCGGGCGTGCCGAGCGATGCCGCCAGCGGGTTCGCCGCGACCTGCAGCACGGTGATGCCGCCCGCCATCACGAACAAAGCGACCAGCACCATGGTGTACGCCTCCATGTGGGAGGCGATCAGCATCAGCCCGCACGCGCCGATCATCACCACCAGCGCGGTGATGATCGTCCGGCTATGCCCCAGCCGCGCGAGCAATGCTGCGGCGGGCAGCGACACCACGAAATAGGCGAGGAAAAAGGCGAACTGGGTCAGCATGCCTTCCGCCACATTGAGCGTGTAGATGCCGCGCATCGCCGCGATCAGCGGGTCGGTGTTGGAGGTGATGAAACCCCAGGCGAAGAAGAGGCAGGTCACCACCGCGAAGGCGGCACCCGCACCGGCCGCGGTCTTGCCGCCCTCCGCCCCGGTCATTGCGGGCACCCCGCGACGCCATTGGCGCTGACGAAGCGGATGTCGGAGATCGACAGACTCACCGCCCCGTCGCTCGCCAGGGTGAACGGGGCACTGACCCGTCGCGGGTCGAGCCCGGCGGCGGCGAAGCAGTTGAGCGGCAGAGTGAGGGTTGCCCATTGCCCGACCGGCGCCGTGCGCAGCACCCCGGTGACCGGCACATTGCCGGCGCAATTGCTGCCGCACTGCATGCCAAGCCTGACGGTGCCGGTGGGCGCCGCATCCACGCGATATTCGATGACCATATTATATTGTGCATTGGATTCACGGCCGATGTCGACCGGCTTGTCGGCGGCGATCCGCACCGTGCCCCCCGCGGCATTCCACACTATCCTGCGCGCATCCTCCTGCGCGCGCCGGTCGACGCTCGACAGGCGGACGCCGCCGCCCCCGGTCGTGCCGGCATTGCCGGTCACCGGCTCGGCGACCCCGCCCGGCTCGGCAAGGTCGAAGCGCCAGCCCGGCGGCAAGGTGCCGCGCGCGAACACATTGCCGTCGGGCCGCGTGGTGGCGGCCGGCCGGTCCTCGGATAGGGCCGGGAGGTCGCCCTGGTCGGCATAGGTCAGCCCATATCCGAACGCGAACAGCGGGTCGTAGACGGCGTCGCCCCGGTTGAGCGGCGTCTGGTCGATCCGCTTCGGCCAGGAATAGGAAAGCTTGCCGCGGAAATCGTGGCGCGGCTTGCCGTCGGCGCCGGCCAGCAGCACATCGGCCACGCCGCCGCCTTCGCCGCCGGGCAGGAAGGCAGCGACGAACGCGTCGGCCACGTTGATCTCCGGGTTCACCCACAATGGCCGGCCCGACAGGAACACGGCGACGACCGGAATACCCTCAGCCTTCAGCTTCTTCAGCAGGTCCAGGTCACGGCTCTCGCCCGGACGATATTCGATGGTCGGCCGGTCGCCCGCGAACTCGGCATAGGGATCCTCGCCGAACACGACGATCGCCGCGCCCGGCTTCTTGGTGAAGCTGCCGTCGACGCTCAGTGTGGCGCTGCCGCCCGCTGCCTTGGCCGCTTCGGCGATGCCGGCATAGATCGACTGGGCATGCGGGAAATCGGCATTGGTCATGCCGGTGCCCTGCCAGCTGATCGTCCAGCCGCCGCTCTGTTTGGGGATATTGTCGGCGCCGTCACCCGCCACCAGCAGGTCGAGCTTGGGCGACAGAGGCAGCACATGGCCCTGGTTCTTGAGCAGCACCAGCGATTCCCGCACTGCCTGCCGTGCCACAGCGCGGTGTTCGGGCGATCCGAGCAGCTCGAACTTGCCGGCAAAGGGGCGGGAGGAAGGCTTGCCCTTCTCGAACATGCCCGCGCGGATCTTCACCCGCAGGATGCGCCGCACCGCCTCGTCGAGCCGCGCTTTCGAAATCTCGCCCGATTTCACCTGGGCGAGCGTGCTGGCATAGAAGCCCCTCCAGCTGTCCGGCGCCATCACCATGTCCATGCCGGCATTGATCGCGGCGGCGCAGGAGGTGTTGGAACAGCCCGGCACCTGGCCATGCGCGTTCCAGTCGCCGACGGTCAGCCCGTCGAATCCCATCTGGTCGCGCAGCGCGCCGGTCAGCAATTCCTTGTCGGCGCTCAGCTTGGTGCCGCGCACGCTGGAGAAGCTCGCCATCACCGCTTGCACGCCCGCCGCGATTGCCGGGGGGTAACCCGCGCCATGGATGTCGCGGATCTGCTCGGGCGTTCCGGGATTGTCGCCCTGGTCGATGCCGTTGGCGGTGCCGCCGTCGCCGACGAAATGCTTGGCGGTGGCGATCACCTTGCCGTCGCGCAGGAATTCCTTGGTGCCCGCCTTGCCCTGAAGCCCCTCGATCATCGCGCCGGCATAGTCGCGCACCACCGACGGATCCTCGGAAAAGCCCTCGTAACTGCGGCCCCAGCGATCGTCGCGCACCACCGCGAGGGTGGGCGAGAAATCCCAGTCGATCCCGGTGACCGCCATCTCCTTCGCGGTCACTTCGCCGATCTTCCGGATCAGGTCGCGGTCGCGCATCGCGCCCAGGCCGATATTCTGCGGGAAGATCGTCGCGCCGATGATGTTGGCATGGCCGTGCACCGCATCGATGCCCCAGATCGGCGGGATCACCGGGCGGCCGTCGTCGCGTTTCGTTACGGCATCCCAGGCCGCATCGGCATAGGCCAGCCAGGCGGGGGCGGGGGCCTTGTCGTTGCGGTTGGGGCCGGAGCTGCCGCCGGCCAGGATCGATCCGAACTTGTACCGGCGGATATCGTCCATCGTCAGGCTGCCGATATCGGGCTGGACGACCTGTGCCACCTTGTCCTCATCGGACATTTGGGCGAGCAGCGAATCGATCCTTTTTTCCATCGCCGGATCGGCCGGCAGGGGCGATCCGACATGCGGCCAGGCGGCACCCGGCGTCTGCGCCGCGCCGATTCCCGTCGCTGTCGCGATGGTCGCGAGGCTTGCTACCCCGATCGCCACCCTCAGCCTGCGCCTGCCGAATATCACATCACTCTCCCTATCGATCGGTTCGTACGCCGCCCGATCAATCGGGTCACGACAGCCCTTACATCATCTGGTGACCTACGTTGTCAATTCCAATCACGCGTCCCGGAGGCAGGATTGTCGTGTCTAACGCAGATCAACTCAAACTGTAGGCGCGGGCCCGGTTGACTGGCGATGAACAAGAGCCACCGGATGCTCGATCAGGTCCTCGTGCGGCTTCTTCTCGAGCATCGCGACGAGCATGGCGGTCGCGTCACGCGCCATGTCGAACACCGGCTGATGGATGGTGGTCAGGCGCGGCCAGACGATCTGCGCGATGGCGCTGTCGTCGAACCCGGCAACCGACAGGTCGCGCGGCACGTCGATGCCAAGATCATGCGCCGCCATGATCGCGCCGGCGGCCATGTCGTCATTCTGCGCGAAGATCGCGGTCGGCCGGTCGAGCCGGCCGAGCAGGCGGGCGCCGGCCTGAAGCCCGGATTCGAAGTTGAACATGCCCTGTTCGATATCGTCGAGCCGCATCTTCAGGCCGGCTGCCGACAGCGCATTGGAATAACCGAGCAGACGCGCCTCGCTCGCCGGATGGCTCGGATCGCCCTTGATCATGCCGATCCGCTTGTGGCCGAGCGAGATGAGATATTCGGTCATCATCCGCGCCGCGCCGACATCGTCGGTCAGGGTGCGCGGGCCAAGCTCGGGCGAGCGGGTCGGCGCAATGCGCACGAACGGGAAATGCGCTGCCTTCAACTGCTCCAGCACCACCGGATGGTCGGAGGCCGGGGGCGTCAGCACCACGCCGTCCAGCGCGGCCGAGCGCACCAGCGACACGATCTTGTCGGCGATCGCCGAAACCTGGCCGACCGGCAGCACCACCAGCCGGTATTTCTCGCCCTGCAACCGGTCGAGCGCGCCCTGCTGCAGCTCGACGACATAGTTGGGGCTGGGGTTTTCGTAGAGCAGGCCGAGCAGATAGGAGCGGCGACCGACCAGGCCCTGCGCGACGACATTGGGATGGTAATGCAGCGCGGTCGCGACCTTCATCACCCGCTCGCGGGTCTTCGGCGTCACATTGGGCGCATCGTTGAACACGCGCGAAACGGTCTTGATCGACACATCCGCCTCACGGGCCACATCGATAATGGTTGCGCGCCGCCCGAGATCCATATCTGCCCCGCTAGCATGGGAATTATCGCCGCGGTAGCCCGCGCGACAGGGCGCGGTACAGCGAGCAGGCCCTATACTGCCTTCCGGAACGGGCGCGAAACAAGGGATTTTGTGAGGAAGGGGCGAATTATGACAACGTTGACCTATATTTTCGACGAGGAGGGTGCTTCACCGCTCCCGGGTCCTGTGGTCTAACGCGCCGATGAATCGCCTCATGGTCATCGCCGCCCTGTGCCTCGGCACCGCGGCCAGCCTCGCCACCGCGCAGACGGTGCCGGTTTCGTCCACCGGACCGATCGAGTCGGTCGATCCCTTCATCGGCACTGGAGGGGAGGGGCACACTTTCCCGGGCGCGGTCGCGCCGTTCGGCATGGTCCAGCTGAGCCCGGACACCGAGATCAGGCCGTTCAAGCAAAGCTACAAATGGGCGGCGGGCTATCGCCATGAGGATTCGTCGATCCTCGGTTTCTCGCACACCCATTTCTCCGGCGCGGGACACAGCGATCTCGGCGACATTCTGGTCAGCCCGGTCGTCGGCGACACGGTGTCGCTCGAACCCGGTGATCCGGCGAAACCCGGTTCCGGTTATCGCTCGCATTTCAGCCATGCGAGCGAGGTTGCGACGCCCGGCTATTATGCGGTGACGCTCGACGATCCCGGCGTCCGTGCCGAACTCACCGCCGGTACGCGGGTCGGCGTGCATCGCTACGGCTTTCCCATGGGCAAGCCGGCGCATCTGGTCGTCGATCTCCGCTCGAGCATCTATAATTATCCCGGCAAGATCCTCTGGTCGACGGTTCGCGTCCGGCCGGACGGCACGATCACCGGCATGCGCGAGACGCGGGGATGGGCGCCTGCGCGGAAACTGTTCTTCGCCATGCGCTTCTCCGTGCCGCTGACCGGCCATGCTTTCGTCAGCCGCGAGGAGGATGTGCCGTACAAGGGCTTCCAGGGCCCCGGCCGCGGCGATGATTCGGTGCAGCAACTGGCCGGCAGGGCGCTCGTCGCCCGGCTCGATTTCGGTGTGCTGGCCAAACCGCTCGAGGTCCATGTCGCGATCTCCGGCGTGGACGAGGCGGGCGCGCTCGCCAATCTCGCCAGCGAACCCGGCAGCTTCGACACGGTCCGCGCCCAGACCCGCGCGGCGTGGGAGAAGGCGCTCGGCGCGGTGGTCATCGACGCGCCGGTGCCGATGAAGAAGACCGTCTATACCGCGCTATATCACACGCTCGTCGCGCCGAGCGTCTATGGCGATGCCGATGGCCGTTATCGCGGGCCCGACGATCAGGTCCATCAGGCGACCGGCTTCACCTATCATTCGACCTTTTCGCTCTGGGACACGTTCCGCGCCGAGCACCCCCTGCTGACCCTGATCCAGCCCGAGAAGCGCAACAGCGATTTCGTCAATTCGCTGATCGCCAGCCGGCAGGACAGCCCGTTCGGCATCCTCCCCGTCTGGCAGTTCAACGGCCGCGAGACCTGGACGATGATCGGTTATCACGCGGTGCCCGTCATCGCCGATGCCTATTTGAAGGGCATCAAGGGCTTCGATGCGAAGGCAGCGCTCGATGCGATGGTCGCGAGCGCCGACTATGCGCCCTATGGCGGCCTCGGCGACTATATGAAGCTGGGCTATGTGCCGATCGACCATGAGCCCGAAGCGGCCTCGAAGACGGTCGAATATGCCTATGACGACTGGACGATCGCGCGGATGGCGCGCGCGATGGGGCGCAAGGACGTGGCCGACCGCTTCGACAGGCGCGCGCTCAACTGGCGCAACAGCTTCGACGTGAAGACCGGCTTCCTGCGTGCCCGCAAGGCCGACGGCAGCTACCGCGAACCGTTCGATCCGACCGCGATCAACTATGGCAGCGACTATACCGAGGGGAATGCCTGGCAATATAGCTGGTTCGCGCCGCAGGACCAGGGCGGCCTGATCCGCGTGCTGGGGGGCGACGCGGCGACGGTGAAGAAGCTCGACGCAATGTTCGACTTCGACAATTCGAAAGTCGATTACAGCCATGCCGAGGATATCGCCGGCCTGATCGGCCAGTACATCCATGGCAATGAGCCGAGCCATCACGTCGCCTATCTCTACAGCTATGCCGGGGCACCGTGGCGCACCCAGGAACGCCTGAAGCAGATCGTCGACAGCCAGTACAAGCCGACGCCCGACGGCCTGTCGGGCAATGACGATCTCGGCCAGATGTCGGCCTGGCTCGTCTTCACTGCGCTCGGTTTCTATCCGGTCGCGCCGGGCACGGGCGAATATGTCATCGGCCGTCCGTTCGTGGACCGCGCGGTGCTCAACCTGCCGAACGGCAAACGCTTCACCATCCGCGCCGACGGGCTGTCGGATACCAACCGCTATGTCGGCCAGGTCCTGCTCAACGGCAAACCGCTGCCCCGCGGCTTCATCCGCCACAGTGAGATCATCGCCGGCGGCGAGCTTCGTTTCGTGATGCAGGCGACGCCCAACGCAGGCTGGGCGACGGCGGAAAAGGACCGGCCCTATTCGATGACCGGTTATTCGAAATGACCTTCTCCCCTCTCTTTCGGGGAGGGGAGAAAGCAAGTAGGCGCCCCGCATGTTCGACCTGGATTCCTATCTCGCCCGCATCGCCCTCAACGAACGGCCGCTCGCCGATGCCGAGGGCCTGGCCGTGCTCCAGCGCGCCCACCGCCTCGCCATTCCGTTCGAGAATCTCGATGTCATCCTCGGCCGCGGCATCCGCATCGACAGCACGTCGGTCTTCGCCAAGCTGGTGACCGCCAGACGTGGCGGTTATTGCTTCGAGCATAACCGCCTGTTCCTCGACGCGCTGGCCGCGCTCGCCTTCGAAGCGCGTCCGCTGCTCGCCCGTGTCTGGCTCGCCGCGACCGACACGCCGCCGCTCACCCATAGCTTCAGTCTGGTGACGATCGACGATCAGGAATGGATCGCCGACACCGGCTTCGGCGGCAGCTACACGCCAATCATGCCGCTGATCGACGGTGCGACGGCGGATGCCCCGGACGGCGCCCGCTTCCGGCTTGAGCGCGATCCGCTACACGGCTGGATGCTGCTGCGCGACGGCCATTCCGGCAACTCCGACGGGCGCGGCGCCGGCGAGGGGTTCCAGCCGCAATACAGCTTCACCCTCGGCCAGGTCTGGGATGCCGATCTGGAGCTGAGCAACCGCTGGACCTCGACCGCGCCGGAGAGTCGCTTCATGCAGGTGCGCATTGTCAGCATCGTGCTGCCGCGCGGCTTTGCCGGCCTCACCGACCGCTTGTACCGCCGCCGCGCGGGCGACGAGGAGACGATCGCGGAAATCGTCGATCCGCGCGTCTATCGCATGCGGCTGAGCCTGATGTTCGGCATCGACTTCACCGTCGAGGAAGTCGCGGCGCTTGAGCTGTTCCCGGAGGCATAGGGCAACGGTAAGGGCTTGATTCAATCTCGCAGCAGTTTGTCGCAACATGCTGCCGGACGGGTTCATTGAACCAGTCCAGCTCTTTCTCAGTTGTTGGACGATGATTTTCCCTGATCCAGCGGAAGAATTCCCTGTTAATTTCCCTGTTAACGCGCAGGAACAGGGAATTTTGGGGCCGGCCCAGTGCGCGCGACTCGAACGGGCTGTTGGATCACTATCCCGAGATTCGCCCCAGCTCGACCATGATCACCCGGTCGCACCGCACCAGGCTCTCGGCGCGGTGCGAGATCATCACGATGGTCGGCCGCGGGTCGAGCGCAGCGAGCCTTTCGAGCAACGCCGCCTCGCCTGCCGCATCGATCGCATTGGCCGCTTCGTCGAGTATCAGCAGGCGCGGGTCGCGGAGCAGGGCGCGGGCGATCGCCAGCCGCTGGCGCTCGCCGCCCGACAGCGCGATACCGCGCTCACCCACGATCGACTCGAGGCCCTCGGGCAGCCGCGTCACGATCTCCTCGGCGCCCGCCAGGCGCAGCGCCTCCCATAGCCGGGCGTCATCGATCCCCGCCGTGCCCCAGGTCAGGTTGCGGCGCACCGTGTCGTTGAACAGGAATCCTTCCTGCGGGACATAGGCAAGGCTCTCGCGCCAGCCCGCCTGTCGCGCTGCGTCGAGCGGCTCGCCGCCGACCAGCATCCGCCCCGTCTGCGGTTCCTGCAAGGTGGTGAGCAGCTCGACCAGAGTCGTCTTGCCCGCCCCGGACGGTCCGGTGATGCCGACGAAGGCGCCATGCTCGATTTTGAGATCGGCCGGATGCAGCCCGCCGCCACCGGGATGGAGGAACGAGGCGCCCTGCAGCTCGATCGCGCCCGGCGGCGGCACGACCGGGGTCGGGGCAGGGGTCGCACTGGCGTCCAGGTCCTGCTCGAGCTTGCGGATCGCCTCGAAGGCGGGGAGGCCGAAAAAGAAGTTCTGCACCGATTGCTGGATCACCATCGCCGGCCCGCTCATCCGTGCGAAGATTAGCACCAGGGTGATCAGCACCGCGGGCGGGATCGCCGCCGCATAGCCGGTCAGCACCACGACCGCGCCCATCAGCGCGGATCCGATCGCGAAGAACTGCCGGCTGCGCGCCTGACGCTGGATGAATTCGAGCTGGCGCGCCCGGACCGAATGCTGGATCACCGCGAATTCGTCGGCGAAACCGTGTTGCGCATTCTGCGCGGTCGCCGCCTTCAGCCCCCCGAGAAAGCCAGCCGCGCTGCCCATCATGCGGTGATTGGCATCGACCAGCCCAAGGCCGAGATTGCGGATATGCTCCTGCGCGAGCAGGACCACCGTGCCGCCGACCAGGAAGATCGCCCCGATGGTCAGCGCGAGTGCAGGTGCCAGCACAAACGCCAGCGCGCCCTGCACCAACAGCATCACCAGCGCGATGCCGCCCTGGATCAGGAATTGCGCGCCGGTTCCGATGCGGTTGACCTCGACGCTGACCAGGCTGGTGACCCGCGCATGGCTGAGCGCGGCGATCCGGCTCCACGGGGCGGCGGCCAGCGACCGGATGATGCGGTTGCGCTCGTGCTGGGCGAAGTCGCCCTGCAGCCGCCCGAGCTGCATGTCGCGCGTATAGAGTATGACCGCGCGGAGCAGGGACAGGGCAACGAACGCCGCGATCAGTGCCGCGAGCCTGCCCAAGGGGCTGTGCACGCCGAGGCTGTCGAAGATGGCGCGCGTCGGCAGATAACCGCTGTCCGGGCTGACCACCGCCTCGACGATCGGGATCAGCAGCACCAGCCCCATGCCGTCGAGAATTGCCGACAACCCGACCAGCGCAGCCGCGATCCAGCCGCGCGTGCCCGCGAAGCGCACAAAGGCCGCGAAGAAAAGGGCGGCCTGCCGCCAGAGCGCTTTCATCGAGGCGAACGTCATCACCGACCCTTTCCCACGCGCGCGGCCCGCCGTCGAGAAGCTGCGTGCAATCGAGCCGGGACTTGCATCCGGCGCACGAACTTCCTGTAAGCGGGCAAACAATTCGCAGGAGCCACCGATGATCGCCCGCCCCTATCGCAGCGCCCTGTTCATGCCCGCCTCGAACGCGCGCGCGGTGGAGAAGGCGCGCAGCCTCGATTGCGACGTCGTGATCCTGGATCTGGAGGATTCGGTCGCGCCCGAACTGAAGGCGGCGGCGCGCGACCAGGCCGTTGCCGCGGCGGCGGCCAGTGGGTTCGGGGACCGGGCGCTGTTCGTCCGCGTCAATGCGCTCGATACGCCCTGGGGTGCCGACGATTGCCGCGCGGTGGCGGGTGCCGGCTTCGAGGCGGTGGTGCTGCCCAAGGTCTCGCATCCGGCCGATCTCGAAGCCGCCAGCGCGCTGCTTGACGGGCTGCCGCTCTGGGCGATGATCGAAACCTGCGCTGGCATCCTCGATCTGCCGGCGATCGTCGCGTCGGCATCCGCCACCAGGCTCGAAGGATTGCTCGCCGGCACCAACGATCTCGCCAAGGAGATGCGCTGCACCCTCGGGCCCGGGCGCACCCCGCTGCTCGGCCATCTCGCGATGATCGTCACCGCGGCGCGTGCCGCGGGCCTGGTGGCGCTGGACGGCGTGTGCAACGTGATCGAGGATGGCCCGGTGCTCGTTGCCGAATGCGCTCAGGGGGCGCTGTTCGGCTTTGACGGCAAGTCGCTGATCCACCCCGCCCAGATCGCCGCCGCCAACCGCGCTTATGGTCCGACGCCGGAGCTGATCGCCTGGGCCGACCGCATCATCACCGCCTTCGCGCTGCCCGAGAATGCCGGCAAGGGCGTGATCCGCGTCGATGGCGAGATGGTCGAGCTGCTGCACCTCGAACAGGCGCGGCGCATCGCGGCGATGGTGCGGCTTTAGAAGAAGAAGCCGGTCAACAGCTTCACGTTCAGGCCGATCACCGTCGCTGCGATCACCCAGGCGGCGATCTTCAGCCACAGGGGATTGGCCAGCGCCCCCATCTGGCGCTTGTCGCTGGTGAAGGTGACCAGCGGGACGATGGCGAAGGGCAGCTGCAGGCTCAGCACCACCTGGCTCAACACCAGCAGCTTGGTTGCGCCCGAATCGCCGGCGATGGCGACCACGATCACCGCCGGCACGATTGCCAGCAGCCGCGTCACCATCCGCCGCAGCCAGATCGGCAGCTTGAGGTCGAGAAAGCCCTCGGCGACGATCTGCCCGGCAAGCGTGCCCGTCACGGTCGAATTCTGCCCCGAGGCGAGCAGTGCCACCGCGAACAATACGCTCGCCGCGCCCGCGCCGAGCATCGGCGTGAGCAGCTTATAGGCCTCGCCGATCTCCGCCACGTCGGTGCGCCCGGCCGTGTGGAAGGCCGCGGCGGCGAGGATCAGGATCGAGGCGTTGATGAACAGCGCCAGGGTCAGGGCGACGGTGCTGTCGATCGTCGCATGCTTCACCGCGTCGCGCTTGCCCGCCTCGTCCTGGGCGAAGCGGCGGGTCTGCACGATCGAACTGTGCAGATAGAGATTGTGCGGCATCACCGTCGCGCCGAGGATGCCGATCGCGATATAGAGCATCGCCGGGTTGGTGACGATCTGGGTCGAGGGGACGAGCCCGCCCATGATCGCGGCGACGCTCGGCTGTGCCATCGCCAGCTCATAGGCGAAACAGCCCGCGATCACGATCAGCAGCGCGACGATGAACGCTTCGAGCTTGCGGAAACCGAAGCGCTGCAGCGCCAGGATCAGCAGCACGTCGAACGCGGTCAGGCACACGCCCGCGACCAGCGGCAGGCCGAACAGCAATTGCAACGCGATGGCGGTGCCGAGCACCTCGGCCAGGTCGCAGGCGATGATCGCCAGCTCGCACAGCACCCACAGGCAGAAATTGACCACCGGGTTATAATTGGCCCGGCACGCCTGGGCGAGATCATGCCCGGTGACGATGCCCAGCTTGGCCGACAGCGACTGGAGCACCATCGCCATGATATTCGACAGCAGGATGACCGAGAGCAGGGTGTAGCCGAACGCCGATCCACCCGCGAGGTCGGTCGCCCAGTTGCCCGGGTCCATATAGCCGACCGCGACCATATAGCCCGGCCCGGCGAATGCGGCGGTCTTGCGCCAGAAACCGCCCTTGCCCAGCGGTACCGCGATGGTGCGATAGCTTTCGGACAGCGACGGGCGCTGCGGCCGCATGTCGTTCATGCCGTCATATCCGGACGCGGTGGTGGCTGAAGGCGGCGGCGACATGCGGTATCCTCTCGTATGCGCGCCATGCCGTCAATTGCCGGCGCCGCATTCGGTTGTGCCTTAGCCGAGGACCCGGCCCGCGACAGCATCGAGTTTCGCCAGCATCGCCGGATCGCGCGCCTCAGGCGCGGTGATCAGCGCATAGTCGAGCACGGTGTCGAGCGAGGAGGGCGTGCGCTCCGCCGGCAGCGCGGTGATGAACTCGAGCACTGCCTTGCGCGCGATCGTGCCATTGGCCGACATCTGTTTGATCACCTCGCTCACCTCGACGAACGCGGCTTCCTCGCGCCAGCAATCATAATCGGTGACCATGCCGATCAGCGCGTAAGGCAACTCGGCCTCGCGGGCGAGCTTGGCCTCGGGCATGGCGGTCATGCCGATCACGTCGGCGCCCCATTGGCGGTAGAGCAGGCTTTCCGCACGGCTGGAGAATTGCGGCCCCTCCATCGCCAGATAGGTCGCGCCCTTGGCGATCAATCCGCCGGCCGCATGCACAGCCTCGGCCGCGAAGGCGGAGAGGCGCGGGCAGACCGGCTCGGCCATCGAGACATGGGCGACCATGCCGGTGCCGAAGAAGCTGGAGGTGCGCGCGACCGTGCGGTCGATGAACTGGTCAACCACCACAAAATGCCCCGGCGGCAATTCCTCGCGCAGCGACCCAATCGAGGAGATGGCGAGGATATCGGTGCAGCCGCTGCGCTTCAGCGCATCGATATTCGCGCGGAAGTTGAGTTCCGACGGCGGGATGCGGTGGCCGCGGCCATGGCGCGGCAGGAACACCAGCTCCACATCGCCGATCGATCCGAACAGAAGATCGTCCGACGGATCGCCCCAGGGAGTCGAAACGCGGCCCCATTCCGGATTCTCCAGCGCGTCGATCGCATAGAGACCCGAGCCGCCGATGATCCCGATCTTCCACTTGCCGCTCATTCACTACTCCCGTTTGCCGCCAGGCGGTCGAGCCATGCCTGGGCCTGTTTCGGTTCGCCCACCGCATCGGCCTTTACCGGCCCGCGTGACGCGAGGAATTCCTGGTGGAGGGCGAAGGGCTCGATCGACAATTGCGCGCGCAGCCCGTCGATCTCGTCGCCCAGATCGATGAGTTCGTCGATCAGTGGCGCCGCTTTGGCGCGGGCCGCCTTGTCCTGGGTGTGACCGAACAGCCCCCACCGCCCGGCGGCCGTCAGGCGCAAGGCCGTGACCAGGGCCGCGCGATATTCCGCCTCGATCTCGGTTCGCCGCTCGTCGAGGCGGGCAAGGCGGTCGGCTTTGGCCATCGCGACTCCCCCTAGATAGGATCGGGCGTGCGTCAACCGCGGACAGGGCTGTGGGCTGAATCATCTTGCCCTCCAGAATGCACGCCTTATCGATACCGCGCGGGACACTGGTTCCCGCTCGGGAGCCGTACATGCGTTTTGTCTTCGTCTTTCTGCTGTCGTTTGCGATTCCAGCCATCGCCCAGGCGGCGGACCAGATCACCGGCGACTGGGTATCGCAGGACGGCAAGGGTGTCGTCACGATCGCGCCGTGCGGCAAGGCGCTGTGCGGGCACATCAGCCGCCTGACGGAAAAGGCGAGGGTGGAAGGTCCGACGACGGACAGCAACAATCCCGATCCGGCGTTGCGCGCCCGGTCGCTGGTCGGCGTGCAGGTGCTGTTCGGCTTCACCGCGCAGAGCGACGGAAAGTGGCAGGGCAAGATCTATTACCCGTTCCAGGGCAAGACCTACCGCGCCTATATCAGCCGCAACCCCGACAGGAGCCTGAAGGTCCAGGGGTGCTGGCTGATCATCTGCCGCACGGTGCAATGGCCCGCCGCGAGCTGACCCTTCCCGCTATCGTTGAACAGGCCGGTCAGATCACTTTCATGTCGGCGGCATAATGGTGCCAGGCGAAGATCGCCGCGGCGCCGCGGTGCGGTCGCCATGCTTCCGCCACCTCACGGGTCAGCTTTTCGTTCGGCCGTTCGGCATGGCCCAGGATGCGGCCGATCTCGATCTGCACCGCCAGGTCGCCCGCCGGCCAGATGTCGGGGCGTCCTTCGGCGAACAGCAGATAGACCTCGGCTGACCAGCGGCCGATGCCCTTGATCCGGACCAAGGCGGCGACCGCCTCCTCGTCGTCGGCCGGCAGATTGTCGAGGTCGAGCCGCCCGCTCGTCAGCTCGTCGGCCAGGCTGCGCGCATAGCTGGCCTTTTGCCGCGACAGGCCGGCTTCGCGGAGCTGCTCGTCGCTGGCGCGCATGATATTGCCGGGGTCGTCCAGGCTGCCGACGATCCCCTCCAACTTGCGCCAGACCGACTCGGCCGCCTTGGTACTGACCTGCTGCCCGACGATCGTGCGCAGCAAGGTGGCATAGCCGCGCGCGCGGATTCGCGGCGGCGGATAGCCCGCGCGGTCGATCGCCATGGCGAAGCGCGGCTCGCTCGCGGCAAGCATATCGAGTGCCGCGCGCAGCTGTTCGGCGCTCAGGCCCATATTGTCGTCCCTTGATTAGCGGCGCCCGGGGCGGCATGGCGACGCCGAACCCTTGAGGAGGAATGAATGCCCAAGCTTATCGTCGTGACCCGTGAAGGGGAAGAACGTGAGATCATGGGCGAAACCGGGCTTTCGGTGATGGAGGCGATTCGTGACGCCGGGATCGACGAGGTTCTGGCGCTGTGCGGCGGCTGCTGCAGCTGCGCCACCTGCCATGTCCATGTCGACCCGGAATTTGCTGCCAAACTGCCGAAGATGAGCGAAGACGAGAATGATCTGCTCGATTCGTCGTCCGACCGCGACGACCGCTCGCGCCTGTCGTGCCAGATCGAGCTGACCGATGCGCTGGACGGGCTGAAGGTCACGATCGCGGCGGAGGATTGATCTTCTTCAAGCCCCTCCCCTGAAGGGGAGGGGCTTAGTTTAGGTCACTTCGCCGCCGCCAGCCTCAGCACCGCGCTCGGCGCGTCCTTGGTCAGCGGCGTCGCCTTCCAGGTAATCGTCTTGCGCCCGCCGGCGGCCGCGACGGCGCCTTCCTCGTTGTTCTGGCTGATGATCTCGGCATTGGTATCGAGCGTGAAGACGCCGTCGAGCTGGCTCGATGCCTTGTCCATGCCCGGCATGCCCATGCTGCTGCTGCTCTTGCTGCTGTCATTGGCGAAGGCGGGCGCCTTCATCCGCACCGTGCCGTTGGCGCGCAGCTCGATCGCGATGAACGGGAACATCAGCTCCGCATCGACATTGTACGGCCACATGAAAGCATGATCGAGCGTGCCCGAGATGGCATAGTCGATGCTGAACTTGCCGTCGCCGAGATAGGTCACCTTGCGGTATCCCGCCTCCTTCGACAGCGTCTCGGCGATCGTCCGGTTCTTGGCGTCGGCCGCGGCTTTCTTGGCGGCGGCCTTCTTGCCGTCCTCGGCCTTGCTGTCCCCATCCTTCTCCTGGAAGGCGAGCTTCTGCAATGTCGCTTCGCCGTCGCCGCCGGTCGGGGCCGTCGGCGTCTCGGACGAGGAGTCGCCCAGGCCCTTCATCATGTCGTCGCCGATATCGAGCGCGAGCACTTCGCCGACATAGGTGAAGGTGAAGTGCCGATCGGCGTCGATGCGCAGGGTCGAGACGAACTTGCCCGGTGTCAGCACGCAGCTCGCCAGCGCGAACGGCATCAGCAGGACGAGCGCCAGGCGAGAGAGGCGTGCGATCATTGGAACCCCCGGGTTCAGCCCCGTGTCGTCACCGCGTAAAGCGCGATTGCCGCCGCGTTGGACACGTTCAGGCTCTCCACCTTAGGCGAGATCGGCAGGCGCGCAAGCTCGTCGCAATGCGCCGCGGTGTTCTGGCGCATGCCCTCGCCCTCGGCGCCGAGCACCAGCGCGACGCGCGTCTCGCCCATCGCCTCGGCCAGGGTCTGGGTTGCCTCGCCGGTCAGGCCGACGCGCCAGAAACCGGCTTCGGCGATCTCCTCCAGCGCGCGGGCGAGGTTCACCACGCGCACCCAGGGCACGATCTCGAGCGCGCCCGAGGCCGAGCGGGCGATCGTGCCCGATTCGGGCGGTGCGTGACGGTCTGGCGTGACGATGCCGAGCGCGTCGAACGCCGCCGCCGAACGCAGGATCGCGCCGACATTGTGCGGATCGGTCACCTGATCGAGCACCACCAGCGGCCGCCGGTCGTCGCGGCCTTGTTCGAGCAGGTCGCCCAGCCAGATATCCTCGAGCGGATCGACTTCCGCCACCAGGCCCTGATGCGGCGCATCGCCGGGCACCAGCCGCGCGAGATCGGCGACATCGGCGAAGACGATCGGGATCACCGGCGGAATGTCGAGCGAGGCCAGCGCCTCGCGCGTCGCCCACAGCTTGCGCACGACGCGCTCGGGGTTGGCGAGCGCGGCCGTCACCGCATGCCGCCCCCAGAAACGGGGGCGGCCTGCGGGGGCCTGGGATGGGCGGTGTCCTTTGCGGGCCATCAGTCGTCGTCGACGTTGTAGGCGAAGGGATCGGTCACGACCGGCTCGGTCGGCAACGGGGGTCGTGGCAGCGCCTTGTCGGCATTGGCGGCGTTGGCGAGGAACGAGGCGAGGATGATCGACCCCTGGCGCATATCGTCGCCCTTCAGATGGTCAAAGGTGTCGATGCTGGTGTGGTGAACGCGGCTGCCATAATCGAGCGGGTCCTGGATGAACTGGAAGCCGGGCACGCCGACCGCCTGCATGAAGACATGGTCGGTGCCGCCGGTCTTGCGGATCACCACATCCTTCGCCCCCATGCCCGAGAAGGGCGCGAGCCAGTCGCGGAAGATCGGCGCGACCGCCTGGTTGTTCTCGACATAGATGCCGCGGATCTTGCCCGATCCGTTGTCGAGGTTGAAATAGGCGGCGAGATCGCCCCAGCCGGCCTTGGGCGTGATCGGCCAGCGGTTCGACCAGCTATAATAGCTCTTCATGCCGGTCAGGACGGGGTCGCTCGGCTTGCCGCGGGTGGCGAGATGCTGCTCGACATAAGCGCGGCTGCCGAGCAGGCCCTGCTCCTCGCCGGTCCACAAGGCGAAGCGGATCGTGCGCTTCGGGCGGATGCCGCTCGCGGAAAGGATCCGCGCCGCCTCCATGATCATCGCGGTGCCGGCGCCGTTATCGGCAGCGCCGTCGCCCGCGACCCAGCTGTCGAGATGCGCGCCGGCCATGACATAACCCGCCTTTGGGTCAGTGCCGGGGATCTCGGCGAAGATGTTGTAGGCCTTGCTGTCGCTGTCGTCGAAGCGGACGTCGCTGTTGATCTCGACCGTTGGCGCGGTGCCGATCTTGGCGAGCCGGGCGAGGCGGCGATAATCCTCGGCGGCGATCTCGACGCCCGGCACTTCCTGAGTCTCGCCGACGCCGAACAGATAGCCTTCGCCGTGCACCAGCTTGTAGTCGAGCCGCGACATGGTGGCATAAGCGACCGCGCCCTCGGCCTTCAGAAAGGCGTCGAGCTTCTTGGCATAATCGAGCCGCTTCAGCCGGCGGTCGGCAGTCTCGGGATCATAGGTCGGCTGCTGATATTGATCGAGCTTGGCCAGTTCCTCGGCGGTGTAGCGCTTGAACGCTGCCTCGCCCGGCTCGCCACCAGTGTTGGGCTGCGTGATCATGACGATCTTGCCCTTCAGCTTGCCGCGCCATTTGTCGAAATCGCGCTCCTTCGCCATCGGGGCGACGAAGACGGGGGCGCTGATCGTGCCGTTGGTCGAGGGGGTCCAGGCTATCGGGATCGCGGTCAGCACGATCGGGCGCGGGGTGAGCATGCGCACGCTCGAGCTGTTGATCCACCAGCCGCGGCCGAACTCATAGCCTTCCTTGTGGACGTTCTTCAGGCCCCATTCGCTGAACTTCGCCTGGGTCCAGGTCTCGGCCTGGCGCATCGAGGGCGAGTTGGTCAGGCGCGCGCCGATCACGTCGGACAGATGCTCGGCGGTCAGCATCACCTGGCTGCGAGTCGTGCCCTCGTCGATGATCCGATTCACCTGGCCGCGGTCGACTGCCTGCGGAAAGGCGGGAGAGGCGATGGCGAGCATGGCGGTGGCGAGCAGGAGCGAACGACGCATTGGAACCCCCGGAGACGTTGAAAGATTGTTGCGAGGCCTATTCGTCGCCGTCGCCCCGCGCAAGGCCCCGCCCATAAGGTCTTTCGGGCGTTGACAGCATGGGTTTCGGTCGGCATGGGACCGCCTCGCTTTTGAGCGGCCCAGTGGACAGGTGGCCGAGTGGTTAAAGGCAGCAGACTGTAAATCTGCCCGTGCAAGCGTACGCTGGTTCGAATCCAGCCCTGTCCACCATTCTCCCAGGCGGGGGTTCCCGCACTAGCCAAAAACCGCTAAAACCCAGGTACCCCGCGCGGAGTTGGCCATCCGGACCTATCCGTCGCTGCCTAGGCAGTACGCAGCAGCACGGCGTTTGAGGCACTCCGCGCGAGATTTACTACATGCCGCCTGCTTCAAGGCGTTGGGTCGACCGCCTGCGCGGCGGGGCAATGCCCTATCCAAAAAGAGCTAAACTATCGGACGGATCTCCTGATCACCCTTCATCGAGCCTCGCGGAGGTGCCGCGTTCGATGGGGCTGCGTGTGACGGATGGGGGCGACATGGTTTCGATTTTCACAGGGCTCGGCGCTGGTTTCGAGCGTGGATCGGCTACAACTCTGGGATCCTCGGGCCTGCTCGGATCGGGCTCGCTGGGGCGCAACAACGAGCAGGTCTCGCTGAACGCGGCGACCGGTAACCTGCTGATTGGCCAGCGCGACGAGTTCCTGGTGGGGCTGGGGCCGGATTCGCCGATTGGGCGGACGTACAACAGCCTGGAGGATGTTGGGGACGGCGACAACAACGACCATTGGCGCCAGGGCACCACGCGCGGCATTCACGGCCTGACCGGCACGCTCAATGCGGTGGGGAGCACGATCAAGCGCACCTCGGGTGACGGGTCCGACGTCACCTATATTTGGAACGCTACCGCGTCCGCCTATGTCGCGACCGATGGCGACGGCGCTTATGACAAGCTGAGTTATGCGAGCGGGGTGTGGACCTGGACTGACGGCGCCAGCCAGTTCACCGAGAAATACGCAGCGCACGGCGTCTACGGCCTCACTGGCACCGTCAACACGACCGGCAGCACGATCACGCGTATCAAGGCGGACGGCACCAGCAGCATCTACACCTGGGACACTGGAACGTCCAAATATATCATCGACTCAGGTACCGCCAGCGCCGACAACCTGACCTATGCGGGTGGCGTCTGGACGTGGTCGAACAGCGGCGCTCCACTCACCCAATATTATTATAACAACGGCGCCAACTGGCGGATCACCGAGTTGGCCAACACGATCGGTCAGAAGCTCACTTTCACTTATGCCGGCGCAGTCCTGGACAGGGTGACGACGCAGGACGGCAGCTACGAGCAATATAGCTGGTCGGGCGGCCATATCAGTCAGATCGTGACCAGCTACACCAATCTGGCCACGGGTGCTGCGAACCAGACGCTTACCCGGACTCGCTATGGCTATGACGCATACAACCGGCTGACGACGGTAACGGTCGATCTGTCGCCCGGTGACAATGTCATCGCCGACGGCAAGACCTACGTGACGACCTACACCTACAAGTCGGCTACGGCCGGAACCCTTGGCTTCACCCAAGTTGCAACGATCGCCCAGACCGACGGTTCGTCGATCTCTGTCGACTATGACGGGGCGGGCCGAGTCATCAAGCTTACGCAGGCGGTCACGGGCAGCGTCACGCGCGAAACGTCGATCGTGTACGGCGCCGGCTCGACGACGATCACCGATCCTCTGATGCAGGTGACCACGCTCGAGTACAATGCCGACGGGTCGCTGAAAAAGGTCACCGCGCCCCCGGCTTATAGTGGCGCGGCGGCGCAGGTGGTGCAGTTCAGCTATGACGGTAGCGGCAATGTCCTGACGACGACCGATGCGCTCGGTGTCGCTTCCACCTTCACGTACGACGCGTCGGGAAACATGCTGACCTCGACCGATCGCCTCGGCAATGTCGTCACGCGCACCTACGGCGCGAAGAACGAACTGTTCACGGAGACGCGTGCGGGCTCGGATGCCAGCGGGGCGAGCGTTAGCCACACCGCCCGCTATGCGTACGACTCGAATAGTCTCCTGCGATATGCGGTTTCGGCAGAGGGGGAGGTGACCGAATATCGCTACGATTCGCTTGGGCGGCAGGTGTCGCAGCTCGTCTATACCGATCAAAAATTTGGTCTTTCGGGATATACAAGCACCCAGCCCGTCTCGGAGGCATCCCTCAACGCGTGGGTGATGGCGTTGGCGGATCGCAGCACGGTGGATCGCGCGGATACCGCATATAATCTGCGGGGAGATCCAACCAGCACTACCAGCTATGGTGTCCTGTCAATGGGCGGAACCGTTCCAGGAGACGTCTCCGCAATCCAGGCTGGAACCGGCACGACCGCAAGCCCTCAACCGAGTGGCCTGACCCGGATTACCAAAACAAGCGGCACTACCGCGTTTGACGCCGATGCCTCATCAACCATGGGCGCAAGCGGGGATTTCGTCCTCCAGATAAAGCCAAATCAGACCAACGCCAATCTCATGGTCGGGGTGTCGCAAAACCCGAGCAGCTCGACATCGAACGCTAGCCTTCAATACGCCTTCTATTTCCAGGGCTTCAACGTAAACAGCGCAGATAGCGGCAACGCGCTTCTGCTCAGTCCGTCATTTGCCGTTGGCGATACGTTCTGGCTGGTCCGAACCGGGACCACCATCAATTATTACAAGGGGGCGACGCTGGATGCGGCGATCGCCGCAGGCAGCCTTCGCACGGTCGCGGGGGCGACGGGTACCTTCTATTTCGACTGCACGGTGCAATCGAGTGGTGCGTCCTTCGACGTCGCGTTCATGTCTGATCCCGCTGGAATCCAGGCTGGAACCGGCACGACCGCAAGCCCTCAACCGAGTGGCCTGACCCGGATTACCAAAACAAGCGGCACTACCGCGTTTGACGCCGATGCCTCATCAACCATGGGCGCAAGCGGGGATTTCGTCCTCCAGATAAAGCCAAATCAGACCAACGCCAATCTCATGGTCGGGGTGTCGCAAAACCCGAGCAGCTCGACATCGAACGCTAGCCTTCAATACGCCTTCTATTTCCAGGGCTTCAACGTAAACAGCGCAGATAGCGGCAACGCGCTTCTGCTCAGTCCGTCATTTGCCGTTGGCGATACGTTCTGGCTGGTCCGAACCGGGACCACCATCAATTATTACAAGGGGGCGACGCTGGATGCGGCGATCGCCGCAGGCAGCCTTCGCACGGTCGCGGGGGCGACGGGTACCTTCTATTTCGACTGCACGGTGCAATCGAGTGGTGCGTCCTTCGACGTCGCGTTCACAGCAATCGATGCGAGTACCGATACCGGCCGCACCGCCTATGTCTACGACCAGGCCGGGCAGCTGCTCAGCCGGACGACCACGGGACTCAACACCGAAACCTTCGTCTATGACGGCCTGGGACGGCTCACGGCATCGACCGACCTGAACGGCAACACGACCAGCGTCGTCTTCAACGATTCCGCGATGCAGACGGTCGTGACGCTTACCAACGGCTATGTCCAGACATCGGTCTACAACAAGGCCGGCGAGCTGGTTTCCTTCACCGATTCTGGCAGCAACGTCACCGGTGGTACGGGCTATCGTGCCCATGATCAGCGCGGCCAGCTGCGGATCACGACGGACGCGACCAACCACAACAACTATGTGGTCTATGACAAGACTGGCAGGAAGGTGGCCGATGTCGATCACTACGGGAACCTGATCGAATATCGCTACGACGCGAATGACCGGCTGGTCGCGACGATCCGCTATTCCACCGCGATCACCTCAACCCAGCTCACGACGCTGCAGAATCCTCTGTCGAATATCGAGATGTCGACGCTCCGGCCAGCTGCGACTACGGCGGATCTGTGGACCTGGACGGTCTACGACGCGGAGGGGCGCGTCGTGGAGGCGATCAACGGCGATGGTGGCGTCACCACCTATCAATATGACGGGGAGAGCCGCCTGGTCGGAACGGTCAACTACTATAACAAGCTGACCTCGACCCAGATCACGACCATCAAGGCGACACCGCCGACGAGCGCGGTGCTGCCGACAGCGAACTCTGCGAACGACAGTGTCGCGCGCAACTTCTACGACAAATCCGGCCGGTTGATCGGCGTTCTGGATGGTGAGGGCTATCTCAGCCGGATCACCTACGACGCCGCCGGCCGCAAGGTCGTCGAGACGGCGTTTGCGACGATCACCACGGCTGGCTTGCGCGCTACAGGTATTTTCAACGACCTTGTCTCGTCGGTCACCGCTACTGTCAATCCGGCGGACCGCACCATGCGCTACGTCTATGACGGGCAGGGATATCTTCGTTTCCAGATCGATGGCCTGAATCAGGTCACCGAATATGTCTATGATTCCGGTGTCGCCGGCGGCGCGATCGGCGTCGTCCGGCAGACGATCCAATATGCGGGCACGATCGGTGCGCTCAGCGATTACAAGCTCGCGACCGTCAAGGCGGCTGTGGCGGCGCTTGCGAGCAATCCCGACAATCGCAAGAGCTGGGCCGTCTACGACACATCGAACCGGCTGGCCTATGCGATCGACGCCACCGGCGCGGTCACCGGATTCAGCTACGACAATCTCGGCCGGGTCACCAAGAGCGTCCGGTTCGCCACCACGCGGTCGACCGCGACCCTGCCCGATCTTGCGACGATGGCCTCCTGGCAGACCGCCAATGCCAGCGCCACCGCTGACCGCATCACCCGCAACTATTACACGGCGCGTGGCGAACTCCGCTACTCAGTCGATGCGGAAGGGTATGTCACCCGGTTCGATTATGACGCGGAGGGCCGGGGGACCGGCGCGGTGCGTTGGGACACGGCCGTCACGGCCACCGACAGCACCACGATTGCCAATATCGCGACCCTTGCGACCGGCACCTATGCCACCACCGCGACCAGCTATGATATGGACGGCCGCGTCGCCACCCGGACGGACGGTGAAGGCGTCATCACCGGCTATGTCTACAATACGAACGGCACGCTGCTCTGGACCACGGTTGCGACCGGGACGAGCGACGAAGCCAAGACGGTCTATGAATATGACAATGCCGGGCGCGTCGTCACCCGGTACGACGCCTATGGCACGGCCGAGGTCGCGATCACGCGCTTCACCTATGACGGGCTGGGCAATGTCCTGACCGTCACCGATCCGGCCGCTGCCGTCACCACCCGCACCTATGATCGGCTGGGGCAGGTGCTGACCGAGACGAACCCGCTCTCCGGCGCGGTCGCCTACCAGTACAACGCGTTCGGCGAGGCGGTGAAGGCCACCGACGAGCGCGGCAGCGTCAGCTACAGCTATTACGACACGCTCGGCCGCGTCACGCTCAGCTATGATGCCGGGCAGTACGGCACGCAGAGCAGCTACACGGTGTTTGGTGAACTCGCCTCGGTCAAGCGCTGGTACAACAAGGCGAACAATGCCGGCAGCGTCACCACGACGACGCAACCGACCTTCACCGCGGACGCCGCGCGCGATGCGACGACGAGCTTCCTCTATGACAAGGTCGGCCGCCTCCTCGGCTCGACCGACGCGCTGGGTGCGGTCGTCAGCTATACGCTCAATGCGTTCGGCGACATCGTGACCGAGGTCGATCCGCTCGAGACCGGCCCGGCAACCACGATCCAGACCACCCGCACCTATGACCGGCGCGGCCTGCTGAAGACTCAGGTGGTGGATTCGGTTGGCGGGGGCAAGGCGCTCACCACGACCTATGGCTATGATGCGTTCGGCCGGGTCGTCTCGCTGACCAATCCCGCGAGCCAGGTCACGACCAGCAGCTATGACCGCAACGGGCGGCTCAAGACCGTGGTCGACGCGCTCAGCCACACCACGACCTACAGCTACGACAAGCGCGGCAACCTGGCGGCCGTCCAGGACGTGATGAGCCAGATCACGCGCTATACCTATGATGGCAACGACCGGCTGATCTACACGGTCGACGCACTCGGCGGCATCACCCGGAACAGCTATGACGCCGATGGCCGGGTGATCCTGAGCCAGTCCTATGCGAGCCCGATCTCGCTCGCCGGACTCGCGACCGTCACCACCACCGCCGCGATTACCGCTGCCCTTGCTGCGCGCGTCGCCCCCTTGAGCAACGACCAGCTGACCCGCTCGGTCTATGACGCGAACGGCCAGCTTCGCTTCAGCGTCGATGCCGCGAACTTCCTGACCGAGTTCGTCTATGACGCCGCCGGCAACGCCATCCGCAGCATCGCCTATTCCACCGCGATCGCCTCGGCGCCGACATACACCATGGCGACCATCGCCACTCAGATCGCCGGGATGAGCGCCCCGGCACTCGCCGCCTCGCCGATCACCCGCAACGTCTACACTGCCGATAATCAGCGCAGCTTCACGATCGACGCGCTCGGCAATGTCACCGCCTATAGCTACGACGCCCAAGGCAATGTCGTGAAGCAGCAGCGTGTGGCGGCGAACTACGCCACCGCCGGTGACCCCACCGATGCCGCGATGGCGACGTGGCTCGCCAGCAACGGCAACACGACCAACGACCGGATCTCGCGCGCGGTCTACGACAAGAACGGCCAGTTGCGCTTCGACGTCGATGCCGAAGGCTATGTCACCCAATATAGCTACAACGCCGCCGGCAGCCTGCGCACCAAGACCCGTTATGCCGACCGCTTCAACGGCACCGGCGGGTTCGCAGCGTTCACCGACACTACGACACTGGCGCAGGCGATCACCAATGTCGCCGCGACCCCGACCGCCCCTGCGGCGGTAACCGAGTTCAAATATGACAGCGCGGGCCGGCTGACCGAGACGATCGACCCCGAAGGCACGCGCACCGTCATGACGCTCAACCAGCTCGGCCAGGCGCTGAGCACGGCGGTCGCCTATGGCACGGCCGACGAGAGCGTCACGACCAACACCTATGACGCGCTCGGCCGCGTGCTCACCGAGACGCGCGGCTATGGCCAGAGCGAGGCGGCAACAACGACCTATCGGTATGATTCGCTCGGCCGGGTGCTCGGCATGCTCGGCGGTAACGGCAGCGCAGCGCTGGTCGCGCTGGGCGGCAGTCCGACCCAGACGCAGATCGACACTGTCTACGCGACATACGGGACGATCTACACCTATGATGCCGTCGGCAATGTCCTGACGACCACTGTGGCACTTACCGCCTCCACCACGGCGACGACCACCAACAGCTACGACGCGTTCGGCAACCTGGTGAAGATCGTCGATCCGCGCGGCAATAGCGGCTATTTCTATTACGACGCGCACAACCAGCTGGTCCTGCAGGTCGATCCGGAAGGCTATGCCACCGCGACCAGCTACACCTTTACCGGCCAGACGGCGTCGGTCACCCGCTACGCGGTCAAGCCGACCGGTACGCCGGCGATCGGTGCGCCGCCCACCATCGTGTCCACGCCCGCGTCGGACGCGGTCTCGACCTTCACCTATGACAAGCTCGACCGCGTGCTGACGACGGCCCAGGTCATCGATACCACGCCGTCGCACAACATCACCGAGGGCTATGGCTACAACGCCTTTGGCGACCGGACCAGCGTCACCAACAAGCTTGGCGGGCTCACCACCAACAGCTTCGACAAGCGCGGCCTGCTGCTGAGCGAGGTCATCCAGGTCGCGGCGGGCAGCACGATCACCAACACCTATGCGTACGACGCGCGCGGCAACCTGACCCAGATGGTCGAAGCGAGCGGCACGGCCAAGCCGCGCACCACCGGCTATGCCTATGACAAGCTCGACCGGCTGACGACGACCACGCATGACCAGGTCACGGTCAGCACGAGCGACCTGTCCTCGACGTCGCTTGTCACGCCGGTCGACGTCCTGACCTATGATCGTCGCGGCAACGTCATCAAGTCGGTGACCGCTCAGGTCGGCGGCAGCGGCGGGGCCGTGACCTGGGCCTATTATGACGATGCCGACCGCAAGATCGCCGAGATCGACCCGCTCGGCACGATGAGCAAATGGACCTATGACGCCAACGGCAACACGCTCACCGCCACCGTCTATGGCGACGCGGTGACGCCGACCGGTCCGGGCGGGACACCGCCGGCGCCGGTCTCCCCGACCAACGCCCGCACCACGACCTATGCCTATGACAGGAACAACCGGCTGGCCACGACGACCGGTCCGGCGATCAAGATGGGCAGCTATAACGGCACCAGCTATGTCGTCACGACCGATGCCGCCGTCGCGACCAACGAATATGACGCCGCCGGCAACATCGTCACCCAGACCGACGGGCGCGGCAACAAGACCTGGTCCTTCTACAACAAGCTCGGCCAGCAACTCGCCCAGGTCGATCAGGAGAATTACCTGACGACCTGGGTGCGCGATGCGAACGGCAACGTTACCAGCGAGACACGCTACGCCAACAAGATCACCGGCGCCTTCACGACGACGAGCACCGTTGCCGCGCTCCAGACACTCGCCGGCACCAACGCAACGTCTGACCGCACCACGACCTTCACCTATGATCTCGCCGCACGCCGGTTGACCGAGACGCGCGTCGGCGTCGTCACCCTGGCCAACACCAGCGGGACGCCGACGACCTCGCTGCAGGACTCCCAGATCGTCTATACCTATAACGGCCTCGGTGAAGTGCTGACCAAGCGCGAGGCGAACGGCGACACGACGACCTATGGCTATGACGCGATCGGCCGCACCCTCACCCAGACCGATCCCAGCTACAATAATCAGAGCGCGCAGGCAGTCGCCCGGCTGACCACCTATACCTATGACGGCCTGAACAATGTCCTGAGCGTCACCGTCAGCGATGCGCTTGGCCATTCCGGCGGCGAACAGCATGGCACCACCTATGTTTATGATATCGGCGGGCGCCTCGCGTCGGTAACCGATGCGCTGGGGAAAACCCGCAGCTATGCCTATGACGCTGCCGGTCGCACCCTCGGCGAAAGCTATACCCGCACGCCGGGAAGCGGCGCCGCGTTCAACGAGACGATCAACTATCGCTATGATGCGGCCGGGCGGCTGACGTACCAGACCCTCGCGCACAAGGCGGTCGGCGCCTCCACCTGGATCTTCGACGCCGACACCAACCAGATCCAGTACAATGCCTATGGCGATGTCACCGCGCGCGGCATGAACGGCCAGTGGCAGGAAACCTATGATTATGATGCGGCCGGCCATGTCTGGCGGTCGAACTCGGGCGACGGCAGCGCGCGCATCTATCTCTACGACAAGGGCGGCAACGCGACCCTGACGATCGCCTCGTCGGGCGGCGTCAACCTCGCGACCTACACGCTCGATGCCGCGCTCAATCTCGTCACCAATAACGGCGCGTCGGCGGCGGGCAGCATCGCCGTGACGGGTGCGGTCGTCACGCTCGACGTGTTCGACAAGCGCAACCAGGATATCGACACGCGCGAATCGTTCCGCGAGACCAACCCCAACGCATCCAACCCGGCGATCTATGACACGGCGCTGATCCGTCACCAGCGCGGCTACAACGCATTCGGCGAGGTGGCGAGCGAAACGGACGCGCGCGGCAACGTCACCAACTACACCTACAATACCATGGGCCGGGTCATCAAAAAGGAGAACCCGACCGTCAGCGTCACCGCTGAGAATGGCGGGATCAGCTCGGTCCGCCCGACCGAGGACAATTATTACGATATCTCCGGTCGCCTGGTGGCGGTGAAGGACGCGAACGACCACACCAGCCGGCGCGTGCTGCTCGCCGGGACCGGCTATGGCGGCAATGCCGCGCTGGTCGTCACGGATACTCACGCGGACGGCTGGAGCGCCCTTACCGCCTATGACGTGTTCGGCAATGCACGCACCCTGACCGACGAGTTCGGCAATGCCGAGACGCACACCTATGATCTGAATCGCAACCTGCTCACCGTCGCGCATCGCGGCGGCCTGCTCACCGACTATTATGGCTATGACGAACTCGGCCAGCGCACCCGGCACTGGAACAGCCAGTTCAATACGAACCCCGCCAGCCCGACGATCCTCGACCTGACCAATTATGACGGACAGGGCCGGGTCATCTCCCAGGTCATCTCGTCCGGCTCGCCGGACGCGGCAACGACCACCTATGGCTATGCATGGGTCGCGAACGGCGGCGCTGGTTATTGGACCAAGACTACTGTCAACACCGCCGGCCTCACCGCGACCGAGAATGACGATTATTTCGGGCATGTCCTCGCCCGGACCGATTTCGGCGGGCATGTCTTCAGCTATGTCTATGACTATGCCGGCCGCCTGACGGCGCAGACCAACAATGCCGGCGCGAACATCGCCTATAGCTATTACAATAGCGGCCGTCTGGCGAAGATCGTGACGGGCACCGACAACGGCTATTCGAGCGAAACAGCGACCTCGCTCTACTCCTACGACGTGGACGGCAACCGCACGCGTGAGAACCATGCCGTCACCGGCTATTGGTATGATTATTACGACGGCATCGCTTATGCCTATACCACCTCCCACCAGGATGCGACGGTCGTCTGGGATGCGATGAACCGGATGGTGAGCTTCACCGATAGCGGCGCCAGCGGCAGCGCACCCGCCTCGATCGTCTATGAATATGACGCGGTCGGCAATGTCCGGCACATGGGTGCAAGCTATCGCGCGCTCGATGCGCAGGGCAACGTCGCCGGGACCGCGACGACCCAGGATTACTGGTACCGCTATGACAGCATGGACCGGTTCGTCACCACCATGGGCACTTTCACCGGCACCCGCGGCACGACCGGCGCGATCACGCGCGGTGCGACCGGCATCGACATCACTTACGACCAGGCCGGCAGACGGGCGACCGCGACCGGCACGACGACGCTGAACTGGTCGGGCTGGCAGGCCCATGGGAAGGGCGATACCTCCTATTACTGGTACGCCGACGAAGAGGGTGAATGGGGCGATCCGGTCGACACGATCTGGCTTCCATATTCGACGACATTCCAGGGCACCTATCAGGATACGTACACCTACCGGGCCGACGGTCAGTTGATGGGTGTCACGACCGCGACGCAGGTCGGCCACGGATCGGGCTCGTCGGTCGTCGGCGGCGAGATGAGCGGGGCGGGCACGACCGGCACCTATGTCCGCGACGCGATGGGCCGGACGACCAGCTATACCGCGCCCAATTACAGTTCGACCTCGACCTATGATTATCTGAACGCGCTGACCAGCCAGACCACCGACACGGTGCGCTCGGACGGCAGCTATCACTCCGTCACGACCTATGATTACCGCGCGGAGACCTATGCGGGCTCGGGCGTCTGGACCGGCGCCTATCAGGGCGGCTCGCTCGTCCATAGCCGCACCACCACCACCAAGGGCGGCGTATCGCAGCCGACCACCGACACCAAGACGACATTGGTCTGGTGGGACAGCGCCCAGGCGAGCCATGTCACCTTCACCCCCAATATCGCCAGCCCGGGCACGACCAACAATTCCAGCTATTATTACGACGATGCCGGCCATCTCCAGTCGGTCTATATCCAGGACGGACGCAGCCGGACGGTGAGCTTCGTCAACAATGCCGAGGGGCAGATCCTCTCGCGCGACGAATCGGACAGCCTGGGCACCGGCGATCCGCGGCAGCTGCATTATTATTTCAACGGCCAGCGTATCGGCGACATCTCGAACAACGGCTCCTCGAGCGTCGATTATGTCGCCGCCAATGCCCAGCGCACCGGCGTGCCGGGCACCGGCCCGTTCGCGGGCGGCTCGGCGACCAGCGTGCCCTACGCCGATTTCGACCAGAGCTATGATCCGATCAACGGGCTCGACTATGCACAGGCGGCGAGCCGCTACTCGGTCAACACGGGCGACACGCTGTCGAGCATCGCGACCCAGCTCTGGGGCGATGCGAGCCTGTGGTACAAGCTGGCCCAGGCCAATGGCCTGACCGGCTCCGAGACGCTCATCGCCGGCATGAGCCTGATCGTGCCGGCCGGCGTCCGCTCGAGCAGCAACAGCGACTCGACCTTCCGGCCCTACGATCCGAGCGTCGCCCAGGGCGATCTGTCGCCGACCGCGCCCTCCGCGCCGAAGAAGAACAAGAATTGCGGCGTGTTCGGGATGATCCTGCTGATTGTCATTGCCATAGCGGTAACGGCCGTGACGGCGGGGGCTGCAGCGGCGGCGACAACGCCGGGGATGACGCTTCTTCAGGGAATGTCTGTAGCCCTTGGGGGCACGGTCACTGTCGGTGCTGGGGCGGCGGCGGTCACGGTAAGTGCCACGACTTTTGGCCTGGCGGCGTTTGGCGCTATCGGGGCAGTCGCCGGTTCGATCGTCAGCCAGGGCATTGGCGTCGCCACTGGCATTCAGGACAAGTTTAGCTGGAAAGGAGTCGCACTCGCCGGAATCAGCGGGGCGATTGGTGGCGCATCCAGCTTGATTAAAGGGATCAATGGAATCTCCGCTGTAACCGGCAAGGCTACCACCGGACTCGGTTCGGTGACTTCCGCGATCGGTAGAGCCGTGGTGGGGAATGTCGCCACGCAGGGGGTTGCGGTCGCGACCCGCTTGCAAAGGAACTTCGACTGGGCCGGGGTCGCAGTCGCCGGAGTAGTTGGCGGTACTATCAATATTGTCAGTCGCTCCCTAACATCCGGTGGCGCGGTAGCAAGCACGAACGCTCCCCACGATGTCAGATATTACGCGAACCAAACCATTTCTGGTGCAGCCGGCGCAATAGCGGGTGGCGCGACGCGCAGCCTGATAAACGGCACCGATTTTGGGGATAACGTCATGGCCGCCTTGCCGGACGTGATCGGTTCCACGATCGGCAATGTGATAATCGACAGCATAAGTAGCGCGGCACAGCTCACAAATTTGGCACGGGCTCGCACACAAGCCGAACGCGATATTCTTGGCACCAGTGTGTCGGCACCCGCTGGCACGCTGCCCGACGGAAAAGTGGCCTCGGCGGACGCGGTTCGATCCCGCCTTACCGATGATGATTTCTGGGCATCGAGGTTCGATAGCAACCGGGCAGACTTCAAGGCAGCGATGAGGACCGGGCAAGCGCCGCAACTCAATCTCGATTCGTTGTTCGATGGCGTCCTGGTAGACGGCCCCGCGCGCCTTATCCCAGCGAGTTTTACATCCTTGGTCAGCGAAAAATGGGCTGAGTTCGCTACCTGGGTTGGCAGGCAGAAGGTTCCGGGCAGCGACTACACTATTGTCGAAACCTATCATGCCGCTGTTCGGAGGGTAGAGGCGGAATTTTCGTATGTAACGGAAGAGGGCCGCGATATCGTGGTCACCGCCATGCGCACGGCCAGGGCCGTTGGCGACGGGATCCGACACGGATATGACGCGCTCACCGCCAGTATCGCTGAAGCGACGAGCGACGAAAATATCGGCCGTGAGACGATCAAGACTCTTGGACATTTTTTTGGAGGTCCGATTGGCGAATCGCTCGCTGATCGTTATGTTCCGAGGCGCGTCGCAAAGGGCGTCGGAGGAGCGCTCAAATCTGACATCGCGGACGCGATCCACTCTCTGAACGGTGCGAATGATCTCATGCGGGGCAATATATTTTCGCCCGACGCTCAAGCGTTCTCTGCAAGCACGATAGGAATCGCAAAATATGTAGGGGAGCGCGGAGGAAGTCCCACACGAATCGGTTTCGATATGGGCGTTTCGCTCAGCGAGCGCACTGATGCATGGGTTGACGCCTATAACCGCGCCGACGCAGGTCAGCGTCAGGAAATGCTGGGCAGGGTCGGGGGCCATGGCCTGTTTGCTGTGGCCACAACGGCGGCCGGAGGTTTGGGAGAGTTCGCGGTTGGTCGCAGGGTTGTCGCTGGTATCGATGCTGTTGCCGCAGAGAGCGCAGGCGTGCGCGGGCTCGGGTTGACCGAGCTTGATCCGATGACCATTCGCTTTTCGCAGACCACCGTAAAACAACAGGGTGCGACGCTACCGGCGCTTGTCGAGAGCATGCAGAAGAATGGGTTTCTGGTTGAACCAGATAGGCTCCTTGACGTCGTGCGCATGCCCGATGGAGCTCTAACTACACTGGACAACACGCGAATTTTGGCCGCTCAGCGGGCTGGCGTGAACGTCCAGGCTCGGGTATTCGACTTCTCTGATCCACTTCCTAACGATGTGGATTTCGTGTCGCGTTTCGTAGGTCGACGTGGTGAAATTCCTCAGACCTATGGGGATGCAGTGATGAACAGAATCGGGAACCAAAGCTCTTCTTTCCGAAACAGATATCCGTATGGATCTCCTTTTACTGGATCAGCTCACTAATGAACGACGCATTTATACCGGAAGAGCAGCTACCGAGCTGGTTTTCTTATCCAGGAGAATTTATTAGTGCGGTAGAAGCTGGCGTGTGTGACGTGGGGCCTTGGCAAATTTTAAGCGGGACATGGCTAATTGTCCGGCTTGAAGGCCTAAAAAAGAGGTTCCCTGATCGAGATTTGGTGCCGTTTGCTCGCCGTCTCGATAGTGATGATGTTGCTTGTTGGGAGCGCACATCGCCCGGCTCAGTTCAGATCATACACGACTTCGCTGCCCCGGGGTGGGAGGAACGCGAACGCTATCCGTCGTTCAATGAATGGCTGGAGGCTGCCAGATCGGAGGCAGGAGAGTTGGAGAATTAGAGCATTGCAGTATGGCGAACTTAGTCGGGCGGTCTCTCATGCCCTTCGCCACGAGCCGTGGCTTTACGAATTGGAGCTGGACGATGCCGGTTGGGTATCCGTTAGCGCTCTTATCGTCGCCCTTCGTTCCGAGAATCCGGCTTGGTCCGGGCTAGCGGAAGCAGATCTTGAGCAGATGATCGAGCGGTCGGAGGTTACGGTGACAGTTTACTAATTATCCGACATTCGCTACCGTGGCATATGGCGCGCTTGGCAAGAGTTGTGATCCCCGGTGTTCCGCACCACATCACGCAGCGCGGCAATCGGCGCGGCCAGACCTTCTTCGAAGACGCGGACTACGCGCTCTACCGCGATCTGCTCGGCGAGGCGGCGGGCAAGGCCGGGGCTGAGGTCTGGGCCTATTGCCTGATGCCCAACCATGTCCATGTCATCCTGACGCCGTCGGACCCGGATGGCCTGCGCCGGACCTTCGCAGAATTGCATCGCCGCTACACCGGCATCATCAACGCCCGGCATCGCTGGACCGGGCATTTGTGGCAGGGCCGGTTCGGGTCGGTCGCGATGGACGATGCCTATCTGGCCAATGCCGCCCGCTATGTGGCGATGAACCCCGTTCGCGCCGGCCTGGTCGAAAGGGCGGAGGACTGGCGATGGTCGAGCGTCGCCGCCCATCTGGCGGGTAGGGACGATGGTGTCGTCAAGGTGCGCCCGGTGCTCGATCGTACGGGAGACTTCCGCGCCTTTCTCGGGGAGGATGAGGATGCCGCAGCTTATGCCGCGTTGCGCCAGTCCGAGACCACCGGCAGGCCGCTGGGTGGTTCGGCCTGGATCGAGACGATCGAGCGGCAAACCGGCAGAACCCTCGCGCCGCAACGGCGAGGGCCAAAGCCGAAAGCTGCTAATTAGTAAACTGTCACCGTAATAGGACAGCGTCCGTATTGTTGGTGATGGCTTTGACCTAATTCGCAAATACAAATAATGCCTAAGGACCTATCTATGAGTAGAAGCATCGATATATTCTTTAATGCACCTACGAATTTTGAAGTGATTGTGGATCTTCTCCGTAGCAATGTCGGGATCAATCTGGATGATGACTCAGATGAATGGACAAAGAGATTTAGGTGTTTCTCTTTCGGGGTAGCGATCACATTTTTTCCGGATCACGATATGGTAAATGATAGAAACTTGATGTTTGAAGATTATAAATTCCACATAGGACTTGATCTTGTCTATAGGACTAATGATTCAAATCTTGATTGGGAATATTTGCTCGTTGTTTCTAAGTACGTTCTTAAAGTTCTAAAAATGGAGTTTGATGCCAATGGAATGTTGATAGATAACATGCAATCTTTAATTCCTATCGATGGGGAGTTGCGGTGACGATAACGGAATTACGGTGACAGAATTAGTGTTACGGTGTTACGGTGACAGTTTACTAATTAGCCGATGTTCGCTACCGGGGTATATGGCGCGCTTGGCAAGGGTTGTGATCCCCGGTGTTTCGCACCACATCACGCAACGCGGCAATCGGCGGGGCCAGACCTTCTTCGAAGACGCGGACTACGCGCTTTACCGTGACCTGCTCGGTAACGGTGACACGTGCAACAACCCCTTTATCGCGAAGTTTAGGCTGATATCAGAGTCGTTGAAGGCGGCGAGCCTGTCACCAGGCAGCGCCTCTCACCGGCGATTCAACGACTCTTCGCGCTGAAATATCCTGCTTTCCCCGGCGCGGCATGCCGGTGGAGCGGAGGGCCCTGATGGCAATACAGTTTTTCGGGTGCGACTATTCGTCAGTAAAGCCGATAGAAGAACCGATAGGGGTCGCGAAATCATGCAAGTGTCCGCGCAATGCCCGGGCGCGATCTGTTCGCGCCGCGCTTCTTGCGCTTCCAACATCTGTAGTAGGTTTTAGGCCAGGCGCCGCGCAAGCCGCAAGTAGCGCTCGATTCCGCCCCTCTCGCAAGTGGGTCGCGAAATTCCGCGAATACTGGGCAGTGCCGCGCAGTATCCAACAGCATTACTTCCCCCGCGAATGCGGCCCGATCGGGATAGCTACGCCACCACGCCGACGGGATCCGTTGCCGCGGCCATGGCACCGAATCTGCACGGGATCTTGTACAATGTCAGGCGCGCCTCGGCCGCGCCCCGTCTCCACAATTGGCATAAGGATCTGAGATAACATATAAATACACCGCGCCACGGGTGCCGGCTCGAAAATGTCAGCTACCCTCATGACATTTCCAATGGCGTCGCCGTGTCGCGCTTGATTCAACCGCGCGGGCCGTTCGCTATAAGCCTTCATGCGCATCCGCCCGGGTGCGCCGCTGTTTCTCATCGCTGTCTATCTTTCGCGACCGATCGGCGGCGAGCCGCCATTGCGGTGGGTACCAGGCCAGGTGCGACAACCCGCCTTAAACGCGCCACCTCCCGGGGACGACTCTCCGGACATTCGCGCCACGCCCATATTGTCAGGTTCGGTCCGCTAACCGCATCGGACCGCATCGATTCGCGCACGGTTGCCCGCCCCTTACCCCTCCGTTTCGCGATACCTCCAAATCGGATGTAATTTTTTTCCGCCTTTGCAATGGCCTAATTCCGCGATTCGACCGTCAAATCCTGCCCTTACGTAAACGTTACCCCGCTTGACCGATCCGGCCCCTTCTGTCCCATAACGGGACATCAGCATCGGGGGGAATATGTCGGGACTCATCGAGTCGGCGACGGCGATCTTGAGCGCGTCCGAAAGGCGCCTTGAGGTGGTTTCGTCTAATATATCAAATGTTTCTACTCCCGGATACAAGCGTCAGGTGAGCTTTGCCGACCTGGTCGCCAATGGCGGCAGGGACGCGGTCGGCGCGCTGGTGATGCGGGTTCGGGCCGATCTCGCCCAGGGCAAGGTGAGCAACACCGGCAACCCGCTCGACCTCGCGATCGGCAGCGACGGCTTCTTCCAGCTGCGCAACGGCGACGACCTCGTCTATTCGCGCCAGGGCCAGTTCAAGCTCGCGGCCGGCGGCACCGTGGTGACGCCGCAGGGCTATGCGCTGCAGCAGGCCGGTGGCGGCGATCTCGTGCTGGATGGAACGGGGGTGGAGATCCTCGCCGACGGCACCGTGCTCGATGGCGAGCGCCCGGTCGGCCGGATCGGCGTGTTCTCGCCGTCCGACGGGGCGGCGGTGCAGCCGCTCGACGGATCGCTGTTCCGTTTCGGGGGCAATGTCGGCGAGGAAGTGGCGGAGCCGCATCTGCGCCAGGGCATGATCGAGGCGTCGAACGTCTCGGTCGGCGACGAGATGGTAACGATGATGGCGTCGCTGCGCCAGGCCGAGACCGGCGCCCGTCTGGTGCAGACCTATGACGACCTGCTGGGCCGCGCGATCACCGCGTTCGGGCAGGGCGGCCGATGAACGGGGCCTTCTATATCGGATCGGTCGGCCTGCAATCGCAGCAGCGCGCGCTCGATATCATCGCCAGCAACATGGCGAACATCAACACGCCCTCGTTCAAACGTTCGGAGATCCGTTTCTCCGAGGTGCTGGCGCGCCGCGCCGATACGGACACGCCGAGCATCGATATTGCCGATGCGGCGTTCGACGGCGGTGGTGTGATGGTCGATTCCACCGCGATGGTGAACGAGGTCGGGCCGATCCAGACGACCGGCCATGCGATGGATCTCGCGATCGACGGTAATGGCTTTATCGAGCTGATGGGGCCGTCCGGTCAGACATTGTTGTGGCGTGGCGGCACGTTGAAGGTCGGCGAGGACGGCCTGCTCGCGGCGGCCAACGGCCTTGCGCTCAAGGCGTCGATCACCGTGCCCGACGACGCGACGTCCATGACCATCGGATCGGACGGTATGGTCCGCGCGGTGACCGGCGATGGCGCCACGCCGGTCGAGCTCGGCCAGATCGGCCTGGTGAAGATCGACGACGCGACGACGCTGACCCGGCTCGACGGCGGCCTGTACCGCGCGGCCGAGGGGGCCCGCCTGGCCGATGCGCAGGCGGGCGAAGACGGCACCGGCATGCTCGTCCAGGGCGGGATCGAAGGATCGAATGTCGAGATGACGACCGAGATGGTCCAGCTCATGCTGGTCCAGCGCGCGTACGGCGCGAATGCCCAGATCCTGCAGGCGGCCGACCAGATGATGGCGATCGCCAACGGGTTGCGGCGGTAACGACGTGATCGTGATGGCCGCCTTGCTGACGCTGACGTCTGCCGCGCCCGTGTCGGTGCCCGATCGCGCCGCGACACCGCAGCGCGGGGTCGGCCAGCCGGGCTGTCATGTGCTGACCCGCCCGGTGCCGCATGGCGCGACGATCGAGCCTGATGCGGTCGAGCCCGTGCCGTGCCGCGATCAGGTGCCGGTGCGGCTTGCCTTTGATCGCTCGACCGCGCTTGCGGTCGCCGTGGAGGATCTCGATGCCGGCGCCTATCTCGGCCGCACGGTGATTCGCGCCACCGGCATCCGCAAGGGCGCCACGCTGAGGCTCGTTTCCACCGCAGGCCCGGTGCGCATTGAACGGAGCGTGATCGCGATTCAGCCCAGCCGGGGCGGCAGGGTGTTCGTCCGCGACGAGGACGGGCAGGTCTATTCCGCCCGCCTGGCCGACATCGGGACCGGACGATGATCGCGCGCGCCATGCTGGTTGCAGTTGTCGCCCTTTTTGTGGCGCAGGCCGCGCAGGCCGAGGACCTGTACAAGCCGAACGGCTGGGCCGCGATGAGCACCGATCGCAGGGCGACTCAGGTCGGCGATGCGCTGACCGTCGTCGTCTATCAGTCGGCCGAGGCGACCAATTCCGCCAAGAGCGATTCGAGCAAGAGCACCAATCTGAGCGGCGGCCTCACTGCCGGATCGATCAATGAATCCGGTGCCCTGCGTGTCGGCGGCAACTATACCGGCGGCGGGCAGGTCCAGCGCAGCGAACGCTTCGTCACGCAGATCACCGTCGTCGTCGAAGAGATCCTGCCCAATGGCGACCTGCGCATCGCCGGCCGGCAGCGCATGCACGTCAACGGCGAGACCAGCGATATCGGGGTGCGCGGCCGTGTCCGTCAGGCCGACATCACCAGCGACAACCAGATATTGTCCAGCCGCGTCGCCGATGCCCAGATCGACTATGACGGGCGAGGCTTCGTGTCGCGCAGCGCGAAGCCCGGGATCATCAACCGCGTCTTCCGCTTCCTCGGACTGGGCTGATGCACATGCCGGTGTTTGTACGTGCGTTGATAGCGTTTGCGTTGCTCTCCAGCCTGGTGGCGCCGGCCTCGGCACAGGACGTGACCTTGCGCGGCCTGGGCCGCTTCGATGGCTGGCGGGAGAATGCGCTGATCGGCTACGGCCTGGTGACGGGGCTCGCCGGGTCGGGCGATACGCGGCGTAGCGCCGTGACGCGTCAGGCGCTGCGCAACGTGCTGAGCCGTCTCGGCACCACGGTTTCCGACGATCAGATCAGCAGCCGCAACGTCGCTGTGGTGATGGTGATCGCGACCCTGCCGGCCTCCGCCAATGTCGGCGACCGGATCGACGCGACCATCTCGTCGATCGGCGACGCGCGCAGCCTTGCGGGCGGCACCTTGCTGATGACGCCGATGCTCGGACCGGATCAGCGCCCCTATGCGCTGGCGCAGGGCGCCCTGGTCGCTGGCGGCTACAGCTTCGAAAGCGAGCTCAACCAGCAGCAGCGCAACTATCCGACCACCGCGCTGCTGCAGGGCGGCGCGACGGTCGAAACCGCGGTCGATGCGCATATCCTCAAGACCGACGGGCAATTGTCCTTCCTGCTCAGCGACCCGGGCTTCGGGACGGCGCAGCGTATCGCCGACGCGATCAACAACCGGTTCGGCGCCGGCTCGGCGACCGCGAAGAGCGCCGACGAAGTGAAGGTTCGCTACGCAGGCGATCCGGCTCAGCTCACGACCTTCCTCGCGCAGATCGAGGCGATCTCGGTCCGGCCGGACAGTGCGCCACGTGTTGTGGTGAACGAGCGCACCGGCACGATCGTTGCAGGCGGCGACGTGCAGATATCGAGCGTCGCGATCTCGCAAGGTGACATCAAGATCACGATCAAGGCGGAGAACATCGCGTCGCAACCCGGCTATTTCTCGGGTTTCGCCAGCGATGTGCGCAGTCTGGTCGTCACCAATACCAAACTGGATGTCGAGGACGGCGTCGGCGACACGGTCGTCCGCTTCCCGAACACCACGGTTGCGGATCTGGTCCAGGGCCTGTCGCGCGCTCACGTCAATACCCGCCGGATGATCAGCATCCTGCAGGCCATCAAGACCGCCGGCGCGCTGCACGCCGATATCATTGTACAATAGGGAGCGGATTAGGTGGACGCGATCTCCTCGGTCATCATCAACAAGGCGCTGGACGGCCTTGCGCTTCGCGCGGAAGCGACGGCGCAGAATATCGCCAACGCAAATGGCAGGAATTACCGGCCGATGCAGGTCAGCTTTGAGGCGAGCCTCCGGGCGGCGGCCGCCAAAGGCTCCGAAGCAGTTCGCAACCTGCCCCTGTCGATCACCGCAGCGACCCAATCCGCGTTCGGCGACGAGCCGAGACTGGACCTGGAACTCGCGACGGCGGCCGGGACGGCATCGCGCTATTCCGCGCTGCTCAATCTGCTCGGCCGCGAAATGCAGATCGAGCGGATCGCGATCCAGGGTGGGCAGCAATGACGATGAGCCCCATGCAGATCAGCCGCACCGGCCTTGATGTCGAATGGCAACGGCTGCAGGTCATTGCCCAGAATCTGGCGAACCTGAACACCAGCAAGACGGTATCCGGCGCGCCGTTCCAGGCGATGCGGCTGATATCGGGCGCGAAGATGAGCTTCGCCGACATGATCGCGAAGGGGCCGGCAGCCGAAGGACCGGAAGGCGTCGCGGTGCTTGGTCTGGAGCCGATCGAGAACGGCGTTCGCCGGGTCTATGATCCCACCGACCCCGAGGCGGACAAGGGTGGCTTCGTCAGCCACCCGTCGATCGATCACGCGAGCGAGATGACGCTGCTGATCAGGACCTCGCGCGCTTATGAGGCAAATCTGACGGCGATGAACATTGCCGGACAGATGTTTGCCCAGGCGCTGCAACTGGGCCGGCAATCATGAGCGCGATCGCCGCGATCGGCGCGGTGACGGGTGATCCCGTCATCCTGCAGCTGGGCGTTGCCCCGCCGGTACAAGCGGCCCAGTCCAGCGGCTTTGGCGACATCCTCGCGGCCGGCATGAAGCAGGTCGAGGCAAAGCTCTCCACCGCCGACAGCCTCGTCCGCCAGTTCGCGCTGGATGACACGATACCCGTCCACCAGGTCACCTATGCGCTCGAGGAAGCGCGGATGTCGGTCGAACTGGCGATGCAGGTGCGCTCGCGGCTGGTCGAGGGCTATCGCGAACTCATGAACATGCAGCTCTGACGATTCATGGCAGATCAGGCGACTCCTCGCTCGGGTATTTTCGCAAGCCAGCGGCGCGTGTTCGTCGTGCTGTTTGTCGCGTTGTGCCTTGCCTTGCTCGCGGGATATTATCTGTTCCTGCGTACTGACTATGCGGTGCTCTATACCGACATGAAGCCGGCCGATGCGTCGGCGATCGTCGCCGAGCTGGATGCCAAGGGCATTTCCCACCGATTGGCCGACAACGGCGCTACGATCCTGGTACCGTCGAACCAGGCTGACAATGTCAGGCTCGCGGTGGCGGGCTCGGATATTCCCCTGAAGGGTTCGGTCGGCTTCGAGCTGTTCAACAAATCGGACATGGGACTCACCGACTTCGCGCAGAAGATCAATTACCAGCGCGCGTTGCAGGGTGAGCTGGCACGGACCATCATGATGATGGACGGGATCGAAACCGCACGCATCCATCTGGCGATTCCGGAGCGATCACTGTTTCGTGGCAATCGCTCGACGCCTAAGGCAGCCGTCGAGGTGCTCACGAAGCTCGGGCAACCGCTCACGCCCGACCGGGTGGCAGGCATCCAGCAGCTGGTCGCGTCGGCGGTGCCCGACCTTCCGCTCGGCGACGTTGTCGTGCTTGATGGTGACGGGCGTATCATCAGCCAAGCGCCCGCGACGCAAGCGATACCGACTGCGGAGGTTGAGGAGCAGACCGCCGCACAGAACTATTACAGTGCGCGCGCCAAGGCAGCGCTCGCAAAGTTGATGCCCGGCCTGCAATTCAACGTGCGGACCCTGGCGCTCGATCAGGGCACTGGAGCCGGCTCCGCAGAAAGCCCTGCGTCGGGCGAGGGCGGTGCCCCGATGGATGGGCAACGCAATTTCCAGCTACGCGTCACCGTTCTGACGCTCACGACCTTGAACGCCGAAGATCAGGCCATGGCGCGGAGCGCGGTCGCCGTGGCAACAGGCCTGAACGAGCAGCGCGGCGACAGTCTTGTCTTCGAGGTTGGTCCGACGACGGCGCCAGCACCGGCGCCGGCGATCGCGGCGGTTCCAGCGGTGCCGACCGATCTGAGGCGGAACGAGACTTCGAGCGCTTCAATGCCGGCGGAACTCAAGAAGGAGTTCTCCTGGTGGATGTTGGCGCTTGCTCTGTTGTTGGCAGGCCTCACGGCCGTACTGGTCGTGCGTGCGCGCCATCCCGGAATATCGGCGCACGAACGAGATGCCTTTGTCAGCCGGGTCAGACGGCAGCTTGGCTTGGCGGAAGTCGACGATGCCCGGCTCTGATTCGATCGAAAGCCTTGTGCTCGAACTGGAAGCGATGACCCCGCGTGCGCGGGCCGCGATCCTGCGGTCGCTCAGCGCGGTCGAAAGGCAGATGCTCGCAAGCCGAGGCGGCGATAGCCTTGGCGCGTCGGAGTCGATCGAAGCGGATCGATTCTCTCCCTGGCTCGCTCTGCTCATCGAGCAAACGCGGGCCGGACCGAACGACGGCGAGGCAGGTCGCCTGACGACCACAACGCGGCAGGCATTGCTGCGCAGTGCCGATGGGGTCTTCGGCAACGATCGTCCGCGCAGCCCAGACCAGGGCGCCACCGGGCGCTCCCTGTTCGACGCGATGGGCGGGTTCCTGTCGCCGCGAAGGGTGAGGCCATGACCGGGCTCATCAAGGCTGCGTCCGCGGGCGCCCTCGTTCGGTCGCTGGCTACCGCCGCGCCGCGCCGCGCCGGTGGCGAAGGTCCGGTTGCACCGGCCCGTTCGCAAACCGAACTCGCGCTCGATGAGGCCCATGACGAGATATCAAGGCTTCAGACGGCGCTGATCGAGGCGCGCGCGCTTGCCGAGCGTGCACAGAAGGAAGCGCGAGAGGCGGGCCGGAAAGAAGGCCTTCGCGAGGCCGAAGAGGATATGGCGCGTCGGCTCGCCCTGATCGAGAAGGGGGTCGAAAGGGCCGAGGCCGCCTGGCACGAAAGGCTCGGGGAGTTCGATGCGCTGGCCGCCATGCTGGCGCGTTCGGCCCTAGCCAAGGTCGTTGGCGAAAGTGCCGATCTCGCGGATTTCGTGACCCGCGCCATTGCCTTGCGCGTGCGCGCTTTGCGCAGCGGGAGCATCGTCGGCATTCGGGTGAGCGCGCACGATTTTCCGGACGCCGATGCGCTGGACGCGCTTCGGGCAGGCGCGGGCATCCGCTCGATCGATGTCGTTGCCGACCCCGCGTTCTACGCGGGCGACTGCAGGCTCGATCTGCAGCTCGGCCATATCGACCTGGGCATCCGGCCGCAGTGGCGCGAGCTGGATCGTTTCTTCGAGACGCTGGCCACGGACCCTGCCGCATGAAGCAGCACATGTTCCTGCACCGGCTCGAGCAAGCTGATTTCGCGCCCGCTTATGGTCATGTGCGGAAGGTCGCGGCGGGTGTCGTCGAAGCGACGGGGCCCATCGCGGCGCCAGGCGATCTTTGCGATATCGAATGCGAGCGGGAGAATGGTCAGGGCGCCCGTTGGATGCCGGCGGAGATCGTGGCGGTCGACGAACGACGTATCGTGCTCATCCCGCTTGAGTCCGGCGCGGTGATCAGGCCGGACGCGAAGGTCGTCGCCCGGTCACGTCACCGCCGGGTGCCGGTCGGAGACGGGTTTGCGGGGCGTGCGGTGGATGCACTGGGGCGGCCCATCGATGGCGGTGCCGAGATCCCCGCCGCCGCAGCCATGCTACTTGACGGAACGGTGCCGAAGCCGATGGAGCGGGCCGATCCCTCCCGCATTCTCGAGACCGGATTGCGGGCGATCGACGGGCTCCTGACGCTTGGCGTTGGCCAGCGCATCGGCGTCTTTGCGGCGAGCGGCGTCGGCAAGACGAGCCTGATGGAGCAGATGGCGACCCAGATCGCAAGCGACCGTTGCATCATATGCCTGGTCGGCGAGCGCGGCCGCGAGGTGGAAGCGATGTGGAGTCTGCTTTCGGCACGCCCGGACGCGCCGCGCTTCACCCTTGTGGCGGCGACGTCGGACGAGAGCGCTGCGCTGCGCGTACGCTCCGTGCAATATGCGCTGTGCCTTGCCGATTATTGGCGGGCGCGGGGCGAGCATGTCGTGCTGATGGTGGATTCGGTCACGCGCATGGCCATGGCACTGCGCGAGATCGGGCTGGCGGCCGGTGCCCCCCCCACGGTCCGGGCCTATACGCCCAATGTCTTTGCCGCGCTGCCGCGTATCGTCGAGCGGTGCGGGGCCGTGCGAAGCGGCGGCGCGATCACCGCGGTGATGACCGTGCTGAGCGAAACCGACGATGTCGACGATCCGATCGTCGAGCTCATGAAATCGCTGCTTGACGGACATATCGTGCTGTCGCGCAGCCTTGCCGAACAGGGCCATTTCCCGGCGATCGATATCGCGCGCAGCATCAGCCGCCAGTCGGAACGGCTCGTGTCGGGCGACCAGGCGATGGCAATGCGCGAGGCGACCGGCATGCTCGCCGCCTATGACGAGGCGCGCGTCATGATCGAAAGCGGTGTCTACAAGGGCGGCACCAACCCAGCGGTCGATCGCGCGATTTCGGCGAGGGCGGCACTCGGGAGTTTCCTGCGCCAGGCCCGGCGCGACCATAGCCGGCCGGACGAGACGGTTCAGCGGCTGCGGGGCCTTGTGGATGGCGTACGCGTCAATGCGTAGGCGCAACGATCCGCGGCAGATCGTCAAACTGGTCGAGGTCCAGCGCGTCCGGCGGGCGGCCGCCGATGCGGCGCTCGCCGCAGCGCGCGACGGCGCATCGGAGGCACGGACAAGGGAAGGGGCGGCGCGCGAAGGGGTATCCGCCGCGCAGGACGACTGGTTCGCGTTCCTCGCCCGCCCGGGCTTCGCGCCCGACTATGCGCGGGCCCTGGCTGCCCGTCTGGTGGCGCGCGAAGCCATCGCCGACCAAGCCGTCGAGGACCACCGTGCCGCTGAGAGTGCGCATCTGCGTTGCCAAGACGATTGGCGCCTGTCGGAGGCACGAGTGAAGCTGACCGAAGCCAGTCTTGATCGTGCCCGGCGCGATGCGAGCCGGGATCGCGAGGAGAAACGTCTTGGGGAGCTTTCCGACCGCGTTAGCTATGTCTGGGTGTCGCGATGACGGTCGTGCTGAACCCTTTCCTGCCTCGGCCGATGCCCGCGTCGCCGCCGGTCCCGCCCCCGTCGGCCCCCGGCAATCGCGTCGCTCCGACACGCTTCGGTGACCTGCTGAGGGATTTGCACGCCCAGAGCAAGCCATCGGCGTTTCTCGGGGACGCTGTCTCGCACGAGCCTGGCGACCAGCCTCAGGCGAATGTCGGCGCCGACATCTTCAACGAGCATGGGCTTTTCCAGGGGGCGACATCGGATGCCGCTCAGGGGCTTCCTGAACGCGACCAGGTTGCTGCCGATGCAGGGGCCGCCATTGACGCTGCATCATCGGTCGCGGGTCCATCGGTTGCCGGGCTCGATGCTCTGCCGGTATCGACGCTAGCGCAGGAGACAGCGGATATTCGCGCGGCCGGGCCATGTCCTCTTGGTCAATCGGACATCGCGGTTTCCGGGCAGGGCCAGGTGACAGGTAGGGCCGCGCCGGCGGCTCGGGGGCTTATGGCACGCGCCGCCGACGGAGCGGCCGTGGTGGCCCAGCCACAATTTGCTGAAGGCAATGGTGGTGCGCAGGCACGCATCGTGGCGTCACGGTCGCGGTTGTGGGCGCTGCTTTCCCGTCAGGGCGCACGCGAGGGGGCAGGGTCCAATCCGCAGCTATCGGTCCAGGAGGTGGAACAGGGCCTGCGCGTGGTTGCGCGGCTGGACGAACTCGGCCGGTCGGAACGCGTGCGGCTGCGGGACAGGATCGCGGGTCTGTTGTCCCGCCACGGTTTCGTCGGGCGCGACATCGAAGTGAATGGTTACGGCCCGACAGAAGAGGATCCCCAGACATGCAGGTAGGTGCCATTTCGCCGGATACATCGGCGACGGCGGCGGCCGGAACAGGATCGCAGGAGACGGCGACATCGGCGTTCGGGCTCGGCTTCGATGCGTTGCTGAAGATCATCCTGACTCAGCTGACCTATCAGGATCCGCTGAAGCCGATGGACAATTTCCAGTTCGTCTCCCAGCTCGCGCAGTTCTCGCAGATCCAGATCGGCCAGACGACCAATGAGCGGCTAGCGACACTGGTCACCGCCCAGGCCAATACGCAGGCGACGGGCCTGCTCGGCCGCGAGGTCGATATCAGCGCCGGATCAAGCATCGTGACGGGCAAGGTCACGGCGATCGCCTTCGACAATGGCAGCCCGTTGCTCACCATCGAGACCGGCGACGACCGCACGATCAGTGGCATATCGCTGGGCAGCATCTCGCAAATTCGCGAAGGAGAACAATGATGTTTGGGTCGATCTATATTGGGCTCAGCGGGCTCAATGCGTATTCGCGCGGGTTGAAGCAGGTCAGCAACAATGTCGCCAACCTGAACTCGCAAGGGTTCAAGTCCTCGACGGTCTCCTTCACCGATCTGTTCGGGACCAGGCAGAATGGTGGTCTTTCCTATTCGGCCGGCCAGGGATCCTCGGGACACGGCGTCAGGATGGGCGACACCGTGTTCGACATGAGCTCGGGCGAGCTGCGCCAGACGGATCGGGACCTCGATCTTGCCATCGACGGCAGCGGCTTTCTGATGCTCATGCGCGGGGATGAGATCGCCTATACGCGCACCGGCAGCTTCGAAGTCGACCAGGAGGGCTATATCGTCCTGTCGGGATCCGACTATCGCCTCGCGACACTCGATTCAGCTGGCCGGCCGGTCAGCCTGTCGATCGATCAATTGGGCACCAATCCGCCAAAGGCGACCACCAAGATCGTCCTCGCGAACAATCTCTCGGCGGATTCGACCATCCCCCAGCTCGTCAGCAACATCAAGGTCGTCGACCTGGAGGGCGGCCAGCATGTCTGGCAGGCCAAGTTCGAACGGGTGGCGAACAGCGCCGGTCAATGGACGGTCACCGTAACCGATGAGAAGGGCGCTCAGGTCGGGGGCAGTCCCAAGACATTCACGATCGTCAATGGCGCCATCGATCCGACGACCCCCGTGCTGGATTTCACCACCTCAGGATGGACCGTGTCCTTAGACATGACCGGCATCGGTTCCTATGCGGGCGGCAATACGTCCACCCTGAGCGCGGCCTCCGTGGATGGATATGCGGTCGGCACCATCACCTCCCTGTCGGTCAACAAGGATGGCGAGCTCGAGATCGGCTACTCGAACGCGCAGAAGAAGCAGCTGGGTGCGGTCGCCGTCGCCGATTTCCGCGATCCCCAGGCGTTGGAGCAGCGGAGCGGTGGTCTGTTCTCCGATACGGGCGGGGCAGGGCGCCAGCTGCTGGCCAGCACCGATCCGCGCGTCGGCCTGGTTAAATCGCGCACGCTCGAAGCGTCGAACGTCGATCTGTCGCGCGAATTCGGCGATCTGATCCTGATCCAGCGTGGCTTCCAGGCATCGTCGCAGATCATCAGCGTGACCAACGACATGATCCAGCAACTGTTCGGCATCCGGGGCCAGGGCTGACGTCAGCCAGATCGAGGATTAAGTGTTGCGTCTGTATCGATCCTGGCTGCCCGATGCGGCATTGGAAGGCTGCGCCGTTGAGCAGTTGCTCGCCGACCTGACGCGGCAATGGTCGGCCAAATGGTTCGCCCGTCAGAATATGCGACCGCTCGGGACGATTGCCCCTCTGGCGCCGCTCGCGGCGAGCGCTGACGGAGTTGGCTGGCTGGTCCTGGAGGAGGATCTGGCGATCGCTGTTCCCGACGCGTCGCGCATCGCGATCGCTTCCGCGATGCTGGGCAGGCCAATCGATGAAGCGACGCTGACGGATGCGGATCGTCAGACAGTCGGCGATCTCGCCTCTGCGTGTCTCGACGATCTGTGCCGGCGCCTTGCGGAAATGTTTCGCCTGCCGGGCGACACGCGTTGGAGTCAGCCGGATTCGGGATTGTTGCCCTCGATCGATCGGCCAAGAGGATGCAGCATCGGTGTCAATGGAAAAGATCCACCCCTTCGCCTCGTCATCGGCACCGATCTTCTCATTGCATCAATCAAGTCCGCGCTGATCCCCCCGTTTCCCGGCAGCCCACTGCAATCGATCGCCTCTGGCCTCGCTGCCCAATCCATAGCGGTCGCAGCGCTGCTTGGGCGCTGCCAACTCACGCTTGCCGATATGGCCGAACTCAGCGCTGGTGACGTGCTCGTGCTCGACCGCGATACGAACTCGTCCCTGCCGCTTGCGATCGATGGCCAGACCCAGGGCGGGCGGTGTTCGGTCGAGCAATCGAACGACCGTCTTCAGCTCAAGCTTCTCGAACTCCCAATCAGGTAACCGCCACACGTGACCGATCAGAAAATCAAGCCAGGTATTGCGCCCGCCACTGCCCAGAACGCGCCGGTTCGTAGAATCAATACGAAGCTCATCGATGCCGTCGAGGTGACGCTGGACGGTTTTCTCGGCAGCGCGAGAATGACGGTGGCGGAGTTGAGCGCGCTCAAGGAGGGTGGCGTCATCACCCTTGACGCAGCGCTCAACGCGCCTGTCGAGCTGCGTCTCAACGGTGTTGCCGTGGCGCGCGGCGAGCTGGTCGCGGTTGGCGACAAGTTCGCAGTGCGGCTGACCGAAATCTCTTCTTGATGCCGTTCGCCGCTGCTCTTTTGGCGGTCGCCAGCGTCGCGCAGCCCCATGCGGCGCGGCTGGGCGGTGGCGGGGCGATTGATGTCTCGCTCGGCCGGATCGTCATCTCCTTCGTGATCTGCATCATCATCGCGGCCCTCGCGATCCTCCTGATTCGCCAGCGCAGCGGCAGGATCGATCTCGCTGGCTTCTTCGCCAGGATGGAGCCGCGCGCGAGAGAGATTCAGATCGTCGAGACGCGCCGGTTGAGCCCACATGCCGATATCTGCCTGGTCCGCCAGGGCGGCCGCGAATATCTCCTGGTCCTTCAACCGGGCGGTACGCAGGTTCTGCGCGATCAGGCCGTTCCCCGTCGGGATGACGTGCCATGCGCCTGACGCGACGTGCCGTCTGCGCGAGTGCGGCGGCCATACCTCTTCTCGTCAGCTCACCGGCCTGGGCGACGACACCAGGCCTCGGCCTATCTTCGGACGTCGTGCGCACAGCGCTGATCCTGACTCTCCTGGCGGTGATCCCGTCGATCCTGATCTGCATGACCAGCTTCGTACGGATCGTGGTCGTGCTGTCGATGGTGCGGCACGCCTTCGGCATGCCCGAAACCCCGCCCAATCCCGTGCTCGTCAGCCTGGCGCTTTTCATGACGGCGTTCGTCATGTCGCCTGCGCTCACTGCCGTGAATTCGACCGCGATCCAGCCCTTGCTCGCCAACCGGATCGGGGTCGAGGAAGCGATGAAGAAGGGGTCGGCGCCGCTGCGCGATTTCATGCTTGCCCAGACTCGCGATGCGGACATCGAGGCGATCTACGCGATCGCGCACGCCACGCCACCCGACCGTCCCGAGCAGGTCGAGATCATGAAGCTCGCGCCCGCATTCATGCTCAACGAGCTTCGTGTCTCGTTCACGATCGGCTTCGTGATCTTGCTGCCCTTCCTGCTGATCGACCTGGTGGTCTCGGCCATCCTCCTGTCGCTCGGCATGATGATGGTGCCGCCGGCGACGATTTCGCTGCCGATCAAATTGCTGATGTTCGTCCTGATCGACGGCTGGAGCCTGGTGCTGCAAGGGGTTCTCGGAAGCTTCCGGTGATGCAGGCGAGGGACCCAACCGGACTGGACCTTGTGGTGGACCCGGTACGGGCCGAAGCGTCGTTGTGGCGGCGGTTCCGGTTCGAGGACGACCTGAAATGCCGGGAGACCTTGTTCAACCGCTATTTCGCGCTCGCGCGAGCCATTGCCGGCCGGCTGTTCCGGCAGCGCATGACGAAGAGGCTCGATCGCGGTGATTTCGACCAGTTCGCCTGCGAGGGCCTGCTGCACGCGATCGACCGGTACGATCCCCTTCGCGGTGTCCCATTCGGGGCCTATGCCCGCCGGCGGATCAGCGGCAACATCGCCGATGGTATCGCGACCCTGAGCGAGGTCGATGCGCAACTCAGCCACCGGCACCGCGTGGAACAAGAGAGGCTTCGCTCCATCGGCAGATCCGGGTCCGATGCGCTTGCCGCCCTGTCGGAGCTTGCGGTCGGCCTTGCGATAGGTCTCATGCTCGAAGGCACAGGCCTCATCAATGGCGCCGATACCATCGATACGCGCCCGAGCGCCTATGACAGCCTGGCCTGGCGCGAAACGCAGACGCTGCTGGTGAACGAGGTCGCGCGATTGCCCGAGAGCGAAGCGATCGTGGTTCGCCAGCATTATGATCATGGGCTACCTTTTGCGCAGGTTGCCCAGTTGATGGGCGTAAGCCGGGGCAGGGTGTCGCAATTGCACCGCGCCGCGCTTGAGCGGTTGCGCAAGCGCTTAAGGACAAGGGGATGAAGCAATGACGACCGGCCTGTGCGACGATGCCGACCTGGAAGATCTGATGGCGGCGATCCAGTCCGACGATCGTGACGAAATCCTTCGCGTGGATCGGCTGATCGGTTCCTATCCGGAAGACCCGCGGCTCCATTTCCTGCGGGGATCGCTCCTTGCCTCGATCGGTAGGCCGATCGAAGCACTTTCCTCGCTGAAGAAAGCGGTGGATCTGGCGCCGGATTTCGCGATTGCTCGGTTCCAGCTCGGATTCTTCCAGCTCACATCGGGGGAAGCAGTCGATGCCCTGACCACCTGGGGCCCCATCGTGCTATTGCCGGAAGGTCACTATCTTCGCTTCTTCGTCGGGGGGCTGACCCATCTCATCCGCGACGAATTTCCGGAGACGATCGCGCGTCTCGCGGAAGGCATTGCGGCCAATGACGAAAACCCGGCGCTCAACCGCGATATGCAATTGATCATCGACCAGGTGGCCGCGATTCAGCGCGATGGGCCTGCGGACGGCGATGGCGAGCCGACCGCATCGGCGACCAGCTTCCTGCTCGACCAGTTCGCCGGTCGCCGGCCGAACTAAGCAGTATGACACGCGTCTCCAGCGCCGACCATGTTCTCCTGCTGCTACAGGAGCAACTCAGCAAGCTCGGCAAGGAAAGATCGAGGCGCCGCGCGCCGGGCTCAGCTGTCCAGGGCGCAACGCCCGAACCCATGGCACGACTGCGCGCGATGGCGGCGCGAGACGGGCTTTCGGACGAGGATCTGCGGCGTGCGCTGGTCAGGACTTTGTTGGTCCGGCAGCTGGGCGAAGCGCTGGGAAACGATCCGGCCTTCGAGGCGATCGCCGGCGATGTGCTGCGGATGATCAGCGAATCGCCCGAAGGTCCCGCCCTGCTCGATCAGGCGATGCGGCAGCTATCGGAACCCTCTAGTTGAGTCCCATTCCCATCTTCGCCAGGGCCTGACCGATTGTGCGGCCGCTGCCGTCGATCGGCGTGCGTGCGGCATGCTCGAAGATTCGCCGCGCGGTCTCATGGTTACCGCTGCTGGCCGCAAGCAGGGACTTTGCAAGCGCCGCAGAATAGCATTGCCGGTCGAGCCTGAGCGCGACGTCGCTTTTCCGGCGCGCCTCGTCCAGGTCGCCGGCGAGCAGGTCGAGCACCGCGAGCGATCCGTGCGTTTCAGCGAATGTCGGATCGAGTTCGAGTGCATGGTCGAAACGAGCGCGGCTCGTCACCTGGTCGCCGTTGACGAAATAGGCCCATCCGGCCGCGATCCAGGATCCGAGATGATCCCCGAACATCTCGGCACCCTTGTCGATATCGGCGGCCGCGGTGCCCGACTGCCCGGTCATCAGCTTCGAGAGACCGCGTCCGATCCAGGCACGAGGGAGATTGGGATTGCCGTCGATCGCCCGCTCGAAGATATCGAGCGCATCGGTCGCATGGTCGTCACCGAGCGCGAGCGTTCCCAGCGTCGTCAGGGCATCGGGATGATCGCCGGCTCTTGCCGCGCACGCTGCGGCCAACTGCTCGTCGTCAATGTCGAGAGCCAGGACCGAGACAGCCGCCATAAGCCCGCGATGATCGGGGAAGAGTTCGACATAATGTCGGGCGACAGTACCGGCGGCCTCGAATTCGCCGAGCTGATGCAGCAGCTGCACGCGAAGCTCAGCTGCCTGTGGCAGGGCGCGAGCCGCATCATCATCGAGCACCTCAAGCGCTGCCTCGAACTCTTTCAGATTGGCTCTAGCCCAGGCAAGATTGAAGCGGACACCAGGATCGTGCGCGCCTGTTTCGAACAAGGCGCCAAAAGCCGCAGCCGCCTTGTCGAACGCACGCGCCTGCAACGCCGCGATGCCGGCAAGATTGATCTCGCGTGGCGGAAGCGGGGCGATGTCGGCGTAGCGGGCAAGGAGCTCTTCCGCGATATCGGGCCGGCGATCGTCGAGCGCGGCTTCGGCCGTGTCGGCGAGGAGCATCAGATTGCCGGGGTCGGTTTCAAGCATGGCCAGGAGGCTCGTTAACCGGCTCTCCATCGTCGCGTTCACCTGGGTCATCCTGGTCCTTTCGTGACCGCTTTCGATATCGTGTTGTGCCATGTCAGGTCTCGATGCGCACGACATCGAATGAGCGCAGGTTGATGCGCATCGGTATCTCGTTCACGGACAGCACCGACAATTTTGGAATGCTGCGCCTGGTAAAGGCTTTCAAGTGGCGGCGCAGGTCAGGGCCGCACAGCAGAACGGGTGCGCGGCCATCATGATGCATCGCCTCCACCATCGAGGATAATTTGCGGATCAGCTGCTCGGCGAGGCGCGGTTCGACCAGCATCGATCCTGACGCGCCACCCTGGTTGATATTGGTCGAGATCTGGTTCTCGATCCGCGGATCAAGGCTGAGCACTGCGAGATCGGCGTGCTTGCCGCGCAGCTGGTGGCAGATCGCGTAGCTGAGGCGCTGCCTTATCAGCTCGGTCAGTTCCGCCGGGTCCTTCTGCGTCCGGGCCAGATCAAGGAGATGCTCAAGCATCAGGTCGAAGTTCGCGACCGAAACCCCTTCCGCCAGCAGATTCTGCACGACCCGCTGCACGTCCGCTATGGCGAGACCGTTGGGGATCAGTTCCTCGACCAGCCCCGGTTGCAGCGCGCGCGCCTCCTCGAGCATCTTGACGACCACCGCGCGGGTGACCAGCGTCGACATCTCGCTCCGGACGATCTCGCCGAAATGCGTGACCAGGACGGTGACCGGATCGATCACGCGAAGGCCCATGTCCCGCGCGTACGCTTCCTGCCCTGGCTCGATCCAGGATGCGGGCAGCCCGAAAGCGGGGTCCCGTGTCTCGATGCCTTCCACCCTCTTCCCGGTCTCGTCCTGGCGGATCGCCAGCATCCGGTCCGGATGAACCTCGGCGATCGCAAATCGCGACCCGAATAGCCGGATCTCATATTCGAGCGCACCAAGCGCGGATCCATCCGTCACCCGGACGGCCGGGAACCCGATGCCATAATCCTGCTCGTGCAGGCGGCGCAGGCTTGCGATCCGGTCCATGATGATCGGTTCCTGGCTTTTCCAGGCTTCCCCCAGGTCGGCGCCGAGCCGAATCTCCAGCGGAGGGGCGTGGCTGGTGGCGCCCATTTGCGCACCCGCCGCTTCCTCGATCAGTTGTTCGGTCGCGGCGGCGGCTGTCGCGCGCCGCGCGCGGTGCCAGCCGAACAACGAGAGCGCGATGATCACGATGATCGGCCATTTGGGCATTCCCGGCAGCAGCAGCAGGACCATCAAGACGCCGGCGACGATCAGCGGGATTCGGGGCACCGAGGCAAGCTGGCGAAACACCTCGGTACTGAGCTCGCGGTCGGCCGACGAGCGGGTCACGATGATGCCGGTCGCGATCGAGATGATGAGCGCCGGCAGCTGGGTTGCGATGCCGTCGCCGATCGTCAGGAGCGTGAAATGGGACAGCGCTTCATCCCAGGCCATTCCCATCTGGACGACGCCAACGATCCAGCCCGCGATGATGTTGATCAGCAGGATGATGATCCCGGCGATGGCATCGCCTTTCACGAATTTGCTGGCACCGTCCATCGCACCGTAGAAGCTCGCTTCCTTCTCCAGTTCCTCGCGGCGCCGGACTGCCTCCTTCTGGTCGATCAGGCCCATGTTGAGATCGGCGTCGATGCTCATCTGCGCGCCGGGCATCGAGTCGAGCGTGAAGCGGGCCGCGACTTCGGAGACGCGCTGCGCACCCGAGGTCACCACCACATATTGGACGACGACCAGGATCAGGAAGACCACCAGCCCGATCACGAAATTGCCCTGGACCGCAAATGTCCCGATCGACGCGATGACGTCGCCCGCACTGCCGCCGGTCAGGATCAGACGCGTCGCCGCGACGTTGAGAGAGAGCCTGTACAGGGTCGCGACCAGCAGCAAGGACGGGAAGGTCGAGAATTCCACCGGCTTGCCGACATAGAAGGTCAGCAGCAGGATCGTCAGGCCCAGGCCGAAATTGGTGATGATCGCCAGGTCGAGCATCGCCGGCGGGATGGGCGAGAAGAGGATGACCAGGATGAGGACCATCGCCGTCACCAGCGCGAGGTCCTTGTTGTTGCGCAGAATCCGGTTGATCATTCGACGTCCTTGTCGGTGCGGTCGGCGGCACCTGAGCGCAGTTTGAAATAGAGTTCGGCCACGGCGTGATAATGGTCTTCGCCGATTTCTCGCCCGGGTTCGCAGTCCGCATAAAGAGCGCGCGCGAGCACCGGGCTTTCGAAGATGGGAATGCCCAGGTTGAAGGCGCGGCGCTTCAGCAACTGGGCGTGCAGGTTGCGCCCTTTGGCGCGCACCACCGGAGCGTTGCCGCCGGATCCGTCATAAGCAAGCGCCACCGCGACATGTTCGGGATTGACCACCAGCATGTCCGACCCCGGCAGTGCGCCAAGCCCCGCAGAGCGTTTGACGAACTCGGCATGCAATTGCTTGCGCTTGCGCTTGAGGCGCGGATCGCCCTCGCGCTCCTTGCTCTCTCTCGTCACTTCGCGGCGGCTCATGCGCATCTGCTTGCGAAATTCGCCGCGCGTCAGGGTCTGGTCGAGGATCGCAAAGAAGAAGGCGAGTACCACGAAGACCCAGAGCATGCGCATGCCGGCGGTCCGCATCGCCTGCGCGAGGCTGCCCGCATCGGTGATGGCGCTGCCGGCGCCCGAGATGGCCGCCCGGACGAGCAGCACGGCAACGACCGAATAGACGGTCATCTTCAGGACGCTCTTGAGGGCTTCCTTCAGGAGCCGCATGGAAAACAGGCGCTTGATGCCCTTTGCCGGGTTGATCCGGCTGAAATCCGGCTTGAGCGGTTGCGTGCTGAACACGAAGCCGCGAAGCTGGATAATTTCTAGAAGGCCGACGATCGCGAGGATCGTCCCGCCGAACAACAATATCGGCTGCAGGGTGGGCCAATAGGTGGTCGCGGCCAGGCCGACCGCCTCGTGGGGGTCGCCGGCGCTCCGGATGCCGCCGGCCAGCGCGCGGTGCATCATCTGCGCGAGGCGGCTTACCGTCTCTTCACCCGCGATCGTCAGAAAACCGGCCAGGCCGAGCAGGCCGGCAAAGAAGCTGAGGTCGACCCCGCGCGCGACCGAGCCCTTTTCGCGGGCGCGCTGCAGCTTGAACGGCGTCGCCTCTTCGCTCTTGTTCTGTTCGGGGCTTGCCTCGGCCATGGTTCAGATCAGGCGCGGCGCGGTTTCGAGCGCGTAGCGCAGCATGCGCAGGAACAACGACCCTGACAGCGCCAGTGCGATCGGAAGGATGGCCAGCATGACCATCGCCTTTACCTGGAAGCCCATCAGCATGACGTTCATCTGCGGGAGTGTGCGGGACATGAAGGCGATCGCCAAGTCGCAGAGGAAGAGGACAAGCATGACCAGCCCGCCAAGGCCGAAGGCCATCACGAAGACGGCGGAGATATAGCTGCTCAGGACAGTGATATCGCCGCCAAGGGTGGCATGTCCCAGCGGGACCTGTTCGAGCGACGCCGACCAGATCGCCAGCAGGTCGGCGGGCCCCTCGGTGGCGAAGAAGATCGCGCCCGCCGCATAGGCGAACAACGTCCCGACGAGCGGCAGCTGAGTCCGGGTCGTGGGATCGATCAGCATCGCCATGCCGAAGCCGGCCTGGACGTCGATCGTCCGTCCGGCGGTGAGAAGGGCAGCGAAGGCGAGCTGAAGCGAGAGCGATAGGGCGATCCCCAGCAGGAGTTCGCCGATCATGGTCAGGAATATCCCGTTCGTGCGGTAGTCCGCCTGCCAGGTCTCGCCGGGATGAGATGAAACCAGCCAACCCGCAAGCCCGATGGCAAGAAAGACACGAACGAGTGCCGGCACGCGAATGAGCGTGAACGGCGGCGAAAACCCCAGGGTCGGTGCGATGCGCAGGCTGACCAGCAGGATTGCAATCGCCTTGTCAGTCAGTTCCCCCATCGGCGGTTATCAGCCCCCGAGCGAAGGAATGACGGAATATAGCGAGGTCGCGAATTGAGTGACGCGTCCCATCATCCAGGGACCGATCGCAATGAGGAGGAACGCGGCCACGAGGATTTTGGGCACGTAGCTGAGAGTGATTTCCTGAAGCTGTGTCGTCACCTGAAAGACGCTGATCAACAAGCCAACGAGAAGGGTTGCGATGAGGACAGGGCCAGCCACGAGGAGGCTCGCCCACAGCATCTCGTTTAACAAACTCAACGCTCGGTCGGCGCCCATTCTATCCCCCGGGATCAGGCATCGCGCCGAACGTCGGGAACGATTCGCCGACGTCTCCGCCTGTCCCAAATTTAGACAGGTGAGCAGAACAGGCAATGTATTTCGTTACATAGGCCGGGCGGATACATCCATTTTGGTTGCTTTTTTGCGGATGCCACAGCGAATGACGTCGGGCTCATGGGTGCCAACGTCAAGGCCGTTGCGCGTCCATCAGATACTACCCGTGGCAATGTCTCCAAGCCTCCTTGTAGGGAATGAGCATGAACGCGGTGGACTCTCGGTCGTCGCAAGACTGCGGCCAGCTGGTTATAGGCCAGTGTCGTTGTGATCGTGGTTGCGGCGCCACAGGTCAGCCGGCGTGACCATTCCTTCCCGTCCGGGATTCCGGCGGTATTCGAAAAGTCGCTGAAGCCAAGCTATCCGTGGGAGCGGTCGTCCGGACCTGTGCTTCTTCGTCCGCCCCAGGCCTCCTCATTCAGGGGCTCCCCCGTTTCGAATATCGGCAGGGTGATCCTTACGGGTTCTCGAAATGAACCCCATGGAAGGCAGGAGAAAATCTACCTCGCGCGTGCGCCCGATTGGGGCAAGTCTTCCCCGACATGCGAGGATGGTGACGGGAAGAGCGCCGATGATGGTCGAGATCAATCCGCTCTATTCGATCGCAGGTCTCGCGGTCGGATTCCTGGTCGGCCTCACAGGGGTCGGGGGCGGATCGCTGATGACGCCGCTGCTCGTCCTGGCGTTCGGTTTTCATCCCGTGACCGCGGTCGGCACCGACCTGCTCTATGCGTCGGCGACCAAGACCGTCGGCACCGCGGTGCATGGGTTCAACCGGACGGTGGACTGGAAGGTGGTCCGCCGGCTTGCGATTGGCAGCGTGCCGGCCACTCTCGTGACTCTCCTCGCCCTTGCCTATGTGGGCACGAAACTCGACGGAACCGAGCATGTGATCACGGTGATGCTCGGTCTGGCGCTGATCGCGACCGCGATAGCGATGGCGTTCCGTCGCCAGATCCTCGCTCGTTATGCGGGCGTGCTGGAAGCGACGCCCGACCGCCGGATCATGCGCCTGACCATCATGCTCGGGGCTGTGCTCGGCGTGCTGGTTTCGCTGTCGTCGGTCGGCGCGGGTGCGCTCGGCATGACCGCGCTGCTGATCCTGTATCCGAAGCTGCCCACCAATCGCCTGGTCGGTTCCGATATCGCGCATGCGGTTCCGCTGACGTTGATCGCCGGAATGGGTCACTGGGCAATGGGTTCGGTGGATTTCGGCCTGTTGCTCTCGCTGCTGATCGGCTCGGTGCCGGGGATCATCGTCGGAAGCCTGGTTTCGGCGCGGGTACCGGACGGGGTATCGCGCACCGTGCTTGCCGGGGCACTCGCGATCGTGGGCGGCAAACTGATCTTCTAGGCATTGCGGGTCAGGATACTGATCGCGCCAGGGTCCGGCCGGGCCGGGAGGAAAATCGTCAGAACGGGCACCCATTGCTTGCGATTGTGCTTGAAGAACGCCAAGCTATAATACAGGATAGGCAAATAACGCACGATATCTGGGGGAATAATGCCGACATCTCAGGCTATCGTGCACGCTGACTCGACCGAATCGGGCGGCGGATCGGCCTTTCTCTGGTTCGTGGCGGGCGTCTCGGCGCTTGGCGGCCTGTTGTTCGGCTATGACTGGGTCGTCATCGGAGGCGCCAAGCCCTTTTACGAAGCCTATTTCGGCGTGGTCGAACCCCAGCTCCAGGCATGGGCGATGAGCTGCGCGCTGGTCGGCTGCCTGGTCGGCGCGGTGGGGTCGGGCGCGCTCAGCGAAGCGCTTGGCCGACGTCGCGCGCTGCTCGTCGCGGCGCTGCTGTTCGCCGTTTCGGCGATTGGCACGGGCCGCGCGATGAGCTTCGACGGGTTCGTCGTATGGCGCGTCGTCGGCGGCCTCGCCATCGGCATGGCCTCGGTCCTGTCGCCCGTTTACATCGCCGAGATCGCGCCCGCCGAGATTCGCGGCAAGCTGGTCTGCCTCAACGAACTGACCATCGTGCTCGGCATCGTCGGTGCGCAGACGGTCAACTGGCTCATCGCCGACCCGATTGCAGCGGGTGCGACGATGGACAGCATCCGCGCCAGCTGGAACGGCCAGACCGCCTGGCGCCATATGTTCGAAGCCGCGGTCGTCCCGGCGACATTGTTCTTCCTCGGGGCGCTGGTCATTCCCGAAAGCCCGCGCTGGCTCGCTGGCAAGGGGCGCTGGGCCGATGCCGAAGCGGTGCTCGCGCGCTTCGGCGGCAGCGCGCGGGCGAAGATCGTCGTGGAGGAAATGCGCGCCGGCTTCGCCGCGGCCCCGTCGCGCGACGTCTGGGGCACGATCCGCCAGCCGCGCACCCGTCGGGCGCTCGCCATCGGCATCACGCTCGCTGTCCTGCAGCAATGGTGCGGGATCAACGTGATCTTCAACTATGCGCAGGAGGTGTTCACGGCGGCCGGCTATGCGCTCTCGGCGATCCTGTTCAACATCGTCGTCACCGGTGTCGTCATGTGCATCTTCACCTTCATCGCGATCGGCACGGTCGATCGGTGGGGCCGCCGGCCGCTCATGCTGATCGGCTGTGCCGGGCTTGCCGCAATCTATCTCGTGCTCGGCGCGCTCTATTTCGGCCATTTCCAGGGCTGGCCGCTGCTGCTGCTCGTGGTCGCGGCGATCGGCGTCTACGCCATGACGCTCGCCCCGATCACCTGGGTCATCCTTTCCGAGATCTTCCCCAATGAGGCGCGGGGGGCGTCGGTCGCGATCTGCACCACCGCGCTCTGGGCAGCATGCTTCGTGCTGACCTATACCTTTCCATTGCTCAATGCGTCGGTCGGAACCGCGGTCACTTTCTGGATCTATGCCGGCATTTGCGCTGGCGGCTTCGTCTTCGTGCTGCGCAATCTGCCGGAGACCAAGGGGCAGAGTCTGGAAGAAATCGAGCAGGGTTGGGACCGCTGAGTCCCCTCGCATCATTTCCATGAGGCACGCATGACACTCAACTGGCTCGATCTCGCCGTCATGGCAGTCTATCTGATCGGCATCACCGCGTTCGGAATCATCGTCGGATACCGGCGCAACAGCAGCGCGCAGCAATATTTCCTCGCCAGCCGGTCGCTCAACTGGTTCACGGTGGGCGCCGCCGTCTTCACCTCGAACATCTCGACCTTGCATCTGGTGGGCCTGGCCGCCGGCGGGGCGAAGGACGGCCTGGTCATCGGCAATTTCGAATGGATGGCGTCGTTCACGCTCATCCTGCTCGCCCTGATCTTCGCGCCCTTCTATATCCGGTCGGGCGCCCAGACCCTGCCCGAGTTCATGGAGCGGCGCTATGGTCCGTCGGCCCGCACCTTCCTCGCGGTGATCGGCCTGCTCGGCGCGCTGCTGGTGCATATCGGCATCAGCCTGTTCGCCGCGGCGAAGCTGTTCGAGAGCTTTCTCGGCCTGCCGATGTTCCCCATCATCGTCACGCTGTCGCTGTTCACCGTCGTCTATACGGCATTGGGCGGGCTGCGCGCGGTCGTGCTGACCGAGAGCATCCAGGTCTGCCTGCTGCTCGGCGGCGCCATCCTGATCACCGCGCTCGGCATCCACGCCTTGCCGGGCATCGGGGTGCACGACGTCGCCGCCTTTCGCGAGGCGGCCTCGCCCGAGCGATTGAGCATGCTGCAGCCGGTCCATGACAATGCGGGCAATCTCAACGGATTTTCATGGCTCGCCGTGCTGCTCGGTTATCCGATCCTCGGCATCTGGTACTGGTGCGCCGACCAGACCCATGTCCAGCGCGTGCTCGGCGCGCGCGATCTGCGCGCCGGCCAGAACGGCGCGCTGTTCGCCGGCTTCCTCAAGATCACGCCGGTGTTCCTGATGGTCCTTCCCGGCATCATCGGCTTCGTGCTGTGGCGCCACGGCGCGTTCCAGTTGCCGGTGGTTGTGGGCACCGGCCAGCCGGATTTCAATGCGATGCTGCCCGCGCTCATCAATCATCTGGTGCCGGTCGGCCTGCGCGGCCTGCTCGCCGCCTGCATGGCGGCGGCGCTGATGAGCTGCATGGCCGCGGCGCTCAACAGCTGCGCCACGCTCGTCTCGCTCGACATCGTCCGCCGGATCAGGCCGGGGACGAGCGAGCAGAAACTCGTTCGGATCGGTCGCATCGCGACAGCGGTGATCATGCTGCTCGCGATGGCCTGGTCGACCCAGGGCGATCAGTTCGGCACCATCTTCGAGGCGATCAACAAGATCCCGATGACCTTCGCGCCGGCCGTAACCACCGTGTTCCTCCTCGGCATCCTGTGGCCGCGCGGCAATAACCAGGGCGCGATGGCGACCCTGTTCATCGGCACCGCGATCGGCCTCGCCTATTTCGTCATCGATCTCCCTTCGGTCGGGCGCGGGCTGCTCGGCCTTGCGCCGGGGGAGGCGTTCGGCGGCCTGATCAGCGATCCGCATCATGGGGTCGGCATCCCGTTCATGCTCGTCGGGCCGTTGCTCGCGGCGTTATGCGTGGCCATCTATGTCGGGGTCAGCCTCGCGACGCCGCCCATGGATGCGGCACGGGTCGCCGCCGTGTCATGGGATCATCCGCTCGCCTTCCTGCGCGGGCCGGTCCAGGGGCCGACGGATCCGCGCATCGTCTCCGGGTTGCTCTTTGCGACGGTCGCCCTGCTCTACATCTTCCTGCACTGAGCGGCGCGTCAGGACGGGGTCGGAGCCCCCGGTGCAAGGAAACCCGCGGCCCGCAGGTCGCGCCACAGGGCGCCCGGAATGTCGGCCCCTGTCCATCCGGTCATATCGGCTGCCTGCGCCGGCGTCGCCAGCCCGGCAACGACGCTTGCGACGGCGGGATGGGCAAGCGGAAACTGTAGCGCGGCCGCGGGCAAGGCGATCGCATGTGCGGAGCACGCTGCCCGCAATGCCTGGGCCCGGGCGATGGCCGGCGCGGGTGCCGCCCCATAATCATAATGCAGCGTGACGCCGTGCGGGGCCTCGACCAGCAGGCCCGAATTATACGGCCCGCCGATGATCACCTTCACGCCCTCGCGCGCGCAACGGTCGAGCAGGGGCAGTGCCCCCTGTTCGAGCAAGGTGTAGCGCCCGGCGAGGAGAATCATGTCAAGCGGCACTGCATCCAGCAGTCGCTCGCAAATCGCGACTTCGTTGACGCCGATGCCGATGGCGTCGATCCGTCCGGCCTGTTTGAGGCGGCGCATCGCGGGATAGCCGCCTCCAAGGAAGTCGCCGAGATGCCGCTCGGCCTCGGCGCCATGGGTAAGGGCGCCGAGATCGTGCGCGAGCAGCAGGTCGACCCGCGCCAGGCCGAGCCGCGCCAGGCTCGCCTCGTGCGATGCGAGGACGGCATCCTCGCGATAGTCGAAGACCGGCTCATAGGGATCGGCATCGACAAAGCCGTGCCGCGTGCCGCCCGCCGCGGTCGGGGCCAGCAACCGGCCGACCTTGGTCGACACGATCGGCACGGGGCCGTCGTGCCTAGCCAGCGCCATGCCCAGCCGGCGCTCCGCCAGGCCGAAGCCATAATGCGGCGCGACGTCGACATAGCCGATGCCGTGCGAAAGGGCCGCCGCGACCGTCGCGATGGCGTCGTCGTCCGACATCGTCCAATAGAGATTGCCAAGGGCGCTGCAGCCCATGCCGAATCGCGGCAGGTGCATGTATCTAGACCTCGATCAGCGCCTTGATGACATGGCTCTCCGGATCGATCCAGTCGAGCAGCGCGCGCGGAAACTCGTCCAGCGTGGCGCGGTGCGAGCCGAAGGCATGGGTCGGCACCTTGCCTTCGCGCATCGCCTTCATGACGGTCTCGAAGTCGGCGATCGTGGCATTGCGCGACGCCAGCAGGGTCGTCTCGCGCTTGTGGAATTCCGGGTCCGAGAAGGTGATCGCCGAACTCACGACCGAAATCAGCACATAGGTTCCGCCATGCGCGACATAGGCAAAACCGGTTTCCATCGCCTTGGGATTTCCCGTGGCGTCGAAGACGATATCGAAGAAATCGCCGTCGGTGACGTCGCACAGCGCTGCCTCGGTATCGTCCGACAGCCGCACGACATGATCGACCCGGAGCTCGCGCTCGGCGAACGCCAGCCGGTCTTCCCGGGTATCGACGACCACGACCCGTGCCCCCGCCAGCACGGCGAACAGCGACGCCGCCAGCCCGATCGGCCCCGCCCCGACGACCAGCACGCGTTGGCCGGGGCGGATCGCGGCGCGGCCGACGGCATGCGCGCCGATGGAAAGGAACTCGACCATCGCTGCCTCGTCCAGGCTGAGACCGTTTGCCTTGAGGATGAACTGGACGGGAACGCTGACATAATCGGCGAGCGCGCCGTCACGGTGCACGCCGAGGACTTCCAATCTGGTGCAGCAATTCGTCTTGCCCTGCCGGCAGGCGACGCAGGTTCCGCAGGAAAGATAGGGCATCACCAGTACGCGATCGCCCACCGCAAGGCCGCTGCCTTCCGGCGCTGCCTCGACGTCCCCGGCGAACTCGTGCCCCATCACCCTGGGATAGGAGAGATAGGGCTGGCGGCCATGGAAGATATGCATGTCGGTGCCGCAGATCCCGACCCGCCGGATACGGATCAACGCCTCGTCCTCGCCGCGGGCGGGCGTCGGCCGCTCCTCCAGCGCGAGCGAGCCGGGCTCCAGACACACCAGTGACCGCATGCGAATCTCCAAACAATCTTGCCTTTACCTGTAATATAGGACTACACCTTATTGTCGATAGGCATACGCATATTGGAGTGGATGTGGGAGTAGTTGCGGTGCAATGCGCATGGGACGCCGGCTGCCTGCTTGGCGAAGGGCCCGTCTGGGATGCGCGCATAGGGGCCTTGCATTTCGTCGACCTGAAGGGCGGTGCCGTGCACTCCTGGCGGCCGGACGGCGAGCACCGGACATGGCGGCTCGGCGGGATCGTCTCGGCGCTCGCGCTGACCGAGGCACCGGATGCCATCCTGTGCGCCACCAGCCGCGGCTTCGAGCGCCTGTCGCTCGACACCGGCGCGCGCACGCTCGTCGCCCCGCCGCTGCCCCTGGCCGGAGACATGCGCACCAACGACGGCGCGTGTGACGCGCACGGCAATTTCTGGATCGGGACAATGGACGATGCGGAGCGGAGCTTTGTCGGAGCGCTCTACCGAATCGGCTTCGGTCAGGAACCCGTGACGAAACTTGACGGGGTCGGCGTGTCCAACGGGCTCGGATGGAGCCCGGACGGCGGGACATTCTACTTCACGGATTCGATGCGCCAGTCGATCTACCGTTTCGACTGCGATGTCGCGTCGGGCACCCTGGGCGAAAAGACCCTCTTTGCCGAGCTGGCGGATGGGGAAGCGCCGGACGGTCTGGCGGTCGATGCGGAGGGCCATGTCTGGAGCGCGATCTGGGATGGGGGGCGGATCGTCCGCTACGATCCCGACGGTGGCATCGACCGGATCGTCGAGCTGCCCGTGCCGCGCCCGACCTCGCTCGCGTTCGGCGGGCCGGACCTTGCCACGCTCTACGTCACCACGGCGCGCATCGGGCTGTCCGATAACGTACTGCGCGCCGCGCCGCTGTCGGGCGCGCTGCTCGCGCTCGAGTCCGGTGTTCGCGGCCTCGCCGCCCGACAGGTGCGGCTGTGACACGCGCGCGCCGCGCCGGCGTCGTCGCCGCGCTTCTGTCCCTCGCGCTCGCCACCCAGGCCGAGGCGCAGAAGCTGGTGACGCCGGGCTATCTGTTCAATTCGGACCCGACCTGTCGGCAGATCGGCGACCGTTTCTACCTGTTCACCACCCAGGATCCTTTCACGGTCCCGTTCCAGCGCGACAACAGCTTCTTCCGCGGCATGTTCGCCTATCACGCCCTCAGCACGACCGATTTCGACCATTGGGTCGATCACGGCTCGATCCTGACCGGCCGCGACGTGACCTGGAATTCGGGCGGGGCGCTGTGGGACGGCGATGCCGGCATCCCGCACCAGGGTCGCTTCTATGCCTATGCGCCCTTTCGGGTGAACGCCAAGAGCGAGCAGAATTACGGCCGCTTCCAGCTCGGCGCCTTCGTCGCCGATCGGCTCGACGGCCCGTACCGCGACGTCTTCGCCGGGCCGATGCGCGGCGCCGACGGCAAGCCGATCGAGGCGCTCAGCCCCTATGTCATCACCGCCGATGATGGGAACCCCTATCTGCTCTGGGGCTCGGGCGACACCGACAAGCATGAGGTGTGGATCGGGAAGCTCGCCGCCGACATGACGAGCCTGGCCGAGGCGCCCCGCCAGCTCCGCGTTCCGGCGCGCGACGTGTGTGGCAATCTCGAATATTTCGAAAGCCCGATGCTGTTGAAGTCGGGCGGGCGCTGGATCCTCACCTATGTCGCCTATAAGGAGATCAGGGCGAAGGGATGCGAGGCCAAGGGTTCCTATGTCCGCTATACAAGCGGGCCCAGCATGTTCGGGCCGTTCGACCAGGAGACGCCGCGGACGCTGATCTATCCCGCGCCCGGCGGGCATGAATCGACCCAGCAGGGCATGTGCCGGTACAAGGGCCGCGACTATCTCGCCTATCATGTCCCTTATGACGATGTGCAGCCCTATGCGGATCATCACCGTCAGGTCGCGATCACCCGGCTGGAGTTCCTGAACGACGGTACGCTGCGCCCCGTCCGGCCGGAGCAGGATGCCGGCGTCGGCACCCCCGGCGTCACCCATTTGACCCTCGATGCCTTTGCCGCGCGCCGCGAGGCGGCCGAGTTCCATGTCCGCACCGGCGCCACCGGCGAGGCCGGGCTGGCCGGCGAATATCAGATGAAGATGAAGCCGGGCGGCTATCTGCTTTTCCGCAACATGGATTTCGGCACCGGCGCGCGCGCATTCCGGGCCGAGGTCAGCGCGGAACAGCCGGACATCCGCGACGCTCGGCTCGAACTGCGGCTCGACAACCCTTCCGGCCGGCTGCTCGGGACGGTCCAGATCGAGCCGACGGCGGGGCGGACCAGCTACCGGCTGACCGGAACGACAATCGGCGCCCCGGTGCGCGGCGTGCATGATCTGGTCCTGGCCGCGCGGGGCTCGGGCGCGGACATCGACGGGCATCTCTTCAACATCACCTGGTTTGCGTTCGATCCGAAAACGGGTCGCGCGCGGCGATGACTTTCACGGGAGGAAAGCAGAATATGGCATCAAACACTGTCCGGACGCGCCGAAGCGCAACGGTGGTCGCACTGCTCCTGGCGAGCGTACCGTCGCTCGCCCAGGCGCAGCTCTATCGCGACCCCGACGCGCCGGTCGAAAAGCGCGCGGGCGATCTCGTCGGGCGGATGACCCTCGACGAGAAGGTGCGCCAGATGCAGAACGCGGCCCCGGCGATCCCGCGGCTCGGCGTGCCCTCCTATGAATATTGGAACGAGGCGCTGCACGGTGTCGCCCGCGGCGGCGAGGCGACGATCTTCCCCCAGGCGATCGGCATGGCGGCGACCTGGGATCGCGACCTGATGCACGCCATGGGCAACACGATCGGCGTCGAGGGCCGCGCGCGGTACAATCTCGCCCAGGCGCAGGGCAATCACGACCGCTATTTCGGGCTGACCTTCTGGACGCCGAACATCAACATCTTCCGCGATCCACGCTGGGGCCGGGGACAGGAGACGCTGGGCGAGGACCCGTTCCTCACCGGGACTCTCGCCACGGCGCTGGTCCGCGGCATCCAGGGCGACGATCCCCGCTATCTCCAGGCGATCGCGACGCCGAAGCATTTCGCGGTGCATAGCGGACCGGAACCGCTGCGGCACGGGTTCGACGTCACCCCCAGCCCGCGGGACCTGAACGAGACCTACCTCCCGGCGTTTCGCCGCGCGGTGGTCGACGGAAAGGCGCATTCGCTGATGTGCGCCTACAACGCCGTCGACGGTGTTCCGGCCTGCGCCAATCCTCAATTACTGCAGACGACGCTGCGCACCGATTGGGGGTTCGACGGCTTCGTCACCTCGGATTGCGGGGCGATCGACGACATCACCCGGGGCCACCATTTCACCAAGACCAATGTCGAAGGGGCCGCGGTGGCGGTGAAGGCGGGCACCGATACCGCCTGCACTTTCCGCGACGAATATCTCGATCTGGGCGAGAGCGTGCGCAAGGGCTTCATCGCGGAGAGTCAGCTCGACGTGTCGCTCCGCCGGCTCTTCGCGGCGCGGATCCGCCTCGGCATGTTCGATCCGTCGGCGCGCGTTCCCTTCTCGACCGTGCCGATCAGCGCCAATCACAGCCTCGATCATCAGGTGCTGGCGCTCCGCGCCGCACGCGAATCGATCGTGCTGCTCAAGAATGACGGCGTGCTGCCGCTCGCGTCGAAGGCCGGCAATATTGCCGTTATCGGGCCGAGCGCGACGTCGCTCATCGCGCTCGAAGGCAATTACAAGGGCACGCCCGTCTCCCCCGTGCTGCCCCTGGACGGGGTCGAGAAAAGGTTTGGCGCGGGCCGCGTGACCTATGCTCAGGGCGCACCGTTCGTCGATCAGATCGCCCTCCCGGCGCCGCGCACCTTGTTCGGACAAGGCCTGAAGGTCGAGTTCTTCAACGGTACCGATTTCTCCGGGCCGGTCGTGGCGCGGCGCACCGATCGGCAGATCGATTTCGACTGGAACGCCGTCTCTCCTGCCCCGGGGGTCGACCCCAACGCCTTCTCGGCGCGCTGGACCGGCACCATCGCGGTGCCGGCGCCGGGCGATTATAGTTTCGAGGTCGCCGACCGCCGCTGCGACCCGAGCGAAGACCATGAAAGCTACGCGCTGCGTGTCGAAGGCAACGCGGATTTCCGGGCTGGCTCGACCTGCGAGGATTTCGGCAAGCCGCGCAGCACGGTGACGATCCACTTCGCCGACACGCGTCCGCGCCGGTTCAGCTTCGACTACAGCCACCGGTCGCCGCGTTTCTCGGCGGGCGTGACCCTGTCCTGGAAGGCACCCCGTCAGGTCCTGCTCGACGAGGCGGTGGCGGCGGCGCGCAAGGCCGATGTCGCGATCCTGTTCGTCGGCCTGGTGCCCTGGCTCGAGGGCGAGGAGATGCCGCTGAAGGTCGAGGGTTTCGACGGCGGCGACCGCACCGATCTGCGTCTGCCCAGTGCGCAGCGCGAGCTGGTCGACGCGGTCGCCGCGACGGGCAAGCCGGTCATCCTCGTCCTCGAAAGCGGGTCGGCCATCGCGCTCGGGCCGACGGGCGAGAAGGCCCGGGCGATCCTTCAGGCCTGGTATGGCGGCGAACGCGGCGGCGAGGCGATCGCCGATGTGCTGAGCGGTGCGGTCAACCCTTCCGGGCGCCTGCCGGTCACCTTCTATGCGTCCGCCGGCCAGCTCCCGCCCTTCACCGCCTATGCGATGAAGGGCCGGACCTATCGCTATTTCGACGGCAAACCCGAATATCCGTTCGGCTGGGGGCTGAGCTATACGCGCTTCGCCTATTCCGACCTCTCGGTCGGCGCGCCGACTCTCGCCGCGGGCGGCGAGCAGCGCGTCTCGGTGAAGATTCGCAATGCCGGCAAGCGGGCCGGCGACGAGGTCGTCCAGCTCTATCTGTCGGGTCCAGCATCGGCGTCGGCGCCGCTCCGGTCGCTGCGCGGCTATGAGCGCGTGAGCCTGGCCCCGGGCGAGACGAAGACCGTGCAGTTCACTCTGTCGCCGCGCGAACTCGCCTTTGCCGGCGAGGACGGCCGGATGCGGGTCGAGGCGGGGCGCTACCAGCTCTGGGTCGGCGGCGGGCAGCCGGGCGGGCAGGCGCCGGGCATCTCGGGAGAGTTCCAGACCACAGGCAGCACGGTGCTTCCGCGCTGACCATCTGATCGAAAGGAGTGCGTAATGGCTAAGGGAATCGTCGGTGCTGAGGACGTCGCTGCCTATCGGCGGGACGGCTATGTGCTGGTGCGGGGCATGCTCTCGCCGGAGGAAATCGGCGCGGTCGCGCGCGCGGCGCGCGAGGACCGGGTGCTCGACCAGAAATCCTATGGCAAGGACGACGGCGAAGGCGGCATCGTCCGGCTGTCGCTCTGGAACCATCCCACCGACACGATCTACGGCATGGTGGCGCGGTGCCGCTCGATCGTCGGCTCGGCCGCCCTGCTGCTGGAGGACGAGCCCTATCATTATCATTCGAAGATGATCATGAAGGATGCGCGCGTCGGCGGTGCTTGGACCTGGCACCAGGATTATGGCTATTGGTACCAGAACGGCGTCCTCGAGCCGAACCTGACCAGCGCCTATATCGCGGTCGACCGCGCGACGCGGGAGAATGGCTGCCTTCAGGTGGTCCGCGGCTCACACCGCCTGGGGCGGATCGAACACCAGCTGTCGGGCGACCAGGCCGGCGCCGACATGGAGCGCATGGTGGAGATCCTCGAGCGCTACGAACTCGTCCATGTCGAGATGGAGCCGGGCGATATCCTGTTCTTCCATGCCAATATGCTGCATCGCTCGGATCAGAACCTGTCCGAACACTCGCGCTGGTCGATGATCTGCTGCTACAATGCGAAGTCGAACGACCCCTACAAGGAGTCGCATCACCCGCGCTACACGCCGCTCGATGTGGTTCCCGACAGCGCGATCCTGGAGGCGGCCGAGCGGCGCTTCACCGCCGACGAGAAAGCCGCCTGGCTCGACGATGCGGACGACCGGAGCGCACGCGGCCTGACGGCGGCCTGAGCATGGCGAACGGACCTCGCGTCGCGAGCTTCATGAACTGGCTCGCGCTCGATGGCCTCGCAGAGCCGCCCCGGGGATGGCCGGCGGCGATCCGGGCGGCAGGCTATGACGGCGTGCAGCTCATCGAGCCGCTTGACGCCGGCCTGCTCGCGTCGATCCGGGCGGAGGGGCTCCGCGTCTGCGGCAGCGGCCGGGTCAACCTGCCCGAAGATGCTTCCCGCCTTGCCGCGCAGGGCGCCGCGTCGGGGCTCGAATGCCTGACGATCCATCTGGGCTGGGGCATCGAGGAGGACGATGAGGCGTACCGGCTGATCGAGGCGGTGCTAGATGCCGCATCGGTCGAGCGCCTGCCGCTGTTCGTGGAAACCCACCGGGCGACCTTGCTCCAGGATCCCTGGCGGAGCGTAAAGTTAGTCGAGCGCTTCCCGGAGCTGCGCATCAACGCGGATTTCTCGCAATGGTATACCGGCCTCGAATTTCCCTATGGCGATTTCGACGACAAGCTCGCCTTCATCCAGCCGGTGATCGACCGGGTCGGTTTCATGCACGGACGGATCGGCGACGGGGGCGCGATCCAGGTCGATCTCGGCACGCTGGAGGAGGCGCTGGCGCTGCCGTTCGTCGAGCATTTCCGCCAATTCTCGGACGCCGTCTTCCGTAGCTTCCTCGACCGTCACGGGCCGGACGCCGAATTCCCGTTCGCGCCCGAGCTCCTGTCGTCCCGCGTCTTCTACGCGCGCCTCTTTGACGGCCGCGAAGTTTCGGACCGCTGGGAGCAGTCGCGGCTGCTCGTGCGGCTTGCCGAGCGATGGCTGGACGAGGCAGCGTCATGACGGACCGACAGTCAGGGGCCTGCGTCGATTCAAACTGACGGCCGACCATGGCAGGGTGGGATCGAAAGGCGCTCTCCTTGGGCGCTCCGCTCTTTCTCATCGCGGGTGAAATGGATTTCCCTGTTCCGGAGGAATTTTTCCCTGTTATCCGGAAACGAATTCCCTGTTATTTCCCTGTTCCTGGGCCAGGAACAGGGAATTTCGCGCTTCCGCCAGTGGGTCCGTCTAGATCGCGTTGCGTCAAATCTGAGCCATCGGACGCGCTGCCGCGGGGATCAGATTCGACGCACGCCGCCTAGATCGTCGTCCGGCAGGCCACGCAGCCCCGCGAGCCGCGCACCGCCCGTCTCGGCCAGCACGCCGCGCGCCGGTTCCGGAATATGGGCCGCGGGCGGCAGCCCTTCCTGCAGCACATAATAGCGCAGCATGACCTCGAACACGCGGCGCTGGTCGGGCGGCAGCCGGGCCATGGTCAGCATCGCCTGCATTGCCGCATCGAGTGGGTTGGCGACCTTCTGTCGGGACGCATCGATCCACCAATAGTTGATCAGCACGTTCACCGCGTCGAGCGACTGGACATGGTGCCACCAATAGAAGGGCAGATAGAGCGCGTCGCCCGGTTCGAGTTCCGCCACCAACGCCATCGCCATCGCCTCGGCAAAGGCCGGGAAACGTTCTAGGTCGGGCGCGGTCAGGTCGACCAGGCTGGTGAGCGGCCCGGCCGGGGTGAATTCGACCGGCCCGACATAGAGCTTGTCCATCGCCTCAGGCGGGAACAGCGTGAATCGCCGCCGACCGGCCACGTTGACGGCGATGTTCTCGCTGAGATCGGCATGGATCGCGACGCAGAGCGCATTGCCGATCCAGATGCGCGGCACCGCCACCGCCGGCGGCAGCGCGAGCGGGTTGGCCTCCATGAAGCCCGGCAACAGCGTCGGCACCGCGGCGGATTGCAAGGCGATCGCATGGGGCCGCGCGACGCCACGGTCCCGCAGCAGCCGGTCGAGGAAATTGCCCAGACTCGATCGGCCGCGCAGGAAGTTGAGCCCGGCGAGATCGCGCTTGTACGACAGGCGACCCTCCACCTCCGGCGGCGCGACCACCACGTCGATCGGCCCGTCGACGGCCAGACCAGCAATGTAGCTGAGGATGGCCTCGTCGCTTTGCCGCGCCTGCGCCACGGCGGGCCAGTGCCGCGCCGCGCCGCGCAACACCGCGGGGCGCCCGAGCGGACGTATCTCGGCGTCGAAGCGCACCCGGTCGACCGCCTCGAACACCGGGATCGGGGCGGGTTCAGGCAACCGGTAGGTCATCGGGTTGCGGCTCCGTCGCGTTCATCCGGTGCAGCGCGTCCATGTGCAGCGGCATGTCCGCCACCGCACCGGCGATGCCGGCCTGCGCCAGGTCGATCTGGCGCCCCACCTTGTCGGGGTCGAGCGCGTCGGTCAGCGGATCGTACCCCGACGGCCAGCCATTCTGGCCGAGCATGACCGCGACCCAGCTGTTCAGGGTGAACAGGTCGTTGTCGCCCTTGAGGTATCGGCCGCGGCGCAGGAACAGGTCCATGCGCTGCGCCAATGTCTCGGGCACGCTCATGTTGCGGCAATAGCGCCAGAAGGGTGTGTCGTCGCGCTGGGTCAGCTTGTAGTGCAGGATGATGAAATCGCGCACCGCCTCGAAGCTCGCGCGCATCTGGCGATTATATTCGTCGCGCTCGGCCGCGGCGAAATCCTTGTCCGGCATCAGCGCGAGCAGCATCGATATGCCGTGCTGGATCAGGTGGATGCTGGTCGATTCAAGCGGCTCGACAAAGCCCGCCGCAAGCCCGAGCGCAACGACATTGCGGTTCCAGGCGAGTCGTCGGCGCCCGGTCGCGAAGCGCAGCGGCCGCGGTTCGGCCAGCGCCGCGCCCTCAAGGTTCGCGAGCAGGATTGCCTGTGCCCGATCGTCGTCGAGAAAGGCGGATGCATAGACATGGCCGTTGCCGGTGCGGTGCTGGAGCGGAATGCGCCACTGCCAGCCGGCCTCGCGGGCGGTCGAACGGGTAAAGGGATGCGGGGCGCCGCGATTCTCGCTCGGCACCGCAATCGCCCGGTCACAGGGCAGCCAGTGCGACCAGTCCTCAAAGCCCGTCGAGAGCTGCTGCTCGGTCAGCAGGCCGCGAAAGCCCGAGCAATCGATGAACAGATCGCCGCCGATGCGCGTGCCGTCCGCCAGCAGGATCGACTCGACGAAACCCGATTGCGGATCCAGCGCGACGTCGACCACGCGGCCTTCGCGCCGCACGACACCCTGCCGCTCGGCAAAGCCGCGCAGGAACAGGGCATAGCGGGTGGCGTCGAAATGATAGGCATAGGCGATGTCATGCGCCGGCTGGGACGGGTCGGCCCTGGGGTGGGTGAACCGCCCGGCCAGCGCGGCCTGCGCGCCGATCGAGAAGGCGTCGATCGGCGGTAGCGGACGACGCTGCCGTTCGCGAAGATAGAGCTGGTGAAAGTCGATTCCAGCGATGTCGCGCCCGAACCGCCCAAAGGGGTGGATGTAGCGATCCCCGGGCCGCCCCCAATCGACGAACTCGATGCCGAGCTTGAACGTGCCCGAAGTCGCGCGCAGAAACTCGGCCTCGCCGATGCCGAGCAAATGATTGAACTTCTGGATCGGCGGGATCGTTGCCTCGCCCACGCCGATTGTACCGATCTCGTCGGATTCGACCAGCACCACTTCGGTGCCGCCGGGAACGATGAAGCGTCCCAGCGCCGCCGCGGCCATCCATCCCGCGGTGCCGCCGCCGACGATGACGATCCTGTCGAGGCGCTGCCCTGTCATCGTGCATTCTCCATCGGGAAGCGCCGTCCGGTTTCGACGGCAGCGTCGATTCGCTGCCGCGCAACCGCGAGCGGTATGGCGCGGGCAAGCGCGTCGCGCCGGCGCGGGCGGATACCCAGCCCGAGCATCAGGCCGATCCATTCGTCCGCCTCGATGCCGTCTTCGTCCCGCGGCACGAGCCGCCCGCGCTCGGCGAACAGCTCGAGGTCTTCCGCGAGCGCGGCGGACATCGTCTCGGAGACGCTGCGGTCCGGGGCGAGGTAGTGGAGCTGCGCGAAATCACGCAGGCGGTCGGCGTCCAATGCGGCGCGGTGATTGTACAGACCAAGCTCGGCGGGATTCAGATCGCCGCCCGGCCAATGCCCGATCAGCCGTTCGATCTGCCGGCAGATCAGATGCAGCGCCGTCGCCCCGATGGGGTCGAGCGCGACCGCCGCCAGGCCGATCGCGACCACATTGCCCCGGAAAGGCTCGGCGAGTCGGCCAGGTTCCAGCGCAAGCGCGCAAGCCTGATCCGGCTGCTGTTCTTCGGTGTCGAGGGGTGCGTCCTGCGCCAGTCCGGTCAACCGGATCGTCGTCCCGGCGAGCGGCGTTTCGATGTGCCAGCCCTCCGGCCGGACGACCAGCCGGTCGAACGGTGCCGCCGGAGTAGTCGAGCCGCGGCGTTCCCAGACGAGCCGGCGCGTCGGCAGGCAGGGCGACCAGTCGATCCACCCCGCCCCAGACCGGCCGATCAGGGACCGTTGCCCGCCGGTCGCATCCACATAAAGGTCGGCCGTCAGGTCCAGGCCGTTCGACAGACGCACCTTTTCGATGACCGCCCCGTCGCCCGAGCGCGTGATGTCGCCAATAGCCGCCTCGATGCGGACGACGCCGGCGCGCTCGCTCAGCGCGCGAAGCGCTCCCCGATAGCCATCGAGATCGAGCTGAAGCGCGGGCGTCCCGTCGACGCATCCGCCTCGGACGATCGCGCTCCAGGCCGGAGCCTCGGCATCGTCGTCCTCTTGCAGGCATACCCACAGATGGTGGATCGACACTCCCGCACTGCCCTGCGGCAACGGGCAATGAGTCCGCAAAAAAGTCTCAGTGCCCAGCCCCTCGACGATGGTCCCGAACCGGACGCCGCTCGCCATGCGGTGCAGGATGTCGCGGTCGTCCAGGCCGATGGCGCGATGATAAGCACCGAGCGACGGCCGCCCCGCGCCGGCCAGATCCTCCACGGCATCCTGTGTCCGGCCGGTGTCGATCCAGCTGACCTTGAGCCCAGGGAGGCGCCGCGCCAGCGCGACCGCCGCCATCGCGGCAGCCAGGCCGCCGCCGGCCACCGCCACATGGTGCAGCCGCCCGGTCATGCCGGACCTGCCGGGCAATAGCCCGCGACATAGTCACCGTGCGCCGTCATCCCATCGCTCGTCGCGGCGATCCGCTCGCGCATCTCCCGCAACGCCTCGGCCAGAACGGACTCGGCCATCATATCCGCGCGGACGTCATGGTCGCGCGGGAGGATGCCCTGGCCGATCAACACGGCAAGCCAGCTCGGCTCGAGGAACAGGCCCTGCGCATGCGGTTCGATCCGGCCCCGAGCTCGGAACAGGGCGATGCGCTCGACCAGGCTGTCGGGGATCGGCATCGTCCTGACATAGTCCCAGAAGGCGGAATCGGCGCGATCGGTGGCGTGATAATGGAGGATCAGGAAGTCGCGGATCCGGGAATATTCCAGGTCGATCGTGCGATTGAACGACTCCCGCTCGACCGACGAGCTGCTTCCATCGGGAAACAGCTCGAGCAGGGCGGTGATCGCCGCCTGGATCAGATAGATGCTCGTCGATTCGAGCGGCTCGAGAAAGCCGCCCGACAGGCCGATCGCGATGCAATTGCCGACCCAGGCGCGGCGGCGGCGCCCGGCCTTGAAACGCAGGATGCGAGGCTCGGCCAGCGGCGCGCCCTCGATCGCGCCAAGCAGCGCGTCGGCGGCGGCTTGTTCCTCGATAAAGGCGCTGGCGAAGACATAGCCGTTGCCGGTCCGGTGCTGGAGCGGGATGCGCCAGCGCCATCCCGCCGCCATGGCATAGGCCGAGGTATAGGGCGCGAGGGCCTGAGTCGTGCGGCAGGGCAGCGCGACCGCACGATCGCAGGGCAGCCAGGCGCTCCAGTCCTCGAAGGGTTCGCCCATCGCGCCGTCGAGCAGCAGCGCCCGAAACCCCGAGCAGTCGATGAACAGGTCGCCTATGATCCTGCGGCCGTCGGCAAGGATCAGCGCGCTGACGTCGCCGCTCTCATGGCGTTCGACATCGACCACCCGGCCTTCGCTGCGTACCGCGCCGGCAGCTTCGGCGATCCTGCGCAGATAGGGCGCGAAGCGCGTCGCATCGAACTGATAGGCATAGCCATAGCCCGCCTCGATCCGGCGGTCGTCCTGCGCCGGATGCGCGAAGCGATTGCCGCGCGCCATGGCCGCCGGGAGGCAGAAGGCGTCGAGCGGACCCGGCGCCAGGCCTCGATTCGACGCGCGCGCCCAGAGATGGTGGAAGCCAACGCCGTTCGCGTCGCGCCCGAACCGGGCAAAGGGATGGAGATACCGGTCTCCGGCCCGGGTCCAGTCGACGAATTCGATGCCGAGCTTGAAGGTCGCCGAGGTCGCCAGCATGAAATCGGCTTCGTCGATGCCGAGCCGTGCGTTGAACCCGCGCAGATGCGGCAAGGTCGCCTCGCCCACGCCGACGATCCCGATCTCCTCGGATTCGACCACCTGTACGGTGCACGAGTTGCCGACCAGGCGTACGAGCGCCGTGGCCGTCATCCACCCCGCCGTGCCGCCGCCGACGATCACGACGGAAAGGGGGGATGCGCGGGCCTCGGCCGCCGTCATGGCTCGGGGGTAAGAGTGACGACGAGACTCTGCTCGGCCTGGAGTGGCGCGAACACGACCAGCCTGCGGCCCTGTAGCGTCTCGACCAGCCCGGTCTTCGCCGCTGCATCGCCCGGACGCGCGCCCTCGATCGTCACCCGGGCATTGCCCTGCCAGCCCTCGACTACGAACGCCGGGTTGACCAGCGGCTGCTGCGTGCTGGCGGCGATCTCGATGCGGACGGGCCCGGCGGTCGCGCCGCGCTCGATCACATAGGCGCGTTGTGCCGCATCATAGCGCGCCGTTCCGCCGTCCCCGACCTTGGCGGCCGGCGCCGTCAGCCAGGAGCGCGCGCGCGGCGCCAGCTCGGCGGCGCCCTGTGTGGTCAGGCCTGTCAGCAGGTGCCGTACCAGGCGCTTGCTATCCTTCTCGGCGATCGGCCAATAGATATGCGAGAGCGAGCTGTGGCTTGGCCGGTCGGATGTCAGCGCCGGGCGTCCGCTGGAGCGGACCTGCGCCACCGGCCAGTGGTTCCACCATTCGAAGCTCGACATGGATGGTTCCCAGTTGATCCCTTCGAACTTCGCCGGTCCGGCGCCGGCGACCTCGAACGGTTTCCACGTCGATTTGAGGTTGATCCACTGGATCATCGGATCGTCCAGCCCGGTGAAATGATCGGGGCCCCGCGGTTTGGCGAAGTCGGTCGCGGTGCGCTTCAGCCATTGATAGGTTCTGGTCTCGCCTTTCAGATTGGCGAGCGTCAGGGCGTCGAGGTTGATATTGTCCTCGGGCGTCTCGCCCGCCGGGATCACGACGATCGATTCCTGGAACTCGCTCGCCTCGCGTTCGGGATGGTCGGTCCACAGGATCTGCTTTCGCACCGCGACGGCATCGGGATAGACCGTCCAATATTCGTCGGCCCAGGCGCCCCAGTCGTGCGGATCGGCGGCGTCCGCGAGCTTGTCGTTCTCGACCTCCGACAGGGCATAGCGCCAATGCACCACCGCACGCGCAGGCGTGCTCTCCAGAATCTCGACATGCGAATAGCGGACATGCCGGTCGGACATCGGCTCGCAATCCTCACCGTCCGGGCAGCGCGGCTTGCCGTAGATCTCCATGAACTGGTCGCTGTACCAGCGCCCGTTCTCGGTGACCCAGGCCGGGATGTAATTGGCGCCCTGCCAGAAGACGAGCTGGACTGGAGAGTCGGCGAAGCGCACGACGACGTCGCTGCCATCGGCCACGCGGCGCGGGCTGTCCCAGGCGGGGTCGTAGCGCAGCGTCGCATGGAAGGCGCCGAACGGACCAGGCCCGCCGCTCCAATGTGGCAGGCCGGGTGCCGGCGCGGTCGCGCGCTGCGCAACGGGGACATCGCCGAGCAGCGCGCGCGCCTGGCGGACGGTCATCGCCCGGTCGAACACGGTCAGCCGCGCGATGCTGCCCTCGAGGCCGAAGCGGACCGGCAGCAACGGGTGGATCGCGTTGCTCGGAAAGGGCAGGGCCGGCGCCCGAGTCCGGCCGATCAGCAGGGGCGTGTCGCTGCCACCGGGCGCGGCCTCCGGCACATCGGCCGCGGCGGCGGCGATCGGCTCGCCGTTCATCCATAGCTGCATCCTGCCCTTCTCGAAGCTGAGCGACACCAGGGTCCAGGCGCGCGGGCCGATCGCGCGCGCGGAGACGATCCTTTGCGCGGCACCGCTCGCGTCGCGGCGCTGGGCGATCAGATGCCCATAGGCGTCGAACCCGAGGAAGAGCGTTCCGCCCGGTGCCGCCTGGTCGAGGATCGGCGCCTCGTTCCAGGGCAGGGCGTCGAGCTTCACCCAGGCGCTGACACTCCAGCTCGACCCATCGACGAGCCGCGCGACCGGCGCCATCGAGATCGACGCGGTGTCGCCGTCGAGCCTGACGGCAGGGCCGAGGGGAGAGTCGGCGATGGTGAAGGCGCCGTCGATCCGGGCGCGAGCGCCGCTGACGCCGTCGACCAGCGCCGATGCCTGCGGATCATAGGCGAGCCGGACGACCGCGTTCTGCGCGGCGGCCTGGGTCGCAAGGGGTGCGAGCGCTGCGGCGCCGAGCAGACGAAGGAGCAAGGTCATGAAGATTCCCGGAGTAAAGGTTAGCCGAACAGGAATTCGGGCGTGCCCGAGACGCCCAGGTCGAGTGCGTAGAGCGCGCCCTCGTCGGCGCTGTCGCGTCGGTCGGCCGGCAGGCCGAAGCGGGCGGAGGTCACGAACAGGGTCGCGAGGCCGGGGCCGCCAAAAGCGCAGCTCGTCGGTTGCGCGCAGGGCAGCTCGATCACCCGGTCGACACGACCGTCCGGACCGACGCGCATCACACAGCCGCCACCGACCCGGCAGTTCCACAATCCTCCTTCGCGATCGAGTGCCGATCCGTCCGGAAGTCCCGGCGCACCGCCTGCAAGGAAGGGCCGGCGCTCGCCCAGGCCGTCTCGGTCCATCGTATAGAGATAGAGTTGGTCGGCCAGGGTGTCGGCGCATCGAAAACTGCCCTCCGCTCCCCATGCCATGGTGTTGCAGATGCCGAACTCCCGGGGGGTGAGCGCATCGACCCGTCCGTCCGGCCACACGCGATAGATCGCGCCGCTTGATCGGGTCATCGGCACCGGCTCCCCGTCCGGGCCGATATTGTCCTGCATGGTGCCGACCCAGAAGGCGCCGTCGGGCCCGACCTTGCCCTCATTGAGGCGGTTGTCGGCAAGGTCGGGTTCCGGGGTCGCGAGGGGACGGAAGGCACCCTGCCAGTCCCACAGCACCACCTCGCGCTTGAGGCCCACCACTGCCTCGCCATTGGCGCACAGTCCGATCGAGGTGGCGAGATCCGGCGTATCCCATGATTCAAACTGCCCCGATGCCGGGGTAAGAGCGTTGATTTTCCGGCCGACAATATCCACCCAGACGACTCGGCCGGTGCGGTCGCACCACAGGGCACTCTCTCCGACCGAATCGCCGCCCGCATGAATCCGTTCGATGCTGGCCACGCTTCCTCCCTAGTCATTGTCTCAAAACATTAGTTACCTATCATACAGAAATGTCAATAATGGCGCCAACTGCCAAATGGGAGAAAAGCGAATGAAGGACAGGACAGTGCTGCTGACGGGCGGCCTGGGCTCGCTGGGGCGGGCTCAAGCATGTGCGTTCGTCGGCGCGGGCGCACGGCTGTTGCTGCTCGACCGAGCGCCGGCCGGCGAGGCGCGGCCCATCATCGCGGAAATCGATCGCGCCGGGCCGGGCAGCGTCGACTATGTCGAGCAGGACCTTGCCGATCTCGAGGCCTCGCGTGCCGTGGTCGGGGCGCTCGCGGAAAAATTCGGCGGGATCGACGTGCTGATCAACAATGCGGCATTGATCGTGAACCGCCCCTTCGAGCAATTCTCGCTGGCGGAATATGAAGAGCAGATGCGGGTCAATGTCGGCGCGGCCTTCGCGATCGCCCAGGCGGTGGCCCCGGCGATGAAGGCGAAGGGCGCTGGATCGATCGTCAATTTCTGCTCGGTGACGCTGAGCGGCGCCTGGGACGGCTATGTTCCCTATGTCGCGTCCAAGGGCGCCATGCTCGGCCTGACCAAGGGCCTGGCGCGGGAGCTTGGTCCTTTTGGAATCCGCGTCAACGCCGTCTCGCCCGGTGCGGTGGTGTCGGAGGCTGAAGCACGGGTTTTCGGCGATCGCGCGGAGGCTTATGCCGCGTGGGTCATGGAGCGGCAGTGTCTCAAGGAGCGTATCGAGCCGGAAGATATCGCGTCGGCCGTACTCTTTCTGGCAGGCGATGGCGCGCGCATGATCAGCGGCCATGTGCTAGAGGTTGACGCCGGATGGTGAGCAACGTTGTCAGTATCTGTCAGCGAGCCTAAGACGATATTGTATCAAGGCTTTGGAGAATATCATGGCGGACTTCGATGCCCCGCTCGAAAAGGAAGCGCCCTGGCGCGGCGACGGCATGGTTGCGCGCACGATCAATGCCGTCATCGATCTCATTCAGTCCGGCGGACTTCGGCAAGGCGATCCCCTGCCTGCCGAAAGCGCGCTCGCCAAGCGTTTCGGCGTATCGCGGATCGTCATGCGGGAGGCAAACCGGTCCCTGTCGGCGCTCGGCATCGTCGAGGTCGGCAACGGCCGGGGTGCGCGCGTCTCGGTACCCGACGAGAATGTCGTGGGGCTTCTGCTCGACCATGTGGTCCATACCCGCCATGTCACCGTACAGCAGGTGCTCGACGTGCGGCGCAGCCTCGAGGTGCGGGCCGCTGCCCTTGCCGCGCTGCGCCGTTCCGATGAAGAGGCCGAAACAATTCTCGGTCATGCGCGCGCGATGCGCACGGCGTTCGACCGCCCGGACGATATCTGGCAGCACGATATCGCGCTCCACGCCGCGATCGCCGACGCCAGTCAGAATCCGCTCTTTTCGATCATGATCAAGGCTTTCGCGCCGGTCACCCGGCAAACCTGGCCGCTGGGTTGGAAGAATCGTGTCCACGAGGAGCGCGAATCGATGATCGCTGAGCATGAGGCAATCGCCGAGGCCATTGTGAAACAGGATATCGTGGCAGCGCGCAACGCGATGTCCGCTCATTTCGACGATACGGTGCGGGTGCTGGCAGGTGCTGGCGTTACCTAGCTGTATTGCGATTCGGCCAAACCTTTAATACAGGTACCTCCACAATATAGGGGAGGTATATGATCGACAGGCGAACGCTGATCAAAGGCGGCACCGCCGCGGGGTTCGTCGCGCTGGCCCATCCCGCGCGCGCGGCCGGCCGAACCGGTACCGTTCGCGTTCGGCGCGACTGTGCCGACACGGCGAAGACTCGCCTGGCCGTGCGGGAGCTGCGCAGCGGTGTCGTCGCCCTTGGCCTGGCCGGCGACGTTGTGGAAACGCCGGATGGAGGCTCGGGCCTGGCATTCATCCTGTCGATCGCCCCGGCGCTGGGTGGCGAGAAATATGAGATCGCACGGACCGGCGAGACGATAATATTTCGGGCGGCAAGCGAACAGGCATTGCTTCACGCGGTATTCGACCTGCTCGAGCGGCAGGGCGCTGTGTTCGGCCTCGACGGCACGACGGTCCCGCCGGAGGGCGTCAAAGGCTGGACCCTTCCCGAAACCGGCCGGCCCTGGCGCGCCGCACCTGCCTTCGCCACACGGGGCCTGCTGCCCTGGCCCGACTTCCTCAATTGCATCAGCGTGTTCAACCAGGAGGATTTCCGCGCCTATTTCGCGGCGATGCTGCGCATGCGGCTCAACCTGTTCGGCATGCATGTCTACACCGATACGCTGCAGCCGACCGAAGCCTATCTGTCGGTGCGCTTCGCCGGTGCCGGGCAGCAGGCGGAACTGGAAACGACGGCGACCCGTGGCTGGGGCTATCTGCCGCAGCGCACCTCGACCTATGGCATGGGGTCGGCGGCGCTGTTCGACCGGGAAACCTTCGGGTCGGACGCGGCCCGCCTCGCCGCGGACAATTGGGAGATCGCCGACCGCACCGCGACGCTGCTGCGCGACGGCCTCTCCTTCGCGCGCGACCTCGGCATTCGCACCGGCATCGGATTCGAGCCCTACAAGCTTCCGGCGGCGATCGGCGATGCGCTGCCGCCCGAGGCGAGGACTCACCCGGCAGGCTTTGCCGAGAGCGTGACGGCCAGGCGGCTGCTGGAGGCCCGCCTCGCCGACCTGCTCGAACGCTATCCGATGGTCGACCATGTCTGGCTCTGGGAGGACGAGACGTCCAATTGGGACAGCCGCGCGAAGGACGTGCCGATCTCGACCACGGCCTTTCTCCAGGCGCATGACTTCCTGCGGCGACATGCTCCCGAAAAGCGATTGGTGGTAGCTGGCTGGGGCGGCTTCGCCCGCCACTTCGCGCATCTGCACCGGAGTCTTCCGGGCGACATCGTGTTTTCGGCGCTGGGCGATACGCTCGGATGGGATCCGGTGTCGGACGCCTTCGGCACGCTCGGTGACCGCGAGCGCTGGCCGATCCCATGGCTTGAAGACGATCCCTCCATGTGGTTCCCGCAATTCCGCGCGTCGACCGTCGAACGGGATATGCGCCGCGCCCGGTCGCTGGGGTGCCAGGGCATGCTCGGCATTCATTGGCGGCACCGGATCGTCGATCCCACCGCGACCTATTTCGCCGGGGCGGGCTGGGATGCGTCCCTCACCACGCGCACCCATTATGCGCGCTTCGCCCGTGCCCAGGCTGCACCGGCGCGCGCGCCGAAGCTCGCCGAACTCATGCTCGACTGCGACACGGGCGGCGCCATCGCCTCCACCTTCACCGGCAAGACGACGCCCGACGGCCATGCCGGGCATGCCGAGCTGTCGGCCGACTATCAGGAAGCCTTCAAATATCGCGAGAACACGCCAGACCCGACGATGCTGGTGCGCCAGCGCCGGACGGCGGCCCGGTTAGAAGCGCTGAGCCGGCTTGCGGACTCGGCGCTCGAGCGAGAGCGGCTCGGCTACCTCGCCGGCTTCGTCAAATTCATGGTGCCCTATTGCGACGCCTATACGAATGCGCATGCGCTCGATGCGGTGCTGGTGCGCGCCGACGCCCTGCGCAAGGCCGGCGACATGCCCGGGGCGCAGGCGCTGGTCCGAGCGGAGGGCGTGCCACTCTGGCTCGCGCTGCTGCCCCAGGTCCGCGCGGCGGTGCTCGACTTCCAGGCGGTGATCGCGACGCGCAACGATCTCGGCCAGCTCGCCTCGATGCAGAACAAGCTGGTGCGCATCGCCGTCGAGCGCCTGAAGCTCTCGCTGGAGGAATTCCTCGGCGAGCTTCCCGAGGAAGCGGCGCGAGCCCATGCCGCCGCGCTGGCGCCGCCCGCGCCGACGCCACGCCTGTTCCTGCCGACCCGGCCGTCGATCCTGCGCGCCGGCGAAACCTTGCGCCTGTTTGTGGTGGCCCCCGGCGTCGCGCCAGGCACACCGATCGCGCTGCTGCATCGCGGGCTCGGGCAATCGGAGTGGTCGCGCTCGCCGGCTGTTCATGAGGGGCGGGCCGTTCATAGCGTCACGCTCGGCCCGTTCGACGCCGCGCCAGGCGTGCTTGAATATCGCGTCGAGGCGCAAGGCGCGCAGGGCCCGATCTCCGATCCGCCCGAAGGGGGCGCGTATCACGCGGCGCTTTTCGCATGACGGGCGTCAATCCTGGCGGGCGTGTGTCCAAGGTGGTCATCCTCGGTGGCGGCACGGCGGGCTGGATGACGGCGGCGGCGCTGTCCAAGATCCTCGGCACGAGCGGCGTCGCGATCGAGCTGGTTGAATCCGACGAGATCGGGACCGTGGGGGTCGGCGAGGCCACCATCCCCCAGCTGCTGCACTTCAATGCCTTGCTCGAACTCGACGAGGACGCCTTTGTCCGTGCGACCGAAGCGACCTACAAGCTGGGCATCGAGTTCGTCGACTGGACGGCCGTGGGTGAGCGCTATTTCCACCCGTTCGGCTCCTATGGGCTGCCGATGCTCGGGGTCGATTTCCAGCATTTCTGGCTGAAGGGCAGGCTGCTCGGCGATGCGACACCGCTCGACGCCTATTCGATCGCGGCGGTCGCGGCGCGTGAAGGACGGTTCGTACGGCCGATCCCGGCGCAGACGCGGTCGCCGCTCAGCCGCCTGTCCTATGCCTTCCAGTTCGACGCGATGCTCTATGCCCGCTTCCTCCGCGGCGTCGCCGAGCCGCAGGGTGTCCTGCGCACCGAAGGCATGGTCGTTGACGTGGTGCGCAACGGTGAATCCGGCTTGGTGCAGTCGCTTCGGCTCGCCAACGGTCATGCGGTGGAAGGCGACCTGTTCATCGACTGCTCGGGGTTTCGCGGGCGGCTGATCGAGCAGGAGATGGGCTCGGGCTATGAGGATTGGAGCGACTGGCTGCCGTGCGACCGCGCCGTCGCGGTACCCTCGGCACGCATCGAGGAGCCTATTCCCTATACTCGGGCGACCGCCCGCGCCGCGGGCTGGCAATGGCGCATCCCGCTCCAGCACCGCACCGGCAACGGCTATGTCTATTCCAGCCGCTTCCTGTCGGACGATGAGGCGATCGCGACCCTGCTCGGCAATCTGGACAGCGAACCGCTCGCCGAACCGCGTCCGCTGCGCTTCACCGGCGGCTATCGCCGCCGCCCCTGGATCGGCAATGTCGTCTCGATCGGCCTGGCCAGCGGGTTTCTCGAACCGCTCGAATCCACCAGCATCCATCTGGTGCAATCGGCCATCGCCCGGCTGATGACACTCTTCCCGACACGCGCCTTCGAGGCCGCCGAGATCGAAGCGTACAACCGCCAGACGATCCAGGAATATGAGACCATCCGCGATTTCCTGGTGCTCCACTACAAGGCGACCAGGCGCGACGACACGCCTTTCTGGCACCACTGCCAGGGCCTGCCGGTCCCCGAAGGGTTGCGCCGCAAGCTCGACCTGTTCGGCGCCAATGGCCGGATCATTCGGGAGAATGACGAGCTTTTCACCGAGACGAGCTGGTTCGCCGTCATGGCGGGGCAGGGGGTCGCGCCGCGCGGCTATCATCCCGTACTGGACGTACTCTCGCACGACGAGACGCTCGAACGGCTGGCCGATGTCCGCGCGGTGAATCGGCGGGTCGCCTCGATCATGCCGCGCCATGGCGATTTCCTGGCCGGACACCGGGATCTGCTGACGCCGCCATGAGCAAGGCATTCGGATTAAGCCTGGCCGCGCTGCTGCTGATCCAGCCGGCGCATGCGGAGTTGCCGTCCGACGTCCCGCAGATCCTCTACGGCAGTTCCTATTACAGCGAATATATGCCCGCCGATATGGGCCCCGATCGGATCGCGACCGACGTCGCGCTGATGCGGCAGGCGGGGATCCGCGTCGTGCGCATGGGGGAGTCGAGCTGGGGGACCTTCGAGCCGGCCGATGGCAGGTTCGATTTTGCCTGGATGGACCGGGCGGTGGCGGCGTTCGGTGCGGCGGGAATCAAGGTGATCCTCGGTACGCCGACCTATTCGCTCCCGCCCTGGCTCGCACGGGCGCATCCCGAATTGCTGGCAAGGCCGCTGGGCGGCGGCGCGGTCGGCTATGGCATGCGCCAGAACATGAATTACGACGACCCGCTGTTCCGGCGATATGCGGAGCGGATCGTCACGCGACTGGTGGAACGTTACCGCGAAAATCCTGCGGTGATCGGCTGGCAGCTCGACAACGAGACCGGCCCGAACGGCGCGGCCAACGACGATATCTTCAGCGCCTTTGTCGGCCATCTGAGGACGAAATTCGGCACGCCCGAGGCACTCGACCGGGCGTGGCTCCTCAATTACTGGGGCCAGGCGATCCACGACTGGGACGACATGCCCCGGCCGGACTTCACGGTCAGTCCGAGCTACAAGCTCGAATGGAACCGCTTCCAGAAATCACGGGTCACCCGCTATCTCGCCTGGCAGGCGACACTGGTGCGCAAGCTGCGCCGGCCGGACCAGGTCGTGCTGCACGATTTCTCGAGCGCGATGCGCGGCGATGTCGACGAATTCGCCATCGCGCCGCTGCTCGATGTCGTCGGCATCAACGTCTATCACGCCGCGCAGGACCGGATGGACGGCCAGTGGCAGGCCATGACGGGCGACTATGCGCGCTCGCTCAAGCGGCAGAATTATGTCGTGACCGAAACCAGCGCCCAGACGATCGGGTGGAATTCGCAAGGGCAATATCCGCCACTTGACGGGCAGTTGCGGCTCGACCTTTACGCCAATGTCGCGAGCGGCGCGAACATGCTGCTCTACTGGCATTGGGCGTCGCTCCATGCCGGGCTGGAGACATATTGGAAGGGCGTGCTCGGTCACGATCTCCAGCCCGGGCGCGCCTATGCCGAGGTCAGCCGCACCGGTGCTGAGCTTGCCCGGCTCGGGCCCGCGATCGCCAATCTGAAGGTGCGAAACCAGGTGGCGATTCTCTACAGCGCGGATTCCGCCACCGCGCTCTCGTTGATGCCGTATCAGAAGGATGGCGGCGGCGACTGGAAACCCGAGCAGACCAGCGGCTATGCGACCACGCTGCGCCAGATGCACCGTGCGCTCTATCAGGCCGATATCGGTGTCGATTTCCTGTCGGCGGACGATCCGGCGCTCGACCTGACGCGCTACAGGCTGGTGCTGATCCCCAGCCTCTATATCGCCGATGAGGGGCTGCTTCGCCGGATCGAGTCCTATGTGCGTGGCGGCGGGCACGCGCTGATGACGTTCAAGAGCGGCTTCGCCAACCAGGACAATGCCGTGCGGGCGCAAATGGCACCGGGGCCGTTGGCCGATGTCGCGGGCTTCACCTATCAGGAATTCTCGACGCTCGACCGCCCGGTCGCGCTGAAGGGTGACCCGTTCGGGGCCGGCGAGGCCAATCAGGCCAGCATCTGGGCCGAGTTCATCACGCTCGGCACGGCACGGGCGCTCGCCTGGTACGATGATCCCGCGCTGGCGCGCTGGCCCGCCATCACCCGCAACCGGTTCGGCGCAGGGTCGCTGACCTATGAAGGGACCATTGTCTCGGATGGCCTTCAATACGGCGTCGTGCGCGACCTGCTGCGCGAAAGCGGCGTGTCCGCGGTGCCTGCGCGGCCGGAGGCGGTTCGCACGCGGGAAGCGGTTGACGGCGCCGGCCGGCGGATTCGGTTCTTGCTCAACTTCTCGCAACGTCCGGAATCCGTCGCCTATCGCCACGCGGCCGGGACGGAGCTGATCGGCGGCAAGCCCGTTGCGCCGGGCCAGACGATTGCGCTCGGCCCCTGGGATGTCGCCATCGTTCGGGAAACGGCGCCATCGCACGCCCATTAGCAGAGCTTTGTGTCATTATACGTAAAATATCGATTGAACTATAATACAGGTTTGGTAATAACTGTCGCAGAATCGAGTGCGAGCACCATAGTTGCCGCACATTGGCCCGACAGGGGGGCAGGGAGAGGGGATGGTAATGAAGGCTTTGGACAAGGCGTTTCTCCGGCGGCTGGGAACGATGCGGACACTCGCGGCGGGGGTCTCGGCCATCGCCCTGTCGATAGCGACCGGCGCTCAGGCGCAGGTCGCCGATCAGACCGCCCCTGTCCCGGGCGGACAGGGTGCGCCGGCCGGCCTCGATACCGCCGCCCAGAACGAAGCCGATGCGACCGCGGGGGACATCATCGTCACCGGTATCCGCGCCTCGCTCCAGTCCGCGCAGTCGATCAAGCAAAACGCCGACACTTTTGTCGATGCCGTCACGGCCCAGGATATCGGCGCCTTGCCGGACCGGTCGGTCGTTGAGTCGCTTCAACGCATTCCGGGCGTCACGATCAGCAAGTTCCAGGGCGGCAACGATCCCGACCATTTCTCCGCCGAGGGTACCACGGTCCAGATCCGCGGCCTCAGCCAGATCCAGACCCAGGTCAACGGCCGGGACAGTTTCACGGCTGGCTTCGGCCGCACGATCAATCTCGCGGATTTTCCCGCTGAGCTGCTGAGTTCGATCGAGGTCTACAAGGAGCCGACCGCCGACATGGTCGAGGGCGGGCTCGGCGGAACCGTCAACCTGAACACGCTGAAGCCGCTTGATCGCAAGGGCTTCCATGCCGCCTTCGACGTCGAGGGGATCTATAGCGACTTCCGCGACAAATGGTCGCCGGTGGCCTCGGCACTGGTAAGCGATACCTGGGAGACGGGCATCGGCACCTTCGGCCTGCTGCTCGACTATTCCTATTCCGACCTGAAGGTCCGCTCGGATGGCATCCAGGCGACCAATTTCCAGACCCGCGACGGGCTGACCACGCCAGCGGGCGTGCTCCGCAACCGGCTGCCCGGGAAGAATGTCGCGTTCGCCCCGATCGGCGCGAGCTTCCGCACGCAGGATACCGATCGCAAGCGCTACGGCACCGCGGTGGCCGCACAGTGGGAGAGCCCGGACCATACGATGCAGCTGACCGGCCAGTTCCTGCGCACCCTCGCGACCCGGGCCTGGACCGAGCATACGTTCGAAACCGAAAGCGGCCTCTCGGAATATAATACCTATCCGGCCGGATGCCTGCCGAGCGCCAACTCATCGGCCAATTGCCCGCCGGGTTTCGCCGATTATCAATATGACGCGGACGGCGTCTTCCAGAAGGGCTATATCACGCAACCCGGCACCGGCTGGCGCAGCGCGACATCGGGCCAGCCCAATTCGCCGAGCCCGACCGGCGGCATGCAGCAGAATCTGTCGCGTCGCGACCGGTTCGAGCGGACCGTGACCAGCGATTTCTCGCTCAACTGGAAATGGAAGCCGACGCCGCGCCTGTCGCTCTCGCTCGACGGCCAATATGTCACGTCGCGCTCCCGGGCGTTCGATTTCACCTCCTATACCGACACCTTCGCCGACGAGGAACTCGACCTGACCGGTTCGCTGCCGGTGGCGATCCCGCACAAGCCGCTGAACAATGCTTCGCCCAACGCGCGCATCGCCGGCCAGAACGACAGCCAGTATTTCGCCGATCCGGCGAATTATTTCTGGCGCGCCGCGATGGACCATATGGACGAGAGCGACGGGGACGAATGGGCCTTCAAGGGCGATGTCAGCTACGACATCGACGAGGACATCCCGTTCCTCCAGAAGATCCAGGGCGGGGTGCGCTATTCCGACCGCGAGCAGACCGTGCGCTATACCGCCTATAATTGGGGCTATGTGAGCGAGGTCTGGGATGGGACAGGCGATGCCGTCTATCTCAACCAGGCAGGCCAGAGCCAGGCCGAGCTTTTCAAGTTCGACGATTTCTTCCAGGGCAAGACGCCGGGCCCGCAGGGCTGGTATTATGCCCATCAGCAGCTCGACAATTATGCCGACGCGTCGAGCTTCTTCCAGAACATCAACAAGGTCTGGCAGCAGTCGAACGGCGGGTTCGCCGGCGGCTGGGCGCCGGTCGGTCAGCGCGCCGGCGTGGTGCCCGGCACGCCCTATCTCCCCGGGGAGATCGACAGCTCGGGCGAGAGCACCACGGCCGCCTATCTTCGCCTCGACTTCGGTTCCAAGGAACCCATCTTCGGCGGGGTGAAGGTCCGCGGCAATATCGGCCTGCGCTATGTCGATACCAGGAACCATGCCACCGGCTCGATCCAGTTCCCATCGAACTCGCTCGGCGGCAGCTATGCCCAGATCTGCCAGACCGGGTCGTCCCCGCCGCCGATCTGCGCGCGGGGCGAGCCATTCTACAACAGCCTCGTTGCCTTCAGCAATTCGGCCTCGACCCAGGCGGAGGTGAAGACCAGCATCGGCCATTGGCTGCCCAGCGTGAACCTGATCGTCAACCCGACCGACAATCTCCAGCTTCGTTTCTCCGCGTCGAAGCAGATCCAGCGGCCCGACTTCGGCTTCCTGCGCAACTATGTCGCGATGTCGGTCAATCCTGGCGAGGTGCCGCTGACCGCGACGGCGGGCAATCCGTACCTCAAGCCCGCGGTGTCGCGCCAATGGGATATCGGTGCCGAGTGGTTCTTCGCGAAGGTCGGGTCGATCAGCGTCGATTATTTCCAGAAGAACATCGACGGCTTCTTCTATCAGAGCACCGTCCAGCGAAGCTTCACCAACAATGGCGTGACCCAGACCGCCTTCCTGCTCGCGCCGGCCAACTTCAACGGCACCGGCACGATCAAGGGCTTCGAGGTCGCCTATCAGCAGGCGTTCGACTTCCTGCCGGGCATTCTCAGCGGGTTCGGCGCCGGCGCCACCTACTCGCATGTCGTGAGCAAGGGGCTGCCCAACGCCTTCCTCTCGAACGTGTCGGTCGCTCCGGCGGCGCAACCCTCGACCGGGCGCGGCAATCTGCCCTTCGAGGGGCTGTCGCGCGACAATATCAACCTCACGGGCTTCTACGAAAAGGGGCCGGTGTCGCTTCGAGTGGCGTATAATTGGCGCTCGCGTTTCCTCGAAACCGCGGTCGACCAGATCTATCCCTATTTCCCGGTTTATCAGAAGGGTACCGGGCAGCTCGACGCGTCGGTATTCTATAATCTGACGAAGCAGATCAAGATCGGCATCCAGGGCGTCAATCTCACCAACACGGTGACCCAGACCGAACAGCAATACACGGCGAGCGGCATGATCGCCCCACGATCCTATTTCATCACCGACCGGCGGTTCGCGGTGATGTTGCGCGGGAATTTCTGACCCCCGGGTTCACCCCCCGGGTCTCTCCTGTGGCCTTCCCGTTCGCGGGAAGGCCACTTTTTTGGACGTAGAACTGACGAAGGGCATCCATGCGAATTACCCGAGTGACAACGAAGATCGTGCACGCGGAAATGCGGAACTGGGTCTTCGTGCGTGTCGATACCGATGTGGACGGGCTTTACGGCTGGGGCGAAGCCACGCTGGAATGGAAGACCCGGGCCGTCGACGGCGCGGTCCGCGACCTCGAACCGCTGATCGTCGGTCGCGATCCGCGCGACATCGAACAGCTCGTCCGCATCATGACCAAGCACAGCTTCTGGCGGCTCGGCGTCATCGGCCGATCGGCGATCTCCGGCATCGAGATCGCTTTATGGGACATCTTCGGCAAATCGCTCGGCCTGCCCGTCTGGCGGCTGCTCGGCGGCAAGGTTCGGGACCGGGTCAAGGTCTATACCCATCTCGGCATGGGGGACATGCGCGCGGTGTATGAGACCGACAGCGTCGACGCGATCGCCGAGCGCGGGCGCGCGGTCGTCGAGAAGGGCTATCGCGCGCTGAAGGCGGTGTTCATTCCCTATTCGCATTACGGGGTCGACCGGCGCGCCGTCGATCATGTCGGCCGGATGATGGAGGGCCTGCGCGGGGCGGTCGGTCCCGACGTCGAGATCATGGTCGATTTCCATGGCCGCCCGGCGTCGATCGGCGCCGCGCTCGCCTATATCGAGGCGCTTGCCCCAGGCCTTCCCATGTTCGTCGAGGAGCCGCTCCCGCCGGGCGAGAACCGCTCGCTCGCCCAGCTCGCCACCCGGACTCATGTGCCGATCGCCACGGGCGAGCGCCTCGTCGACCGGGCTGAATTCGATGATCTACTTCGTTTGCGCGCCGTCGACATCATCCAGCCCGATATCTGTCACTGCGGCGGCCTGCTCGAGGCCAAGAAGATCGCCGCCATGGCCGAGGCCGCATCTGTCGGGGTGGCCCCCCACAATCCGCTGGGCCCGATCGCCGGGGTCGCCGCCCTGCATTTTGCGATCTCCACGCCAAACCATGTGATCCAGGAGGAAATGGTAGGGGCGGTACCCTGGTACGACGACGTCGTGCGGGGCCCTATCCGCATGGTGGACGGCTATTGGCAGCTTCCCGAGGCGCCAGGCCTGGGTATCGAAGTCGACGAAGCGGTGTGCGACGCCCATCCTTTCGAGCAGGAGGTGATCCACGCCAGTGAGGCAGTCCTTGCCGACGGCACGATCGTCGATTGGTAACGTGTCCCTCACCGGCAAGGTGGAATGGCGAAGGCCTCAGGGCTCGACCGCCGCCGGCGCGAGGCGCGCCAGCCTTGGCGCGAGCAGCGCGGCAGCCGCCAGCAGCGTGCCGGCAAGGGCGAACGGAACCCGGTAACCGCCGCTAACGTCGAACAACACGCCCAGAAGCACCGGACCGATCGCGCCGCCGATCAGGAAAAGAGCATAAAGCGCGCCATAGGCCTGGCCGTATTGCGCCCGGCCGAAATAGCGCGCGGTCAGAAAGGCGATCAGATCGCCCTCCGCACCCACCGCCAGACCGGTGATCAGCGCGGCCGGGATGGCCACTTGGGCACCCCCGACCGCCAGCAGCAGGATCCCCGTCGCAGCGACCGCAAAAAGCGCCGAGGCAACGACGGGCGCGGGCAGTCGATCGAGCGCCGCGCCGGCGGTCAGCCGGCCGATGACCGCGGCGACGCCGATCAGGGACGTGATGCCGCCGGCTCGTGCTGGCGAGAGACCGGCATCGCTCAGCATGGGCACGAAATGGACCACCGTGCCGAGCACGGCGATCGACGCGAGGAAGATCGGCAGGCCGATGCCGGCAAAGGCCGGATCGCGCAGGATCGCGCCGAACGGTGCGGCGACGGTCCCGCGAACGCGGGCAGCCGGCGCGCCGCGCAGCAACAGGGCGACGGGCACGCTCAGGGCCAGCACGGCAGCGGACAGAGCGAGATAGCCGGTGCGCCAGCCATCCAGTGCGACCAGCGGGGCGAGCAGGGCCGGCACGGCGACCGCGCCCACGCCGGTGCCCGTCAGGGCGATGCCGAGTGCGACGCCGCGGTGGCGCCTGAAGGAGGCGACGACGAGGCGCGCAAAGGGCAGGGGGCTGGATCCGGCGGTGAGCAGCGACACGATCGCGGTGAGGGCGATGAAGCTGGGGAGCCCGGCGACCCCGACTGCCATCGCGGCGAAGCCCGCCGAGAGCAGGAGCATGGACGCCAGCCCGACCGCGAAGCTGCCGAGACGATCGACCAGCCGTCCCATGGGAATCGCCATCAGGGCAGTACAGACCGTGCCGACCAACGCGCCGAGCGACGCCTCGCCGCGAGTCCAGCCAAACTCGGTGGCGAGCGGCTTCAGGAAAATGCCGAGCGAATAGAAATAGAGCGAGCTCACACCGCCTGTGATGCCCAGCAGGCTGCCGAGCAGTACCCGCCAGCCATTGGCGAATTCGCCGCGTGCGGTGCTCATGCGGCGGTGTCGAGCATCGCGACTGCACGCACCCAGCCCGCAGATGCGCGCTCGATCTTGATCGGAAAACAGGCGATAGTGAAGCCGGTCGACGGCAGCGCTTCCAGATTCTGGAGCTTCTCCATCTGATAATAGGGACGGATACGGCCGGCCTTGTGTCCCTCCCAGATGATCCGGGGATCCCCTGTCTCGGCGAAGCGACGGGCCGTAAAGGAGAATGGCGCGTCCCAGGACCAGGCGTCGGTGCCGACGACCCGTACGCCGCGCCCGGTAAGGTACAATGTCGCCTCTGCACCCATTCCGCAGCCGCGGTCGAAATAGCCGGGCTGGCCATAGGTTGCCGCTGCCGAGGTATTGACCAGGACGATATCGAAGGGCTGGAGGTCATGACCGATACGGGCGAGCTCGCCCTCGATCTCGTCCGCGCCGACGATATGGCCGTCCGCCAGGTGCCGGAAGTCCAGCTTCACGCCGGGGCGCAGGAACAGATCGAGCGGTGCCTCGTCGATCGAGGGTGCCGGGCTCGCACCGTCATCGGTGGTGGAGTGATAATGCCATGGCGCATCCATATGCGTGCCGCTGTGTGTCGTGAGGCTGATGTCCTCGACCGCCCAGGCCTCGCCGTCGGGCAGATCTTCCGCGGTCAGGCCGGGGAAGAAGGGCAGCATCTGGGCGACGCCGTCCTTGTGCGTCGTATAGCGGATCTGCGGATGCATCGGCGGTGGATCGGTCACCACCCGGCTGCTGATCGGCATCGAGATGTCGATGAAAATCCTGTCGCTCATAGTCTTGCTCCCCGGGGCACATGAGGGGCGTCGATCGTCGTGGCGATCCGGCCGATGCCCTCGATCTCCAGTTCGATCACATCGCCGTGCTGCAGGAAACGCCCGAGTTCGAGGCCGCAGCCGCCGCCGACCGTTCCCGAGCCGAGGATTTCTCCCGGGTGCAGCGTCTCGGAAGCGCTGACATGAGCGATGATGTCGGCGAACGACCAGTGCATCGTCCCGACCCTACCCTCGCTCCAGATGTCGCCATTGACCCGCGCGCGCATTGTCAGCACGCCCAGATCGCCGATCTCGTCAGCGGTGACGATCACCGGCCCGAGGATGTTGGCACCGTCGAAATCCTTGCCCTTGGCGGGGCCAAGCGGGCCCTGCATCTCGCGGAACTGCAGGTCCCGTGCGGTGAGGTCGTTGAAGATCGTATAGCCGAAGATATGGGCCTGCGCGTCCTCCGCCCGGATGTCGCGTCCGCCGGTGCCGATCACGCAGGCGATCTCCAGCTCATAATCGATGACGGTCGAATTGGGCGGCCAGCACACCACGCTGTCCGGGCCGGCGACCGCGAACCGATTGCCCTTGTAGTAGATCGGCTGCTCGAACCAGATCGGCGGGATGGGCATTGGTTCGGGGGGGGCGGGCGGCGCCCCCCATTGCGCGCGCAATTGCGCGCCGCGCCAGCCGGCCATGCGCATATGCTCCTCGAAGACGAGGAAATCGCGAATCTGCGGCGGCACGGGCAGCGGCGCCAGCCAGCGCACCGAGCCCGGATCGATCCGGTCGAGCGACGTCTCCACGATCGTGCCGGCCGCGGCAAGCGCTGGTGCACCGCCTTCGATCAACGCCTGCATCGAGGCCAGTACCGGCGCCCCCGATCGCGACAGGGGAATGATCGCCCCGGTCGGGTCGAGGGCACCGAGTTCGGGTCCGGCCGGGGTTTCGAATGTCATCAGCCGCATGGTCGGCTCAGAACCTGAAGGAGCCGGCGACACCCCAGCTGCGCGGCGTGTTCAGTGTCGCGATGGGAAAGCCGGTAAAGGGTACGATCTGGGACACATGCCGGTTGTCGAAGACGTTGCGTCCATAGAACGCGACTTCCCAGGACTTGTCGTGACCGGCCACCGCGATTCGCAGGTCGACCTCGCGCCACGCTTCGCCGACATATTGGTTCGAATCCTGGTTGGTCTCGAGGAAATAGCTCTTGGACTGTGCCCGGACGGTGCCGGTGGCGCTGACCGAACCGAACGGCACCCGCACGCTGTAGTTGAGCGATGCATATCCCTGCCATTCGGGCGCGCGGGTCAGGCGGTTGCCTGCGACATTTTGCGGCACCACCGTCACATTCTGCCCCAGGACGATGACTCCCGTGCCGGACGGCAGCGCGGCGAGTGTGCCTTCGCGGATCCGGGCATCGAGATAGGTGCCGTTGAGCGTCAGCGTCAGGCCCTTCACCGGTGCGACCACGCTCTCCAGCTCGATGCCCTTCACGCGCGCCCTGGGCACGTTGACGATGGCGACGCCGCCAGTGAGCACCGCCTGGCGGATATGGAGGTCGTCATAGTCGGTCAGGAAGGCGCTCAGGTTCAGGCGCAGCGCGCGACCGAAAAAGTCGTTCTTAGAGCCGATCTCGTACGACGTGATCTTCTCCGAGCTGTTCTCGAGCGGGTTGGTCGGGTCGGTCGGCACTGCGGTGTTGCCGAAATTGTTGAACCCGCCGGCGTTGAACCCCCTGGAGAAGCTTGCGTAGAGCAGATTGCCCTTGGCTGGCTTGAAGTTGATCACGGCACGGGGCGAGAGATTGTCGTAACTGCGCACGCAGATCAGCGTCGCGCTTGGGCAGGTGCCCGAAGACAGCACTGGGCCGGCCAGCACGCTGTTGGTGATCGTGCGAACGCTGTTGTCGATCGTCGCGTTCTTGCGGTCTCGGCTGTACCGCAGGCCGCCGATCACCGATAGCTGGTCGGTCAACTCATAGGTAATGTCGGCGAAGGCTGCATAGGAATCGACCTTTTGCTGTGCCTGGAACAGGGCGGTCGTGCCTGCCGGGCGCCCCGCAAAGATCGGGCCCGTCGGGCCGAAGCCCGTCGCGACGGGCGGACCACCCTGCAGATTGACGATGTTGATGAATGCATCGGTGTTCTGATGGAAATAATAGAGGCCGACCGTCCATTTTAGCGGGCCGCTATCAGGCGACGCCAGACGCAGTTCCTGCGAATAGCTTTCCTGTTTCTGGTCGGTCGTGTTGGTGTTGGTGCTGGCCGCCGGTGTGGCGAACGGCGTCACTTCCTGGGCGCCGCGTACCTGGAACTTGCGATAGCCGCTGATCGACGTGAGCGTGATACCGCCGAGTTTCCAGTCCACCAACAGGGTCGCATCGGTCGCGAGCGTCCGGGTAAATTGCGGCCCGACGATCTGGACCGTCCGGTCGTCGAGCACGGCTGCATAGTCTGTCCGGCGCAGATAGGGATCGCCGACATAGACGGTGCCGAGCGCCGGCCCGCGAGGCGCCAGCGCCACGGCCGACAGCGGCAGCGTGGCGGCGCGCGAGTCGCCTTCGGAATGATCGACGATCAGGTCGATCGTCGGGCCGCCGGCCGGTGTGACGCGAAGCGAGACGCGTTCGCTGGTGCTCGAGCCTCCACCGAAGCGGCGGGCGTCGACGCTGTTGCGCGCCCAATCGCCGCCCGCATTATGGCCGACCGCGACGCGCAGCGCGAGCACGTCGCTCACCAGCGGCACGTTCAGCGCGCCCGACGCCTTGAATTCGTCGAAGCTGCCCCAGCTCGCATTGACCTCGCCGCCCAACGTCATGGTCGGACGCTTGCTGGTCAACAGGATCGCGCCGGCGGTCGAATTGCGGCCGTAGAGCGTACCCTGCGGTCCGCGCAGCACCTGCACCGAATCGAGGTCGAGAAAGTCGGACACCGACTGGCCGAGCGCAGGCACATAGACGCCGTCGACATAGACTGCGACCGGCTGATCGGTGAACAGGCTGCCGCCGCCCGCCGGCCCGCCAAGGCCGCGGATCGAGATCGGCGCGAGGCCGTAGCTGACGCTCTTGGAGACGACCAGGCTCGGGATCGCGCCTGACAGATCCTGCAGTGAGGCGACATTGTTGCGTACCAGCGTATCGCCGCTCACCGCGGAAACCGAGATGGGAACATCCTGTGCGCTCTCGCGGCGATGCTGCGCGGTCACGACGATATCGGCCACGACGGTTTCCTGATCGGTGGACTGCCCTTGCTTCGGTGTCGGCGCAGCGGTCGACGCTCCCGCATCCTGCGCATGGGCGATGCCTTGCATCAGGCAAAGCGCTGCCGTGGCGACCGAAGCCGCAAAACGAACCTTCATTTTCCTCTCCCCTAGCGCCCGGTCGTTACCGGGCGATCAATCGGCCGGTTGCCCGGCCTCCTCCCAGAAACGCGCGTCCTGCAACGCATCGACCGTGATCATCATGTGCCGCTGGATCTGCTCCACCGCGGCATCGGCATTGCGGTCCAGCGCCAGAGCCACCAGCCGCTCATGTTCTTCGATATGCGCGTCGCCGGATACCTGGGGGATCACGATCAGCCGGCGGTAGCGTAGATGCTGGTCCTGAAGCTGGCGTTGCAACTGAAGCAGACGGGTGGATCCGCACGCACCGATCAAGGCGGCGTGCAATGCATCATGCGCGGCCTCCCAGGCCGTCAGCTGGTCAGCACTTTCGAACGCGCTTTCCGCGCGGCGGCGATAGAGATGCATCGCGGCAAGCAACTGGGCCTCCCAATCGGCGTCGCCGCGCTCGATCGACAAACGCAGCGCGCTGCTCTCGATCGCGCACCGCGTGATCGCGATATCCGCCAGGTCGTCGCGCGACAGCGGCGTCACACGGAAGCCCCGATTGGGTTCGAGTTCCACAAGGCCCTCGCCGACGAGCCGCGACAATGCTTCCCGGATCGGCGAGAAGCCCACGTCGAAGCGTGCCTTCAGATCCTCCATCCGCAGGCGCGAAGCAGGGGGCAGCGAGCCGCACATGATATCCCGGCGGATGGAATTTTCGACTGGATCACCTTTTGCCATAAACGCAAATTGGATCGATTCGCGAAAAGAGTCAAGATTTTCGAAAATCTTTGTTCCCGCACTCATGTCGGCGCCGATGTGTCGGCATATCAATGCGTCGCGCAGGCGCTCGCGCTCAGCCTTTTCATTGCGGATGGGGCGGATCAGATGTGGGGGAGGCGATCAGGATCCTAACAGGGCAGGGAAACCGATACCTTCAGCCCGCCTTCGTCGCGGTTGGACAGCGTGATGTCGCCGCCATGTGCCCTGGCGACGGCACGGGCGCTTGCAAGGCCCAGGCCGCTCCCTCCCGTGTCGCGGCTGCGGGACCCATCGATCCGATAGAAGGGCTCGAAAACGCGATCGACATGGGCCGCGGGAATACCCGGGCCGCTGTCGATGACGATGATACGTGCCAGTCCCGCGTCGCGTGCCAGGCTGAGGCGCGCGCTTCCGGCATATTGGACCGCGTTCTCGACGAGGTTGGCGAGCATCGCCCGCACGCCCGCCACGTCGGCATCGATCGCCACGTCGGGACCATCCTCAAGCGTCACATCCGCCCCCCTGTCCGCCAGATCGTTGACGACGCTCTCGAGCAAGGAACGCAGACTCAGCCGCTGGCGCTTCGCCGGGCTGTTCACGCCCTTGATGAACGACAGGATGCTGTTGATGCGCGCGCGCATCTCGCGGATCTCCGCATTGGCCGCCGCCCGCGTGCCTGGCGCGACGTCGTCGACAAGCACGCTGAGGCGCATCAGAGGGGTCCTGAGGTCATGAGCGATCGCGGCAACCATCGTGGTGCGATCCTCGACATAGCGTTGCAACCGTGTCTGCATGGCGTTGAACGCCTCCGCCGCCGCGACGATCTCGGGCGGACCCCGCGGGCTGAGAGGGCGAGCGCTCGGATCGCGCCCAAGCCGTTCGGCGGCGCTGGCGAAAAGATCGACCGGGGCAGCGATACGGCGCGCGACCAGCCAGGCGATCGGCACCACGAGCAGCACCGCGCCGGCCAGCCAAAGAAGCGCCTGCCATTGCCACGGCTCGATGCCGCGCGACGCGGGCCGCACGACGCGCCATTGCCCCCCGGGCAGGCGCTGGGCTGCCCGGAAGCTTCCCACGATCAGGTCGGTGTGCGGCACGCCCGCCACTTCCTCGGCATGCATCGGCTTGCCGATCAGCGAGATCTTCCGGCCACCCATCTTGCGGCGTTCCTCGATTCCCGGGGGACGCGAGATCTGCACGCGCACCAGGTCCGGCGCGGCTCCAAGATATCGTGCGAGCAGGTCGCCGACGCGCCGGTCGCGTTCGTCCAGCGCGCCGCTTCCGGCCGACTCCTCCACGCTTACCTGCAGGGTCTCGGAATTCGTGCCCGAGCGCAGCGCGCTCGCGATTTCGGTCAACAGGTAGACGCGCGGCTCGGGCAGCCTCACCATCAACACGAGCGCGAAGTTGAGCACCTGGGCACCGAGCACGGCAGCCAGGATCACGACAAAGATGCGCAGGAAAAGCGGCGGCCGTTGCCAGATGATCCGTTTCATAAAAACTGCCCTTCCGGCGTCGGTTCCTACCGCTCGCCCGTGTCTGCGGCCCAGAAGCACAAATCGCCGCTCGGGCAGACGTCACGCCTCTTCGATACAAATGTTTCCGCAGCACTTCGGCCGAAGCCTAGTCCGGAAATATTGCAGATACGCAAGCGGGCGAACGAACAACCGCAGGGGTCCGCAACCAGCGTCCACCACGGTGGCATGGCGTCAAATGGATAAGATATGGAACTCCGGCAGGCATCTGCGGCCCGGGCACGACCGAAAAGCGCTCTGGTCAGCCCCGTCAAGTCAAGCGACGGCACACCGTTTTTCAACGAGCTCGAACACGCCGTCATCCAGCTTTCGCGCGGGGACCGGCTCGCCAGCACTGCCGAGCCGCATCCGGTACGGCGTTTCGTCAACAGGATGCTTGGGTTGCGCCGGCCCGGCCCGTTGTCCGGACCCCGGCTCGAGGCGTTGCGCCGCACCTGCGTGGCGCTCCGCGGCCGCGACGGCAATCTCCTCCCCCGGGAGGAGGCGCTGTTTCTCGCTGCCGGATTCTCCACGGCCCATCTTCATCGCCTCCGCTTCCTTCTCCGGACAGAATCCGGTCCAACGGGATAGGATCCCGTGACGAGGCGCGATCGCGATCCGATCCCCCACGCCGTTCACGTCGCGCGTCGCCCGCAGGCAGCAAGGGATCTTGCGCATGCAATGGCGAGGCACTGGCGGCTTCACACGATATACAGGTCGGCTGGCATAGCGCTCTTTGCCGATACATTCCTCGAGAAGTCCGCCCGTGGCGGGGCGGGAGATTAAGGGACATGACGGAAACCGAAGTCAGGGCAGAGCCCTTGGGCGCCACCTTGTTGATCGTCGACGACGACGACGTGATCCGCACCGGACTCGGCGAGAGCCTGGAGCGGCGAGGCTATCGTGTCCTGACGGCGACGAACGTGGCCGAGATGGACCGGATGCTCGCGTCGAACCCGGTCGATCTGGTCATCCTGGACATTATGATGCCCGGTGAGGACGGGCTGTCCGCATGTCGCCGTCTTGCGGCCAATGCCGGCCCGCCGGTCATCATCCTGAGCGCCCTGGGCGAGGAGGGAGACAGGATCGTCGGGCTCGAAATCGGTGCCGACCATTATCTCCCCAAGCCGTGCAGCCCGCGGGAAGTCGTCGCGCATGTCCGCACCTTGTTGCGCCGCCACCAGTCCCCGGAGCCGCCCAGGAATATCCTGTTCTTCCGGGGCTGGAGGGTCGATCTCGACTCGAACGAACTGTTCGACAGCGATGGCGTGCTTGTCCACCTCACCGACGGCGAATTCGCGGTGCTGCGGGTCTTTGTCGAAAAGCCACGGCGCATTCTCAGCCGGGATGAACTGCTGCAGGGCGCCCGCGGCGCGGATTCCGACGCGTTCGACCGGGCGATCGACATCCAGATAAGTCGGCTGCGGCGCAAGCTCAACGCGCCGGGCGACAGCCTGATACGAACGGTCCGGAACGAGGGGTACATGCTCGCGGCGAAGGTCTCGACGGCCGCTGTTCCGATGTAGGGGCGTACCGGCTAGCGGCGCCCGATGCGCGGAAGCTCGCCTCGGGTCAGCGCTCCGTCCCTATCGGCGTCCAGGATTCGGAAGCGTTGTTCGGCGGTCAGCGCGAATTCTACCGGACTGATACCACGGTTCCAGTTCCTGTCCGCGGCCGCGACGGGTTCGGGGATATTGAGATACGAGTAGCGGCCGGCGCCTCCCTGGGGCGAATAGGGCGCGGAGCGCGCCGCCGGCGCGTCGGTCGAGCCAGAATCGCGCGACCGGCCGCCGGACTTGGGGCCTTCCCCGGGCTTCCCGCCGCTATGATCGCCCTCGGACCCTCCGGACCGGCCTTCTTCGGAGTGCGATTCGGCCTTGCCGGAATCTCCGGAGCGGATTTCGGGTGCGACGTCTTCCTCGTACCGCGTGATTTCGATCGGGTCGATCTCGCCGTCGGCGTTCACGTCCAGCGTGGCGTAGAAGCGGCTGGCGTCGGAGACGAATTCCTCAAGGCTGAGGCGGTGGTCGCGATCCCGGTCCGCACCGTCGAACCATGTCGCGTCGGGCCCGTCCTCGGTGTTGTTGCGGAAGGGCTCGCCCATCGGGCTGATGAACACCCTTTCCCGCTTCTCCCCATTGTCCTTCTTGTCCTGGCGCCCCTGGGCGAAGGCCTGGGCGGCCGGGACCATGAGGCCGGCGAGGCAAAACGACGCCAGCAGGTGAACGAATAGTCTACGCATCGATCTGCCTCCGTGAGGTTCGGCAGTGGCGCGTGGATTATTCCACGGTGTGTCGGTTCATGTCCGGGGCGGAAAAGCCGATATCGCCGGACGGGGTGCCGGGCCGGGCGAACCGTCTTCGAAATGTGCAGGAAATAATCGAATATCTGGCAACCGCATCCAGTCGCCAAGGCGGCCGGTATGAAAGCGGACAGGAAAAGCGTCGGCCGGTCGGCAGCCCATGCGCGCTGCGTTACCGGCCGCCATCGTCCGGTGCGGCCGGTGGTCGCGACGGGCGCGGATCCGCTTCGCTCGACCTGCCGGTACTGCGGCTGCTCCATCGTGCGATGGCCGGTCACCGACCGCTGGCTCTATTCGGGACCGCTGCCCGTGTCGCCCGTTGCCGCGCAGCCCCCAACCCATCCACAACGAAACCAGGAGTAGTTCCATGAAGATACCGCACGTCCTTCTTGCCGTCGCCGGTGCTGCGCTCCTCGGCGCCTGCGCCTCGGACGGTTATGACAGCGCCCGCCCGGACGACGGGCGCGGCGAGGGGAATCCCGGGCATCAGGGAAAGCCCGGGGAAAACAAGCTCGCGCCCGGTGCCAGGCCGACCGCCGTTTCCTGACGGCTTTCCGGTCCGGCTTGCGGCGACCTGATCATCGCCAGGGAATCGATCATCGCACCGACAGGAACCGGCTCTCCGGTGACCCATATCCATGACCCGAAAACTCATCTTCCAGATTCATTGGTTCCTTGGCGTCACGGCCGGCCTCGTCCTCGCCATCATGGGCGTGACGGGCGCCGCACTCGGTTTCGAGGACGAGATCGTGGCCGCGCTCAGCGCCAGCCGCGTGACCGTCCCTGCCGGCCTCGCGCCGTTGCGGCCGGACACGCTTGTCGCTCGGATTCAGGAACAGCGTCCCGATGCCGCCATCGGGCAGATTCGCCTTTCCTCCGATCCGGCCCATGCCGCCCAGGTACGATTGCAGGAATCGCGGGGGCACGGCGAGGATCGGGGTGTGACTTATGTGGACCCTTATACCGGCCGCATCCTGGGTCGGTCGGTTGGGGGAGCATTCTTCAATGTCGTCGAATCGCTGCACCGCTTCCTCGCGCTCCCGCCGGCCCCCGGCGAGAAGAGCAGCTCGCTCGGGCGGCAGATCACCGGGCTCGCGGCCCTGTCCCTCATCTTCTTCGCCATTTCAGGAATCTACCTGCGGTGGCCGCGCCAGCCTCTCAACTGGCGGTCGTGGTTTGTCCCCGATCTGCGGCGTACGGGCAGGAACCTGTACCGCGAGCTTCACGTCATCCTGGGGAGCTGGCTACTCGCCTTCTACCTCCTGGCGGCGCTCACCGGATTGATGTGGTCCTACGACTGGTACCGCCAGGCGATCAGCGTGGCGCTGGGCGGCGCCGGCGATGCGAAGGGGCCGTTCGACGACCATGGCAAGCGGCTGCGGCCATCGGAGCGACCGCAAAGCGGTCCGAATGCGGCGGACGACTCCTTCGCACCGCGCACGCAAGAAGATCTGGTCCGGCGCAACCCGGCTCCGGCTGCGTCATCGAGCCCCACGGCGTTTTTTGCGCCGGTGACCGGCAAGAGCGCCGCCACGGCGCCCGCGCCGCAACCACCGCTGCGCCGCGCCGATGAGTCCCGCTCTACCGGTGAATCGAAAGGCGCATGGGACGGGCATATCGGCCCACCCGGCGACAGCGACCACATGGACAGGGGCAAGGATGCCGAGCACGAGGACCTGTTCGACGAGCTTGGCATAAGCCCTGACGTGGAAAAGGCGCTAGGCCCGACCGGCGATGCCGCGGACGATGCGGTTCCGGCAGATCTGACCGTGGCGGCGGCGTCAGGCGCGTCTTCGCCGCCGTCGACGCCAGTCGAGCGGACGACGCGTGGCCCAGAGATAGGAAGGGGCGGGCGAGGTGCGTATGCCCGCCCTGATCCCATCGGCATCGCAGCCGATTCACCCCGGCCGACGGCGCCGGTGCCGTCCAATGCTTCCCCGGCCGCGGCGGTGCGGCAGAAGGATCGGCCAAGGGTGGATGCCGGCGGTGCCTTCGCACCGTCGCTCCCGGTGGCGTCGCTCGACGGGATCTGGGCTCAGTTCCTCCGTCTCGCCGGACCGAATTATGGCGAAGCCGGCATCTCGATGCCCCGCGGCGGCGGTCCGGTGAGGGTCGACCGTCCCCTGCAGGGCGGCTTCCATGACGGGATCATGGATCGCTATCATTTCGACTCGCGCACAGGGGCGCTGGTTCGAACGGACCTGGCGGCCAACCGTCCGATCGGTCCCACCATCACGGGCAGCGTGCTGGCCATCCATAGCGGCGCCTTTCTCGGTCTCCCGGGTCGGGTGCTCATGGCGCTGGCGAGTCTGTTCATGCCGCTGTTCTTCATAACCGGCATCCTGCTCTACCTCCATCGTCGCGCCAGAAAACGCCGGACCGGCCCTCGCGCCGCCAGCCCTCTCGTCGGTCCCGAGGTTAAAAGCGACCTGCTCGTGGTCCATGCGAGCCAGACCGGCGGAGCGCAGCAGCTGGCCGAGAGAACGGCCGGCGCCTTTGCCGAGGCGGGAAGGCCGGTCCGTCTGTTGCCGATGTCCTCCCTGAGCAGCAAGCATCTCCAGTCGGCCCGCCTGGCCCTCTTCATCATCAGCACCTATGGCGAGGGCGCTCCGCCGGACGGCGCCCGTGCCTTCGCCAGGCGGCAGATGGGCGAACCGATCCTCCTCGCCGGCCTGCACTATGCCGTCCTCGCGCTGGGTGATCGCGAATATCCCCGTTTCTGCCGTTTCGCCCATGACGTCGACACGTGGCTCTTCGCATGCGGCGCCAGGCGATTGTTCGATCCGGTCGAGATGGACAGCGACGACGATGTCGCCGCCCGCGAATGGAGCGATCGCCTGACATCGCTTGGCGCAGCCGTCGATGGCGCGGCGTGGGAACCGGTGCCGTTCCGTCCCTGGCTGCTCGCCCAACGTCACCTGCTGAACCATGGCAGTCCGGGCGGGCCGGTATACCATCTCCGCTTCGGCCCGCTCGACCAGGCGTTGCTGCGCTGGCAGGCAGGCGACATTGCTGAAATCCGCCCCCGCAACCGGCCCGAGATTGTCGACCGCCTGCTGAACCAGGCGAGGCTCGACGGCCGGCAGGTCATCGACGGGCTGTCCCTGCGCGATCATCTGTCCCGCGCCGTGCTGCCCGTGGCGCTTCCCTGTCCCGTCGTTCCGTCAGATCTGGTGTCCTCGCTTCGCCCGCTGCCGACCCGGGAATATTCGATCGCGTCCATCCCAAGTGACGGTTCGCTCGACCTGGTGGTCCGGCAGGTCGTCAAACCGGACGGTCTCGGTCTTGGATCAGGCTGGATGACCGAATATCTGCCGCTCGCGGGCGATATCGAGCTGCGCATCAGGGCCAACCCGACTTTCCATCGGCCGGACGACGGGCCGTTGATCCTCATCGGCAACGGTACCGGCATTGCCGGCCTGCGCGCGCACCTGCGCGAGAGTGACCGGTCGGGCAATGGCGGGCATTGGCTCCTGTTCGGGGAGCGTTCCCCGCGACACGACACTTTCTTCGCGGACGAGATTGCGGCGTGGATCCGGAACGGCACCTTGGCGCGCTTCGACCCTGCCTGGTCCCGCGACGACCTCTCGCCATGCTATGTCCAGCAGCTGGCGCGGGAAAACGCCGCGCTCCTGAAGGCCTGGGTGGCGGCCGGCGCCACGATCATGGTCTGCGGCAGCCTTGAGGGAATGGCCCCGGGCGTGGATGTGGCGCTGGGGGAGGCGATCGGTGGCGAAGCGCTGGACCTCCTCATCGACAAGGGTCGTTACCGCAGGGATGTCTACTGATGCGGCGGCATCGCCCAGCCGGGTCGACGGACGGCGCGACGGCGTCACCCTCCTAGTGCTCGGCTCGCTCATCGCCCTGGGATTGACCGGCGTGTTCCTCGTGATGGCGACGGAGAAATTCGTGCCTTTCGCTCCCTCCTGGTTGCTGCTGGGACTGCTCGGTCATGCCTGCGCTTCGATCGATGGATCGCTGGCGCTCTGGTACGGCGTGGCGTTGCTCGGATCGGCAGCCGGTTCCGTGATCGCGGTGCTGGCCGGCGATGCCTTTGGCAGAGTGCGCTGCTTCCGTTTGGCGCGCCGGCTCCTCGGGCATTTTCATGGCGGCGAGGCCGGCTTCGGCAAGCTGGTCGACAGGCTGGAGGCGCGGGCATTTTCGACGATGATGTTCGCCCAGCTGGTCCCGGGGCTGCGGACCATCGCGGCGCCCGTGGCCGGTGCCCTCGGCGTGCGGCTGTCGGCCGCGCTCCCCCCGCTATTGATCGGCGCCGCCTTCTGGAATGCCTTCTTCATGATTGCGGGCTACGTCGCCTTCGTCTCGGGCAGGTAGCCGCGCGACGCGAGATCAGGGGATGTCGGCTTCTTCCGCGGCGGCGGCGCGGCGCTCGGCCATCCATTGCCGCAGCATCTGCGCGGTGCAGCCGGTCTGCCCGTTGCTGCCGACCGGCGAACAGCTGTTCGGCCGGGTGGGCCGGCTCGCCTCGTCAAGCATTTGCGCGCGACGAGTCCATGATTGCGATGGCGGATCGTCCCGCTTCTCGCGAAAGCGCCTCGGGATGCGGTATCGTTCACCCTCGGGCTGGCGGGCGCATACCACGACCTCGCCGCCGCTCGGCGTCGGACATTTGTCGTCGCCATAGACCGTCACGGCGACCGTGCGCTCCTGTGCGGTGGCGCGAACCGGCGCTGCGCCGCCGGCCGCCATCGCCATGAAGACGAGGGCATACGCGCCCGGCCACGGATACGAGGCGCGGCGCTGACATGCTTGAAGCCGGATCGCCGATGTGTCGGGGACGATGGCAGCTGAACCGGAAAACATGACATAATCTCCTGATCCGCGTCCGGTGGCGCCACTTTGTATCCCTGGAATATCGCTCCATTGCCGCGATGCGTCCGCCCGGCCGGACGCGCACCAGGAAGCAAGGGCCTGCAACGGCCGTTACGCTCGGTTCGATGGCCGAACCGGCCGGGGATGTTTCCGCCTCTCGCCTCAATGGAAACGTGGGAACATCGCAGGGGAAGATTTGCCGCGTAGCCGAACACCTCATTCGAGGTGCCTTTTCAATGCTGTCTGTCGCGTTTGTTCGCCAGCGACCCTTCCGGGTCGCCGCATTTCTGTTGAGTGCGGGGGCAGCAGCCAGCGCCATGGCGCAAACGGCCGAGCCCCAGACGATGGCACGGCCGGCTCAATCCCGATCGGGCACGATCAAGTCGCTGCGCGTCGAGGGAAGCCAGCGGATCGAACCGGATACCGTGCTGAACCACACCAAGCTTCGCACCGGCGAGCGCTATTCGCCGGAGATCGTCGACGAAGCGATCCGCGACCTTCTTGCCAATGATTTTCTCGCCGACGTGGCGATCGCCGGCCTGGACACGGGCGATCTCGTCATTCGCATCCGCGAGAGCGCGATCGTCAACCGCGTGGTGCTGGAAGGCAACAAGCGGCTGAAGAGCGACAAGATCCAGAAAGAGATCAAGCTGGCCCCGCGGCAGGTCTTCACGCGCAGCGCGGTGCGCGCCGATGTCGCCCGGATCGTCGAACTCTATCGCCGGCAGGGCCGGTTCGACGCGAGGGTGGAGCCCAAGATGGTTTCGCTCGACCAGAACCGCGTCGATGTCGTGTTCGAGATCACCGAGGGACCGAAATCGAAGGTTCGCCAGATCAACATCCTCGGCAACAAGATCTTCTCCGACGGCAAGCTGCGCGGCGAGATGGCGACGAAGCAGGCGCGCTTCACCTCGTTGCTCAGCTCGAACACGAGCTATGATCAGGATCGCCTCGCCTATGACCAGCAGAAACTGCGACAATCCTACCTGACGGCGGGCTATGCCGATTTTCGCGTCATCTCCGCGATCGCCGAACTCACGCCGGACAAGCGCGACTTCATCATCACCTATGTCGTCGAGGAAGGACCGCGCTACCGGTTCGGCGACGTCACCGTCGACAGCGACATCCGCGACTTCGACGCGAAGAGCCTGGCGAAGGGGCTCTCGATCAGGAAGGGCGACTGGTACAACGCGAAGTCAGTCGAAGACATTGTCGATTCGCTGGGGCAAACCGCCGGCCTGTTCGGCTATGCCTTTGCCGAGGTCAGCCCCGAGTTCCAGCGCGATCGCGAGGGGCTGACGATGTCGCTGAACTTCCACATCGCGGAAGCCAGGCGAACCTATGTCGAGCGGATCGACATCGCCGGAAACCGCAATACCCTGGACAAGGTGGTCCGCCGCGAATTCCGCGTTTCGGAAGGGGACGCCTTCAACAGCTTCCTGGTCAAGCGCTCGCAGGATCGCATCAGCTCGCTCGGCTATTTCCAGGACAAGCTGGAGGTCAAGCAGACCCAGGGTTCGGCGTCCGACCGCGTCGTGCTCACGGCCGATGTCGAGGAAAAATCGACCGGCGAGCTGAGCCTGTCGGCGGGCTATTCCAGCCTCGAAAGCTTCATCCTCAGCGCCGGGATCACCCAGCGCAACTTCCGCGGCAGGGGCCAGGAACTCCGTCTGAGCGGCGATCTCTCGGCCTATTCCAAATCCGTCAATGTCGGTTTCACCGAGCCCTATCTGTTCGGCAAGCAGGTCGCCTTCGGTGCGGACGTTTTTCGGCGCGACTATAATTCCTACAGCGTCATCGGCGATACCGACAGCTCCACCTATGAACAGATTACGACCGGCTTCCAGCTACGCTTCGGTGTGCCGCTCACCGAATATTGGTCGGCGTCGTTCCGCTATGGCCTGAGTTCGGATCAGGTCACGCTCGATCCCGTCACCTACTATACCAACGGTCAGTGCGATCCGGCGCTTGCCGGGCAATATCTCTGCGAGGCGGTCGGGGATCGCCTTACCTCCTCCGTCGGCATGTCCTTCGTGTTCGACAACACGAACAGCCGGTTGCGGCCGACATCGGGCCAGCATCTGTCGCTGAGCCAGGATTTTGCCGGTGTCGGCGGCGATGTCCGCTATATCCGCTCAAGGGTGGATGCCACCAAATATTGGGGGCTCGGGTCGGGCTTCGTGCTCTCCGCCCATGCCGAGGGCGGCTATATCGCCGGGCTTGGCCAGGAGGTTCGCCTCACGGATCGCTTCTTCCTCGGCGAGCCCGAGATGCGGGGCTTCGACATCCGCGGTGTCGGCCCACGCGTGACCCGCTATCCCTATGACCTGACCACCATCCCGGCGACACCGCTGACGGACGAGGACAGCATCGTCCAGAATGCGCTGGGCGGTAACGCTTATTATCTCGGCCGCCTCGAACTCCAGCTGCCGCTGGGCGCCGGGGCTCGGGAGATGGGCCTTCGCCCGTCGCTCTACCTCGACGTGGGCGCCGTGTTCGGGGCACCGCGTCCGACGGTGAGCGATGCCTGCGCCGCGCCCAACGGCGCTACGCCACCGGTCGCGTGCGTCGGGCCGATCCGCCAATATACCGATGCCAGCGGCAACCCGCTCTACCTGAACCCGGACGGCTCCACGACCACGGTCAATACCGGCTCGCCCTACAACTACTCGCTCGGCGCCTATCGCGAGGTCTATTTTGGCGACACGCCGCGTCCGCGCGTGTCGATCGGGATCGGCGTGAACTGGAATTCGCCGATGGGGCCGTTGCGCTTCGATCTCGCGAAGGCGTTGGTCACCGCGCCCGGCGACGACACGAAGCTCTTCAGCTTCAACGTCGGGACCCAGTTCTGACGGTTGCCGCCGGTTCTGCCGGCCCCGGCACGTCCGCGCCCCGTCGCCGAAAATCACGTCATCCCCGCACCTGCCTCAGACAAAGGAGTCTCATTCATGGATTGGTCCGACGGCTATTTCACCGACCTCGAATACACGCACGGCTATTATGACGAGCTCAGCCCGGGGGTATTGCGGCTCAACTGCCTCGCGGCCGGCATCGCGGCGCCGATCGGCGACGACTTCACCTATCTCGAGCTTGGCTATGGCCAGGGCCTGTCGGTCAACATCCATGCGGCGGCCACCAACGGGAGCTATTGGGGCACGGATTTCAACCCGATCCAGGCGGTCCATGCGCAGGCAATGGGTAGCGCGTCGGGAGCCGATCCCCAGCTCCTGAACGAATCGTTCGAGCAGCTCGCCGCGCGCACCGACCTGCCCCAATTCGACGTCATTGCGCTGCACGGCATCTGGAGCTGGGTCTCCGACCGGAACAAGCGCTTCATCACCGACATCATCCAGCGGAATCTTCGTGTCGGGGGCATCGTCTATATCAGCTATAATTGCCTGCCCGGCTGGGCGGCGGGGATGCCGATCCGACACCTCATGACCTTGCACAGCGAGGCGGGCGGCACCGACCTTGGCGGCCCGTCCGGAAAGATCGAGGCCGCGCTGGCATTCGCGCTGCGTGTGGCGGACGCCGGCGCACAATATTTCCAGGCAAGCCCGGGGGTCGCGGAATATCTGCGAAACCTCAAGGATGCGAACCCGAACTACCTGGCGCACGAATATTTCAATCGCGACTGGAGCATCGTCAATTTTTCCGACGTGAACGCTTATATGGAGAACGCGAAGCTCAGCTTCGCGTGCGCGGGCAGCCTGCTCGATCACATGGACGAATATCATATGCGCCCCGAGAGCCAGGCGCTGCTGGCGGAGATCAAGAACCCGCTGCTTCGCCAGTCGGTGCGCGACTATGTCGTCAACCAGCGGTTCCGGCGCGACATCTTCGTCAAGGGCGCCCGCAAGCTCACCGGTCTTGAGCTGCAGAACGCGTGGCTGCAACAGCGATTCACCCTGATGACGCCGGCGGCGGAAATCTCGCTGAAAGTCGAGGCTCCCCTGGGCGAGCTCACGCTGCATTCCCATATCTACGAACCGATCATCGAGATGCTGGCCGACAACGAATCCGCGCCCAAGACCATCGCCGAGATCCGCGAGCATCCTGCCCTCAAGACGCTCGAAGTCGGGGGCGTGGTGGGCTCTCTCCTGGTGCTCGGGGGCCTTCGTCATCTCAAGCCGGCGCAGGAAGTCACCACGCGAATCCACGAGCGCTGCCGGTCCCTCAATCAATATCTGTGCGAACGCGCCTTTTCGAGTTCCGACATCGGCTCCGTCGCCGCCCCGGTGATCGGCGGCGGCGTCAGCCTCCCGCGCGAATTCCAGCTCATCCTCCTGGCGATCTTCAAGGGGATGGAGACGCAGGAAGAGCAAGCCACCTATCTGAGCGACATTTTCGAAGGGGCCGGTGAGAAGCTCGTGAAGAAGGGCACGCCGCTCGCGCCGGGCGAGGAGACTCTGCGGGAGTTCAGGATGATTGCCGGCGAATTCGAGGCCAAGGTCGAACCCAAACTTCGCGCCCTTGGCGTCATCTAGGGCAGATCGAGATCCGACGGCGGCTTGTGCTTGATTCAACCTCTCCGCGGATGATGGCAATGTGGGGTCCGGCGGCACCCTTACGGGGGTATCGACCCGCTCTTCGACAGCTCCGGTTAGTGAATTTGAGCTGGCTGATACCTGGCTGTTATTCGATAACAGCCAGCATTGCCGGAAGGCATTGAAAGCGTGTCGTAAATTCAGGGCTGAAATCCAACATAACAGCCAGCAAAAAAATATCGTCCAGGAACAGCCAGCAAATCGTCCTTTGTTGGATGTAAGCTGCACCTGGGCGAGGTTCAAAGAGCCAGGGATGGCAGGGTCGGAGGGGCGCCGCGCCGCCATCTCCCGACTTTCCCCGTTCGCCGAATGTCATCCGGAACCCGTCCCGCTCATGATCCGACCTGAGCAACATTCCGATATTTCCCCGACACATCAGGTCCACAGGAAGGCGGTGGACGCCGCTCCGACGGGCAGGCTCGACGAACGCGAAGGAACCGGACATGTCTACACCTTCACCACGACATAGCGGACTGGTGATCAACGGGAATCAATTACAGCTATGGCAGCAATGGTGGCATCAATGGAATCCGGCCACGGTCCGGATCCGCATCGGTTTCGCGCGCGCGGACGCGACCGCGCCTGCCTTCAATATCGGGCGTGGCAGTCATCGGCGGCGGGATCAGCCGCTCCTGGATGGGGCCGGCGCCATCCCGGCGGAAACGGAGCCGGACTCTCCGGCATCGGGGATCTTCGGGGCGATCGATAGCGGCCCGGTGCCGAGCACGGCTGTGGATCGGAAGCGGTGCATAGACTGAGTTGGTGGTTTGCGGCCGACTGGCCTTCTGGCTGCGCTTCGCCGATCCGGCGCTGCTCGTCCGGATCGACCGCTGGGAGGGCGATTCGGGTGCATGTGCTGGAGAGTTTTGGCACATGACTACGACAACCCGTTGTGGCAATATTTATCAAATCATTGTTATATAATGATATTATAATCATCCTTTCAGCAAGAACCGGCCCGTAGGTGTGCCAATACTCGCCAACATGACAGGTTGGCCATCGGCTTGCCCCTCATCGCTCGTTCGTCGGGACGTAAGCTTTTGGTAATCTAAACCATCGACGGTTCGACGCCTGTTCTGGCGTTGGAGTGATGATGGCCCTGATTGCGCGCGTGTACCGTTCCGATCCGGACGAACGGCGCGGGGCGGCCCGATATCCCGTACTGGTCGACGCGACCCTGCGCGCGTCGGACGACGGCATGCCGCTCGACGTGCTGATCTACGATCTGTCGATGACCGGGTTCAGGATGGAGACGTCCGAGGCGCTCGATATTGAATCGATGATCTGGATCGGCATCGCCGGGACTAGGGTCAACGCAGCGGTCGTCTCGCGGCGCGGGCCCAACGGCTATGGCTGCGAATTCGTGACGCCGATCACCTTCTACCAGCTCACCGAGGCGCTGAACCCGCCCCCGACCGTGGTGTCGCTTGAACGACCCGGTCGGCCCGACACGCCGGAAGGGGCGCCCGCCCGCATTCCCTGGACCCGCATTCCCTGGACCCGTATTCCCTGGAATCGTGTGACCTTCGCCGCGATTGCCGGCGGTGCCTTCATCCTCTGCATCGTTTCGCTCTGGCTGGCCTGAGTCGCGTTACGATGCCAGGGCAAGCTGGTCCATGAGCCAGTCGTTGGTGCTGCAATCGATCACCAGATGGACCCGGTCGGTGGTGCCGCGATTGGCCACGCTATGCGGGTCGGACAGGCGCAGATACCAGACGTCGCCCGGCGCCATGACGACCGGCACCCGGTTGACCATGAACTCGACCTGCGGGTTGGTGGTGATCGGGATATGGATCCGCGCCGTACCCCATTCGGCGGCGAGATCATGGTCGAAATGCTCCTTGATGACCGATCCGGGCGTGAGCCGCATCAGTCGCACCGTCTGGAGGCCGCACTGGAACCAGTCGATCGCGGCGCGGATCGCGGGTGCCATGTCGAGCAACGGGCTATAGGCATATTCCGTGACCGACGGGTCCGAATAGGCCTGCAGGATCGGATGAGTCGCGCCGGCCGAATAACGGAGCGGCAGCACGCTCCAGTCGCCTTCGTAATTCTGCTTCACGAAATGATCGACCCAGGTCGCGCCGGCGATCCGGCCCAGGTCCTCGGCCAGCCGGTCGCCGTCGAAGGTGACGGGCAGGCGCGCCCGGTCGGCGAAGATCAAGGGTGATTGGCTCTGCATTATTAGCATGATAGGCAAACCATCCAGCACGGGCGCGACGCCCGTTTCCGGATCAGCCTATCGGCCGCGGGGGCGGTTGGAAAGAAATCGTTCGCGGTCCTTCATGACAGACACCAGCCTTCTCGACGCGGCCGCACCGATCGACCGTTTTCGCACGCTGTTGATGGCCGATTCCGCTCTGCAGCAACGGCTTGGCGTGATCGCCGAGCAGGAGATTTTCGTCGACGCGATGATCGCGGCCGCGGCGGAAGCCGGGATCGCCATCACGCCGGAGGAGGCGAATGCCGGGTTGAAAGCCGATCCGCTCGGCATCTGGCGCTTCAGTGGCGCGCCGATCACCAGCCACACGGCGCCGGAAGGGGATTGGCTGCCGATCGCGATCGTGCCGAGCACGGGTGAGCTGGCGGTGGATTGGGTCCACTTCGCCGGGCACCCCCTGGCCGATTCCTTCTTCGAGGATTCGCTGCGCCGGGCGCGCCATCTGCCGCTCAACATGCTCATGCGTCCGCGCACCCCGCTCCAGGCGCTCGCCGCGCCGGCCGGCGAGGAGCTGCGGGTCCCGGCGGGCTTCGTCTTCCATCAGTCGCGCTGCGGCTCGACCCTGGTGTCGCAGATGCTCGCGGCCGATGTCCGCAATATCGTCGTGTCGGAAGCGGCGCCGATCGATTCCATCGTGCAACTCGTCGCGGCGCGGACCGATGTGCCGATCGAGCAGCGGGTTGCGCTGCTGCGTGCGATCATCGGCGCGCTCGGCCGCGACCGGCTCGGCGGGGGCGGCCACTATGTGGTCAAGCTCGACAGCTGGCATACGCTGGCGCTGCCGCTGTTCCGGCTCGCCTTTCCCGACACGCCGTGGATTTTCCTCTACCGCGATCCGGTCGAGATCCTGGTGTCGCACGCGCGCATGGCCGGGGCGCAGACGGTCCCCGGCGCGATGCCGTTCGAACCCTATGGCATCGAGAACGCAGCGGAGATGGCGCCGGACGACTATGCCGCGCGCGCGCTCGGGCGCACCGCGGAGGCAGTGATCGAGCATCTCGCCCTCGGCGGCGGCATGCTGGTCAATTACACCGAGCTGCCGGAAGCCGTTGAGGCGCGCATCCTCCCGCATTTCGGCATCGTTCCCGACGAGCGGGGCAGGGCTGCGCTGGCGGCGGCATCGGGCCGCGATGCCAAGGCACCGCTCGAACGTTTCGCCAGGGACAGCGACGCGAAGCAGCAGGCGGCGAACGAGAAGCTCCGCGCCAATGCGGCGCTCCATATGGACGAACCCTATCGCCAGCTCGAAGGGCTTCGCCGCGCCGGCGAAAAATGAGCGCGATCTTCGGCATCGTTCGATTCGACGGCGACCCCGTATCGGCACGCGAGCTCGAGCGGATGGGCCACATCCTTGCGCATCGTGGCCCCGACGGCCGGCGTACGACGATTGAGGACAGAGCTGGCGTCGGGCAGTGCCTGCTGCGAGTGAACCGGGAGGATTGGTACGAGGCGCAGCCGATCCAGGATGGTGGCCTGACCCTCGTCGCCGACCTGCGGCTCGACAATCGCGAGGCGCTGGCCGAGGCGATCGGCATCGCCGCCGATGTGCTGCGCGACATGCCCGACAGCGACGTGCTGCTTGCTGCCTACCGGCACTGGGGTGAGGATTGTGTCGACCATCTGCTCGGCGATTTCGTCTTCGCGCTCTGGGACGCGCGGGACCGCACGCTGCTGATGGCGCGCGATCCGATGGGCCAGCGCGGCGTCTATTTCCATCATGGCGATGGCTTCTTCGCCTTTGCCAGCGAGGTGAAGGCGCTCTGGGCGGTGGAGGGCGTGCCCCGCCGCCTTTCCGAGCTGGGCATTGCCCAGCGCGTGCTCGTGCCGCTTGATCCCAACCCGGGCGGGACGATCTATGACGCGATCGGCACGCTGGGCGGTGGTATGGTGCTGCGCCTGAACGCCGATGGTGCAGTGTCGAAGCGCACCTACTGGGAGCCTCACGCCGCGCCGGAGCATCTCGGCCGTGACGAGGCCTATTATGTCGACGCGTATCGAGCCGTGGTGACGGAGGCGGTGGCGTGCCGGGTGCGCCGGCTGGCCCGCGCGCCGGCGCTCTGCTTCAGCGGTGGCTTCGACAGCGGCAGCATCGCCGCGATCGCGGGCCCGATCGTCGCGGCGCAGGGACGTCGCGTTGTCGCGGTAGCCTCGGTCCTGGACGAGGGCGAGCGCCGGCTGGTCAGCGATGCCCGCGCGGCGGTCGAGGCCTTTCGGCCCTATCCGTTCCTCGAACTCCATTATTATGTCCGCGGGGAGGAGGGGGTCTTCACCGACCTCGAGACAAGCTTCGCGATGTCGGACGAGAGTGCCGGGACGCCCTATGTCCGGCGCGGCCTGCTCCGCATAGCGGCATCCGCCGGTGCCAGGCTCGTGCTGGACGGGCATGGCGGCGACTATACCGTCAACGTGAATGCCAAGGCGATGCTCGGGCGAATCCTGCGCCGCGGCAAGCTGGGGCGCTTCGTGCGCGAGTTCCGGCTGCGCGTGCGGGTGACGGGGCGAACCTGGCAGCAGGTCGTGCGTCATGACGTCCTGCCGGCCCTGCTCCCGTTGCGGGCGTCGCTCGTTGGGCACCTCCTTCGGAACCGGTTGACGCCGGTCTGGCGCAACCGCCCGGTAAATCCGGCATTCGCCGAGACGATGTTCGCAGAAGGCGCCATCGATCCCGCGCGGTTGCGCGACGCGCGCGTGATCCAGCATCGCTGGCGCGCCTTCAGCCTGCATCATCTGCGCAAGGTGGCCGCGATGCAGCCGACTCACCCGACCCTCGCCGCGGCGCACGGGATGGATTTCTCGCGGCCCTTCCACGACCGGCGCGTGGTGGAGCTTGGTCTCGCCATCCCGGAATCGCTCGAATTCAGGGGCGGCCTGGAACGCCATCTGGCGCGCCATGTCTTTGCCGACATCCTGCCGGCGCGGCTGCTGGCGCGCGGGCCCGGCAACGATGCCGAGGAGCCCGATATGTTCCGCATGGCGAGGGAGGGCGCGCCCGACGCGCTTGCCGAGGCGCGGCGGCTGGATCGCGATGGGCGGTTATCCCGCTATCTCGATCTGGACAGGATTGAAAAGATGGTGGCCGAGGCGGACGAGGCGCGAAAGCCAGGGCATGCCGCCATATATACTGCAGCCCGGACGATCGCGCTTGCGCGCTTCATCGCGTGGTTTGACGCCAGCAACCGATGATGCGGCCGGCCGCGCGGCCGGCCTGCGCCCTAAAGATCAGGATCCGTACGGGCCGAAGAAGGTCGTGCTGCCGTCCGGCGGATTGTCGGCCACATGGGCCTCGGCATTCTGTGCCACCGAAACGATGACGCGCGGGGTCGACCAGGGTTTGCGCGACTCTGCAGCGGTAGCCGCCAAGGTGTCGGACAGGTCGATAGCAGGCGTGATTGACGTCATGACGAACGATACCCCCATGGCGCATGTTGCACCGAAACAGTTAACCTCGGGACTATGACAGAACGAAAAATGCTGCGCAACAGCGGCGATTGTACGGCGTCGCTGTTGCTGTCCGATTTTAGGTCTCGCCGGCGGCATGACCATTTTGTCATGAATAAATATGCGTGATTGCTCATGCGGTTACCAGCTTGTCTTGGCGCGGTGAGAGACTGAACCGACTTTGGCTGCTATTTGCTATTGAGTCTTTGGGGCACACGGTTACAACCATCAGGTCAACACTCGGGGGGCTGGTGTTGCACGATGCTGCGCCTCCTGAAGAACGCGTGAGGGGCTGCCATGACGCAACCATATGTAGGCGAAATCAGGTTCTTTGGGTTCAATTTCCCACCGCGAGGTTGGGCGAGCGCCGCCGGGCAGATACTGTCGATCGCGCAGAACCAGGCGCTGTTCTCGCTGCTCGGCACCACCTATGGCGGCAACGGCGTCACGACCTTCGCGCTGCCCGATCTGCGGTCCAGGACTCCGGTCGGCATGGGCAATAACGGCGGTGTCGGTACCTACGTCCAGGGCCAGGTGGGCGGCACTGAGAATGTAACGCTTATCCAGACCCAGATTCCGCAGCACAACCATTTCCTTGTGGGCACCACGATGACCGCGACGCACCGCCCGCCGATCGGGCGCACGCTTGGCGCGGACACATCCGATACCATCGATTTCTATGCGCCTGGCGGCACGCCGGTGACGCTGGATCCCGCATCGATTGCGCCTGCTGGTAGCACCCAGCCACATAATAATATTCAGCCCTATACCACGCTGAATGCCTCCATCGCGCTGCAGGGTATCTACCCGTCGCGAAATTGAGGTTTTGAGAAGCGCGGCAGAACGGCACGGAGGACGAAATGAGCAATCCCTTTCTTGGTGAAATCAGAATGTTCGCGGGCAATTTCGCGCCACGCGGCTTTGCGCTCTGTGCGGGGCAGTTGATGTCCATCGCGCAGAACGACGCGCTCTATGCCTTGCTCGGCACGACCTATGGCGGCGACGGGCAGGTGACCTTTGGCCTTCCTGACATGCGGGGGCGGCTGCCCATCAACCAGGGACAGGGTCCGAGCCTGTCGAATTATGTCATCGGCCAGATGGCTGGAACGGAATCCGTCACGCTGACGGTCCAGCAGATGCCGGCGCACAGTCACCTGCTTTCCGCGACGACGGCCACGGGAAGCCAGCCCGCGCCTACCAATACGTCGTTTACGGCGACTCTGCTCGGCACGGCCGAGCTGTACGCCGTCCCTGGGGCGAACCCGCTCAAGCAGGGCGCGATGAACACCAACAGCATCAGCGCCCTGGGCGGCAACCAGCCGCACGAGAACCGGATGCCCGCGCTGGTGATCAATTTCATCATCGCGCTGGAAGGCGTCTTCCCCAGCCGCAATTAATTCGGAGAGCGACCGTGACAGCACCATTTCTTGGCGAGATCAGGATCTTTGGGTTCAACTTTCCGCCGCGCAACTACGCCTATGCCCAAGGGCAGATTCTGCCGATCAGTCAGAACACTGCTCTGTTTTCGATCCTCGGCACTACCTATGGCGGCAATGGACAGACGACCTTCGCGCTGCCGAACTTCAGCGGCTATGCGCCGATGGGTAACGGCGACGGGCCGGGGCTTTCGTCCTATGTCCTGGGCGAGATCAGCGGCCAGACGGCCGTCACGATCGACGTCACCACGATGCCCAATCACAATCACGGCCTGAACGCGGCCGCGCCGAATCCGCAGAATCCGGCGCAGATCGTGGGGACCCCGACGAACACCGCTTTCCTGTCGGCGTCCGGTCCCGGCTCTGCCTACACGAACCCGCCGATCACGCCGGGGACACTGGTGAACATGGCGCCGACCGCGATCAGCCTGACGGGCGGCGGCCAGCCGCACTCCAACCAGCAGCCCTTTCTGGTGCTGAACTTCTGCATCGCGCTGCAGGGTATCTTCCCACCGCGCAACTGATCGGGACTGTTCCTGGTGATATCGGACAAGGCGCCGTCGGCATTTTCTCTGCCGGCGGCGTTGCTTTCACAAGGCTATAGGCTGCGCCCCGAAACGGAGGACGATACCGTCTTCCTGATGCAGCTCTTCGCCACGACCCGCGCCGACGAGTTGGCCCGAACTCAGTGGAGCGACGACCAGAAATGGTCTTTTGTTGCGCAGCAATTCGAACTGCAGCGCCTCCACTACCGGACCTATTATGCCGACACCGCGTTCGACGTGATCGAACATAATGGCCTGCCGGCCGGGCGGTTCTATCTCCAGGAAGTCGGGCAGTTCCGCATCATCGATATCGTGCTGATGCCGGAATGGCGCGGCAAGGGTGTCGGCACGGCAATCGTCGAGGCGCTGATCGAAACGGCCCGCGCCCGCGGCAAGGACATCGACATTTTCGTCGAGAAGTTCAATCCGGCGCTCGAATGGTATCGCCGCCTGGGCTTCACGGAATATGACGATACCGATATCTATCTCGAGATGAGATGGGTCGCGGAGACGGCTGACGCGCAAGCGTCCACAACTACAGGCAGCTGAACAGCTATTGCGCCTCCCCACCTCGGTGAGGAGGAATTATCTCATCGAGCGGCAGTCGCCATCGATCAGCTGAATGTCGCGCAATATCGAACGCCGTCAGCTCCCTTGGAGGCGGGTACGATGAAGATGACGACGTCGCCCAGCGCGTCATGGCGGAACTGATACAGGCCCTGTGGCAGGATCTCGTCACTGCCGCGAAAGATCAGGTCGAATGGCGCGCGCGCATCCTGCGAATGGCGCTTTAGCGCCCTGGCTTCTTCGAGCACCATCGGGAGCGGCGGCAGGCCTTCGGCGATGATTGAAAACATCGTTCCGACATGCGGCTCGAAGTCCTCCAATTCTTTCCTGTCGATGGCGACGTCCGTCATTTCCAACTCCGCTTGCTCCGGCGATCCCCCGCCACGTGACGCTGATTGAGTGCCCCAAGCATGCGGGACAATCAAGCGCCGCGGCTGCCCGTACCGGCACGAGAAACAACCAAGTATAGCACAGGCTCAGACGAAGCAGCCCAGCTCCGCCATATGCGGGGCGACCGGATAACCGGTGACCTTCACCCCCGCGGCATCGAGCCACGCATGCGCATCGATCGGTTTCGCATCGCTCTTGCCCGCGCCGAAATGCATCACGCTGGGAATGCCGCGCCGGCGCAGCATCGCCTGCGCGGCCATCGCCTGTTGCAGGCAGACCGACCTGAACGGCATCCATGGCGCACTGGTCCGCACGGCCCAGCCAATGTCCTTCGCCGTACGCGCCTGCGCCTCGCCGATGCCGCAGGCCTGGGTCGCGACGCGCGGATCGGTCGGCGGCACGAAAGCGCCGAAACCTTTCGAAACGCGCCGGAACGGGAAGATCGCCAGCGCCAGGCGCGCTGCGAGCATGCTCGCCGCCGCTTCGGCCACGAGCAGCTGTCGCCGCGGTCCGAGCGTCAGCGCGGTGCGGAGCTTATGCGCGATCGACCGAGACGGCGCCATGCTTCTCCATCTCCGCCAGGAAGCTGCCGACCTCTGCCTCGCAATCCTCGGGTGACACCTCGAACTCGCGTACCAGCGTCGCACAGACGGTGGCGATGTCGGACGGTGTCTCGATCAATTCCCAGATACGCGCGCCGACTTCGTTCATGCCGATATATTTGCCGTGCTCGGGGCTCATCATCATGATCTCGTCGCCCACACGGGCGCTGAGCCAGTCTCCCTTCCGCTCGATCAACTTGCGATCCTTTCTTCACCGGCATTCGACAATGGATAGCCCAGACGCAGCATCATCGCCGCATGATCGGCCTCGATCCGGGCGATCTGGTCGGGCGTGAGCTCGTCGTGCCATCCCCCTGATACCCCGCGCCGGAAAAAACCGCCACCCGGCCGCGCCCGCGGCGCCTCGCGGAATCCGCGCTCGGTTTCCTGTTTCTTGAGCTCGCCGAAATCGGCGAAGCGCGCTGCTTGCGCGGCCTCCTCCAGCGTCACCTCGACATGGGCAAAGGCAAGCGCCCGGCGGAAGGTGCCGGGAGCATCGGCCTGCAGATCCTCGTATCGGACGAGATGGACCGGCAGATCGGCCTGATCGAGCCAGCTTTGGTTGTAACCGCTCCAGCCGGGCAATTGCTGGCGGAGCTGGTTGGGCTGCCGGTCGCGCTCGCCGCAAAAACTGGCCTCGGCCTGGCCCATGAACATGATCGATTCGTCGATCGGCCTCGTGCCGTGATTGGCCAGGCTCGGTGCGACATCGCGCGGATCGCGCACGATCAGGATCGCGCCGTCCGCACCTTTCAATCCGCCAAGCAGCGGTTCGCCATCGCTGGTATAGGTCCAGGCGTCATGGGTCTTCATGAAGCGGATATCGCCGATCATGGTCTCGCGTTCGGCTTCCTCCTGATCGCCCTGCGCGATCGACGCGTAGACACGCGGGCGCAGCCGGTCGCATTCCTCATGAGTCAGCAGGCCGGACGGGAACAGCATGGCATTGTCGAACCAGGCGCGCGCGCTGGCGATGCCGCCCTGGCGGGGCAGGTCGTTGATATCGACCGCTGCATCCTGTCGCAGGTTCGCGACCAGCAACCGGAACCAGGTGTTGCCCGATTTCGGATAGGAGGCGAGCCACCAGGTCTTCTTCAAGCCGCCAGCTCCAGCAGCCCCAGTTCGCGCCAATGCGCCTCGAGCCAGTCCATCACCACCGGCATCTGGGTGAAGTTCATCTCCCGCGTCAGCGTGAACACGCCTGCCCGTTGCGAGATGGTCGCCGCCGCCTGGAAATAAAGGTCGGCCTGCGCCATGCGCCGCACCATCGCCGGGCGATAGGCATTGTTGCGCACCATCAGGCCGCCATCGACGATGTTGGGCCGCTCGATCCCCGGCGCATGCGGCGGACGCGCCTCGCGCAGCACATAGATGGCGGACAGCGGCAGCGCGGCGGCGGTCGCGGCGCGCGGCTCGACATAATATTTCTGGATCGCCGGCCGCACCGGCGCGGCGACGCGTTCGGTCAGCGAGAGCCGGTCGATCGAATTCTGCCACAGCTTCAATTGCCGCCCGTCGGGCTCGACCCAGGGCGTGCCGTCGGCATGGACTGAGATGCCGCAAAAATCGTCGGTGACCAGATCATATCCGGCATCGACCAGCGCCGCCGCCAGAGTCGATTTGCCCGCGCCGGACGGGCCGCAGAACAGCACCGCGCTGTCGCGCACGCGCACCGCGCTGGCGTGCAGCACGATGCGGCCGCGTTGATGCAGCAGGATGCCGAAACCGGTGCTGCTGATGAAGATCGCCGCTTCTTCGATCGAGCTACCGTCCTGCAACGCGAACAGGATCTCGCGTCCGCCCGTCAGCAGGATACGCACCACGCCCGGGACATCGAACAGGAACCGATCCGGCGCGATCTGCCAGTTCACGCCGCTGATCTCGGCTTCATCCAGCGCCGTCGGTACATCGCCGGCGCGGATCGTGACGTCGATGGCCTGCGCACAGCCTGGATCCAGCGCGATCAGGCCCGGCAGAGCAAGCTCGCTGGCGACGTTAAGTCCCGAAACCAGATAGGAAAACAAATCCATACCCCCGACATGTCGTGCGGCTGGATGAAGGCCGCAGCGACGCTGGGCGCGTTGTGAGCGATCCCCGTTTGCGCCGCAACCATTCGACAGCGATTCCGCCTTGCGATCAAGCCTCTTGCGTCCAGATTGCGTCCCCAGGCGGGGCAAATACTGGCGCACCGCCGCGCGCTGCGGCATGGAGGCGCGATGAACCCGATCTATGCGTCGCTCGGCACCACCATCTTCGAGGCCATGTCGGCCCGCGCGCGGGAGACCGGCGCGATCAACCTCGGCCAGGGTTTCCCCGATGGCCGCGGGCCGGAGGACGTCCTCGCCGAGGCCGCCCGCGCGCTGCTCGAGGACTCGAACCAGTATCCGCCGATGCCCGGCACCGCGGCGTTGCGCCAGGCAGTGGCCGATCATTATGCGGTGCATCAGGGCCTCGACCTCGCGCTGCAAGAAGTGATCGTCACCTCTGGTGCCACCGAAGCATTGGCGGCCGCGATCCTCGCGCTCGTCACGCCGGGCGACGAGGTGGTGATGTTCCAGCCACTCTACGACGCCTATCTGCCGCTGGTCGAACGCGCGGGCGGCGTGGCGAAGCTGGTGCGGCTCGAGCCGCCGGCGTGGCGCATCACGGCGGAAGCACTGGCGGCGGTGGCTGGTCCGCGCACCAAGCTGCTGATTCTCAACAACCCGCTCAACCCTACAGCGACGATGATGACGGATGCCGAGCTGTCGCTGCTCGCCGATTTCTGCACCAGCCATGATGCGATCGCGATCTGCGACGAGGTGTGGGAGCATGTCGTGTTCGACGGCGCCTCGCACCGTCCGCTGATCGCCCTGCCCGGCATGCGCGAGCGCACGGTCAAGATCGGATCGGCGGGCAAGATCTTCTCGCTGACCGGCTGGAAGGTCGGCTGGATGTGCGCTGCCCCGCCGATCGCCCAGGTACTGGCCAAGGCGCACCAGTTCCTCACCTTCACCACCCCGCCCAACCTTCAGGCGGGCGCGGCGTACGGCCTGGGCAAGGATCCCGCCTATTTCACGGAGATGCGCGCGGGTTACCAGCGCTCCCGTGACCGTCTCGCATCCGGCCTCGAAAAGCTCGGCTATGCCGTGCTGCCCAGCGCCGCGACCTATTTCCTCGCGATCGACCTGCCGCGATCGGGCGTCAACATGGGCGATGTCCAGTTCTGCAACTGGCTGATCGAGGAAGCGGGGGTGGTCTCGGTGCCGTTCTCCGCCTTCTACGCGAAGGACGCGGTGACCAGCGTGGTGCGGCTGTGCTTCGCCAAGCAGGATGCGACGCTGGATGCCGCCTTGGAGCGGATGGTCAGGCGGCCCTGAGCTTTTCGGCGCGGACTTTTGTCATGCCCCTATGGCATTTTGCGCCGTGACGAACATCGAGATTATCAGATAATATCATTATATATCAATATTTTAATTGGTATCCGGAAATCGTCCTTTTGTTGGAGAGTGTGACATTAATCGTCAACTCGATCCAACAGCCCGCGCTCCGTGAGGTAGCCCGTGACCAGCCGCGCTGGCGTCACGTCGAAGGCCGGGTTGGCCGCGCCCGACGCCGTTACACGGATGCTGCCGCCTTCGCCAACAACGTGAGTCACCTCGTCGGCGCTGCGTTCCTCAATCGGGATGTCGGCGCCGGTGGCGGTCGCCGCATCGAAGGTCGTGTAGGGCAGGGCGACATAGAAGGGCACGTCATTGTCCTTCGCCGCCAGCGCCTTCAGATAGGTTCCGATCTTGTTGCACACATCGCCATTGGCGGTGACCCGGTCGGTACCGACGATCACCGCGTCGACCTGCCCCTGCATCATCAGATGCCCGCCGGCATTGTCGGCGATCACCGTATGCGGCACGCCGTGACCGGCCAGCTCGAACGCCGTGAGCAGGGCGCCCTGGTTGCGCGGGCGGGTCTCGTCGACCCAGACATGCACGGGAATGCCGGCATCATGCGCCAGATAGATCGGCGCGGTCGCGGTGCCGTAATCGACCGTCGCCAGCCACCCGGCATTGCAATGAGTCAGGATGTTGAGCGGCCGGTCAGGGTTCTTTGCGTGCAATTCCCGGAACAGCTCCAGCCCATGCTCGCCGATCGCGCGGTTCAGCTCCACATCCTCGTCGCAGATCGCATCGGCCCGTGCGAAGGCGGCGGCGGCGCGCTCGCCCGGGGGCAGGGGGCGCACGGCCTCGACCAGCTTGTCGAGCGCCCAGCGCAGGTTGACCGCCGTCGGCCGCGCGGCGAGCAGGGTCGCATAGGCGGCATCGAGCGCTGCGTCCGACCCGTCCTCGGCGAGCGCCATCGCCAGGCCATAGGCCGCGGTTGCCCCGATCAGCGGTGCTCCGCGCGTCCACATTTCGCGGATCGCCTGCTCGGCCGCGGCGGCGCTGCGCAACTCGACCCATACGATCTTCCACGGCAGTTCGCGCTGATCCATGATGCAGGCGCCGAGTCCGTCCTCGGTGCGCCGGATCGAGCGTTGGTGGGACCCTTCGAGCTTCATGCCGTGATATCCCCGAAAGTCGCGATGTCGCCCGTGCCGCCGTCGCGATCGATCAGCAGGGCCTGCATGCCGGCCGCGCGGGCGGCGGCAATCTCCTGCGCCGTATCCGACAGGAACAGCACGTCGGCTGGCTCGAACCCGGTAGCCCCGGCGATCGCCGCATAGGATGTGGCTTCGCGCTTCGGCCCGGTCGTGGTGTCGAAATAACCCGAGAAGAGCGGCGTCAGATCGCCCGCGTCGCTATGCCCGAACAGCAATTTCTGCGCCGCGACCGATCCCGACGAAAAGACATAGAGCGCGATTCCCGCCGCATGCCAGCGTCTCAGCGCCGCCACCGCATCGGCATAGACGTGCCCAGTAAACGCGCCTTCGCGATAGCCGTCTTCCCAGATCATCCCCTGCAGCGTCTTGAGCGGTGTGGCCTTGCGATCCTCGTCGATCCAGCGCGTCAGAGTCTCGACGGGGTCGCCCGGCTCTGCTGCAGCCACCTCGGCCAGGATCGGCCCCGCCGCTTCGGGATGCGCCGCGACGAAGGCCGGCAGCCGCTCGCGCGCATAGGGAAACAGCGTCTCCGCCACGAAGGCGATGCTCGAGGTCGTGCCCTCAATGTCAGTCAGGATCGCGCGGGGCATTCAGGTGAGGGCGGGTTCGTGGCGCGGAAAGCGATCGGCGATGCTGTCGCCGGTGAAGCGCGCTACCCAGCCATCCGGGTTGACGAACAGCCGGATCGCGGTGAAGCGCGGCGCCGGCCCCATGTCGAACCAGTGCTTCATGCCGGCGGGCACGGAGATCAGGTCGCCTGTGGTGCACAGCATGTTGAACACCCGGCCGCCCTCATGCAGCGTGAACAGACCCTCGCCATCGACGAAGAAGCGGACCTCGTCCTCGCCATGCGTATGCTCGGACAGGAATTTGCCGCGCAGCATTTCGCGATCGGGATGGTCGGGCGCCAGCGCCACCACGTCGACCGACCGATAACCGGCCTCGGCTTTCAGCGTTTCGATCTCGGGCGCGTAGACATCGAGGATCGCTGCCGCATCGGGCAGGGGACGCGTCGGCCAGCGTTCGAACCGGACGCCGATCGTTGCCAGCTCGGCGGCGATCGTCGCTCCGTCGGACGTGTCGAGCAACGGAGTGGCGCCGTCAGCCTCATCGAACACCTGCAAATGGCTCATGCTTCGCTCCTTTGACGGAAACCAGCCTCGGCCAGTTCGGCGGCGATCATCCATTCGACCGCTTCGATCACGCGCTCCGCCTCGGCCATGTCGCGGCCCCAGCCGTACAGGCCGTGGCTGCGGATAAGATAAGCGGGTGCAGCGCCCGGCGCCAGCAATCGCGGCGCTATCGCGGCGTCGATCACGGCCATGTTCTGGCTGTTGTCGACGATCGGCAGGTCGACGCTGGCCGCGTGGGTGATGATGCCGGGTAGTGCCTTCAGCATCTCATGTCCGGCGAGCGTATAGCCGTTGAGGTCGGGAAAAGCCCGGCTCAGCCCGACGGCGGCGGGCGAATGGCTATGCAATACCGCCCCAGCATCGGGAAAGTCGCGGTACAGCGCAAGGTGCAGGGCGGTCTCGGCCGAAGGTTTCTTGCCGTCGAGCGATGCACCGGCCGCGTCGACGCGCATCACATCGTCCTCGGTCAGCCGGCCCTTGTGGCGCCCCGACACCGTCACCGCGAAGGTGCCGTCGTCCAGCCGCATCGAATAATTGCCGGCGGTGGCGGGGGCCCAGCCCTTGGCGTCGAGCCAGCGCCCGACCGCGACGATCGCGGCCCTCGCCTCGGCAAGCGTGGTGGCGGCCATACGGTGCTGATCCCACACAGGTTGGTTGTGGAGCGGGTAGCGGGAATCGAACCCGCGTATTCAGCTTGGAAGGCTGCTGCACTACCATTGTGCTATACCCGCGCTGAGGGCGAATTACCGGCAAGCGCCGATGCGCGCAACCCGCGCCGTTCGCGAGACTTCCGGAAAGCGATCGTGGCCGCTCGGGCCCTATCCTTCACGGCTTGCTTACCATTCCCGCGCTATCTCCTCGCGCGATGTTCCACGACACGTCCCTTGCCAACGCCGCCAAGGTCGGTCCGCGGCCGCAATCCGCCGTCAGCACCGGCGTCGGGCTGGCTGGTCTCGCCGGCCTGCTGACCTGGGTCGGCATCGCGCGCTGGTTCGGCATGGACGGGCCCTATGCGGCTTTGGTCAATGTCGCCGCCTGTGCGCTGCCGATGATCCTCTGGTCGGTGTTCGTCGACAAGGTCCATCGCAATCCCACCACCGGGCTCGACTGGTCGGCGGCGAAGCCGTGGCGCGAGACGATCGACGTCAGCATGACCAAGCTCGCCGGGCTGTGGCTCACCTGGGCCGGCATCGCGCTGATCTACGGCACCGGGCGTTTCTATTGGGAAGGCAATTTCGCCTTCGCCATGTGGTGCTTCGGCCTCGCCGCGCCGGTGCTGTTCGTCGCCTCGATCCCGTACATCCTCATCCTCGATCGTTATGCGGTCGAGCCGAAGGATGGCTGCTGGTCGCTCGGCGCCTGGCTGATGGGCCTGAAGGAACCGGTCGACCGCGAGGCGATCTTCAACCATCTGCGCAGCTGGGGCGTGAAGGCCTTCTTCACGGCGTTCATGGTCGCGATCGTGCCCCCCGGCTTCGGCGACTTCATCCGCGCCGACACCAGCCAGGTGCTGCACAATCCCGTGGCGATGGCGAACTGGCTGATCACCTTCATGTTCACCATCGACGTCGCCTTCGCGACCGTCGGCTATATCGTCGCGCTGCGCCCGCTCGATTCGCATATCCGCACCGCCAACCCTTATGCGGCGGGCTGGATGGCGGCGCTGATCTGCTATCCGCCCTTCATCCTGATGAGCGACGGCGGCCCGCTCGATTATCATATCGGCACGGCTGACTGGACTCACTGGTTCCAGGGCCATCCGATCCTGCTGGGGCTGGTCGGCGCGATCCTGGTCGGGCTCACCGGCATCTATGCCTGGGCGACGATCGCCTTCGGCTTCCGCTTCTCGAACCTGACGCATCGCGGCATCCTGACGCATGGCCCCTATGCCTTTTCGCGCCACCCGGCCTATCTGTCGAAGAACCTGTTCTGGTGGATCTCGACCATCCCGTTCCTGACCACGGGCAGCGTCGTCGATGCCGGCCGCGCCGTGCTGCTGATGAGCGCGGTCAGCGGGGTCTATTACTGGCGGGCGAAGACGGAGGAGCGACATCTCGGCCTCGACCCGGCCTATCGCGACTATTCCGACTGGATGGCGCGCAACGGCATGGTGCCGCGCTTCATCGGCTGGATGCTGGGCCGGCCGGCTCCAGCACGGACCTAAGCGAGCGCGGCGGCGCGCTCCTCCATCAGTTTCCGTTCCCGATCGCTGCGCGCCAGCGTCGCCGCCTTGAGCAAGGCGCATCGCGCCTCATCGTTCCGCCCCAGCCGGGTCAGGAACTCGCCCCGCACGCTGAACAGCAGATGATAGTCGCCGAGCGACCCTTCAGCGATGATCCCGTCGACCAGCGCCAGCCCCACAGCCGGCCCATACGCCATCGCCTTCGCGACCGCGCGGTTGAGATCGACCACGGGCGAGGGCAGCACCCGGTACAGATCGTCATACCGCGCGGCGATGCCCGCCCAATCGGTCGCTTCCGGCGTCAGCGCGCGGGCATGGCAGGCAGCGATGGCGGCCTGCAGCGTGTAGGGACCTGACGGCGACGTTCGTTCCGCGACCGCCAGTGCCTTGAGCCCATGCTGGATCAGGGTCCGGTCCCAGCGCGACCGGTCCTGGTCGAGCAGCAGCACCGGCGCGCCGTCCGGCCCGGTGCGCGTGGGCAGCCGCGACGCCTGCAGCTCCATCAGCGCGATCAGCCCGTGCACCTCGGCATCCCCCGGCGCGAGCCCGGCCAGGATCCGCCCGAGCCGCATCGCTTCCTCGCACAGCGCCGGCCGGGTCCAGGCATCTTCGGCCGCCGGGGAATAGCCTTCGCTGAAGATGAGATAGATGACCTCGAGCACGGAGCAGAGCCGCGCATCGCGCTCGGCGCCACGCGGCACTTCATAGGCGACATCGGCATTGGCCAGCGCTTTCTTGGCGCGCACGATCCGCTGCGCGACCGTCGTCTCGGACGTCAGGAACGCGTTGGCGATCTCTTCGGTGGAAAGACCCGCGATCAGCTTGAGCGTCAGCGCGACCCGCGCCTCGGTGCCGAGCACCGGGTGGCAGGCCGTGAAGATCAGCGCGAGCAGCTCGTCGCCGATATCGTCGTCGATCCTGTCCTCGATCGTCTCGGCCGACAGGTCGACCGGATCGAGCTCGTCCGCCAGTTCCCGATGCTTGCGATCGATCATGCTCGACCGCCGGAAGCCGTCGACCGCGCGGCGCTTGCCCGCCGCCATCAGCCAGGCACCGGGATTGCGCGGCACGCCTTCCTCCGGCCATTGCCGGAGCGCTGCCTCGAGCGCTTCCTGCGCCAGCTCCTCGGCCTGCGAAAGATCGCGGGTGAGGCGGGCCAAGCCTGCGATCAGCCTGGCGGATTCGATCCGCCAGACCGTCTCGACCGCCCGCAAGGTCTCCGCCGTTCCCATGGCGGCTTTCTAGCCATGGGAACGGCCGGGGCAAGTCGGGTAGATCGCCGCCTTCTTCCTCTCCAGTGGGAGTTTTGCCTGGAGTCAGGTCAATCATGCCCCCGGCATGATTGAGAAATGCCCGGGGGGCATTTCGACCTGTCGCCCGGCAAAACTGATAGTGAAGCTTGGCAGCTTGCTGCCTAGCGTAACTTGGTGAGGGGCTCCGGGAGTTCTCGATAGCTCCCGGAGCCCCTCACCAACTTCGACTAGATCGCTGCGCTCTCAAGTCTCCGTATCCTCTCCCACCGGAGAGGAGGGTGGTATCGATTCACCTACGCTTTGGATTCGCCGTAATTGCCGGTCTGGTTGCGCATCGCCTCTTCGCGCGCCTGCAGCTCGGGCGTGAAGGCTTCGCCGAAATCCGCGGCTTCGAATACCCGGCGGATCTCGATCTCGTGATGCGCGCCGTCGGTGTTGGGCACGCGGCGGACCCATTCGATCGCCTCGTCCATCGACTTGACCTGGAGCAGCCAGAAACCGGCGATCAGCTCCTTGGTCTCGGCGAACGGGCCGTTGAGCACGCTGGTCTTGTCCTTCCCCTCGAAGCGGACGCGGGCGCCCAATGACGAGGCGCGCAACCCTTCGCCGCCCAGCATGAGGCCGGCCTTCACCAGCTCTTCGTTAAAGGCCGTCATATCGGCCAGCAGCTGCTCGCTCGGCATGATTTCGGCTTCGGAATCGGCACTTGCCTTCATGATCACCATTACACGCATCGATAGTCTCCTCAGGAGCGATCCCGGGATGCTCCATCCCGTTGAAGATACACTCTGCAGATACGTCGAGCGAGCCGCGCGGAAATCGACACGACCGCAAAAATTTTTTCAAAAAAATTCGGCGGCCCCGGTACGGGCCGGGACGGACCAGGTCCTGGATTGAGAAACTGCGAGTGGCAGGAACCGGTGGTTTGCTGTCGGGCGGCTTTTGCCGGCGGGCATGCGAAAGCGGTCGCGGGGGGCTCTGGCAGCTCGGATGCCCGCCATATCTGCGACACGAGTCAGCTGCTCGTCGATGCTCCGTCACCCTGCCAGGATAGTGCCCGGTAGAACAGCCACATCGATTGGGCGAACAGCGCCGTCAGCCACAGATAATAGCCCGGCCCCACGACGACCGGATACCGGCCGGTGTCGGTCGTGACCTCGCTCCACCACAAGGTTTGAACCGCCGGCAGCATGATCGCCACGGATGCGAAAAGGAAAAGTGGCGTCGACGGCCGCCGACGGCCGATCGCGTACGGCATCGACAGGAGGAAGGGAATGTTCGCGAACCAGCCGAACTGCAGGTTGAGGAATCCCATCCAGCCGATCGAGAGCAGCGTCCATCCCGGCCCGATCGCTCCCGGTCCGTTGCCCCAGCCGGCTGCGGGCACGATCAGTGACAGCAGCCAGAGGCACGCGATCGTTCCGCCGATCCATCTGCGCTCCGCCTTGCCTTCCATCGGATGTTCCTAAGGGGCGAAGGCCTTCGAATGACTTAATTCCGGGCGAGTGGGTCGATAGCGGCCATTCCCCGGTTATGGGTTCAGGACTAGAACCGCATCTCGTCATAGACCTTCGAGACGTTTCCGCCCCAGGGCCCGTGATACTTCTCCAGCAGCACCTGCGCCGGCACCTTGCCCGACCGCACGATCTCGCGCAGCGGATCGAGGAAGCCCGTCTCGTTGCTGCCCGAAGCATCGAAGCGTGCCCTTGCGGCGAGCCCCGCATTGGCGATGTCGAGCACTTCGCCCGCAATGTCGCGCAGCCTGCCGCCGCCCGGGATCGGCGCGTCGAGTGCCAGCCTCGGCACCGAATCGCGCAGTGCCTGGCGCTCGTCGATCGTCCAGTGCTTGACCACATCCCAAGCCGCATCGAGCGCGGTACCGTCATAGAGCAGCCCGACCCAGAGCGCAGGCAGGGCGCAGATCCGCCCCCAGGGCCCGCCGTCAGCGCCGCGCATCTCGAGGAAGGTCTTCAGCCGCACCTCGGGAAAGGCGGTCGAGAGATGGTCGTTCCAGTCGTCGAGCGTCGGCAGCTCGCCCGGCAGCACCGACAACTCGCCCTTCAGGAAATCGCGGAAGCTCAGGCCCGCCGCGTCGATATAGCGGCCCTCGCGGTAGACGAAGTACATCGGCACATCGAGCGCATATTCGGCATAGCGCTCATAGCCGAACCCGTCCTCGAACACGAAGGGCAGCATGCCCGTGCGCGCCGGATCGGTGTCCGACCAGATATGGCTGCGATAGCTCAGCATGCCGTTGGGTTTGCCCTCGGTGAAGGGCGAATTGGCGAACAATGCGGTCGCCAGCGGCTGGAGCGCGAGCCCGACGCGGAACTTCTTCGCCATGTCGGCTTCGGTCTCGTAATCGAGATTGACCTGGATGGTGCAGGTCCTGAGCATCATGTCGAGGCCGAGGCTGCCGACGCGCGGCATGTGGCGCAGCATGATGGCGTAGCGCCCCTTGGGCATGATCGGCAACTCGGCGCGGGTCTTGTCCGGCCACATGCCGAGGCCGAGGAAACCGATGCCGAACTTGTCGCCGATCGCCTTCACCTGCTCCAGGTGCCGGCCGGTCTCGGCGCAGGTCTCGTGCAGATTGTCGAGCGGCGCGCCCGAAAGCTCGAACTGTCCGGCGGGCTCGAGGCTGATATTGCCGTCCGGGCCGGCCAGCGCGATCACCTTGCCGCCCTCCTCGACCGGACGCCAGCCGAAATCGGTCAGGCCGTCGAGCAGGTCGAGGATGCCGCCGGGCTCGTCATAGCTCGGCGCGTGATGGTCGGAGAGGGAATAGACGAACTTCTCGTGCTCGGTGCCGATCCGCCAGCGATCGACCGGCTTCTCGCCTTTGGCGAAGCTCTGGATCAGATGGTCGCGGTGCTCGATGACCGCCTTCTTCTCGGTCGAAACGGTCTTCGTGCTCATGGCGGCGCTTTAGCGGGGGGAAGGGGGCGACGCTAGTGGGAGGTCACCAGTCGCCCGCGGCCGCCATCCACAGGCTCACCGCCGCCGCCGCTGCCGTATCCGCGCGCAATATGCGCGGTCCTAACCCGATCCCCACCGCGCCCGGCAAAGCCCGAATCGCCTCCCGCTCCTCCGCGTCGAAACCGCCCTCCGGTCCGATCAGGATCGCCGCCGGCCCTTTGGCCGCGCGCATCGCCTCAAGCGCCGGCACGCCGCCGGTCTCGTCAGCGAAGAACAGGGTCCGCCCCGCCGGCCAGTCGCGCAGCAGGGCCGGCAGCTTCACCGGCTCGGCCAGCTCGGGCACCGCGGTTCGCCCGCATTGCTCCGCCGCCTCGATCATATGCGCGCGCAGCCGGTCGAGATTGAGCCGGTCGACCATTGTCCGCCGCGTCAGGACCGGCACCAGCCGCGCGGTGCCCAGCTCGCACGCCTTCTCGACCATCCAGTCGATCCGCCCCTTCTTAAGCGGCGCGACGCACAGCCACAGATCGGGCACCGCCTCGCGCTCGCGCAGATGCGCGGTCACGTCGAGCAGCAGGTCGCGCTTGCCGACCGTCGCGGCGATGCCCAGCCACTCTCCGCTCTCGCCGTCGAACAGCTTCACCGGGTCGCCCGGCCTCATTCGCATCACCGACAGCAGATAATGCGCCTGCGCGCCCTCGACGCGAAGCTGCGCGCCCTCGCGGAGCGGCGTCTCGACGAACAGCCGGGGGGTCGATTGCGGCGGCCAGGCGGGGGTAGCGGGCATCGGATATTCCTAGCGCCCAATCCATATGGGCCGCCACCTTCTTCTCCCCCTCCCGCAAGCGGAAGGGGGACCAACCCGGCTGCGGCGAGTTCATTCCATCGAATGCGCGCGCTCAACTCCCACTATTATGATATACTTTCGCCAGGCAATGGGAGGGAAAGCATGAAGGCGTCGTCACTTGCTATACTGGTCGCATTGGCCCTTGGCGGTTGCGGGCCACGAATCGATGGCACCACCCATGCGCCCTCGGGGCGCTATGCCGGCGTCGGCATCTATCCGGCCGATCGTACCTGGACGAAGATGAGCGATGCGGACAAACCCGCCGACAAGGCGGCCGCGACCATTTCCGATGATCAGGTCGTGATCGTGACGGTGGACAGCAATACCGGCGAGCTGCGCCAGTGCGGTAACCTGTCGGGCTATTGCATCGGCCTGAATCCCTGGGCCCGTCAGCTCGGCAAGCCACAGACCGCGCCGGTCAGCGTGACGGAGCACGCGCCCGAAAAGACCGTGGATCGCTCCGAGACGCCGGCATCGAACGTCGCCGCGCCGACCGACCCCGAATAACGCCCCTGCCGCGTCGAGAAAGATTGCCGTCGCCGCCGGTCAGGCTACAGAAACGCCATGACCATCGTGCCCGAGATCGTCCCCGACACCGAGCATCGCGGCCTTGTCGGCCTGTTGCCGCCCGCGGCCCGTCCCTATGCGCTGCTCGCCCGGTTCGACCGGCCGATCGGCTGGTGGCTGCTCTACTGGCCCTGCGCCTGGGGCGTCGCGCTGTCGGGCAACCGGCAGGGCGACTGGTGGCTGCTGCTCTGGCTCTTGGTCGGCGCAATCGCGATGCGCGGTGCCGGCTGCGTCTATAACGACATCGCCGATCGCGAGCTCGATGCGAGCGTCGAGCGCACGCGCAACCGCCCGCTTGCCAGCGGACAGGTGTCGGTGCGCGCGGCATGGATCTGGCTGCTGATCCTGGTCGCGATCGGCTTCGCGGTGTGGTGGCACATCAACCTCTACGCCAAGGGGCTGGCGCTGCTCACCTTGCCGATCGTCGCCATCTATCCTTTCATGAAACGGATCACCTGGTGGCCGCAGCTCTGGCTCGGGCTGGTGTTCAGCTCGGGGGCGGTGGTCGGCTTCGCGGCGGCCGAGGCGACGATGTTCGAGATGCGCTGGTGGAACCTCGTCGCGGCGATGGTGCTGCTCTACGCCGGCGCCATTGCCTGGGTGGTCGGCTACGACACCATCTATGCGATCCAGGACAAGGAGGATGACGCGCTGGTCGGCATCCGCTCCTCGGCGCGCCGGCTCGGCAGCCGGGTGCGCCCGGGCGTCGCGATCTTCTACCTCATCGCCCTGGGTTTCTGGTCGGCCGCCTTCTGGCAGGTGCGCCCCGATCCGCTCGCGCTCCTCGCGCTTCTCCCGGTCGCGCTCCATTTCGCCTGGCAGGTCGCGACGCTCAGCGCGGACGACGGCGACAACGCGCTCGCTCGTTTCCGCTCGAACCGTTTCGCCGGCTTCCTGATGTTCGCGGCATGTTTTGTCGTCGGCGTGTCCTCAGCGCTTTGACCTTCGCGGCCGTCATCCCTAAGTCGCCGTGATGCTGACGATCGATCAGGCGCGGGATCGCGCCCAAGATATAGTTGCCCGGGCCAGGGCCGCCGGCGCCGACGCCGCCGATGCGGTGTTCGCCGACGATACCTCGCTCGACGTCTCGATCCGCCTGGGCGCGCTCGAAGATGTCGGCCGTTCCGAAAATGCCGAGCTTGGCCTGCGCGTGTTCGTCGGCCGCCGCTCGGCCAGTGTCTCCACCTCGGACCTGTCGTCCGCAGCGATCACCACGCTCGCCGAACGCGCCGTCGCGATGGCGCGCGAGGCGCCCGAGGATGCCTGGGCCGGGCTTGCGCCGGAGAATCGCCTGCTCCACGGCGCCCCGCCGCATCTCGATCTCGACGATGGCGGCGTGGTGTCGCCCGAGGCGCTGAAGGAAGCCGCACTCGCCGCCGAGGATGCGGCCCGCGCCGTCGCCGGCGTGTCCAACAGCGAAGGCGGCGGCGCCAGCGCCTCGCGCGCGGTCTGGGCGCTCGCCACCAGCCATGGTTTTGCCGGCGCCTATGCCGCGACCGGATACGGCCTGTCGGCCAGCGTGCTTGCCGGATCGGGCGGCGAGATGGTCCGCGACTATGCGCATCATTCCGCGCGCCACCGCTCCAGGCTGGAGGACGCCCTGTCGATCGGCACCCGCGCCGGCGAGCGCGCGGTCGCCCGGCTCAACCCGGGCCGGCTCGCCAGCGGCGCGATGCCGGTGGTGTTCGACCCGCGCGTCGGATCGAGCCTGCTCGGGCACCTGATCGGCGCGATCTCCGGCCAGGCGATCTCGCGCAAGACCAGCTTCCTGCTCGACGCGCTCGGCACCCAGGTCTTTTCGAGCGGCGTCACCATCTGCGACGATCCGCACCGCCCGCAGGGCCTGCGCTCACGGCCGTTCGACGGCGAGGGCCTGCCCGTTTCTCCGACCGAGTTCGTCTCGCACGGCATGCTCGAAACCTGGCTGCTCGACAGCGCCTCGGCACGGCAGCTCGGGCTCGAGCCGACCGGCCACGCCACGCGCGGCGGCGGCGGCAGCCCGGGCGTCACCACCAGCAACATGCATATGTGCGCCGGCGCGATGCCGCGCGAGACGCTGATCGCCGACATCAAGCGCGGCGTGTTCGTGACCGAACTGATCGGCATGGGGGTCAACGGCGTGACCGGCGACTACAGCCGCGGCGCGGCCGGCTTCCTGATTGAGGGCGGCGAGATCACGACCCCGGTCGCCGAATTCACCATCGCGGGCAATCTGAAGGACATGTTCCTCAATCTCACCCCCGCCAACGATCTCGAATTCCGCTACGGCACCAATGTGCCGACGATCCGCATCGACGGCATGACGGTGGCGAGTGGCTGATCGCCCCGGTAGCGGGGATCTGGCCGACGCGATCGCCGCGATCGCTGCCGAGGCGGGCGCACTGGCGCTGGCCAAATGGCGCACTGACTTCCGCCAATGGGAAAAAAGCCCGGGCAATCCGGTGTGCGAGGTCGATCTGGAAGTCGACGCGCTGCTCCATCAGCGCCTCGCCGCGCTGGTGCCCGATGCCGGCTGGCTGTCGGAGGAGACGGTCGACAATGAAGATCGCCTGTCCCAGTCGCGCCTGTGGGTAGTCGATCCCATCGATGGTACGCGCGACTATGTCCGCGGGCGGGAGGGCTGGGCGGTCTCGATCGCCCTGGTCGAGGACGGCCAGCCGCTGATCGGCGTGCTCGACGCGCCCGCACGCAGCGAGGTCTGGCGGGCCGAGGCGGGCAAGGGCGCGACGCTCAACGGTTTCCCGATCCGCGCCGGCAACCGCGCCGTCTTTTCCGGCGCCCGCGTGCCGACAGACAGCCTGCCCAAGGTCGACAGCGACCTGGTTGCGGTGGCCAAGCCCAATTCGATCGCGCTCCGTATCGCGATGGTCGCGGCGGGTGAGGCGGATCTCGTGGCGACGCTGCGTTGGGGCTATGAATGGGACATCGCCGCCGCCGTCCTGATCGCGGCCGAGGCCGGCGCAACAGTCAGCGACGCCTTCGGCAAGCCGCTCTTCTTCAACACGCCGAGCGCACAGGCGTTCGGGGTCCTGACCACGACGCCGGGCATCCATGCCGCAGCGGTGGACCGGCTGGCGGATCGCGCGAAGACGCTGGCGGTCCGATAGTCCCGGGTCGATCGATTCAACCGCAATGCGAATCGCGGCACGATGCGGATCGGCCGAGTCTCGTAAGCGAAGCCCGGTCCGCTCTTTCTCATGACGATCGAAAACCAGTGTAACGGCCCCGGCCGTCATGCCGGTTCCGGCATCGGTGGACCCCGGAACGAGTCGGAGCTTGTCCCGTTCGAGCAAGGCGCCCTTGTGTCCCCGCGAAGGCGGGGACCCAGTCTGTGCTCCCGCCTTCGCGGGAGCACAAGGGTACAGGATCCCAAGTCGACGGTGGCGTCCGGGATAAGCACCGAATGAGTCCGGCGTGAGAAATAAGGCCGTCCGCATCGGCTCTGGACACTGCCCCGTTCTCGCGCGGGCACTCCCTTTTATCGACGCGCCTCTCCCTGTTCCGTGCGAATTTCTCCCTGTTATTCAGGAACAGGGAGAATGCCAATCAACATGTTGATATAAAAAGAAAATATCTCCAACAAAGTTGGAAATAACAGGGAGAGAAAAATTCAGCGCCCGTTCCGCCCGGTTACAGGGCTGGAACAGGGCAGGTCGGGGCATTATCCCGGCGTCCGGACCAGCTCGACGATGTCGACATCATGGCTCATCCAGCCGCGACCGGCGCCCGCCTCGGCCGCCAGCGCGCGCGTCTTCTTCGCCTCGGCCAGCGACTTGCTATGGCCCCAGAACACCTCGGTCTTGCCGTTGCCGAGACGGGCAACGATCCGCCAATAATGGGTGAACTCGGTCGCGGTCGGCCCGATCGTCTTGACGTAGCCGTCGGGCAAGGTCGCGGTCAGCAGATATTTCTTCTTCGCCATGTGCTCAGCCCGCCAGCAGTTCGAACGCTGCGCGCGCCATGGTCTGTCCGTTGACGATCAGTTCCACCTCATGCGTGCCCGGATGATGCCGCCTTGTGCTGAAATCCTTGATCGTCTGCCGGATCGAAAGGGCGACCGTCTCGCCGGGGCCAAGGTCGAACGTGCGAAGCTTGAACACCTTGGCGGCGCGTTTCCCGCCGGTCCGCGCGTAATGAAGGCGGTAGTCGACCACCAGTCGCTGCGCCCCGGCGGATGTCGATCTTACCTCAGCAGCGATCATGATCGCGCCGCCAAGCCGCACCGTCCCCGGCCCGACCGAAAAGTCCGATACCTCGACCGCCGCGCCATGCCCCACGCCGATCAGCGCCAGCGCCCGCGGATCACCCTGCTTGATCAGCGTCCGCAACGCATGGCGGACGATCCACATCGTTCGGGCGTCGTCGGTCGGCCAGGCCGCGAGCCGGTCGACCAGCCAGTCTGGCCGATCCTTGGCGATATCGTTCAGATGGTTGGCGACCGATTTGCGGACATAGGCGCTGGGATCGCGCTTCAGCGCCTCCAGGATCGGCGCCGCCAGCGTGGGATCGGCCTTGAGCGCCGGCACGCGCCCCGCCCAGGGCAGCCGCGGCCGGCTGCCTTCGCTGGCGAGCCGCCGGACATGCTCGTCCTCATGCCCGCTCCACGCGAGCATAATGGCAAGCGTCCCCGCGCTGTCCTGCGCCAGAAACGGCCGTATCGCGAACTCGGCGGTGCCGAAGCGGGTCAGGTCGGCGAGCGCTTCCATCGAAAGCGCGACGTCGCCGAGCCCATGTCGCGCAATGAATTCGGTCACCGCCACAGCCTGGAAACCATGGGTCAGCCGCGGCGCCATGGCGCGAACGATCTTCACCGCCTCCGCATAGTCGGCGGGCAACGCGATCCGCAGGGCATCCGCGATATGACGCACCCGCTCCATGATCGACAGCGCGTCCAGCCCCGCCGACGCGGCATCGAGAAAGGCGGCGCGGTCAAAGCGCGGCGAAGCGAGCGCGCCCGTATCGGCGATCACGGTCAGCGCTTGCGGCCCGAGAATGTCCTTGAGCAGGGCGGGGGTGGCCGCGTCGCTTGTCATTGTCATGCCCGTCCCGATCATATGGCCGAGAGATCGACCCTCCGGACAGCAGCTCTAGCGTTCTGCCTGGGCCGGGCAATGTGCCAGCCCGTTATGCGCTCATGTCAGCCGGTCGCCTGGGCATCCAGCCACCTGACGGCTTCCTCCCGGTCAAGGCAGGCATGCACGTCGATCCCGTGGAAGATGCGGCTCAGCTGCCGGCCGGCAAGCGCACTGGCATTCACCAGCGCGAACGCCGATGTCCGCGGGGAGGCGAGAGCGAGGTCCCGCAATGCCTGGACGACGTCCTGCGATTGAATCTTCGCGCCGGACACGTCGTAGAGCAATTGGTGCGGGCCGCGATAGGCCGGCAGCGCGTCGATCGCCCGTTGCAGATCCTGTTCGAACCGCTTCACGTCGTCCAGCGACGCGAACCCGGCCAAGGTGATATGAATGCGATGCCGCTCTGCCTCTGCCTGGACGTCAAACGCCATCCTGACCCTCCCCCGCTCTCCTGAGCCTGTAGCGGAAGTAGCAACAGTCGCGGGCGGTGAATAGTCCGAACGGTCGGTCTGCGAATAGATCAGATAGGTTCCGATCTAAGCTTCGCCCAGCCCGTCGTCCCGATACTTGATCTCCAGGAACCGCCCCCGCGTCGCCAGCAGGTTGAGATCGCCCTCGGCCAGCTGCGCCGACATCTGGCCGATCTCCTGCTCGATCACCTTCAGCCCTTCGGCGAGCTGCGCATCGGGCGTCTTGCCGTTGCGCTCCACGCCGCGCAGCGGCTGGGGGACCTTGGCATAGTCGCGGATCAGCTCTGGCAATTGCTCGCCGACCAGCTTGCGGATCTCGGCCGCCGCCGGCTCGCGCTCGTCGAGCGCGGCAAGCTGCGGCGCGAGCGTCTCGAGCTGAACGCCGATCCCGTCGACCAGGGTCTGGGCAGGGGCGGGCAGGGCGGGGCGCTGCTGTTCGAGCCATTGTTCGGTCTTGAGCGGCAGCGCCTTGAGCGGCACCTCGACCAGCTTCTCGGCCACCACCGGCGCCTCCAGCGAGACGAAGGCGAGCAGGAAGGTCACCAGGATCAGCGCGGCGAAGACCAGCAGCGCCCCGCCCATGCCGATCGGGGAGAACCAGCCGAACACGATCGTCGCGATGATGATCGCGAGGTCGGCGGTGACGATCAGCCCGGCCCGCTTGGCCAGGCCGGTGCCGCGCCGCCGGCGCTTGCGCTGCATCAGCGCCTGTTCGCGTCGCTCGTTGAGGAACTGGGTGGTCCTGGCGATCTGGCGATCGACGTCGGTCATTTACACGGCTTCCAGCTTGAAGGTTTCGCCCCCGCTGCCCGAATTCTGCGCTGCCCCCTCGGCCCGGGCGATATAGCCCTTCGACTTCTCGACCTCGTTGCCCAGCACAGTGACCGTGGTCTTCATCGAATCGAGCGCCTTCAGCTTGAAGGTGTCGATCGCGTCCATCGTGTCATAGATATTCTGGAAAGCGCGCTGCAGCACCTCGATCGGGATGGTCGCGCCTGCCGCCTGCTCATGGATCGTCGCGGTCTGGCTCTTCAGCAGTTTGCCGGTCGAATCGATGATGTTGGCGGTGGTGGTGTTCAGCGCGGTGATCTGCTCCAGCACCAGCTTCTGGTTGGTCAGCGCCTGCGCCACCGTCACCGCGGTGCGCAGCGCGGAAACCGTGGTGGTGGAGGCACGGTCGACGCCCTTCACCAGCTCGACATTGTTCTTCTTCACAAGGTCGAGCGCGAGATAGCCCTGCACCGTCACCGCCATCTGGGTCAGCAGGTCCTGGGTGCGCTGGCGGACATAGAAGAGCGCGCTTTCGCGGATCGCCTTGGCCTTGGCCGGATCGGTGTGGTCCAGCTCATTGGCCTTGTCTTCCAGCTTCTCGTCCATCGTCTTCGACAGGATGATCATCTGTTCGAGCCGGCCCATCGCGGTCCACAGATTGGCGCGCTCGACGTCGATCGCGGCATTGTCCATCAGCAGCTCGTCCTTGCCGCTGCCCAGGCTCTTCAGGATCGAGGCGATGTGAGTCTGCGAGCTTTTATAGCCGTCGAAATAATTGCGCATCGAATTGCCGAACGGGATGATCCCGAACAGCTTCTTCGGCGCGAGCAGGTTTCCCTGCTTGCCCGGATCGAGATCCTCGATCGTGCGGCGCAGTTCGGCCAGGTCGGCGCCGACACCCGATTCCTGGTTCATCGCCTTGACCGGCCGGTCGAGGAATCGGTTCGATTGCCCGGCCGCCTCGCGGATCTCCTTCTGGCCCATCGCGCTGATTGCATCGACTCGCTTGCCGAATTCGGGCGAGTTCACGTCCTGCGCGACCAGATCCTCGATGAAGGTCTCAACCCGCTCCTGCAGCTGGGTACGCTTGGTGTCGTCGACCGGCACGAGGCCGACGGCCTTTTCCGGCGCGACCACCGGCACGGGGTCGGGCGGGGTCAGCACCAGGTCGGTGGTCGCGGTGTCAGTCTCGGTCGCCATCACTCTCTCCACGCAGTCGCCGCCCTAGATGACGGCGATTCGAACGCGCTTCAAGTGTATCATTCAACTATAACACTTGTCACGTGCCGGCAGGCTAGCCGAAAATTGTTGCGCAATCGATGGCGCTCGCGTCAGGTGGCCGGCGTTGGACAAGGGAGGGGAATCGATGCGACGTGCGATAGGCCGGATGGTGGTTGCGCTGTTCGCGCTGCTGACGTTCGCCACGGCGGCGACTGCGCAGGAAACCGTCGATCCCAACCGCCTGCCGCCCTCGCGCGATCCGGCGCGTATCGCCAATGGCCTGGCGCAAACCCCGCCGATGGGCTGGAACAGCTGGAACAAGTTCGGCTGCAATATCAGCGAGACGACCGTCCGCGCCGTCGCCGACGCGATGGTGTCGAGCGGCATGCGCGATGCCGGCTATCATTATGTCGTGATCGACGATTGCTGGCACGGCGCCCGCGACAAGGATGGGTTCATCACCGCCGATCCGGTCAAGTTCCCCTCGGGAATCAAACCGCTCGCCGACTATGTCCATTCGAAGGGCCTCAAGTTCGGCATCTATTCCGATGCCGGCATGATGACCTGCGGCAAGCGCCCGGGCAGCCAGGGCCATGAATATCAGGACGCGCTCACCTATGCGCGCTGGGGCGTCGATTATCTGAAGTATGACTGGTGCTTTACCGGCACGCGCAATGCGGAAGAAGCCTATGCGCTGATGGCCGACGCGCTCCGGGCGAGCGGCCGCGATATAACCTTCAGCATCTGCGAATGGGGCCAGAACGAGCCGTGGCGATGGGGCAGGAAGATCGGCAATCTCTGGCGCACCACCGGCGATATCTGGGACAGTTTCGCCGGCACCGACAAGGAACATTGGTGGGCGCATAATGTGCTCGACATTGTCGACCGCAACGAGCCGCTCTGGCCCTATGCCGGCCCGGGCCATTGGAACGATCCCGACATGCTGGAGATCGGCAATGGCGGGATGACCGACACCGAATATCGCAGCCATTTCAGCCTCTGGGCGATGATGGCGGCGCCGCTGATGGCGGGCAACGACATCGCCTCGATGAGCGCGGAGACCAGCGCGATCCTGCTCAACAAGGACGTGATCGCGATCGACCAGGACCCGCTCGGCGTACAGGGCCACCGCGTTCGCGACGATGGCGATCACGAGGTCTGGTCGCGGCCGCTCGCCGATGGCGGCCGGGCGGTGATCCTGTTCAACCGCGGCGCGACACCGGCGACGATCAAGGCCGACTGGACCGAACTCGGCTATCCGCGCGGGCTGAAGGCGGAGGTGCGCGATCTGTGGGCGCGCAATTCGCTGGGGCGCATGGCCGGCAGCTTCTCGGCCACGGTCGAGCCGCACGGCGTGGTGATGGTGCGGTTGCTGCCCTAACCCACTTGCACTTCCCCGGCGAAGGCCGGGGAAGATAGGGTGGGGAAGCCCTACGTATGCGGCACCGTCACATATTGCATCGCGCCGATATCATTGCCCTCGGTATCGAGGAACCGGATCAGCGCGCCGACCGTCGGGATAATGCCCTTGGCGTAAGTGATCGTCCCGCCATTGGCTTCGACCAGCGCCGCGACCGCATCCACATCATCCACCGCGAAGGTCGGCTCCACCCCGTTCAGGCCGGCACCAGTGCGCGGCGTCTGGCGCGCGTGCATCAGGCCCTGAATGCCGGGCGACGCTTCGTCGCCGGTATGGATCAGGTAGAAGCCCGGCGGCCCCCAGGGCTCGAATACCCAGCCGAACACGGCTTCGTAGAAGGCGCGGGCACGGTCGACATCGTCGACATGGATGGCGAAGGAGGCGAGGTTGGTTGGCATGCCCGTATCGTGCGCCGCTGGCGGGCGAGCCGCAATAGCGCTATTCTGCCAATGAATGTCGCAAAAACGTCGTACCGCCGCTGACGAGCCCTATCTGGTGGTGCGCAGCAGCGCGTCCGATCTCGTGCCCGGCCAGATGATCCGCGAGCATGCGCATGACTGGCACCAGCTGATTCACGCGACCAGCGGCGTGCTGATGATCACGACCGGCGGTGGTTCCTGGGTGGTGCCGCCGAGCTGGGGCGTCTGGGTGCCGGCCGGCATACGCCACGCGATCCGCGCCTCGGGGCACTCTGCCTTCCGTACTGTCTATGTCGCGCCGGGCTGCGTGCCTGATCTGCCCATGGCCTGCACGGCGATCACCGTCTCGCCGCTGCTGCGCGAGCTGATCCTGCGCATCGTCGCGATCGGCATGGCCGACCGGCGCGACACGGTCGAATCGGCGCTGGCCATCCTGCTGCTCGACGAGATGCGCCGCTCGCCCGTGCCGCCCTTCGACCTGCCCGAGCCGCGCTCCGACGCGACCCGCCGCGCGGCGGAATGGCTCTTCTCGGGCGGCGCTGAGGCGAGCATTCCGGAAATAGCGCGTGCCGTCGGCCTCGGCGTTCGCGCGCTGGAACGCCGCTTCGTCGCGGAAACCGGCATGAGCCTCGGTCGCTGGCGCCGCCAGGGCGCGCTGCTCGCGTCGCTCGAACGTCTCGGTGCCGGCGCCAGCGTCAAGCAGGCCGCGGCGGCCGCCGGCTATGCCACCCCCAGCGCCTTCGTCGCCGCCTTCCGGGCTCAGTTCGGCACCACGCCGGCGCGCTATTTCGCGGCGGAGTGATTTATCGCAGCGTGGTCGTCGTGCGGATCGCGGCCACCATGCCCGGAATCCAATGGTCGCCGTCGCGCAGCCTGAAGGTGTTGGTATAGGCCCAGGCACAGCTCTGCACGCCGACCGAGGCATAGGCCGAGGTGATCGTGCCGTAATAGTTGATCCGCTCGCTCACCGGCACGCCGGCCACATCGTTCGCGCCATATTCGCCGACGAACGGCACCCGGCCGGTCCGCGCGATATAGTCGCGCACCGTCTGCAGGTTGCGGTCGATCTCGGCGATATCGGCCGCGCCCCCGAACACGCGCCCGAGCGGCGGGGTCGGCGTCACCCAGGTCGCGCCTTGATGGGTGAAGGCGAACGGATCGTAATAATGGAAGGTCGGCACGACATTCTGATCGGCTGGCATCGGCAGGGTCGCGAGGCTGCCGATGCCGCTCCAGCCCTCGCCGCCGATGATCACCGGCCGGGTCGGGTTGGTCGCGCGGATCTCGGCCAGCGTGGGCGTGATGATCGCCGGCAGCTTGGCGTTGGTCAAATTGGTGTTGGGTTCGTTGATAAGCTCGAACCAGACGGTCGCGGGCGCGGCGGCGAAGGTCGCGGCGATCTGTTTCCATAGCCCCGCGAAGCGCACCGCATTGGCATCGGGTGCGGCCATCAGCTCATCATAATTATGCATGTCGACGATCACGTTCAGCCCGGCGGCGGTCGCCAGGTCGACGACATGGCGAACCCGAGCCATGAACGCCGCATCGATCGTGAAGGGCGCGGCCGTGGCGGCATGGCCCGAAAAGCGTACCGGCAGGCGGATGCTGGTGAAGCCCGCTGCCTTGATGATGGTGAAATCGTCCTCGGCGATCGCCCGGCCCCAATCGCCCTCGTTCGGCGCCTCCAAATGATTGCCCATGTTGACGCATTTGCCGAGCGGCAACGCGATGCCGGCACTCGGAATCGCGGCGGCGGCGGGGGTATAGGATGCGACAGGCGTCGGGGTCGGCGTGGGAGAAGGCGAGGGCGAGGGCGAAGGGGCGGGGGTCGGAGCCGGCGCAGCGGCGGCCGTCGCGGTCGCGCCGCCGCCACACCCGGCCGTGCACAGCGCCAGAACGCCGGCGAATATCAGGCCTCGCTTCATCGCAACCCCTTCCGACACCGCTCGCGATCGGCGATGCTCATTGTTAACGTTGTCAATCTGCACGGCGGCAATGTCTCGCGCAACCCCTGAACATGCTGCTGAAACGGGAATCAGCGCTTGCGCGCGCCCTTGTCGGCGATCCGGTCCCGCTGCCAGACGGTGAAGCGCGCATTGCGGGTCGATCGCATCGCCCGCCGCATCGCCGCCTTGTCGAATCCGCGCGCGTCGCCGATCCGGTCGAACAGCTCATGCTCCGGCACCGCGCCGGCCGGCAGCACGAACAGGATCCGATCCTCGGCGTCCGCCAACAGCCAGCAGGGATCGGTGGCGAAGGGGCCGGTATCCCAGGTCTCGACCATGATCTTGGCGACCTTGCCCAGCATCCGCCGCCCGGACAGATCCTCGATCCGTCGCGGCCGCGCCGAGCCCCTCGCTCGTGCCCGCGCATCACGCAGATGATGGAACAGGTTGTGCAGAGTCATATTGCCCCCTGCTCGCCATGATAAATGCCGCCAAATCCAACGAAAAGCGGGAATCTGGAGGGCTTTGTCTCGAATCTGCGCGGCCGGGACACGCCGTTGCAGCGACCCAGGTGCTTCTTCGCATGACATCCGGCCTTTCCGCGACGCAGCAATTGCGCTATCGGCGCCCGCAACCTTTTCCCTGCAAAATATCGAGTGACCTAATGAGCCTCCGCAACGTGGCGATCATCGCCCATGTCGATCACGGCAAAACCACCCTGGTCGACCAGCTCTTCCGCCAGTCCGGCACCTTCCGCGACAACCAGCGCGTCGAAGAGCGCGCGATGGATTCCAACGATCTCGAAAAAGAGCGTGGCATCACGATTCTCGCGAAGTGCACCTCGGTCGAATGGGACGACCATCACGGTCACAAGACCCGCATCAACATCGTCGACACGCCCGGCCACGCCGATTTCGGCGGCGAGGTGGAGCGGATCCTGTCGATGGTCGATGGCGTGGTCCTTCTGGTCGATGCCGCCGAAGGCGCGATGCCGCAGACCAAGTTCGTCACCGGCAAGGCGCTGGCGCTCGGCCTTCGCCCGATCGTCGTCGTCAACAAGATCGATCGCTCCGACGCCCGCGCGCAGGAAGTGCTCGACGAGGTGTTCGACCTGTTCGTCTCGCTCGACGCCAATGACGACCAGCTCGATTTCCCGGTGATCTTCGCCTCGGGCCGCAACGGCTATGCCGGCGACAATCCCGACGTGCGCGAAGGCACGCTGGCGCCGCTGTTCGAGACGATCGTCAGCCATGTGCCGCCGCCCTCGGCCGATCCGGACGGCCCGTTCAAGTTCCTCGTCACTTTGCTCGATCGCGACAATTTCCTCGGCCGCATTCTGACCGGCCTGGTCTTTTCGGGCTCGGTCAAGACCAACATGGCGATCCACGCGCTCGATCCCGATGGCAAGGTCGTCGAGACCGGTCGCGCCTCCAAGATCATGGCGTTTCGCGGGCTGGAGCGCGTGCCGGTCGACGAGGCCAATGCCGGCGACATCATCTCGATCGCCGGCCTGACGGTCGCGACCGTCGCCAACACCATTGCCGACGTATCGGTCAGCGAGCCGCTCCATGCCCAGCCGATCGATCCGCCGACCCTGTCGATGCGCTTCGCGGTGAACGATTCGCCGATGGCTGGCCGCGAGGGCAGCAAGGTGACGTCGCGCATGATCCGCGATCGCCTGTTGCGCGAGGCCGAATCGAACGTCGCGATCAAGGTCACCGAATCGGCCGACCGCGACAGCTACGAAGTCGCCGGCCGCGGCGAGCTCCAGCTCGGCGTGCTGATCGAAACGATGCGCCGCGAGGGCTTCGAGCTCGGCATCAGCCGCCCGCGCGTGCTGTTCGGCGAGGACGAGAATGGCGGCAAGACCGAGCCGTACGAAATCGTCATCATCGACGTGGACGAGGAATATTCCGGCACGGTCGTCGAGAAGATGAACATCCGCAAGGCGGAGATGACCGACATGCGCCCGTCGGGCGGCGGCAAGATCCGCATCACCTTCTCCGCGCCCTCGCGCGGCATGATCGGCTATCATGGCGAGTTCCTGTCGGACACGCGCGGCACCGGCATCATGAACCGGCTGTTCGAGAAATACGGGCCCCACAAGGGCAAGATCGAGGGCCGCAAGAACGGCGTGCTCATCTCGAACGGCGCGGGCGAGGCCAATGCCTATGCGCTCGGCCCGCTCGAGGAGCGCGGCATCCTGATGGTCGCCCCGCAGGAAGCGCTCTACGAAGGCATGATCGTCGGTGAGAATGCCAAGACGGACGACCTCGAGGTCAATCCGATGAAGGCGAAGCAGCTGACCAACTTCCGCGCATCGGGCGGCAAGGACGACGCGATCCGCCTGACCCCGCCCTGGCGCCTGACGCTCGAGCAGGCGATCGCCTATATCGACGACGACGAACTGGTCGAAGTCACCCCCAAGTCGATCCGCCTGCGCAAGCGCTACCTCGATCCGAACGAGCGCAAAAAGGCCTCGCGCGCCAAGCAGGCAGCGTAAGCTTTACCCCTTCGCCATTCCCGTCAGCACAGCCCATTCGGCGTCGCTGACGGGGCTGACCGACAGCCGCGACTGGCGGAGCATCTCCATCCCCGCCAGCTTCGGCTCGGCCTTCATTGCCGCCAGCGTGACGGGTTTGGCCAGTGCCTCGACCGGCTTGACCGCGACCGATACCCAGCGCGGCTCGTCGCCGTCCTGCTGGGCCGTACGGGTGATCTCCATCACCCCGACCGCCGCCTTTTCCTTGCCTGAGTGATAAAAGAACCCGCGATCGCCCACCGCCATCGCCTTCAGGTGCAGCGCCGCGGCCGGATTGCGCACGCCGGTCCATTCGGTCGCGCCCTCGCGGATCAGGTCGTCCCAGCTATAGCTTTCGGGTTCGGATTTCAGCAGCCAGTACGCCATCATCGCCTCCTTGGGTGAACCCGACTTTACTTTGCCCGACACGCGTTTCAACGTCCGCGGCAGGAGAGGGGAGCCACGACCATGGACTATATGCTGCTGCCGCTGCGCCGCTATGCTGATTTCCGCGACCGCTCGCAGCGCAAGGAATATTGGCTGTTCATCCTGTTCCAGTGGCTGCTCTTCCTGCCGCTCGGCGCGATCTTCATCGTCCTGGGCGGTGACGTGAAGAAGCTCGTCGACCAGCCCTTCACGCTCCAGGGCGGCGCCGGCGACACGGTCCAGATCATCGGCTGGGTGCTGGTCGCTGCCCTGCTCATCCCGCTGCTCGCGGTGCAGGTGCGGCGGCTGCACGATCAGGGCCGGACCGGCTGGTGGATCCTGCTCAGTCTCGTGCCGTTCGGCCAGTTCCCGCTGTTCGCCCTGATGTGCTTCGACGGCACGCCCGGCGCCAACCGCTATGGCCCCGATCCAAAGCGCCGCGATACCGTCCACCGTCAGGACTGGCGTGACGCGCCGGCGGATGCGGCGCGCGTGGTGCAACGCCCGAAGCTCGGCGATTAACCACGCTGAACGCTCGTTAAACAGTGCATTCCGTACAAGTTCAGACCGACTCGGCCATAGCGGTGCAACAAGCTGGACGGCTTCCGCGTTATACCCTCGATGCGGATTCGGGCTTGCTGAGTAGAGGAGGTTGAAATGAACACTCTTGTGAAGAAGGCCGGCCTCGGCGTGGCGCTCGCCGCCACGGCGCTGACCACGGCGCTCCCCGCCGACGCGCAGCGCTATCGCCGCTACCGGCATGATGACGGCACCGGCACCGCGATCGTCGCCGGTATCGCCGGCCTCGCGATCGGCGCCGCCATCGCGTCGAGCAGCCGCGATCGGGACCGTTATTACCGCCAGCGCGGCTATGATCCCTATTATGACGACGGCTATTACCGGAGCCACGGCTATTATCCGAACGACGGCTATTACGCCTATCGCTACCGGCCGAACTATAATCGCTGCTGGGTCGAGCGCCGCTACGACCGCTATTACGGCCGCAGCGTCCGGGTCCGCGTCTGCAACTGATCGCGGACAAGCTCTGAACGAGACGGCGCGGGTTGCTCCCGCGCCGTTTTCGTATCCATGCTCTGGCATCGCGCGCGATTTTGCGTCATGAGCCCGCCCCATGACCGATACACCGCCAGACCGCCTGTCCTCCAACCCGCGCAGCCCCTTCTTCGACGAGGAGAAGCTGTCCCGCGGGATCGGCATCCGCTTCAAGGGCGCCGAACGCCGCGACGTGGAGGAATATTCGATTTCCGAAGGCTGGATCCGCGTCGCCCTCGGCAAGAAGGTCGATCGTCACGGCCAGCCGCTGACCCTGAAGCTCAGCGGCCCGGTCGAGGCCTGGTTCGAGAACCCGCCGGCCGGCGCCGGGGACGAACCGGAGGCGTAACCTCCGCCTGGTTCCAGTCGAACGCCGCCTGCGCCGCCGCGGTCAGCGCCGCCATCGCGGTGCGATAGGGGTTCGGCCCATGGCTGATGCGCGAGACGCCGACGCCCGCGACCTCGCGTGAGCCGGGTGCGCCCGGAAATGCCATGAAATTGATCGGCAGCGCCACCTCGCGGCAGATCCTGCCCAACAGGGTCAGGTCGACCAGCCCGGGCACGAAGAAGCCGCTGGCGCCCGCCGCCGCATAGGCACGACCGCGCTCGATCGCTGCATCCACCTTCGCCATATCATGCGTCTCGGGGCCGTTCTGCAGGAAGATATCGGTGCGGGCGTTGATGAAGAAGGGCACCCCCGTGGCGCTCCGCATCGCCGCGATCCGCGCGGCCTGGACCTCGATCGGGTGCAGGCCTTCGCCGCCCACCACCTGATCCTCGAAATTGCATCCGATCGCCCCGGTCGCGGCCAGCCGCTTCGAATTGGCGGCGATGTCCCTGGGCTCGACGGCATAGCCGCCCTCGAAATCGATCGATACCGGCAGGTCCACCGCGCCCGCGATCCGCGTCGCGCCAGCCAGCGCGACCTCCAGCGGCAGCCCTTCGCCATCGCCATAGGCCTGTGCCGCGGCGACCGACCAGCTCCCGGTCGCGATCGCCTTGGCGCCGGCGCTCGCCACTGCCCGCGCGCTGCCGGCATCCCACGCATTGTAGAGGATCACCGGATTGCCGGCCACGTGCAACGCCGCGAAAGCCCTGAATTTTTCCTGCATCTCCAGCCTCGACCCGATATTGTTTTACCCTATCTGCGACCGAGCAGCCGCCCGGTCAATCGGCTGAGGCGGCTCGGCTCCACCAATGGATGGGCCCGGTCATAGTGATCGAACACCGCCGGGTTTCGCGCGCCCCATATCTCCATCCTGCCCCAGCCGCGGCGTGTGTGCGGCGTGGCCCGATTGAATCTCAGGCGCGCATGGGGGAAGCCGCACGAGGCGAGCATCTGGCGAACCACATTCTCGCCCGTGGGAAGCCAGGCAAGCCCGTCGACGCCCGACATCGCTTCGGTCGGGCTCTCCTGGTTCAGGATCAGGGCGTCGCGCCCGCCGGGCATGGTGGCGGTGTTGACGATGATCAGCTCCTTGGTCAGGTCAGCAGCGATCTTCAGCCCGGCGACCGGATCGGGCAGGTGATAGAGGATGCCGCTGAACAGCGTCACGTCAAAGGGCTTCAAGCCCAGGTCCGGCACCTCGGCCAGCCCGCAAACGCCGGCGTCGATGTCCTCGCTCGGCAAATGCTCGGCCAGGAAGTGCGCCTGGCGGATCCAGTGTTCGCGCACGTCGAAGCCGAAGCAGCGCCCGGCCCCGAGCTGCCGCGCCGCGAACAGATAACCGCCCGCATTGCACGCACAGTCGAGAAAGGAACGGCTCTTCAACCCCTCGGGGAACAGATCGGCGACCGTCCGCTCTAACTTGGGGAAGGGATCGATGACACTCGGCGTGCCGAGCACCGGGTCCGGTTCGGGGCGCCAGGCCGGGTCCCCGGTGCGGACCCCCGGCGCAATTTCCACATCATGGTGCCAGGGCCCAAGGCGCCGGATCTCGGCCCCAAGCTCGTCCGTCGTCATGCCTAGCCCCCGCTTGCACCGCGCCCGAGGCGCGATGTCGCGCCTTAATGCACGAAGCGGGCGACCACGTCACGATAGGAACGCGACACCTTCACCTGAGCGCCCGATCCCAGCACCAGGAAGCATTCGCCATTGGTGTGCGGCTTCACTTCCTTGACCAGGTCGAGATTGACGATGGTCGAGCGGTGCACGCGCTGGAACCGCCGCGGGTCGAGGCGTTTCTCCAGATCCTTCATCGTCTCGCGCAGGATCAGCGTGTTGTCGCCGGTATAGATGCACATGTAATCGCCGGCCGCGTCGATCCGCTCGATCGTGTCGACATCGACCCGGAAGATCTGCCCGCGGTCCTTGATGTTGATCAGCTTCTCGAAGCGGTTGGCCGACACCTGATCGCCGCCATCGGTCAGGTTCTCGACCGAATCGGGCGCCACCTCGGCCAGCACTTCCTTCAGCCGGTCAACTTCCTCGATGCCGCGCTTCTCGGCCAGGCGCAGCCGCACCCGATCGAGCGTGTCGGCCAGGCGCGATTCCTCGACGGGCTTCATCAGATAATCGATCGCCTGCGCCTCGAACGCCTTCAGCGCATGGTCGGAATAGGCGGTGACGAACACGAACAGCGGCGGTTCGACCTCCATCAGGCCCTGGACGACCGAGAAGCCGTCGAAACCGGGCATCTGGATGTCGAGGAAGACGAGGTCGGGTTTGTGCGTCTTGATGGCGCGGATCGCCTCGCGTCCATTCTGGCATTTGTCGATGATCTCGACGTCTTCGTGCGCGGCAAGGCGAAGCTCGAGCCCCTGGATCGCCAGCGGTTCGTCGTCCACCAATATCGTACGGATCGTCATGCTACCTCTCTAACCGGTTCCTCGAGCTGGAACGGAATCTCTATCTCGACCCCGAAGCCGCCCCCGGGGATGGAGCGCGTCTCGAAGCGGTGGTCGGGCCCATAAGCCTGAACGAGCCGCTCCCTTATATTGGCGAGCCCAACCCCGGTTGAAAGGCTTGGACGTGCTTTCATTTCATTCAAGCCCGGGCCGGTGTCGGATACGGCGATCTGCACCCGATCCCCGCTGAGCCGCGCCGTGACCGCGATTTCGGCGCCTTCTTCCTTGGGCGTGACGGCATATTTGATCGCATTCTCGACCAGGGGTTGCAGCAGCAAAGAGGGTAAACGCGCCCTGGCGACGCGGGGATCCACCTCGAAATTCGGGCGCAGCCGGTCCTCGAAGCGCATTTTCTCGATCTCGAGATAGAGTTTCAGCGTCTCGACCTCCTGCGCGATCGTCACATGCGCGGTCGGCTCGTTGGCCAGCGTATAGCGCAGGAAGGAGGACAGCCGGCTCAGCATCGCATTGGCCCGCTCGGTCTGCTTGAGCAGCACCAGGGTCGAGATCGAATTGAGCGTGTTGAACAGGAAATGCGGGTTGAGCTGATAGCGCAGCATCGCGAGCTGCGCCGAACTCGCCTGGTTGCCCAGCGCTTCGAGCTGGTCGATCTGCTCCTCGACGATCAGGTAGAAATTGATCCCGAAATAGAGCGCGGACCAGCCCGCCAGCACGGTGAAGTTCAGGAACACGGTGCCCAGCACCAGGCTGAAATTCAGGCCCGGATTGGCCATCTTGATGAACGAGAAGGAAAAGGCGTCGAGCACCGCATAGAGCACGGTCGCCGCGCCCAGGGTCAGGATCGTCAGGATCACCGCCGCGATGCGCGGCTGGCTGCGGTAATAATGATAGAGCGTGGAGAGCAGCAGGGTGATGCAATAGCCCACGATCGATTCGACCACGACGAGCAGGGTCGCGGTCAGATCGAGTCCGTTGGAGATGCTGGAGACGCTGCGCAGGATCAGATAGCCGGTCCAGCCCGCCGCCTGGAGCCGCCAGAAGGCACGGCTCTTGTCCTCGAAAAAGGGCCGCGAGAAGATCGCGGGCTTGGTGAACAGCGGCATGGGCGGGGGTCTTAACCCGACTGGGACCGATGCGCAAAGTGCGGTAGGGTGGAACAGAGCGAAGCGTTCCAGCTCCCTCTCCCCTTGTGGGAGAGGGAAGGGGCCCATCGCGGAGCGATGGGAAGGGTGAGGGGGACACGCGTGAGCGTTCCGAACCTCACTCCCCCTCATCCTTCCGTCGCTTCGCTCCTCCCTCCTTCTCCCACAAGGGGAGAAGGAATGATTGCCAACGGGATGTAAAAGCCCGGCTGAAGTGAGGAGAGACACGCCATGACCGAGCATCAGGATCGCGCGCAATTCACCGCGATGACCGAGGGCACCCAGCAGGACTGGACCATCATCGGCACGCATTTCCGCGATTTCGCGAAGGAACTCCCCGCCCGCGTGCTCACCCATCTCAAGCTGCTGGAGGGCGATTTCGGCGGCTTCCCGGTCGATCGGCTCGAACATTCGCTCCAGACCGCGACCCGCGCCCACCGCGACGGCCGGGACGAGGCCTATGTCGTGATGGCGCTGCTCCACGACATCGGCGACACGCTCGGCACCTTCAACCATCCGGAGATCGGGGCGGCGATGCTCCGTCCCTTCGTGTCGGAGGAGGTGCACTGGATCGCCAACACCCACGGCGTGTTCCAGGGCTATTATTTCTTCCACTATCTCGGGATGGACCGGGACCTGCGCGAGAATTACCGCGGCCACGCCCATTTCGAGGCCTGCGCCGAATTCTGCGAGAAATACGATCAGTCGGCGTTCGACCCGGCCTATGAAAGCGCACCGCTCAGCTTCTTCGAGCCGATGGTCGGCCGGGTGTTCTCGCGGCCGATCAACTCGGTGTATGCGAAGGCGGCGGAGGCGGCCTGATCATGTAGGCGGTTGGCCCGTCTCATATTCGACAGGCTCAAACGAAAACCGCCGCCCCCTTGCGGGGACGGCGGCCTCGTTCGTCCGGTGCTTGTCGCTTAGAAGCTGAAACGCGCACCCACGCGGATCGAGTAGAGCGACTGACGTGGATAGATCGTGTCAGCCGGTGCCACGAATGTCGCAACGCCATTCACCGTCGTCGTCGTAGCGGGCGTGTACCGATACTGGGCGCACGCCTGGTTCGAGTTCGTAACCGCCACACCGCCCGCGGTCAGGCACGACACACGGACCGGCGCGACGTTGTACGGGAACGCATATTCCCTGATCTGACCCCAGTTCTTGTTGATCAGGTTGGTGAAGTTATCGATGTCCGCGAAAAGCGTGATCCGCGACTTGCCCACGAAGGTCGGTAGTTCCTGCGCCAGATGGAGATCGAGGCGCGTGAACCATGCCGAGGTGAACGCGTTACGTGGGGCAACCTGGCCCGCATATTTGTTCAGACCCACCGACGCGAAGTAGTTGAGGATTGCCGCCTTGTCGGTGTCGTTCGCGTAGGAAACCAGCGGATCGCTCGCGCCGGTCGGCACATAGAGCAGGTAGCGCGCACCTGTTCCGATCGTGCCGAACACCGTGCTGCGCGATCCCGAATCCAGGAACGTGAAGCTGTATGGATGGCCGATACGCGTCTCGCCGAACAGGGCGATCGTGGTCTTGTAGTCCTTGTAGAAGGCATGGTCGAAGGTGAGGTTGTACTTGATGTTGTACTTCACCTGGTCGTTCGCCGTGCCGTACTGCACGACGTTCGGATCGTAGAACGCGCCGTTGGAGTAGTTCGACGACGCCGTCGAGGAGGTGGCGGGCGCCTGATCCTTGACGTCCTGATAGGTGAAGCTCGCGCCCGCGCTCAGGCCGAAATCCCAGTCGACATCGGCCCGCAGGACGCCCACATAGCTGCGGCCCTTGGTGGTGTTGGTGAGATAGATATCGGAGTTGGTGTCGGCGAAGCTGGTCACCGGCGAGTAGCGCGCGCGGCCGTCCGGCGTCAGCAGGCCATTCGCCTTCACGCGAAGATCGGTGAACAACACCTGCTGGCGAACCTTCGAGTAGAAAAGGTCAGCGCCAAGGTTCCAGCGGCCGAGCCCGCCCAGATCCAGGCGATAATCGGTCGACAGGGTTGCCCGCCACTGGTTGGGCAGCTTGAAGTTGTGATCGAGGGCGTTGGTGGACGACGTCGCGACGACGGTGCCGCTGTTCAGGAGGGTATTTGCCGCTGGGTTGATCGTGGCCCCGTTCACGCCGTTCAGGATTGCCGCACCCTGGACCGGGTTCGCGCCGATATAGGCGTTGGGGTTGCTGGTCGCGCGGACGTCGATCGAGTTGGTCAGGATGCCCGTGTTCGAGAAGCTGTTCGAGATATACACATCCGGTGAGCCGCCGGCGAAGATGCCGAGGCCACCGCGGACGCTCAGGTTCTGGATCGGCTTATAGTCGAACCCGATACGCGGCTGGAAAACACCCCGGCCACCGATATAGGCATCGTTCGTGAAGCCATAGCGATTGTAGAAGTTGGGGTTCAGCGCAGCGCGGCTGTTGCCGCCATACAGGTCGTACCGCGCGCCGTAGGAGAGGTTGAACGTGTCGCTGACGCGCCACGAATCCTGGATGCCAAAGGCATAGGACTGGTAGCTGAAATTTGCTGCGGAATCGTCGGGATTGAGCGACGGCACCGTGTTCCCATAGCGCAGGCGCTGTGCGTTGCCGGCCGCGAAGTCCGCGAGCGAGTCGAAATAATAGTCGCCGGCGCTCCGCTGCAGGAAGGCGTTGAAAATGCTGGTCGTGGAATAGTCGACGAACACCTTCAGGTCATGATTGTTGCGATGCAGGCGGGCCTGCAGCGAGCCACCATAGGTCTTGCTGGTCAGCGCATTGGTTTGACGCGAGATGTCCGGACCGATGGAAACCTGCGGGTTGCCCGATGCGCAGGCGATTGCATTCGCATCGCTGGTGGCCCGGTCCGAGGTCGGCGCGGTACAAATCTGGAACTGCGCGAAGCCGCGACCCAGGATCGGATCCTGACCGCGCTTATAATCCTTGATGAACGCACGGGCTTCGGTCGAGAACTCCTCCGACCAGTCGGAGTTCAACTGGAAGACGCCGGTATGAAGACGGTTCGACGAGATATAGCCGTTCGATTCGAGGCCCAGGCCGGGAGGGGGCGTGGTGAAGGCGTTCTGGTTGAACTGGATCGAATCCTTCGTGTAGCTGTAGGTCAGCGAGGCGCGTTGCGTATCCGAGATGTTCGCGTCGAGCTTGGCGACCACGCGGTCGTCGCTGTCCTTCGAATTGTTCAGGACGCCGCCCGCGTCGTAATTATATTTCGACTTGGCGACCGCAACGATCTGGTCGACTACTGCCTGGGTCAGGCCGGGGATGGCCGTGCCGGCGTTGTTGTCGATGGGACCTTCAGGGATCGGCGTTCCGGCGCGGATGCGCTCGCCAGCGACCATGAAGAACAGCCGGTCCTTGATGATCGGGCCCGACAGCTCGACGCCGTAATCCTCGCTCTTGAACTTCGGCAACGTGACCACGCCGGTGGGCACGCCCGGGCCGGCCTTGGTCTTCTTGCCGGTCAGGCCGTCGCCGGTGACGCTGTAGAAGCCTGTGCCCTGGAAATCATTGCCACCCGAACGCAGCACGATGTTGATCGCGCCGCCCTGGAAATTGCCTTCGCGCACGTCGTACGGCGCGACCTTGGTCTGGAACTGGCCGATCGCGTCGAGCGGGATCGGCGAACGGCGGCTGGGGAGGCCGTCGGGGTTCAAGCCGAAATTGTCGGTGATCGGCACGCCGTCGACGGAGAATTTGTTGAAGCGGGCATTCTGGCCAGCGAAAGAAACCGCACGACCGCCGCCTGGGGTGTCGTCGAGGCGGGCGAAGGGATCGCGCCGCGCAAGGTCGCGAATGTCGCGGTTCGTGGTCGCGATGTTCGCAATATCCTTGGAGGTAAGGACGGTAGCGGGGCCCTGCGAAACCGAGCCCGCGCGGGCGATCGACTGTGCCGTCACAACGATATCGGGACCGGAGGCCGCCACGTCGATCGGCAGATCATAGGCCTGACCGATCTCGGTGGAGACGTCGGTTACTTCCGTGTTGCCCAACGCGCTCGTGACCGAAACCGTATAGGGTCCGCCAACGCGAAGGCCCGTGATATTGAAGGAGCCGCTTCCATCCGTCGTGGCGGTGGAGCGCGAGCCCGACGGCACGTGCAGAACGACGACTTGGGCGCCGGCAACCGGTGCGCCGTTCGACGTCACCGTGCCGCGGATAGCCGACGTCGTTTCCTGCGCGCTTGCGGCAGCCGGAATGACAAGGGCGGCAACGGCGACGCCCAGAAATAGATTGTTTCGCATGATTTTCCCCTTTTAGGCGTCAGTCGCAAGATGCTCGGCGCTTTCGCCGTCGCTGGCCCCATGCGACTCGAACGTTTCGGATAAATGACAGGGGGGATTCTTCAAGTGGGGCGCAGCATTCGGCCATGCTGCGTTGCAAAAAAGCATCACTTCGCGGCGGCGACGATCTCCGCCCATGCTGCCTCGTCGATCACCCTAACCCCGTGTTCTGCCGCCTTTTTCAGTTTCGACCCCGCACCGGGCCCGGCGATGACAAGATCCGTTTTGGCTGAGACTGATCCCGATACCCGGGCGCCCAGCGCCTCGGCCTGGGCCTTGGCTTCGTCGCGGCTCACCGTCTCCAGCGATCCGGTGAAAACCAGCGTCATGCCGCTCACTTCTGACTCGCGGATAGTGGAGACATAGGCGGCGGGACTGACCTCGCTCAGCAGGTCGGCCCAGGCCTCGCGATTATGCTCCTCGGCGAAGAAGTCGACCAGCGCCTCGGCCACCACAGGCCCGATTCCCTCGACCGCGGTCAGCTCGGCGCGTGCCTCTTCGTCGCTTGCCGCGCGAGTCGCGACGTCGGCGACCCGCTCGACCGTGCCGAACGCCTTGACCAGGTCGCGCGCGGTGACGCTGCCGACATGGCGGATGCCCAGCCCGAACAGGAAGCGCGCCGGGTCAGGGCTTCGCTTCGCCTCGATCGCCGCCAGCAGATTGTCGACCGAGGTCTCCGCCCAGCGCTCGCGCCCGATCAGCTCCTCGCGCTTGCCCTTCAGGCGGAAGATGTCGGCGGGCGAATGAAGCAGGCCGTCATGGAAGAAGGAGTCGATGCTGGTCGCGCCCAGGCCCTCGATGTCGAGCGCGCCCCGGCTCGCGAAATGGCGCAGCCGCTCGACTCGCTGTGCAGGGCAGATCAGCCCGCCGGTGCAGCGCACATCGACCTCGCCTTCCTCGCGCACCGCGTCGGACTGGCATTCGGGGCAGTGCGTCGGGAAGGGCCAGCTACCGCGGCTCTCGTCGCGCGACAGATTCTCGACGATCTGCGGAATCACGTCGCCGGCCCGCTGCAGCACCACCCGGTCGCCCGGCCAGACGTTCAGCCGCGCGATCTCATGTTCGTTGTGCAGCGTCGCATTGGTGACGACCACGCCGCCCACCGTCACCGGCGTCAGTCGCGCCACCGGGGTCAGCTTGCCGGTGCGGCCGACCTGGATGTCGATCCGCTCGAGCGTCGTCTGCGCACGCTCGGCCGGGAATTTGTGCGCCAATGCCCAGCGCGGCGCCCTGGCCACCGAGCCCAGCCGCGCCTGCCAGTCGAGCCGGTCGACCTTGTAGACCACGCCGTCGATGTCGAACGGCAGGTCGGCCCGCGCCGTCTCGATCGCCCGGTAGTGCGCCAGCGCTTCGGTGATGCCCTCGACCCGGACGAACATGTCGCTGACCGGCAGGCCCCAGGCGGCGATCGTGCGGATCACGTCATATTGCGTGTCGCCCGGTACCGCGGACACTTCGCCCCAGCCATGGGCAAGGAAGCGCAGCGGGCGGCTCGCGGTGACGGTCGCGTCCTTCTGGCGCAGCGATCCCGCCGCGGCATTGCGCGGGTTGGCGAACTGACGCGCCTTGCTGACGTCCCCGGCCGCCTCGGCTTCGGCGAGCAGACGGGCGTTGAGTGCGGTGAAATCCGCCTTGGCCATGTAGACTTCGCCGCGGATCTCGAAAATCTGGGGAATACTATCCTCTCCGTTCGCTTCGAGCGAAGTCGAGAAGCCTTGCGTGCCCTCGCCGTTTCTCGACTGCGCTCGAAACGAACGGAGTTGTTGAGGAACGTCGCCGATGGTGCGCACATTGGCGGTCACGTCCTCGCCGACCTGGCCATCGCCGCGGGTCAGCGCCTGTACGAGCTTGCCGCGCTCATAGCGCAGCGAGCAGGACAGGCCGTCGATCTTGGGTTCGGCGGTCAGCGCGACGGGCACATCCTCCGCCAGGCTCAGGAACCGCCGCACACGCGCGACGAACTCGGTCGCGTCCTCATCGGCAAAGCCATTGTCCAGGCTCATCATCGGCCGCGCATGCGCCACCTTGGCGAGGTGGCTGGCGGGCGCCGCGCCGACCTGGGCGTTGGGCGAATCGGTGCGGATCAGGCTGGGAAAAGCTGCCTCGATCGCATTGTTGCGCCGGATCAGCGCGTCATAATCGGCGTCCGAAATCTCCGGCGCATCGTCGGTATGATAGAGCTTGTTGTGATGGGCGATCTCGCCGGCGAGCCGCTCCAGTTCGGTGGCGGCTTCCTCGTCGCTCTCGGGGAGCGGGGTGGACAGGGTCGTGCTCATGACGAACCGCTAGCGCATCAAACGTGAAATCGGAACCACCACAACCGTTCGTGCCGAGTAGAGATCGAGTAGGCGCAGCCGTATCGAGAGTTCGTATCGAGGTACAGGTGGAGCGCGGTACGCTTGTCCCTCGATACGCCATCTCGACAAGCTCGATGGCACTCGGGACGAACGGATCGGGTTTACGCACGATGATCGCGCCAGGGCGGCATGTCGATTCAACGATCCGCATCGGCATGGCAGCAACGCGCGGCCGAAGCGCCGATCACGTTCCGGCCTGCTGTTTCTCATTGTCGGTTATGTTGGACGATTTTCCGCGATTATTTTGCGCGAAAACCACGCTTTTTCGGCATGAGCAGGGGAAAGTTTTCCGCTGTTATCCGTAACAGGGAAAACCAGTCCCAAGATATTGAAAAGGCGCACTGATTCCAGCCCCGAAATCCAACATAACAGGGGAAGGAAAAAATAAACGCCAATAACAGCGGAAAATCCGAGTCGCTGTTGGACGGGAGGACTAGTCGTCCTCCATCATCTCCGCGACCATCTTGGCTTCTTCGTTGACGGAGCGGCGCTCGGCCGTCTTCTCGGCGCGGCTGGCCATCTCGTCCCAGGCTTTGGCTGCACGCAGCCAGCGGGAACGGACATTGTCCAGAGTTGCAGCATTCGCATCGGCTTCCGCCTGACGGGCACGATCGCGATAGAACAGGGCGGTGGTATTCGTACGACTTCTCCGCGGGTCGGGGGGAGCGGAAGGGGCGCCGGCCGGAGCCGGCGCCCACCCGTCATTTACGCGCTGGCGAGGTTGACCGCGGACATCTTGCCGCGACGGTCCTGCTCGAGCTCGTACGACACGCGCTGCTCCTTATCGAGCGTGCGCATGCCGGCTGCTTCAACGGCGCTGATGTGGACAAAGGCGTCGTTCCCGCCGCCTTCCGGCGCGATGAAGCCATAGCCCTTGTCGGCGTTGAAGAATTTTACGGTGCCGATCGGCATAAGTATTTCCTTGGGTAGCCCGGTGGTGGCATCGCCTTGCACCGGTTTGGGGCCGAGAAGAGAGAGCGGAGCACCGTCCGGCCCCGGCCGGCGCATCCGAGCACGGGCGCGCTACTCCGTGAACACGGAAGCGGTGCGAATGAAGGTCGAAGAGAGAACCAGAAGAGCGATCCAACGGCTTGGCAAGCGGGAGCGCGAAGGTCTCTCAGTCACGCGATGCTTGTGGGCGGAATCGCGAGATGGCAGGGCTATAGCACAGCCTTGCGGAAAAGTCGCATCGTAATGAAGCGGCCATGTTCCGGCCCTTTTGTCATGATGTTTTCAGCGCCTCCGATGGGGAAAGGCGGCCCATGATTGCGGCACTATTGGCGATGCTCCAGGCCGCGGCCGGCCCTGCCGCCGAAGCACCCGCGCCGCGCCGCAACCCGACGCGCTGCCCGGAACGGACCGAGGAGGACGGCGATATCGTCGTCTGCGGCCGTCCCGAACCGCAGGAACAGTTCCGCCTTCGCCCGCTCACCCACCGCTATGATCCGGTCGGCGGCCCCGGCACCGGCTTCCGCGTCGGGGGCGGGCAGGGCAATATCTATGCACAGGGGACTCAGAGCCCCGACGGCAAGCCCGACAAGCGCATCATGGTGACGCTGAAATTCCCGTTCTGAGCGGGGCCTATTTCGGCATGGGCTCGCCGGCGGGATCGGTGATGCCGATCTTCTTCAACCGCTCGAGCATGTCCTCGCCGCGCTGTCCCATATGATAGGCGGCCATCCAGTAGAGCTTGGCGCTCTTCGCATCCTCCCGTTCGAAGAACAGGTCGCCAAGTACCGTCAGCGCGATCTCATTGGGCTGGATCTCGAAGGATTTTTTGGCATCGGCGAAGGACTCGTCGAGCTTGCGCTGGTTGAAGCGAGCCCAGGCCCGGCCGCCGAGCGCCATCCAGGATTCCTTGATCGCCAGCGCCTTGTCGAACTCGCGCTCGCCGGCCCAGCTATGCGCGGCGCGAATATAGGAGAAGCCCAGATTAGCGTGCCAGTCGGCATTGCCGGGGTCGAGCGCCGCCGCCATCTGGCGGTCCGCCGTCGCCTGGATGTCGTCTTCCACGATAATCCAGGCCACCGCTCGCGTCGTGAGCAGTTCCGCCTTCGCCTTGGCGGAAGGGGCTGCGAGATAGGCGGCGGTGCAGGTCGCGATCAGGCCCTTGCGCCCAAAGTCGCCGTCCTTCTGCGCCGCGAGGCAGGCGGTACCGGCGTTCGGCTCGGCGCCTTCGGTCATCCGGGTGAGCCGCCCGAGATGCTGCTCGGCAACGGCCTTCATGCCCTTGTCGCCTGCCGCGTCCGCGATGGCCCGGGCGCGGGCGATGTCGGCCCGCGCCTCGTCGAACCGGCCGGTCCATAGCAGGTCTTCAGCGCGGGCATTATGGGCCACGCCATCGTCGGGGGTGAGCGCCAGGACGCGATCGCGGTCAGCGACGGCACCGGCGGCATCGCCCAGCTTCACCCGCGACATCGCCCGCTCGTTGAACAGATGCGTCGTCGCGGCGCCCAGCGCCGCCGACTTGTCCAGGTCGGCCAGCCCCTCGGCATAATTGCCCAGCTCGTTGTTCGTGTAGGCGCGTTCCTGCAGGATCTTCACATTGTCCGGATCGGCCGCCACGGCCGCGTCGAGATCGGCCAGCGCGGCGATCGAGTCCCGTTTCTCGTTGTGAATATAGCCGCGTTCGAAGAGCAACTGCCCTTTGGCAGCGCCACTCGCTGCGGCGATCGCCCGATCGCAGGCCTTGGCCGGATCGGTGTCGGCGACGGTCACCTCACGAGGGGAGCAGGGGCTCGCCGCCGGCTGATCCTGCGGGGCAAGGAGCAACGCGAGCGTTATCCCGATCATCACGCTGCCTCCAGTAATCGTTCCGCCTGGGCTCGTGCCTCGTCGGTGATCGTCGCGCCGGACAGCATCCGGGCAATCTCCTCGCGCCGGTCGCCATCGTCGAGTTGCACCACGCCGGTGCGGGTGACGACGCCGTCATGGCTCTTCGCGATCAGCAGGTGATGGGCGCCCCGGGCCGCGACCTGCGGGCTGTGGGTCACCACCAGCAACTGAGTGTTGGCCGCCAGCCGGGCGAGCCGCTCGCCGATCGCGCTGGCCACCGCGCCGCCGACGCCGCGGTCGATCTCGTCGAAGATCATCGTCGCGGCGCTGCCCTGCTCCGCCAGCGCGACCTTCAGCGCCAGGATGAAGCGCGACAGCTCGCCGCCGCTGGCGATCTTCGCCAATGCCCCGAACGGCGCACCCGGATTGGTCGAGATCTCGAACTCGACCCGGTCCTTGCCCGAGGCGCTCCAGAGATCGTTGCCGAGCGGCGCCACCACGGTGCGGAAGCGCGCGGCATCGAGCTTGAGCGGCGCCAGCTCGCCCTTGACCGCGGCATCGAGGCGGCCGGCCGCTTCGGCGCGGGCCGCGGTGATGGCGTCCGCCTCGGCCTCATAGGCACGCGCTGCCTCGGCGACCGCGCGTTCCAATGCCACGATCCCCGCGCCGCCGCTTTCGATTCGCTCCAGCTTGCCGGCCAGGTCGGCGGCGAGCGCGGCAAGGTCGTCGGGCTGTACCCGGTGCTTGCGGGCAAGGGCGCGCAACTCGAACAGCCTGGTCTCGTCCGCTTCGAGTTGGGCGGGATCGAAAGCAAGTGCTTCCGCCGCCTCGTCGACCTTCTCCTGCGCCAGCCCGCCCTCGACCAGCGCACGGTCGATCGCCGCCAGCGCCTCGCCCAGAGCGTCGTGATCCTCGGACACGCGCTCGAGCGCCCGCGCCGCCTGGCGGAGCCGTGCAAGTCCGCCCTCGGACCCTTCGAGCAGGTCGGCGATCGCCTGCAGGTCGCCCGCGATCTTCTCGCCCCGCTGCATGCCGGCGCGGCGGGTCGCGAGGATCTCCTCCTCGCCGGGCTCCGGGCCGAACCTGGTCAGCTCGCCGACGGCATGCTCGAGCCACTCCTGGTCGCGCGCGGCCGTGTCGAACTCGGCCCGTGCCACCGCCAGTGCATCCTCGGCCTCGCGCCAGGCGCGGTGCGCGCGGGCGGCGGGGCCGGTATCGATCCGGCCGAACGCATCGAGCAGCGCCCGGTGGCCGCGCGGGTTGAGCAGGCCGCGATCGTCATGCTGGCCATGGATCTCGACCAGATGCACCGCCAGTTCGCGCAACAGGCCGGCAGAGGCGGGCTGGTCGTTGACGAACGCCCGGCTGCCGCCGTCGGATTTGACGATGCGGCGGATGATCAGCGGTTCGCCCGGATCGATGTCCAGGCCGTTCTGTTCGAGCAGCGAGGCGATCGGGCCGTCAGCGTGCGGCGTGTCGAAGCTTGCGCTGACCACTGCCTGGTTGGCGCCCTGGCGCACCAGCCCGCTCTCGCCGCGCGCGCCCAGCGCCAGCCCCAGCGCGTCGAGCAGGATCGACTTGCCCGCACCCGTCTCGCCGGTCAGCACGCCCAGGCCGTCGCCGAAATCGAGGTCCAACGCCTCGATCAGCACCACGTCGCGGATGGATAAGGATGTCAGCATTGCGGCATAAGCGCCGCGTCAGGCGCCCGTCTTGGCCGGCCCGGCCGCCGCTGCCTTCACCGGATGCTCCTGCATCAGCTTGTAGGCGCGCTGGTACCAGTCGGTGCCGGGATAGTTGGCGCCGAGCACGGCCGCCGCCTTCTGCGCCTCCTCTGGCACGCCGAGCGCGAGATAGGTCTCGGTCAGCCGCATCAGCGCCTCTGGCACGTGAGTCGTCGTCTGATAGTCGTCGACCACGCGGCGGAAGCGCAGCGTCGCGGACAGCCACTGGCCGCGCGTCTCGTAGAATCGGCCGATCTCCATCTCCTTGCCGGCGAGATGGTCGCGCACGAGATCGATCTTCAGCCGCGCATCGGCGGCATATTTGGAGTTCGGATAGCGCCGGGTCAGCTCGCCGAGCGAATCGAGCGCCTGCTGCGTGATCTTCTGGTCGCGGGTCACGTCGCTGATCTGCTCGTAATAGCCGAGCGCGACGAGGTAATAGGCATAGGGCGCATCGCGGTTGCCCGGATGGACCGAGATGAAGCGCTGCGCCGACTGGATCGAGCTGGTGTAATCGCGGTCGAGATAATAGGCGAAGGCGCTCATCAGCTGCGCGCGTCGGGCCCAGATCGAATAGGGATGCTGGCGTTCCACTTCGTCGAACAGCGCCGCCGCAAGCTTGTACTGCTTGCGGTCGAGCCGGTTCTTGCCCGTCGTGTAGAGCGTGCCCACATCGCGGGCGACATAGGGAATGTCGCTTTTGGTGCGGCCGCCGGCACAGCCGGAAACGGTGAACGCCGAGGCGGCAACAAGCGCAAGCGCGATCGAGCGGGACAGGGGGATACGCATCGTAGCGATCCTTAGCCCAAGCCCTCCCGCCCGAACAATGTTTTTCGCGCGTGCCCTCGCGGCGGGATCGGATGGCGGGTGAGGCGCGTTGGCGCTATCACACGCCATTCCCAGGGGACTCGCATGACCGCAACCTTGCTCGCCACCAAGCGCGTTGAGAAACCATGGGGGCGGCACAGCCTGTGGCCGGGCTTTCCTAACCCCGCGCCCGACGGCGATCCGGTCGGCGAGGTATGGTTCCAGACGCCGCACGCGGCCGAGCCGGAGCTGCTGATCAAGTACCTCTTCACCAGCCAGAAGCTGTCGGTCCAGGTCCATCCGGACGATGCGGCGGCGCGGGCGGCGGGTTATCCGCGCGGCAAGGACGAGGCCTGGGTGATTCTCGCCGCCGAACCCGACGCGACGATTGCGCTGGGTACCAGGGTGCCGATGTCGAAGGATCAGCTTCGCGCCGCCTCGCTCGACGGATCGATCGAGCATCTGCTCGACTGGAAACCGGTCAAGGCGGGCGATTTCTTCTATTCCGAGGCCGGCACGGTCCATGCCATCGGCGCCGGGATCACGCTGATCGAGGTCCAGCAGAATGTCGACCTGACCTATCGCCTCTACGATTATGGCAGCGACCGCGAACTGCATCTGGATGAAGGCGTAGCCGTCTCCGATCCGGTACCGTTCGTGCCGTTGCCCACCCCGGCCCCGGCATCGGACGACCGCACGATCCTGGCCGAGGGGCCGAAATTCGTCCTCGAACGCTGGCCCGCCGGTCACCGCGTCGTGACTCTGCCCGAAGGCATGATGGGCTGGTTCGTGCCGATTGCCGGCGAGGGCGTGGCTGACGGCGTAGCGTGGAAGGCGGGCGAATGCCTGACCTTCGAGGGCCGCTGCGAGATCCAGGCATCGATCGGCAGCGACCTGCTGTTCGCCTATCCCGGGGATAAACGCCTCTGATCATGGCTGGGGCGTGGGAGGATTAACCTTCCCGCGCTACACTCGCCGCCGCCATGCTCCGCGTCCTCACGCTCTCCACCCTGTTCCCCGATGCGACGCGCCCCAATTTCGGGGTATTCGTCGAACGGCAGACGCTGGGTCTCGCGGCACGGCCAGATGTCGACCTGCGGCTGGTCGCGCCGGTCGGCCTGCCGCCCTGGCCGCTGCGCGCCTTGTCGCATCACGCGCCGCTGGCGGCGCTGCCTGAGCGCGAGACCTGGAAAGGGATCGATACCCTCCGCCCGCGCTTCATCACCATCCCCGGCGCCGCCGGGCGCTATCATGTCCGCGCGCTGATCCCGCGGCTGGTGCCGCTGCTCGCCGAGATCCGCCGCGACTTCGCGTTCGAGGTGATCGATGCCGAGTTCTTCTTCCCCGACGGCCCCGCCGCGGTCGCGCTCGGCCGTCACTTTGGCGTGCCCGTCTCGGTCAAGGCGCGGGGGGCTGACGTGCATCACTGGGGCCATGCGCCAGCCACTGCGGATCAGGTGATCGTGGCCGGGCGGGGCGCCGACGGGCTGCTCGCCGTGTCCGAGGCGATGAAGGCGGACATGGCCGCGATCGGCATCCCGGCCGAGCGCATCCGGGTCCACCACACCGGGGTCGATCTAGACCGCTTCGCTCCGCGCGACCGCGTATCGGCCAAGGCGGCTTACGGCGTGACCGGCCCGCTGGTCGTGTCGCTCGGCGCGCTGATCCCGCGCAAGGGGCACGACATCGTGATCGACGCTGTCGCTACACTGCCGGGCGTAACCTTGCTGATCGCGGGGGAAGGCCCAGAGCGAGGGGCGCTGCGGACGAAGATCGAGTCGCTCGGCCTGGGCGATCGGGTGACGCTGCTCGGCTCCATCCCGCATGCCGATCTGCCCGCATTGCTCGGCGCTGCAGATGTGATGGCATTGGCCTCAGCCTCCGAGGGACTCGCCAATGCCTGGGTCGAGGCGCTTGCCTGCGGTACGCCAGTCGTCATCACTGCGGCGGGCGGCGCGGGCGAGGTCGTCACCGATCCAGCCTATGGCCGAATCGTCCCCCGCGACCCGGGTGCCTTTGCGCAGGCGATCGGGGAGCTGCTCGCCCACCCGCCGGACCAGGCCGATGTCCGCCGCGGCGCCGAGCGCTTCACCTGGGAAGCGAACAGCGCCGCGCTGTACGCGCACCTCGCCGGGCTGGTCGATCAGCGCCGCTTGGGCTTGTAGGGCGTGCCCCGCCATGCCGCCGCCTGACGGTCGGCAAGGTCGACCAGATTGCCCATCTCCACCGGCATGTCGATCAGGTGCAGGCCCCAGTCCTTCAGGATCACGCCGCCGATCGAGACGTCGCCGACGATCGTGTCGGTGCGCGGATCGGCGGGATTGGCGTTCACGGTGACGGCGAGATAGTCGAACCCGTCCTTCGACACGCATTCGGCCGAGATCAGGTCAGGCACCTTCACGAAGGCGGTGGTGACCGGCAGATTGTCGCTGGTCCACGAGCCCATCGGCGCGCTGCCCGCACCGGCACCCTTGGTGCCGAGGATCGCGTCGGTCACGACCTTGCCGCCGCCCAGCGCCGCTGGGTTGGTGCAGGCGGCGACCATGCCGGCATCGGGCACCTTGCCGAAGCGGCTGTTCGCCGGTGGCGGCGAATCGGCGCGGAAGCTGGTGTAGCTGATCACGCAATTGAACTGGTCGTCCTTGCGGCACAAAGGCAGCCGCTTGAAGTCGCCGCCGACATCCTTGCCCGGCGGCACCGCGACATTGGCGCCGATCAGCATCGCCGAGATGATGTTGCGGCGGATCGGGGAGGGCTCGATCGTCTTCGCGATCAGCGTCTTCAGCACGAGCGATCCCTGGCTGTGCCCGATCAGCACCACGCCGCGCCCCTTGTTGTCGCGCGCCAGATAGTCGTTCCACGCTGCCGTCACGTCATTGACCGGCATGTCGCGGTCCATCGTCACCGGCTGGCCGGTGATGAAGGCGCGCAGCGCGGTCAGCGTGACCTGGCGATAGAGCGGCGCGAACACCCGGCATTCCGAGGCGAAGCGCGCCGCCTGCGATGCCGCCACCGCCAGTTCCTCGGGTCCCGGCGTCATGTCGCTGTTGGGCGTCGCATCGTTGGAGACGGTCGGATAGACATAGAAACAGTCGAACTGCGGGCCGGGCGCCGGTTTGAACTTCTCGATCTTGCGCTTGCCGTTCGCCTGGATGACGGTGACGTCCTGGTTGGCCGAGCAGGCATCGACGCGGCCGGGCCGGCAGAGCCAGGCCGAGTCCTGCGCGTAATCTGGCGCGGGCGCGGGGCTTGCCGCAGGCGCGGTCTGGGCGGCGGCGGGAACGGCGAACAGCGGTACGGCGAGCAGCGACAGTCCGGCAAGAAGCTTCATGCGATCTCTCCCCCAGCTTTTGAGCTTGGGGTATGATAACCGCGCACCCGCCGGGGGTCAAAGCGGGTAGAGAGCGCCCACGATCCAGCGACCCTCGCCGCGCAGCACCGCCCAGGCGCGGGCCGCGGCGCGGCTGTCCATCGCCTCGATGCCGAGCCCGCGCGCCTCGATCGCGCGCACGAAGGCGAGGGGCGGTCGCACCAGCGCCGGGCCGGTGCCGAGCAGCAGGAACTCGGGGAACGGGTCGAGCGCGAGCAGGGGCGCGACATCGTCGGCGCCCAGCTCTTCCAGCGGCGGCGGGTTCCAGCCATCGGCGCGCACCGGCGAGATCAGCAGCGCGCGATAGACTCCGTCGTCGACCTTGAAGCCGCCGCTCGAAAAGGCCGAGATGATCGGCCCGTCGGTCTGCTGGCCCTTATCCATGCGCATGGTGGGTTACCCCGACAGGCCTCAGGGCATGTCCTTGAAGGCGACCCGCTCGGGCTTGGATCCGGGCGTATCGTCACCCTTCGGCTCGGCGCGCAGGCCAAGCGAGATCAGCAGCGAGGACGAGACGTAGATCGACGAATAGGTGCCGACGAAGATGCCGAGGATCATCGCCGCGGTGAAGCCGCGCAGCACATGGCCGCCGAAGATCAGCAGCGCGAACAAGGCGAGCAGGATGGTGACCGAGGTCATCACCGTGCGCGGCAGCGTCTCGTTGACCGAGAGGTCGACGATCTGCGGCATGTCCATCTTGCGATAGCGGCGCATATTCTCGCGGATGCGGTCGTCGATCACGATCTTGTCGTTGATCGAATAGCCGATGATGGTGAGCACAGCCGCGACGATGTTCAGGTCGAACTCGAACTGGGTCAGCGCGAAGAAGCCCAGGGTCATCAGCACGTCGTGGATGATCGCGACCGCGGTCGAAACGCCGAACTGCCATTCGAACCGGAAGATCGCGAACAGGCTGATGCCGACCACGGCGAGGACGACCGCGAGGATGCCCTTCCAGATCAGTTCGCCCGACACTTTGCCGCTGACGGCATCCTGCTTCGAGAAGCGGGCGTCCGGGAACTCCTTGTTGATCGCGGTCTGCACCGCCGCGACGGTCTTGTTGGTCGCGTCCTTCTCGGTGCTCTTGGGCGGCGGCAGCTTGATCGAGATGGTCTTGCCGTCGGTGCCGACCGACTGAAGCCGCACTTCGCCGAGGCCGAGGCGATCGACGACCTGCCGCAGCTTGTCGGTCGAGGGCGGGGTCTCGAACTTCTCTTCGATCATCAGGCCGCCGACGAAATCGACGCCGAGGTTGAGGCCCCGCGCGAACACCAGGGCGACCGCTGCGATGGTCAGCAGCATGGTCAGCCCGAACGCCCATTTGCGCAGGGAGACGAAGGGAAGGTTCGTATTGTCGGGGACGAGTTTCAGGAGACGCATAGCCGGTCGCCGATCAAATGTTGAGGTGGCTGGGGCGCGCGCGGCGGACCCAGAGCACGACGAGCATGCGGGTGAAGGTGACGGCGGTGAACACCGAGGTGGCGATGCCGATCAGCAGCACGACCGCGAAGCCCTTCACCGGGCCTGAGCCCAGCAACAGCATGATGAAGCCTGAAATGGCATGGGTCGCGTTCGCCTCGAAGATCGTCCGGCTCGCTTCCTTATAGCCAAGCTCGATCGATTGAATCACCGATCGCCCGCGTCTCTGCTCTTCGCGGATTCGCTCGTTGATCAGCACGTTCGCGTCGACCGCGGTACCGATGGTCAGCACGAAGCCGGCGATGCCGGGCAGGGTCAGCGTGCCGTTGAGCACCGCCAGCACGCCCATGATGACCGCCACGTTGATGACCACCGCGAAATTGGCATAGATGCCGAAGCGGCCATAGGTCACCAGCATGAAGGCGATGACCAGGATCACGGCGATCAGCGAGGCCTTGATGCCAGCGTCGATCGAGTCCTTGCCGAGGTCCGGGCCGACGGTGCGTTCCTCGATCACCTTCAGGGCGACCGGCAGCTTGCCCGACCGCAGCGCGATCGCGAGATCGTTGGCGCTGGCGACGGTAAAGCTGCCCGAGATCGAGGCAGTGCCGCCGAGGATCGGCTCGTTGATGTTGGGTGCTGACAGCACCTGATTGTCGAGGATGATCGCGAAGGGATGGTTGACGTTCGCCTGGGTCACCCGGGCGAATTTCTTGCCGCCTTGGCTGTCGAAGGTGATCACCACCTCCGCCTCGTTGGTCTGCGGATTGTTGCTCTGCTGGGCGTTGATGAGCTGATCGCCGGTGATCATCACCGAACGCTTCACTGCGATGAAGCGGTTGGGGCTGCTCGGATAGGGCAGCACCTGGCTGCCGACCGGCGCGATGCCCTGCGCGAGCTGGTTCGGATCGGTCACCGATTCGTCGACCAGCTTGAACTCGAGCTTGGCGGTCTTGCCGAGCAGGTCCTTGAGTTGCTGCGGGTTCTGCAGGCCGGGCACCTGGACGACGATGCGGCTGCTGCCCTGGCGGACGATGGTCGGCTCCTTGGTGCCGAGCTCGTCGATGCGTTTGCGCACGACCTCGGTCGCGTCGCCCATCGCCTGGTTGATCTGCTGGTCGATTCCCGCCTGGGTCGGGGTCATGACGAAGCGGGTGCCGTCGAAGACCTCGATGTTCCAGTCGCGCTGGCCGGTCAGGCCGGCGCCGGTGGTCAGGTTGTTGAGCTGCTCGCGCGCTGCATCGACCTGGGTCACGTCGCGCAGCATGAAGCTGACCTTGCCGTCCCGCGTCGAGATGTCGCCGATATCGATCCGCGGATTGGCACGGCGCATCGCGGCGGCGACTTCGTCGCGCTTCTGCTCGACCCGCTGGTTGATCAGGTCGTTGGTATCGGCCTCGAGCAACAGATAGCTGCCGCCGGCGAGATCCAGGCCCAGATTGATTCGCGGATGGGGCAGCCAGCCCCAGGCCTTGGTCTGGCTCTCCGGGAAGAAGCTCGGGATCGCCAGCGCCATCAGCGCGGCGAGCAGCACCAGGATCGAGACGACCTTCCAGCGCGGGAAATCAAGCATCGGATTAATCGTTCGCCGGCTTGGTGCCGAACGGAGTGACCTCCGCCAGCATCGCCTTCACCACGCGTACCTTGACGGTGGGCGCGATCTCGACCTCGACATGACGTTCCTCGACCTTGGTCACCTTGCCGACCACGCCGCCGGCCGTCACGACCGAATCGCCCTTCTTCACCGCCTCCAGCGTGGCGCGGTGCGCCTTCGCCTTTTGCTGCTGCGGGCGCAGCACCAGGAAGTAGAAGACCGGGATGAGCAGCAGGTACGGGATGAGCACCAGAAAGGAACCGCCACTCGAGGCGGCGCCGGTGGCTGCATAGGCTGGGGTTGCGAACATGGTATCCTGAATGGCTTGGCCGAAATGGCTGGGGGTATCGAAAGGGACAAGGCCCACTCTTAAGCGCCGCGCGCTATCACTTGTCCGGTGACCACGCAACAATCGGTTGGCCCTGCGACCGGCCCAAGCACAGACAAGCACAGATAGGCAAACACGGGGGGAGCGCCATGACCATCATCGTATTGGGACATATCCGGGTCGGCAGCGGCGAGGGCGCAAAGCTGCGCGACCTGCTGGTCGAACATATGGCGACGACCAATGCCGAGACCGGCTGCGAGTATTATAACTTCGCTTACGACGCGGGCGACCCCGATCTGATCCGCATCTCCGAACGCTGGACCTCGGTCGAGGCGCTCGGGGCGCATGGTGTCGCCGATCACCAGAAGGCGTTCGGCAAGAGCCTGGCGGCGTTCGAGATCAAGGAGATCAGCGTGAAGGCCTGGGACGGCGCGTTCTGGAAGACGCTCATTGGCGAGTGAGGCGGGAACGAACCGAATCGCGCCTGTCGGACGTTCGAATGACAGTCTAGAGACAGGACCATGTTGAAAACCGCGATCGCCCTTCTCCTCCTGCTCGCGCCCGCCGCGGCAGGCTCCAGCCCGTCGCGCGACGGGCTGACCCAGACCGTCTTCACCGTGCGCGACAAGGCATCTGTGCTGGCGCAACTCGCCGACGCGGAAGCAGGCGCCAATGCGACTTTGGCCAGGGCGCCGGGCGACAGCGACGCGCTGCTCACCCGGGCAATGGCGATCGGCTACCGCGCCAAGCTGACCAAGAGCCGGGGCGATGCCCTTGCCTCGCGCGCTCAGTTCGAGGCGCTCGTCGCCAGGAACCCGCGCGATCCCGAGGCGCAGGCAGCGCTTGGCGGCTGGCATATCGATGCGGTCGAGGCGCTGGGCGGGTTGACCGCCCGTGCCGTGCTCGGCGCGCGCAAGGCGACGGGGTACGAGGCGACCGACCGCGCCGTCGCGCTGGGCGGGGATCGTGCCCTGTTCACCGGGCTTGCCGCGTTGCTGCGGCTGTCGCTCGATCCGGGGGATGCGCGGGGGGCGTCGCTGGCGGATGTGGCGAGCCGGGGAACCACGCCCACGACGCTCGACCGGATGATGCAGCGCCGAGCGGCGGAAATGGTCACCGTGCTCAAGGGCGGCGACCGGCGCTTGGTGAAGGCGATGGCCAAGCGCCTGCTGCCACTGGGGCAGATCAAGGAATAAGCGCTCGCGTCGCCCGTTTCGTCCAACAGCAAGGCCGGCGATCCCGCCCTGTTATTGCGCGATAACGGGGCGGGAACGGGCAGGATTTTTTCTCTCCCTGTTATTTCCAACTTTGTTGGAGATATTTTCTATGTATCTCAATATGTTGCGTGGAATTCTCCCTGTTCCTGAATAACAGGGAGAGGGGCGCGTATAACAGGGAGGATTTCGTCGAAACAGGGACCGGACATCTTCCAACAGAGTCGCGGTCATGAGACACAGCGGGCGGGTATGCAGGCAGCACCCCGTCATCGGCACGGTGGCACGATCTTCGGGCGGGTTGAATCGATCACCGGCTGGCCGGGCCGATTGCGACTTGCGGTTGCCGGGTGGCTTCCGCGCTTGCATCCCGCGCGTCACCCGCATATGTGCCCCACCCTCGGTCGGGGCGTAGCGCAGCCTGGTAGCGCATCACACTGGGGGTGTGGGGGTCGCAGGTTCGAATCCTGTCGCCCCGACCAAGATTTCCTACACAATTAGAATCGCTTGCGCGAGCGCCTGCCAGGGGCGCTGTGCATGGCTGCGCGCACTTCTAGCGTATTTCCAGCGGGGCCGCTGAATCGGTATGGAAGAGTGCCCCAATGGTTTAAGGAGCTGGTCTTGAGAAATGGAGCGGGCAACCGCTCCGCGGATTCGAATACCGTCTCTTTGCCACCTTGTGAGGACAAGGAAGTCATGACCATCCGCATCACCAAAGTTACGCCGATTGCGCCGAAAAGGGTCGAGCCAAATTCTGAAACCGGCATTGAAATCTTCCCGGGTGAATTCCAGGAAGTGGAAACTGACTGGTATCAAGCGGACCTCGATGACCTCAAGGAGCTGCTCGAAGGCAAAGACCTCGGATACCGCGAATATCACCTGATGCGAAAAGCAGTCGGCTTTGAAAGCGGGTTGCTAGTCGGATTGCTTATCTGGGGCGGAACAGAAGGGCTCAAGGTGCTGACTGCTTGGCTACCCGCACGGGAGGGCCGCAAGGTTCGGGTCAAGTTTAAGGATGGAACTGAAATCGAGGCATGCTCGGTCAAAGAGCTTGAGAAAATCCGTGACAAATTCCTGCTAGACGCGAACGACGACGCTGGCGACGAATAATCGCGGGACTACGGTGCCAGTTTACTTCACCTCCAAACCCCTAGCCTGCGATCGACCGATCAGCGATGCGGAAGGACCGTGAGACTGGGGGTGCACTTGAAAATCTGTGCCTGCTGATGCGAGACGTGGCGTGGCCGATAAGGGATTAAGTAAACTGTCACCGAAATAAGCGCCACCGAATAAGCGCTGCCGCGCCGGGGCTGGACCGGCAACCGACATTTCTAAGGATCGTCGCCGTGGATTGGCCGCAAACCGCGAACAACGGTGAGTTACTCTCACCGTTTTCAACGTGTCAGCGTCGCTCGCCGTGGAACTGGACAGCGAACGCTGCGCCGGTCACCATTGGGGCATGACCGACCAGATCGCCCGGATTCGTATCAGCCTCATCGATATCGAGCCCGAGATCTGGCGCAGGGTCGATGTGCCCCTGGAGGCCAGCCTCAAGATGCTCCACGATATCATCCAGGGCGCGATGGGATGGATGGACTATCACCTCTGGGAGTTTGAGGTGGGCGACAAGCGCTATGGCCTGCCAGACCCGGAATGGCCAGACGACAGCCTGTCAGCAGCAAGGAACATCAAGCTCAAGACCCTGGTCGATCGCGGTGTTCGCCAGCTCCTTTACACCTACGATATGGGCGATAACTGGGAGCATTTCATCGTCGTCGAAGCTGTCGACGATGGTCAATCGGGCGTAAAATATCCGCGCTATGTCGACGGCGAGCGCCGCGCACCGCCGGAAGACGTCGGCGGCGTGCCGGGGTTCGAAAATTTCCTCGATATCATCGCCGACCCCAAACATCCCGAGCACCTGGAGACAACCGATTGGCACTTCGCTTGTTATGGCAACGCCTTCGACCGCGCCTGCTTCGATGAACTCACGGCAAAGCTTCGTATCGGCGATATCGCGAAGCGCTGCGCCGCCGGCAAGGCCGCTTTCGCCAAACGAAAATCAGCCTGACAAGGCGATTCCCAAGCCAAGCTTACTTGTTGGCCCCGCGCGGCCGAACGACATCCCCATGTAGTCCGACATCATGACAGTAAAGCCGAGCAAGCCAAAAGGTGCGAGTGGACCTATCAAGATGGGTCCTGGCGGTGTCGAATGGCAAGTGATCGACTTCCCGGATCAGAAGGACGAGAGAGAGCGTTTGATCGCCCGTCTTTTCGTTGAAGGCTTCAGTCGGTACGTCGCTATGCAGAGCGAACCAACGTTCGCGCCCTTCGGGTTGCCGGCGCAAAACGAGGAGAACGACCTCGATTTTACCGTGACAACCGCTCAGGGCGTTAAGCTGATGGAACTGGCGGAGTTCGCCCCGCTAAAAAAATATGGTCCGACTTTCGCTGCTGCACCGAAGAAAGTGGACCCAAGGGAAAAGATGGCACTCGCCGTCGAGTTGATCCGGAAAAAGTCGGCCCACCAAGGCGGTGTAGATCGGTTTCTCGTTCTCTATACGACCGAGCACGGTTTCTGGCTGGACCCGATCACCGTAGAGCGGGCGCGGCGACAGCTCACCCAACACGCACCTCAGTTTGATCGGGTTTATTATGTCAGCGTACATGACTTGAACTCCGCTTCAGTCACGGAGCTTTATCCCGGCACGCCCCATCATTGGTTCGGGGATATGGCTGATGACCGTCTTGATGGCATGAAGGTCACACTTCCCCATCCAGCCGAAATGACGATGATTCGGATCATCGAAGGGAAAGGCACGGCACTGATGGGAAATATCCGTGTCCCAACTCAATTAAAGATCAGCTTCTCGGGAATTGCCCCGCTGAAACGGCGGGCAACCAAAAAGTGACCACAGCATTGCCCTTGCCCGGAGAGGCCGGATGCCGCCGTCATCTTCGGTTTCCTGACTGCGATGATGTGCGATAGTCCCTGTTTTCCGGCAGGTTCGCGCTTGCGCGAAGACACGCTTTGGTTCGACTTTTTGCGTCGCGCTGACGTGGGCCTTACTGAAAGGGCTTTCCACACGTGACATTCTATACCGCGACGGGTGCGACGCCGCTCAGCCCTGCTGAAGCATCGCATCGATCAACCGCTGATCCTGGTCGAGCACCCAGCATTCGGCCAGGAGAGAATCCCTGACGGCATAGATCAGCGTACGATCGATCTCGACGGGGCGGCCCCCGATCGAAACCTCCTCGCGCGCCAGGATCACGCCGCGGGGAGTGACGGTGACACGTGCAACAACCCCTAAACTCGGCCTTTTCTTCCTCTTCGGAGCGTAGCGCGATGCCTTACGCTAACAACCCGTTCAACACAGAAAAGGGATTGTTGCACGTGTCACCATTATCTTGCCTTGAGTCATCAAGGGCGCTTTATAGTCTTTCCCTGATCATTGCGTTGAGTGCAGGTTTCTGCTGAAATGTTTAAGCATCGATTTGGATCGTCGGGTAAATTTACCGATTCCGATGAATCAGGGTCCTTAATTTGCGTGTTTTGGCTGCTAGCAGTGGATGATTGGCCAATAGCAATTGATGCAACTACGCCTTTCTGAGCGGATGTAATATTGACATTGCCACCAACCGAGACACTTTTGTCTATCGATGCGGATTGATCGAACTTGGGGAGTACGCTCCCGCCCCTCATGATAGACGTGGAATCAGATGCCAGTTGCGGCTCAGCCTCAACATCTGTGCGGATGGTGGGGCTCCCTCTATTCTCCATGCGCGCCGGCTGCGATACCTTCCGTGCCTTCTCGGCCATAACTTCTCTGTGTTCTGGGGCGGGCGCAGTTTCAATGTAGGGAATAGCTTCGATCTTAGGGGTTGGCGCGACCAGGGCAGGCTGGGCAACAGGCGCCGGCACGATCGCGGATTTGGGCGATTCGTCCGCCCCTCTGATCCAGTCAATTGCGGGCGGGAGTGCGACGAGCACTCCTATCAGTGCGATCACGGTCGCGATGCGAAATCGCCTCTTCTCTATTTGAGAGCGCGACATATTTGGCGCCATCGCAATCGCTGATTTTGAAGTCTTGGTCCTCGACACCGGCACGCCTGCGCCCCCCTTTGATTCGAGTACAAAGATGCTAGCCTCCAAATCTACTCCGGCCAATCATGCTTCTACGATTCGATAGCCAGCCGCCGCCATCCGCCCGCCGGGACTCTAAATTGAAGCGACAAGATTGGACGTGCGGCGACTGTTTATTGGGTGGGGTCCTATCGATGTGTGCATTGGCCTCTAATCTTGAAGCCGCCCTGCGCCTGTATGAAGACATGCTTGGCTAAAGTTTGTACTGCGCGGCATTTCATGCGCGATACAATATCTTGCGCACGGGTGCGCCGCTCACCCCTGCTGAAGCATCGCATCGATCAACCGCTGATCCTGGTCGAGCACCCAGCATTCGGCCAGGAGCGAATCCCTGACGGCATAGATCAGCGTACGATCGATCTCGACGGGACGCCCCCCGATCGAAACCTCTTCGCGCGCCAGGATCACGCCGCGCGTGGCGCCCACCGCTATGTCGCTGATCTCGACCAGCCGGCGCCGCGATCTGCGGGAGAAATCGGCCAATACCGCCAGGGCTGCGGTCTTGCCGCGGTGCACGCCGGCCAGGGGGCTCGTCCCGAAATAATGAAGGGTGAAGTCGTCATGGTAGCAGGCCGCGATCGCCTGCAGGTCGCCCGCCCTCCATGCCGAGGCGTAGCGCGTCAGGACGGTCCGAATGTCGTCGCCTGTATCATCATCCATCGCTGATCCCTTCGTCGCACGATGTGCCCCTGATGATCGTGCCTCACTTCACGAACGCACGGTCATGATTATGGTGCGCCTCTACTTAGAGTCGAACGCGACCAGGTCGAATCGTCACTCGGACTTGTTCCGGGGTCCACCGTCCCGCAAACCAAGGCGCCGATGGGCGTGCGGCACAGTGGATGCCGGAACAAGTCCGGCACGACGGTTAAACCTGATCGCGAATACCTATAACGCCCGCCAGATTCCGCCACACCATCGTAACCCGAGGTCCCATCAGTCGTCGCCGATCGAACGAATGACGCGCGCCGGATTCCCTCCCACGAGGCTATTCGGGGGAACGTCGCGGATGACGACCGACCCCGCCGCCACGACCGCGTTTTCGCCGATCGTCACCCCGCCGATGATGGTGACACCGGCCGCGATCCAGACGTTCCTCCCGATCACGACGGGCTTTGCGATCACGACCTCACGCCGCCGGGCAGGGTCGATGGGGTGACCCGAGGTGATGATGCTCACATTCGGCCCGATCATCACGTCATCGGCAATGTCGATCCCGCCCAGATCGTACATGGTGCAATTCTGGTTGATGAACACATTGCGGCCGACGCGGATATTCTCGCCGCCGGTGGTGAAGAAGGGCGGGATCAGCGAAAAGCGGTCGTCCACCTTGCTGCCGATCAGATCGCTGAATATCGCCCGGATCTCATCCGCATCGTCGAACGTCAACCGGTTGAGCGCCGGGGTGATCGCCATCGCCCGCTTGACGCTGGCCACCATGGCTGCCGATTCCGGCGTTCTCCCGGGAATGATCCTGGTGCCGCCCCCATCCGACATTGATACTCTTCCTCACAAGCCGTTGGGGCGATCCGGCGCGATGCGCGCAAGCGCGGCCTGCACCTCCGCCACGCTGGTGACGATCGTGTCGCCCGCGAAGCGCAAGCCCTCGATCGATCGCCGCGCGGCCTCCGCATCGCCATGGCCGCAGGCGTCCTCGATCAGGATCGGGACGATGCCGAGATCGGCGGCGTGCCGGCAGGTGGGCTCGATGCCGATCTCCATCGCGATGCCGCATATCGCTAGCGCCTGGAGCCCCGCGTCGCGCAGTGCCATGGCGAGTGGCGTTCCTTCGAAGGCGGACATGGTGAGCTTGTCGAAGACGAAGTCCTCCGGTTGCGGTGCGAGCGCGGGCACGATCTCGACGCCGGGGGTGCCGCGCAGGAACCAGGGCGTGACGGCCTCGGGGTCGTCGGTGCGCTGCCACGCCATGGCCATGCGGATGGCGAATGCCCCCATCCACGCCTTGGGGAGCGACTGGTGCCGGCACCAGGCGATCCGCATCCCCGCCGCCCGCGCTGCGGCGACCGTTTCGCCGACCCGGGCGATGACGGCGTCCGACTCCACCTGGTGGCAGATGCCGACCTGCATGTCGTAGACCAGAAGCGCCGCTCGTGAGGGAGAGAGCCAGGATTCCAGATCGTTGGAGGCCATGAGGGTCGTCCTATGTAGCGCGAGGCGGTTACCCATCGCCAGCAAGCGGCGCCAGGCTCCTGTGTCGGCTATCGGAAACCGCGATGCGAGCGCAAACCCTATTATGGTGAACCTGGCGCAATCGAGAACCATCCTCCAGGTCCGCCATAGATCCCGGGACATCCAGCAAGGTCCATATCGGCCCCGCAAAACGCTTTTCCTATATCATATATTTGATATAGGTCCGAGCCGACTCCGCATCGCACAGGCGCAAAGCCGGTGGTGCCGGGGAGAAGAACAATCCGGCGGCGCGCGCCGGTCCTTTGGAGGGAGATGAGGATGCGTGTTGTGACGACCATGATGAGCGCCGGGATGATGGGGGCCGCGGCGATGCTGGCGCATCAGGCCTTCGCCCAGGCGGCGCCCTCTCCGCAGGCCGCCCCACAGGCAGCTCCGCCCGCTGCGCGCCCCGCGGCGCCGCCGCCGATCTTCGGCTGGGTGCCCAAAAAGACCCCGGTCCAGGCCTATGTCGCGCCGAACAAGGCCTGGTGGAAGCTGTCCGATGTGCTCGCCCTGCACAAGGGCCAGGCGAGCTGGTCGCAGCCGATCGTGCGCAACAAGGATCTGATGGCCGACTGGCATCAGCTGGCCCCCGGCGGCAAGACGCCCGAAGTCCTCTATGCCGATAACCGAGTCGCGATGATCGTCTGGGGCGGTCAGGTCCGCGTCAGCATCAAGGGGCAGGAGCCGTTCGTCGCCTCCAAGGGTTTCGAGATCAACGTGCCGCTGCGCCTGCCCTTCACGCTGGAAACGGTCGGATCGGAGCCAGCGCTCTGGTTCGAGGTCCATGAAGCCGGCGACATCCCGATCTATCCGGAGACCAGCACGCCCGACAAACCGGCCGATATCAAGGGCGTCACTTATACGAAGACGATCCTGTCGGGCGGCGACGGGGTCTATGACGGGGCCAACAAGCCCTATCTCGATTATTACAAGGATGTGGTGGGGGCGGACGCCCGGGCCGGCGCGTTCATCGCCAGCGATCACATGTTCGTGAACAATATCCGCGGCAAGGGCACGCCCACGCCGCCGCCGAGCAATCTCGGCCATTTCCATATCGACTATGCCGAGTTCTGGTTCGTGATGGAAGGCAAGATCGATTACCAGATCGAGGGGGTGCCCTTCTTCACCGCATCGCCGGGCGATGTCGTGACGGCCGAGATGGGCCGCTGGCACCGGGCGAGCTGGGGCGGCACGGTCGGGGAGATGGCGACGCGCGTCGCGATCAACCCCTTCCCGCGCGGGCTGCACAATTTCGCGCCGGAATCGGGTGGGCGCCAATAGGGTTGCCGGTTTTGCAGTCTCGAAGACCCCGCCTGCGAGAGCCGGCGGGGTTTTCTTTTGGAGGTCGGCTCATCCACCCCCAATCGTCACCCCGGACTCGTTCCGGGGTCCACTGTGCCGCGTACAACACGCTTCTGATCTTGCGGAGCAGTGGGTGCCGGAACAAGTCCGGCATGACGGGAGATGAGCGATTCCCGGGACCCCGGCGGATCAGCGCGCCAAGGCGGCCAGCTTGCCGGTGTCGACCGAGGCGACGGCCTGTTTCAGCGTGTCGATGTTCGGTGCGCTGCCGTCGGCGGAAACCATGAAGCGGCTCGCGACCATCGTGCCATAGCTGCCGCTGTTCGATTCGGTGTTCCACTTTTCGGTAACCATCGCGCCGCCGACCATCTCGGTCTTCTCGTATCCGGTCGCGGTCTGCCTGCTCGACTGCATGTTCATCGCGCCGCCCAGCGAGGCAAGCGCCCCGGCGGCGGCCATATCGGTGACGGACAGGTTGAAGCTCTGATCGCCCGAGGTGTAGCGGCCCTCGGCATGGCTGCCGGCAATGCCGCCGACGCCGCCGCTCTGGGTTTCGACATCGCCGCGCGTGAAGCCGCCGATCGCCGCGGGCAGCATCGCCTGGAGCGCGGTGGCGGGGATCGCCGTCGCCGTCCCGTTCTGCATCTTCTCGGTCGCCGCCTTCATCTTCGCGACGGCGTCGTTGGCCTTGTCGAGATCGACCTTGCCCACGCCCGGCAGATTGAGCGACCCGCTGACCGTGCCGGTATCGGCCGCGGCACTGAGCAGCGGCCTCGTCATCGAGGAGCCGACCTGTGCCGCGATCGTGCCGCAGACCAGGAACACGACCACCGCGACGATCATCGTCACCACGATATAGGTGGTCGCCTTGCCCTCGGGCACCTTCATCAGGATCGGCAGGCCGACCCACAGCAGATAGAGGCCGTACAGCCCCGCCAATATTGTGAGCCAGGCGAGCGACGGGATGATCTGGAAGATGCCGGCAAGCCAGCCGGCGGTCCCGGTGAAGGCGGCGACCTTGAAGGCCGACACCGCATTCTTGGTGCCCTCGAAGCTGGGCGCCAGCGCGTTGATGATCAGCGAGAGGATATAGACGGCGATCAGCGCCATGACGTAGCCGACCAGGGTCGTGGTGACGGCGGCGCCGATCGACGGGCGATAGGTGATGCCGAGAAAGCTGTAGCCGAAGACGAGCGCGCCGATCAGGCCGGCGACCGGACCGATCGCCGCCAGCGGCACGACCCAGCCCATATAGATGCCCTTGATCGTCATCGGTTCCGCGTCGATCCGCGGCCATTCCTGGGCGGGCGCGGTCAGCAGTCGCTTGATCCGTTCCACCATGTTCGTGGGTTGGTCGCCTGGAATTTGCGTGGCCATTGGCTGCTCCCTGTTGCTCTTCCCCCCTGCGCGACCCTAGGCCCGGCTGCTCCGAAGGATAGGATCAAGGCGACATGCGCGGCAGTTTCGCCCCGATCCGGCCATAGCATGGTTCGCGGGCCGGGGGCAGCGCCGACAGCGTTAACGCAGCGGCTTGCCCGAATCCTTCCAGCGATCGAGGATCTGGGAGTCGCCCGGCAGGGACTCGGACGCGGCCGCCGCCTTGAGCACGCTGGTCTGCGCATAGGCCGGCTGGATCATCGCCGCCGCGGTGCGCGGCGCGGGGGCCGGCAGGGCCGCCGAGGCCAGGGTCAGTTCGGGCTTTGCCGGGCGAGCGTGCGGGCCCGGGAAGGGTTCATTGCCGGCGTAGCGCTGACTGAACGCGGCGGGGGTGCCCCACCAGCCTTGCCAGCGGTGGAAGAAATGCGCGCCGAGGGCCGCGGTCATCACCAGGCTCCGGTTCCAGGACGGCGTGACCGCATAGGTGTGATAGTGGGTGGCGAGGCCGACGGGCGCGAAGACATGGCCGTTCAGCGCCGCCGCCGCGACCTTCATCGCGCGGATCCAGTAGGTGCGCGACGGCACCCGCGCCATCGACCCGTCACAGGCGAAGCTGAACTGGCAGCCGGTGTTGCGCTCCGACCCCTGATAGACCACGCCGCACACTGTCGCCGGGAAGGCGGGGTGGCGCATGCGGTTGAGGATCACCTGGGCCACCGCCTGCTGGCCGGCATCGGGCTCGGTCGCGGCTTCGTAATAGATCGCGGTGGTCAGGCATTGCAGCGCCCGGGCGCGATCGGCTGGGCTGGCACCCGCCATGGAGAAGGGCTGGGCCGGACGGATCGAGGCGTCGGTGGCCAGTGCCACGGCTTCGGGCGGCAGCGGGGTGTCGGGCAGTCTCGTCGTGCCGGTCGCGCCCGACCCGGGGGCGGCGCTCTCCTCGGCGATGTAGAACCAGGCGGCGCCGGGAAAATGGTCCTCGGCCTCATAGCCGGCGGGCTTCGCGGCGGCGGCGGCCTTGGCCTGCTGGTCGACGATCGCGCGGATCGCGGCGTGCGCCGAGACGCCGGCACAGATCAGCGCGACGATCCCGGCCAGGCCGAGTTTGCCCAGCCGTCGCATCCGGAACCAGTTGGTGATCACGCCCCACGCCATGGCTCCGCCATAGCGGATCAGGTTGTTCCGTGCGCCCCCCGATTTGGGGGTGTGTCGTGGCGAAACACTTGATGGTTAACGTAATTTTTGAAAACTCCCTCTCCCATCGCGAGAGGAGTACTGAGCGAAAAGCGCCCCGCGCCGTTCAGGTCATGTCGGGGGCATGACCGACCCCGCCATCGCCAAAACTCCCACGGGGGGAGAAGGATTCACGCCGCCCCGGCAACTCTGCCATCACCTTGTCCCGCCACGCGGCGCTTCCGCTGCTCCACCCGGCGATCTCGTCGATCGTCCGCGCACACCCGACGCACAGGCCAGTACCCGCGTCCATCTCGCAGATGTTGACGCAGGGGCTCTCGATTCGCTGAACCGGCACCGTCTCGACGATCCCGTCCATGCCGCGGTCAGTCGGTCAGTTTCGCCATCAGGAAGTCGGGCAGCGGCCCGTTCCAGCCCTCGTCCGTGCCGTCGTCCTGCGATCCGCGCGCAGGGCGTTCGTCGCGCGCGGGCCGTTCCTGGCGCGGCGGACGGCTGTCGCGAGCGGGCCGCTCTTCGCGGGGCGGACGCGCCTCGCGCGGCGGACGGGCGGGCCTTGCGGGACGCTCGGTCTCGACCGGCGCGCGCTCGACCTCGACTGGGGCCTCGGCCTCGATCGGTGTCGCCTTCGCACCCCGGGTGCGGGCAGGCTTCGCCTCGGCCTTGGGCGCCCCGGCGGCGGGCCTGCCCCGGCCGCGTCCGCGCGGCGCCGCGGCGGACGCCGGCTCGTCCTCGGCGCCTTCGTAGCGATTGATCTTCAGGCCGGTCAGCTTCTCGATATTGGCGATATTCTCGGCATCGTCGGCCGTCATCAGGGTGAAGGCGACGCCGGTCGCGCCCGCGCGGCCGGTGCGGCCGATGCGGTGGACATAATCGTCGGGATGCCAGGGCGCGTCGAAATTGAAGACGTGGCTGACGCCCTTGATGTCGAGCCCGCGCGCCGCGACGTCGGACGCGACCAGGATATTGACATCGCCCGCCTTGAACCGGTCGAGTTCGGCGATGCGCTGCGATTGCTCCATGTCGCCATGGATCTCGCTCGAGCGGAAGCCCTGGCGCTGCAGCGCCTTGTTCAGGTCGCGCACCGTCGTCTTGCGGTTCGAGAAGATGATCGCGGTCTTCACCTCCTCGAGACGCAGCAACTCGGTAAGCTTGTCGCGCTTCTTCGAGGCGGAGACAGGCACCAGCCATTGCGTGATGTTGATGTTGGCGGTCGCGGGGCGCGCGACCTCGATCGTCTTCGGGTTGGACAGGAACTTGTCGGCCAGCTTCTTGATCGGCGGCGGCATCGTCGCCGAGAAGAGCAGGGTCTGGCGCTGCTTGGGCAGCTTGGTGCAGATTTCCTCGATATCGGGGATGAACCCCATGTCGAGCATCCGGTCCGCCTCGTCGATCACCAGCAGGTTGCATCCGGTCAGCAATATCTTGCCGCGCCCGAACAGGTCCATCAGCCGGCCCGGCGTCGCGATCAGCACGTCCACGCCCTTTTCGAGCGCCTTTTGCTGGTCGCCCATTGAGACGCCGCCGATCAGCAGCGCCATGGAGAGCTTGTGATATTTGCCGTATTTCTCGAAATTCTCGGCGACCTGCGCGGCAAGCTCGCGCGTCGGCTCGAGGATCAGCGACCTTGGCATCCGCGCGCGGCTGCGGCCCTCGCCCAGGATGTCGATCATGGGGAGCACGAAGGCGGCGGTCTTGCCGGTGCCGGTCTGCGCGATGGCGACGATGTCGCGCATCATCAGGACGCTCGGGATCGCGCTCGCCTGAATCGGAGTCGGCTCGGTATAGCCGGACTCGTTTACGGCTTTGAGAAGTTCGTCGGATAGGCCGAGGTCGGCGAAGGTCATGCGGTGTCCGGAAAAAGGCCCGGTCATCATGCCCGGCCAGCCCCGGAGCGCTTGCCGATAAGGAGGCGATTGTCAAGGAAAAGGGGTGAGTGCGGGCCTCTAGCGCTTCACCCTGGGCACCAGCCGCTTGAATTCCTCGATCGGGCAGGAACCCCCCGAGCGGGACCGGATCGCGTCACGGTCGGCGCAAACCATGCCGTCCGAGGTCGGTTTCAGATAATAGCTCGAATAATAATCGAGCGGCGGGCAATCGTCGTCGAGACGTGCCCGTACCCGAGAACCGTCGTCGATCATCAGGTCGATGCTGTCGGGCGCCGAGATCGCAGCGCCGACCAGGTCGCCCATCGCCACGCATTTCGGGCCCTTCTTCTCGGACCAGGTCATTGTCTGCTGCGGCTGGACCGGCTGTCGGGGGGGAGGGATCATGCGGGGAATGCGGATGATGATCCGCTGGTGCACCGTGAGCTGCGCGACCTCCATTTTGTCCAGGCGCGACTCGTCGACCGACGGGCCGGGGGCGAGGGCGAGCAGGATCAACGCAAGAATCATCGGTTGCGACATGCTGTGCCGCGTTAACCGAAATGCTTGAACAGTGCATGAATTGGCGCATTCTTCCCTGCGTGATAGGGCCCGGGCAATGACTCCCGCCCAACGCCAGTTGACCGATTCGGTCCGCGAGAAGCTCGGACCCAAGACCGTGATCACCGACGGCGCCGCAATCGAGCCGTGGCTCCATGACTGGCGCGGCCGCTATCACGGCACCGCGCCCGCGATCCTCGCGCCCGACAGCCGCGACGGCGTCGCCACGATCCTCGCGCTGGCGCATGAGGCGCGAGTCCCGCTGGTGCCGCAGGGCGGCAATACCGGCATGGTCGGCGGCGCGACGCCTCCGGTCGACGGTTCGGCGCTGATCCTGTCGCTGCGCCGGATGAACCGAATCCGCTCGGTCGATCCTGCGAACGGCCTGGCGATCGCCGAGGCCGGGGTGATCCTCGCCGATCTCCATGCGGCCGCGCTGGAACAGGGCAGGCGCTTCCCGCTGACCCTGGGCGCGCGCGGCAGCGCGACGATCGGCGGCCTGACCTCGACCAATGCCGGCGGCACCCAGGTGCTGCGTTTCGGCACGATGCGCAGCCTGGTCGCGGGGGTCGAGGCGGTCCTGCCCGACGGCAGCGTCCATGACGGGCTCGCCGCGCTCAAGAAGGACAATCGGGGTTACGATCTCAACCAGTTGCTGATCGGCGCCGAGGGCACGCTCGGGATCATCACGGCCGCCACCTTGCGCCTGGTGCCAGCCATCGCCGCGCGGGCGGTGGCATGGGTTGGCCTGTCCGATCCGGAGACGGCGCTTGCGCTGTTGCGCCGGCTCGAGGCCGGCACCGACCGGATCGAAAGCTTCGAGATCGTGCCCGGCCATACTCTGTCGCTGGTGCTGCAGCATATCCCCGGCACGCGCGCGCCTTTGGCCGGCGACCATCCCTGGCATGTGCTGATCGAGGCGGTCATCACCGATGCGGCGGCCGAGCCTCCCGCTGAGCTGCTCGAGCGGCTGCTCGCGCCCGCGCTGGCCGACGGGCAGGTGGCCGATGCGGTGATCGCGGCGAGCGAGGCACAGGCCGAGGCCTTCTGGCACATCCGCGATTCGATCTCGGAGGCGGAGCGCAACAACGGCCCCGCCGTGCAGCACGACATCTCGGTGCCCGTATCGGGCATGCCGCGCTTCATGGTCGAAGGCGGTGCCGCCTGCGAGGCGCGGTTCCCCGGAACCGAGGCGATGGCGTTCGGGCATCTCGGCGACGGCAACGTCCATTTCCACATCCGCGCCCCGCGCGGCGTGGATCCTGCACGCTGGTATGCCGAGGATGCGCCCATCATCACGCGCTTCGTCAACGACCTGGTCGTGGCGGCGGGGGGATCGATCTCGGCCGAACACGGCATCGGCCAGATGAAGCTCAAGGAACTCGAGCGTCTTTCCTCGCCGGCTCGCATGGCGGCGCTGCGCGCGATCAAGGCGGCGTTCGATCCCGGGGCACTTATGAACCCCGGCAAGCTCGTGGCGCTTGCACCGGAACCCTTGGCACCATAGAGCCGGGCGCCGTCCGGCACGCACAAGCCGTTACATTCAGTCCCGATGGAGAGTTTTCATGGCCAGCGCGCCGCAATCGCAACTTCCGCTATTCTACAATGCGCTCGAACCGCTTTCGAGCGAGACGCATGTCAATTTCAAGATGAAGCCGATCACCCAGGCGAAGTTCCTGGTGGGGCAGCATGCCATCCCCGTCACGGTCGATGAATTCCCGCTCGTGCAACGTCATTTCCCGATCGTCTTCACTGAGGGCGACGATGCCGTGCCGCTGGCGCTGATGGGCCTGAACGAGGGCATCAACGTCTTCGTCGATGCGGAAGGCACGCTGACCGAGAACATGATGTACGTGCCGGCCTATATCCGGCGCTACCCGTTCATGCTCGCGCGCCTGCGCCCGGGTGCCGAGGAGTTGTCGCTCTGCTTCGATCCGACGTCAGAGGGCATCGGCGCCGATCTGGAAGGCCAGCCGCTGTTCGACGGCGGTCAGCCGTCCGAGGTGACCAAGAGCATCATGCAGTTCAACGAATCGTTCGAACAGGCCGGTGCCCGCACCGCGCAATTCATGCGCGACCTGAACGAGCTGGATCTGCTGATGGACGGCGAGACCACCATCCAGGCGGACGGTGTCGAGCAGCCCTTCATCTATCGCGGTTTCCGTATCGTGAACGAGGAGAAGCTGGCCGAACTTCGCGGCGATCAGCTGCGCAAGATCCACAAGAACGGCATGCTCCCGCTGCTCTACGCGCATCTCTTCTCGCTTTCGCTGATGCGCGACATCTTCAGCCGGCAGATGCAGCTCGGCCTCATGCCCCAGCAGCTCCCGGTCGTCTGATCGACAGCCAGCCTCGTGCCGGTCGCTTCCTTCGGGAGGCGACCGGTATCTGGCCGGGCTTCCTCATCGCGAGTCGCTGATCCGCTGTACGAAGAGTCGGGTATGCGACGCGTGCCTTCAATGGCCTGATCCACCCCGCTGCGGCACTGCGGAATTATTTCCTGTCGTGCAGGCAGGGGCTGGCGCAACTATCGCCCTGAAATCGCGCCATGCCGCAAAGCACAGTCAAAGCGGCTCTTTTCACCCTTGAAGCGCGAAAACCCGGCTCCTATATCGGTGTTGCGCGGCTTCGTGTCCCCCCTTTCGCGGGGCCGTGCGGCACACCTTCGGGTGTGTCTCCTCCCTGAACCTTGGCCACCGCGTGCTGCATTGCACGCGGTGGTTTTTTTTTGGGTCGCGTTTATTCCGCGGCGATCGCGCCGGGCAAAGCGAGCGCCTCGTCGGCCACCGCATCGATCATCCGCCGCAACAAGGTCGCGGAATCGGCCAGGCCGTCGCCGGGTCCGTCCAAAGCCTGATCGAGATAGAGCGAGCGGTCGAACTCGATCTGGATGGCATGAATGCCCGCCGCCGGGCGCGCCTGCGCGTCGAGGATATGCCCGCCCGCATAAGGCGCGTTCAGCGCGGTCGTGAACCCAGCCGCCTGGATCTCACCTTCAAGCCGATGGACGAATCGCGCCGCCGCCGATCGCCCGAAACGATCCCCCAATACGATCCGCGCCTGTCCCTGCGCTGAGGTCAGCGGCGGCATCGAATGGAGATCGAGCAGCACCGCGGTGCCGAATCGCGCACGGGCGCGCTTCAACGCTTCGGCCAGGGCGGCGTGATAGGGCCGGTGGTCCCTCTCGATGCGTGCCATCACCTCGTCGCCGTCGAGCCGCCGCCGCCAGATGTCGCCCGCGCCCGAAACCCGGCGCGGCACCAGGCCGAGCCCGCCGCGCATCCGGGCGGACTGAATCGGCATCGCCTGGCGGTTGGCGCCGTCGTCGATGCCGGGGTCGCGTTCCTGCTCGCTGCGGTTGAGGTCGATCCAGGCCCGCGCGACGCGCTGGACCAGCATCGTCTCCTTGCCGCGCGCCAGGATCGCCACCGCATCGACATGCCGGTCCTCGAGCGGGGCCAATGCCGCCACCGGCACGCGCAGCGCCGCGCGGAGCGCCAGCGGGTAATCGCGCCCGGCATGGGGCACGGACAGGATGACGGGACTGGCCGGTTCATCCGGGCCGTATCGATCGAAGGAAAGGGCGCTGGCGGCCATCGCCGCCAACCTAAGGTGCGCGGCTCTCCGCCGCAATCGCGCTTTGCGCCGAACGGCCATGGTAAAGCGGGCGGGAATGCTGGAAAATCTTAAGAGCTTCGCGCATAAACAGGGGCCACAAACTGAGCGGGACAGCGATGATCAGGATATTGTTGGCCGAGGACGACCGGGTGATGCGTGAATATCTCACGCGCGCGCTCGAACGTTCGGGATATGCCGTCAGTGCCGTCGATCGCGGCACCGAGGCGATTCCGTTGCTCGAATCGGAACCCTTCGACCTGCTCCTCACCGATATCGTCATGCCGGAAATGGACGGCATCGAGCTGGCGCAGCGCGCCGGCGAGATGTGCCCGGATCTGCGCGTCATGTTCATCACCGGTTTCGCGGCGGTCACGTTGAAGGCGGGCAAGACGATGCCTCAGGCCCGGGTCCTGTCCAAGCCCTTCCACCTGCGCGATCTCGTGCTCGAGGTCGATCGCATGTTCGAAATGGAGAACGCGACCAGGGGTCTTTGACCCCGCGCGGAGATTTCGCGCGAGGCCGCTTGCGCCCGCCGATAACCCTCGCTAGAGCCCCCAACTCGCGTGGGCGTGTAGCTCAGTGGTAGAGCACTGTGTTGACATCGCAGGGGTCGCAAGTTCAATCCTTGCCACGCCCACCATTAAAACCCCGCCAGACCCGATGGGTTGGCGGGGTTTTTTGTTCCAGAGGACATCCGCGTTCGTTTGACTGTCCGACGGTCAGTTCGAACGGCGCTTGAGATCCGCGCCGGCCGCCTTCTTCGCATAATATCCAGCCAGGATATCGAACGCGATTTTGCGCTGCCCGGTCTCGGAGATCAGGCCCTTGCGGTTCCAGCCCTGCTGGAAATCGGGATGCTGCCGGCGTGGCGAGCGGAAATCCTTCAGGATCCAGGGCGACACGCCGCGCAGGGTCGGCATGCTGTCGGCCATCTCCAGCGTCTTGCGATAGAATTCGGCCTGATATTCCTCGGAGAATTTCTGCGGTGCCGCCCTCAGATCGTGGAACCCGGCCTTGGCGTCGGCGCCGAATTCCGAGAAGACCAGCGGCTTGTCCGCCGGTACCCGCCAGACGATGCCGGGCAGGTCGGCCAGCCGGTCGGGCGTGTACCAGCCATTATAGGTGTTGATCGCGAGTACATCGAGCGCATCGGCGAGCGGGTCGGCCATCGTCATCACCGGTCCCTTGTCGCTCTGCGACCGTTCGACCAGCAAGGCCGCGCTGACCAGCCTTGTGTCGTCGAGCCCGCGCACGTCGCTCACCAGCGTGCGCAGGAAGGTGTTGCGCGCGTCGGTCACCGGTGTCTCGTTGGCGACGCTCCAGACCGCGATCGACGCGCGGTTGCGGTCGCGCAGGATATTCTCCGCCAGCATGTTGCGCGCGGTCGCCAGCGTGTCGGGGTTCGACCAGGCGACGCGCCAATAGACCGGTACCTCGCTCCACACGATGACGCCCATCTCGTCGGCCATCCGCGTCATCGCCTCGGAATGCGGATAATGCGCGAGCCGGACGTAGTTGCCGTGCAGCCCGTCCCTGATCTCGCTGAGCAGCGTCCGCGCTGCGGCGGGCGTCATCGCGCGCGTCGGATCGGTGCCCAGTTCTTCCTCGTGCAGCGAGATGCCGCGCAGGAAGATCGGCTTGCCGTTGAGCAGGATGTCGGTGCCGCGCACTTCGACGGTGCGGAAGCCGATGCGGTCGTGCCACTCGTCGTCGCCCGCGCCGATCGTCACGTCATACAGCTTCGGCCGTTCGGGCGACCAGCGGATCAGCGCGCGCGGCGCGGCGGCGGTGGCCCGCCAATCGCCCTTTGCGTCGGTCGTCCCGGCCAGGTCGAGTCCGAGTTCGGCGATCTTCAGGCGCACCGCGCGATTGGCCGCCTGAGCGCCGTCGAGATGCGCATCGACCGCCAGCTTGCCGTCGCGCGTGATCCGCACCCAGGCATCGTCGACATAAGTGTCGGGCGTTGCGATCAGCCGGATCGGGCGGGTGATTCCCCCATAATTTTCCCAGTCGGTAACGGGTGGGGGCACGGTCGCTTCGGTAGTCTGCGAATCGACGCCGACGGTGATCTGGTTGTCGCCGTCGCGCAACAGCCTGGTCACCTCGAACGCGAACGGCGTGAAACCGCCTTCGTGGCGTCCGACCGGCTTGCCGTTGAGATACACGACGGTCGAATAATTGGCCGCGCCGAAGCGGAGGAAATAGCGCCCCTTGCGCGCCGCTGGTACCGGGAAGGTCCGCTGGTACCACATCAGCCCCTGATAATAGCGCAACTCGGGCGCTTCGGTCAGCCAGGAGGATGGCAGGGTGGTGATGGGCGATCTAGCAAGGTCGAATTCGTAAAGGGCGCGATTGTCGTCCCTCAAAGCCTTGGCGATATCGACGTCGCGATAGCGCGACTGGCTGTCGCCGGGGGGGCCGCCATGGAAACCCGCCATCCCGTCACGGAACGGGTCGACCGAGTAATGCCACGGGCCCGACAGATCCTGGCCGGGGCGCATGTCCGCCGAAACGAGCAGCGGGTTGGTCTTGACGGTGGCCAGCGGCAGGGCCGGGGCCGCCGCCTGTTGCGCCATCGCGGGAGCCGCGCAGGCCATTGCCGCGGCGATCAGCCGCCGCATCGTCCTTTTCATCTTCATGTCGCTCTCCCGTTTTCAGTGTGATGTCATGCCCGCGCGTCGCTGCACGCGAAGGCGATCCCGCGCTCCAGTCCCCGCAATTCGGCCAGGCCGCGCATGCGGCCGAGCAATGAATAGCCGGGGTTGGTCCGTTTGGTCAGATCGTCGAGCATCTGATGACCATGATCGGGCCGCATCGGGATCGAGCGCCCGGTCCGGCGCTGCAGCGCATGCACCGCGCCGACGATCCCGGCCATGTTCGCGTCGCCCTCCAGGTGCGCCGCTTCGTGGAACGCGCCGCGCGGTTCGCGCTGCACCGATCGCAGATGCAGGAAGCCGATACGGTCGCCCAGCCGCTCGACCATGCCGGGCAGGTCGTTGTCCGCGCGGACCCCGAACGATCCGGCGCAGAAGCACAGTCCGTTCGACCGGCTCGGCACGCGGGCGAAGAGGTGCGCGACGTCCGCCTCGGTGCTGACCACGCGTGGCAGGCCAAACATCGGGAAGGGCGGATCGTCGGGGTGGACGACCAGCTGCAGACCCAGTTCGTCGGCGACCGGGCAGACGGCCTCGAGAAAGGCGACATGGTGCTCCCGCAGGCGGTCCGGGCCGATATCGGCATAGGTGCCGATCGCGTTCAGGAATTCGGTCTCGGTGAAGCTTTCCTCGCTCCCCGGCAGGCCGGCGATGATCGTCTGCGCCAATCTCTCGCGCGCGCGATCGTCCATCGCCTGAAAGCGGCGCGTCGCGGCCTCGACCATGTCGGACGCATAATCCTTCTCAGCGCCGGGCCGCTGCAGGATGTGCATGTCGTACGCCGCGACCGCCTCGAGCTCGAAGCGCAGTGCAAGCGCGCCATCGGGCAAGGGCCAGGCCAGATCGGTTCGCGTCCAGTCGAGCAACGGCATGAAATTATAGGTGACGGTGGTGATCCCGCATGCCGCCAGATGACGCAGGCTCTCGCGATATTGCTCGATCACCCGGTCGCAGTCGCGCCCGCGCGTCTTGATCGCCTCGTGCACGGGCAGGCTCTCGACCACGGTCCAGCCGAGCCCGGCCTCCTCGATCATCCGCTTGCGCGCGGCGATCTCCTCGCGCGGCCAGACCTCTCCATTGGCCGTATCGTGCAGCGCGGTAACGACGTCGGTCGCGCCGGCCTGACGGATGTCTCGCAAGGACACGGGATCGTCAGGTCCGAACCAGCGCATCGTCTGCGTCATGAACATGCCGGCAAATACTCCCCGGGGCCGCCGATCCATATGGCGTCGTCAATATTCACTATACCGTCCGTGCCTGTGCGGCGCGGCCGAATTCAGGCATGCGTCGGCGGGGGCGACAGGCGCCCCCGCCAATCCATCAGAAGTTCACCCCGAGCCGCACCCCGCCATAGCGACGGAAGTCGCGCGGGAGGAGCGCCTGAGTCGCCAGCTTGTTGCCGAAATTGCCTGCCGTGTTGACCAGCGACGGGTAATATTGCTTGTCGAACAGATTGTTGACGAAAGCGACCACTTCCCATTTGTGGTCCTCGTCGCGCACGCCGAGGCCGATATTGACGATGCTATAGGCCTTCTGAAACGTTTGCGGATCTTCCGCCACATAATAGACTCCGCTCTGATATTGCCAATTGGCCTGTACGATGCCGCGCAGATCGCCGCCCAGCGATGGCGAATAATCGGCGCCGATCGAGAATTTCCACTCCGGCGCCTGCACCGCCCGCTGGCCCGTCAGGTTCTGATAGGCGGGCTGCGCAGGAATTGGTGGGGCCGCGGGCACCGCGGGGACGCATCCTTGCGCGGGGCTTTGTAGCGGATAGCATTGCGCGCGCGGGAACGACGTATATTTCGCATCGAGATAAGCGACCGACGCGCTGAGGTTGAGGTCGCTGCCGATCCGCGCCGAGCTGTCGAACTCCACGCCCTTAGTGTTCAGCCCGCCCACATTGGTCAGGCGGAAATTGCTCGTCCCGTCGGTCAGTGTCTCGATCGTCTGCGCCTGCAGATTCTCGTAATCGGTATTGAACAGGGTAAGGTTGGCCGTCACCCGCCGGTCGAGGAACTGCATGCGCGCGCCGAGTTCCCAGTCGCGCGACCGTTCGGGCTTGATCGGGCCGGCGTTCGCGCGGTTCGTGTTGAAGCCCGTCGTCAGATCGTAGGTCTGGCCCTTGTAGCCGGTCGAATAGCTGGCGAAGAACATGATGTCGGGCGTAACCTCGTAGCGCCCGCTGATGCGATAGGTGCCGGCGGTATCCTCGGCACGGCCGCTGAAAAAGGCGGCAGCGATATTGTCCTTGAAGGTGTAGGCAATCTTCTCGTTCTGGACACGCCCGCCGCCGGTCAGGGTGAGGTGTGGCAGGATCTCCCAGTCGATCTGCGCGAAGGCGGCGAGTTGCTCGGACTTCGACGTCGCGTACCAGTTGGCCAGCGAGAAAACGGGGCCGCGCGCGAAAGGCCGCGTGAACTTCACGTTCGCATAATAGGCGCCCAGGGTATAGCGGAACGGCTTGTCGCCGGGCGAGAGCAGGCGGATTTCCTGCGTGAACAATTTCGAATGGAACGTGCCGACCTGGATGTTGCTGCCACTGGGGGTGGTGGACGAGGTGTCGTCCTGGTCGAGATAGTCGTTGAGGCGGAACTTGTCGTACGAAGTGATCGACACCAGGGTCATCTCGCCCAGTCCGACCTCCGCGCGCAGCGACCCGCCCCCGCCTTCATATTTGGTGCGCGCGTCGTAATTGTTGCTGATATTCTGATTGTCCTGGTTGATCGTCACGCCGGGCATCGCCACCGCCTGGGTCTGGCCCGCGATGCCGCGGAACAGGGCGGTCGGGTCCATACGGATGAACGGCCGGCCGACGCTGGTATTGCCGTTGAGATAATTGCCCGACAGCGTGATGGTGACGTCGTCAGTGGGCTTCCAGCGGAGCTTGCCGCGGGTGTTGAACGCTTCGCGACCGTTCACCTTCTTGCCGTTGAACAGGTTGCGGACATTGCCGTCCCAGTTGGAATAGCTGGCCGAGAGGACATAGCCCAGTTCAGGGGTCATCGGGCCCGACACGCTGAAATTGCCGCCATATTCGCTGTCGGTGGTCGCCAGCGCATTGGCGCGGAAGTGGAAAATGTCGGTGGGCTGGCGCGTGACGATGTTGATCAGGCCGGCCGAGGCGGACTTGCCGTACAAGGTGCTCTGCGGACCGCGCAGCACTTCGATCCGCTCGACATCGGGAAGGTCGGTGAAGGCGCGCGCCTGGAAGGCGAGCGGTACTTCGTCGACCAGCACCGCGACGCTTGGCTCGACGCCGATGCCGAAGGCGAAGGTGCCGACGCCGCGCAGCGAGACGTTGGCGTTGACCGGGTGTTCGGCTGGGCGCACCGTCAGCGACGGGGCGATCCTGCCCAGATCCTGGAACTGGGTGACGCCGGTGGCCTTCAACTGGGCCTCTCCGAGCACCGAAACGGCCAGCGGCACCTTCTGGATATTTTCGGCGCGCTTCTGGGCCGTGATGATGATGTCGCCCGGATTGGTGGCGTCCGATGCGGTTTCTTGCGGCGCGGCCGCGTCCGGCGTGGTCTGGCCCGAACCGGCGGGCTGATCGGCATCGGCCGCCTTGGCCAGTGCCGGTGTCGCGCAAAAGGCAAGCGACAGCGCAAGGGCACCGTGCCCCACAGACAGATGTAATCCGATCATTTGGTCTCTCCCCTAACGATGCGGCGGGTTCGTTTTTGCCCGCGCTTCGCATCTGAAGTATCAAATGGCCTGACCAGATGCAAGTGTTGCCTGACCATAGGTGCGGGAGGCTTGTTCCGCGGAACGGCGTCGCGGGAATGTTGATGTTGCCCGCCCAATCAAATGTTGGTAGGCCGTGATTGGTTATGTCTACACAGCGATTGATCAGGCCAGTTGCCAAGCCGACGCCGTTCCCGCCGCAATCCGACGGGCGCAAGCTCTATCAACAGGTCGCAGCTGCCGTCTCCGACGCGATCCAGCGCGGGGACTTCCTGCCCGGCCAGCGTATCCCGTCCGAACGCGAGCTTGCCGATGAGTACAAGGTCAGCCGCCCGACGATCCGCGAGGCGATGATCGCGCTCGAGGTCATCGGCATCGTGCGCTCGCGGCATGGTTCGGGGATCTTCGTCACCGAGAATCCGCCGCTCGACACGCCGATGATCGGGCTCGACATCGGCGCGTTCGAACTGACCGAGGCGCGTCGCCTGTTCGAGGCCGAGGCGGCGGCGCTCGCCGCGGTCTCGATCACCGACGAGGAGATCGCCGCGCTCGAGTCGCTGATCGGCGACATGGATCGCGAGAACCAGGAGCATGTCAGCGGCGAGCACGCCGACCGCGAATTCCACCTGACGATCGCGCGCGCCACGCGCAATTCGGCGGTGGTCGACGTGGTCGAGTCGCTATGGGATGCGCGCTACAGGTCTCCGCTGTGCAAGCACATGCTCGAACGCGCGCGCAATGTCGGCGTCGTGCCGCGGATCGACGAGCATCAGACGATCCTCGCGGCGTTGCGCGACCGGAATCCCAAGGCTGCGCGCAAGGCGATGCGTGATCATCTCGCCCGCGTGATCGAAGGGCTTCTCAAGGCCACCGAAACCGACACGCTGGAGCGCGCCCGTGCCGAGCTGGAGGCCAAGCGGACCGATCTCGCCCGCCGCGTGGCGGTGTGACAGCCCGGGCGGACGCGCTTAGAGCGTGAGCGTGATGCCGCGGCGGCCGTCATGGTCGACCCCGTCGCCCGCACCGCCGTTCACGATCAGCGGGCGCGTCTCCTCGGGCGGCAGCAACAGGGTGATGCTGCCGTCGCCCCAGCTGCCGGATCCGTCGCGGCGCACCTCGACGACGATGCGTGCCGGCTCAGCGCTGCCGGTGACATGCCAGGTGTCGACCGGCCCGTCGCCGTCGCCCGAATCCTCGATGCCTGACCAGGCGAACGCGCCGTCGCGCGGCGGAAACAGCCATACGCCGCGGCGATAGGGCCCGGGCCGCCACCCGCCGCGCGCGAGATCGACCAGCATCGCCGAGCCGGCGCGCGCCAGCAAGGGCGGGAGGCCGTCGAGCGGCGCGGCCAGAACAGCCTCAGAACCGCCGGCAATGCGCCGACCGGTCCAGATATCGAGCCACTCCGCGCCGGCAGGCGGACGCACGCCACGCATTTTCACGCCCGGTTCCATGACGGTCGCGACCAGCAGGTCGGGACCGAGCAGGTGCTCGTCATTCTCCTCCCATGCCAGGGGATCGCCGGGGAAATCGAGCCAGGTCGGCCGGACCATCGGTTCGTACTCTGCGTGATACCGGTGCAGCAGGTCGTAGAAGAACGGGATCAGCGTCTGACGCAGCGCCATCAGCCGGCGGATCGCGGGCAGCGCGTCGGGGAACATCCACGGCTCGTTGACCGTGCGGTCGTCGTTCCAGCTGTGGATGCTGAAGCGCGGCATCAATATGCCGGCCTGGATCCAGCGCACCAGCAGTTCGGGCGACGGCGCCGGTCCGGCGAAGCCGCCGACGTCGTGCCCGCTGTTCGACACGCCCGACAGCGCCAGGCCGATCGCCATGCGCGCATTGTAGCGCATCGTTTTCCACTCGGTCAGGTTGTCGCCGGTCCAGGTCTGGGCATAGCGCTGCAGCCCCGCCATGCCGGCGCGGGTGACGGCATAGGGCCGGCGCTCGGGCATGGCCTCGGCCTGGGCTCGCCGCGACGCCCGGGTCATCAGCAGCGGCTGGACCGGGCGCATCTCGGCCGCGGCGCGAGGCTGGCCGAACCCGGCGAACCGGGCGCGCGTGCCCCAGATCTCATATTCGTTATTGTCGTTCCACGTCGCCACCACCCCCTGGTCCAGCAAGGCGGTCCTGACCTGCCTGCGCCACCATTCGGCGGCGCGGGGATTGGTGAAGTCGATATAGCTGCCGACCTCGTCCCAGAACTGCGCCTCGACGGGGGTGCCGTCCCTATCGGCCACGAACAGCCCGGCGGCCGCGACCTCGTCATAAAGCGGGTGGCTGCGCAACAGCGCCGGCTTGATGTTGGGCACCAGCTCGACGCCCGCCGACGCATAGTCCGCGACGAAGGCGGCAGGGTCGGGGAATTTGTCGCGGTTCCAGTGGAACACGTAACGCTTGTCGCCGATCGACGTGTAGCCCGACGACAGGTGGAACGAGGTGCAGCCGATATCGTGCTCGGCGAGCTTGTCGAGGAACCCGGCCATCTGCACCGCGGCATCCGGTGAGTCGGTATAGGTCATCGTCGACCCCGAATATCCCAGCGACCAGCGCGGCATCAGCGCGGGTCTGCCGGTCAGCCAGGTGAAGCGCCGCGTGACCGCGAGCGGATCGGGTCCGGCGATCATCCAGAGATCGAGGTCGCCGGCGTCCGCCACCACATGCCGGTACCAGCCGTGATAATTGTCCATCTCGCGGCCGAAGTCGAAATGCATGTCGGCGACGCTATCGTAGAACGCGCCGTGGCAGCGACCGTCCGCATCCGCCACAAGGACATAGGGGATCGACTTGTAGAGCGGGTCGCTCGTTTCCGCGTCATATCCCATCGCATCGAGATTGGTCAGCCGGAAGCGTCGTCCGGCGCGGTCATTGTCGCCGCTCCTGTCGCCAAGCCCGTAGAACCGCTCGCCCTGTCGCCGGGCGATGTAGTGATGCGCCCGGCCGTCCCACCATCCGAAATCATAGGCCTGGGTCGGGCGGTCCTCCGCCATCAGACGCCACCCGTCCCCCTCGCGCTGCTCCCACCTGCAATGCAATCCATGGAGGCGAACGGTGATGCGCAGCCGCGAAGTCTCGACGACGATTCGGTCGTCAGCTTCCTCCAGCCGGTAATCCGGGCAGGCAAACCCCGCCACATCCAAGCGGTCGCGGCCGGGCTCGGCGATGTCGGCGGCACCCGGGGCGATGGCCCAGCTCGGCGGGCTCGTCGGCGTGCCGTCAGCGAGCAGCAGCAGCCGCGCGATATCCTCCTCGAGCACGAACAGATGCGCCACCGCGCCGGTATCGGCGGTCAGCACGAGGCGGCCGTGCGCCCGCTCGGTCAGGGCGAAAAGGGGTGGTCTGGAGAGGGTGGCACGCGCCATCAAAGCGACTCCGCTCGGACAAGGGTTTTCATGGCAATGATCAGCACTGCGGCGCCGATCAGATCGAATACCGCCAGGGCGGCGAACAACGGCCCATAGCCGATCGTATCGGCGAGCTGGCCGATCAACAGCGAGAACAGCAACCCGCCGATCCAGCCTGCCTGGCCGACAAAGCCATTGGCGGTGCCGACCTCCTCGGGCGTGAAGACGTCCGTCGACAGCGTGTTGATCAGTACCGAGATCATCTGGTGCGCAAAGCCGCCGACGCAGAACAAGGCGATCGCGACATAGGGGCTGGCGGCGAGCCCGATACAGCCGGGCGCGATCATCAATATGGCCGCCAGGCTGATCCCCGCGATACGCGACGGGACCAGCGACATGCCGGCGCGCTTGACCAGAAACGGCGAGAGATAGCCGCCGAGCACGCCGCCCATGTCGGCGGCGAGGAAGGGCAGCCATGCGAACAGCGCGATGTGCTTCAGGTCCATGCCGCGTTCGGTCGCGAGATAGAGCGGTATCCAGAAGCTGAACGTCTGCCACGCCGGCTCGGCAAGAAAACGCGGCACCGCGATCGCCCAGAATTTGCCCGTGCCGAGGATTTCGCGTGCCGTCGCGCGCTGTCGCGGCACCGCGGGGCGGTCGGCGGCGATCATCGCCTGCTCGGCCGGCGTGATCGCGGGATGCGCATCGGGGCTGCGGTAGAAAGCGTACCACGCCCCGGCCCATACCAGCCCGACCGCCCCGGTGACGACGAACGCGACGCGCCAGTCGGCCCACAACGTCACGGCGACGACGATCGGGGGTGCGATCAGCGCGCCCAGCGAGGTGCCGGCATTGAACCAGCCCACCGCGACCGAGCGCTCGCGCGCCGGAAACCATTCGGCGATCGCCTTGATCCCCGACGGCACCGCCGCCGCTTCGCTCAGGCCCAACAGGCCGCGGAAAAAGGCAAGGCTGAGCCAGCCCGCCGCGAACGCATGCAGCATATTGGCGAGCGACCATGCCACGCCGAACAGCGCGAAGCCGGAGCGTAGTCCGATCCGGTCGACGATGAACCCGGCAATGGGCTGCATCACGGTATAGGCGGCCTGAAACGCGCCGACGACATAGCTGTACTGCTGAGTCGTCATATGGAGACTGGACATGAGCTGGGGCGCCAGCACGCCGAGCGAGTTGCGCGCGAGATAGTTCGAAACCGTGCCGAGGCAGATCAGCGCCACGATCCACCAGCGCAGGTGCGGTATCCGCTGCACGATCCTCTCCCCAACTCGCGTCATTGTCCGCTCGCAAGCGGTCTAGAACGCCCGATAGCATTTGTCGATATTGGTCAGACCAGTATATGGGGCCGCTGACAAGTGGCCAGCCGGGTGTCCCGCCTGGGTCGGCCCGACCGAAAATGAAAAGGAGAGGGCGGTGGGGCTTCGTATCGGCTGGCGCTGGAGGATGATCGGGCTGGTGACCATCGGCACCGTGCTGAATTATCTCGCGCGCTCTTCGCTCTCGGTGGCCGCGCCGACGCTTAAACAGGCAATGGAGATGACGACTCAGCAATATAGCTGGGTCGTGGCGGCGTTTCAGGCCGCCTATACCGTGATGCAGCCCGTCGCCGGCTATATCCTCGACCTGGTCGGGCTGAGGCTGGGCTTTGCCTTGTTCGCGATCGGCTGGTCGCTTGCCAATTGCCTGCACGGCCTGGCGAACGGATGGCCGGCGCTCGCCTTTTTTCGCGGGCTCCTCGGCCTGACCGAGGCGGCGGCGATGCCGGCGGGGCTCAAGACCGTGGCCGAATGGTTCCCCCCGCGCGAGCGCACGGTCGCGACCGGCTGGTTCAACATCGGCACCTCGATCGGGGCGATGATCGCCCCGCCCATCGTGGTCGCGTGCATCGCCTGGTGGGGCTGGCGTTCGGCATTCCTCGTCACCGGCGGGCTCGGCTTTGTATGGGCCGCCTTGTGGTACTGGCTGTATCGCTCGCCCGGCGACCATCCGCGGTTGGACGAGGCGGAGCGCATCTATATCGAGGAAGGGCGGCCGCTCGCGCCTGACGGCGTTGACGCGATCGGCTGGAGCGCAGTGCTGCGCACGCGCGACTTCTGGAGCATCGCCATCCCCCGCTTCCTCGCTGACCCAGCATGGCAGACGTTCAGCTTCTTCATCCCGCTCTACCTCGTCGAGGCGAAGGGCATGGACCTCAGGGGCATCGCGGCGTTCGCGTGGCTGCCGTTCCTCGCCGCCGATGCCGGATCGCTGCTCGGCGGCTATTATGCGCCATGGATCATGCGCCGCTTCGGCGCCTCGCTCATCACCTCCCGCAAGGTGGTGATCACGACCGGCGCGCTGATGATGGTCGGCCCGGCGTGCATCGGCCTGACGGTGTCGCCGGCGGCCGCGATCGCCCTGTTCTGCATCGGCGGCTTCGCGCACCAGATGCTGTCGGGGGCGCTGATGACTCTGTCCACCGACCTGTTCGACCCGCGCATCGTCGCGACCGCCAGCGGCATGGCGGGCTCGGCGGCATGGATCGGCGGCATGAGTTTCTCGCTGGTGATCGGCGCGCTGGCGGACACGATCGGGTATAATCCGCTGTTCGTCTGCCTGGCGGTGTTCGATCTGATCGGCGCGGCAGTGGTCTGGACTCTGTTGCGCCGGCCGACGCTGGGCGCTCGGGTATTGGTAAGACCAATCTAGTGCTGCCGGGTCGCCGACTAAATGCCCGGCTAGTCGCTCTTGCGCTGCGCGCCCGCATCCGAGGCGCGGAGCATGCGCGAGCGGAATTTCACCCGCTGCCAGAAGGTCGCATCCTGCAGGCGCCGTTCCTTGATCGCATCGCCGGTCAGCAGGTCGAGCAGGGCGTCGCTTGCCTCTTCATCCTCGGCCGCAAACTCGCCGGAAACCTCGTCGAATCGGTCGCGCTGCTCCTGCATCGTGTAGGCGCGGGGCGCGAAATCGGCCTTTTTGGCTGGGGAACCGCTCATGTCAGCACCGCCTTGATCGAGATCAACGTCTCGAATCGGCATGGGGTTCCGGCCGTGCGGCATCGCGAAGCCGGCCGCGCCGCTTGCCACCTCGCCCCCGCGCCGATAAGGGCGCGTCCGTGACGGGTTCCCGGCAACGGGAACAATAGGGAAGTCGGTGCGCGGAACCTTCCGCAACTCCGATGCTGCTCCCGCAACTGTGACCGGATAGCCGGCGCTCCATCACGCCACTGGGGTAAAGCCCGGGAAGGCGGAGCGTCAGGCGAAGACCCGGAAGCCAGGAGACCTGCCCGCCACGGTCGATCCATCGCGCGGGCGGGATGCACCGGGCGGACGAGGGCATTGCCTCGAGTGAGCGACATGAACCGGGCCGTCTGGGCCGGATGTCGCCCAAGGCACGTCCGGACCGGTAGGCCCCATGCAAAGGGGTACATCATGTCCATCAGTTCCACTGTCAACGACGCCGGTTCCTTCCATTCCGGGGACGTCACGGTCCATTCCGCAGTTTTGCGTAGCAATCGTTGCGCACACGGAATTTTTCAGCGTAACCGGCGCTATAACCATTTAAATCTGCTCGCGGCGTCCGTCGCGCTGTTCGCGGCGACGCCGGCCTTCGCCCAGGACGCGGCGCAGGATTGCAACGTCGAGCCGAACGATTGCATCGTCTTGGCTGACATGAAGACCCCGCCCGACATCGTCGTGGCGGCGGGTGTACCGCAATATGCCGGTCAGATCGGCCAGGCCGTCACCATCATCACCCGCGCCGAGATCGACCAGCGCCAGACCGTCTCCATCTCCGATCTGCTCGCCACCACGCCGGGCATCACCGTCAGCCGCAATGGCGGCCCGGGCGGCCTGACCAGCGTGCGCATCCGCGGCGCCGAGGCGGAACAGACCCTGACCCTGATCGACGGCGTGCGTGTCAACGATCCTTCGTCGCCTGGCGGCGGCTTCGATTTCGGCAATCTGCTCGCCGGCTCGGTCGAGCGGATCGAGATATTGCGCGGCGCGAACTCGGTGCCCTGGGGCAGCCAGGCGCTGGGCGGCGTGGTCAATATCGTCACCGCCACCCCGACCGAAGGCCTGCGGGGCCGCGCCAGCGTGGAATATGGCTCGCATGACAGCGTGTTCGCCAATGCCGGCATCTCCGGCGGCAAGGGCCCGGTCACTGCGTCGCTGACCGGCGGTTATCTGCGCACCGACGGCATCTCCGCCGCCGCGATCGGCACCGAACCCGACGGCTATCGCCAATATGGCGGCACCGGCAGCGTCAACATCGCCTTCACCGACGAGATCGGGCTCGATCTGCGCGGCTATTATGCGCACAGCCGGCTCTCGCTCGACGGCTATCCGCCGCCCTTCTACTTCCCCTTCCAGGACACGGCGGAATATTCCACCGCGCAGGAGATCTATGGCTATGCCGGGCTCCACGCGAACCTGCTCGACGGCCGGTTCCGCAACAAGGTCGCCTTCACCATCGCCGATATCAACCGCGACAATTTCGATCCGTCGTTCGGCCCCGCCCCCAGCTTCTTCGGCCGTGGCCGCAGCGAGCGCTACACCTATCAGGGCGATTTCCAGGTAATCGAGCAGGTCCGGCTCGTCGCCGGCGCCGAGCATGAGAACAGCAGCTATTTCGACGGCACGAGCGAAAAGGCCCACACCACCAGCTTCTATGGCGAAGCGATCGTTCGGCCGATCGATATCCTCACCGTGACCGGCGGCGTGCGGCATGACGATCATGTGAAGTTCGGCGGCCACACGACGTTCGGGGCCAATGCCGCGCTTGCCCTGCGCGAGGGCACGACGCTGCGCGCCAGCTATGCGGAAGGTTTCAAGGCGCCGACCCTCTATCAGCTCTTCGCTCCCTTTTACGGCAATAAGGACCTGCAGCCGGAGACCTCGCGCGGCTATGATATCGGCATCGCCCAGTCCCTGCTCGGCGGTCGTCTCAAGGGCAGCGTGACCTGGTTTCACCGCGACACGCGCAACCAGATCACCGGCCTCGCGCCCAACTATGTCTACTTCAACGTCAACCGCGCGCGCGCGCAAGGCGTCGAGGTCGAGGTGACGCTGACCCCGATCCAGGACCTCACCTTCACCGGCAATGTCAGCTATATCGACAACGAGAACCGGTCGCCGGGCTTTTTCGGCAAGGATCTGGCCCGTCGTCCGAAGGAAACCGCCAGTGTCTCGGTGGACTACCGGCTGCCCTTCGGCCTGTCGGTCGGCGGTACGATCAGCCTGGTGGGGGACAGCTATGACGATCCCGGCAACTTCACCCGCCTCGACGGCTATTCGCTGGCGAGCCTGCGTGCCGAATTCCCGATCGGGGATCGCCTTACCATCTATGGCCGGGTCGAGAATCTGTTCGACGAGAAATATCAGACGGTCGCGACCTATGGCACCTATGGCCGCACCGCCTTTGGCGGCATCCGCGTGAAGTTCGACTGATGAAACCGGCGATCCTGCCGCTCGTCCTGCTCCTCGCCGGGTGCTCGCCCGCGCGGGCGCCGGGCGGCGGCGGGATCGTTTCCACTAATCCGTGCGCGGACGCGATCCTGATCGATCTCGTCCCCGCGAGCCGCATCGCCGCGATCAGCCATTATTCGCAGGATCCCGGCGCGACCTCGATCGATCTCTCCGTCGCGAACCGCTTCGCCTCCACCACCGGCACCGCCGAGGAAGTGATCGCGCTGGAACCCGATCTGGTGCTGACCAGCAGCTTCACCCCCGCCAGCACCCGCAACGCCTATGAACGCGCCGGGCTGAAGACGCTGCTGCTCGATTCCCCCGTCACGATCGAGGCAAGCAAGGCGCAGGTGATGCAGATCGCGACGGCGGTGGGGGCCGGGGCAAAGGGCAGGGCGCTCAATGCCCGCATCGATCGCGCGGTAACCGCAGCGCTTCCACCGAAAGCGAAGCAGGCTAACCCTTCCGCCCTCCTCTTCATCGCCGGCAACCTCGTCAACGGCTCGGGCACCCTGCTCGACGAACTGCTCACCAAGGCCGGTTTCCGCGACGCCGCGATCGATTATGGCCTGGCCTTTACCGGCACCCTCCCGATCGAGACCATCGCCGCAAAGCCGCCCCGCGTGATCCTCACCCCCGGCCCGTCGCGCACCGCGACGCTCCGCGCCCGCGTCCTCGGCCGCACCGGCGCTAACACGGTCGAGGCGGCGTTCCCACGCAATCTGGTCAATTGCGGTGGCCCGACCATCGTGCCCGCCATCACCCGCCTCGCCGCGATCCGCCGATCGCTGGATCGGCAGACCGCTTCTTCCCCTCTCCCAGCGGGAGAGGGGTGGCCTGCGCAGCAGGTCGGGGTGAGGGTGAGTGACCTGGTCGCCCTCACCCTCCCGGCGCTACGCGCCTCCTTCCCTCTCCCACGGGGAGAGGGACAGTGAAGGTTAAATTGCTACTCCTCGCCCTGTTGGTAATCCTCGCCTTCGGTCTCTCGCTGATCGCGGGCAAGACCTGGATCCCGCTCGACGCCTGGCCCTCCGGCGACCCGCGCTTCGCCATCATCGTCGAGCTGCGCCTGCCGCGCGCTCTGCTCGGCCTCGCCATCGGTGCCGTGCTCGGCCTGTCGGGCGCCGTGCTGCAGGGCTATCTGCGCAACCCGCTCGCTGATCCGGCGGTGGTCGGCGTCTCCTCCAGCGCAGCGCTCGGCGCGGTGGCGGCGATCATCCTCGGCATTGCGGGCAATCCGCTCATATTGTTCGCCTGCGCCATGCTCACCGCCGGGGGCGCGATGGCGCTGCTCGCCGCGCTGACCTGGCGCAGCCCCAGTCCCGTCCAGTTCATCCTCGCCGGCACCGTGCTCGCCAGCCTTGCCGGCGCGCTCACGGCGTTCCTCATCTCCATCGCACCCAACCCCTATGCCGTGGCAGAGGTGATCGACTGGCTGATGGGCGCGCTGACCGACCGCAGCATCGAAGATGTCCGCACCGCGCTCCCCTTCATGGCGCTGGGTGCGGTCCTGCTGTTCCTCACCGGCCCGTCGCTCGACGCGCTGACCCTGGGCGAAGCGGCGGCGCGCTCGCTCGGCGTCCGGCTCGGCCGGCTCCAGGCGCTGATCGTGCTCGGCACCGGCCTGACGATCGGCGCCAGCGTCGCGGTGACCGGGGTGGTGGGTTTTGTGGGCTTGGTCGTGCCGCACCTGCTCCGCCCGGTCTTCGGCCATCGCCCCGCCGCTCTGTTGCTGCCCAGCGCTCTCGGCGGTTCAGCGCTGGTCCTGATCGCCGACAGCCTGTGCCGCCTCGCGCCCGGCGCCGGAGAGGTCAGGCTCGGCGTCGCCATGGCGCTGATCGGCGCACCCTTCTTCCTGATGCTCCTGCTCAAGGGCCGCACGTCATGGAACTGATCGTCGACGGCCTCGGTGTCACGCTGTCCGGCCGCAGGGTGCTGGACGGAGTCAGCGCGGTCCTTCGCCCCGGCCGGGTCACGGCGATCCTCGGCCCCAATGGCGCCGGCAAATCCACCCTGATCAAGACCGCCGCCGCGCTGATCGCCCCGAGCGCCGGCGCGGTCCGCCTCGGCGACCGCGACGTGACCGCGCTCGATCCCCGTGAGCGCGCGCGCCGCATCGGCTATCTTCCGCAGGACGCCCGGGTGCACTGGAACATCGCGGCGTCCGATGTGGTGGCTTTGGGCCGAGCCCCGCACCGCGCGCCCTTTGCCGGGCCCGACGCCCATGATGCCGAGGCAGTGACTCAGGCCATGGCCGCGACCGAGACCGGCCACCTCGCCACCCGCCCGATCAACGAGCTGTCGGGTGGCGAGCGCGCCCGCGTCCTGCTGGCCCGGGTGCTCGCCGGCGAGCCCGATTGGCTCCTCGCCGATGAGCCGCTCGCGGGGCTCGATCCGCGCCATCAGCTCGACATCCTCGATCGGCTGGGTGAGGTCGCGCGGCAGGGCAGGGGTGTCGCCATCGTCCTGCACGACCTGCTCCATGCCGGCCGCGTGGCGGACGACGTGCTGCTGCTCAAGGACGGCGCCAACCTGGCGAGTGGCGAGGCCGGTGCAGTGCTCACCCCGGAGAATCTGCGCACCGCCTTCGAGATCGAGGTCAGCATCCAGCGCGACGCCGAAGGCCGCTTGATCTGCCTCCCAAGGGGAAGGGCGGCCTGATCCAGCCAAAGCGCGCCTTCCCACCGTTCGTTTCGAGCGCAGTCGAGAAACAATGATGGAGCGCGAAGTCCGGTTTCTCGACTACGCTCGAAACGAACGGGCGGTGGGTGTCCGGCGCGCGTAACCACTGGACCACAGCCCCACTTTCGCGCAGCCTCGCGGGGTTCGGGAGGGACTCGTGACCAAAACCATCGCGGCGCTGCTCGCCCTTGCCGCCCTCGGCTTCGCGGCGAACGACCTGTCCTCGCTCAGCGGCCAGACGACCGCGGATCGTTCGCCCGCGCCCCAGGCAGGCATCAGGAACGATGCCGAATTCGATCGTCTCGCCCGCACCGAGGGCGGCGGCCGCTTCCTCGCCCTCCCGCAACTCATGTTTGCCATCGACCGCGCCGCCTCGACCCCGAAGCTCATGTGGATCGACACCAAGCGCTATCGCTATCACCTCGAATATCTCCAGGCGAAGTATCTGACGCTCGCCGACAGCCAGACCTTCAACGACGCCAATTATTCCAACCCGAAGCGGCGCTTCATCCTCGGCTCGGTCGTCCGCTATCCCCGGCTGAACCGCTACGGCGTGGAATTATGGGAGGGCGACCTGGTCGAGCCCAAGCTGCTCGCCGACATGATGCGCGTGCTCCAGGCGGGCTTCCCCGCGCCGCTCACCTTCAAACCCAATTCCGACCAGCAGCGCGAGGCGGCCGGACAGGCGAAGCTGCCGATCATCGGTGTCGATGAGGCCTATGGCAGCCGCGAGGAACTGATCCTCAACCATGGCCGCGCGGTCGGCCGTCTGGTCGTGGTGAAGGAGGGGCAGGAAGAAGCGCTTACCCCGGGCGATATCGCGGTGCTGACGACCATGCCGATCCGCATGCCGCCGGTCGCGGGCATCGTCTCCGCGACCTTCACCACGCCGATCAATCATGTCAGTCTGCTCGCCAAGACCTGGCGCATTCCCAATGCCTATCGCGCCGATGCCGATCGCCGCTGGGCGTCGCTCGCCGGCCAGATGGTGGTGCTCGACACGCGCGGCGCGATGGTCGTGCTGCGCATGGCCACCCCGGCCGAGATCAAGGCGGCCGAGCGGGCGAAAAAGGCGCGCGCCGTCCAGGTGGCGCAGGCCGACACCGTCTATTCCGGCCTCCCCTCGCTGGTGGAGCAGGATGAGAGCTGGGCTCGCCGCACCGGCGCCAAGGCCGCCAATCTCGGCCAGGTGGCGCAGCTCGCGCAGCGCGACGGCCGGTTCACGGTGCCGCCCGGCTTCGGCATTCCCTTCTCCTTCTACGACCGCTTCGTCGCGGCCAATCATTTCGGCCCGCGCATCGCCGCCTTGCTCGCCGATCCGCGCCGCGCCGACACGGTCTGGCGCCAGCAGGAACTGGCCAAGCTCCGCGCCGCCTTCCTCGCCGGCAAGATCCCCGACGCCGACTTCGCCGCGATCATCGCGCGCCGCGCCGGCCTGCTCGGGCCCAAGGGCGTGTTCATCCGCTCCTCTACCAATGCCGAGGATCTGCGCGGTTTCAACGGCGCCGGCCTCTACGACACCGTCCCCAATGTGGTGAGCGCCGAGGATCTGGCGAAAGCGGTAAAGACGGTCTGGGGCTCGATCTGGAACGACCGCGCCTTTGCCGCGCGCGAGGCGGCGGGTATCGATCACCGCTCGGTCCGCGCCGCCGTGCTGGTCCAGAGCGGGATCGATGCCGACTCGGCCGGGGTGATGACCACGATCGACCCGTTCGACGAGCAACAGGCCGACGAGATCCGCATCTTCATCGCCGCGAAACGCGGCCTCGGCATCCGCGTGGTGGAGGGGCGCAAGATCGCCGAGCAGTTGATCTACCGCCCGGAACTCGACTCGATCCAGGTCCTCACCCGCTCGAAGGACGATGTCCTCCTGCATTTCTCCCCCGGCGGCGGCGTCGAGGAAGTGAAGATCGACCCCGACCGCCCGGTCCTGTCCGACGACCTGGTCCGCCGCCTCGGCAAGGTCGGTCGCGCGGTGGAGGAAGTGTTCGGCAACCGGCCGCAGGACGTGGAGTGGCTGGTGGTGGGGGACCGGATCATGATCGTGCAGTCGCGGGATTATGTGCGGGGGCGGTGAGGGTTGGGGGCGAGGCGGACGACGCGATAGATCGCATCGCGGGCGCGGCCGATACCTGTGCCGCGAGCGATGAGGCCAGGGCGCCGGGCAGATCGGGATCGCACGGTCGAGACCCATAGGTTCGTCGAAGCGCTGTCGGCGAGTCTCATGCGCCGGCTCGCCCTTTCGCGATTTTGCAACGCATTTTTGCATTATTTTATCGAGAGATAGCTCCAGAATGCAGGCACTTCAGTTTGACAGTCGCGACTCCTGCCGCCTAGTTTTGCGCTCCGCCCCCCCATTGAGTGCGGAACAAACCAGGAGGTGATTATGTCCGGCACTACTCGGTCAATTCATACTCTACTTGCCCGGGAGCTCACCGTTTCGGAAATCGATTCGGTGTCCGGTGGCGATCCGACCTGCGGAGAAGGCAATACCGACGTGTCGACGGAGCCCACCGTCTGCGACACGATCGGGTTTCCCAACCCGTGGGATACCTCTGATCGCTGCGACGACGACGGAAGCTGGGACTTTCATTGCGATTGACGGGCTTGCGCCGGTCGCTGTGACAATCCTGTCCAAGGTGCAACAGTTAGCTGCAGGCTAGGCGATGTGGCTACCTGTTGCCCCGGATTTTCGGTATCGGAACGCGAGCGGCCTGGACTGGGACTCGCTCGAGAAGCGGCTGACTCGATTGAACGCACGCTACGCGCAAGCGCCGTGGCGATCGTTCGGAAACGAGGCCCGGTGCGCCTTGTTGCTGCAAGCCGGCTTTCGCCTTTTGCCGGGAGAATCTCCGAACGAGCCTGCCGGTTCCCACGCGCCGGATCTTGGCCGGTTCCTCGTCCGCCCGAGCGCGGAGCCTATCCTCTATTCGAGTTGGAACCGCTTCACGGCGTGGCGCATCGACGAGGCCTGGGCGCTGGCGACCGTCGCGCTGCTGAGTGGCGGCGGCAGGAGGCGGCGCGGTGCTACCGCCGGCAGCCCCGCCTATCTGGGCTTGCCGGCCATGACCTTTGCCCCGCTGGACGCTGCCGGTCACTGGGTGGAAGCGCTCGATGCGATCAGGCGGTGCCCCGGTCTCTCGCCTCTCCAGGAAGCGGCGCTGATGCACGCGACCTTGATCCTGTATCATCCGCTGGACGACGGGAACGGCCGCTTGGCCAGAGCATTGTTCCACGCCGCGCTGGGGAGCCGCGCGGCCATAGACGCGCCGTTCCTGGCGCTTGGGCCGGTTTCCTACAGGATGGCCTTCTACAATCTCGGCCTGACGCGGCATCTGTCCGATTCGGGCGACTGGGCGGCCTATCTGGACGGCTTTTATCATACCATCGCCGCCGCGCTGACCGCGCAGGAGCGCATCGACGACGAGGATCTCGTCGTCGCCGGCGCCTATGGTCCGGCGTGAACATCATCGACGCTTTACCCCGTGAAAGGCCAGAGCCATGAATGAGCGCATCCTGATCGTCACCAAGCCCCATGACGATCACGCCCACCTCGTCACGACGGGCCTGGAAATGATGGGCGTCGAGCCGCTGATCTTTCGCTTCGGGATGATGCCGCTCTACGAGACGCACACCGTCCGCCTCGATGAGCGCGCGCAGTTCTGCGTGAACGAGTCCGTCCTGGTTGACGAGAAAATGCCGCTGAAGCGGGTCTGGTTGCGCCGGATCGGCGGGTCGTCCCTCAAGTTCATGGACATGGACGAGAAGGACAAACCTTATGTCACGAACATCATGGCGGCATATCGCACGTCGTTGTTCGCCCTGCTCGACCGGATCATGTCCGAACGGCCCAATGTGATGGTGAACGGCTATTGGGCGAAGACGGCGACCGACAGCAAGGTGCTTCAACTGTGGCAGGCCAGGAAGGCTGGCCTGAACGTGCCCGACACGATCCAGTCGAACGATCCCGAGGTGATCCGCGCCTTCCAGCAGAAGCATGGCGGCAGGATCATCTGCAAGTCGCTCGTCCCCCAGATGTGGAAGACCGATGATCGTATTGCCTTCGCCTATACCGCGATCATGCCCGACGTCGCCACCCTGCCGGCCGATGCGCTCAAGCTTCATCCGGCGATCTATCAGCCCTATGTCGAAAAGACCTTCGAAGCGCGGGTGATCATCTTCGGCGGGAAGCAGTTCGGCATCAGGATCGATTCGCAAGCTGACCCGAGATCGGTGGTCGATTGGCGCGGCAAGCGCCTGATGAAGAACAACAATGTGAACTACCGAATCCCGGACGACATATTTGCCGCATGCGGCGATCTCATGCGCCGGCTGGGCATCGCCTATGGCGCGTTCGATTTCATCGTGACGCCCGAGGGGGAACATATCTTCCTTGAGGTGAACGAGGCCGGCCAGTTCATGTTCGTCGAGGATTGCGGGCCCAGGGACAAGATCGCTCATGCCTTTTGCCACTTCCTCATCCATGGCAGCCTGGACGACTGGCGGGAGGAGGACGCGATTTTCAGCCTGAAGGATCTGCTGACATCCGATCGCTTCGCGCAGCTCAAGGCGGCGGACAACCACTTCCGCGACTATGACCGCACCTCGCGGGTCTCGCGTTTCGACGATGCCGTGGGGTCCTTCAACGACGCCAATATCGACCTGCGCGTGAAGGGCGATGCCGCGTGACCGGCGCAACGCGCAACGGGCGATATGATGGTGCGTGATCCGGAACGGGCGGAGGTCGCCGCCCCGCGGCCTTCTCAGCTGTTCAGGGCCGAAGTGCTCGATGGCCGCCGCGAGCGGACGGGCAGGGACCAGAGCATCGCGGAGGCCGTATCGTGGCGGTGGATCGCCGCCCTGATCCTCCTATCGTCGATCGAGATGCTCGCGTTCATCGCCTTGCTGTCCCATTACCCGGTCGGCGGGGATAAGACGATCTTCGGCCGTCACGAAGGCGCGACGACAGCGCCTCGATGACGCCCGGATGTTCCACACCGCGGGAGGAGTCTTCAGTCTGCCGGCATCGTTGAAATTTCCCGCGGCGCGACCGTGGCGGCGCCAGCGTATCCGGATGATGCGTCAGACCGAGGCGGGCGAATGCGCGCTGGCCTCGTTGGCGATGGTCGCCAGCTATTATCGCCAGGACATGGATCTCGCGGTGCTGCGGCGCCGGTTCCGGACGTCGATCAGGGGGAGCACGCTCCGCTCGCTGATGGACATGGCGAAGGCGATGGGGTTCGCGGCGCGCGCCCTTCAGGTGCCGCTGGAAGCCATTCCGGCGCTGTCATTGCCGGCGATCCTCCACTGGAACATGAACCACTTCGTCGTGGTCGAGCGTGCCGTCGGCAGGCAGCTTCTCGTGCACGACCCGGAGGGACGCACCAGATGGCTCTCGCTCGAAGATATCTCGCCGCATTTCACGGGCATCGCGCTTGAGCTGATCCCGGGGGACGATCCGGAGCCGATGCAGCCGCGCGAACCGATCAGGATCGCCGAGCTTTGCGCCGGTATTCCCGGCATCCGGCGCTCCCTGGCCCAGGTACTGATCCTCAGCATCCTGCTCGAAGCGTTCGGCTTGCTGTCGCCGATCTATATGCGGTTGGCGATCGACGTCGTGCTGCCGTCCCACAACCTGCAACTGCTGACGATCATCGCGATCGGCTTCGGGCTCCTGTCGCTCAATGCGTCCGTCACCTCGCTGCTGCGATCCTATGTCCTCGCCTCATCGAGCGCGACGATCGGGTTCGGGCTGTCTTCCAACGTTGCGCGACGGCTGTTGAGGCTTCCGATCGCGTGGTTCGAACGGCGGCATGTCGGCGATATCATGTCGCGGCTCCAGGCAACCGTGCCGATCCGGCAGTTCATCAGCGAGAGCGTGATAACGACGCTCATCGATGGCTGTCTTGCGATCATCAGTTTCGCCGTGATGCTCTTCTACAGCGTGACGCTGGCGGTCGTGGCCGCGACGGCGCTCCTGCTCGTCGTGGCGCTCCGCGCAGCCATGCTGAGGTCGCAGCGCAACGCCCAGGAGGAAGTCATCGCGGCGGCGAGCAAGGAACAATCGGTCATGATCGAGACGTTGCGCGGCATCACCGCGCTGCGGTTGTTCAACAAGGAGGACGATCGCCTGGCCTATTGGCAGAACAGACTGGCGGATTCGTCGCGTGCCAGCCTGTCGCTGTCGCGGATGAACGTCTGGCAGACCACGGTCAGCTCGGGCCTCCTGTCGCTCGAAACAATCGTCTCGACATGGATCGCGATCAACCTCGTTCTGGCAGGCGGCCTGAGCCTCGGCATGGTCTTCGCGTATCTGGCTTATAAGGGACAGTTCCTGAAACGGGGCACCTCGCTCGTCGACCAGGTCATGGCGCTGCGGATGCTCAGGCTCAACATCGATCAGCTCAGCGATATCGTCCGGGAAGATGAAGATCGCGGCTTCCGCGAGCCGGAAATGCCTGGCCGGCCGATGACCGGCCGGCTCGAGTTGCGCAACATCGGCTATCGCTATGCGCCGACCGATCCCGCCGTTCTGGTGGACGTCGATCTCTGTGTGGCGGCGGGGGAGCATATCGCGATCACCGGCCCGTCCGGCGGCGGCAAGACCACCCTGGTCAAGATCATCCTCGGCCTCGTCGAACCGAGTGACGGGGTTATCCTTGTCGATGGCGTGCCGCTGGAGCAGTTTGGAGCCAGGGTCTATCGCGAAAGGGTGGGGGCCGTGCTGCAGGGAGACAGCTTGTTCGCCGGATCGATCGCAGACAATATCGCCTTGTTCAGCGCGGTACGGGACATGGATCTCATCATGGCGTCCGCCAGGGCCGCAGCGATCGATGAAGAGATCGCGGCCATGCCCATGGGGTATGAGACGCTGGTCGGCGACATGGGGTCGGCGCTGTCCGGCGGCCAGAAACAGCGCGTGCTGCTTGCCCGCGCGCTCTACAAGGCGCCCGCGTTGCTGGTCGTCGATGAGGGGACGTCGCATCTCGACGAACGATGCGAGCGCGCCGTGAACGAAGCGATCAAGGCAATGGGCATCACCCGGATCGTCGTCGCTCACCGCCGGCAGACGATCGCGGCCGCCGACCGCGTGTTCCGCATGTCGGACGGTGTCCTTGTCGAGACGGGCGCGTCCCGGGCGACAGCCGATTAGATCCGGCTCAGGCGCCGGCTGCCACCAATTGCGCCTTGAGCTGGTCCCAGGAATTGACCGAGGTCGCGCGCGCGCCGTTGATCTCGATCAGCGGTGTGCCGGGAAAACCCGGCTTCCAGATGTCGCCTGCCATTTTCGACAAAAGTGTCGCGTCCCTCATATCGGCGAGGCAGGCGGCCTGGCGCGCCGGTGGCAATTGTCGTGCCGCGAAGAAGGTGTCGAGGCCGGTACTCCTGGCGATATCCGCCATTCTCACGGCGGTCGACTCCATCTGCGGGCCGGGATGGCTCCTCAGATAGGAATATCCTTTGCCGACCCATTCCTGCTGGGTGGCAAAGAGCGCCGGCAGCATGTTGAAATAGCCGTTCGGGCCTGCACAGCGGGCGAGCATGGTCGCGGTCAGGTCGACCGCGTCGCGCGTTGCGTGACGCACCTCGTAGCTGACCTTGCCGGTACGGATGTAATTGCGGGTCAATTCCGGGATCACGTTGGCTGCCAGGCGCGCGCAATGCGGGCAGGTCAGCGACAGATATTCGACGACCTTGACCTTCGCACGCGGATTGCCCTGGAGGAAAGTGCCGCCTGGCAGCCGCGTCGCAACCTGGCTCCAGTCACGTTCGGCAGGCGCAGCGCGCAGCTCGGCTCCCGGGACTGTGGCGATGACTGCCATCGGCGTCAGGACCAGCATGGCGATCGTTGCGCGCATCACGGCAGTCCGGCCGGCATGATCGATGTGACTGGAACCGGTATCCCCGGATCGTCCGATCCGTGCCCTGAGTTCCGATTCTGCCATGATCTGGAAGATGCCACAGCGCCGCTTCGCTTGTCGACGAACAATTCGACGCTGGTCGCTCATCCTCGAAAAAACTGCCGCAAAAGCGTGTGATCCTCGGTCAGAAGTCGCCCTGGTTGGCCCGCAATATTGCGATCGATCGAGCGAGGTTCCGTCGCGCTGACATCGAAGTGTACGCGACCGCATCAGGATCGTGCAGTCGCGAGATTATGTGCGGGGGCGGTGAGGGTAATAGCAATGTATTTTCACGCAGTAGCGGGCCATTCTGGGCGTTTCAGTTCTTTGCCGGAAAACATATCCCGAAAGAGAGACAGCCGCTCATCGAGGAAGGTCCGCATCATATCGCGATCTTCTGCGGATATCGTTACATCTCCTGGCCCAGGGTCCAACGCGCCTAGGTAGAGTTCGAGCCCTCGTAGGGTTCCTGTTACCGCCACAAGATTGCGGGCCAGCGATCGAGATCCTTGGTCGTCAAGTTCGTATACCGGAAAGCGATCTATCTCATTCGCAACGCCGACCATAGTCATTGCTGCGAATTTCAAAGACAAGGAGGTCGGTAAGAAGTTCGCCGATGTATGGTGATAGCTTTCTACGACTTCGTACCCGTTCGCCAAAAGTCTAGCCGCTGCCAGGCGCAATTGCCTCTTGCGGTGCCAAATTGGCGCGAATGCGGTGAAATAGGTGAGCAACAAGGTCAGCATCGCACCCAGAAACTGCGCCCAACCAGATAGTCCCTCGTGAGTTTCTAGCCAATTTATCAAGGAGTAATATCCAATTTTCGCGGTTTGTGGCATCCGTTTTGAGAAACGCCATGTGGATAAGCAATGCTCCAGCGTGAGGGCGTAATCTAAGTAATTTGCTGGGATATCGATGACAGTCCGTTGTTTTATTCCAGGTGGAAGTGCTATCAATGATGATCCATGTAGTAGATTATAGATGATATATAAAATTAATCGACATTTATGTAAAATTCGATTTATATGAAGATACGCAAGCGGTCGACATACCATCTAGGGCAAGATCTTCGATCCGCCGGGAAGGCGAGTTGCGGACGTGGTGGCTAGGATACGCTTCAGATCCTGAATCGCGCGCACGAACCCTTGGCAGTCCTCGTGTCGACTGAACATGAAGGCCTCGAGGAGGCCGCCGGACGCCTTCAGGTTGATCTCGCCGTAGAGCATGACTGGAAGTTCACGGTTATCCTTGAATCGACGATCACGGGTGCCGTTCTTGTTGGATTTGGCCCACACCTTGCCGACCAGTTTGGCGTCGCCCGGGATTCGCTCGGTCTCGGTGAATTGTACACCCGCGTAGCTTATGTCGAGTTCCTTTAGGTCAATCAGCGCGAAGTCCGAACGGGCGGTGTCCACCACGAGCACGAACCCGGGATAAAAATACGCTGTCGAGCGGCCATTTTGCACGGGAAGCGACAACGGACAGTCGGCTGTATCGACCAGCCGGTCGGACCGGCGAGTGAGGAGAGTCGAGCGACGATCGACGACTCCATTCGACATGCTCCGCGCCCGGACTCGATCAATTTGCTGCGACATTTGCAACACCCAGGATCCCTGTGACGTCGCGAGCTGATCGAATGCGTCGAGCATGCGTAGGTGCGGCTCGGCGACGGCGGATTCCATGTCGAAGCTGACGGAAACGCGCGATGCGGCGAGATTGTCCCGTAGCGTGGATATCTCGGTCTTGCGGAGCGCAACCGCGTGCGTTGCTTTCGCACGAACCGACTTCGAGACAACCGAAACTAGGCTTGACCACGCGAGCGCTCGCGCGGCCCAAGAGATCGCGTGCTGCATGCGAGCTTTCTTGATGTCGGCGTGTATCTCGCGCTCGCGTGCTTGGGTCGCGAGCAACAGCTCCTTAAACTGGCTAAGGCCGCTCGATGTCATGGCGGCAACGCTTCCGCCTCCGAAATCCACGCGAGTGCCTGGGATAAGATACCGTTCCGTTGGCAATGGGCCGGCGCTGCTGGGATCGCCGATGACGCGAAGGCCCCCGCTAGCCAGTGCTCGGTCGGTTCCGCGCGATTTCCAGTCGATTGTCGTCTCAAGCCCGGTCCGGCGAACAGCAATACGAACCGGCGGGACTGTGGTGATCTCACCTCGAAAGCGCGATGTCATCGACTCCCCCTTTATCATTGTCAGCGAAATATACAGACGAGATCAAAGAGTGCTAGTGATTGGCGCGGAAAGATATTCAGGGGCGGCGTAACAGCACTTTCTCCATTTGTGACGAGCGGCTCTCGTGTTACCGAATCTGGACACGATTCGGCAACTAACGGCCCGATCCAAGTCATTCGACGATCAGTCTTGGTGCACCATCTAGATCTTGTCGCAGGTTAATTGTGCGTTCTGTTGTAGGGTCAGACGCGTACTTTCGGGTTCGCGATGTGGTTAGAAGTCGCCGTAGCCGCCCCGAAGCTTCCTGATCGACTGAACAAGATTCCCCCGCGCCGCCGCCTCGAAGCGCCCACGACCCCAACCAGAGAAATACAAAACCTCCCGCGCCAGGAACCCCTCCAGAATAGCCGCGCGCCCAGCCCGGAACGCTGCCTCCGGCACCTCGCGATACTCATGCCGCACGCCCGCTTCATACGCATCGAAAACCGCCGGCGCCGCGCCGAGGATCGACAGGTCCATGTCGAGGAACATCGCCATGTCCGCCACCTCGTCGGCGGGCAGATCGGCAGGAATCTCGTGATGCGCGGTCGCTTCGATCAGGCGCAGCGTCCGGCCGAGCGTCGGTTCGGGCACGACACCCGTCAGCATCTCCGCCGCGAGCACGGCGCTGCGGCTTTCATTGTCCTTCCGGCGCGGTTCGTAGATCGCGTCGTGCAGCAGGATCGCGCAGCGCACTGCCTCGGCATCGTGCAGCACGTCTTCGACCTCGGCATGGAGCGCGAGCAACGCGAGCGGATGGCTCCAGCCATGATAGCCGCGGTCGGGGCCGGCATGCAGGCCGCGTATCTCGTCCATCATCGCGTCGCTCAGCATGGCTTTTCCCAGTCGTCCTGACGCGCTTTCGGTCAGGTTGATTTAGTTAAGTATATGATATAAAACGCAAATATTCCATTATCAATCCATGTCGAAAATGTCAGTAAACTCCCTGACATTTCCAACGCTGGAATGTCAGTAACCCCATGAAATTTCCAACGCCGAGGGCACCGGAAATGTCAGTGACCTGCATGACATTCCTGTCGAATACCCTTGATTCAACCACACCGCCGTACCGCCTAAACCAGCATCATGGCGAACGTCCGCGTCCTGCTTCTTTCTAATCGTCGGTTCTATATCCCGCCCATCTTGCCGCCCTCAGCAATCCCGCTAAACCTCCCCTCAAGGGGAGAAGCAAACATGGCCACGATCACGGCTGCCGATATGGCACCCGAACCCGGCGCGGCGCCCGAGCCGAGCCGGAAGGATATCCAGCTCGTCATCACCGCGTCGTCGCTCGGCACGATCTTCGAATGGTATGATTTCTTCATCTACGGCACCCTGGCCGCGTCCGGCATCATCGGCCGCGTCTTCTTCCCCGCCGGCAACGAGCTGGTCCAGACGCTCGCCGCCTGGGCGGTGTTCGCGGTCGGTTTCGGCTTCCGTCCGCTGGGCGCGATCCTGTTCGGTTTCCTCGGCGATAAATGGGGCCGCAAATACACCTTCCTCGTCACCATCACCCTGATGGGCGTCGCCACCGCCGGGGTCGGCCTGGTGCCCTCGGCCGCGTCGATCGGGCTCGCCGCGCCCTTCATCGTCATCTTCCTGCGCATCCTGCAGGGGCTGGCGCTGGGTGGCGAATATGGCGGTGCGGCGATCTATGTCGCGGAGCATAGCGGCAAGGGGAAAAGCGGCTTCTACACCAGCTTCATCCAGGCCAGCGTGGTCGGCGGCTTCATCCTCAGCCTGATCGTGGTGCTCCTGTCGAAGGGGCTGATGCCGGTCGAGGTCTGGGAAGGCTGGGGCTGGCGTTTCCCCTTCGTCTTCTCGCTGGCGCTGCTCGCCGTGTCTCTGTGGATGCGCCTGAAGCTCAACGAGAGCCCGGTGTTCAAGGCGATGAAGTCGGCCGGCGAAACCGCCAAGAATCCCTTCACCGAAAGCTTCACCTATCCCGGCAACCTCAAGCGGCTGTTCGTCGCCCTGTTCGGCATCTCCGCCGGGCTGACGGTGATCTGGTACACCGCGACCTTCACCGTCCTTTCCTTCCTCCAGACGACGATGCGGGTGAACGCCACCGCGGCGCAGCTCATCGTCGGGTTCGGCGCGACGCTCAGCCTGTTCTGGTTCATCTATTTCGGCCGCCTGTCCGACAAGGTCGGCCGCAAGACGCCGATCATCCTCGGTTACGCGATGACCCTGGTGCTGATCTTCCCGCTCTTCTGGATGATGGGCAGCGCAGCCAATCCGGAGCTGGCGCGCGCCGCGCGCCGCGCGCCGGTTGTCGTGTCCGGTCCCGCCTGCAACTATAACCCCTTCGCCGCGAAGCAGGCCGACAAATGCGGCGAGCTGCTCGACTATTTCTCGAAAAAGGGCGTCGCCTATACCAAGGCGCAGACCCCGGTGACCCTGGTCACCATCGGCGAGGTGCCGGTCGCCGATACCAGCCCGGCCGGCCTCGACTCGGCCCTGGCCAAGGCCGGCTACAATCTCGACAAGGTCGTGCCGACCGTGAAGAGCATCATCCTGATCATGCTCGCCATCATCGCGATGGGGGCGCTGTCGGGCATGACCTATGGCCCGGTCGCGGCCCTGCTGTCGGAGATGTTCCCGCCGCGCATCCGCTACAGCTCGATGTCGATCCCCTATCATATCGGCACCGGCTATTTCGGCGGATTCCTGCCGTTCATCGGCCAGTATATCGTCGCCCGGACCGGCGATCCCTATGCGGGGCTCTGGTACACCTTCGCCGTGGTCGCGATGGCTCTGGTGGTCACCGCGGTCGGCCTGCGCGAGACCAAGCCCGGCACAGCGAGCGCGGACTAGCCCTGAGCTTTCGGCAACATGTTCATCCGCCGGAGGTGAGGAGACGGGGCATTGCGAAGCTTCGGGAAGTGATTATATTCAAATCACTTTGATTTAAGGTGATTTGCATGACCGCAGAAACCAGAGTTCTGACCGCACATGTGCCGCTCGGTCTGGCGGACAAGGTCGATGCCATGGCATCCCGCTTGGATCGCTCGCGGGGTTGGGTCGTCAAACAGGCGCTCGCCGCATGGGTCGATCAGGAAGAAGAGCGCCACAGGATGACGCTCGAAGCCCTTGCGGATGTCGATGCGGGGCGGGTGATCGACCATCAAAGCATCCAGGCATGGGCGGATAGCCTGTCGACGGACCGACCGCTGCCGCCGCCTGCGGCGTGAGGATAGTCTGGACAGGCAGGGCGTCGGCGGATCTGGTGCGCCTGCACGCTTTTCTTGAACCCGTCGCACCGGACGCTGCGGCCCGTATCGTCCAGCAGCTTGCGCATGCCCCCGATCGTCTCGTCGATTTTCCCCGCATCGGTGAGAAACTGGATGCCTATGCGCCGCGCGAGGTCCGTCGCATCATCGTGGGAAACTATGAGTTGCGCTATGAGATTGCCGATCCGGTCATCTTCATCCTGCGGCTATGGCATAGCCGGGAGGATCGCAGGGGGGATTAGCGCCGTGTTCGATAGTGCTCGGGGAGGATCGACCCTCGGCCCGCACCCGCATCTCGATCGACCCTAGCGCAGCGCGAGGCAGCCCGCTAACCGCCGGGAATGACCGCCCCGCTACGCCTGCGCCTCGATGGCATCGCCCTTGCCGACAATTGGCGCACCCTCGCCGCGATGAGCGGCGGCGCGGCGTGCGGCGCGGCGGTGAAGGCGGACGGCTATGGCCTGGGCGCCATCGAGGTCGCGAAGCGGCTTGCGGCGGCGGGCTGCCGCGACTTCTTCGTCGCCACCTGGGCCGAGGCGGCGGCGCTCGCGCCGCTCGGTCTGCCGGTCACCGTGCTCCACGGCGTGCGCGACGAGGATATGGCGCTGGCCCTTGCCGGCATCGCCCGCCCCGCGCTCAATACCGCCCATCAGGTCGCGCGCTGGAAGGCGGCGGGCGGGGGGCTGTGCGATGTGATGATCGACACCGGCATGAACCGGCTCGGCCTGTCCGCCGACGATCTGCCGTTGCTCGAGGGCCTCGCGATCGAGACGCTGATGAGCCATCTTGCTTGCGCCGACGAGGACGTGCCGATGAACGAACGCCAGCGCGCCGCCCTTGTCGGGCTGGCCGGGCGGACGGGGGCGAAGCGGATGAGCCTCGCCAACTCGGCCGGTATCGGTCTCGGGTCCGATTATCGCTTCGATCTGACCCGCCCCGGCCTCGCACTTTATGGCGGTGTTCCGCGCGGCGAGCTGGCCGCGATCCGCCAGGTCGTGACGCCGGAGGCGCAGATCCTCCAGCGCCGCACTGTGCGGGCGAACCAGACGATCGGTTACAACGCCACCTGGACGGCCTGGGCCGATACCGAGGTGGCGATCCTCAATCTGGGCTATGCCGACGGGTATTTCCGGGGCTTCTCGAATACGGGCTCGGCGCGGTTCGAGGGGCAGGCGCTGCCCCTGCTCGGCCGCGTGTCGATGGACCTGATCGCGGTCAACGTCACCGCCGCCCCGCAGCTCGCCGAGGGCGACTGGCTCGCGCTGGACTATGCCCTGCCCGAAGCGTCGGCGCGCTCCGGCATGTCGCAATACGAACTGCTCACCAGCCTCGGCGACCGCTTCGAGCGCGTCTGGAGCGACTGACCGCTCCCCGCTTCCTCCCCGGCGGAGGCCGGGGTCCAGTCGGAATGGCCCATCGATCTATCGCTGAGCGTTGCCCAACTGGACCCCGGCCTCCGCCGGGGAAGGTGGTAGGATTGCGTGCGCGCCCCTCCCGCACGCGGGAGGGGAATAGATCACCGCTCGACGCACATGGCGATGCCCATGCCGCCGCCGATGCACAGCGTGGCCAGGCCCTTCTTCGCGTCGCGCTTGCCCATCTCGTACAGCAGGGTCGTCAGCACGCGTGCGCCGCTCGCGCCGATCGGGTGGCCGATCGCGATCGCGCCGCCATTGACGTTGACCTTCTCGGCATCCCAGCCCAGCTCCTTGCCGACCGACAGGGCCTGCGCCGCGAACGCTTCGTTCGCTTCGATCAGGTCGAGATCGGCAATGCTCCAGCCCGCCTTTTCCAGCGCGCGGCGGGTCGCCGGCACCGGGCCGATGCCCATGATCGACGGGTCGACCCCGGCCGAGGCCCAGCTCGCGATCCGCGCCAGGATGGTGCTCCCGCGCTGCTCGGCTTCCTCGCGGCTCATGATCACCAGAGCCGCCGCGCCGTCGTTCAGGCCGGATGCATTGGCGGCGGTGACGGTGCCGTCCTTCTTGAACGCCGGGCGCAGGCCCGACAGGCTCTCCAGCGTCACGCCAGCGCGGATATACTCATCGTCCGCCACCACGGTGTCGCCCTTGCGACCCTTGATCGTCACCGGCACGATCTCGTCCTTGAACCGGCCCGAAGAGCGCGCCGCATCGGCCAGGTTCTGCGAGCGCACCGCGAACACGTCCTGCATCTCGCGCGTCACCTGGTACTGCTCGGCCAGGTTCTCCGCCGTGATGCCCATGTGATAATTGTTGAACGCATCGGTCAGGCCGTCGCTGATCATCGTGTCGACCAGCGCGAGATTGCCCATCTTGGTGCCGCCGCGCAGGTTCTGCGCATGGGTCGAGAGCGACATGGATTCCTGCCCGCCGGCGACGACGATGCGCGAATCGCCGGTCGCGATCGCCTGTGCCGCCAGTGCGACCGCGCGCAGACCCGATCCGCAGACCTGGTTGATGCCCCAGGCCGGGATTTCCTTTGGCACGCCCGCCGCCATCGATGCCTGGCGCGCCGGGTTCTGGCCCTGCGCCGCGGTCAGCACCTGACCCAGGATCACTTCGGACACATCGGCCGCCTCGACGCCTGCCTGCGCCAGCGCCGCCTCGATCGCGATCCGGCCAAGCTCATGCGCCGGCGTCGCCCCGAAGGCGCCGAGGAAACTCCCGACCGGTGTGCGCTTGGCGGCGGTGATGACGATGTCCTGCATGAGTCGCGGCTCCCGTTGGAGAAGGATTTGGCGGCTATCTAGTCCCGGGGATCGCGCTTAGCCAGTCCGAGAGCGGCTCCCATAATTGCGACCGCCCGCCGCGCCCGACGATCATGCCGACATGCCCCGCGCCCAGGTCGCGCCGGTCGGGCAGATCGGCTGCGCTCCTGGCCGGCACGATCCGGTCGGTCATCGACACGAAGTCGACCGCCGGGCAGTCCAACCGAGCGGGGTCTGCGATCGTGCCGCCGACTCGCCAGCGCCCGGTGCCGGGCAAATCCGCGTCGATGAAGTCGTCGAACATCTGCTGGCCGGCGGCATAGGGCAGGGGGGCACCGGCATTCGCCCAATCCTCCATCGCGACGAAGGATCGTGCGGCGGCGCTCCCCGGCTCCATCGCGGCGAAGGCCTCGTACTTGGCGATGGTGCGCGCCGGGTCGAGTCGCCAGAATCCGGTCTGCAACACCTCCATCGGCACCAGCCCCATCGCCTCGCAAGCCGGTTGTGCGGCGCGCCAAAGCTCGGCGATATCGCCGCGTGCTGCATCGCCGAAGCCGGAAAAGCGCCAGGGTGCGGCGATCATCGCCAGCCCCGCAACCGGCGCGGCGCAGGCGGCGGCCAGCGCGATCGTCCCGCCCAGGCAATAACCGGCCAGCACCGGCGGTTGCTCGAACTTGGCGATCAATGGCAGCAGCAGCCGTTCGACATGCGCGGTCACATCCATGTCGCGCTCGGCCGGGCCGGGCGTGCCCCAGTCGAGCAGAAACGGCCTAAATCCTTGATCTGCCAGCCATTGCATCAGCGAATTGCCCGGCATCAGGTCGAGGATGAAGGGCGGGTTGATCAGCGAGGGGATCAGGATCACCGCGCGGCCGCGGCTGCCCTTCGCGCCGTAATCGCGCAATCGCGCGCGCCCCTTGCGGAACCGCGCGGGCGCCGGCCGGCGCGCCCGGCCACGCGGCGCATCCTGATAGGCGCGCAATCCGGCGAGCGCCGCGGCACGCCGTTCGGGCGATGCTGCAGTCTCGTTGCGCAGCATGTCCAGGAACAACGGAAGCGGGCGCGGACCGTGTTGCGGTGCAGTATGAAAGGGTGATACAGAAGGATCAAGCACTGGGTCGGGAGCCTTCTTTCATGAAGAAGCAGAATGCGGGCGACGGCCCGGTTATCATCAAGAAATACGCTAACCGGCGTCTCTATAACACCGAGACCTCGTCCTACATCACGCTCGAGCACCTCGCTGCGATGACTCGCGAAGGTCGCGACTTCAAGGTGGTCGACGCGAAGAGCGAAGAGGATATCACGCACAACATCCTGACCCAGATCATCATGGAGGAGGAATCGCGCGGGCAGACCATGCTCCCGGTGAACTTCCTGCGCCAGCTCATCGCGATGTACGGCGATTCGATGCAGCAGATGGTACCTGGCTATCTGGAGGCGTCGATGGACAGCTTCCGCCGCAACCAGGAGCAGTTCAAGTCGGCGGTCGAGGGTGCCTTCGCCAACTCGCCCTTCGCCGATCTCGCCAAGCGCAACATGGCGATGTTCGAGGCCGCGACCCAGGCGTTCAAGCCTGGTGCAAAGCCCGGCGACGCACCTGCGCCCGCCGCCAGCAAGGATGAAGAGATCGCTGCGCTCAAGGCCGAGCTCAGCCGGCTTCACGAGAAGATCGAGAAGCTCGGCGACTGATTGCGTCCGGTGGCGATACCGTTCTGGATCGGTGCGGGCGGTTCGCTCGCGCTGGCGATCGTCGCCGGGCTGGGCGACCGACGGCGCAAGCGGCGCGCCGATCTCGACTCGATCGGGCTGGTCGACTGGCCGACCGTCCAGGTGCTCGCGCTGATCGCCGCCGCGATCCTGGCCAGTATTGCCGCCAATAGCTGAGCGTCAGTAGAATATCGCGAGCGTCAGCTTCCGCTCGCCGCCGCCATCGCACAGCCCGAGCGTCACCGTCCGCCCTGCTTCTCCCGCCGGCCAGTCGCTCGCTGGCGGCGATCCTCCGTCGACCGAGCAGATCCGCTCCCCCGTATGCCAGCCCGACCTTTCCCCGGGGCCGCCTTTCATGACATGCAACACGACCAGCGCCTCGCCCTGCGCCTCGACCAGCAGCCCGCTGGTCGATCGCACCGGCGGCCTGTCCGCCTCCGGGCCGGGGCTGAGGATCATGTGCCCCGCCTTCGGATCGAGCAGCACATGATATCGCTTGAGGAAACCCGATCCGATCCGCCCTGCGACCCCGATCCGGTTCGAATAGCCGTCCGCCCGCTCGACATTCATGGCGACGTTCCGCGCGGTCAGCCCCCCCAGGGTCAGTTCGGGCAGTATCGCCAGGTCGGTGACGACGGGGCCGGCGAGCCCGTGGCTCATCGTCGTGGTCATGGGCGGCGCCAGCGCGCCATGCGGCCGCCAGGCATCGCCCGACAGGGCGATCGCGCCGCCGTCGCCGGTATCGATCACCATCGGCCGCACGCGAACGCCGTGAAGCTCCATCTCGGTGAGGTAGAAGCTCAGGTCGGTCCCGATGCGCAACGGCGCGCTCGCCCCGGGAAAGGGCATGCGGCCCGATTGCAGCAAGCGGAACCGTCGCGCCGGATAGTCGATGTCGAGCGCATAGCCGCCGACCAGGTCGATGCCGACCAGCATCTCGACCGAGTCGCCGCCGGTCGCCGCCTGCGCCAGATCGAGCACCGCCAGCTTGCCGCCGGTGCGGCGCAGCCCGCCGAAGCCGATCGACGCGGCATCGGCCCATTCGATCCCCACCGCGCCGCCGATTGCCGCGGCACTGCGCTCGCCGCGGGTTCTGAGCTTCATCCGGCGCGCATAGGCGCGGGAGATGGCGGTGACGCTGACGGCCGTGTCGAGCATCGCCGTCACCGGCCTGCCGTCGAATTCGAGCGTGAAACGGATTTGGTCCTGCGGCGTCAGCTCGAACGGCACCCACCGCGCCTCGGTGTCGCTGGCGAGGCTGAGCATGGGCGCCGGTACGGGCTTCTGCGCGAATGCCGGCACGGCCAGGAACGACAGGAGGAGGCCGGCGAGAAAACGCATCAACCTCACGATAGCCAAAGCCCTTCTCAGCGGAAGGCGGAAGGCGGAAAGCGTCAGAGACACGCCTCGAGATAGGCCTGGTCGAAGCCGAACTGCCGCGCCTTTTCCAGCGTGTAGGGGCGCAGGCCCATCGAGCGGTACTCGCCGATGATCTTGCCGTCGGCGCTCTCGTCGAGATACTCGAACTTGAACAGCTCCTGGGTGACGATCACCGGGCCTTCCATGCCGATCACCTCGGTCACATTGGTCACGCGGCGCGAACCATCGCGCAGGCGCTTCACCTGGATGATCATCTCGACCGAATCGGCGATCTGGCGGCTGATGGCTTCCTTCGGCACCTTGATGTCGGACATCATCACCATGTTCTCCATACGGGCGAGCGCCTCGCGCGGGGAGTTGGCGTGGAGCGTACACATCGAGCCGTCATGGCCCGTGTTCATGGCGGCGAGCATGTCGAAACACTCGCTGCCGCGGATTTCGCCGAGGATGATGCGGTCGGGACGCATACGCAGGGCGTTCTTGACGAGATCGCGGATGCTGATCTCGCCCTGGCCTTCGAGATTGGCCGGACGGGTTTCCAGCGGCAGCCAGTGCGGCTGCTGCAGGCGAAGTTCGGCCGCGTCCTCGATCGTCAGCACGCGCTCGCCCGGGTCGATCATCTTCGACAGGGCGTTGAGCATGGTGGTCTTGCCCGAGCCGGTACCGCCGGAGATCACCACGTTGAACCGGCAGGCGCCCGCGATCTTCAGCGCGGTCGCCATTTTCGGGCTCATCGAGCCGAAGCCGGCCATCATATCGAGCGTGATCGGCTTGGCCGAGAATTTACGAATCGAGATCGCGGTGCCGCGCAAGCTCAGCGGCGGCACGATCACGTTGACGCGGGAGCCGTCCTTCAACCGGGCATCGGCCAGCGGCGTGGTCTGGTCGACGCGGCGGCCGACCGAGTTGCAGATGCGCTGCGCGATCTGGAACAGATGCTCCTCGTCGCGGAACTGGATATGCGCCAACTCCAGCTTGCCCTTGCGCTCGACGAATGTCTGCTCCGGGCCGTTGACCATGATGTCCGACACGTTGGGATCGGCCAGCAATTCCTCGAGCGGCCCCAGGCCGAGCAGCTCGTCGACCAGCACCTTTTCCAGCGCGAACTGCTCGCGGCGGTTGAGCGTCAGTTTCAGCTCGGCGAGCACTTCGCCGATGATCGGGCGGAATTCCTCGGCCAGCTCGTCTTTGTTCAGGGTGGCGGCGGCTTCGGGATCGACTCGCTCGAGCAGGCGGGGAAGCACCTGCTCCTTGATCTTGTGGATCGAGGCCTCGAAGCCCTCGACCTTGCTGTTGCCGGCCTCGCCCGAGGCATTCTGCCGATCGGCCAGCCGCGCCAGCGCATCGGCGTTGTTGGGGTTGCCCGCGGGTGCTTCGGGTTCACCGGGAATGGGCAGGTTGGTGAGCGGCGGGAATTGTTCGCCGCCGGTGTCCGCCTCGCGCGGCGCGGCGCCGCCCTGCATCGGGCGGGCAACGCCGAATGCCGGACGGGCTCCGGGCCCGTTGGCCACTCCGGGACGACGCCCAAATGCACTCATGCCGATAGATCCCTCATGCTCGGGGACAGGCGTACCGCCCAAGGCTTGATAATTGACTAACCATTGCGCGGGATTGTCCGTAGCGCCCGATTGTTCGGGCTTCAGCGCTCACCGGTCAGGAAGGGCCCTTTCGCCTTCGCCCGCGCCGCGCGCGGGGCGGTCCGGGCGAGCAGGCGGAAATCGCGCGCCATATGCGCCTGATCGGCAAAGCCATGGCGTGCCGCCTGGTCGGCGAGGGAGGTCAGCGGCTCGGTAACGCCGGCCATGGCCCTGCGGAAGCGAATCAGCCGAAGATAGCTGCGCGGCGGCAGCCCGACGACGCGCTCGAACCAGCGTTGCACCATGCGGTGTCCGCAGCCGCTGGTGCGGACGATGTCGGCGACGCTGGCCGCGGCAAGGATATGTGCGCCGAGCGGCTGAGGTTTCGCCTCGGCGAACGCCTCGATCAGATACGGCACGATCCCCTCCGGGTCCTTGGGCAGCGCCCGCGCCGCATCGGTGTCGCCGAGCGCGATCCATCTGCCGGCAAAGGTCGCGCAGGGCAGGTCGCTCAGCATCGCCCAGGCCCAGGGCCACAGCCTGATCCCGATGAACCGCGCGTCACCGCTCATCCGGAAGCGCACTGGTACGAGGTTCAAGCCCGTCACGAACAGCGGCGGCTGCTCCTCGCCCCAGATCGACCGACCCTGGGTCCGCCGGATGATCTCGATACAGCCGTCGGGCGTCGCGTCCTGCGCGATCCAGTCGCTTGCGGCGCCCTCGCCCACGATCGTCCAGATCGCGGCGACCAGCCCGTTCAGCGCCGGCGGCAGGGGCAGTTCGGCATAATCCACGCGCAGTGCTATCCCATGTCGTGTCGGTTCAAGCCAGCATCCCGACTGGCGGCTATGCCGGGTCGACATGAAGAGGGAGGACAAGATGCGCCGGACGACCCTGTTGATCGCCACTCTGGCCCTGTGCGGAGGCGCCGCCATGGCGCAGCAGACGAAGCCTGTCGCAGAAGGCCCTCCCGGCTGGATGACCGGCTGCTGGATCGAGCAGAGCGGGCAGAAATGGACCGAGGAATGCTGGACGCCGCCCCGCGCCGGCACGATGCTCGGCTCGAACCGCGCCGGGGAAGGCGCGACGCTTCAGTCCTGGGAGGCTGCTCAGATATTCCCGGACGCCACGGGCAGGCTGACCTATTGGGCTTCGCCCGACGGCGGCACGCGCATCCCGTTCCCGCTCGCCTCGCGCACCGCGACGGAGCTGGTGTTCGCCAACCCGGCGCACGACTACCCGCAACGCATCCGCTATTGGCGGGACGGCGCGACGCTCAACGCGGAGATCTCAATGCTGGACGGCAGCAAGCCGATGCGCTGGACCTTCAGCGCAATGCGCTAGTTATTCGGCGCGCTCCGCAAGGACGGTCAGGCCGGCCGAGCTGACCTCGGCAAAGCCGCCCTCGATCGCGATCGTCTCGGGCTCGCCCTTTTCGGTGCGATAGATCGACAGCGCCCCGTCGCGGATCGTCGACATGACCGGCGCATGCCCTTCGAGCACGCCGAAATCGCCCTCGGAGCCGGGGACGACGACCATATAGACCTCCTCCGAACGGACGAGCTTTTCCGGGGTGACGAGTTCGAAGTGCAGCATCATTTTCTTCCTTAGCCCCTCCCCGTCGAGGGAGGGGCTTAAAGTAACTTACGCGTCCTGCGCCATCTTCTCGGCCTTGGCGATCGCTTCTTCGATGCCGCCGACCATGTAGAAAGCGCTCTCGGGCAGGTGATCATACTCGCCCTCGACCACTGCCTTGAAGCTCTTCACCGTATCCTCGAGCTGCACGAACTTGCCCGGGATGCCGGTGAAGACCTCGGCGACGTGGAACGGCTGCGACAGGAAGCGCTGGATTTTCCGCGCACGCGACACGGTGAGACGATCGTCTTCCGACAACTCGTCCATGCCGAGAATGGCGATGATGTCCTGCAGCGACTTGTACTTCTGCAGGGTCGACTGGACGGCGCGGGCAGTCTCGTAATGCTCCTGGCCGACGACGCGCGGCTCGAGCACGCGCGAGGTGGAGTCGAGCGGATCGACCGCCGGGTAGATGCCGAGCTCCGAGATCGCGCGGTTGAGCACGGTCGTCGCGTCCAGATGGGCGAAGGACGTGGCCGGCGCCGGATCGGTAAGATCGTCGGCAGGAACGTAGATCGCCTGCACCGAGGTGATCGACCCCTTGTTGGTCGAGGTGATGCGCTCCTGCAGCGCGCCCATGTCGGTCGACAGGGTCGGCTGATAGCCCACGGCCGACGGAATACGGCCGAGCAGCGCCGACACTTCCGAACCCGCCTGGGTGAAGCGGAAGATGTTGTCGACGAAGAACAGCACGTCCTGGCCTTCGACGTCGCGGAAATATTCGGCGATCGTCAGACCCGACAGCGCGACGCGGGCGCGGGCGCCCGGCGGCTCGTTCATCTGGCCGTATACCAGCGCGACCTTCGAACCCTCGGACTGCGGATTGCCGTCGGCATCCTTGGCGATAACGCCCGCGTCGAGGAACTCGTGATAGAGATCGTTGCCCTCGCGGGTCCGCTCGCCGACGCCCGCGAACACCGAGGTGCCGCCGTGCCCCTTGGCGATGTTGTTGATCAGTTCCTGGATGAGCACGGTCTTGCCCACGCCGGCGCCGCCGAACAGGCCGATCTTGCCGCCCTTCGCGTAAGGCGCGAGCAGGTCGATGACCTTGATGCCGGTGACCAGAATGGCGCTCTCGGTCGACTGGTCGACGAACAAAGGTGCCGAGGCATGGATCGGGGCAGTCTCGGTGTGGCCGACCGGGCCGCGCTCGTCGATCGGCTCGCCGATGACGTTCAGGATGCGGCCGAGCGTCTTCGGGCCGACCGGCACGCGGATCTGCGATCCGGTGTCGGTCACGGTCTGGCCGCGGGTCAGGCCCTCGGTTGCGTCCATCGCGATGGTGCGAACCGTGTTCTCGCCGAGATGCTGGGCAACTTCGAGCACGAGGCGGTTGCCGTTATTGTCGGTCTCGAGCGCCGAAAGGATCGCCGGCAGGCTGCCCTGCGGGAAGGCGACGTCGACGACGGCGCCGATGACCTGGCTGATGCGGCCGACATTGTTCGTCGTCGCGACGGTCGCGGCGACCGTCGTCTCCGGAGCGGCTGCCTTGGGCGCGCGCTTGGCGGCGGGCTTCTTGGTGGTCGGGGCTGCGGTTGCCATTGTCTATTCCTTGCTTCGAACTGCTTAGAGCGCTTCGGCGCCAGAGATGATTTCGACCAGTTCCGTGGTGATCGCGGCCTGGCGGGTGCGGTTGTACTGGATCGTCAGCTTGTTGATCATGTCGCCGGCGTTGCGCGTGGCATTGTCCATCGCGGTCATGCGGCTGCCCTGCTCGGACGCTGCGTTCTCGAGCAGCGCGCGGAACACCTGGATCGCGACGTTGCGCGGCAGCAGGTCGGCCAGGATCGATTCCTCGTCCGGCTCATATTCGACCGCGGCGCCACCATCGTCGACCGGCGCGGCATTGACGTCGATCGCGACCGGGATGATCTGGCGGCCGATCGGCTCCTGCACCAGCGCCGACTGGAAGCGGGCATAAAAAAGATGGGCGACATCGAACTCGCCTGCCTCGAAGCGGGCGATCACGTCATCGGCCACCGCACGGGCATCGGCGAACGCGACCCGCTTGATATGGCCCATCTCATGATCGGCAACGACCAGCTTCGGGTAAAAGCGCTTCAGCACGCGCCCCTTCTTGCCGGCGATGTAGATCTTGACGGTCTTGCCCTGCTCGATCAGCTCCTCGGCCTTGCGGCGCGCGGCGCGGACGATGTTGGTGTTGAACGCGCCGGCCAGGCCACGCTCCGACGTCGCGACGATCAGCAGGTGAGTCTGGTCCTTGCCGGTGCCGGCGAGCAGCTTGGGCGAGGATTCGCTGACGCTCACCTTGGCGGCGAGGCTGGCCATCACCTTTTCGAGCCGCTCGGCATAGGGGCGGCCGGCGACGGCCGCTTCCTGCGCACGGCGCAGCTTCGCGGCGGCGACCATCTTCATCGCCTTGGTGATCTTCTGCGTCGACTTCACCGAGCCGATGCGGATCTTCAGTGCCTTGAGGCTGGCCATCTGGCGCCCTTACTTACGCGAAGGTCTTGGCGAAGGCGTCGAGCGCAGCCTTGAGCTTGCCCTTGGCCTCGTCACCCAGATCCTTGGTGTCGCGGATCAGGCCGAGCACATCGGCATGGTTCGCGCGCAAATCGGCGAGCATCGCGGCTTCGTAGCGAACGACGTCCTGCACCGCGACGGCGTCCAGATAGCCGTTGGTGCCGGCGAAGATCGACGCCGTCTGCTCCTCGAACGGCAGCGGGCTGAACTGGGGCTGCTTGAGCAATTCGGTCAGGCGGGCGCCGCGATTCAGCAGCTTCTGGGTCGAGGCATCGAGGTCCGAACCGAACTGAGCGAACGCCGCCATCTCGCGATACTGGGCCAGCTCGAGCTTGATCGAGCCCGACACCTTCTTCATCGCCTTGGTCTGCGCGGCGGAACCGACGCGGCTGACCGAGAGGCCGACGTTGATCGCGGGGCGGATGCCGGCGAAGAACAGGTCGGTTTCGAGGAAGATCTGGCCGTCGGTGATCGAGATCACGTTGGTCGGGATGTAGGCGGACACGTCGCCGGCCTGAGTCTCGATGATCGGCAGCGCGGTCAGCGAGCCCGAGCCATTGTCCTTGTTCATCTTCGCGGCGCGCTCGAGCAGGCGCGAGTGGAGATAGAACACGTCGCCGGGATAGGCTTCGCGGCCCGGCGGGCGGCGCAGCAGCAGCGACATCTGGCGGTACGCGACGGCCTGCTTCGACAGATCGTCGAACACGATCAGCGCGTGCATGCCGTTGTCACGGAAATACTCGCCCATCGCGGTGCCGGTGTACGGCGCGAGGAACTGCAGCGGGGCAGGGTCGGACGCGGTCGCCGCGACGACGATGGAATAGTCCATCGCGCCATTCTCGGTCAGCGTGCGGACAAGCTGCGCCACGGTCGAGCGCTTCTGGCCGACCGCGACATAGATGCAATAGAGCTTCTTCGACTCGTCGTCGCCGGCGTTGACCGTCTTCTGGTTGATGAAGGTGTCGATCGCGACGGCCGATTTGCCGGTCTGGCGATCGCCGATGATCAGCTCACGCTGGCCACGGCCGACGGGGACGAGGGCGTCGATCGCCTTCAGGCCGGTCTGCACGGGCTCGTGCACCGAGGTGCGCGGGATGATGCCCGGGGCCTTCACTTCGACGCGGCTGCGCTCGGTCGTCTCGATCGGGCCCTTGCCGTCGATCGGGTTGCCGAGGCCGTCGACCACGCGACCGAGCAGCGCCTTGCCGATCGGAACGTCGACGATCGTGCCGGTGCGCTTGACGACGTCGCCTTCCTTGATCTCCGAGTCAGACCCGAAGATCACGACGCCGACATTGTCGGCCTCGAGGTTGAGCGCCATGCCCTGCACGCCGTTCGAGAATTCGACCATCTCGCCGGCCTGGACATTGTCCAGCCCGTGAATGCGCGCGATGCCGTCGCCGACCGACAGCACCTGGCCGGTTTCGGAGACCTGGGCCTCGGTACCGAACGAAGCGATCTGGTCCTTGATGACCTTCGAGATTTCAGCGGCGCGGATATCCATTGTCAGCCTTTCCCAACAGCTTGGAGCTGTCAGCCTTTCATTGCGTGCGCGAGAGTGTTGAGACGGGTCTTGATCGAGCTATCGATCATCTGCGAACCGATCTTCACGACCAGCCCGCCAAGCAGGGCGGGGTCGACCGACAGGTCGACGGAAACCTCACGGCCGATCCGGGTGCGCAGCTGCTGCTTGAGCGCGTCGACCTGGGCGGCGGAAAGCGGATGGGCCGACGTCACTTCGGCCTTGGTCTCGCCGCGATGATTGGCGGCGAGCGAGCGGAAGGCGCGGATGATCGCAGGTAGCTGCGACAGGCGGCGATTCTCGGCAAGCACGCCCAGGAAGTTCTTGGTCGTGCCATCAATGCCGATCGACGCGGCGACCGCAGCCACGGCCTTGGCCGCGTCCTGACGCGAGACGAGCGGGCTGGCGACGAGCCGGGCGAACTCGGGCGATTGCTCGAGCGCGGCACGCACATCGGCGAGGCTCGCCTCGACGGCGTCGATCGTCTTTGAATCGCGGGCAAGCTCGAACAATGCGGTGGCGTAGCGACCGCTTAAGCTTGCTTGAATACCGCCGGATGTCTCCACGCGATCGAAATCCTCGTTTGAAACTGTTTGCGACCCATACGAAAAGGGAGGCCGGAATCGGCCCCCCTGATGGGTCGCCGCGCGGTTAGCATCGGGTTGCACGGGATGCAACCCGAGTCCGACCCGCCGCCTTGAGCCTGTCTATAGGATATAGGCCTTATTTGGTCATATGCGGCATTGCCCGCACGGACATGATTTTGTGTCCGTAAGGATTCTTTCCCGGTTTCATGTAACTGTAACAATCAGTTAACCATCCATTCGTGCCTTGCTCCCATAGCGGCACAATGCCTCGCCCAGACATCGCCGCCATCCTTTCAACCCTCAAACAGCTCGCCGCATGGCGTGGATCGGGGCGGGGCAGCATCCGCGCCCAGCTTCGCCGCATCGTCTGGAGCCTGCTCGGCATTCAGGCGCTGCTCGCTATCGCGCTGATCGGCACCACGATCAGCACCAGCCACGGCGTGCGATCGCTCGTGCTCGACCGGCTCGATCCGATCGGGGAATTGCAGCGGGTCAATGACAGCTATGTCACCGCCCTGCTCACCGCGCAGAAGGTGCAGAGCGGCAACCTCTCGGCCGACAGCGCGATCAGTGCGATCGAGGAAGCGCGCGCCACCATCCGCAGCAGCTGGCGGTCCTTTTCGGGCCAGGCGCTCGACGCGCGCCGCGGCGTCGCCGTCGCGCAGGTCGCCGACGCCCGCCGCGACGCCGATGCGGCGATCGTGCGGCTGCTCGATCTCCTGCGCAGCCGCCGCGTCGACCAGCTCGATTTCTTCGTCAGTGGTGCGCTCTATGCCGCGATCGATCCGCTCACGGTCGCCAGCAACGGGCTGATCGACGATCTTCGGGCGGATGCCGCGCATGAACGGGCTGCGCTCGAACGCGGCTTTGCGACGACCTATCTCATGGTCGCCTTCGTAACGTTGCTCGCCGCGCTGATCGGCTGGTGGGGCATGCGCATGCTGACGCTGCGGATCGAACAGCCGCTCGCCGAGATTGCGGTCGCGACTGGCGACATCACGCTCGAGCGCGACGATACGCCGATCCCCGGCCTCGACCGCACCGACGAGATCGGCGAGATCGCCCGCGCATTGGCTTTTGCGCGCAAGCGCTCGCGCGATGCGCGCCGGCTGAGCGACGAATCGCACCGCGCCAATGAAGCGCTTCACCGCCGCCAGGTCGCCGAGCATGAGGCGCGGGCGAAACGCGCCGCCGATCTCGATGCGCTGTTTGCGGTCTTCGAGCGCGAGGTCGGCCTTGTCGTAAGCGAACTCATCTCGGCTGGCCCCGCGCTGCGCGAGACGGCGAACGCCATGTCGGGCGAGGCGGGCACCACCGAGCATCATGCCCTCGCGACCGCGGCGCTGGCCGAACAGAGTGCGTCGAGCGCCCGCACCATCGCTCAGTCCGGCGCCGCGCTCGCCGGGGCGATCGAGCGCATCAGCGATGAGGCGCATGAGTCGAAAACCGGCGCGGCGGATGTCCGGGCGCGCACGCTCGAAGGCCGCGCCCATGCCGAATCGCTCGGCGTGCTGGTCGGCGAGATCGCCGGCGTGCTTGACCTGATCTCCCAGATCGCCGGGCAGACCAATCTGCTCGCATTGAACGCAACGATCGAGGCGGCGCGCGCCGGCGATGCCGGCCGCGGCTTCGCCGTTGTCGCCGACGAGGTGAAGGGCCTTGCGCGGCAGACCCAGGTGGCCGCGGGCCGGATCGAATCGCGCCTCGCCGCCGTCTCGCGCGCGAGTGATACGGTGCTGGAGACGATCCAGTCGGTGGATTCGCTCGCCGCGGATCTCGATCGTTCGGCCGCCAATGTCGCCGGCGCGGTCGAGCAGCAACGCGACATGACCCGCCGCATCGCCGCCGCCATCGCCGAAGTGGAAGGCGGCACCGCCGATGCGGCCGCCAATATGCAGATGCTGCGCGAACGCGCCGAACGCTCGCGCCGCAGCGCCGAGGACATGGCCCGCACTGCCGAGGCGGTGGCGGGCGGAGTCGAGACGCTGCGCAGCCGGATCAACCGCCTGATGGACGATGTGCGGGTGGCGTGAGAATGGGCTTCGCCGGGCGTTGCGCGAGCGGTAGAGAAGGGCAGGAGGCGGCATGACAGGCATGGCGGAAAAGGCGAGGAACGGCGTTTGATCGCGCTCGGCAAAGTCGCGCTCTGGATCGGCGGGGCGGCGCTCTTTATCTATCTGGTGCTGATCGGCGCGCTTTTCTGGTTCCAGCGCGACTTCTTCTATCCGGCGCCAAAGACAGTCGTCGCCAGACCCGAGACCGGATTCGAGGATATCCGCATCACCACCGCCGACGGCCTGACTTTGCGCGCCTTTTATCGGCCCGCCCGGGCGGGACTGCCCACCCTGGTCTTCTTCCACGGCAATGCGAGCGATCTGGAAGGCGGCGAATACGCCACGCGCAACCTCGCCACGCAGGGCTACGGCGTGATGCTGCCGGAATATCGCGGCTATGGCGGCAATCCCGGATCGCCGGACGAGCAGGGCCTGTACCGCGACGGCGCGGCAGCGCTGTCGTGGCTGGCGGCAAAGGGAGTGCCGCATGGCCGGGTCGTAGCCATCGGTAATTCGCTGGGATCGGGAATCGCGACCGAAATTGCCTTGCGCCACCGGCTGGCGGGGTTGGTGTTGATCTCAGGTTTCGCCAGCCTCGACCGCGTTGCGCGGGAACATTATCCCTTCGTTCCAGCGCGGCTGCTGGTGCTCGATCGTTACGACAATCTGGCGAAGCTTCCGGCCATCACCTGCCCGATTCTGCTGCTGCACGGCACGGCCGATACCGTAGCGTCGGCCGCCAACAGCCAAGCTCTGGCCAGGGCGCAGCCTGCGGCCAGGCTCCAGCTTGTCCCCGGCGTGGGGCACGAACTCGCCTTTCTCGACATTGCACAGTTGAAGGCCCTGCAATGGCTCCGGTCGAATGAATGAGAACGGCGCCATTCTTTTGAGCGCAAGCCTCGGGATGTGGCGGGCATTGGGGGCGCCTATATCGGCATCATGACACAGCAACTCGCCATTGACGCCGATACCGCCTGGGCCGCCTTCGAACGGCGCGACCGGGCCTATGACGGCCATTTCGTCGGTGCGGTCACCTCGACCGGCATCTATTGCAAGCCGAGCTGCCCCGCGCGGCACCCGAAGCGGGAGAATGTCCTGTTCTACCGCGATGGCGCCGAGGCACGCGAGGCAGGGTTCCGCGCCTGTCTGCGCTGCAAGCCCGACGAGGTCGGCCGCGACCGGGTCGCGGTTGCGCGGGCGGTCGCCCTGATCGAGGCGGACGAGGACGGCATCGGGCTCGAGGAACTCGCCGCCCGGGTCGGCTATGCGCCGCATCATTTCCACCGCCTGTTCAAGCGCGCGACCGGCGTGACCCCCGCCGCCTATGCCCGTGGCCTGAAGGCGCAGCGTGCGGCCAAGGCGCTGATCGACGAGGATAGCGTGACCCAGGCGATCTATGAGGCAGGTTATTCCGCCCCGAGCCGTTTCTATGAAGGCGGCGCCAAGCGGCTCGGCATGACGCCGAGCGCGTGGCGCAAGGGTGGGGCAGGGGTGACGATCCGCTGGACCATCGCCGACACCAGCCTCGGCCCGATGCTCGTCGCCGCGACCGACAAGGGCCTGTGCCGCGTATCGTTCGACGAAGGCGAGCAGGCGTTGAAGGAGCGTTTCCCCAAGGCCGAGATCGTGCCCGGCGGGGCGGCATTGGCCGATCTGGCGGCGCGGGTCGTCGCCAGCGTCGAATCGCCCGATCGTCACCATGACCTGCCGCTCGACGTTCAGGGTACCGCTTTTCAGGAGGCGGTGTGGCAGGCGCTCCGCGCCATCCCGGCGGGGGAGACGCGCAGCTATAGCGAACTGGCGGCAATCGCAGGCAACCCGAAGGCGGTCCGCGCGGCGGGCACTGCCTGCGGCCACAACCAGGTCGCGGTCGTCATCCCCTGTCACCGCGCCCAGCGCAGTGACGGGACGCTCGGCGGCTATGCGTACGGGCTCGACCGCAAGGCCGTGCTGCTCAAGCGGGAGGGCGTGGCATGAGCGGCTTCGCCATCACCGGGCTCGATCCGGCGCCCTTCATGCCGCTTTATGGCTTCAACGATGCCGAACTCGCCGGCCTTGGCGTGATCCGCATGCCGGTCGATGCGAAGCCCGGCTTTCCCTGCCGCGTCTCGCTCGAGGATGCCATGCCGGGCGAGCATGTGCTGCTGCTCAACTATGAGCATCTGCCGGTCGCCTCGCCCTATCGCCAGCGCCACGCGATCTTCGTGCGCGACGGGGCGACCGAGGCGGCGCGGTTCGAGAACGAGGTGCCCGAACAGCTTGCGATCCGCACCTTGTCGGTCCGTGCCTATGATGCGAATGGCATGATGACCGATGCCGATCTCACCGAAGGCCGCGACCTGCCGGTGCTGATCGACCGCTTCTTCGCCGATCCGGCAGTCGCCTGGCTTCACGCGCACAATGCCAAGCGCGGCTGCTTTGCCGCCAGGATCGACCGCGTCTGATTTTGCGTCGGGCCGCGAGCCGGTCTAGGCTTCCCTCATAATCGAGGGGGACTCATGGAACCGATCAAGCCTGTCACGCCGCCCAACAGCCTGGTCTGGCGCATCGTGCATTTCCCGCTCGTGCTGCTTGCCATCGGCATCGCCTTCATGATCGGGGCGGGCGTGATTTCGACCCTGGCCAGCCGCGCCATTCCGCACGCCACGAATGACTGGCTCGCGGTGCTGGCCGCGATTGTCGTCGCGGCGATCTTCATCGCCTTCTACTGCGCGTTCGTGCGCCTGGTCGAGCGTCGGCCGGTGGTCGCGGAATTCGCCCTGAACGGCTGGGCGAAGGAACTCGGTGCCGGCCTGCTCAGCGGCCTGATCCTCTTCTCGGTCGTGGTCGGGATCATTGCCGCGTTTGGCGGCTATCAGGTGATCGGCCGGCATCCCGTTTCCGTGCTGCTGCCGGTGCTCGCCATCTCGATCACCTCGGGCGTGACCGAGGAGATCATGCTGCGCGGCGTCTTCTTCCGGCTGATCGAATCCTGGCTCGGGAGCTGGATCGCCCTGATACTGTCCGCCGCGCTGTTCGGCGCGCTGCATCTCGGCAATCCCAACGCGTCGCTGCTGGCCGGCTCCGCCATCGCGCTAGAGGCGGGCGTGATGCTCGCCGCGCTCTATCTGCTGACTCGCCGGTTATGGGCGGCGATCGGGGCGCACGCCGCATGGAATTTCTCGCAGGGCGGCCTCTACGGGATCGCCGTTTCCGGCTTCAAGCAGGACGGCGTGCTCATCCCACGCATCAGCGGCCCGGACCTGCTGACCGGCGGCTCCTTCGGCGCCGAGGCGTCGCTGCCGGCGATCATCGTCTGCACGGCGTTCGGCGTCGCGTTGCTGGTCCTGGCGTATCGTCGCGACGGCTTCGTCAAGCCCTTCTGGCTGCGAAAGGCCTAGCCCGCCGACTTGCAGGAATAGACGATCTTCTCGTTCGGATAGGCGGGCAGCAGGGTGCGGATCGCGCTCTGCTGAGTCGCCAGGTTGGCGCGGCCCGCCTCGTCCGGCGTGCAGGCCTTGATCGTGACCTGCGACCGGATTTTCCGGAGCGAGTCCATCTGCGCCGCGGTCAGGAAATAGCGCTGGTTCGAATAGAGTCGCGTTGCCGGGTCGAACTGCAGGACGGAGACGGTCTGGTCCTCGGTCGGCACCAGGATCCGGTCCCATTTGCTCCCATTCTCGGCATATTGGGTGCGCCCGTTCATGCAGCCCGCCGTGCCCCAGTCGATCGTCAGATCCTCGACTGAAGATGACACGACCCGACTGCGCTCCGGCACCACGGTACACACCATCTTGCCGAGCGCCGCGGTCGAGGAGACCGCCGGCGCGTACGTCGGAGCGGTATCGGGCGGCAGGGTCACCTCGCCGCTCGGCCGGGTGAAGAACACCACCGCCGCCGCGACCATCAGCACCCCGCCGGCCGAGGCCGCCCAGATCGCCTCGCGCCGTTTGCGCCGTACCTCGAGCAACCCGCCCCCGCCGATCGCCAGCGCGCCCGCGACCAGCAGCACGGCAGCCAGCGCCATGATATTCTCGCGGTTCCGCTCGGCCGCGATCCGCGCATTGCCCAGCGCCTGCTCGCGTGCGACCGCCGCCTTGGCTGCCGCCTCCCGCTTCGCCGCATCTGCTTCGGCGGTCGCCCGCGCATCGGCCTCGCTGTCCTGCTTCACCCGGTCGAGGATGGAGGTGCAGGCCGTGCCGACCGCCGGATAATCCTGTTTCGCCTCGCGCAGGAACGCCGCGACTTCCGAATCGGCGATGGCGAAGCCGAAGCTCGAATCGCCTTCCTCGCCCTTGGCGAAGGACGAGTTCACCCCGATCACCCGCCCGCACGGATCGAGCAAGGGCCCGCCCGAATTGCCCCGCGCGATGTTCGCGGTGTGGAGCAGCACATCGACGCCGGACATGGTCCGCCGCCCCGAGAATACGCCCTCGGACCGGATCGGCGACAGCGGATGGATATAGTCGACCGCGGAGCGCGCCGTCGCCAGATCGACATTGCCCGGATAGCCGAGCGCGGTAACCGGCGCGCCCTCTTCGACCGGCCCGGTATAGAGCGCGACCGTCGGCAGCTTCGTGCCGGTGAACTCGATCAGTGCGAGATCGCGCGCCGCATCGATCGCGATGACCTTGCCCTCATAGCTCTTGGCGCCCTCGGACGGGACCACGCCGACCACGACATTGTCGGGATAGCGCTTGGCCAGGTCGACGACATGGGCGTTGGTGACGATCCGGTTGGGCGTGATCGCGAAGCCGCTGCCATGGCCGAACCCCACCACCTCGTCATCGACCACCGCGATGGTGACGATCCGCACCACCCCGCGCCCGGTGGCGGAGATGTCGTCGGCGCGCACGGGCGCGGAGGCCCCGGCAAGGGCGATGAGCAGCGCCAGCGCGCCGAAAAGGGCACGGCGCAGGGCGGCGGGGAAAAGGGCGATCGGCATCGTCGGCGATTCTGACATCAACCGGCCCTCCGGGACAGGGAAAACGCGCGCGACGAACCATCGTCGCGCACGCTTCAGCTTTTCTTGTCGCCCGGTTTCGCCTTGGCGTCGTCCGCCTCCTTCTTCTTGGCGCTATCCGCCTGCAGCACCGCGATCGCCGCCGCGGTGCCACCGCTGTCGAGTGCCGCGATCACCCGCTTCGCCTGATCGGCAAGGTCGCCGCCATGCGGGCTGTACGCGATCGGCTCGATCGCGACGCGTGCCTCCTTCGTCATCCCGTCCTGCAGGAATATCCGCGATGCCTCCAGCCGCAGTACGGTATTCTGCGGCGACAATTTATAGGCATAGAGCAACGCGTCGCGCGCACTCTTCGGCGCGCCCTGGCCCGCCTGCCCGAAGCTCTCGAAATAGAGCTGAGGTGCCCAGGAATAGAGCGGGTCGATCTTGTTCGCGGCCAGGAACCACCGCCGGGCCGCGGTCCAGACGGCGGGGTCCTTGTTCTGCGCCTTTTCGGCGATCTCCATCTGCGCCTTGCCCTTGTAGATCAGCGCATGAACCGACTTCGGATCGGCCGCCAGGGCGCGGTCGGCGGCGGCGTTGGCCTCGGCCAGGTTGCCCGCATCGAATTCCGCCTCGGCCAGCGCGTTCTGTGCGCCCGCATCATTGGGATAGGGTGCGGCGAGTTGCCGGGCCTGCACGAGCACTTCCCTGGCCAGCTTCGCGTCGACCCCATTCTGCGATCGCATCCTGGCAGGCATCACCGCCGCCTCGCCCGGGGAAAGCGCACGCACCGTAACCTCGCCGATCGGCAATTTGGCAGCGGCGAGCGTGGCGGCTGGAAGTGTCTTGCGCGCGCCATAGCCGTTGAGCTTGAGGTCGAGTGACGGCGCGACGCCGATCAGGCTGGCCGCTTCCGCAGGCGTTTTCCCGGTGTTGATCGCGCCGATATAGGCCGCGAGCTGCTTCGCGCGGTCCGGATCGAACATCAGGAAATGGGTCAGCAGCCAGGATCGCCCGTAGAAGATCTGGGTCTGCATGGTATCGTGGGAATCCGGCGCGCCGGCCACCAGCTTTTCGACCGGCAGGTCGTTCATGCGGTCGATGCCGTAGCTGCGATAGCCCGGAACCGCGCCGATCACGACGCTGCCGTCATCCCGCTCCCGCGCCGTCGCGAACAGCTCGGCAAACCCTTCGCTGAACCATTGCGGGAAGACCACATCGCCCCAGTTCGAATACATCAGGTGATGCGTATATTCGTGCTGGAGCACCATGCGCGGCGTTAGCGTCTGGCCGGAATCCGACGGGCTCTGTGCCGGAACGAAGGCGATGGGGCCCGATGGCATCTCACGGCGATAATAACCGCCGACATTCCGATTCTTGTCCCCCAGCATCTTCTGCACGTCGGCCATCGTCGGCAGGACGAACACGACAACCCGTGCGTTCGGCCCGACCTGACGCTCCTTGAGGTTCAGCGCGACGCGGACGGCGCGGTCGAACCGCTCGAGCCGGGTGGTCATGGCCTTCACATCGGCCGGTTTGTCGTCCGCATAGACGATGAAATGCTCGGACGTGCCTTCCTGCCACTCGGCGCTTGCCGCGGACGGGATGAGACAGGCCAAGCCCAGAAGAATAGTACGAAACATGCGCCCCCCCGATGATTGTGTCATTTTGCCTTTTCCTGCTCGCCCTGCAGCTTCAACAGCCGGTCGAGCATGTCCCGTGGCGTTTCGTGCTTCACGCTTCCGGCCAGGCGCGTCTTCTCCTCGTCCTTGTCGCGTTCGGCTCTTTCCTTCGCCGTCAGATTGTCCTTCTCGGTAAAGGCGGCGAGGCGGATGACGTTGATCGCATCCTTGATATCGCCATGCGCTTCGAAGCTGGCGGCAAGCTGATACCGGATCTCGGCCGCCGCGGGCACCAGGTCGAGCGCCTTGTACAGGGCGTTGTGCGCGTCGGCGCTGGGCTTGATGCCCTGCATGCCGAAGCTGTCGAAATAGGCCTTCAGGATAACGGTATCTTCCGGCGCCTTGCGCGCGGCGTTGACCATGAGGCGCCGCGCGGCCGTCCAGGCCGCGGTGTCGGTCGATTTGGCTTCGCGCAACGCGTCCATCTTCACCAGCGCCTGATTCAACAGTGCATGGGGATCGTCGGGCGCCAGCGCGGTCCAGCGGGCGACCGACGCCTCATAATCGGCACGATCGTTCGCCAGGCGGTCGGCCTCGGCGCGCAGTCGCAAGGTCCATGGGGTTTCGCCGCCCTTGGCGGCATCGGCGCGGACCTTCGTTGCAAACTGCTTCGCATCGCGACGGGCGATGCCGGCATAAAGCTTCAGGTCGTCCATCACCATTGCGGCACGGTCCGCCGGCAGTTCCTCGACGGTGACCGGCGGGATCGAGATCGGCTTGAAGGTGATGTAGGTCGCGGGCAGGCGGTTGCGGCGGCTATAGGCGATCAGCTCCGAATTGAGTTTTCCAAGATCGCCAAAGGCTTCCTTCGCCGCATCCTCGAAGGATTTGCCCGCGTTGATCTCGGCCAGATATTTGGCGAGCTGCCCGTCGCGCTTGCCGCCGAGATGGAGATAATGGGTCAGCAGCCAGCCTTCGGCATAGAGTGCGCCGAGATTGCCTTTCATGTCGTCATAGCTGTGCGCTGCCAGGATCTCCTGAACCGGCGTCCAGGATTCCTGGCGCAGCGTGTAATAGCGGCTCTGCGACATCGTTCCCAGAATCGCGTCGTTGGTGTCGTCGATCCTGGACGCACCGATAAACTCGGCAAAGCCTTCGACGTACCAGGGCGGATAGGCCACGTTATAATACTGGAACATGAAATGATGGGTCAGCTCGTGGAACAGAACGAGCTGCGACGAAAAGCCGTGCCCGGCATCGCTCTCGCGGCTGATCACCGAATAGGGGCCACGCGGGCTCGCGTCGTAATAGCCCGCCACGCCTTCCTGCGGAAACGGCATGGTCTGCTGCACGTCGTAATAGCTGCGGACGACGAAGACCTTGACCTTGATGCCGGGCTTGTCCTTGCTCTTGTCGAGCCCGGTCATCACATGCTGCATCAGGTTCAGCTTTTCCAGGCGTTCCGCCTGGCGGCGGATGGTCGCTTCGTCGTCCTCGCTATAGACGATGAAATGCGTCGATTCCGCCTTGCGCCATGTGGCCTGGGCTACACCCGGCACGAGGCACGCCAGCGCCACCAGCGGCGCCATCACTTTGCGAATCATCAAAATCCCCCCAACCTCAAAAGGTCATGAGCATCTTTCTAGCGAGCTGAAAGTCCTAGAGAAAGCTGTATGGATCCACATCGACCACGACTCTGACCTTGCTCGGCCAGTCGAGCTTGCCGAGCCAGTCGCGGATCACGTCCTGCACGTCGAGCGCACGCCGCGCATGGACCAGCAGGCGATACCGGTGCCGCCCGCGCAGCATGGCAAGCGGGGCGGGGGCGGGGCCGTACACCTCCATCGCCTCCAGTTTCGGCGCGGTGCGGCCGATCAGGGTGGCGATCTCCTGCGCCGCGGCCTGGTCCTCGCTCGACACCACGATGCCGGCGAAGCGCCCGAACGGCGGGGCGCCCGCCTCGCGGCGGGATTCGGTCTCCGCTTCGTAAAATGCGTCGGCATCGCCGGTCACCAGCGCGCGCATCACCTGCGCGTCGGGGCTGTGCGTCTGGATATAGACATGCCCCGGCTTCTCGCCACGCCCGGCTCTTCCTGCGACCTGCATGATCTGCTGGAAGGTGCGTTCGGACGCGCGCAGGTCCCCCCCGCCCAGGCCCAGATCGGCATCGATCACCCCGACCAGCGTCAAATTGGGGAAATGATAGCCCTTGGTGACCAGCTGGGTCCCGACCACGATGTCGATATCGCCAGCCTCCATCCGGTGGACGAACTCCGCCGCCTTGGCCGGCGACCAGATCGTGTCGGAGGTGACGATCGCGGTCTTGGCGGTCGGGAACAGCGCGCGCACCTCGTCGGCGATCCGCTCAACGCCAGGCCCGACCGCGACCAAACTATCCTCGTTGCTGCATTCGGGGCACGCGCGCGGCACTGGCTCGATATGGCCGCAATGGTGGCAGGCCAGCCGCGCGACCAGCCGGTGCTCGACCATCCACGCGGTGCAATTGGGGCATTGGAACCGGTGCCCGCAGGTCCGGCACAGAGTCAGCGGCGCATAGCCGCGCCGGTTGAGGAACAGCAAGGATTGCTCGCCCCGCTCGAGCCGCTCCTCGATGCCCTTCACGATCGGCGGCGCGATCCAGCGGCCGCGCTCGGGCGGGTTGGCGATCAGGTCGATCGCCTCGATCGCCGGCATTTCCGCCGCGCCCCAGCGGCCGGGCAGTTTCAGTTCGGCATAGCGCCCCAGCGCGACCTGCTGCCGGGTCTCGATCGCCGGCGTGGCCGAGGCGAGGATCACCGGGCATTTCTCGAACAGCCCGCGCATCACCGCCACGTCGCGCGCATGATAATGCACGCCTTCTTCCTGCTTGAAGCTTGTCTCATGCGCTTCGTCGACCACGATCAGGCCGAGATTGGCATAGGGCAGGAACAGCGAGGACCGCGCGCCCACCGTCACCAGCGCCTGCCCGCTGGCGATCGCCCGCCATGCCCGGCGGCGCTGCGACTGGCGCAGGCCCGAATGCCAGGCGACCGGCGCAACGCCGAAGCGCGCGGCGAAGCGCTGCAGGAACGGTTCGGTCAGCGCGATCTCGGGCAGCAGCACCAGGGTCTGCCGCCCGGCGCGGATCGCGGCGGCGACTGCCTCGAAATAGACCTCGGTCTTGCCGGAGCCGGTGACGCCGTCGAGCAAGGTCGGCTGGAATGCCGCCGCCTGGACATTGGCGATCAGTGTCTGCGCGGCGGCGCGCTGGTCCGGCGACAGGGCCGGCACGCCATGTTCGGGATCGGGCACCGGGAACGGGCTGTCGATATCGACCTCGATCGCTTCCAGCGCGCCGGTCTTCACCAACCCCCGGATCACCGCGTCGGACACATCGGCGGCCAGCGCAAGTTCGCGGATCAGCCCCTGGCGCTCGCCGATCCGCTCGATCGCCTGTTCGCGCTGCGGGGTCAGCCGGTCGGGCACCAGACCGGTCGCGCGATATTCGGTGACGGTCCGCCCGCCCTCGAGTGCCGAGGTCGAGGCAAGCGCCATGCGCGCGACCGAGGCGGGTGGCGCGAGATAATAATTGGCGGTCCATTCGATCAGCCTGCGCAGCGGGGCCCCGAGCGGCGGCACAGGCATCACGCCGACCAGGTTGCGCAGCCGGTTGTCGCCGACTTCGGCGTCGGACGGCATATTCTCCGGCTCCCACACCACGCCGATCAGCTGGCGTGGCCCCAGGGGCGCGACGACGATCGACCCCGGCTCGACCGTCATCCCATGGGGAATGCGGTAATCGAGCGGGCCGAGCGCTGAATTCATGACGAGGACGCGGGCGCGGGACACGGCGCCCATATGGCGGCTCGGCGGCCTCGCGCAAAGCTTCCGCAAGCAACCGCTTCGGCGCTATGGTCGGAGCATGTCCGGTCTCGCCCCCGAATTCGCCGATCATCTGCGCCGCGACCGGCGGCGATCGATGCATACCATCCGCGCCTATGAGGCGACGGCCAACCGCCTGATCCACTTTCTCGAAGGCCATTGGGGTGGCCCCGTCTCGCGCGAATCCCTCGCCAGGGTCAGCGCCGCCGATCTGCGCGCCTATCTGGCGCAGCGTCGCGGGGAGGGGCTGGGCAATGCGTCCGCGGCCAGGGAATTGTCGGCGGTGCGCGGCTTTCTGGCCTTTGCCGGCGGGGCAGGGGCGACGCCCCGGGTGAAGGGGCCGCGCGTCAAGAAGGGGGTGCCGCGCCCCGTCTCGCCCGACGAGGCGGTCGCGCTGGCCGAGGATGTCGAGGAGAATGCCGCCTTGCCCTGGATCGGCGCGCGCGACTGGGCGGTGTTGATGCTGCTCTACGGCGCCGGCCTGCGCATCGGCGAAGCGACCGGGCTGACCGGTGCGGTGCTGCCGCTTGGACAGACGCTGAGCGTGACCGGCAAACGCGACAAGACCCGGATCGTCCCGCTGCTGCCCCAGGTGCGTGCGGCGATCGAGGCCTATGTCGATATCTGCCCCTGGCCGATCGCGCGTGACGCCGTGCTGTTCCGCGGCGCCAAGGGTGGGCCGCTGGCGCCCGGCATCATCCGCCGTTCGGTCCAGGCGGCGCGGATTCGCTTGGGCCTACCCGAACGGACCACCCCCCATGCGCTGCGCCACAGCTTCGCGACGCATCTACTGGGGCGGGGGGCCGACCTGCGCGCGCTGCAGGAACTGCTTGGCCATGCCAGCCTCAGCTCGACCCAGATCTACACCGCGGTCGATGCCGCGCATCTGCTCGACGTCTATCGCAACGCGCATCCGCGCGCCTGACGATCAGAATAACGCAGCCGATATACCCAATGCGATTCAAATGATCGAAGATTACTTTCTGATCGAAAATCGGTAGGGAATGTAAAGAAATACCTCGGTATTGCTCACTTGCTTCCAGGCGATGCTTTCATCCAGGCCGGTGACGTCCAGGCCATAGTCCGGTCCGTAAAATTCGACGGCGTGTTTGGAACCGGTGGCGATACGGCGATAGATTTCGTCGCGATATTGTTCGGGATTGATGATCGTGAGGGCCAGTTCGCCCTTCTGCTCGATCTGCGAGCGACCGGTGGCGGGGACGGATTTGACAAAGCCGTTGATCTTCTGCTGGGCGCTGCCAATCGAGCCGTCCAGTTTTGTCTTCACCTTCAAACGCACGGTCGCCGTGCTTCCATCATCCTCGAACGCTGCCTCCGATCCGTTTTCGTCGTCATCGTCTGCGTCTTCGTCGGTCGAATTGAGCTTGCCCGCGAGGGCGGGGAACTGGTCCTGCCAGTTGGCGCGCGTGACCTCGACCAGCTCGAACTGACCGGTGACAAGGCTGAATCCGTCGCGTTTCGCGCGGTCGATCGCGTCGAGCAGCATCGCGTGGACCTCGCGCTTCCGCATTCCCTCATCGCGCGAGTCCGAGACGATCTCTATGGTCCGCACCGCCGAATCCGCCATCCGTTTCAATCCGATGACCGGAGGCTGCTGGATGACGGTGGCGGGTCCTGAAAGGCTGTTTAGCCGCGTGCCAGTGACAAGGATCTCACCGAGACCCCCGCTATCATCCTGCGCGAGGGTTGGGCTAGCGACAAAAGCCAGGCAGCCGAGAACGGCGAAGGCAAATGCTTTCATTGCTTCTTTCCGATCAGAATCATTTGGGAACGATCGTGTAGCGGTAGGGCACATAGAGGAACACATCGGTTCCGCTCACCTGTGACCAGAAGACCTGCCCGTCGACGCCGCTGACCTGGACGGCATAGTCGGGGCCGAACATCGCGGCATAGTGGCGGGCATTGTCAGCCACCAACTTTACGATCGCGTCGCGATACTGGTCGGGGTTGACGATGGTAAGCGTCAACACGCCCGCCCTGTCGATCGTCCCGCGGCCCGTACGCGGAACAGCTTTGATGAAGGCATCGAGGCGCTGTTCCGCGGCGGCGGTCGATCCGGCGAGCTTGACCTTGACCATGAGGTTCGCCTGGCTGGTATCCACGCGTCCCGCCGATCTCAGGGGCAGATCCTGGTAGCTCGCCCTGGTGATCGGGATCAGTTCGAAGTTGCCCGTAACCAGTTCGACCCCGGCGGCAGCGGCGCGATCGAGCGCCGCAAGCAACATGGCGTGAATTTCGCGCTTGCGGGTTGCCTCATCGCGCGAGTCCGACGAGATCGCGAGTTGCAGCACCGCCGAATCGGCTTGCCTGCGAAGCCCGACCACGGGGCGATCCTGTTGAGCAAAACGCGCGTTGAGCCGGTTGGAGGTAACAACGACTTCACCCAGGCCGGGAGCATCCGAATCTTGCGCAAGTGCCGGAACGGTGGCGGTGCCAAGAATTGCCGCCGCCAGAAAAAATCCTGGTTTCATCATCTTCCCCTCCCGACGAGAAGGTTCGGTCGTTTCGGCAGGAATGGCAAGCGCAAAGGGCAATTTTCGGAATCGAATGATTCCAGTCTGATGGCTTGAGCCAATCAGCCGCCAGGGGATTGTCGGCGGTTCCGCGGGCTCAGGACACTGGCTTCGCCGGAAAGCCAGGAAGGAGGGTGCTAATGGCGCGGTTTCCAGGTGAACAGGCGCCAGACATAGACCAGCAGGATCCCGGCCATGATCGCCACCGCGCCGGGTCCGATGAACCGGTCCAGCTGATGGAAATTCGCGCCGAGATAATAGCCGCCCCAGGTCAGGAAGCAGTTCCACACGATGCTGCCCGCCGCCGTCCACAGCAGGAAGCGCCAGCGCGGCATGCAGGTCATGCCGGCGGGCAATGAGATGATCGTGCGGAAGGCCGGCATGAAGCGGAACACGAAGACGATCCACTCGCCGTGCCGCGTGAAGAAAGTGTGGAGCCGCTCGACCTCATGCCAGTCGACGGTCAGCCAGCGGCCGTGCCGGTCGACCCATGGCTTCAGCCCGAGATAGCCGAAGCGCCGGCCCAGCGCGTACCAGAAATAATTGCCGACGACCGTCCCCGCCGTGCCGACCGCGATCAGCGGCACAGCCTCCATCTGCCCGCGCGCGACGGCGATGCCGCCCAGCCCCATGATCACCTCGGACGGGATCGGCGGGAAGACATTCTCCAGCACCATCAGCAGGAAGATGCCGAAATATCCGCCCCAGGCGGTCAGATCGATGATGAACTCGGTCATTGAAACTCCCCCTCCCGCAAACGGGAGGGGAGAATCAAGCACGCCCGACCTTCGCCTCGATCGCATCCCAGATCAGGCCCGCCACATCGGTCCCGTCGAACCGCTCGATCGCGACGATGCCGGTGGGCGAGGTGACGTTGATCTCGGTCAGCCACTTGCCGCCGATCACGTCGATACCGACGAACAGCAGCCCGCGCTTCTTCAGCTCGGGCCCGAGCACCGCGCAGATCTCCTGCTCCTCGGGCGTCAGCACGGTCTTCTCGGCCGACCCGCCGACCGCGAGATTGGACCGGATCTCCCCTGCGCCCGGCACTCGGTTGATCGCACCCGCGACCGCGCCGTCGACCAGCACGATGCGCTTGTCGCCCTTCGCCACATCGGGGAGGAAGGCCTGGATCATGTGCGGCTCGCGGTACGCGGTGTTGAACACCTCGATCAGCGCGGAGAGGTTGGCGCCGTCGCTGCCGACCTTGAAGATCGCCTTGCCGCCATTGCCGTGCAGCGGCTTGACCACGATCTCGCCGTGCTGGGCGAGAAAGGCCCGCGCCTCGTCGAGCGACCGCGTGACCAGGGTCGGCGGCATGAAACGCGCATAGTCGAGCACGAAGACCTTTTCCGGCGCGTTGCGTACGTTCACCGGGTCGTTCACCACCAACGTCTCGTGCGCGATGCGTTCGAGCAGATGGGTCGCGGTGATATAGCCGAGGTCGAAGGGCGGGTCCTGCCGCATCAGCACGACATCGGCCTCTTTGCCGAGATCGAGGCTGATCGGCTCGCCGAAGCTGAAATGGTTGCCGGCGACACGCTGCACCGTCACCGGATGCGCCCTGGTCCAGACTCGGCCGTCGGCATAGTTCAGGTCCTCGGCGGTGTAGTGGAACAGCTCATGCCCGCGGGCCTGCGCCGACAGCATCAGCGCAAAGGTCGAATCGCCCGCGATGTTGATCGAATCGAGCGGGTCCATCTGGACGGCCACGGTGAGCATCTAGGGACCTCTTGTTCGTGCGGTGGTGGCGGCGATGTAGGGTGCGCTCGCGCGGAAGTCACCCGATCCACGCATTCTCGATATGGCGCGGCCGCGTGCCGGGCGCGAGCAGGATCACGTCGACGCGGATGTCGTCGCCCGGCCCGGCATATTTCGGCATCAGGAACTCCGCCGCCGCCGCGACCCGCGACAGCCGCCGCTCGTCGATCGCGAAGTCGAGTTCGGCCGAGGTCTTGCGCATCTTCACCTCGACGAACGCAACGAGGTTGCCACGCCGCGCGACCAGATCGACTTCGCCCGCCGGCGTGCGCACGCGCCGGTCGAGGATGCGCCAGCCCTTGAGCCGCAGCCACCACCCGGCCAGCCGCTCGCCACGGCGGCCGGCAGCTTCGGCAACACGGCGGTCGCGCACCACTAATTCCTCCCCGGAACGGGGAGGGGGACCACGAAGTGGTGGAGGGGCTTGGAGCGCGGCAACGTGGCAGCGCTCCAAGCCCCTCCACCACCCGCTGAAGAAGCGGGCGGTCCCCCTCCCCCTGTGGGGGAGGAATGAAAGAGGCCCATCACCCCTTCATCTCCAGCGCCCGCGCATAAAGCTCCTTGCGATCCACCCCGAGCTTCTTCGCCACTTCGCTCACCGCCTTTGCCATCGGCAGGCGGGTCAAAGCCTCCACCAGCGCCGCCTCGGCATCGTCCACGCTAGCCGCCTCGGGCTCCCCCGGCGGCGCCACCACCACGACGATCTCCCCCCGGGGCGGCGCATCGGCATAGCGCGTGGCCAGCGATGACAAAGTCCCCGTCACTGCCTCTTCGAACTTCTTGGTGATCTCTCGCGTCACCGCCGCTTCGCGGTCGCCCAGTCCCTCGGCCAGCGCCGCCAGCATCGCCCCCAGCCGCGGCCCCGATTCGTACAGCACCAGCGTCGCCCGCACCGATCCGATCTCGGCGATCGCCGCCGCGCGCGCCTGCGCCTTGGGCGGCAGGAAGCCGCAATAGAGGAACCGGTCGGTCGGGAGTCCTGCGAGAGTCAGCGCGGCGATCGCGGCGCAGGGGCCGGGAATCGTCACCACCAGATGCCCCGCCGCCCGCGCGTCGCGGACCAGCTTGTAACCGGGATCGGAGATCAACGGCGTTCCGGCATCGGACACCAAAGCCACCGCCTCGCTGCCCATCCGCGCGATCAGGCCCGGGCGGACATGTTCGGCATTATGGTCATGATAGGGTGTCATTGGCCGTTTGACGCCGATATGACGCAGCAGGCCCGCCGTCACACGCGAGTCTTCGACCGCAACTACGGCGGCGTTCGAGAGTATATGCGCGGCGCGCGGGCTCAGATCGCCAAGATTGCCGATCGGGGTGGCAACGATATAGAGACCGGGCGCGAGTTCGGCGTTCATTGGAGCAGTCATGGCAGAGGCCCTATCGATACCGCAACGGGGAGCGAAGCTCCTTCGTGCAGCAATCATCGCCGGCACACTGGTCCTGAGCGCCTGTCAGTCAGTCGTTCCGCGCGGCCCCGGGCCCGTCGCGCCGCCGCCGCCGCGCCCCGTTCAGGATAGCGGGCAAATCCAGCCCGGCATCCCGGTCGACGTCGCGCGCCACCGCGTCGCGCTGCTCGTGCCGCTGACCGGCACCAATGCCGGGGTCGGCCAGAGCCTCGCCAACGCGACCCAGCTCGCCCTGCTCGATACGAAGAACGAGAAGGTGCGGATCACCACCTACGACACCAATGGCGGTGCCGCCGCCGCCGCGCAACGCGCCCTGGCCGAAGGCAACAAGCTGATCCTCGGGCCGCTGCTCGGCGAGGATGTTCGCGTGGTGACGCCGATCGCCCGGCGTGCGGGCGTGCCCGTCATCAGCTTCTCCAACGACGTGACCGCCGCCGGCAACGGCGCCTATCTGATGGGCTATGCGCCCGCCCAGGCGATCGAGCGCGTGGTCGACTATGCCAAAGGGCGCGGCGTCACGGATTTCGCCGGGCTCGTCCCCAACGGCACCTTTGGCGAGCGTGCGTCCACCGCATTCCTGCGCTCGGTCGAAAGCGCGGGCGGGCAGGTGCGCTCGCTCCAGACCTATGACCGCGCACCCGGCGCGATCACTACGGCGATCACCCGCCTGGCGCAGAATGCACCGTTCGGCGCGGTGCTGATCGCCGATAGCGGCGCGACCGCGGCAACCGCCGTCCCGCTGATCCGCCGCAACGGCGGGGCGACCGCGCATATCCTGGGCACCGATCAATGGAATCTGGAAACCTCGATCACGGGCCGGCCGACCTTGAGCGGCGCCTGGTTCGCCAGCGTGTCGGACACTCTCTACCGTCAATATGCCGCGAAATACCGCGCCCGCTTCGGTGCCGCGCCCTATCGGCTGTCGAGCCTCGGCTATGATTCGGTGCTGCTGACGGTGCGTATCGCGCGCGACTGGCCGGTCGGCAGCCCGTTCCCCGAGGCGCGGCTGCGCGATACGGGTGGTTTCGTCGGTATCGACGGCCCGTTCCGCTTCGGCCGCGACAGCGTCGCCGAACGCGCGCTCGAGGTGCAGGAGATCCGGGCCGGGACGACCGTGGTGGTCTCGCCGGCGCCGACCGGTTTCTGATTCAAATCGCCCGCGAGACATAGGATCAAAGAGCGAATCGGGCGCCTGGCGTCCGGTTCGCTCTTTCTCATGGTCGATGATGTGTTGGACGGTTTTTCCGCGATTCCAGCCAAAAAACAGCGGAAAAATGCGGCATTTTCCGCTGTTTTTTCCGCTGTTATCCATAACAGCGGTAACGCGGCGCAAGTGACTGGAAATAAAGGCGTAATTAGCCGCCAAAATCCAACATAACAGCGGAAGAAAAAAAGAAACCGGAAAACGGCGCTTTTGTTGGACGCTCAGGCGGCGTCGTTGACGATCTCGGGCAGGATCGCATCGAGCAACAACATGCCCGCTTCGGTCACGGTCAGATGGTCGCCGTCTCGGACAAGCAGCCCCTGTTCCTGTAACCGGACCGCGGCGGGCCAGTGGATCAGGGCATCGACACTCGTCTCGCCCAGCCGCGCGATCCGCGCGAGATCGACACCCTCGCGCAGGCGCAGCCCCATCAGCAACGCTTCGGTCGCGCGGGTATGCGGCGCGAGCGCTTCCTCGCTCTCGGTGCCGTGCTGGTTGCGCTCGATCGCGCTCATCCAGTTTTCGGGCTTCTTGCGGCGCACCGTGGCCAGCCCGCCGCGCCGGCCATGCGCGCCCGGCCCGATCCCGGCATAGTCGCGGTAGCGCCAATAGGTCAGGTTGTGCCGGCTCTCGGCACCTGCCCGGGCATGATTGGAGATCTCATAGGCGGGGATGCCGGCGGAGGCGGTGATCGCCCGCGTCGCCTCGAACAGGTCGGCGGCGCTGTCGCCGTCGGGAATGACGATCCGTCCCGCCGCTGCCTCGGTGGCGAAGCGCGTGCCGGGTTCGATGGTGAGCTGGTACAGCGACAGATGCTCGGTGCCGAAGCCGATCGCCCGGGCCAGCTCCGCCTCCCAGTCGGCCAGCCGCTGGTCGGGCCGGGCATAGATCAGGTCGAAGCTCACGCGCTCGAAAGCCCGTTGCGCGGTGTCGAGTGCTGCCAGCCCCTCGGTCTGGTCGTGTGCCCGGCCGAGGAACTTCAATGCCTGGTCGTCGAGTGCCTGAAGGCCGAGCGATACGCGGTTCACCCCCGCCGCGGCGATATCGGCGAAGCGTGCCGCTTCGACCGAGGAGGGGTTGGCTTCGAGCGTGATCTCGATATCGGGCGCGAAGCCCCAGGCCTGTTCCGCCGCCTCGATCACCGCCGCCACCGTTTCGGGCGGCATCAGCGAGGGAGTGCCGCCGCCGAAGAAGATCGAGCCGAGCGTTCGGCCCGGCAGCTGCTCCGCTTCGTGATGCAGGTCGGCGAGCAGGGCGGCGCGCCACGCCGCCTGGTCGACCTCGGCGCGGACATGGCTGTTGAAGTCGCAATAGGGGCATTTCGACACGCAGAACGGCCAATGGACATAGAGCGCGAGCGGCGGCGTTTGGGGATCGGTCATGCGCGCCCCATATGATCGTGCGAACGAGGCCAGGGAAGAGGCAGGGCGAAGATGCGGTTTCTGCTGATGGCGCTGGTGGTGCTGACGGGCTGCTCCGCCGCCGCCCCGCCCCAGAGCGAGCGGGTGATCGAGGAGCGCGGCTTCTCAGGGGTCGCCCCGCGCGGCGAGGCGCTGATGCGCCAGGCGATGATCGACGCGCATAACCGCGCCCGCGCCGCGGCCGGAGTGTCTGCGCTGGTCTGGAACCCGACCCTGGCGGCTGACGCCGAGCGCTATGCCCGCGAACTGGCGCGCACCGGCAAGTTCGAACATGCGGCACAGCCCCCGGGACCCGGGCGCCAGGGCGAGAATCTCTGGACCGGCACCCGCGGCGCCTATCGCTACGAGGAAATGGCCGCCCACTGGGTCGACGAACGCCGCGACTATCGCCGTGGCCCGACCCCGAACTTCAGCGTGACAGGGCGCTGGGAGGATGTGGCGCATTACACCCAGATCATCTGGCGCCGCACCACGCAGTTCGGCTGCGCCACGGCGAGCAATGCGACGGACGACTATCTTGTGTGCCGCTACACGCCGCCGGGCAACGTGGTCGGGCAGTTCCCATAAAGGGGTTTTAGAGCACTGCCGCCATCATCGCATCGAATGCCCGTGCGCGGTGGCTGATCGCCTTTTTCGCATCGGGCATTTCGGCGAAGGTCTGCTCGCTGCCTTCGGGCACGAAGATCGGGTTGTAGCCGAACCCGCCGGTCCCGCGCGGGGGCCAGACGAGCGTGCCGTCGACCCGCCCCTCGAACCACTCGACATGCCCGTCGGGCCAGGCGAGCGCGAGTACGCAGGTGAAATGCGCATCGCGGCTTGCCTCGGGGCCTACCGCCTCGATCGCATCGTTGACCCGCTGCATCGCCACCCGGAAGTCCTTGCCTTCGCCCGCCCAGCGCGCGGAGAAGATTCCCGGATCGCCGTTCAGTGCCTCGACGCACAGGCCGCTGTCGTCGGCGAGCGCCGGCAAGCCGGTCAGGTCGGCTGCCTGAAGCGCCTTCAGCTCGGCATTGGCGAGGAAGGTGGTTCCGGTTTCCTCCGGCTCGGGCAGGTCCAGCTCGGCGGCCGAGACCGGCTCGATCCCGTACGGGCCGAGCATTTCGAGGATCTCGCGCACCTTGCCGGGGTTGTGGCTGGCGATGACGAGCTTGCCGGGGGCGAGCTTGCGGATTGCCTGGGGCGGGACTTCGGTCATTTCGCGACGGCCCTGGCCTGGGCGGCGAAGATGTCCGAACAGCCGATCCGCGCGAGGCGGAGCAGGCGGAGCAGCGCTTCCTCGTCATAGGTCGCGCCCTCGGCGGTCGCCTGTGCCTCGGCGATGTTGCCGTTCTCGAGCAGGACGAAGTTCGCGTCCGCATCGGCGTTCGAATCCTCGTCATAGTCGAGGTCGAGCACCGGCGTGCCGTTATAGATGCCGCAGGAGATCGCCGCGACCTTCTGGCTCAGCGGGTCGACCGTCAGCTTGCCCGAAGCGAGCAGCCCGTCGATCGCGAGCCGCAACGCGACCCAGGCGCCCGAGATCGAGGCAGTGCGCGTGCCGCCGTCTGCCTGGATCACGTCGCAATCGAGCACGATCTGGCGCTCGCCGAGCAGCTTCATGTCGGTGACGGCGCGAAGGCTGCGGCCGATCAGCCGCTGGATCTCCTGGGTGCGGCCGGACTGCTTGCCCTTCGCCGCCTCGCGCTGACCGCGGGTATGGGTAGCGCGCGGGAGCATGCCGTACTCGGCGGTGACCCAGCCTTCACCCTTGCCGCGCAGGAACGGCGGGACCTTCTCCTCGACCGAGGCAGTCACCAGCACCTTGGTGTCGCCGAAGCCGATCAGCACGGAGCCTTCGGCATGACGGGTGAAGCGCGGCTCGATCGTGATCGTGCGCATCTGATCGGGGGCGCGGCCGGATGGGCGCATGGGGGAATCTCCTGAAACTGGGCCTCGCCACCTAGACGGCGATCGGGGATTGCGCCAGTCTCCTGCGCGCGGCCATGACGGGGTGATGATGGCGATGCGATGGATCGTTGCTGCGGCGCTTCTGTTCGCGGGATGCGCGCAGGCGAAAGAAGGGCTGGGGATTCCGGCGTCGGTCAAGGGCGAGGCGATCACCTATGAAACCAGCCAATGCTTCGGTCGCTGCCCGGTCTACAAGGTGACGGTGCAGCCCAGCGGCTACGGCACCTTCGTCGGCGGACGTTTCACCGCGATGGAGGGCAGGCACCTCTTCTGGCTGACCGCGAAGGACTATCGTGCCTTCAGCGAGAAGATCGCGCCCTTCCGTCCCGAAAGCGGCCTGTGGCGGATCGTCGACGGCGATCCGGGTTGCGAGCAGTCCGGTACCGACAGCCCCTATGTCACCGTCACCTGGCGCAACGCGGCGGGCGATATCCAGCAGTTCCAATATTATTATGGGTGCAACAATTATAACGGCGACAATCCGATCGCCGTGGCGATGAGCGAGGCGCCGCTTCTGTTGCCGATTGACGATATGGTCGGGTGGAAGAAGTGAAGCGCCGCAGAATGATCGGCCAGTGCCGGGGATGACAAGCGGCGTTGAGACGCGCATCGTCCGCCCTTACATGACTCCCATGTCCGCCCCCCCGATCACTGAGCTCAACGAGCGCGCGCGCGATGTGTTTCGCGTGGTGGTGGAAAGCTATCTCGATACCGGCGCGCCGATCGGGTCGCGGACGATTGCGCATCTCTCCGGCCTCAACCTGTCGCCGGCCTCGATTCGCAATGTGATGCAGGATCTCGAGGAGCTGGGCCTGCTTGCCTCGCCGCATACCAGCGCGGGGCGGCTGCCGACCGAGATCGGCCTGCGCCTGTTCGTCGATGGGATGATGCAGGCGCTCGAACCCTCGGCCGAGGAGCGCGCCGCGATCGAATCGCGCGTGTCGCAGGTCGGGCCGGTCGAGGAAGCGCTCGCCGCGACCACCGCAGCGCTTTCTGGTTTGTCGGCCTGTGCCGGGCTGGTGCTGGTCCCCAAGCGCGAGCTGGTGCTGCGCCAGATGAGCTTCGTGCCGCTCTCCGCCGATAAGGCGCTCGCCGTGCTCGTCGCCGAGGATGGATCGGTCGAGAACCGCGTGATCGATCTTCCCCCCGGCGTGTCGTCCTCATCGCTGGTCGAGGCGGGCAATTACATGACCGCGATGCTCTCCGGCCTGACCATCGGCCAGGCGCGCGCCCGGATCGAGCGCGAGATCGGCGAGGAGCGCGCGCTGGTCGACACCGTCGCCCGCGCCCTGGTCGAACGCGGTCTGGCGATCTGGAGCGAGGACGGCAATCGCCGCCCGGTGTTGATCGTGCGCGGCCAGGGCCGGCTGATCGACGCGGCCGCCGCGGCCGACCTCGAGCGGATCAGCGATCTGCTCGACGATCTGGAGGGTAAACAGGATATCGCCCGGCTGCTCGACAGCGCCGGCGCCGGCGATGCGACCCGCATCTTCATCGGCGCCGAGAATAAATTATTCTCGCTTTCGGGGTCATCCGTCATTGCGAAACCGTTCCGCGGCCTTGATGGACGCGTGGTCGGCGTGGTCGGGGTAATCGGGCCGACTCGGTTGAACTATGCCCGCGTCGTGCCCATGGTGGATTTCACTGCCGCGACACTCGCGCGGCTCATGCCCTAACAGGATCGAAGCGACACAAGATGATCGAAGACGAAAAGATCGAAACGCCCACCGCCGAAGACCTGCGCGAGGAGACTGCGCAGGATGCCCCCGAGCTTGCCGAGCATGATCGCATGTCGAAGCTCGAGGCCGAACTGGCCGAAGCGAAATCGGCGGTGCTGTACGCTCATGCCGAGGCACAGAATGTCCGCCGTCGCGCCGAGAAGGAAGCGGCCGATGCGCGTGCCTATGCCGCGACCGCGTTCGCACGCGACCTGCTGTCGGTCGCCGACAATCTCGCCCGCGGGCTCGAGGCGATCCCGGCCGAGCTGCGCGACGACGAGAAGCTGAAGAGCGTCGTTGCCGGCCTGGAAGCGACCGGCCGCGAGCTTGAATCGGTGTTCCAGCGCCACGGCATCAAGAAGATGAGCACACTCGGCGAGACGCTCGACCCCAATTTCCACCAGGCGATGTTCGAGCTGCCCAGCGACAAGCCGGCCGGCACGATCGTCCAGGAAATGCAGGCAGGGTACATGATCAAGGACCGGCTGCTGCGCCCGGCGCTGGTCGGGGTGGCGAAGAAGCCCGAGTGAATTCGGCGGGGGGCGATCTGGGCGAATGGCTCAGGCTGGCCCTGCCGCTTTTCCTTAGCGGGCTGATCTACTGGCTGGTGGCCCGGCGGGGCGGGTGGCGACGGGAAAAGACCATCGCCGTCGAGGATATCGGCGACCCGTACCGCGTCTATACGCGCGACCACGACCGGACGCTGGCGGCGAAGGACGTGCCCGCGGCGCTACGAGGCCATCGCCTGGATGGTGCGCAGATCCGAGCGCTCCGCGATCCCGACTTGTGGGCCGAAGAGGTCCATGCCTCCCGGGCGATCCTCGCCACCTACACGCGCGATCGCTCCGAGCAGCTGCGTCAGGCACTCGCGGCCGACCTCGCCGCGGCGGCGCCAAGGGACTGGGCGGTCTGCATCCTGGTCGACCAGTCAGGGTCGATGCGCGGCGATGGCATGCGTCACACCGCCGCCGCGACGCGGTGGCTGGCCGATAATCTCCACGCGATGGGTCTGCACACCGCGTTGCTCGGCTTCACCACGCTAGGCTGGAAAGGGGGAGAGCCGCGCCAGCATTGGCTGAAGGCCGGCCGTCCGGAGCGCCCGGGCCGGCTCTGCGCGCTGCTGCACATCGTCTATCAGGATTTCGGCACGGCTCTTTCGGAGGGTGCCTGGGAGGTGATGCTGCGCCCGGATTTGCTGCGCGAGAATGTCGACGGCGAAGCGCTTGACTGGGCCTATGGGCTGCTCAAGGTGCGTACCGAGCCGCGCAAGCTGTTGCTGGTGATCTCGGACGGCGCGCCGGTCGACGATTCGACGCTGATGCAGAATGGCGGCACGTACATGGAGCGTCACTTGAGATCGGTGATCCAAACGATCGAAGCGGACACCTCAGTCACTTTGGCTGCGTTCGGGGTCGGCTTCGAGGTCAGTCGCTATTATCAACGCTCGGCATCCGTCGCGGAAATCCCCAAGCTGCCGGAGACCTTGTCCGGCCTGGTCACAAGAAGCATCGTTGAAATGGTCCGAAGCCAATGAACGAGAACCTCACCACTGATCGCCCGACCTTCGTCACGCACCTCGAATGCTCGATGACGGGTGAGCGCTACGAGGCCGACACCCTCCATGGCCTGTCCCGCGTCGGGCGGCCGCTGCTGGTGCGTTACGATCTCGCCATGCTCCGCGCGATGATCCCGCGGGCTATGGTCGCCGCGCGGCCGACCGACATGTGGCGCTGGCGCGAGCTGCTGCCGGTGCGCGCCACGCGCGACGTGGTCAGCCTGGGCGAGATCGAGACTCCGCTGGTGCCGATCCCGCGCTCCGGCGGGCCGAACGTGCTGGTCAAGGACGAGGGGCGGCTGCCGACCGGATCGTTCAAGGCGCGCGGGCTCGTCATGGCCGTGTCGATGGCCAAGGCGCTTGGCGTCAGGAGGATCGCGATGCCGACCAACGGCAATGCCGGTGCGGCGCTCGCCGCCTATGCGACGCGGTGCGGGATCGAGACGATCGTCTTTTGTCCCGACGACACGCCCGAGATCAACGTGCGCGAGATCGCGTTGCAGGGCGCGCGGGTCTACCGCGTCAACGGGCTGATCGACGATTGCGGGGCGATCGTGGGCAAGGGGGCGGCGGCGGGGCTGTGGTTCGACTTCTCGACCCTTAAGGAGCCGTATCGGATCGAGGGCAAGAAGACGATGGGGCTGGAGTTGGCCGCTCAGTTCGGCTGGAAGCTGCCCGACGCGATCTTCTACCCGACCGGCGGCGGCACCGGATTGATCGGCATGTGGAAGGCGTTCGAGGAGCTGGAGAAGCTCGGCTGGATCGGCTCGCAGCGGCCGCGGATGTTCGCGGTGCAGGCATCGGGCTGTGCGCCGATCGTGCGGGCGTTCGACGAAGGCGTCGAGCATGCGGAACGCTGGGAGGATGCGGCGACCGTCGCCGCGGGCATCCGCGTGCCGAAGGCGGTCGGCGACTTCCTGATCCTGCGCGCGGTGCGGGAGAGCGGCGGTCAGGCGATGGCGGTGGGCGATCCGGCGATCCTCAAGGCAGTGGACGATGCCGCGAAGAAGGACGGGCTGCTGCTCTGCCCCGAAGGCGGCGCGACGCTCGCGGCGTACAAGGAGGCGCTCCGCACCGGGCTGGTCGATGAAGACGAACGCGTCGTCCTGTTCAACTGCGCGACCGGCCTGAAATACCCGATGCCCGAGGCGAACGACACGCTCGACCGCCATGCGGAGATCGACCTGGCGGCGCTCTAACCTTCTCCCGCGCGCTTCACGCCTTGTTGACAGGAAAGGGGCCAGTGCTCACGGGAGGCCATGGCCGGACATGCCGGCCGCGGTGCAGATCGAGGCCCGATGCCCAAGGCTTCCGTTCCTGATGCGCAGACCGGCCCGGCGGTGACGCCCGCGCTCGGCTTCCTCGACGGCGGCGGGGAGATGGGCGCGCTGATCCGCGGCTTCGACTGGTCGGATCACCCGTTCGGCCCTCCACAGGACTGGCCAATGGCGATCAAGGTCGCGGTCAGCCTGTGCCTCCATTCCAGCTTTCCGATCGCGCTCTATTGGGGCCCGGAGCTTCGGCTGCTCTACAATGACGCCTCGGCGAAGGTGACCGCGGATCGGCATCCCTGGGCGCTTGGCCGCCCCGCCGCCGAGGTGCGGTACGATAGCTGGCACCTGGTCGGCCCGCAGCTCGAAGCGGTGCTCGAGACCGGCGAAGGCTATTCGACCTCGAACCAGCACATCCCGATGGTCCTGCATGGCGTGATGACCGATACCTGGTGGACCTACAGCATCTCGCCGATCCGCGACGAGAATGGCGTGGTGCTGGGCGTGATGAGCCAGGGCCATGACATGACCGCCCAGGCGCTGGCGGAGGCGTCGTCACGCGCCAGCGAGGAGCGGTTGACCATGGCGCTCGCCGCCTCGGGCAATGTCGGCACCTGGGAATGGGACCTGGCCAGGGATATCCTGGTCGGCGACGAACGCATGGCGCGGCTCTACGGCGTCGACCCCAGGCTCGCGCGGGAGGGAGCGCCGGCCTCCGCCTATATCGCGCATATCCATCCGGACGATTATCTGCCGTTCAGCCAGGTGATGCAGGCGGCTTTCGTCCAGGAAAGCCCGGTCTCGACCGAATATCGCCTGGTCCTGCCCGACGGTACCGAGCGCTGGCTGGCAGTGCAGGGGCGAAGCCGCAACGGCCCGGACGGGCGGCCGCAGCGCTTCTCGGGCGTCACGCTCGACATCACCGAGGCGAAGCGAAGCGAGGCGGCCCTGCGCCACGCCAAGGACGAGCGCGAGTTCATCCTGGCGCTGGTCGAGCGGCAACGCGCGCAGCAGGACCCCGACGATGTGATGCAGCTCACCGCCGAGGCTGTGGGGCGCAGGCTCAAGATCAACCGCGCGGGCTTCTTCCAGGTGATCGACGACAGCATCATCCAGTATGGCGCATGCTGGGCGAGCGGGCTGCCTCCGCTGGTGGGGTCGGTGCCGTCGGCCAGCTTCGGCACCGAACTGGGCACGGTGATCCGCGCCGGCCGGACGCTCGTCTTCGGTGCGCCGACCGACACGCTGCGCCCCATAGACGCCGCGCTTGATACGACCGGTTCGCGCGCCGGGATGAGTGTACCGCTGGTCCGTGACGGGCGGTGGGAAGCGGGCTTCTATCTGAGCCATGCCGAGCCGCGTGCCTGGACGCCGGGCGAGGTCGCGCTGGTCGAGGAGGTGGCGCAGCTCTGCTGGGACGCGGTGGCGCGCGTGCGGGCCACCGCGCGGCTGCGTGCGATGAACGAGAGCCTTGCCGGGGAAGTCGCTGATCGCACCGCCGAGCGCGACCGGATCTGGGAGGTGAGCCAGGATCTGCTCGGCGTCGCCGACCCGGACGGCACCTGGCAGAGCGTCAATCCGGCCTGGACTCGCGTGCTCGGCTGGTCCGCCGATGAGATCATCGGCAAGCGCCTGGCCTGGATGCTCCACCCCGAAGACGTCGAGCGCTCGCAGGAACTGGTCGCCCGGATTGCGCGGGGCGAGCCCGTTTCCGGCTTCGAGAACCGGTTCAGGACCCGGGACGGCGACTATCGCACCCTTTCCTGGCGGGGCAATTTCGCTGAAGGGCGGATCTACGCCACTGCGCGCGACGTGACCGACGAGCGGCGCCGGCAGGAGGTGCTGCTCGCCGCGGAGGAGCGGACCCGGCTGGTGCTCGAGGCGATGGATGGCGTCGGGGTGTGGACCTATGATGTCGCCGCCGACCGTTTCAGCAGCGATGCGAGCTTTGCCCGACTTTATGGTTTCGACGCGTCGCAGCAGTCGGGCGGCGTGACGATGACGGAGGTGTTGGCGCGCATCCATCCCGACGATCTCGCCAAGGTGATGAAGTCGATCGCCGATGCGCGCGATGCGACCGACGATGGCGAAATCGAATATCGCGTACTCCGCCCCGACGGATCGATCCGCTGGATCATGACACGCAGCCATATCGTGCTGGGTGAGGACGGGATGCCGGAGACGGCGATCGGTGTTGGTGTCGACGTCACGCGGCAGCGCGAGCTGGAGGACCGACTGCGCCAGGCGCAGAAGATGGAGGCGGTCGGGCAGCTCACCGGCGGGCTGGCGCATGACTTCAACAATCTGCTGACGGCCATCTCGGGCGCGATGGAGATGATGCAGATGCGGCTGAAGCAGGGCCGGGTCGCCGATCTGTCGCGCTATATCGGCGTCGCGCAGACCGCGTCGGGGCGGGCCGCCGCGCTGACCCACCGGCTGCTCGCCTTTGCCCGGCGCCAGCCGCTCGACCCCAAGCCGATCGACATCAACCGGCTGGTCGCGGGCATGGAGGATCTGGTTCGCGGCACGGTCGGGCCGGGCGTTCAGGTCGAGGTGGCCAGCGCGGCGGGATCGCTGCCGACCCTGGTCGACCCCAACCAGCTCGAGAACGCGCTGCTCAACCTGTGCATCAATGCGCGCGACGCGATGCCCGACGGAGGCAGGCTGACGATCGCGACCGGCATGGTCCTGCTCGACGACAAGGCGGCGCGGGAACGCGACCTGATTCCCGGACCGTATCTGACGCTATGCGTCGGCGACACCGGGACCGGCATGACGCCGGAGGTGATCGCGCGGGCGTTCGATCCCTTCTTCACGACCAAGCCGATGGGGCAGGGTACGGGGCTTGGCCTCTCCATGATCTACGGTTTCGCGCGCCAGTCCGGCGGGCAGGTGCGAATCGAGTCAGTGGTCGGGCAGGGCACGACCATGTGCCTCTATCTGCCGCGCCATGACGGCCCGATCGACGATGACGGCCAGACCGGCGGATCGCGCGAGGCGCCGCGCAGCAACCGGGGCGAAGCGGTGCTGGTCGTCGACGACGAGCCCGCGGTGCGCATGCTTGTGACCGAGATCCTCGGCGAACTGGGCTATGCCGCGATCGAGGCCGGCGACGGGCCTGAGGCGCTGGCCGTGCTGCAGTCGGAGGCGCGGATCGACCTGCTCGTCACCGATGTCGGCCTGCCCGGCGGGATGAACGGCCGGCAGGTGGCGGACGCGGCGCGAGCAGCGCGGCCGGGCATACCGGTGCTGTTCATCACCGGGTTTGCGGAGAATGCGGTAGTTGGCGACGGGCCGCTCGATGCGGGGATGGAGCTGGTGACCAAGCCGTTCTCGATGGAGGCGCTGGCGGCGCGGATCAGAGATATGATTGCCAGACACTAACCCCACCCCTTCAGGGGAGGGGCAAGGGGTGGGGCAGCGGCGAGCGGGGCTCGATGCCCCGATCGGCGCTATTTGCGCGGAGGTTGTTGAGTCTTTTGAGCGCGCGGACGCGCGCGCCCACCCCCAACCCCTCCCTTGAAAGGGAGGGGCTTTAATGGGGTCAGGCGGCCCGATCCCGCTTCTCGACCATATCCTTCCGCCGGAGATAGGGCGCGACCAGGTTGCGGGCGCGGAACCATTCCTGCCGTTCCGGCGCCAGGGTTTCGAAATTGCCGATCACGCGGCGGCAGTCGGGGCTGCGGCACTGGCAGATCATGTGCCAGTTCGATTCCTTGAGCGTCGTCGAATAATCCCAGGCGATCTCCTCGCCCGGCGCGATGTCGCGCACCGCGACCAGGAACACGCCGTCGACCGCGAAGCGCAGGCCGGCATTGGGGGCGCAGCTATGGTTGATCAGGTCGTCGATCCGCCCCGACGGGCCCATATAGTGATCGGGCGTGACCTGGACGAAGCGGTCGCTCGATCCGCGCATCAGGCTGGGCACGCGATCGGCGCGGAAGCGGCGGCCGGTGAAGCGGATGATGGTGTCGCCCTCGGCAAAGCCGAGCGCGGCATAGACCGTCTTGCCGAGATGCGTCTCACCAACCGAGAAGAGGTTCGCGGCGGGGCTGTACGCGTCGAGGATGTAGAAGCGCCCATTGCGGAAGCCGAGCGAGCGCAGCGGGTTGATCGTGGCGAGGCCGACCATGAACCAGACGCTGGCATGGCAGGCCAGCTCGACGAACAAATAGGCATATTCGCCGACATGCTGATCGCCGCTGCGGGTCGCGACGATCAGGGTGGCGAGATCGCCGACCGTCCACAGGCCCCAGGCGGGCGAACGCTCGCGCGCGCGATCCTGCCACACGCTTTCCCAGGTCGGCCAGAAGCTGACCGGCACCGCGGCGACGACGAGCATATGTGCCCAGAAGGCGTTGCTGGAGATGATCCAGACGATGAGCGCGGCAAGACAGGCGGCCATGCAGATCATCTCGCCGCGCGACGGCGCGGCCCAGTTGGAGCGGCGCCAGATGCCGATCGTCACGACGATGCAGGCGACCGAGGCGAGGGCGAACACCCAGCTTTGCAACGCGCCCGGATTGACGGCCGCGTAGGTGCCGGCCTCGACCGCGGTTGCCGCGCTCCAGATCAGCCAGGAGGCTCGATTGGGCTGCACCAACTGACGACGCAGGCCGGTCAGATAAACGGCATACCCCCCCAGGCTGCAGACGATCGCGACAATGAACCAGGGTTCGATGGGCATGTCCGGTTACCGTTATGGTTAAACGAACATTACGCGGGTGCGCGACTCCCGTCTATAAAAACCTAGGAGTCACCACGAGTCGCGGGGAATCGCGAGTCATCTGAATCGCTTAACTGGTGCTTTTTGACGCGCCGATATGCCCGATGATATCGGCGTAGATGTCGGTCAGTGCGATCAGGTCGTCGATCGCCACCGCTTCGTCGAGCTTATGCATCGTCGCGTTGATCAGGCCGAATTCGACGACGGGGCAGAGCGCCGACAGGAAGCGCGCGTCGGAAGTCCCACCGGTGGTCGACAGTTCCGGCCGGATGCCCTGCTGTGCCTCGATCGCGTCGCCGATCAGCGTCGAGAGCGCCCCTGGGGCGGTAAGGAAAGCATCGCCCGAGACCCGCGCAATCATCTTCCCTTCGGGGGCGTGGCGGTGGACGATCTCCTCGATCCGCGCGGCGAGGTCATCGCCCTTGTGCAGGTCGTTGTAGCGGATGCTGAGCCGCGCCGAGGCGTGCGCTGGGATCACATTGGTCGCGGGATTGCCGACGGTGATGTCGGTCGCCTCGATATTGGAGGGCTGGAACCATTCATTGCCCTGGTCCAGCACGATCGCGTCGATCTCGGCGAGGATCGTGACCAGCTTCGGGATCGGATTGTCGGCAAGATGGGGGTAGGCGACATGGCCCTGCCGGCCGGGCACGTCGATCCAGATATTGACCGAGCCGCGCCGCCCGATCTTGATCATGTCGCCGAGCCGCGCGACGGAGGTGGGCTCGCCTACCAGGCAGAAATCGGGCTTCAGGCCGCGCTCGCTCATGCGATCGATCAGCGCGCGGGTGCCGAAGATGGCGGGGCCTTCCTCGTCTCCGGTGATGATCAGGCTTTGCGTGCCCATGGCGGGCGCCCGGCCCAGCGCTGCGACGAAGGCAGCGATCGCGCCCTTCATGTCGACCGCGCCGCGTCCGTGCAGCAGGCCGCCGCGGATCTCCGGCTCGAAGGCACCGCTAGTCCAGCCCGCGCCCGGCGGCACGACATCGAGATGGCCGGCAAAGGCGAAATGCGGCCCGCCGCTCCCGCGTACGGCGAGGAGGTTCTCGACTGGGCCGTCCGGCGCCTCGCCGATGATGAAGCGATCCACCCCGAAGCCGAGCGGCACCAGCGCCGCTTCGAGGACGTCGAACACGCTGCCCTGTGCAGGGGTAACGCTCTCGCAGGCGATCAGCGCCTTGGTCAGCGCGACGACATCGGGCAATCTGGTCTCAGCATCCATGGAGGTGGCATTGCCCAAGCTCGATCTCGATACAATCCCGCAGACCAATGCGACCGGCTATCCGCCGCCGCATTCGGAGAAAGTCCAGGGCCGCTGGTATCGCCGCCTTGCGCCGGCATCCGGCTTGAACGACTTCGGGGTGAGCCATGTCACCTTGAAGCCGGGCGCCTGGTCGTCGCAGCGGCACTGGCATGAGGGCGAGGACGAGTTCCTGGTGATGATCGCGGGCGAGGCGGTGCTGGTCGATGATGACGGCGAGCATGTCATGCGCCCGGGCGCCTGTGCGGCCTTCCCGAAGAATGACGGCAACGGCCATGTGCTGCAGAACCGCAGCGATGCGGATTGCGTGTTCGTCGCGGTCGGGCGGCCATCGGATACCGACTGCCATTATCCGGACATCGATATGCATTTGTTTGCGGGCAAGGGGTTCCGGCGGAAGGATGGCGGGGACTTCTAGCGGCGGTTTGCGCCCTGTTCCTCGCTAATAACCGGGCTGATCTTCACGGTAGCGGGGACGGGCGAAGCGCGGATTTTTCGACCATCATGAGAAAGAGCGTGCTGGTCCGCGCGATTCGGACCATGCACGCGTTCGCACCGCGGTTGAATCGATCGTCGGCGCCTTTTGATTCTGGGCCCCGGCCTGCGCCGGGGCGACTTCGCTTACGCCGAAGTCGGCTGCTCGAATTGCTCGATCACCCATTCCTCTTCCTGCGCGCCGGCGATCCAGTCCTGCATGAAGGGGTGCTGCAGCACCGCATCCATGTAGCCGGTGGCGAAGCGGGCGATCGGCAGGCCGTAGGTGACCAGGCGGGTCACCACTGGCGCGTACATCATGTCGACTGCGCCGAACTCGCCGAACAGGAACTTGCCGGTCCCACCGAAGCGGGCGCGGGCCTGGGCCCAGAGTTCCATGATGCGCCCGATATCGGCGAGCACATCGTCGTCGGGGCGCTTGGGCGGGAAGACCTGGCGGATGTTCATGCTGTGCTTGCGGCGCAGCGCGGTGAAGCTCGAATGCATCTCCGCCGCCATCGAGCGGGCCATGGCGCGGGCGGTGTCGTCCTCGGGCCAGAACTTTGCGCGCTCGGTCTTTTCGGCGAGATATTCGATGATGGCCAGGCTGTCCCATACCACGGCATCACCGTCCCACAGGATCGGCACCTTGCCCGAGGAGGGGGCAAACTCGTCGCCTTCGCGGCGCTTGTCCCAGTCGGCGTCGTAGAGCGGCACGACCACTTCCTCGAAGGGTAGGCCCGACTGCTTGCACGCGAGCCAGCCGCGCAGGGACCAGGAGGAATAGGCCTTGTTGCCGATGATGAGCTTGAGCATGGGCGGCTGGATAGACGGGCCGGACGCGGGCGGCAACTCCCGCGCCCGATGCGGTGTTACAGGCCCTTGCTGGGGTTGATCAGGAACTTCTCGCCGGTCGCTTTCCGCGCATAGGCGGCGATCGTCTCGGGCTGAAGCGCCTCGGCCAGCGAGATTTCCGAGGTGTAGTGGCTGGCGAAGGTGGTGGTGAGTTCGGCGGCGACACGGGCGCGCATGCGCTGGCCGGTTTCCTGCCCGGCCTTCATCAGGAAATAGGTGAGCAGGAAGCCGCCCACGCCCCAGGCCATGCCGGTGTTGCGGCCGATCTCGGTCGGGCGCGTGTCGAGCACACCATAGATATAGACCTGCTTGTGCGTGGTCGAACCGTACCGGCTGTACGACGTCATTTTCCGCGTCGCGGCGACTTCCATCGCGGCGATCAACTGCCCGGCCAGCGGACCGCCGCCGACGGCGTCGAAGGCGAGGGTCGCGCCGGTTTCCATCAGCGCATCGATCAGCTTGTTGCGGAAATCGGGGGCGGTGCTGTCGACGACATATTTCGCGCCGATATCAGTCAGGATCTTCGCCTGCGCTTCGCTGCGCACGACGTTCACCAGCGGCACGCCGTCGGCGATGCAGATGCGGTTGAGCATCTGGCCAAGGTTGGAGGCAGCGGCGGTGTGGACCAGCGCGGTATGGCCCTCTCCGCGCATCGTCTCGACCATGGCGAGCGCGGTCAGCGGGTTGACGAAGCAGGACGCGCCCTGGGCCGAGGTGGTGCCCTCGGGCAGGACCAGTGCCTCGGCGGCGCGCATCACGCGATATTGCGAATACATCGACCCGCCGAGGATCGCGACGGTGCGGCCGATCAGATGCTTCGCGTCGTCGCCCGCATCGACCACCACGCCGGCGCCTTCGTTACCGACCGCCATGGCTTCACCGATCCGCGCCTGGAGCGAGGGGAGGAAAGCGGGATTGACCGACGCAGTGACGACCGGGCGGTCGGCGGGGCCGCTGGCCGCGATCGTCGTCAGGTCGGCCGGGCCGAGCAGCAGCCCGAGATCGGACGGATTGAGCGGCGAGGCCTCCATGCGCACGACGATCTGGTCGGCGCCGGGCGCGGGAATCGCGACATCGTCCAGCGTCAGGCGGAGTTCGCCTTCGGGGGTGATCAGCGAGCTGATCTGCAGGCCGGTGGTGATGGTCATCGCGTCTCTCCCTCTTTATGGGTAGCGATATGCAACGGAAGTTGAATCGACGCGAGAGGGATTCTCAGCCGATCGCTTCGATCACTGCGGCGCGCAGTTCAGGGATGCCGAGGCCGGTCTCGCTCGAGGTCTCGAGGATGTCGGGATGTGCCGCGGGGCGCTTGCGGACTTCGTCAGCGGTCTGCGCGGCGACCTCAGCGAGTTCGGTCGGCTTGATCTTGTCGGCCTTGGTCAGGACGATACGATAGCTGACGGCGGCCTTGTCGAGCATCTCGAGGATTTCGCGGTCGACTTCCTTGATGCCGTGGCGCGCATCGATCAGCACGAGCGCGCGCTTCAGTTCCTGCCGGCCGCGCAGGAAGTCGTTCACCAGGAAGCGCCACTTCTTGACGATATCCTTGGGCGCCTTGGCGAAGCCGTAACCGGGCATGTCGACGAGCCGGAAGGCGAGAGGATCGCCCACGTCGAAGAAGTTCAGCTCCTGGGTGCGGCCCGGGGTGTTGGACGTGCGGGCGAGCGCGTTGCGGCCCGTCAGCGCGTTGAGCAGCGACGACTTGCCGACATTGGAACGGCCCGCGAACGCAACCTCGGGCACGGTCGCGTCCGGCAGGAATTCGAGCTTTGGCGCCGACTTCAGGAAGGCGACCGGGCCGGCGAAGGTCTTTCGCGCGACCTCGATCATTTCGGGGGTGAAGGGATCAGCCATGGGTCATTTCGCGATCGCCTCTTTCATCCCCGGATGCCGCGCATAGAGCAGGCGCTGCTGGAGGATGGTGAGGGTGTTGGACGTGATCCAGTAGATCTGCAGGCCGACCGCGAACGGCGCCATCACGAACATCAGCACCCAGGGCATCAGCGCGAAGACCTGCTTCTGCGCCTCGTCCATCGGGGCCGGATTCAGCTTGAACTGGAAGTACATCGAGATGCCGAGCAGCACCGGGATCACGCCGATCGCCAGGAAATGCGGCAAGGTGAAGGGCAGATAGCCGAACAGGTTGAGGATGGTCGCGGGATCGGGCGCCGACAGATCCTTGATCCACAGCACGAAGGGCTGATGGCGCATTTCGATCGTCAGCAGCAGCACCTTGTACAGCGCGTAGAAGATCGGGATCTGCAGGAAGGTCGGCAGGCAGCCCGCGAGCGGATTGACCTTCTCGGCCTTGTACAGCGCCATGATCTCCTGCTGCTGGCGCGGCTTGTCGTCCTTATACTTCTCCTGCAGCGCCTTCATCTTGGGCTGGATCGCGCGCATATTGGCCATGGAGGCGAACTGGCGCTGGGCGATCGGGAACATCAGGCCGCGAATCGTGATGGTCAGCAGGATGATCGCGACGCCGAAATTGCCGACCAGCCGGAACAGCAGGTCGAGATAATAGAAGATCGGCTTCTCGATGATGCGGAACCAGCCCCAGTCGATGCCGTAATCGAGCATCGTGAAGCCCTGCTTGTCGGTATAGCGATCGAGCAGGCGCACTTCCTTTGCACCGGCGAAGAAGTTCGAGGTCTGGGTCACCTGCTGCCCGGGCTGGAGCAGCTTCGGGTTGATCGCGTAATCGGCCTGGTACGCCTTGTTGGCGCCGGCGCGGAACTGGCCGTCGAACGCCTGCGCCTTGTCGGGGACGAGAGCGGTCAGCCAGTATTTGTCGGTGAAGCCGAGCCAGCCCGAGGTAGTGGTGAACTTTTCCGGCGCCTTGTCGACGTCGCTGAAGTTGATGCCGTAATCGGCCTTGCCGTTATAGACCGCCATCGGGCCGATCTGCACCGTCCAGGTATCGGGATCCTTGAACACACCCGTCCGGTTCACCAGGCCATAGGTCGCGACCGGTACCGCGCCCGCGCCGTTGTTGGCGACGGTCTGGCGGATGGTGAACATGTAATCGTCGTCGACCGAGATCTCGATGCGGAAATGCTGGCCCTGTGCATTGGCGGCGTCGAGCGTCACCGGCTTGCCGGGCGCCAGGATCGGGCTGCTCGCGGTCCAGACGGTATCGGCGCTCGGCGGCTTCAGGCCGTCGTCGCGCCAGCCGAAGCCGGCGAAATAGGCCTCGGGCGCACCGGACGGGGAGAGCAGGCGGATCGGCACCGAATCCTTGGCGATCGTCTCCTTGTAGTTGACGAGCACCAGGTCATCGATGCGCGGGCCCTTCAGGTTGATCGAGCCGCGCAGCTTCGACGTCTGAATCTGCACGCGCTGCGGGCTCTCGGCCAGCACCGTCTTGAGGTCGCGCACCGCGGCGGCGCCCTCTGCGGCGGGGCTCGTGCCGGGGGCAGGGACGACCTTGCTCTTGCCGTCCACCATCTTGGTGACCGGCGGGTTGGCCGCCGGGAAGAACTTTGCCGTCACGATCGGCCAGCCGAACAGGATCAGCGCGGCGAACACCGCGAACAGGATGAAATTCTTGTTGTCGTTATTCACGTGAGTGATGTCCCGCTCATGATAGGCGTCTGGTCTTGCATTGCTTCAGGGAACCGGATCGTGACCGAACCCGCCCCAGGGATGGCACCGTCCGATCCGTTTTGCCGCCAGCCACCCGCCCTTCAGCGCGCCATAGCGGCGAAGGGCCTCGATTGCATAGCTTGAACAGGTCGGCTGATAGCGACAGCTGGGCGGCAGGATGGCGGATGGGCCGATCTGCCAGAAACGGACCAGGGCGATGAGGAGGCGGGTCAGCATGGTGCGGAACCCGCCAAGCCGTCGCTCCGGAAGTGTTCCGGCATGACAGGCGTGGGGATTGTCACCGCGCCACCTTCGTCAGCGCCTTGGCGAGATCGGCACGGAGCTGCGCGAAGTCGCGTTCGATGCCGCCGTTGCGCCCGATCAGCACATGGTCCGCGCCGCGAATGCCCGATTCGGGCAGCAGATCGCGGGCGAGCGCGCGCAGGCGGCGCTTCATGCGGTTGCGCACGACCGCATTGCCGATCTTCTTGGTGACGGTGTACCCGATTCGCATCGACGGATCGCCGTCGGCACGATCGCGCACGAGCAGGACGAAGCCCGGCATCGGTGCGCGTTTTCCCGCATTCGCCGCGAGAAAATCGCGGCGGACACGGAGCGTGGTCAGGCCGACAGCTTCTTGCGGCCGCGATTGCGGCGAGCGCGAATCACGTTGCGGCCGCCCGGAGTCGCCATCCGCGACCGGAAACCGTGCCGGCGCGCGCGCACCAGATTGCTCGGCTGAAAGGTCCGCTTCATCGTTCATTCCCTGGTCGTCTGAATAGAAAAGGGCCGCCACGCGGACGGCCTCGTAGCGGGTGCCCTTAGGCAAAGAGTGCGGCTTAGTCAACGTTCCAGGGGCGCCCGGTCGCGTTCGCGGCGACGGCGGGCGCTCGCGCGGCGCAGGCCGATATCGGCATAGTGGCCGAGCTTCGGCCAGCGGCGCTTGGTGTGCACGAAGCGCCGCTTCGCCCAGTGCGAGTTCTGCAGCATCAGCGCCAGCCCGCCGGCAAACACGAACACGCCACCAGGGCCGGGGATCACGCCGACCAGCGGCGTCGCGATCACCAGCAGGACGCCCAGCCAGAAGAGGCAGAAGCGGATCGTCGGATGGCGTGTACTGCGCATGGGACTTGATGTGGGCACGGTGTGTTGGTTTGACAAGACACTCTTCCTGTTCCTGTCGGGAGGGGGCGGTTCCTTCCCGGACAAAATTGCGTATGACCAACGTTCTTCGGGGGAAATCGGGGGCATTATGGTCGCGAGCGTATCGACGGTGGCGTATCTCGGGCTCGAGGCGCGTGCCGTCGAAGTGCAGGTCCAGCTCATCCCGGGCCTGCCGGCGTTCAATGTGGTCGGGCTGGCCGACAAGGCGGTGGCGGAGAGCCGCGAGCGGGTGCGCGGGGCGATCGCGGCGATGGGCCTCTCGCTGCCGCCCAAGCGCATCGTGGTGAACCTGTCGCCGGCCGATCTGCCCAAGGAAGGGTCGCATTTCGACCTGCCGATCGCGCTCGCGTTGCTCGGGGCGATGGGCGTGGTCGATGCCGAGACTCTGGCCGATTATGTCGTGGTGGGTGAGCTTGGCCTGGATGCGCGCGTGGCTTCCTCGCCAGGCGTGTTGCTGGCGGCCTTGCATGCATCGGAGATCGGCAAGGGGCTGGTCTGCCCGGCCGCGCAGGGATCCGAAGCTGCCTGGGCGGCGGGCGTGCAGGTGCTGGCCGCGCCCGACATCCTCGCGCTGCTCAATCATTTCAAGGGGCATGGCCTGCTCTCCCCGCCGCAGCCGGGCGAGGTCGAGGAAGCGGGGTTCGGCCCCGATCTCGCGCAGGTGAAGGGGCAGGAGACCGCCAAGCGCGCGCTGGAGATCGCCGCGGCCGGCGGCCACAATATGGTGATGGTCGGCCCGCCGGGCGCGGGCAAATCGCTGATGGCGGCATGCCTGCCGGGCATCCTGCCGCCGCTCGACGCGGCCGAGGCGCTCGAAGTGTCGATGGTGGCGAGCGTGGCCGGGACGCTCAGCGGCGGGCGGCTGACCCGCACCCGGCCGTTCCGTGCGCCGCATCATTCGGCGTCGATGGCGGCGTTGGTCGGCGGCGGGCTGAAGGTGAAGCCGGGCGAGGTGAGCCTCGCACATCTCGGCGTGCTGTTCCTCGACGAATTGCCGGAATTCCAGCGCGCGGTGCTCGATTCGCTGCGTCAGCCGCTGGAGACCGGCACCGTCAGCGTCGCGCGGGCGAATGCGCATGTGACCTTTCCCGCGCGCGTGCAGCTGATCGCGGCGATGAATCCATGCCGTTGCGGGCATCTCGGCGATGCGTCGCTCGCCTGTTCGCGCGCGCCGCGCTGCGCGGCGGATTACCAGACCAAGGTCTCGGGGCCGCTGCTCGACCGGATCGACCTGCATGTCGAGGTGCAGGCAGTGAGCGCCGCCGATCTCGTGCTGCCGCCGCCGGCGGAAGGGTCGACGGAAGTCGCCGCGCGCGTGGCCGCGGCGCGGGCGATCCAGGCGGCGCGTTATGCCGACCACCCGATCCGCACCAATGCCGAGGTGGACGGCGTGCTGCTGGAAGCGGTGGCGACGCCCGACGAGGCGGGGCGGAAACTGCTCGCCCAGGCATCGGAGGCGATGCGGCTGTCGGCGCGCGGCTATACCCGCATCCTGCGCGTGGCGCGGACCATCGCCGATCTGGCCGGGAGCGAGGGGGTGGGGCGGATCCATGTGGCGGAAGCGCTGAGTTATCGGCGGCAGGCGCCGCGGAACTGAGGTACGCCGCTGCCGCCGTTGGGGCGGGACTGTGTTGGAGTGAAGGCAAGTAAAGCGGCCATGGCGATACTGCGGGGTCGACAGTAAAAAGCCATTTTTGCCACTCAACGTCGACCCCGATTTTTTCACATCGTTACTTGGAGGGCGATGAAGAGGATTCCTATTCACATGCGATGTGTGCCCTTTGAGGTGCGGTTCTTCCTCAGTTCGGCAAGGAAATACATCCGTAGAATAGACGGATAGTTGCGGAATTATGAGAATCGGTCGATCGGTACTGACACTCTTCATCGCGCGCATGTTGGACTCCGGCCTTATGCTGACTCTCCCGGTTCGACGGCGTCATCGCGTCGAGGGCAACAGCGCAGGATAGCCGAGGCAGCCTTGCCGGTTGAATCGAGGGGGCTTCGCCACGCGCGCAATCGCGCCCTATCGCGCGAGATCGCGCGGGCCATAAATCACTCTGACCCCTTTTCCACCCAGTTCGTGGCCCGCCCGATCGCGGCGCCGGAAGTAATGGCGCGCGCGCAACGAGTCGGACGCATGGCGCGACACTGTCGCCGGCCTGCTCAAGACCGGCGTGGCCTGACACCGGTGGCATAAAGTGAAGCATTGGTCTTACCAACAACAAGCCGGCAGCAAGGTCGCATAACACCTCTTCGTCAATTATGCTTTTATTCTCTGTCTATTAACGTCCTCTTTCTGCATCCGCAGGGAGGGCTGACAGAGCGCGCTTGGCCGACAGAACGCCCCGCATCACATTAATGCTTGACAAGTGGCCCGACCAATACGGTAAATTGGCACGACAACGTAGGACAAAAAATGGAGCGGGAGATGGACAGGGTAACCAAAGGGGACCGATTGCAGCTGACGCCGATCTTGGGCGGGCGGCTGAGCTTCTTTTGTGGCGTATCATTGGCGGCTCTTACCGCAGCCTGTCCAACCGCTTATGCCCAGGCCGTGCCGACGCCCGCGAAGGGTGCGCCGACCCATCCGGCGGGGGCGCCGGCCCCGGAGCAGACTGGTCCGACTTCAGTCGCGCAGACTGGTCAGGACTCGCAGGTAAACGATGGCCAGACCAGCGGCGCGGCTGGGAACGATGCGGCTGGAGCCGACATCGTGGTGACCGGCCTTCGCGCCAGCATCGAGTCAGCGCGCAACCAGAAGAGGGACGCGGATGTCGTGGTCGACAGCGTATCCGCGCAGGACATCGGGGCGCTCCCCGATCGCAGCGTCACCGAGGCGCTGCAACGCATTCCCGGCGTATCGATCACCCGCTTCGCCGCGGGCAACAATCCCGACCGTTTCTCGGTCGAGGGCAGCGGCGTCGTGGTGCGCGGCCTGACCTATACGCGCAGCCAGTTGAACGGCCGCGACACCTTCACCGCCAACAATGGCCGCGGCCTGAGCTTTGCCGATGTGCCGGCCGAACTGCTGGCGGGTGTCGATGTCTACAAGAGCCCAAGCGCCGACATGATCGAGGGCGGCATTTCCGGTATCGTCAACCTGCGCACGCGCCTGCCGTTCGATGCGCGCGGACGGCTGCTCGCGGCGACGGTCGAACAGAATTACAGCGACTTCGCGAACAAGTCGGCGCCGAACGTGTCGGTCCTGCTGAGCGACCGCTTCTCCACCGGGATCGGCGAGTTCGGCGTGATGGCCAGCTTCGTGCGTTCCGAACTCAATTCGCGCGCCGACGGAATCCAGATCGCCAATTTCGGCCTGCGCGGGCTCGACGCGTCGGGTGCGCTGGTCGCCCCGACCACGCCCGGCGCGCGCCAGGTCTATGTACCGCGCGGCGGCGGCCAGCGTACCCAGGAATATAATCGCGTCCGCTATGGCTATGCCGGTGCGTTCCAGTGGCGGAGCAACGATAGTCGCGCGACCGCGACGTTCCAGTTCCTGCGTTCCGACGCGCGCGAGCGCTCCGACGAACACACGATGGAGATCGCGACCGACAACGTCACCTCGGCCGGCGATTCCAGGCCGTTGGCCGGCACCGCGCTCACCTTCGATGACGACGGCATCTTCAGCAGCGGCACCTTGACGGCGCCGATCGGCTATCGGGACGACCAGTATAATTCCCGGGCGCGCGTGCCGCTCTCGGGGATGAAGAGCAACAACACCGCCCGTTATGTCGACCGTCATTTGCTGACCGACGATTTCGGCGCGAATCTGAAATGGGAGGTCAGCAACCGGCTGGCGCTGAAGCTCGACTATCAGCATGTCCGTTCGAAGGTCGATGTCTACGACATGAGCGTGCGTACGGTGAGTTATCAAAACACCGCGATCCAGCTCAACGGCGATGCGCTGCCGGGCCTCACCTTCATCCCGGTCCCGACCTGCCCCACGCGCGCCGCGTGCGGTCTTTCGGCCAATCCGACCGCTACGCCCTATCCGCCGACCTACCTTCTGCCGCCGCACGCCAGCTATCTCGATCCGTACAACACCTTCTACGGCGCGGCGATGGACCATGTCGAAAACAGCGACGGCAATGAGGACGCGGCGCGGATCGACCTGAGCTACAGCCTGCCCGAGGGCTGGCTGAAGTCGGTCGATGCCGGCTATCGCTGGGCCAACCGCCTGAACACGGCGCGCTTCTCCGCCTATAATTATGGGGTGCTCAGCGACATCTATGCCGGCGCGGGGCCGGTCTGGCTCGATGATCCGGTCAACGGCATCCCGGACAATGTCGGCACCAATCCGAGCCGGCTCGGCGGGCCGGTGGGGCCGTCGACACCGTTCTTCTTCAACGATTTCTATCGCGGGCAGATTGCCAGCCCGGCGGGCCAGGGCCGCCTCTATTTCCCCTCGGCGATGCTGCGCGACTATGGCGCCGCGAGCGCGACCCTGATGCAGATCGGCGACGAATGGCGCGCGCGCCTGCTTAACGGCTGCCCGCAGAACTGGGTGCCGCTTTCGCAGCGGTGCGGCGTCATTCCCGGTACCGATTATCTGCCCGGCGAAATCAACCCGGTCGAGGAGACCGTCAACGCCGGCTATCTGGTCGCGCGGTTCGGCGGCGAATTTGCCAATGGCTGGAAGCTGACCGGCAATGCGGGGGTCCGCTATACGTCGACCCTTCGCGAGGCGTCGGGCTTTTATTCCTTCCCGTCGCGGGTTTACAGCTGCTCACAGCCGACATCGCCTTTCTGCGCGTTCGTGGCCGACGCCAACCAGTTCTCCAACGGCGCGCTGACGCCGGTCGCGGCGCGGCTGAACTATGATTATTTCCTGCCGGCGTTCAACGCGAAGCTGTCGGTCGGCGGCGGGCTGCTGTTCCGCGTCGCCTATAACAAGTCGATCGCGCTGCCCGAGTTCGGCCTGACCCGCGCCTTCTACAATGTCGTGCTCAACACGGCCGATCAGACGATCGTCACCAACGGCCGTCCAGTGGCGATCTTCAACGTCGGCAACCCGTATCTGAAACCGGTCCGGGCGGACAATATCGACCTGACCGCCGAATATTATTTCTCCAAGGTCGGCCAGATTTCGCTGGCGCTGTTCGCCAAGGATCTGCGCGGCGTCGTCACCAACGGGACCGAACGGCTGACCTTCACCAACAACGGTGTCAGCTTCGACGGGATCGTGACGACCCCGCTCAACGCGCCCGATATCGGGCGGGTGCGCGGGTTCGAGGTCGGCTATTCGCAAACCTATGATTTCCTTCCCGGCCTGTTGTCCGGCCTCGGCCTGACCGCGAACTTTACCTATGTCGACGCGAAGGGCGTGCGGCAGAGCACCTTGTCGAGCACCGATCCCGACGTCGCGGCAGGCACCGTCGCGAGCGTCGACACCAGCCGGCTGCCGCTGCAGGGGCTGTCCAAATACACGTTCAACCTCCAGCCCTTCTACCAGCGCGGCAAGCTGGAGGTGCGCGCTGCCTATTCCTGGCGCTCGCGCTTCCTGCTCACGACGCGCGACGTGATCGTGCCGTTTGCGCCGATCTTTTCCGAGGCGACCGGGCAGCTCGACGCATCGGCGTTCGTCACGGTGACGCCGAACATCCGGCTGGGGGTTCAGGGATATAATCTGACGGCGGCGACGACGCGGACCTCCCAGGTGATCAACAACAATCTGGTCACCGCGCCGCGCTCATGGTTCGTCGCCGACCGCCGCATCACCCTGTCGCTGCGGGCGCGGCTGGGCAAATGATCGCGGCGGTAAGCCGACAGCGATCCCGTCTCCGGCACGACACAGATCAGGGGTTGGGTTGAGCGTGAGTGACTCCGACCCCTTTTCACCTCAAGGCTCGAGGGAAACCATCAGTTTTCGCAAAATGCGCGCCAATGTCTCGCGCTCTGTCCGATCGAGGCAATTCAACAGGTCGAGTTCGTTCGCCATATCGGCTCGAAAGGCTTCTTCGGCGACATGCACACCCTTTTCGGTGAGGCAGGCAACAATGCTCCTTTTATCCTGTGTCGACTGTTGTCGCGCAATCAACCCGGCCTTCTCGAGCCGGGCAAGTCGGCTCGTCAGCCCGCCGGATGACAGCATCAGCGATGTGTAGAGTTGCGTCGGCGTCAGCCGGTAAGGCGGACCGGAACGCCGTAGCGCGCCAATGACGTCGAACTCGCCCCGATCGATGTCGAATTTGGCGAATACGGCGTTGATCTTGGGGTGAGCGAGATGGGCGAGCCGGTTGATGCGTCCCAGCGTCGACATCGCCGTGGTATCGAGGTCCGGCAACTCCCTGGCCCATTGTTCCCTGAATCGGTCGACATCATCGATCATTGCATTTTCCATGATACGGGGTGCGATATTTATCTTGACGACGAGATAAATGCGCCTAATTATCTCGCCGTCAAGATATTATTGTGAACCTGCTCTCTGGAGGCGTTTCACACCGCGAGCCCTCCAAAAGCGACAACCGGAAAGGAGAGATCAATGAGTAACGCTGCCTTTATCTGGACAGGGCGAGTCTTGAGCGGCTTGTTCATTCTGTTCATGGCCGGTGCTTCGATCGCGCCGAAATTGTTTCTCGCCGAAAAAGTCAGCGCCCCCTCCATGATCGCGTTGGGGTGGCCCCCCAAATACCTCTTTTTCATCGCTTTTATCGAGATCGTCGGAACTGTTCTCTACGCGATCCCGCGGACAAGCATTTTGGGGGCTGTCTGGATGACCGGCCTGCTCGGCGGCGCCATCGCCACGCAGATCCGGATCGAGAACCCGCTCTTCACGCACATCCTGTTCGGCGTCTATCTGGGCTTGTTCATGTGGGGCGGTCTATGGCTGCGGGACCCGAAGCTTCGAGCCCTGTTTCCGGTTCGCACATCCGGCGCTATCCAGGCGACGGACGGGGCTGCCTGAGAAGGCGCCCCAGGCCCGAGGATCAGGTCTTGTGGAAAAGGGGTCGGGGTCATTGGCGCGATTCTCGGCGCCGATTGCGTTCGGCCTGCCTGTAAATGACTCCGACCTCCTTTTTATTCGGGGACACTATTAATTGAATTGAGTATAGTGTCCCCGAATTTCTGGTGGCCAAGGCTCGCCTCTTACCTGAAACGCGATCGCGGCGCTGGCTCGAGGCGCAGGACCTGACATAGGCTGAGAGTGTCGAAATTCACTCCGACCCCTTTTTTCTGGGCGCCAACGGATGCTCGTGTTGGTAAGTGCCCAAGTAACCGAGACTCCGGATTTTCCGGGCGCAATTCTCACCGGATCGGTTCGAATTCCTTCCTCCCGCGATTGACTCACTGCGCGCCCGGGCATCTTTTTGCGGGCGGATTCCTCGCGGAGAGTGTCATGACCGATCAGGGCTCGAGCAGCTTCGTCACCCCGGTGTACCGGACCAGCGGCGCAGCGGCCGCCGCCTTGCCGGCCAGCGGCGCCACGACCGGCGGGGTCGGCATCTGCCTCAGCGGGGGCGGCTCGCGGGCGATGGGGGCGGGGATCGGCCAGCTCCAGGCGCTGGAGATGCTGACCACCGGCTCGGGGGACAGCCTGCTCAGCCAGGTCGTGGCGATGTCGACCGTCTCCGGCGGCGGCTGGGTCGGCATTCCCTTCACCTATCTGCCGTCGAGCTTTTCCGATGCGCAGTTCCTCGGCAGCTATACCGATCCGGCCGCGCTGACCGATGCGATCATCGATGCGTCGCCGGCGGGCTGGATCGGCGGGCAGGTGTCGAGCGGCTTCTCGATCGCCGATCTCGCAGCGAAGGCGGTGTATCTGCGGGCGAAGAGCGTGCCGTCGAGCATGTTGTGGCAGACGCTGATGGGCCTGCATTTCCTTCAGCCCTATGGCCTGTTTCCCGCATCGTCCGGCGATTATCAGCCGAACAGTCTGTTCTCCTATGACACGCTGGTGCTCGACGGTCAGGTGACCGGGCCCAATCCGTCGCTGGCCGATGTGCCGGCCTATCTCGTCGCGCAGGTTGCCGGGCAGGGCAGGCCCTATCTGCTCGGCGTCGCCAGCATGTTCGTGACCCTGCCCAGCGACGACAATGCCAAGGCGCTCGTGCCGGTCCAGTCGACTCCGGTGCTGACCGGCATCCTGCCGACACCCGACGGAGGCGTCGATGGGAACGGCCTGGCGGTGGGCGGCGGGGCGGTCGGCTCGTTCGGGTTCAATTCGGTTTATCAGTCGATCGGTAGCGACGGGTACGCGACGATCCAGCAGAGCCGGCAATGGTCGCTGATGGATATTCTCGGCACGAGCAGCGCCGCCTTCGCCGCGACGCTCGAAGGCCAGATCGCCGAGTGGTCGCGATCGCCTCAGCGTTTCGCCGCGGCGATGCGCGTGCACAAGGACAGCGCCGCGGCGAGCCTGGCCGGGGCCGGCTATTCGGCGGTCGAGGTGGCCGGCACGCTGGAAGCGCTCGCCACCGCCGCCGAGAGCGGCGGCATGGATGCGGTCAAGGGGCAGCTCGGCGGAGCTGACGTGCTGAGCGGGCTGATCCCGAAATATGACTATTGGTCGCCCGGGACGCCGCCGTCCGCCGGCGGTGCGGCGTCGCAGGACTTTGCCGATGGCGGATCGCTCGACAATACCGGGGTCACCTCGATGCTGTTCTATCCCGACGTGTCGAGCATCATCGCCTTCGTGAACACCGAGAATGCGCTGAAGCAGGATTCGAGCGGGAATATCGTGGTCGATTCCAGCATTCCCGCTCTGTTCGGCTTCCAGGCTTATAACGACAAGGTGTCGCCGCCCTATGCGCCGTCATCTCAGGCGCCGGCGAGCGATCTGCACCGGTTCAGCCAGGTCTTTTCCAGTGACGCTTTCCAGCCTTTGCTGGAGGGTTTGTGGCAGAGCATCGGTAGCGGCGAGAGTATGGCGCCGATCTTCACTCAGCAGCTGACGACCGTGGAAAATGACTGGTTCGGCATCCCGGCCGGCCGCGACGTGACGGTGCTGTGGGTGTATCTCGGCATGTCGGAGACCTGGTACAAGCTGCTCACCAGCGAGCTGGTCAAGCTGAAGGTCGATGTCGAGCTCGCGACTCAGGACTTCCCGCACTACGGCACGCTCAGGACCGAGCGGTCGGCGGTCCAGATGAACCTGCTGTCCAATCTGACGGCGTGGACGGTGCTACAGAACAGTGCGGCCTTTACGGCGTTGTTCGACCCGACATGAGAAAAGGGGCGCCACCGCGGTGACGCCCCCCATCAACTTTATCCGCCCGCCTCAGCCGCGGCGGCTGTCCCAGTCGCGGCGCTCGAGGCGCAGCTTGATATGGATGCGGTTCACCTGGTTCTGCAGCGCGCTCACTTCGGCTCGGTTCAGGCCGCCGCGCAGATAATTGTTGTAGGTGCGCTGCAGGTTGGTTGCGTCGCGACGCAGGCCCATGGCCTCGCGCTGCGAGATGGTGCGGCGCTGCTGCGCGCGCTGGATCTGGTTCTGCAGCTGGTTGATGTCGCTCTGGATCTCCCGCTCGACCCGGGGCTGGATCCGCCAGGCCTGGGCGGAGGCCGGAACGGCGGCGATCGTAGCAGACAGCATCGCGATCGAGATCAGTATCTTACGCATGACAAACTCCTTTTGACTCCTTGGCCCCTCGTTGGGCGCCATGGGTGTTCTGGAGCGCGCCTGTTGCACAATTGTGCCGTTTCGACCGCGAAAGTGTCGCGATCTGTCGTTCGGTCGCGGGGTCCGTTCAGCTTCGCTGAAATGTCATAACCGTTTCGGCTCCGACTCAGAATCCGCTTGCCCTCGTGCCATGGCATGAAGCGCCATGCGGGCGCCTCGATGTCCGCCGGATGAGGAGCGGGACATGGCGAGCAGCGCGAACGGTAGCGGCATGAACGGCACGAGCATTGCGGGCAGCCCGACCCCGGCACCGCCGCCGCAGCACAACATCCTGCTGATCACCTGCGACCAGTATCGCTTCCCGCGCTTCTCCTATGGTGCCGAGGGCGGGTTCGACCCGCTGCTGAAGGAGATTCTCGGCTTCCAGGGCGAAATCCGCGAGGACAACCCCTATGCGAAATTCTTCCCGGGCCTGCTCAGGCTGCGGCGGAATGCCGTGGTGCTACGCAATCACACCATCGCGGCGAGCGCCTGCACGCCGAGCCGCGCGGTGATCTATACCGGGCAATATGGCACCAGGACCGGCGTCACCCAGACCGACGGCCTGTTCAAGAACGGCGATTCCGCCAATTTCCCCTGGCTCGAGGCGGACGGCATCCCGACGCTCGGCACCTGGATGCGTCAGGCGGGCTATTCCACGCATTATTTCGGCAAATGGCACGTCTCCAACCCGCCCGAGCATTCGCTCAAGCGATACGGCTTCGACAATTGGGAGGAGAGCTATCCCGAACCGCACGGCGCCCAGCCCAACAATCTCGGCGTCTATCGCGACGCCGGCTTCACCGACAGCGCCTGCACCTTCATCCGCCGCCAGGGCCTCGCCTCCAACTACAACCGCGCCTATGCCGCGATGGCGATCGAGGATCCGGGCACGACGGGGCCCGACAAGAGCGCGATTCCGCCCTGGTTCGCGGTCGCGTCCTTCACCAACCCGCACGACATCGCGACCTATCCCGGCGTGATCGCCCAGGCGTTGCCGGCCGACGATCCGCAGCCCATCACCATCGGCCCGAAGACGATCACGCCGACCACCCAGTCGATCTTCGGGCCGTTGACCGTGCCGGTTGCTGGTGATGCGACGCCGGCCCCCGTCGCCGGATCGATCCAGATTCCGCTCAATCCGCTCGGCTTCCCGCAGGATTGCGCGAACCCCTCGCCGACCCAGAATGAGGATCTTTCGACCAAGCCGAGCTGCCAGCACGAGATGGCGTACAAGGTCGGCCTCGCGCTCGCGGCGAAGGGCGGGTTCAACATCGTCAGCGGCCTGGTCGGCGCCGCGGCCGCGGCGATCGAAGGGGCGCTGCCGGACGGCGGCAGCAACCTTCCCGACCTCGACCATCCGTTCCGCGAGCAGGAGATGCAGGCGGCGGTCAACCTCTCGCTCAAGAGCTGCCTGCCGCTGCAGCTTTCCGACGATCCCGACGAGAATTGCCTGTTGTTCCTTCAGCTCTATGGCTGGCTGCACGCGGTGGTCGACACGCACATCAACGCCGTGCTCGACGCGCTCGAGGAATCGGGCCAGGCCGACAACACCATCGTCATCTTCCTGGCCGATCACGGCGAATATGCCGCGGCGCACGGCATGATGATCGAGAAGTGGCATACCGCCTATCAGGAGGCGCTGCATGTGCCGGTGGTCGTGCAGTTTCCCGTGCCCGACGACACGGAGCACCCAACCCCGGCGGGCGTGGTCGCGCCCGAGCCAGCGCAGCTCGATGCGCTCACCAGCCATATCGATATCCTGCCGACCGTGCTCGGGCTGGCCGGGGTCGATGCGGCGACGCGCCGGACCTACAGCAATCAGCTCGCCCAGAGCCGGCCGGTGCCGCCGCTGCCCGGCGTCGATCTGTCCGAGGTCATCCTTAACGCGCTGAGCGACGACCCGGTGGAGATCCCGATCGTCGAACCCGATGGCGGCGTGCGCGAAGGCTTGTTGTTCATCACCGACGACGAGATCACCGCGCCGCTGCCGCCGTCGCGGACGGCGCAGGAGAAGCACAGCTATGAAGAATTCGCCGTCTATCAGGAAGTGGTCGCCTCGGTGATCACCGGCAAGGGCGGCAAGGGGCCGGTCGCGCTCAAGCCGGGATCGGTGAAGCAGCCCAACCATGTCCGCGCCGTCCGGACCAGGGACTATAAGCTCGCCCGCTATTTCGATCCGTCCGGCCGCGAGGCGCAGGAATGGGAGATGTACGATCTGGTCGACGACCCGAACGAAGCGGTCAACCTGGTCGAGGTCTGCAGCGCACAACCCGAGCTTCCCCAGGCTCGCGCCGATCTGCCGCACCGGGAGAAGGTGCAGGAGGTGGCTGACCATATGGCGCGGCTGCTGGCGACGCTGGAGAAGCGCGACCTGTAGCCCCGACATGAAAAAGGGCGGACAACCGCGTGGTTGCCCGCCCTTTTCGTCGCGGTGGTTGAAAGCCTCAGCTGGCCTTTTTCGGCCGGCCGCGCGGTGCCTTGGGGGCCGCTGGCGCATCGGACGCGGCGGCGGCCGGAGCCTTGCGCGGGCCGGGCTTGCGGCCGAGACCGATCTTCTTGGCCATGGCGCGGCGCGCCTCCGAATAGGTTTCCGCGACCATCGGATAATCCGACTTCAGGCCGTAGCGTGCACGGTAATCTTCCGGGGTCAGGCCATGGCCCGACAGATGACGGCGCAGCGTCTTGTAGGGCTTGCCGTCGATCAGCGAAATGATGTGATCCTTCGACGCCAGTGACTTGCGCACGGTGACGGCGGGAATATGTTCCGCCGCCGCTTCCGGCGCGGCTTCCTCGGTGCCGGCGCCGGCAAGTGCCGTCACGGTGGCGTGCATCTTCTGCAGAAAGGCCGGCACTTCGTCGGCCGACACCCGGTTGTTTGGATTGCCAAGCCACGCAATGGTCAGCTCGGTCGCGAGCTCGGTTGCGTTGAGATCTGAAGTGTCGTCAGCCATAATTACCTCCAAACTGGATATATAGCCCATTAGCGCGATTGTCGGCGGCGTCAACCGCAATACATCAATTGTTCTGGGCCTGGATGCTCTCGTTTTCGGGAGAAACAAGGCGCGCATATAATTGCACAGGCGGCGCTTGCACCCATCAACGTAGACGAGATCGACAACAACGCACCGGCAACCATAATTCTGGACGATTCGGTGTCGCCACTTTGAGGTTGCTTGGCGAAGGTGGCATGATCTCTAAAGGGAGTGCGTGCGATCTGCGGGAAAAATGAAAGCAACTTCATCAAAGCAGCAAATGATGGGAAGCGAGCGGGGATTTGGCGCGGGGTCGAACAAGGTCCGATCTGGTGATCGCGGGCGGACGCCACGCCAGGGCTGGCGGTGGGTTGAAATCGCGGCGAGGCCCGGTTAACTGCGCGCTTCTCCGGCTTGGACGGGGAAGCGCGGGCGTGGTGAAACTGGTAGACGCGCCGGACTCAAAATCCGGTTCCGAAAGGAGTGTCGGTTCGATTCCGACCGCCCGCACCATGATATATCACAGGCTCTGGCTACTCCACCGAACGGTGGTCGGAGGGGGCCAAACGGCCCGTGCGCTGCTACCGAGCCTCCCGCGCCATCGCCTCCGCGCCGCCGCTGGTGCCCGTGGCAACGGACGCGGCGGAGCCTTCGGCGCGCCGTCGTGGCTCGTGCGTTGCAAGGAAGATCCCTATCGCGATCAGCGAGAAACCCAGGACGGTTCCCAGCGAGAAAGGCTCGTTCGGGAGCAGGACACCCAAGGCGGCAATGACCGGATGATAGTCGGTCACGGCGATGCGGATGAGGAGATAGGGCACGCCCCAGATCACACCGAGTGCGAGCAGCAGGATCCATCCCTTCCTAGTCATTATCGCCCTCCTTGCGGGCAAGAATGGTCAGCCACCGTCCTTCGGTGCCCTCAGCGGAGGTCGACCAGAGTTCGGTGAGGCCGAGGTCGCGCAGGATCGAGTCCAGGTCGGGCTTTTCCCATTCGGCGATGAGGTAGGTGTTGCCGCTGTCTCCGCGCTCGACAAGGTCCCGCCGCCCCTCCCGCACCGAGAACAGAAAGGCTCCGCCGGGGATGAGCGCGTGCGCGATCCTGGCGAGGACGTGCGGGAGCAGCGGCCGGTCGACGTGCTGGAAGACGTAAAGCGCGATCACGCCGGCATATGGTCCGCCGATGTCGTCGACGACCACATCGAGCAGTTCCGCGACCGCACCGCGCGCCTTCTGGAAATCCACGAACGCCGCCGCTGCGTCGGTTCGCCGGACGGCCACGCCTTGTTCCGCGAGCCAGTCCGCGTCCCAGCCGGGACCCGAGCCGATCTCGAGCACGCGGCCGCTGGAGGGGAGTGCCTCCCGGAAGCGTCGCAGGACGGGATTGTCGTCCGATCCCGGCTTGGGGGCGGTCGACTGCGCATAGTCCAGCGCGCAGTCCTCGTACGACGCGATGGTTGTCCGGTTGCCGGATGCCTTCCCGTCTCCCATCAGATCGCGGCCCGTTCGGTTGCCATCGGCGCGCCGGGAGCTTCCGGACATTCCGCGAGCGGAACCCAGATCTGCAGCCCTCCCATTCCGGTGTCGGGGTCGAACGCGGCGTTGTGGAACTCAAGCACCGGGCCGTCGGCCATGGTGCGCGACAGTGCGGGCAGCGCCTCGTTCCAGATGGCCGTATAGGTGTCGAAGATCGCCGAAACATGGCCGGTGTGCCTGAAGACGGCGTGGGGTCGCGGCCTGGTTTCGATATAGACGAGGTCCGGCGCACGACGGTGGTCGAACGCCTCCACCTCCGCGGCGCACACGTACCGGAAGGATCCCTCGTCGTCGGGCGGCTCGCAGACGCCGACCGGCATCGCTTCCACCTTCTCCGGGATGTCGTCATAGTGGCTCGACATGAAGCGCTGCCATTGGGCGGGGATATGGACGACCTCGTTGTACGAGCATGGAGCGGCCAGGCCGACCAGCTTCATGCGACCTAGCTGCTTCAGCTGCGGCAGCGGAAGGCGTGCCTCGCCCGTGCGCAGGCGTACCGGGGGCGTCGTAGCCAGGCCCTCGACGCTCCCGTTGCTGCGGACCCCCTCGGGCGTACGGCCGAACTGGTCGCGGAACGCCCTGGTGAACGCCTCATGGGATCCGTATCCGGATTCCAGCGCGAGCGTCAGTATGTCACCAGCGCCGGCCGCCAGTTTGTGCGCGGCTTCGGTCAGGCGTCGCGCCTTGAGGTATTTCATCACCGGCCAGCCCGTGGCGGTGCCGAAGGCGTTTGCGAGATGCGATCTCGATACGCCGCAGGCCCTGGCGATGTCGTTCAGTCCAAGCTGCCGATCCGAGTTGCGCTCCAGAACCCAGAGCGCCTTTTCCGCGATGCTCATTCACCATCTCCTCACAATCGCGACGTGCATAGCGGCGGCTCGGGCGCGCCTGTTTGATGAAAAGTCCGGTCGGCGTACGAATCTTCCGGTGCGGGCCGCTGCCCACTGCTCCCTGGCGACCTTGCGCCTTCAGGCCTCATCGGTCAGCACTCCCTTCGCCGGCAGTCAGGGCGCGGGCGAAATAGTCTTGTTGAACGAACATGCATCGGAAACAATCCAGCGCTGATGCCTCAGCGGCGGGTGACTTCATATTCTTCATAAATTATCAGAATAAATTACACATGAATAAATATTAATCAGTATAATTCTTGATATTCTACAACAATTTCCAAATCATTTAAAATAATGTATAAGTAAAATTCTAAATTTATGGAACAATAATATTGCATGATTGTTTAGTCGTTATGGAAAATCACCATTCGAAATATGAGATGTATGTCGAGCAAATGCCCGGCCGAGGCTTTGGCTCGGTGATGACGCATTGGATCTGGCGCAAATTGAACGACGCCGGGCGTGTCACCGTGCATGGGTCTCACCATGGCTCGCTCGAGGCGTGCTTCGCGTCAGCCCGCAAGCATCGGGATGCGTTCGGCGATGCGCCGATCATCATCAACCTGCGCAAGGGGGATGCGAGCGACGCCCCGACCCTCATTGGGCTGCCCGGCGCCGAACACGATATATCGATCGCGAGCAAACCGCTCCACTAGGGTCTCGACCCCAGCTATCGGTTGAGCCTGTGGCGTTCAGGCCTCGACAGTCTCAAGCTCTTCGCTGATCTCGAGCCAGACGGCTTCGGCGGCCTCCAGCTTGGCCGCGACATCGGCGCGCTGCTTCATCAATTCGCTCATATTCATTCTCGACAGCCAAGGCTCGGCGGTCGAGGGGTCGAACATTGCCCGGTCGATCGCGCTGCGCTGCTTGGAGAGCTTGGCGACCAACGCTTCCGCCTCATGGGCACGCTTGCGCAAGGCGACGCTCTTCTCGCGCGCCTCGGCATTGGCGCGGCGTTCGTCCTTCTTGCTGACCTTGGCCTTTGCCGCACCGCCGCCGCCGGTCGCGCCATCGCTGGAGAGCACGAAGGCGATATAATCCTCCATGCTGCCATTATATTCGGTCGCGGCGCCGCCATCGACCAGCACCAGCCGGTCGGCGGTCAGCTCGATCATGTGGCGGTCATGGCTGACGATCACCACGGCGCCGTCATAGGCGTTGAGCGCCTGGACCAGGGCCTCGCGCGCATCGACGTCGAGATGGTTGGTCGGCTCGTCGAGGATCAGCATGTGCGGTGCGTCGCGGGTGATCAGCGCCAGTGCGAGCCGGGCGCGTTCGCCGCCCGACAGGCTGCCGACCTTGGTCGTCGCCTTTTGCCCGGAAAAGCCGAACCGGCCGAGCTGGGCGCGGACCGCGGCGGGCGACATGCCCTTCATCATCCGCGTCATATGCTCGAGCGGCGTATCGGTCGTGTCGAGTTCTTCCACCTGATACTGGGTGAAATAGCCGACGCGCATCTTGCCCGACGCGGTCATCTCGCCTTCCATCGGGGTGAGCTGCGCGGCGAGCAGGCGGGCAAGGGTGGTCTTGCCGTTGCCGTTGCGGCCGAGCAGCGCGACGCGGTCGTCCGGGTCGAGGCGCAGGTTGAGGCGGCGCAGGATCGGGTTGCCCTCGGTATAGCCGACCGCCGCCATGTCGAGCGTGACGAGCGGCGGGCGCAATTCCTCGGGGCTGGGGAAGTCGAAGGAGAGCGTCGGATCCTCGGCCATCGCCGCGATCGGCTGCATCTTGGCCAGCATTTTCTGGCGCGACTGGGCCTGCTTCGCGGTCGAAGCGCGGGCGCTGTTGCGGGCGATATAGTCCTGCAGCTTGGCGCGCTGCGCATCCTGCGACGCCTTGGCCGCGGCGAGTTGGGCGGCGCGCTCGGCGCGTTGCTGCTCGAAGCTGTCGTAACCGCCGGTGTACATCACCGTCTTGCCGCCCTCGAGATGGAGGATGGTGTCGACGACATTGTTGAGCAGGTCGCGCTCATGGCTGATGACGACCATCATCGCCGGATAGCTCTTCAGGAAATTCTCGAGCCAGAGCGTCGCTTCGAGATCGAGATGGTTCGAAGGCTCGTCGAGCAGCAGCAGGTCGGGTTCCGAGAAGAGCAAAGCGGCGAGCGCGACGCGCATCTTCCAGCCACCCGAATAGCTGTCGAGCGGGCGGCCCTGCATTTCCTCGTCGAACCCCAGGCCGACCAGGATGCGCGCGGCGCGCGCCTCGGCGGTATAGGCGTCGATCGCGATCAGCCGGTCGTGGATCTCGCCGACCCGGTCGGGATCGTGGCAATCCTCGGCCTCGTGGAGCAAAGCGGCGCGCTCGGTATCGGCGGCGAGCACGGCTTCGATCGGGGTGGTGGTGCCGTGCGGTGCTTCCTGCGCGATATAGCCGATGCGCGTCTTGCGCGGCATCTCGATCTCGCCCTCATCGGCCTCGATCGATCCGATCATCACCTTCATCAACGTCGACTTGCCCGCGCCGTTGCGGCCGATCAGGCCGACGCGGCTCTTCGGCGGCAAGGTTGCCGTCGCGCGGTCGAGGATCGTGCGCCCGCCGAGGCGCACCGTGATACCGTTGATATTCAGCATGCGGGCGCCATTATCATGCAGCGCAGCATAATAGAAGGGCGGCACATCTTTCGTCATGCCGGATTTATTCCGGCATCCACGGTGCCGCGAATCCACCCTTTTCGGAGTTGCGGCACCGTGGACCCCGGAACAAGTCCGGGGTGACGACATTGAAGGTCACGCGATCGTGTTCACCAGCCCGCCCTCGGCCCGGATCGACGCGCCGTTGGTCGCTGAGGCGCGGGGGCTGGCGATATAGGCCACCATGTCGCCGATCTCCCTGGCTTCGATCATGCGCTGGATGATCGAGGAGGGGCGGGCGTCGCGGAAGAATTCGGCCTCGATCTGGTCGATCGGCGCAGCGGGATCGGCTGCCTGGCTGCGCAGGAATTCCACCACGCCATCCGACCGGGTCGGCCCCGGCAGCACTGAATTGACCGTGACATTGGTGCCGCGCGTCAGCTGCGACAGGCCGCGTGCGATGGCGAGCTGGGCGGTCTTGGTCATGCCGTAATGGATCATGTCCTGCGGCACGGCGAGGCCGGATTCACTGGAGATGAAGATGATCCGGCCCCAGTTGCGTTCCAGCATGCCGGGCAGATAGGCGCGCGACAGGCGGACGCCGCTCAACACATTGACGTCGAAGATGTTGGTCCAGTCGGCATCGCTGATGTCGGCAAACGCCTTGCTTTCATAGATGCCGAGATTGTTGATCAGCACGTCGATGGTCGGCAGCGCGACCGTCACTGCAACAGCGCCTTCGGCGGTCGCGACATCGGCGAGCAAGCCCGCCACCGGCTTGCCGCCCGAGGCGTTGATGGCGGCGGTGGCGGCGGTGAGCTTCTGCTGCGAGCGGCCGGTGATGGTCACGGCAGCGCCTTCGAGCGATAGCGAGCGGGCGATCTCAAGCCCGATGCCGCCGGTGCCGCCGGTCACCAAGGCAATCTTGTCGGTCAGTTCGAGGTCCATGATGTATCTCCACCGGGTTTCGTTGGAGGGAATCTAGGGGGCGCGACGATCGCCAACTATGTCCTGGCGCGTACAATCATCTGTGCATGGAGATCATCAATGCCGCCTGTCCCGGTGGAACGGCGGAGAGGCGAACGTCAGCGCCGAGGGAGGGTGATCGTCGCGACCAGTCCGCCCTGGGGGCGGTTGACCAGGGTGATGTCGCCGCCCGCCTCGCGCACGATCGCGCGGGCCAGGGCCAGGCCGAGGCCGATGCCGCCCGTCTCCTTGTTGCGTGAGGTCTCGAGCCGGGTGAAGGCATCGAACACGTTGCCGAGATGCTCGGACGGAATGCCGGGCCCCTTGTCGGCCACATGGATCGCGACCTCACGCTCGCCGGCCACGATCCGCACCTCGGCGGACTCGCCATATTTGACCGCATTCTCGATCAGGTTGCGCACCGCGCGCCGGATCAGCGACGGGCGCAGGCGCATCCTCAGCCGGTTCGTCTCCTCGAAGGTCACATCATTGTCGAGATCGCGGAAATCCTCGACCACCGCGTCGACCAAAGCCGCCAGATCGACTTCGGTGAGCGGTTCGCTCGGCCGGCCGAGCCGGGCGAGCGAGAGGATGTCGTCGAGGGTGCGATTCATTTCCTCGATCGTGTCGGCCATCTTCAGCCGGTCGGTATCGTCCTCGACCGATTCGATGCGAACGCGCAGCGCGGCGAGCGGCGTGCGCAGATCATGGCCGATCGCGCCGAGCATCCGGTCCTTCTCGTCGAGCATCGCCGAGACGCGTAACCTGAGGGCGTTGAACGCGGCGATCACGTCGCGCAGATCCTGCGGCCCGCGTTCTTCCACGGGCACGTCGACCTCGCCGGGCATGAAGTTGCGCGCGGCGGAGGCGAGGCTGCGCAGCGGCTGCGACAGCCGCCGGCCGATCCACAGCACGGGGATCAGCACGATCGCGTAGAGGATCAAGGTCTGCCAGATCAGCCGCCAGATCAGAAAGGCTTCCGCGCGGGGCCAGGGGGCGTTGAGCACCAGCCAGCCCTTGCCGGGCTGCTCGACCGCGATGACCAGCTCGCCGCCCATCTTCACCATGCGATCGGCGAGGCGCGGGCCCCAGCGGCGCGTGCGGCGGTCGCCCTTGTGGATCGCATGGACCTCGGTCTCGATCCGGCCGACCTTCAGGCCAGCCTCTTCCAGTTCGGTGCGCAATCCCTGCTCGACCGCGTGCTGATGTTCGCCCGCCGGGTCGACCGGGGAGGTATCGGCCTGGCGGACTCGACCTCGATTGGCGTCGAAAGGCCGCCCGGAATTACTGCGCTCGACCGCATCGACGATGCGGGTGACCGCCGGGCCGGTCGCCTGGTCGTAGCGCGAGGCGCGCCGATCCTGGAGCTGGATCGCGAAGTTGATCGCCTGCGCCACGAAGAGCGCGATCGCGATCAGCAGCACCATCTGCCCGGAAAGATTGCGCGGCCACAGCCGGATGCGCCTCACAGGCGGGTGACTTCGGCGGCTAGCGTATAGCCGCCGCCCCACACCGTCTTGATTAGATCGGGATTCTTCGGATCTGTCTCGATCTTGCGGCGCAACCGGCTGACCTGGTTGTCGATCGCACGGTCGAACGCGGCGGCCTCGCGGCCCTGGGTGAGATCGAGCAGCTGGTCGCGCGTCAGCACCTGGCGCGGTCGGGTCACCAATGCGTGGAGGAGATTATATTCGCCGGTCGAGAGCGGCACCGACACGCCTTCGCGGTCGACCAGCGCGCGCTCGCCCGATTTGAGCACCCAGCCGGAAAAGGCGAAGGAGCCGGTGTCCGGCGCATGCTGGCGCGTGCCGCCGGCGGCGGCGCGGCGCAGGATCACCTTGACCCGGGCGGCCAGCTCGCGCGGCGAGAAGGGCTTCACGACATAATCGTCGGCGCCCATTTCAAGCCCGACGATCCGATCGGTCTCCTCGCTGCGCGCGGTGAGCAGGATGACGGGGGTCTCGCTCGTCTCGCGGATATGGCGACACAGGCTCAGTCCGTCCTCGCCCGGCATCATGATGTCGAGGATGACCAGATCGATCGCATAGGCGGTGAGGCGCGTGCGCGCTGCCTCCGCGTCGCCCGTCTGGGTCACGCGGAAGCCCTGCTTGGTCAGATATTGTGCGAGCGGCTCGCGGATCGAGCGCTCGTCGTCGACCAGCAGAAGGTGTGGCGTTTCTCCCATGAGATCGGCGTCTAGCATGATCGTTCGCCTTTGGAACATGCCGGGCGGGCAAGGGGGGAAGCCCGCCCGGCAGCCAGGCCAGTCGGGGGATTACTGGCCGGCGTCTGGTTTGGGCGCATCGGCGCCCGGCGGCGGGGGCATGCCCGGGCCGCCGGGACGATGCCGCCAATGGCCGCGCGTCTTGTCCATGCGCTGCTTCATTGTATCGCGCAGCGCGTCCATCTCGGCCTTGTCGATAAAGCCGTCATGATTGGTATCAGCCTTCGCGAAATGCGCCTCGGCCTGGGCGAGCGCCTCGGCACGGCTGATCTTGCCGTCATGGTCGGTGTCGAAACGGGCCATGAAGCCGCCGCGGCCGCCGCCATAATCATGCATCGTGCCCGGCGCGGGCGGGGCGCCGCGCGGGGACATCATGCCGCCGCCGCGTCCGCCGCGCCCTTCGCCCATGCGCTGTCCCGCCGCCTTCATCTCGTCGGGCGAGATCTTGCCGTCGCCATTGGTGTCGAGCTTCGCGAAGCGGGCGGCGGCCTGGGCCGAATATTCCGCCTTGGTGATCTTGCCGTCCTTGTCGGTGTCGGCGCTTGCCACCAGGCGGCCGCGGCCGGGCAGTTCGTCGCCCGAGATCACGCCATCGCCATTGGCGTCGAGCCGGGCGAAGCGCTGATCCGATCGCGCCATGAATTCGGCGCGCGAAATGGTGCCGTCCTTATCGGTGTCGGCGCGCGTAGCGCCCCCATTCTGCCCCGCGATCGCGGCGCCGCTGATCGCGGTACCGGCCAAAGCCAGCGCGAGAAGATATTTACGCATGCCCATGCCCTCCAGTGATTGCCCGGTCCCGCCGGCTATGATCGGGCTTTTCGCTCAAGGGTGTCGCGCAGCTATGTCAGCGAAGGGCGAAAGTGTCGCAATTTGTCGCATCACCCCGTGCCGGGGAGGATTTAATCACGCGAAGATCGCGACGCTTTGCATGCCCTGGGCGATGGGCTGGCCGTCGGCGTTCCAGATCGTCATCGACTGGGTTGAGCAGCCGTTCCGCGCATGATCGGACTTGGCCGAGAGCAGCCACCAGCCGTCGGTCGTCGCCGGCGCGGGGGTGAGCAGGTTGACGATCCAGGTCAGCGAGCTGATCGGGGCGGGTTGCTTGCCGAGCAGCTTGAACGCGGCCGGGGGCAGGGCGTCGGCGACGGCGAGCACATGGACCATCGGATCCAGCCCGTCGAATGCGCGCAACCGGGCCCAGCGCAGCCATTCGGCCTCGCCGGTCGCCTCTTCCTTCAGGTCGAGGAAGTTGAAGTTGCCGGTGAAGAACTCGTCGGGCCCGGTATAGAGCGTCGCATCGGGCGCGGGCGGGCGCCTGTCGCTGTTCAGCCTGCCGGCGAGATCAATCTTCGACGGCTGATCCGACATGAAGACGAAGGTCGCGCGGAAACCGAGCCCGGCGTCCGAGACGATATCGGCCTGGATGAAGGCGGCGGTGCGGCCGCGGCGCAATTTGGTCGCGGTGACGTAGACCTCGCCCGAAAGCGGGCCGATAAAGGCGATCTGGGCTGAACGGAGCGGTGGCAGATCAGGCTCGATACCGTGTGCCGCATGGAGCGCGAGCGCGCTGGACAGGCCGCCATAGGTGGTTCGGCCCTGCAGCCAGCCGGTGGGAATCGTCGCGCGGAATCCGTCTGCGATGGGGGTGCCGGCGGCGAGGATGTCGGTGATCGGAGTCACAGGGTCTTCTCCGCCAGGCGATCGCGCAACGCGCGTTTCAGCACCTTGCCGATTGCGCTTCGCGGCAATTCGTCGATGGCGTGGAGTGCGGACAGCCGCTGGGTCTTGCCGAGTTGGGCATTCGTCCAGGCGAGGATCTCGGCACTGCCCGCGTCCACCCCCGTATGCGGCACATAGAAACCGACCGGCGTCTCGCCCCAGGCCTCGGACGGCACGCCGATGACGCTGCAATCGGCGACGGCGGGGTGCTGCGCCAGCACCGCTTCGAGGTCGGTCGGATAGATGTTGAAGCCGCCCGAGATGATCAGGTCCTTCTTGCGATCGAGCAGGGTGAGGAACCCGTCAGCGTCGAACCGGCCGACATCCCCGTGACGGATATAGCGCCGCCCCTCGGCATCGAACCATTCGGCCGAGCGGGTCGCCTCGGAGCGGCCGTGATACCCCGTCATCATCGCGGGCGAGCGGCCGACGACTTCGCCCATCTCGCCTTGCGGAACCTCGTTGCCGTCATCGTCGATCAGGCGGATGTCGTGATCCTCGATCGGGCGGCCGACGGTATGGAGCTTGTCCGGAAACAGGTTGGCGATCAGCAGGCAGGTGCCGCCACCCTCGGTCATGCCGTAATATTCGACCAGCAGGCCCGGCCAGCGCGCAAGGACATCGGCCTTGAGCGCGGCGGAGAAGGGGGCGCTGGTGCAGGTCTTCAGGCGGAAGGCCGACAGGTCGAAGCTGTCGAAATCGGACAGCGCCATGATCCGCTGATACTGGACGGGCACGAGCATCGCGTGAGTCGCGCGGTTGGTCTGGGCGAGTTCGAGGAAGCCGCGCGCATCGAACTTCTTCATCAACACCGCGGTGCCGCCCCAGCCGATCGTTGGCAGGAAGCTGACGAGGGTGGTGTTGGAATAGAGCGGCGTCGCGATCATGGTCACCGCGTCGCCGAAGCCGGCCGAACTGTTGCGGTTGATATGCGCCCAGCGCATCGCATGGCTCTGCACGATGCCCTTGGGCGTGCCGGTGGTGCCGGAGGAATAGATGATGTTGAAGCCATCGCCGGGGGCGATGGTGACGGATGCGGGTTTTGCGCCCTGGGGAGCGAGCCACTCCTCAAAAGCGGCAAGGTGGACGACCTTTGCGGCGATAACCTGGCTCGCCAGCGCTGCGGCGGCGTCATCGTCGACGAACACGATCGGCGCCCCGCAATCGGCGATCATCGCAGCGAGCGATTCCGGTGTGGACGAGGGAGCAAGGGGCGCGGCGACGCAGCCGGCCCGGAGCGCGCCGAGAAAGACGGCGCCATACTCGATTCGCGAAGCCGCGACGATCGCGACCGCCTGGCCCTGCGTGACCCTATCGCGCTGCAGCGCCGCGGCGACTCGGTCCATCAGCGCGTCGAGCGTTGCATAGTCGATGCTGCCCTCCAGCGCGGCAAGCGCGGTCTTGCCGCCCTGCTCGGTCGCATGGGCACGGATCAGGTCGGGCAAGGTCGCGAAACCGGTCGCGAGCAGATCGGCGGCTGTCATGATACGCCGCTATGCGAGGCGCGCGGCAAATGCCATACGCAATCTTCGAAAAAAATAAGGAGGGGTTGCCGATGCTGTTCTACGACGCGGTGAATCCGGCGCCCAATCCGCGCCGGGTACGCATCTATCTCGCGGAGAAGGGCCTGAGCGTGCCGAGCGAGACGCTCTCGATCGTTGCGGGCGAGCATAAGGGGCCGGAATTCCTCGCGGTGAATCCGCTTGGCCAGATCCCGGCGCTGAAGCTCGACAATGGCGATGTGCTGACCGAGAGCGTGTCGATCTGCCGCTTGTTCGAGGCGATGCATCCCGAGCCACCGCTGTTCGGCGAGGGGCCACAGGGCGTGGCCGAGGTGGATATGTGGATCAGGCGGGCCGAGCTGCGCATGATGGTGCCGCTGTCGATGGTATGGGCCCATTGCCACCCGTTCACCGCGCGCGTGGTGAAGCCGCAATATACCGAGTTCGGCGAGAGCCAGCGGCCGCGCGTGATCGGGGCGATGCGCGAGTTCGACCGGGCGCTGGCCGACCGCGACTATCTGAGCGGCAGGGGTTATTCGATGGCGGATATCGTCCTGCTCTCGGTGGTCGATTTCGCCGGCTTTGTGGGGATCGCGATTCCCGAGGAGCAGGCGAATCTCCGCGCCTGGCATGAGCGTGTCTCCGCCCGGCCGAGCGCCCGGGCATGAGCGACCGGATGGAAGGTGCCGTCGCGATCGTCACTGGCGGCGGGACGGGGATCGGCGCGGCGGTGGTACGGCGGCTGGCGGCGCGGGGCGTGCGCTGTGTGATCAACTATGCGAGCAGCCGCGACGAGGCCGAGGCGCTGGCCGCCGGGGTCGAGGGCGCGATCGCGGTGCAGGCCGATATCGTCGAGGATTCGGCCTGCCGCGCGCTGGCCGGTGCGGCGATCGACGCGTTCGGGCGGGTCGATTTCCTGGTCAACAATGCCGGCCGCACCAAATTCGCCAATCACGAGGATCTCGACGCGCTGTCGGCCGACGATTTCATCCATATCTACCGGCTCAACACGATCGCGCCGTTCCAGATGGTGCGCGCCTGTGCGCCCGCGATACGCGAGGGCGGGATCGGCGCCGTCGTGAATGTCGCGTCGGTGGCCGGCGTGTTCGGCAATGGATCATCGGTCGCTTATGCCGCCTCGAAAGGCGCGCTGGTGACGATGACGAAAAGCCTGGCGCGGGCGCTTGCCCCGGCGATCCGGGTCAATGCGGTGGCGCCCGGTTATGTCGGGACCGGCTGGTTCGAAAAGCGGCTGGGCGAGGCGGGCTTCACCGCGCTCAATGCGCGCATCGCCGCACAGACTCCGATGGCGATGGCGGCGGGCGCGGACGATATCGCCGGACCGGTGGTGATGCTGCTCGACCCCGACAATCGGGTGATGACGGGCGAGACCTTGCTGCTCGATGCGGGCGCGCATCTCGACATCGGGCTGTCGCGGCGGCCGGGGAAGGAACTCTGATTCCGCCTGGCTTCAGCTGGCGATTTTCGGCTCCGCCGCCGCATCCGGCGGCGGGACGCGATCGAGTACCTTCCAGGCGATGATGCCGAGCGAAGCAAAGGCGAGGATCCCCGCCAGCAGGAAGGCGGCGCCTGGGAAGCCATGGTCGACGCCGGTTGCCAGCGCCTGGGTCAGCAGCAGCGGGCCGAGGATAGAAGACACGCTGCCCATACTGCCGATGCCGCCCTGCAAGGCGCCCTGGTGCGACGCGTCGACCATGCGCGAGAGCAAGCCGTTCATCGCCGGGAAGATCAGGCCGGAGAGCGCGCTGACCAGGAACAGCGCATAGGCTTGCCAGCTCTGTGTGATGAAGGCGAAGGCGAGGAAGGATATCCCCGCCGACACGAGGCCGATGACGAGCGCGCGCCGTTCGCCGACCCGGGCGATGATCCTGCCGGTCAGGCCGCCCTGCACCAAGGCCATCACCAGCCCGACAAAGGCCAGCGACCAGCCGATCGCCTTCGCGTCCCAATCGAAACGGATCGCTGCCCAGAAGGCCCAGGTCGAGGGATAGACCATGTGCGCGAGTTGCCAGACGAACCAGGCGGCGAGCAGCGGCGCGGCGTTGCCGGCGTGGAACAGCGGGCGGAAGGCCCCGACGATATGGGCGTCGCGCAGCTTGAACGGGCGACGGTTCTCCGGCGCCAGCGTTTCGGGCATGGCGACGATCATCACCGCCGCATTGACCAGCGCCAGGATCGCGGCGGCGACGAACGGTGCGCGCGGTCCGAAGTCGGCGAGCAGCCCGCCGATCGCCGGGCCGATGACGAAGCCGATGCCGAACGCCGCACCGATCAGCCCGAACACGCCGCTGCGTTTTTCGGGCGGGGTGACGTCGGCCAGCACCGAACTGGCCGGGCTGTAGACCGCGCCTGCAATGCCGGCGATGGCCCGGCCGAGGAACAGCCAGGCGAGCGTCGGCGCCCAGGCCATGAGCGCATAGTCCATGCCGAAGGCGAGCATCGAGGCAATCAGCACGGGGCGCCGGCCGAACCGGTCGCTGAGATTGCCCAGCACCGGCCCGGCGAAGAACTGAGTCACCGCGAACACCACCAGCATATAGCCGGCGATCCGTGTCGCCTGCTCGAGATCGACATGGCCGATGCTGGTGATCAGGTGCGGGAAGACCGGCATGACGATGCCGAAGCCGATCGTATCGATCAGCACGGCGGCAAGGACGATGGGCACGGCGCGGTGTTCGAAGCGCATTGACTCCCCCGGATCGTTCGCGTCCCACATCTTTTATCGGCGGCACGGGCCCCGGCGGAACATTCGCCGAACATGCACAAGGCGGCGGCGAAGGACAAGGGGGCAAGGGCCAGCCAACTGTCCCCGAAACCCGCTGTTTTTCGGACCATTTCGGGTCAATCCAAAAAAAACTGCTTAATGTCGCATTTACCCTGCCGTTCTCCTCGTGGACGGTTCGATCCATCGCTTTGGGGGCGGCGGGAGGACGGTCCGGAGACGGAATATGACTGTTATTGGAACCAACGTTGCCGCGCTGCGCGCGACCAACGCGTCGAACGCGGCGTCGAAGGCGCTGCAAACCAGCATCGAGCGCCTGTCGACCGGCAAGCGCATCAACAGCGCGAAGGACGACGCGGCGGGCTCCGCCATCGCTTCCTCGCTTACCTCGCAGATCCGGGGCCAGACCCAGGCGATCCGCAACGCCAATGACGGCATCTCGCTCGCTCAGACCGCCGACGGCGCGCTGAGCGAAGTCACCAACATCCTGCAGCGCATCCGCGAGCTGTCGGTCCAGTCGGCTTCGGGCACTTACTCCGATGACGACCGCACCAATTTGCAGGTCGAGGTCACCGGCCTTGCCGCGCAGCTTGCCGATATCGTCGACAAGACCAACTTCAACGGCGTGACCCTGTTCGGCGCCAGCGACGTCACGATCGACATCCAGACCGGCTCAGGCTCGGCGGACAAGGTCGCGATCTCGATCACGGCGCTCGATCTTGACGATGTCGGCGATATCGACATCTCCGACGCCGATGGCGCCACCGACGCGCTCGACACGCTCGACACCGCGCTGCTCGCCGTGAACACGACCCGTTCGTCGATCGGCGCGAGCCAGAGCCGGCTCGACTCGGTGGTCAACAATCTCACGACCAGCGTCAGCAACCTGACCGATGCCCGTAGCCGGGTGGAGGATGTCGACTTCTCGACCGAGACGATCGCGCTCGCCAAGGCCCAGATCCTGAGCCAGGCATCGACCGCGCTGCTCGCCCAGGCGAACCAGACCCAGCAGGGCGTGCTCTCGCTGCTGAAATAAGACTCGCCAGCGATCCCGGCGCCGCCCCCCGAGGTGCCGAGACCGCCCGTGGAGACCACGGTGCGACCGCGCCAGCCCGCAAGGGCTGTGCGCGGCGCAGCGCGTTCGGCGTTGCGGGCGGCGTTACCGGCTTTGCTTGCCTTTCGATCTGTGCCACATGCTCGACCATACCCGAAATTCAGATTCGGTTTCCGAAGGAGAGCATTATGGCCAGCGCAGCCGAAGCCGACGTCGCCGTCACCCCGATCGACGCGTTCCGCCAGGAGGCGCGCGCCTGGCTCGAGGTGCATTTTCCGCCGTCGCTGAAGGGCAAGGAGAATCCGATGGCGACGGTCGAGGGGCCGACCGCGCTTTCCGACGAGGAGGCCGCCTGGAAAAAGGCGTTCGGCGAGAAGGGCTGGGGCGTGCCCACCTGGCCCGCGGCCTATGGCGGCGGCGGGCTCGATCGGGCGCAGGCGCGCGTGCTGGGCGAGGAAATGGCGCGGATCGGCGCCTGGAACCCGATCGGCGGCATGGGCATCATGATGTTCGGCCCGACCCTGCTCGAATATGGCAACGAAGAGCAGAAGCTCGAGCATATCCCGGCGATCGCGAAAGGCGAGGTGCGGTGGTGCCAGGGTTATTCGGAGCCGGGCGCGGGCTCCGATCTGGCGAGCTTGCAGATGTTCGCCGAAGACAAGGGCGATCATTACCTCGTCAACGGCCAGAAAACCTGGACCTCGGGCGGCCAATGGGCCGACAAATGTTTCGCGCTGGTGCGGACCGACAAATCGAAAAAGCATGAAGGCATCAGCTTCCTGCTGATCGACATGACCTCGCCGGGTGTCGAGGTGAAGCCGATCAAGATGATCTCCGGCGCGTCGCCTTTCTGCGAAACCTTCTTCACTGACGTGAAGGTGCCCAAGGGCAATCTGGTCGGCCGTGAAGGCGAGGGCTGGACCATCGGCAAGCGCCTGCTCCAGCATGAGCGGCAGAATCTGTCGGGCGGCGGGTCGCTCAGCCGGCTGTTCGGCGGCGCCTCGATGGGGGCGCTCGCCAAGCAATATCGCGGCACGGACGAGCAGGGCCGGGTCGACGACAGCGACCTGCGCATGCGGATCGTGCGTCACGAGATGGACAGCCGCGCCTTCGCGCTGACCCTGCGCCGCGCCGCGCTGGAAGCGAAATCGAACCAGGGGCCGTCGGCGGCGACATCGATCATGAAGAATGTCGGCGCGCGCATCACCCAGGACCGCGCCGAGCTGTCGATCGAGATCATGGGCATGAACGGGCTCGGTTGGGAAGGCGAGGGTTTCACCGAAGCCGAGCTGACCCAGACCCGCACCTGGCTGTGGGGCAAGGCGGTGTCGATCTACGGCGGATCGACCGAGATCCAGAACAATGTGATCGCCAAACGCATCCTCGGGATGCTCGACCACCAATAATTGTCGTCGCCGGCATGACGGAAGTAGATTTCAAGGGACAGGATGATGGCCGTACTCAACGACGAACAGACGATGCTGCGCGACATGGCGCGCGAATGGGCTGACAACGAGGCGCCCGTCGGCGCCTTCCGCAAGATGCGCGATGCCGCGCCGGTGGAGGGCTATGACGCCGCCGCCTGGGCCGAGATGGGGCAGATGGGCTGGGCGGGGATCGTGGTGCCCGAGGCTTTTGGCGGATCGGAATTCGGCTATCTCTCGCTCGGGCTGGTGCTCGAGCAGCTCGGGCGCAATCTTGCCGCGTCGCCACTGGCATCGACCGCGGCCGCGGCGACCGCGATCGTGCTGGGCGGGTCGGATGCCGCCAAGGCCGAATGGCTGCTGAAGATCGCCTCGGGCGAGGTCGTCGCGACGCTCGCGGTCGATGAAGGGCCTGTCCACAATCCGGCGAAGATCGCGACCAGCGTATCGAACGGCAAAATCAGTGGCACCAAGCAGTTCGTCGCGGAGGGCGACAGCGCCGGCCTGTTCGTCGTCGCGGCGGCGGACGGGCTGTATCTCGTCCCGGACGGCGCGGGCGTGTCGCGATCGGCGCGGCACATGGCGGATTCGCGCAGCCATGCACAGGTGAGCTTCGACGCCGCCGCCGCGGAGAGGCTGGGCGGGGCCGAGCTGACCACCAAAGTGATCGACCGCGCCACCGTCGCGGTCTGCGCCGAGATGCTCGGCATGGCGGAACAGGCCTTCGCGACCACCAACGACTATCTCAAGACCCGCGTTCAGTTCGGCCAGCAGCTCTCGACCTTCCAGGCGCTGCAGCACCGCATGGCGAAGATGTTCACCGAGCTCGAGCTGATGCGCTCTGCGGTTGAGGGCGCGCTTGAGGCGATCGATGCGAACCGCTCGGACGTCGACCAGGCGGTAACGCTTGCCAAGGCCGTGGCGAGCGATACGCTCAACCTGGTCAGCCGCGAGCTGATCCAGCTCCACGGCGGCATCGGCATGACCGACGAGCATGATGCCGGCTTCTATATCAAGCGCGCTCGCGTGCTGGAGACGATGTGGGGCAACGCCGCCTATCACCGCGAGCGCTTCGCCCGACTCAACGGCTACTGACACCTCCTTTCCGACCCGCAAGACGGGCGTCGCCCACCCGGGCGGCGCCTGTTTCCTTGTGTCCCGGCGAGGAGAGATATAGCCGATTCGAATATAGGTTCTGGCCGATCCGGGGCTTTCGTATAGATGCAATCGGGCAACACAGGGAAACGGGTACCGTTTCGCAACGAGTCTTTTACTTGACGTAACGTCAATCTCTCTATCAATTCGAGTTTACGGTACGGGATCATCGAGTGTCCCGGCTTAAGGGGAGAGAGAGATGCTCAGGAAGCAGTATTTATCGGCGTGCGCCGTTTCGGCCCTCGCGCTCGGCCTTGCCACGCCCGCCTTCGCCCAAAGCACGGTTGCCGATCAGGACGATGCCGGCCAGACCACGCCCGACATCGTCGTCACCGGATCGCTGATCAAAGGCACGCCCGAGGACGCGGCGCTGCCGGTCGACGTGATCTCCTCCGAAGAACTTCTCAAACAGGGCAGCCCGTCAGCGGTCGAGATGCTCAAGGCATTGCCCACGTCGAACGGCGTACTCGGCGATTCCAACCAGTTCGACAGCCGGTCGCAGGGCGCCGAGGGCATCGCCACGGTCAACCTTCGCGGCCTCGGCCCGCAACGCACCCTGGTGCTGCTCAACAACAAGCGCCTGGTCGCGGCCGGCAACGGCATTCCCTCGATCGACATCAACATGATCCCGCAGGCGGCGATCGGCCGGATTGAGGTGCTGAAGGACGGTGCCGCGGCGACCTATGGCTCGGACGCGGTGGCGGGTGTGGTGAACTTCCTCACCAAGACCAACCAGAAGGGCTTTCTGGTCGCGGGCAGCTACAAGTTCATCAACGACAGCGTCGGCGACTACGATATTTCGGCGAGCTTCGGCCATCAGGGCAACGGCTTCCGCGTGCTGGTCGCGGCCGGCTTCCAGTCGCGCGGCGAATTGCTGGCGCGCGAGCGGGATTTCGCGGCGCAGCCCTTTACCGTCAATCCGGAGGGCGGCTGGACCGGCGGCGGCAATCCCGCGACCTTCGTCGCCCTGGGCCCGACCGGTGCCGCGATCACCAACCCGATGCCCGATCTGAGCTGCACCTCGCTCGGCGGCTATGTCACCGCGCAGAACCGCTGCGCGACCCAGTACAGCGTCTATGACGCGCTGGTCGATACCGAGCGGCGCGGCCAGGCCTATGTCGAGGTCGGGGTCGATGTGGCGCCGGATATCGAGTTTGAGGTGACCGCCCTGTTCGGCCGGTCGACGGTGCCGCATTACCGCACCTCGCCTTCCTATCTGCTGACCCAGTCGCCCTCATCGGCGGCGGGCATCACCCAGAGCGGCTTCTTCGTGCCCGCGAACAATCCGGGCCTGATCCAGTACAAGCTGCAGAACCCGACCCAGATCCCGGCGGGCATCGGCGTGCTGTTTCCGACCCTGCTCTACCGGCCGTTCCTGACCGGCGGAAACCCGATGTTCTCCGATCCCGACAGCAATGACCCCGGCGCGTCGATCGGCATGCGCAAATCGGAATCGGAACGCTTCACCGCGACCCTGTCGGGCAAGCTGACCGACAGCCTCGATTTCAACATCAACGCGACCTATCATCATTATTACCGTTATATCGACGGCTATGATTCGTTCGGCGACCGGGTCCAGCTCGCGCTGCGCGGGCTCGGCGGGCCGAACTGCACCGGCACCACGCCCGGCGCGAACGGCTGTCTGTGGCTCAACCCGTTCGGCAATGCCGTGCAGACCAATCTCGCCACGGGCGCGACCAACCCCGCTTACACCGCGAGCGTCGCCAACAATGCCGAGCTGGCGCGCTGGTTCTTCGTCAAGTCGTTCAGCCAGACCAACACCTCGCTGTTCGTCGGCGAGGCGAGCGTCAGCGGGGGGACGGGGCTCACCCTGCCGGGCGGCGAGGTGCAGTTCGGCGTCGGCGCGCAATATCGCCGCGACACCTACAGCGTGAATTACGGCAACAACAACAATCTGGCGAGCAACCCCTGTCGCGAATCGCCGCTCAACGGCAATCTCGGCCCGTGCCGTCCCAACCAGACGACGCCGGCGATCAACCCGCCAGCCACCGGCGCGCTGGCGTTTCTCGGCACCAATGCGAATGCGAAGGCATCGGGCGACGTGATCGCGACCTATGCCGAGTTGCAGGTGCCGGTCTTCGACATCCTGAACGTGCAGCTTGCCGCCCGCTATGAGGACTATGGCGGCGGGGTGGGATCGACCTTCGATCCGCAGGCGCGCGTCCGGTTGCAGGCAACGCCGTGGCTTGCCTTCCGTGGCGGCATCGGCACCACCTTCCGGGGCCCGCGCAACGAGAATCTGACCAACGGGTCGGTCACCTCGCTTCAGCTGATCGGCACCAGCTTCCGCCCGGTCGACGTGTTCAACAACCCCGGGCTCACGCCGGAATCCTCGCGCAACATCTCGGGTGGCGTGCTGCTCAACTTCGGCGGATTCACCGCCAGCGTCGATTATTTCAACTACAAGCTGAAGGACTCGATCCTGTTCGAGCCGGTCGCCGGCATCGTCAACACGCTGTTCGCCAATGCCGCGAACTGCACCGATCCGGCCTATGCCAATCTGCGCAAGCGGTTCCAGTTCAACGACGGCAATGGCGTGGCGGGCGCGGGTACCTGCGCCATCGCCAATATCTCGCGGCTGCGCACCCAGATCATCAACGGTTCGGGCATCAAGAACAGCGGGCTCGATTTCACCGCCAATTATCGTACCGATATCGGCGCGGCGCGCTTCGGTGCCGGCGTCACCGCGACCTACACGATCGAATATAAGAGCGAGGACCAGGTCGTCGAAGGCGTGGTCGTGCAGAAGGCGTTCGACGCGGCGGGCAAGCTCAACTTCCAGACCACCGCCTATCCGGTGCCGAAATGGAAGGGCCAGGCCTATATCGATCTCGGCGCGGGCATCTTCGATGCACGGCTGACGGGCACCTATATCGACAAATATCACGACCAGCGCGCCGATACCAATTCGGGCCCGTTCGCGCCGCGCGCCGATATCGCGGGCGCGCCGATCCTGATGCAGGGCGCCGACATCAAATCCTATTTCACCGTTGATTTCAGCCTGCGCGCCAGCCTGCCATGGGAGACGACCCTGAGCCTGACGGTGATGAACATCTTCGACCGCGACCCCTCCTTCGCGCGGCTCGATTACAATTACGACCCGTTCACCGGCAGCCCGCTGGGCCGCAATTTCAAGGTCGGCCTGTCGAAGAAGTTCTAAGGGTCTGGACCCTGATGCTTCTTTGACATCCCTTCGGCCCGCCGCTTCTTCCCTTGGACGGCGGGCCGTTTTTTTGCTTTGTAACCGAGTACCTCCGCAATGGCTTTCTCCCCAGAAAATGCTCCGGAAACCGCCGACGCGCTGGCGCTCCGGCGACGCCGCCTCACCCTGGCGCTACTCACCTTCGTCTATTTCTTCAGCTATATGGACCGGCAGATCCTCGCGATCCTGCTTGAGCTGATCCGCAAGGACCTGCTGCTGACCGATACGCAGCTCGGCTTGTTGTCGGGCCTTGCCTTTGCGATCTTCTATGCCGGGCTGGGCATTCCGGTGGCGCGGCTCGCCGACCGGACCAGCCGCAAGAAGATCATCGTGCTGTCGCTGGCGCTGTGGAGCGCGATGACGGCGGTGTGCGGCCTGGCGACCAATTTCCTCCAGCTGCTGCTCGCCCGGATCGGCGTCGGCGTGGGCGAGGCGGGATCGAGCCCGCCCAGCCATTCGATGATCGCCGATCTCTACGCCCCGCACGAGCGGGCGAGCGCGATGGCGATCTATTCGCTCGGCGTGGTGCTCGGCGCGGCGTTCGGCACGATCATCGGCGGGACGATCGGTCATTTCTATGGCTGGCGCGCGGCGATGTTCGTCGTCGGCCTGCCCGGGTTGCTGCTCGCGGCGATCGTCTGGCTGTTCGTGATCGAGCCGCGCCGCGGGCTTTCCGACGGGCGCACCGCGGCCGAGCAGGAACGCGAGGCGATACCGAGCCTGGGCGCGGGTTTTGCCTCGATCTGGCGGGATCGGGCGGCGCGGCATCTGGTCGCCGCGGTCACGCTGACGTCGATGATCGGCTATGGCCATGCCCAATGGGGGCCGAGCTTCATCCTGCGCTCCTTCGACGTCTCGCTGCTGACCATTTCCTGGGTGGTCGCGCCGGTCGGCGCGATCTTCGCGACCGTCTCCGGCGTGGTCGGCGGCATGCTGGCCGATCGGCTGGCGAAGAAGCACGGGCTTCACTGGCAGAGCTGGATGGTCGGCATCCTGAAGACGATCGCGCTGCCGTTCAGCCTGATCTTCTATTTCCTTCACGACGCCAACATCGCGATCGGCGCCTATTTCCTCTCGCTGCTGTTCGCGTCGAGCTATCTCGGCCCGACCTTCGCGCTGCTGCAGGGGCTCGCGCCGATGCGGCTGCGCGCGCTCTGGGCGGCGATCACCCTGCTGGTGATCAACCTGATCGGGCTTGGGCTGGGGCCGACCCTGGTCGGCCGGATCAGCGACCTGCTGCGCCCGACCTACGGCGAGGAATCGCTGCGCTGGGCGATGTTCGTCTTCGCGGTGGCGACGCCCTGGGCGATCTTCCACTATTGGCGCGCGGGCGTGATCCTGAAACAGCGCGGGCAGGTGACGGCGGGGGCGTAAACCCCTATCTCCCGTCGATGCCCAAACCAAAGCGTTCGCCCGGCCTTCCCACCCGCGAGCAGATTCTCGACTTTATCGCCTCGTCGGATACCCCCGCCGGCAAGCGCGAGATCGCGCGCGCCTTTGGCCTGACCGCGCAGGAGAAGATCGGCCTCAAGGCGCTGCTCAAGGACATGGCGGACGAGGGGCTGATCGACAGCGCCCCCGGCCGCGCCTTCCACAAGCTGGGCGGCCTGCCCAAGGTGACGGTGCTGCGCATCGCCGATGTCGATGACGGCGGCAATGTGTGGGCCGTGCCCGAGCGCTGGGATTCGGATGCGCCCGCGCCGCGTCTGCGGGTGCGCGAACGCAAGCGCGGCGCGCTCGGCGTGGGCGACCGAGTGCTGGCGCGCACCGAGGAAGCCGGCAATGGCTGGATCGCGCATCCGATGAAGCAGCTCGCACGCGGCGAGGAGCTGGTGCTCGGTGTGCTGCACCAGGAAGGCGGCAAGCTCTGGCTGCAGGGCGTCGAAAAGAAGGAACGGCGCGAGTTCATGGTGTCCGATGCGGGCGGTGCCGAGCCGGGCGATCTGGTGCTGGCGGAAAAGGCCGGTCGTCCGCCCCGGATCACCGTGCGGGTGACCGAACGGCTCGGCGATCCCTTCGCGCCGCGCAGCTTTTCGCTGATCGCGATCCACAAGCTCGGCATCCCCAATGTCTTCACGCCCGAGACGATCGAGGAAGCCGCGCGGGTCGCGCAGACCCCGCTTGGGGATGGACGCGAGGACCTGCGCGATCTGCCGATCGTCGCGATCGACCCGGCCGACGCGCGCGACCATGACGATGCCGTCTGGGCCGCGCCCGACGACGATCCCGCGAACGACGGCGGATGGAAGGCGATCGTCGCGATCGCCGATGTCAGCTTCTATGTCCGCCCCGGCTCCGAGCTCGACCGCGAAGCGCGGCGGCGCGGCAACAGCGTCTATTTCCCCGACCGAGTCGTGCCGATGCTGCCCGAGGAATTGTCCGCCGACATGTGCTCGCTGAAGCAGGGCGTCGATCGCGGGGCGCTGGCGTGTCACTTGCGGATCGCGAAGGACGGAACGCTCAAGAGCTGGCGCTTCACGCGGGCGATCGTGCGGATCGCGGCGAATATCGCCTATGAGGATGCGCAGTCGGCGATCGATGCTCATGGGGCGACAAACCAACCCGTTCGTGTCGAGCGAAGTCGAGACACCATCGATGAAAATGACGGTCGCCCGCCCCAAGGCTTCTCGACTTCGCTCGAAGCGAACGGAGAGGGGGCAGGCCCCCTGGCAGCGAATGGTTTGCTGGAATCCGCCCTCCTCCCCCTCTGGGCCTGCTGGCGCACCCTCACCAAGGCCCGCGCAAAACGCGAGCCGCTCGATCTCGACCTGCCCGAACGCCGCGTCGTGCTCGACGAGAAGGGCCGCATCCTGTCGGTCGCGCCGCGCGAGCGGCTCGATGCGCACAAGCTGATCGAGGATTACATGATCGCCGCCAATGTCGCGGCGGCCAAAGCGCTGGAGGCGAAAAAGGCGCCGGTCATGTACCGCGACCATGAGCCGCCGAGCCGTGAGAAGCTGGTCGCGCTCAAGGAGTATCTGAAGACTTTCGGCGTCGAGTTCGCGCTGGGCCAGGTGGTGCGCCCGGCGACCTTCAACCACATCCTCGACAGGATCGGCGAGGTCGATTTCCGCCCGCAGATCATGGAGCAGGTGCTGCGCACCCAGACCCAGGCTTATTACGGCCCGGAAAATCACGGTCATTTCGGGCTCGCGCTCGGCAGTTACGCGCATTTCACCTCGCCGATCCGGCGTTACGCCGATCTGATCGTCCACCGCTCGCTGGTCAGCGCATACAAGCTCGGTCCGGGCGGGCTGACCGAGGGCGAGGCCGCGTCGATGGAGAAGATCGGCGAGAGCATCTCGCTGATGGAGCGCCGCGCGATGGAGGCGGAACGCGACACGATCGACCGCTATGTCGCTGCATTCCTCGCCGAGCGGGTGGGGCAAGTGCTCGACGTGCGCATCACCGGGGTCGCCAATTTCGGCTTCTTCGCGACGGTCGAGGGCATTGGCGGCGACGGGCTGATGCCGGTGCGCGACATCGGCGGCGAATATTTCCGCTATGACGAGGCGGGGCGGCGGCTGATCGGCGATGAGACCGGCACCGAATATGCGAGCGGCCAGCGGCTTCAGCTCCGGCTGGCCGAGGCCAATCCGGTATCGGGCGCGCTGCGCTTCGAGATGATCGACGGCAAAGGCGCTCGGCCCGAACGCGACGCGAAGCCTCACCGCGTGATCAAACGGCGCGGCCGTCCCGCGAACATCCGCCACCAGGGTCGCAAACGGTGACCGAGCTTCCCGCGGCCGCCCGGCGCGTGCGCGGGCCGGTGGCGGGGCATTTTCTCGCGTATCACGCGCTGTCGCCCGAGGATGCGATCGCGTTTGTGCCCAGGGGTCGGGTCGAGCGCTGGTGGTTCGACCGCTTCCGCCGGATCGGCGCATTGCGCGAAGCGGCGCCCGGGCGCTGGTGGCTCGATCTGGTCGCCTATCATCTCGACCGGGAGGCGTTCAGCCGGCGCTGGGTGCCGATCGCGATCGCTGTGTCGGTAGTGATCGCGGCCGTCGCGATGCTCTTCTATCGCGGGTGAAGCCGTGGCATGATCGCCGCGCACGTCATTGGAGAAGGGGCATGGGCGGGGCAACGGCGGGCGTGGCGGCGGCGGCACGCGCGCGGCGCAAGGTCATCTCGCACTTCATGTCGAAGAACGCGGTGTCGTCGGACAATGCCGTGAGCTTCACCCCGGCGCGCCGGATGGAGGAGAAATTCTTCGACCGGCTGCGCGCGAACGGCGTGCTCGCGCCCGCGAAGAACGGGACCTGGTATCTCGATGTGCCGAAGCTCGATGCCTATCAGCAGGGCCGGCGGAAGAAGATCGGCATGGCGCTGGCCGGGCTTGCCGCGGCGCTGGCGGCGGGCGTGGGGATCGGGTTGCTGGGGTAGACGGAGGTGATGAGACGTTCCTTCATTGCCAGCCTGTTCGCGGCGCTCGTGGCCGGCAAGGGTGGGGCTGAAACGATTCAGAACAGAACGCTTCCTCCAGTCCCGACCTGGAAGCCTTCTTTTCCACACCCAATCGATCGGGTCGCCGACCGCATTTCCTATTATTATGACGGCAAGGCCGACTTCTCGATCTTTCGCAACGGTACCTGCGTCATCCTGGACAAAGGGCTATCTGACTCCGATGCCAAGAGCTTCTCGTTGAAGGTGCTGGCCGATATTTTGGGATTCCATCCGGATATGAATCCGGCGCCTATGGATGATGGCAACATCCTGGTCCGATACAATCATCCTGCCGTCAACGTGGTGCTGAGCGACATTGCAAAAGAACATTGGCAAGAGATTGAAGAGCGCCACCTGGACGGCCTTACGCCTGATGAAGTTCTCATAACGCCCCTCGGGCCAAACAAATTCGATGATTTTGGCAAGCAGGCTCTGCTGGGCCGCGCGTATATGTTCATGGATGCCGGGCAACCCGAGGTCGTCGGGATCAGGCGGCACGGCTAGACCGGTTGCGAGGATTCCTTCCGGATCGATCGGCGCGAGGGGAATGTGATGGAACGTCCAGCAGCGATCGTCCGGTTCGAGCGCTTCTATCTCGGGGCCCTCGGACTCAAGATCATCTTCGCCATCGTAAATTGGTCATCGGTCGATGCGGCGGCATTGCAGATCGGGATCACCTTCTCGCTTCTGCTGTGGTTCGGCGTGGCGTACCGGCATTCCGTCATATCGAAATGGCTCATCATCGTCGTGTTCATCGGCACGTCGATATGGACATGCTTCGGGCTCGCGATCGGCGGATACGACGCATTTTTCGGCGCTGTCGCGGCCGTTGCGATGATCTTGCACGGCATCGCTGCCTGGCAGTTGCTGAACGCGGGCGCCGACAGATGGTTCGAACAAGCCGCTTGATCAGCCAGCCCGAAACGTCAGCCCCGCTTTCGCTTCGAGCCGCTTGACCAGTATTTCGCCGAGCAGCGCACCCGGCGTCCAGATCCCGCCTTCACCCGCCACGTCCTGCACCAGGCACAGGGCTGTCTCCGCGATCATCTTGCTGGTCGACCCATAACCCGGATCACGGTCCCCCGTGACGACCGAGTCGATCCGCGTGCCGTCCGGCATCTCGCCGATGAACAGCACATCATAATAGCCGTTCTCGCGCTCCTCCTTCGAGGGGCCTTCGCCGGGTTTGGGCCCCTTGTCGCTGGCGAGCGGGTTGATCTTGGCGATCGCCTCCGCCGCCGCCTTGCCGATATCGCCGAGACCGGCGACCATCATCTCGTCATAGACGAAGTCGGCGCCGTAAGCCTCGCCGAGCAGGAAATTGGTGCGGTGAACATTCTTGGTGTTGATCGGCGCCATGATGAACGGCGCGACCCAGGCTTCGATCGTTTTGTCATAGTCAGGCAGCAGCCCGCGCGGCTGGCTGGGGCCCTGGAAGCCGGGGGTCAGCGAAAAGGGGTTGGTCAGCAGCCCGAGGATCGACGGATCGCGCGCCGCGGCGGCGAGCGTCGCCTTGAGGCTCGCCGCGGTGCCGCCGGAAAAGCCGCCCTGCATCTTCCGCACCCGGCATTTCACGCGCGGGGCGGGCTTGCCGTGTTTCAGCTTCGCCGCGTTCTGCAAGGTCAGCACGCCGAGATCGAACGGGATCGAATCGAACCCGCAGGAAAAGACGATGCGCGCGCCGGTACGCTGCGCGGTCTCGTGATGCGCGTCGATCATGTGGCGCATCCAGGCCGGCTCGCCGCACAGATCGACATAGGCGGTGCCGGTCTCGGCGCAGGCGGCGACCAGGTCGCTGCCATAAAGCTGATACGGTCCGACCGTGGTGAGCATCACCGTCGTGCGCTCGCACAAAGCCTTGAGCGTGGCGGGATCGTCGGAATTGGCGGTGAGCAGCGGCGTGTCGGCAGGCGCGCCGATCTCGTCGCGCACCTCCTGCAGCTTCGAGAGTGACCGACCGGCCATCGCCCAGCGCGGACGATCCGGGCCGGTATAGGTCTGGACCAGATATTCCGCGACCAGGCGCCCGGTGAAGCCGGTGGCGCCGTATACGATGATGTCGAAGTCGCGCATCTCGCTCTCCTCTCGTCACCCCGGACGTGTTCCGGGGCCCCCTGTCCGAAGCAATATCGGAGTGTGGGGCACAGCGGATGCCGGAACAAGCCCGGCACGACGCGCTATCGACATGCGGTGGATCGATTCAAAGCGGATCTGACGCGTCGGCGATTTCCATCCGGCGAGTCGCGGGATCAAGCGGGAACGTAGGTCAGCCTGATCACGTCCTCGCCCATCCGATCATTGGTCACAAGGCGGAGCGGCGGCCGGGGGCCGGCGAAATAGGGCGTGCCGTGACCAAGCACGACGGGGTGCAGATAGATCCGATACTCATCGATCAGGCCAAGGTCGGTGAGGCTTCGCGCCAGGTCCGGGCCGGCAACTTCGATCTCCCCGTCGCGCTCGGCCTTCAGCTTGCGGATCGCGCCCTCGAGATCAGCCTCGACAAGCTCGGCATTGGGACCGACCGACGTCAACGAGCGCGAGACGACCCATTTCGGCTGGCTCCGCCACGCCGCGGCGAAGGCATGTCTCGCCGCATCCCATTCAGGATAATCATCATCCCAGTACCGCATGATCTCATACATGTTGCGACCATAGATGCTGCCCGCCTGCCCCTGAGCCTCCTCGATGAAGTGGCGGAAGAGTATGGGCCCCGGCGCGAACCCCATATGGTCGACATAGCCGTCCAGCGACTGGTTCATTCCAAAGACGAGCTTGGCCATGCTGTAAAATCTCCATCTCGTGCCGCTCTCAGGCCGGCACGGGCTCGGGCGCGAAGGATGCCAGTTGCGCATTCAGCGCCCGCCCGAAGGCGGGGCGCGCCATGCACCGATCGCGATAGGCGACCAGATTGGGGAATTCGGCCAGCAGGGCATCGTCCGAAACCTCGCGCAGCACCGTCGTCATGATGATGTCCGCGGCGCTGAACTCGCCTTCGAGATAGTCTTTCTCGCCCAGCCAGCCGGACAGGCTCGCCAGCCGGCCGCGCAAATTGTCGATCACCTGCGGGCGGCGCAACCTGCCCCATTCGGCGTCCGGGTTGAACGTGTCGATATCGACCAGATCGAACACGAACGGCTCCACGCTGTTGAGCGCGGCGGTGACCCAGGTGAGCACGCGCGACCGGCCTGCCGCGCCTTCGGGCATCAGCTTGTCGGAACGCTCGGCGATGCGCAGCACCATCGCGCCGCTTTCGAACATCTGCACCTCGTCGTCGCGATAGGCCGGCACCTGGCCGAACGGCTGCTCGCGGCGATAATCCTCGCCCTTGGCCGTTTCGAAGCCGATCAGGCGCTCCGCATAGCCCAGGCCGGCTTCCTCGCACGCCCAGCGCGGCCGCAGGTCCCGGACGAAGCCGCGGGCGAACTCCGGCACCCAGGCAAAGCTGGTGATCTCGATAGGGGCGTTGGGATCGATCGGCACGCGGAACATCCTCTCATTGAACGCTTGACAGAATCAGTTGATATCAACATAAATTCTCCATGTCAAAACCCGGTCTCGTTCCTTTCGACCAGACGCATTTCGTCCGCGATCATTGCCTGTGCCTGGCCACCCAGCGCGCAGCGCGCGCGCTGTCGCGGCGCTTCGACGAGGCCTTTCGCGGCTTCGGCATCACCAGCGGCCAGTTCTCGCTGCTGAATGCGCTCAACCGGCCCAGGCCGCCGTCGCTCGGTTCGGTCGCTGACCTGCTCGCAATGGACCGCACCAGCCTCACCGCCAATCTCAAGCCGTTGCAGCGCGACGGCCTGGTGCAGGTGGCGGCGGATCCGACGGACCGGCGGATCAAGCGGCTGGTGCTCACGGCGGCGGGGCGGCAGGTGCTGGCACAGGCGATGCCGATATGGACCAGCGTCCATGGCGAGATCGACAGGGGCCTGGTGACCCGTGCCGCCAGCGGCGAAGCGCTGCGCACGGGCCTCGGCGCGTTGCTCTGACGTTTCATGGGACACTTGTTGGAAATAACCGGCCGCGCGTCCCGCGATTGGCGCCGCCGAGCCTCGATTTCGCTTTAAATGATTGATATACAACAATATATGTCGAAGCGCTCGTCAGGCGGTCGAGGGAGATATGGGACAAAGTGGTGTCCCATATCTCTCCCACATGTTCCACAGCCTTGTCGTCGGCGTCGATTCAACGGCGCCAGGGGATCTGGCATGTCATCCCTTGCCGGACTTGTGGCGGCTCGCTCTTTCTTGTTGTCGGAACGGAATGCAAAGGGCTGCGATGCCTGCAGCCGGATTGTAACGGCGGAAGTCTAGATACCCGCCCCAAGATCCAGGAAATCGCCCGCGCTGAGCTGCGCGGCCGCGGGATTGGCGAGTTGCCCGACCAGCCGATCGACCTGCACCGCGATTTCCGGGACGGCGGTGATCTCCCACCATTGCGGGCAGGTGAGGGCGCCCAGCGCGAAAAGCCAGGTCGAGGCGCGGCGATCCGTGTCGAGCAGCGCGCAATTGTCGGTTTCGAGACCCAGGCCGAGGTCATCCGGCAGGGCGAGACCCTGATCGCGCAGGTCGGCGAGCAAGGGGATCGCGATCGCGCCCGCATCGCGACGCGGGCCGGTGCAGTTGACCACCCGGGCAGCGGTGAAGCGGCGCTCGCCGCCATGGCGGGGGGCAAGCGCGACCTCGACCATGTCACCCGTCGGGCGATAGCCACGCAAGCGCGCCGGCAGGATCTCCAGGCGGCCGCGCGCGGCCTCGGCGTGGAGCGCGTCGTGGATGCGCTGCGCCATGCGGTGGCGGTGCACGTCCCAGCGGGTGCGGAGATGCCGGAGGAACTGGCGCTTCTCGCGCGTCGACCAGCTGCTCCACGCCGCCGGGATGGCGGGGCGGGCGGCGTCGAACACGCGCTGCCACGGGATGCCGCGTGCTTCGGCGGTCGCGACCTGCTCGCGGATCAGGCGCATCAGCCGGCGCGGCGAAGCGGGCAGGGCCGCTTCGAGGAACGCTGGCCATGCGCCGCCGCTTGCATGCACCTGCGGCAACAGGCCGCGCCGCGAGGTGGCGAGGATCGGGCCGCGATGGCCCGCTGCGGTGAGCTTCAGCACGATATCGACGGTGGTCAGGCCGGTGCCGAGCAGCAGCAGGGGATCGTCGGGCTCAAGGCCCTCGAACGCATCGGGTGCCCAGGGATCGGGCACGAAGCCTGGGCTGTCATAGAACCATTGATCCGGCCCGCCCGGTGCGCGCGGGGCGAGGTTGCCGGTGGCGAGCACTACGGCATCGACCGGGATTTCGCGGCCGTCGCTCAGCCGGACGGTGCGGTCGGGGCGGGCAAGCACGCGTACCGCCTCGCCGCGGATCAGCGACAGGCCGGGGCCGCCACCCGTGACCAGCGCCGCTTCCAGCCGTTCCTCGAGATAGGCGCCGAACAGCGCGCGCGGCACGAACACGCCGTGCAGGTCGCCGCCACTCTCTTCCAGACCGGTCGAGAGCGCTTCCTTGGCGTTCGGGTTGGCCAGGAGCCAGTCGGCGAAACCGGGTTTCAGCCCGACCTCCATCCGGCTGATCGGCACGTTGAGCAGGTGCTGCGGCGTGCAGGCCCCATACGCCAGGCCACGGCCGATGCAACGCGTCGCCTCGATCACTACGACGTGGAAGTCGGGGCGCGCTGCGGCCAGTTTCAGGCCGAACAGCGTACCGCTCATGCCGCCGCCGATGACCGCGACGGTGTGGACCTTGGCTCTGGTCAAGCTACGCCGCCTCGCTGAACTGCAGGCTGGCAAGCCGCGCGTACAGGCCGTTCTGGCCGATCAGCGAGCCGTGCGTGCCGCTTTCGACGATCTGCCCGTCGCTCATCACGATGATCCGCCCGGCGGCGCGGACGGTGGCGAGGCGGTGGGCGATGACCAGGGTGGTGCGGTCCTGCATCAGCCGCTCCAGCGCTTCCTGCACCAGCCGCTCGCTCTCGGCGTCGAGCGCGCTGGTCGCTTCGTCGAGCAGCAGGATCGGCGAGTCGCGCAGCACCGCGCGGGCGATCGCCACCCGCTGGCGCTGGCCGCCCGACAGGCGCGCGCCGCCTTCGCCCATGAAGGTGTCGAGGCCCTGGGGCAGCTTGCGCAGGAACTCGGCGGCATTGGCCACCTCGGCGGCGGCCCAGAGCTCGTCGTCGCTCGCCTGCCATTTGCCGTAGCGCAGATTGTCGCGCGCCGAGGCGCCGAAGATCACCGTTTCCTGCGGCACCATCGCGATATGGCGGCGGATATCGGCCGGGTCGGCATCGGGCAGCGGCACGCCTTCAAGCAGGACACGCCCGGCGTCGGGATCGTAGAAGCGCTGGATCAGCTGGAACAGGGTGGTCTTGCCGGCGCCCGAGGGGCCGACCACTGCGACGGTTTCGCCCGGCGCGATCGCCAGCGAGAAATCCTGCAATGCGGAGACTTCGGGCCGGGTCGGATAACGGAAGGTGACATTGTCGAATTCGATCGCGCCGCGTGCCGTCTCCGGCAGGGCGGCCGGATTCGCCGGCGCGCGGATCTCGGGGACTTCGTCGAGCAGTTCGGCGAGGCGGCCGGCGGCGCCCGCGCCGCGCAGCAGGTCGCCATATACTTCGGTCAGCGCGCCGAACGCGCCGGCGACCAGGCCGCCGGTCAGCACGAACGCCGCGATCGATCCGCCGCTGATCCGGCCGGCGGCGACATCGACTGCGCCTTCCCACAGCACCAGGGTGATCGATCCGAAGATCAGCCCGATGACGATCGCGGTCATGAACGCGCGCAGGATGATGCGGCGCTTGGCGGCGGTGAAAGTGGCGTTGACCGCCGAGGCGAAGCGGGCTGCCTCGCGGTCTTCCTGGCCGAACGCCTGGACGACCTTCATCGCGCCCAGGGTCTCGGAGGCGATCGAGCCGACATCGGCGACCCGGTCCTGGCTGGTGCGCGAGAAATTGCGGACGCGGCGGCCCAGCAGCGCGATCGGCAGGATGATGACCGGAATGCCCAGCATCAGCATGCCGGCGAGCTTGGGCGAGAGCGCGAAGAGATAGATCATCCCGCCGACCCCGGTGAAGCTGTTGCGCAGCGCGACCGAGACCGTGGTGCCGACGACCTGCTCGATCAATGTGGTGTCCGAGGTCAGGCGCGAGGAGATTTCCGACGGGCGATTCTCCTCGAAGAAGCGCGGCGCGAGGGTGAGCAGGTGGCGCTGCACCGCGGTGCGGATATCGGCGACGACTCGCTCGCCCAGCCAGGAGACGTAGTAGAAACGCACTGCGGTCGCGAGCGCGAGCACGACCACGATCATCAGCAGATAGTGGAAGGAGTTGGCGACGGACCCGTCGGCGCCGGGGCCGAAGCCGCGATCGATCACCTTCTTGAAGCCATAGGGGATCGCGATCGTCGCCGCCGAGGTGACGAGCAGGGCGAGCAGGGCGGTGGCGATCTGGCGCGGATAGCGCGAGGCGTGCTGCCACACCATTTTGAGATTGCCGAGCTGACGCCGCGATGGGGCGGGTTTCGCCTCGGAAACGGCGGGTGAAGCGGGGAGCGGCTCAGCCATGCGCGGGGACTAGGGCTTGTCCTGAGTTCCCGCAATGGCGGAGAAATGAGAGCGTGCAACCCGCTATGGGTCACATCCGGCAATAGTATGTCCGTTTCGATTGCGTATGCTGCAATGCACACCTATGCCTTGCATCAAGGTAACCGTTTTCCGATATTGGGTACGCGATGCTCTATAACGCCTATGAAATGCAGAAATCGATGTTGGCGGGTGCCAGCGCCATGGCCAATTTCGGTGCAGGAATGCTGTCGAATCCGGCCAATCCCTTCGCCTATTTCGGCGGCGGGTCGATCATCAGCTCGGCGCTCGAGGTGTTCGCTCATGCGGCCGCGCCGCGCGGCAAGCCCGATTTCGGGCTCGATCGCACGACGGTAGACGGCGAGGACATCAGCGTGGTCGAGGAGATCGTGCTGCGCAAGCCATTCGGCCAGCTCAAGCATTTCAAGCGCGAGGGTGTCGAGGGCGGTCCGAAGCTGCTGATCGTCGCGCCGATGTCGGGCCATTACGCCACGCTGCTGCGCGGCACGGTGGAGCGGATGCTCCCGGTCGCCGATGTGTACATCACTGACTGGCGCGACGCGAAGCTGGTGCCGCTCAGCGACGGCAGCTTCGACCTGGACGATTATATCGATTACCTGATCGAGTTCATGGAGCATGTCGGGCCAGGTGTGCACATGCTGGCGGTCTGCCAGCCCTCCGTGCCCTGCTATGCCGCTGCCTGCCTGATGAGCGCTGACAAGAATCCGTCGCGGCCCAAGACCCTGACCATGATGGGCGGCCCGATCGACACGCGCGAGGCGCCGACCGCGGTCAATACGCTGGCGACCGAGCGGCCGCACAGCTGGTTCGAGAACAATGTCATTGCGACCATCCCGGCGACTTACCCAGGCGCCGGCCGGCGGGTCTATCCCGGCTTCCTGCAACTCAGCGGGTTCATGACGATGAACCTCGGCAACCACATGATGTCGCACTATGAGATGTTCAAACACCTCGTTCAGGGCGACGACGACAGCGCCAACCAGACCAAGGACTTCTACGAGGAGTATCGCTCGGTCTGCGACATGACCGCCGAATTCTACCTCCAGACGATCGACGTGGTGTTCCAGGACCATTCCTTGCCCAAGGGCACGATGACTCACCGCGGACGGCTGGTCGATCCGGCGGCGATCACCGATATCGGCATCCTGGCGATCGAGGGGAAGCGCGACGATATCTCCGGCCTGGGCCAGACCAAGGCGGCGTTGAAGCTGGCGACCAAGCTTCCCGAAGCGAAGAAGAAGTATGTCGTGGCCGATGCCGGCCATTACGGCATCTTCAACGGCAGCAAATGGCGCAACCAGATCGCGCCGGTGCTGGAAGAGTGGATGAAGACGAACGCCTGAGGGTGACGGCACTTTAAAGGACCGTCCCGGCCCAGCTGGAACAGCCGCCCATTGCCATCCGTTGACGCGCATCATTCAGGAGAGAATCGATGCGTAGCAACAAGATGGCGCTTGCCGCGGTTTTGGCACTGGCCGGGCTCACCGTTTCCGGATGCCGCTATGGCCATCCCGGCAATGCGAGCGACCGGCACCATGGCCGCCACGGCGGCGATCATGGCGGAGACCATGACCGCGATCACGATCGCTGATTGTCGCTAGTTATTGTGTAGCGCGGCGGCGGCGCCCATCAGCTCCAGGTCGGACCGGTTGACGATGGCGACCGGCACTTCGCCGAGTTGCCGGCGGAAGGCGTCCTTCCCCTCGAGCCGGTTGCGGAACCGGGCGTCGTTCAGATGGGCCTGTAGCGCGCGCGGGATCGGGCCGGTCAGGTAAACGCCCTCCCAGGCGCCGAAGGCGAGGATCAGATCGCCGATGAACGCGCCGAGATAGCCGGCGACCATCCTTGCCACCGCGGTCGACACAGGATCGCGCCCGGCCGAACGAGTCACTTCCTCCGGGCTGCCGATCGTCTTGCCGCCTTCGGCGAGAGCGGCATAGGCCGTGACAAGCCCGTTCGCGCTGAGCAGCGCTTCAGCGCTGGCCGTGCCGCGGGCACGGATATAGGCCGCGAACTTCTCCTCGTCGGGGCTGCCGGGGGAGAAGGTCATATGACCCGCCTCGCTCGCCACGGGCAGGAGCTTGCCGTTCGATCCGGTGATCAGCGCCGCGACGCCCAGGCCGGTGCCGATGCTGACCACGATATGATTGCCGCCGGGCTGGACCAGTCGGGTCGATTGCGCGCCGACCGGCGTGAAGGCGCTCTGGTTGAGCGTGGTCAGCGCCAGCGCGGTGGCGGCGCATTCGTTGAGCGCGCGCGGGCGGGAGCGGAGCACCGCCTCGACGCCCGAGAGCGAGATATACCAGCGGCTGCCGGTGAGGTTGATCAGGTCGCCCCGCGCCGCGCCCGCCACCGCGAGCACGCTGGGCAGCACCGCATCGCGCTGGCCGACCTCGGAGAGATAGGCGAGCAGGGCGCTGGTGAAGGTGGCGTGTTCGGCGGTGTGATAACTGCGCACGTCACGCGGCACGATGCCCGCAGCCCCGCCGGTCAGCGCAAATCTCACCGACTGGCGGCCGATATCGGCCACCAACCCAATTTCGTCGCCTGTCATCGCCCGCCCTCTAACGTCGCCCTCCTATGCAGGAGGGTCGATCATGTGAGCGGTATCATAGGGTCGGGTGCTTACCTAGAAGCTAATTCGCCACCGAAATGGCGGCTTCGTCGGCCGGACCCACGCGAGGATCGGGCCCGTAACGGTTGTCGCCCGGGGTTTCGGGCAGCAGGTACAGGATCGGCATGGCAATTAAGATGATCATCGAGGCCAACAGCAACGGAGTCGTCACCGGGGTCCATGCGAGCGATCGATGAAAGTTGAAAAAGGATATCGACGAGCCGTGACCATCACCGCTTTCTGGCAGCAGGAGCAGGATCACGAAGGAAATGATGACCACGCCCCAGAGCAGCGCCCAGCGGCCGGAGCAACCCTGGTCGTGCAGGCGCCGCACCAACAAGGGAATATAGGGCCAGCCAAGAAGAAGCGACCAGATCAGGTCGAGGGCGCCGGACAGAGTGGGCGACAGTGCGAGGCCGAGCAGCGGCGCCAGGAAATGAACCATCAGATTGGCGAGGGTGCCGAACAGCCAGAAGGAGATGACTTCGCTTCGGGTCGAGCGCCCGTCGAACTGGAACGAACGGGTCAGGGCCCGCAACGCGAGCTGCGGCGACACCCGATTATCGATATGTCGATCGTCCATGACAGGAGGGTGCCGCCGGGGCACCCTCCCGGTCACGTCACAGGACTTCGAACAGGCCCGCCGCGCCCTGGCCGCCGCCGATGCACATCGTCACGACGACATATTTCGCACCGCGGCGCTTGCCCTCGATCAGGGCGTGGCCGGTCGCGCGCGCGCCGGTCATGCCATAGGGGTGGCCGATCGCGATCGCGCCGCCCGAGACGTTGAGCAGTTCGTTGGGGATGCCGAGCTTGTCGCGGCAATAGAGCACCTGCACCGCGAACGCCTCGTTCAACTCCCACAGGCCGATATCGTCCATCTTGAGGTTGAAGCGCTGGAGCAGCTTGGGGATGGCGACGACCGGGCCGATGCCCATCTCGTCCGGCTCGGTGCCGCCCACCGCGATGCCGACATAACGGCCAAGCGGCTGGAGCCCGCGCTTCTCGGCGAGCTTCTCCTCCATCAGTACCGAGGACGACGAGCCGTCCGAGAGCTGGCTGGCATTGCCGGCGGTGATCGTCATGCCCGGGCCCATCACCGGCTGAAGCGCGCGCAGGCCCTCGATCGTGGTGTCGGCGCGGTTGCCCTCGTCCTTCGCCAGCGTCACTTCCTTATAGGTGACTTCCTTGGTTTCCTTGTTGACCACCGCCATGGTCGCGGTGACCGGCACGATCTCCTTGTCGTAATAGCCGGCCGCCTGGGCGGCGGCGGTGCGCTGCTGCGACTGGAGCGCATAGTCGTCCATCACCTCGCGGCTGATGCCGTAGCGCTTGGCGACCACCTCGGCGGTGCCGAGCATCGGCATGTAGATGTCCTTATGCATCGCGACGAGTTCGGGGTCGGGCGCGACGTTCATCTTGGGTGTCTGGACAAGGCTGATGCTCTCCACGCCGCCGCCGATGGTGATGTCCATCTGGTCGGTGATGATCTGCTTCGCGGCGGTCGCGATCGCCATCAGGCCCGACGAGCATTGGCGGTCGATCGACTGGCCCGCGACGCTGACCGGCAGGCCGGCGCGGAGCAGCGAAGTGCGGGCGATGTTGCCGGCCTGATGGCCCTGCTGCAGTGCGCAGCCGAACACCACATCATCGACCTCGGCCGGATCGATCCCGGCGCGCTCGACCGCTGCCCTGATCGAATGGCTGGCGAGGGTGGGCGAGGGAGTGTTGTTGAACGCACCGCGATAGGCGCGGCCGATGGCGGTGCGGGCGGTCGAAACGATGACGGCGGAACGCATGAGAGAGGGTCCTTCTTCTTCTGAAGCCCCTCCCCTTCAGGGAGGGGTTTGGGGGTGGGGGAGTCGGATGGGGCCGCCGTCGCGTTCAATCACGCAGGTCAGGCCCCACCCCAGCCCCTCCCTGAAGGGGAGGGGCTTTTGGGTTCACACGAAAATCTGGCCGATCCATTCGGCGATCATCGCGGGCTTTTCCTCGCCCTCGATCTCGATGGTGATCTCGTTGGTCTGCTGCCACTGGCCGGGGCGCTTCTCCGCGAACTCAAGCAGCTTGAAACGGCCGCGCACCCGCTTGCCGGAGCGGACCGGCTGGAGGAAGCGCACTTTGTTGCCGCCATAATTGACCCCCATCTTCACGCCCTCGATCTTCGGCGCGTCGGATATCTTGGAGGCGAGCAGCGGTATCAGTGAAAGGGTGAGGAAGCCGTGGGCAACGGTGCCACCGAACGGGGTCATCGCCGCCATTTGCGGGTTCACATGGATGAACTGGTGATCGCCCGTCGCGTCGGCGAACTTGTCGATCATCTCCTGGCTCACCTCGACCCAGTCGGAGACGGTCTCGGTGCCGATGCGGCCCGCCATTTCCTGCGCGGTGATGGTCGCCATGATGTCCTCAGGGGTGATTGGGTGTGAAAACCCTCTAGGCACGCTGGCCCGGCTGGCGCAAGCCTCGGCCGACCGGAAACTTTAACCGGGGCGATGACGTAGCGTCCCCCGCCCACGAATCCGGCGGCGGGCGGGGCGATGCGAGCGAACCCGAGCTTCTAAAAGCCATCGACTCGCGAATCGCACCTGTCGCAATTTCGTCGAATCCGTCGAACGGCGCACCATTCCGGCCGGGCGGCGCGATAGGAAGATTGCGACACCTCGCCGGACGCGAGGCCCGATACTCACGGAGCTTACAGATGATTTTCCACGTTTCGATCGACGCCGACAATCCGCAGCATGTCGCCAAGGTGATTGCCGAGCTGTGGGATGGCCAGGCGACACCGTTCCCGCCCGTGATCGAGGGCAGCTGGGTCGCGATGGCCGGTGATGAGCGCAACACCATCATCGAGGTCTATCCGCGCGGCACCGAACTGGTGCCGGCCGATGGCGATGCCGATTGCTATGGTGTGATCGGATCGCCGGATCGCCGTTCCGCGACTCATATCGCCATTGCCACCCGCATGGGCGCGACCGACGTGTTCGCGATCGCCGAGCGTGAGGGCTGGCCGGCCAAATACCGCAAGCGCGGCGGCGCGTTCGGCGTGATCGAGTTCTGGGTCGAGGGCACCCGGATGATCGAGGTGCTGACCCCGGTGATGCAGGGCGAATATCTCGGAACGATGACCATCGGCAACTGGAACGCAATGCTCGCCTCGGCCGGCATGCCGCGCGTGCCGGAAATGGCGTGAGCTATTCGGGCTTCTTCGGAATGAATTCCCCGCCGCGATGGCTTTCGCCGAAATAGACATGAACGCTGTGAATCTGGCCGTCCGAGACGGTCAGATACTCGGTATTGCGGAACTGGTCGCCGGTGTCGGTGGTGGCGAGATAGGTCACGAACGCCCCGGTCTGGTCGGGTGCCACACGCTCGATCTGGAAATCCGCGAACCGGTCCCCATTCGGCCAGCACCGCTCGAAAAAGGCGGCGCGCGAGATCGCGTCGTCATAGGGGCTGGTGAAGGCGAAATCGGCCGCGAGCAGCGCCTCGCTGTCCTCCCGCCTTCGGTCGCGGAATGCCTCATATTGGGCGCGCACAATCGCTTCATGGTCGTCGATCACGGGTGCGAATCCTGGTCTACAGCCGAGCGATCGCCCGATGGTTTCAGCTCGGCGCTGGTGTCGGGGTCGTCGGCGACGGGCGCGCCATTCTCACCGTAAATCGGCCCGTCGGGATAGGGGGCAATCATCCCGCCGCGCGGCGCGGCGGTGAAGGCGGTCTGGGTCGGATAGGCGAGTTCGATGCCCTCGGCGTTCAGCCGTTTGATGATGCCCAGGCCCACCGCGTGGCGGGCGGCGAAGAAATCCTCGAAGCTCGATGTGGGCGAATCGAACTCGACGTCGAAATCATAGCTCGCCTGGCCAAAGCCGATGAACCCGGCGCGAACGAATTTGCGGCCGCATCCTTCGATCACTTCCTCCAGCATCTCGGGCAGCTTCTCCATCTTTTCGACGGGCGTCCATTGCACCAGGCCGAGCTTGAACTGGCCGCGGCGATAGTCGCGCTGGCTGGTGTTGAGGATCTCCTTGTCGAGCAAATTGCGGTTGGCGATGATCCGCTCCTCGCCGGTGGGGGCGCGGATGCGGGTGGATTTGAGGCCGATCGCCTCGACCGTGCCCGAGCTGGTGTCGTACGAGATCGCGTCGCCGCGCCGGAACGGCCGGTCGAAGATGATCGCGAGTGCCGCGAACAGGTCGGCGAAGATGCCCTGCGCGGCCAGGCCGATGGCGATGCCGCCGACGCCGAGGCCGGCGACCAGGCCGGTTACATTCACCCCGAGATTGTCGAGCACGACAATCAGCGCGATCGCGAACAGCGCGAAGGTGACGAGCAGGCGGATGATGCCCATCGCGCTGCCGATCGCCTCGCCCGAATAATGTTCGGAATGGGTGCGTTGCTCGATCGCGCCGAGGATGATTTCGCGTGCCCAGATCGCCGCCTGGAACACCGCCGAGACGGTGAACAGGAAAGTGATGGTCGACGCTACTTCATGCGGCGCGTTGGCATAGCCCGCGACCAGCTTGGCCGCGACCATGACGATGAAGAAATTGCCGGTCTTGACGATCGCGCGGCCGAACACCGTGCCCCAGCCGGCGGCACCGGGCCTGAGGTTGCACAGCTTGTTGCCGAGCCGCCGCAGGAAATGCAGCGCGACGACGATCACCGCCGCCGCGGCGACGGCGATGATGATCTGCAGCCAATGGGTCTGGATCCAGATCGAGCTGGCGGTGAACAGGCTTTCGGCCTGATCCTGCACGTTGGACGCGGAAAGGGCAGGCGATTGCGCCTGGCTGTTGTTCGTTACGCTCATGCAATCATGCTGCCTTGGCGGGCGCCCGAGCACCAGGGTTTTCCAGGAAATCGATCAGCCCGCGCTCGGCACGCGACAGAAATTGAGTCGAACGGGGCAGCGGCGTCTCGCGCAGGGCAGCCTGCCCGTCTTTCACCGCCGCAATCAGCGCGGGGTGGACATAGGATTTGCGGGCGATGGCCGGCGTGTTGCCCAGCGCCTCGGTGACGGGTTCGAGCATCGTGTTCAGGCTGATGTCGTGATCGGCATGGGCCAGCGCCTCGAAAGCGAGGACGCTCGCCCCCCAGGTGCGGAAATGCTTGGCCGAATAATCCTCACCCATCGCGTCGCGGATATAGGCGTTGACGTCGGACGAAGTGACCGGATGCGCCTCGCCCGCGCTGTCGATCCAGCGGAACAGATGCTGGCCGGGCAGGTCCTGGCATTTCCTGACGAAGCGGCTGAGCGAGCCGTCGGTGATGGTCAATATGCGCAGCTTGCCCGACTTGGCCTTGTACTGGAGCTTCAGCGTCTTGCCGCGCAGATTGGCGTGGCGCTTGCGGAGCGTGGTCGCGCCGAAGCTCTTGTTCGCCTTTACATAGTCTTCGTTGCCGATGCGGACATGGCCGAGATCCAGCAGCCGGACGATGGCGGCGACTGCCGTCTCCTTGTCGAGTCCGCGGCGCTTCAGGTCCGCCTCGACCCGGGCACGCAGCTTCGGCAGGGCCTGGCCGAACGGGGCGCACAACTCGTATTTGGCGGATTCCTGCGCCTCGCGGAATTCTGGGTGATAGCGATATTGCTTGCGGCCCTTCTCGTCCCAGCCGATCGCCTGGATATGGCCGTTGGACCGGGGGCAGTACCAGGCGTCGCGATAGGCGGGCGGCAGGCCGATCGCGTTCAGCCGGTCGATCTCGTCGCGGTCGGTGATGCGATTGCCCTCAGGGTCGTAATAGCCCCAGCCGTGCCGGACCTTCTTCCGGGTGATGCCGGGCTCGCTGTCGTCGCAATAGGTGATCTTGGCCATGACGCCGGAATGCGTGGAGGTGCAGGGAGGTTCCCGTTTGCCGGATGCTGTCGGGTCAGGGGAGGGGCTGTCTCACCTTTGCGAGAAGCTCGGACACGCCCTCCGACCCTTTCCGCAAGCGGGAGGGGAGTTTCAGCGCGTTGACCCATTTCTGTGCCGGGCGCTCGACCAGATGATAGAGCGCGATCGAGCTGATCAGCACCAGCATCAGATACAGCGCGATCAGCAGCGGCGGAACGGCGTTGGCGTCGCTGACGAACGCCAGCTTGAACACCACGAACAGCAGGAAATGGCCGAGATAGGTCGCGTAGCTGATCTCGCCGAGATAATGCAGCAGCCCGATCTCGAGCGGATTGCCGCGCTTGCCCGAGGTGAGCGCGAGCAGCAGCAACATGGCGGCGAAGGCGGCGGGGACCGCAAGCGTTTCCGACATCGTGCCGACGGCCCAGCCCATCAGCATCAGCACGGCGACTCCGGCGGAGGTCCAGGCCGGTACCGCCGGCGTGTCCCGCCAACGCACCCACAAGGCAGCGACCGCGGTGCCCGAGGCGAATTCGAGCACGCAGCGACGGAGGCCGAAGCGCGAAATATCATGGCCGAGATTGAGCGCGCCGCCATCCGCCATCAGCGCATGGAGCAGGACGAGCAGCGCCCCGATCGCCGCGAGCACCGCCCAGGTCGGCACGCGCCGCCAGTCGATCGCCAGCGCGAGCAACGGGAAGAGAAGATACGCGCCCATCTCGGCGCTGATCGACCAGCTCGGGTCGTTCCAGGCGAGCTGGTCGGTGAAGCCCCAATTCTGCAGCAGGAAGACATGCAGCGGCAGCTCGCCGAACGGATAGTCGACCGGGTTGGACCGGCCGGTCGCGGCAAGCAGCAGCGCAAGCCCTACCGCGCAGCCGAGCATGAACAGATGCAGCGGCCAGATCCGCGCGACGCGCTTCTGCAGGAACTGCGGCACCATGCGCCAGCGCCCGGCGCGCAGGCGGTCGCCCCAGGTCAGCCAGATGACGAAGCCGGAGAGCAGAAAGAAGAAATCGACCGCGAGATAGCCCTTGGCGAAGATCGCCACCCAATCGGGCGACAGGCCGGCGATCGACAGGCGGATATGGTACAGCACGACGAACCACGCCGCGATGCCGCGGACGCTGGTCAGCGAGCGAAGCTCGTTCCGGCCGGTGGCGCTCATGAGGTCACCGGCTCCAGCGGTCGCACCTTCTGCATCGGGCGCCATGCCGCCTCTTGCCGCTTGCGTGAGAGATAGGTGTCGAGCCCGATCTGCGCGCCGATCAGCATATAGACGAAGGGCTGGAAGGCGATCGCGATGAATGCCGCGCCGAGCAGATAGACGATGTGCGCCGATTGCAGCGCGCTGGCGAGCGGGGTGACCCAGGCCTGGTCGGGCGGCGCCTTGCGGTACCGCTGGCGGATCACCTCCATCCGGGCGATGCCGATCAGGTTGATCATCAGCCACAGGGCAAGACCCGGATAGCCCTGCTCACCGAGCATCTCGAAATAGGCGCTGTGGAAGGCACGCGCCTTGTCGACCGTCAGCTTCTTGTCGACCGTGCTGTTCGCGGCATCGCCCTCGACCTTTTCGGTATCGTAGCGGATCTGGTTCTGGCGATACATTTCGAAGCCGCCGCCGAACGGATGCTCCTTGGTATAGTCCCAGGTCCATTTCCACACGGCGAGCCGGGTCGACGCGGATTCGTCCGCCTTGTAGGTCTTGATCGTGCTCATCCGGTCGGTGAAGGTCGATGGCAGGAACGGCACCGCGGCAAGTCCGATCGCGCCGAGCACGCCGAGATAGAGGAATTTACGCTTCGTATCGCGGATCATCAGCGCCGCGACCAGGCCGATGCAAAGCAGGCCGGTGCGGGTCGAGGTTCCGATCGGGATCAGCAGGCAGGAGAAGATCAGGGCGGCGCAGAAACCCTTCACCTTCCAGTCGGGCGGGAAGATCGTGCCGTGCTTGGCGAACCACAGGATCAGCGGGATGATCGCGATCGCCACGGTCGAGATGGTGCTGCCCTCGTACAGCCCCGAATTGTTCGAGACCATCAGGTTGAGCGAGCCGTATCCGCCCCCGCCGGACGCGAGCGTCTTGATGCCACCGACGATGATGATCGAGCTGGCCGACAGGATCATGAACAGCAGCAGCGATTCGATGCGTAGCCTGGTACGCAAGGTGAGCGGGAGAAAGGCGGCGAAGGCCAGCGCCTTCCACACCCAGTCCCATTTATCGAGCGCCTCCACCGGGAAGTCGGCGCTGCGTGTGGTGAGGTAACAATAGAGCAGCAGCGCCAGGATCAGCAGCTGGCGCGGGCCGACCCGCGAATCCTTCTTGTCGTCGACCAGCGCCCAGGACAGCACGCACATCGCCACCGCGATCAGCGAGATCGGTACCGAATTGAGCAGCACATAGGTAAGCCGCTGCGGCGAGACGATGTCGATATAGACATAGACCAGGATGAACAGGAACGGCCGGCGAAAGCCGCCAGCGAAGAACACACCGAGAAACGCAATGAAGACAAGATCACGCACCCGGGCGGTCTCCGGGTTTCGGCGCCGGATCGCGCGGGCTCGGCTCCTTGTCGAGATCGGGGCGGCGCAGCAGGAACCAGGCGGCGAGCAGCATCAGCCCGTGGCTGACGGCGAGCGCGAAATTGTCGATCATTCCCTTCGCCCTTTGCCTTACCCGTTCCGGAACGCGACATGGTTACTCCGGCGCGGGTTGAGGCTCCGTTAAGCAGTGGCGTGGCAAGGAATGCCTATGCGCATCCTCCATATCCTCGACCACGGCCTGCCCCTGCAGAGCGGCTACACCTTTCGTACGCGCGCCATCCTGAAGAGCCAGATGCGGCGCGGCTGGGAAGTCGCGGCGGTCACCGGTCCACGCCACGGCACGAGCCAGGCGGCCGAGGAGACGGTCGACGGGATCGATTTCTTCCGCACCAGGGCGCCGCGCAACTGGCCGAGCCCACTCGGCGAACTGCGCGAGATCAGTGCCTTCGCGAAGCGGATCGACGCGGTGGTGGACGAATTCCAGCCTGATATCCTCCATGCTCATTCGCCGGTACTCGACGCGGTCGCCGGCCTGCGCGTCGCGAAGAAGCGCAAGCTGCCCTTCGTCTACGAGATCCGCGCCTTCTGGGAGGATGCGGCGGTCGGCAACGGTACCGGACGCGAGGGATCGCTGCGCTACCGCGCCACCCGCGCGCTCGAAACCTGGGCGGTGCGCAAGGCCGATGCGGTCGCGGTGATCTGCGAGGGGCTGCGCCGCGATCTGGTGATGCGCGGCATCGACCAGTCGAAGATCTTCGTCTCGCCCAATGGCGTCGACCTGGAGATGTTCGGCGCGCCCCTGCCCTATGATCGCGCGCTGGCACAGTCGCTCGGGCTGGAAGGCGCGGAGGTGATCGGCTTCATCGGCAGCTTCTACGATTATGAGGGGCTTGACGATCTGATCGCGGCGATGCCGATGCTCGTCGCGTCGCGGCCCAGGGCGCATCTGCTGCTCGTCGGCGGCGGGCCGATGGAGGAGGCGCTGCGCGCCCAGGCGGCGTCATCGACGGTTTCCGGCCATATCCGCTTCATCGGCCGCGTGCCGCATGGCGAGGTCGATCGTTATTACAGCCTGACCGATATACTCGCCTATCCGCGCAAGCGCATGCGGCTGACCGATCTGGTCACGCCGCTGAAGCCGCTCGAAGCGATGGCGCAGCGCCGACTGGTCGCCGCGTCCGATGTCGGCGGTCACCGCGAGCTGATCCGCCACGGCGAAACCGGCACGCTTTTCCCGCCCGGGGATCCCGGTGCGATGGCGCGGAGCCTTGGCGGCCTGCTCGCCGATCGCGACATATGGGAGGCCCGGCGGGAGCGCGGACAGGCCTTTGTCGAAACCGAGCGAAACTGGTCGGTAAATGTCGGACGTTATGCTCCTGTTTACCAAAAACTTACCGAAAGCGTGCCATCCGGTAATGCATGGTCGACTCCACCCGCCGTCAACGCCTGAACCTCCCGGTCGCGCCGCTCGTCGCGGCGGTGATCGGCGGTGTCATCGCTCTCGTCTTCGCCCTGATCCCGACGGGCCTGCTCGAGGACCTCGTGATCGACAGCGGCATCGCCGCGGTGATCCAGGCCGCCGAGCCGCCGCTCGGCGTCACCGCCCGCGCGGTGCTGATCCTGGCGGCCGGCGGCGGCACCGCGCTGATCGCCTGGTTCGGGCTGTTCCTGCTGCTGGGCGACCGCGCCATCGTCGTGCAGAAGTCCGGCTCGGCCGAAGGCGACGAAGCGGCGCCGGTGCTGCGCCGCGCCGATGCCCATCCCGATGCGCCCGCGCGGCGGCCTTTGTCGGCCAATCGCGAGCTGGGTACGCCCTTCCTCGAGGTACGCGCGCATCGCCCGGTCCATACCAAGGCGGACGAGCCGGAGATCGAGGCCGAGTTCGACGAGCCGCCGGTGGAAGAGCCGGTCGAGCGTGATCTGCCGGCCGATCTCGACATGCCGCTCGCGGCCTATGATCCCCAGGCCATCCCCGATGAGCCGATCGACTGGGCCCCACAAACCGCACCGCTGCTGCGCACGCCGCGCCAGCAGGTGTTCGATCCGGGTGAGCGCTTCGAGACGTTCGAGCTGACGCCACTGGTTCGTCGCGCGGCGCCCGCGGTCGTTGTCGAGCCTGAGCCTGAGCCCATCCCGGCACCCGTTATAGTGCGCGCGCCGATCAGGGTCGTTGCGCCCCCGCCGGTTTCCGAGCCGATCGAGGCCTATGCGCCGGCGGTTCCCGTCTATGTGCCGGAGCCGATCCAGCTATCCGAGCCGGTTTACGCACCTGCCCCAATCGCGCCGCCCGAGCCGATGCCGGCCTTCGCCCCGACCGAGGCGCGCGCGCCCGAGCCGGCCCCCGAATCCGCCCCAGAACCCGCTTATGCGTCAGTGCCGATCGTCGCGCCCGAACCGATGCCGTCCTTCGCGCCGACCCCGTCGCGCGAGCCGGCGCAGTTCTTCCGGACCAAGAGCCCGCTCCGGCCCGCTCCGGCCAATCAGGAGCGGCCCTTCGCCCCGGTGCGGCCGCGCGCCTCGGCCCGGGTCGAGATGGACCCGTCGGCCAGCATCCATGCGTTGCTCGACCGGCTCGAGCGCGGTGTCGGCCGCCGCGAGACGATCGCGCCGCCGCCGCCGCCGCAGAATGAGGATTCGCTGCAGGAGGCGCTGGTCACGCTGCGCCGCCTCGCGACGACCCGCGGCTGAGGCTCACACCTCCACCGTCAACGCCTCGATCGTCATCGTCGCCACGCCGCCGGCGCGGGACACCCCGAGAACCACGATATCGGCGACCAGGTGGCCGCGCAACGGCAAGTCCGCTTCGGGCAAGGCGTCGAGCCATGTCTCGAGTGCGGGCGAGTCGGCGGCTTCGAGGCTCAGTTCGTGCCGGGCGCCGTTGAAGGTGGCGCTCGCCCAGCGTGTCCAGGTCGAGTCAATCATGCGCACGGGGCAGGCCGAGCGCTGTGAGGCGATTTCCAGGCTGCGGATGAGCAGGGTGGCCGCATCGGGGCCGCGGCTCATCGTTCGCGGCCCTGCGCGAGGAACGCCTCGATCCGCGCGAGCACGCGCGATCCGGGCTCGCGCCCGTTACGCAGGTCGCCGACCAGCCGCGGATCGTTGACCGCCAGCCGGCCGAATCGCGTCGGCGGCATTCCCGTCTTCTTTAGATACCGATCGATCTTTGCCAGCACCGACATCGCAGCCCTTCCCGAGTCTCTTGATTGTGTTCCCTTTCTGTTCCGTAATTTCCAACTTGTCTAGGAATTTTCCTATGCTATTGGAACAGGAATGGAGGCGACCGATCCTCGCATGGCTCTGGACCGTCTCGTCGAGGCGAGTGGAGAGAGCTATGCGGCGCTCTCGCGCATGCTCCACCGCAACCCGGCCTATCTCCAGCAATATGTGAAGCGCGGTACCCCACGCCTGCTGGCCGAGCGCGATCGCAAGCTTCTCGCCGGTTATTTCCGCGTCGACGAGGCAGTGCTGGGCGGGCCGGAAAGGCCGGCGATTCCGGCCGTCGCGCAGGTCCGCCGGCTCGACGTGGCGGCCTCGGCGGGGCCGGGCGGACTGGCCGAGGATGACCGTTTATTGGGCGGCGAGTTGTTCGATCCGCGCCTGCTCGCCTCGCTTGGCGTGCGCGAGGATGAAAGCGCGGTGCTGCGCGCCCAGGGCGATTCCATGTCGCCGACAATCGAGGACGGCGACCGCATGCTGATCGATGAGCGCGACCGGCGCGTCGTGACGAAGGGCGGCATCTTCGTCATCCGCATGGACGGCGCGCTGATGGTGAAACGCGTGGCGAAGGTGGGGGAATTGATCGCCATCACCAGCGACAATGAGGATTTCCCGCCGATAGCGTCGCGGGGGCCGGACGAGGTGGATGTGCTCGGCCGGGTCGTGTGGCTGTCGCGAGCGCTGCGTTAATTCCACCAGCCTTCGTCATGCCGGAACACGTCCGGGGTGACGTTGTGATTGTGGCTAACGCCGCAGGTTAAGCAGCCAGATCGCAATCGACAGCGCGATGCCGATCCCGGTGCCGATCAGCAATCCCGGGATGGGTTCATAGAGCAATTGGCCGATCACGGCGCCACCCAGGGCGCCCAACGCGATCAGGACGCCGCCGGCGAGCGGGGTACGGGTAGGGGGTTTGCTGGCCATGTCCCGCCTCTGCCATGTCCCGCTGCAGGACGCCAGCGTCCCGCCATGGGATCGGCGGGGCGGTGCCGAAACGGCCGTTTACCACTCGCCCCCGCCGCCACGCGCGATTCCCCGGATGTGGCACATGGCTTGAAGGCTTGAGGCCGGATCATTCCGGGGAGTCTCGATGTCGTACCTGCCGTATCTCGCCGATCGAGGCGAAGTCGCCGATGCCACCACGCTGATGGCGCTGTTCGGTGACGATGCCGGGCTCGAGGCGGCGGCGCGCGCTGACGAGAGCCGCGACATCGGCAATTATCTCCATTTCTGCCGCTGGCGGCAGATCGAGCGGCTGATCCTTCTCCTTTCGGCTGAAAGCGCGATCGGCACGGTTCACTGAGGGCGCGGACCAAGCCCCTGTCGCTGGCGGAGTTGAGCCGCTAGGACAGGGACATGTGGTTACCCGTCGGCGCGCGCGGCACGGTGTTGTGTGCCGCCGCAGGTCTTTTTGTCTGCACCGCGCCCTGCGTCCAAGCGCAGGATGGCGGGGCGGCGACCGCTCCCCAAATATCGCCACCGCAGTCCGCGCCACCGCAATCCGTGCCACCGCAGTCCTCTGGGCTCGATCCGCAATCGTCCCTCGCGCCGATGCCTGGCCTTGGCGTCGACTGGCCCGATCTCGACGCTGCCCCACCCGAACCCGTCGACCCGGCCGATTCCGCCGCCCAGACCGAGATGACCGGGGAATCGCGCTACAGCTACCGTATCGACGGTATCGATGCCGTCACCAGTCCGTTGCTCCACCAGCGCTTCCTCGGCCTCTCCACCCTGAAGGCGCATGAGGGCGAGCCGGCCAATGCCGCACAGCTCGACCGGCGCGCGCGCGAGGATTCGACCCTGCTCATCGGGCTGCTCCGCGCCGAAGGTTATTATGACGCGCGGGTCTCCACCCGCGTCGAACAGGCTGCCGGACGTCCGGTGGTGATACTCGATGCCGAGCCTGGCGTGATCTACAAGTTCGAGGGCGTCACGCTGGCCGGGGTAGGTGCTGCTGGCGACAAGGAACAGGGGCTGCGCGAGGCCTTTGGCGTAAAGGCCGACGACGTGGTCAATGCCGACCGGATCGCGGCGGGCGAGGCGCAATTGCGCACCACCATCGGCCAACAGGGCTTCCCCTTTGCCGAGGTGGGCGAACCCGAGATCGTCGTCGATCACGCGACCCACACCGCGACCCTGGCGATGACGGTCGAGCCGGGCGGAGAGAAGCGCTTCGGCACGGTAACCACGGCGGCCGACAACAAGGTGTTCAATGCGAAGCACATCCTGGAGATCGCCCGCTTCAAGCCGGGCGAGCCCTATAATGCCGCGTCGCTGGACGATCTGCGTCGCGCGCTGATCCAGACCAGCCTGGTCTCCACCGTCGAGATCAAGCCGGTGCAGACCGCCGACCCGAATGTGGTCGACATCGATGTCGGGCTCACGCCGGCACCGCCGCGCACCATCGCGGGCGAAATCGGCTATGGCACCGGCGAAGGCGCGCGCGCCGAGGTGAGCTGGACCCATCGCAACCTGTTCCCGCCCGAGGGCGCGCTGACCCTGCGCGGCGTGCTCGGCACCGAGGAACAGCTCGCCAGTGTCGTGTTCCGGCGCAACAATTTCCATGCGCGGGATCGGGTGCTGACCGGCCAGATCGTCGCGTCCAACCTGACGCGCGACGCCTATCAGGCGAAGACCTTCTCGATATCGGGCAGCCTTGAGAGGCAGACCAACATCTTCTTCCAGAAGAAATGGACCTGGTCGCTCGGTGCCGAACTGGCCGCCTCGGATGAGCGCGACGTGATCGTCTCGACCGGTGCGCCACGCCGCCGCACCTTCTTCATCGGCGCGCTCCCGACGACCTTGACCTATGACGGATCGGACGATCTGCTCAATCCGACCAGGGGGTTCAGGCTGGGCGGGCGGCTGTCGCCCGAGATCTCGCTGGAGGGACAGGCCTTTGGTTACGCCCGGCTGCAGTTCGATGCGAGCGCCTATCAGTCGGTCAGCGACCGGATCGTGATGGCGGGGCGCGTGCGGCTGGGCACGATCGCCGGCGCGCCGCGCGACGCGATCGCGCCGTCGCGGCGCTTCTATGCTGGCGGCGGTGCCTCGGTGCGCGGCTACGGCTATCAGAGCATCGGCCCGCGCGACCCCAATAACGATCCGATCGGCGGGCGCAGCCTGACCGAATTCTCGATCGAGGCCCGCGTAAAGGCGTTCGGCAATTTCGGCGTGGTGCCGTTCCTCGACGGCGGGAACATCTACACTTCGCCCTTGCCCAAATTCACCCAGTTCCGTTTCGGCACCGGCATCGGCGTGCGCTATTATTCGAGCTTCGGGCCGATCCGCATCGATGTCGGCACGCCGATCAACCGCCAGCCCGGGGATTCGCGCATTGCAGTCTATGTCTCGCTGGGGCAGGCCTTTTGACCGAGGAAGCCGCGCCTTCCCCGGCCGCAGAGGCAGCGCCCCCTGCGGCCGTCAAGCCGCGCCGCCGCTGGTGGCGCTGGCTGGCCGGCGGCGTGCTGGGCCTGGTCGCCCTGCTGCTGGTGGGGTTGGCGGTGCTCGATACCGCCATCGGCCATCGCTGGGTGGCGGACCGGATCGCGGCCCTCAGGCCGTCCAACGGGCTGCGCTACAGCGTCGGGCGGATCGAAGGATCGCTCTTCTCGAAGGCGCGCCTGATCGATGTCCGGATCTCCGATCCCAAGGGCCTGATCTTCTACGCCCCGCGCGCGGAACTGAGCTGGGTGCCCTTCGCCTGGCTCGACAATCGGCTGCACATCCGCAGCCTCGTCATCCCGCGCGCGACTCTCGCCAAGCTTCCCCAGACGATCCGTACCGGCAAGGCCGGGCCGCTGCTGCCCGCCTTCGACATCCGCATCGGCGAATTGCGCATCGACCGGCTGGCGGTTTCGCCGAAGATCACCGGCGTGGCGCGGACCGGGCGGCTGGCCGGGCGGGCCGAGATCCATGCCGGCCGAGCGCTGGTCGATCTCAACGCGGTGGTCGAAGGCAGCGACACGTTGACCTTGAAGCTCGACGCCGAGCCCGATCGCAACAAGTTCGACGCGGATATCCATGCCCGGGGTAGTGCGACCGGGGTTCTCGCGAAGCTCGCCGGTTTCGCGCGTCCGATCGCGCTCGACATTTCGGGCGACGGCACCTGGACCGCCTGGAAGGGCATGGCACGCGCCGATATCGGTGATGTCCGGCTGATCGATCTCGCGCTGACCAATCGTTCGGGCAGCTATGCGCTGTCCGGCACGCTCAATCCGGCGCCGCTGACCAAGGGCAAGCTCCAGCGCCTGACGACGCCCCGCGTGATCGTCACCGGCGCGGCGACCCTGGCCGACCGGCGGCTCGACGGCACGCTCAACCTCCGCTCGGCCGCTGTGGTGATCGACACGGTCGGCACGGTCGATCTGGGGCAGGGCGCCTATCGCAATCTGCGAATCCATGCCCGGCTGCTCCAGCCCAAGGCGCTGTTCCCCAATATGAGCGGGCGCGGGATCGAACTGCGTGCGATCCTCGACGGCGTCTTCGCCACCGCGCATTTCGACTATCGCCTGACCGCCGATCGCTTCGCTTTCGACCAGACCGGGTTCGAGGTCGCGCGCGCCGGGGGTGCGGGCAATTTCTCGAAACAGCCGGTCAAGGTGCCGATTCGCTTCACCGCGGCGCGAGTGACCGGCGTCGGCGATGTCGCGGGCGGCATTTTGCGCAATCTCAGCGTCGAGGGCGTGCTGCGCATCACCAGCAAGTTCGTCACCGGCGACGATCTCCGCGTGAAGTCGGACAAGCTGACCGGACGAATCAACCTGATCCTCGATCTGGCGACCGGCAAGTTCGAGGTCGGCATCAACGGCATGCTCGGACGCTATCTGATCCCCGGCCTCGGCATCGTCGACGTCAAATCCACCCTGCGCGTCGTGCCCGGCCCCGGCGGGCGCGGCACCAGAGTGATCGGCACCGGCACGGCGCAGATGGTGCGGCTCGACAACGCGTTCTTCCGCTCGCTCACCGGCGGCCTGCCGAAGATCGTCACCGGGCTCGAGCGAACGCCCGACGGCATTCTCCATCTCAACAACCTCGTCCTGACCTCGCCCTCGCTGCGGCTCGCCGGCAACGGCATCCGCCGGCGCGACGGCACCTTCCATTTCGAGGGGCGCGGGACCCAGGCGACTTACGGCCCGCTGACCCTGAAGCTCGACGGCAAGATCGAGCGGCCGACGCTCGACCTGGTGTTCGAGCGGCCCAATGACTCGATGGGACTGAGCAATGTCGTCGCGCATCTCGATCCGACCGCGCGCGGCTTCGCCTTCACCGCGCGGGGCGGATCGCGGCTTGGGCCGTTCGACGGCAAGGGCGAGATCCTGTTACCGCCGGGCGGCGGCGGATCGATCCAGATCGACGAACTGAACGTCAGCGGCAGCAAGGCGAGCGGTACGCTGGCGATCGTCGATGGCGGGTTCGACGGACGGCTCGCGATTGCGGGCGGCGGACTGTCGGGCGAATTGCTGTTCCGTCCCGTCGGCACAATCCAGCGGATCGAGGCGCACATCGATATCGCGGCCGCCAAGCTCGCCAACAACATCACGTTGCGCCGTGGGCGGATCGACGCGGTGATGCTGCTCGATCCCGCGGGGACCTCGATCGAGGCGACCGCGACGGGCGCGGGGCTTCGGCGCGGCACGCTGTCGCTCGGGCGGTTCGCGGCCAATATCTCGCTACGCGGCGGGCGCGGGCAGATCCGTGCCTCGATCGCCGGCTCGCGCGGGCGGGCCTTCGACATCCAGACGGTGACCGAGGTGACGTCCGACAGCTTCGCCTTGTCGGCGCAGGGCACACTCGATCGCCGCCCGATCAAGCTGGTGACACCAGCGATATTCACCCGCGAGGGCGATGGCTGGCGGCTGGCACCGACGAAGCTGAGTTTTGCGGGCGGCGAGGCGCAGGTCGCGGGCCGGTTCACCGGTGGCTCGAGCGCGGTCGACGCGACCCTGTCGCGCATGCCGCTCTCGATCCTCGATATCGGCTATCCAGGGCTCGGGCTGGGCGGCACTGCCTCGGGCAAGCTCTCCTTCGCGCAAGGACACGGCACCGCGCCGACCGGCCGGGTCGATATGACAGTGCGCGGACTCACCCGGTCGGGGCTGATCCTGTCGTCGCAGCCGGTCGATGTCGGCATTGCCGGTATCCTCCAGCCGGGCAAGGCCGCCGCGCGCGCCGTCGCGAAGAGCGGCGGCAAGACGGTGGGCCGGGCCCAGGCCCAGCTTACCCTGTCGGGCTCGGGCGACCTGCCCACTCAGTTCGCCAATGCCGGGCTGTTCGCGCAGCTTCGCTATGACGGGCCAGCCGATACGCTTTGGCGGCTCACCGGCATGGAGCTGTTCGATCTGACCGGCCCGGTGGCCATCGGCGCCGATCTCGGCGGCAAGGTCAACGATCCGCAGATTCGCGGCGTGGTCGAGGCGAAGAACGCGCGGATCGAAAGCGGGGTGACCGGCACCCTGCTCACCAACGTCCAGGCCACCGGTCGTTTCGGCGGATCGCGGCTGGTGATCGACAGGTTCGCGGCGGACGCGGGCAAGGGCGGGCGAGTCACCGGCACCGGCACCTTCGACCTGGCGGCCGCCAACGGCTTCGGCATCGACCTCGCGATCCGCGCCGACAATGCGGTGATGATCAACCGCGACGATATCGGCGCGACCGTCACTGGCCCGCTCACGATCAAGTCGGATGGGCAGGGCGGGGTGATCGGCGGGGATCTGCTGCTCAACAAGAGCCGCTACCGCCTCGGCCAGGCGACCGCGGCGAGCGCGGTGCCGCAGCTCAACATCCGTGAGATCAACCTGCCGGGCGGCGGCGAGGAAGACGATGTGCCGCGCAAGCCATGGCGGCTGGCGATCAAGGCGCGCGCGCGCGACCAGCTGATCGTCAGCGGCCTGGGGCTCAACAGCGAATGGTCTGCCGATCTCCAGATCGGCGGCGCGCCCGACAATCCCGCGATCAACGGGCGGGCCGATCTGGTCCGCGGCGATTATGAATTCGCCGGCCGCCAGTTCGAGCTGGAGCGCGGGCGCATCCTGTTCGTCGGCGAGGTGCCGGCCAACCCGTCGCTCGATATCGCCGCCAACGCCGATTCGACCGGGCTGAGCGCGACGATCCGGGTGACCGGCTATGCCCAGAAACCGGAGATCAGCTTCACCAGCACGCCGGCGCTGCCCGAGGACGAGTTGCTGTCGCGGCTGTTGTTCGGCACCTCGATCACCAACCTGTCGGCGCCCGAGGCGCTGCAACTTGCAGCAGCAGTGGCGGCGCTGCGCGACGGCAGCGGTGGGTTGAACCCGATCAACGCCGTACGCCGCGCGGCGGGCCTCGACCGGCTGCGTATCCTTCCCGCCGATCCGCAGACCGGCGCCGGTACCTCGGTCGCGGCCGGCAAATACATCACCCGCCGGCTGTTCGCCGAGATCATCACCGACGGCGCGGGCTATTCGGCGACCCAGGTCGAGTTCCAGGTCACGCGCTGGCTGTCGATCCTGTCGAGCATCTCCACCCTCGGCCGCCAGAGCGCGAACCTCAGGGTATCGAAGGATTATTGAGGCGTAGGGTTTGGCCAGATTTCGAGGTCGAGGCCTGGAATGTCTCGGAAATCGTCGCCGTTGATGGTGATCAGCGTTAGACCGTGAACGATGGCGGTGGCCGCGATCATGCGATCGGTTACGCGGCGTCGCGAATAGCCGCGAACGGCAAGTATGTCACGATAGACTGATGCCATGCTGGCAGTGAAATCATGGACATGAAGCGCCGAAAGCAACGCATCGGCTGTTTCTCGACGCTTCGCCGTCAGCTCCGGAACGGCGTACACGCCACCTTCAAGTTCTATTTGCGTCAGGATGGAAATCGATGGCGGAGAAGCCAGCATTTCGTACCGCCCGATGATCGTCGAATCACCATCGCGCAAATGGATTGCGATGTTGGTATCGATCAGGGCCCGCAACGCTTACAGGCCGGGCCGGTCAGGGAATTCAATCGGTTCGCGAACCTGGATTTCGCCGACCGGGCCGAGCGCGCGGAGCTTTGCGACCAGATCGGCGACCTTGCGCTTCTCTTCGACAGGGTCGATCATCGGCTGGACCTTCACTCCAGTGCCGTCGCGTTCCACGGTAACGGACAAGCCCGCCTCAAAACCAAATTCGGCTGGCAAGCGCACCGCGACACTATTGCCGCTCTTGAATATCTTGGTTCGGACCACGCCCATCGCCAACTCCTGTCTATACACGTATATACAAGGTTGGTGGTGCCCTCGCAACCGACTCCCAATCTACCGGCTCGACATGATGAACTGGTTCCCGTCGGGGTCGCGAAACCGCGCGAAGGTTCCCCAGGGCTGTTTCTCCGGCGGGCCGTCGAATTCCACCCCGCGCTCGCTCAACTGGCGATAGCTGTAGTCGACATCGTCGCAGGCGAAGGAGCCGTTGAAGAAGCTGCCGATCCTGTCCTGATGGCCGTCGGGCGTGAACAGTACCACGCTGGTTTCCGCGCCCGGAATGCCCAGCTCGATCCAGCGCTGGGTCTCGCCCATCGGCTGGTCGGTCACCACGCGGAACCCCATCTTCGTCGTCCAGAAATCGAGCGCGCGGTCCTGGTCCGTCGTGGGGATGCTCACGAACTTCACCATCTTGATCATCGCCGTCTCCTTTGTCCGCGAATCTAGCCATGGGGCTTGCAGGCGGGGAGGGGTGCAGGCATTGCTATGGCAATGAATGCCATATCACTCGACCCCTATGTGATCGACACGCTGATGGGCGACCTGGTCGGCCATGATCGCCGGCCGTCGGCCTTCCTCGTCTATCTGCTGATCGAGGCGAGCGGCGCAGAGGCGCTGAGCTATGCGGTCATGGCCGAACGCACCGGCCTGTCGCGCCGTTCCTGCCAGGCGGCCGTCGCCCATCTCGAACGCCGCCGCCTGATCGAGGCGGTGCGCCGCGCGGAGAATGAGGCGGCGATCTACCGCCCGCTTCGTCCCTGGCGGCGTTAGAGCCGCGCTGTCACAGCGTCCGCCAGTCGGCCGGGTAATTCCGGCGCCATATGCGGATAAAGGTCCGGCTCGATCGCTTCCAGCTCCATCAACGCCAGGCTGCCATCCGCTAGCCGCAGCAGATCGACCCGGGCGTACAACGATGGTTCGGGCAGGGCGGCGATCACGGTCTCCGCCTGCGCCAGCTGCGACGCTTCGGGCTCGAACCGGCTGAACTGCCCACCGAATTGCGGCTGGATGCGGAAATCGCCCTGCTTCGCCACCTTGCGCACCGCGTGACTGAAGACGCCACCGATGAACAGGAAGGAGAGCTCGCCCTCGCCCGAAACGGCCGGCACGAACGGCTGGATGATCGCATCGTCGAGCGGCTCGATCGCATCGTCCGGCTTGACGCGCACCGTGCAGAAGCTGCCGCCGGAGACCTGCGGCTTCACCACCAGCTCCGCGGCGCCGAACCGCTCGAACGCCGCCGCCACGCTGTCGTCATCGGCATGGCCGAACCAGCTCGGCACGATCGGAATGCCCGCGGCCTCGAGTTCAAGCAGATAGGTCTTCCGCGTGTTCCAGGCGAGCAGCGCCGGGCCGTTGAGCAGCAACCGCTCCGCCGGCCAGGTAGCGAGCATCGCCTCCCAGCGCGCGACGTCGAGATGATAGCCCCAGGAGAACAGCGCGAGCGTCGTATCGCCGTCCCCCGGCCCCAGGTCCCAGGGTCGGGTGGCGAGCGTCATCCCGCGCGCCGCAAAGGCCTTGCGATACTGGTCGAGAATCTCCGCCGCCGCCGCGCCATAGTCGCTGGCGGCGGTCGGCATCAGCACATCGATCGAGCGCATCGTGTCACGCAGGCTCGCCCACGACCGTCTTCACCTCCATGAAGTCGGTCAGGCCGTATTTGCCGCCTTCGCGGCCATTGCCCGACTGCTTGTAGCCGCCAAAGGGGCCGCCGCCATCGGGCGCCCAGCTATTGATCGTGACCAGCCCGGCGCGCATCCGCGGCGCGACCTTGGCCGCCGCGGCGGGATCGCCCGAGATTGTCGCGGACAGGCCGTACGGCGTGTCGTTGGCGATGCGGATCGCCTCGTCCTGCGTGTCGTAGGCGGTGATCGTCGCGACCGGCCCGAACGTTTCCTCCTGCGCGATGCGCATGTCGGGCGTCACGCCGGTGAACAGGGTCGGCTTGATGAAATAGCCCGCATTGCGCCCGTCCGGCCGCCCCGTGCCGCCGGTGACGAGCGTCGCGCCCTCGTCGATCGCCGACTGGATCAGCCCCTGGATCTTCTCATACTGAGCCTTGTTCACGACCGGCCCGATATGCGCGCCCATCACCGATGGGTCGCCGACCTGAGTCGCCTCCATCATCGTCTTCACGATCTGGGTCGCGCCTTCGACCTGCGAGGCATGGACCAGCAAGCGCGTCGGCGCGATGCAGCTCTGCCCCGAATTGGCGAGCACGCCCGACACTGTCGGCGGCAGCACTGCCGCGAGATCGGCGCCCTCCAGCACCAGGTTCGGCGCCTTGCCGCCCAGCTCCTGATGCACGCGCTTCACGGTCGCGGCGGCGGCTTGCGCCACCGCAATGCCCGCCCGCGTAGATCCGGTGAAGCTCACCATGTCGACATCCTTATGGCTCGACAGCGCAGCGCCCACGCCCGGCCCATCGCCATTGACCAGATTGAACACGCCGGCAGGCACGCCGGCCTTTTCCAGCACTTCGGCCAGGATCATCGCGCAGGCGGGTGATTCCTCGCTCGGCTTCAGCACCATGGTGTCGCCGGCGGCAAGCGCCGGGGCGACCTTCGCGCAGATCTGGTTGAGCGGCCAATTCCACGGCGTGATCATCGCGACGACGCCCAGCGGCTCGTGCACCACGCGCGCGCGGCCGATCCGCTCCTCGAACTGGAACGCGTTCAGCGCCTTCAGGGTCGACATGAAATGCCCGAGCCCCGCCGGCGCCTGAGCCGCCGTGGCGAAGCCGATCGGCGCACCCATTTCCTGGCTGATCGCGGCGGCGAGATCGGGGATGCGCGCCTTGTACTCCTCGATGATCCGGCCGAGCAGCGCGGCGCGCTCCTCGACTGTGGTCTGCGAATAGCTCTCGAACGCGCGGCGCGCGGCGGCGACCGCCTTGTCGACATCGGCGCTGGTACCGAGCGTGATCTCGGTGCAGGGCTGCTCGGTCGCGGGATCGATCACCTCATGGCGCTTGCCTTCGCTCTCGACCCAGGCGCCGTCGATATATTGCTTGAGGTAGCTCTTCATCCTCGCCTCCGATTTTTGAATTCGCGGTACGGTGTCGCCGCCTAGATGGCGGGCAACGCGAAACGTTGCAACCTGAAACGCGATGACTATGTGCACCTCATCGTATCAGGAGACCGACATATGGCGCGCGTTGCACGGATCGAGCAGACCGGTGGCCCCGAGGTGATTCAATGGGGAGATGTCGACCTGCCCGATCCCGGCCCTGGCGAAGTCCGCGTGCGCACCACGGCAGTCGGGCTCAACTATATCGACGTCTATTTCCGCACCGGCCTCTATCCGTCGCCGCTGCCGAGTGGTCTTGGCAGCGAATCGGTCGGCGTTGTCGAGGCGCTGGGCGAGGGCGTGACGACCCTCGCGGTGGGCGACCGGGTCGGCACCTTCGGCCCGGTGCGTGGCGCCTATGCGACCGAGCGCAACCTGCCCGCCGCGCAGATGCTGAAGATTCCCGACGCGGTGGACGATCGCACCGCGGCGGCGCTGCTGCTCAAAGGCTGCACCGCCGAGTTCCTGGTCGAACGCTGCGCCAGGGTGCAGGCCGGCCAGACCGTGCTGGTCCATGCCGCGGCGGGCGGCGTCGGCCATATCCTGGTCGGCTGGCTCAAGCATATCGGCGCGACCGTGATCGGCACCGTCGGCACCGAGGACAAGGCAGCCCGGGCCAGGGCGGCCGGCGCAGATCATGTGCTGATCCACAAGCAGGTCGATGTCGCGAAGGAAGTCCGTGCGCTGACCGGCGGCAAGGGCGTGCCGGTGATCCTCGATGGCGTCGGCAAGGCGACCTGGCCGGTCTCGCTGGATTCGGCCGCGCGGCGCGGGCTGATCGTCAGCTATGGCAATGCCAGCGGTGCGATCGACGGCGTGGCACTGGGCATCCTGTCCGCCAAGGGATCTTTGTTCGTCAGCCGGCCGACCCTGTTCGATTATTATGTCACGCCCGAGGAGCGGCAGGCCGGCGTCGACCGTCTGTTCGAGATGCTCGCCAGGGGTGCGATCGTGCCCGAGATCGGCCAGACCTTCGCTCTTGAGGATGCGGCCGGCGCCCACCGCGCGCTCGAAGCGGGCGAAACCATAGGCTCGACGGTGCTGATCCCCTGACTGGTCCTCCCCGGCCGAACTCTGGAGGAACAGCCTAGCCCAGCGCCCGCGCGGCCAGCCCCGCGCAATCCGCATCCGTCGCGCGCGGCCCCTGGGTGCCGGCGATCGACCGGCCGATCGCCTTGAAGATATTGCCGACCGATTTCGTGCGCGGGGCGAGCGCGACATCGGGCGTCTTGATCGATCCGCCGATCGTCAGCGACCCTGGCAGGCGCAGCACGCTCTTCTCCTTGGGCGCGCCGGTCACGCGGAGTGCGATCTGCTCGGACGGGAAGCTGATCGTGCCGCTACCGTTCGCCTGGCTGCGTGTCGTATCGATCAGGAACGGATCGGCCGTGCCGACGCCGCGCCGCACGGCAAGCCGGACGATGGCACAGCGCAGGGTCGCGACCTCCTCGTCATCGGTGAACAGCCCGCGGCCAAGATCCAGCCCGAGAAAGGAGGCGATCTTCGCCGGCAGCACCCCGTCGCGCGCGACCAGGCCGATCGTGCCGTCCGACGCGCCGACCATCTCGCGGATCGTGCTGCCCGTGCCGGTCAGGCGGACCCTGCCATCGACTCGCCCGTCCACCTCGCCGCCGCCACCGCCCAGCGTGCCGATGCTGCTCCCGGCAAGCTTCAGGTCGATCCTGACCAGCGGCTCCTTGCGCCCGCCGCGCTGGTCGACGCGCATCGACCCCGTGATGGCGCCGCGGGTCAGGTCGAGCGTGAAGGGCGCGACGCTCATGAGCCGGTGGTCGATCGAGATCGTCCCACGCATCGCGCGCAACGACGAGGGCGCGGTGCTGATCAGCTGACGGACGGTGAAAGCGATCGTCCCGTCGGTGCGGGTGATGCGGCGGATGTTGATCCGCATGTTGGGCACCAGCCTCAGCCCGATCGCCTGGCGTTTGGCCATAGCTGCCGCGGCGCCGGCGCGCGAGGCGAAATCGTCGAAGTCGAGCCGGTTGGAGAAAGCCGCGCCGTCAAGCTTCGTGCGCCCCTCGACCTTGCGCACATCGACATGCCCGGCGATGTCGGACCGGCCGATATAGCCGCTGATTCCGGTCACTTTCCACAGATTGCCGTCGCGCCGGGCATGGGCCTTGAGCTTGACCGGCCGCGTGCCGAACAGGCCGGCCTCGATGATCGAATCGACGAATTTCAGATCGTCGGCGCGGGCGGTCACATCCATGGTCAGCCCGCCCGGATCGAGCGGGGCGTCCATCGCGCCGATGACCGTCATGTCGAGTGCCGCGCCGTGGATTGTCGCCCGGAACGGCCAAGGCTTCCCCTCCGCACCTTCGACCGCCGGGCCGCGCGCCGCGATGGTCACCGGCTCGCCGCGCACCACGCCGGTCCCGGTCAGGGTCACGCCGGCTTTCGGATCGGCGGCGATCTTCGCGGTGAAGGCGCGCTCCTGAAAGGCGTCGCGATAGGTGATGCTGCTGTTCGCGATGCGCAGGCTGGTCAGCGAGAGCGCATCCCCGCCGCCGCCGTCCTGCGCCGGGTCGTCCGGCCTGCTCCAGCTTTTGTGGCGCCGCGCATCGCGGACCAGCACCAGATGAGCGCCGCTGACGTCGATCGTGCCGGGGCGGAAATGTCCGAACAGCAGCGGCAGCACCGGGAAGCGCAGCCGGACGCTGTCGACATTGATCAGGTCGCCGGTGCCGGCCCAGTCGGCCTGGGGTACGCGCAAACGCCGGATGGCGATCGTCGGCGACAGCGAGAATGTATCGAGCCGCTCGACCGATCCGATCGTCACCGGCCGGCCGAACCGGTCGCTCAGCCGGGATTCGATGGTGGATCCGAACAACCCCCATGGCATCATCGCGAGCGCGATCAGCGCGACGACAAGCAGCGCGGCCACGCCCCCGGCGGCGAGATGGAGTCGCCGGTCGGCGAGGACGGTGCGGATGGTCATTGCGGGAAGGACGAACCGAAAGGGGGATTCGTTCCGGAGTGGAAGCCCCTCCCCTGAAGGGGAGGGGCTTGAAACGAGAAAAGGGCGCCCGGATCGCTCCGGACGCCCTCCCTCTCGAAACGGGTTCGATCAGTAGGAATAATACATGTCGTACTCGACCGGGCTCGGGGTCATTTCCCAGCGCGCCACGTCTTCCATCTTCAGCTCGATATAGGATTCGATCTGGTCGGCGGTGAACACGCCGCCCTTGAGCAGGAAGTCGTTGTCGGCGGCCAGATTCTCCAGCGCCTCGCGCAAGCTGGCGCAGACGGTCGGGACCTGGGCGAGTTCTGCCGGCGGCAGGTCGTACAGGTTCTTGTCCATCGCCTCGCCCGGGTGGATGCGGTTCTGGATGCCGTCCAGGCCGGCCATCAGCAGCGCCGCATAGCAGAGATACGGGTTGGCCATCGCGTCGGGGAAGCGCACTTCGACTCGCTTCGCCTTGGCGCCCGTGCCGTACGGGATGCGGCACGATGCCGAGCGGTTGCGCGCCGAATAAGCGAGCAGCACCGGCGCTTCATAGCCCGGGACCAGCCGCTTGTAGCTGTTGGTCGACGGGTTGGTGAAGGCGTTCAGCGCCTTGGCGTGCTTGATGATCCCGCCGATGAAATAGAGGCAGGTGTCGCTCAGGCCCGCATAGCCGTTGCCCGCGAACAGCGGCTTGCCACCGTCCCAGATCGACAGATGGGTGTGCATGCCCGAGCCGTTATCTTCCTTGATCGGCTTCGGCATGAAGGTGACGGTCTTGCCGTACGCCTGCGCGACATTGTGGCAGACATATTTGTAGATCTGCATGCGGTCGGCGGTCAGCGTCAGCGTGCCGAAGGTCAGGCCCAGCTCATGCTGTGCCGCGGCGACCTCATGGTGATGCTTGTCGCAGGGCAGGCCCATTTCGAGCATGGTCGAGACCATCTCGCCGCGGATGTCGGTCGCCGAATCGACCGGCCCGACGGGGAAATAACCGCCCTTGGCGCGGGGACGATGGCCGAGATTGCCGCCCTCATACTCACGGCCGGTATTGGTCGGCAGCTCGATATCGTCGATCTTGTAATAGCTGGTCGCGTAGCTGTTCTCGAACTGGACGTTGTCGAACATGAAGAACTCGGCTTCCGGGCCGATATAGATCGTGTCGCCGATGCCGGTGGTCTTCAGATAGGCTTCCGAGCGCTTCGCGGTCGAGCGCGGGTCGCGGGCATAAAGCTCGCCGGTCGAAGGCTCGACGATGTCGCACACCAGGATCAGCATCGGCGTCGCCGAGAAGGGGTCGGTCCACACCGCGTCCAGATCCGGCTTCAGGATCATGTCGGACTCGTTGATCACCTTCCAGCCCGCGATCGACGATCCGTCGAACATGAAGCCGTCGGTCAGTTCGTCCTCGCCGACGACGGAGGACACCATCGTCAGATGCTGCCACTTGCCCTTTGGATCAGTGAATCGCAGATCGACCCACTCGATCTCCTGGTCCTTGATCAACTTCAGGACGTCGTTCGCCGAATTCGCCATAGTGCCCCATGCCCTTTCTAAATGTCGTTTGCCCGATAGAATCGGGAATCATGTTGTCGCCCCGGAGGGCCCTGCTGTCACAATATGCTGCGTTGCGTCAAATAGCGTCTTCGTTGCGCTCCCCCGTACGGATACGGAGCGCGGTTTCGACCGGAATAACGAAAATCTTGCCGTCGCCGATGCGGCCGGTCTGCGCGGCGGCGGCGATCGCTTCGACCACGCGGTCGGCCAGCGCGTCCTCGACCACGACCTCCAGCTTCACCTTGGGCAGGAAATCCACGACATATTCCGCGCCGCGGTACAGCTCGGTATGGCCCTTCTGGCGGCCGAAGCCCTTGGCCTCGGTGACGGTGATGCCGGACACGCCGACCTCGTGAAGCGCCTCCTTCACCTCGTCCAGCTTGAACGGCTTGATGATAGCCTCGATCTTCTTCACTTCTGTACGCCCCCGGGTAAATGGTTGGCCAGTGTGAGCCGCCATAGGAACGGGACGGCTCTGCCTGTTGGCAACCCTTACAACAAGCGTGCCAGCCGCGCGAGCGAGGAACGGCGCGACGCGATGCCCGATTCGCGGGTTAACAGATGCCTAACGCCCGTGCAGGCGGGCAGCCACTGCCCTATTTTGCGGCAGTGTCCGGCGTTGTCGGTGGAGTGTGCCAATCTCTCATGCCCGTCACCCCGGACTTGTTCCGGGGTCCACCGTGCCGCAAAATCAGCAAGCGTGATGTATGCGGAGCAGTGGATGCCGGAACAAGTCCGGCATGACGGAAGGGAACGAGAGGCCGCTCCGCGGGCCCGAATCTAAACCCCGCCCAAAAACGCCGCCGGCACATGATCGGTCAGCCACACCCCGTTGCCCGTCAGGAAAAACACATGCCCGTCCTTGGCCATCGCGCCGGCCCGCACGGTCAGGATCACCGCTTCGCCCCGACGCGCCCCGACGATCGTCGCGGTCTTCTCATCGGGCGAGAGATGGACATGGTGCCGCCGCATCGGCTTCAGCCCCTCGGCGCGGATCGGCGCGAGGAACCGCTCGACCGTGCCGTGATAGAGCAACTCGGGCGGCTCGGTCTGCGGCCAGCCCAGCTCGACCTCGACTGAATGCCCCTGCCGCGCACGGATGCGGGCGCCGTCGGCGGACAGCTCGAAGCGCTGCTTGTCGCTGCCCTCGACCACGGAGAGCAGGCGCTCCCAGTCGCAGTCGACCCTTTCGGCGGCCAGCGCCGCGAGCACGCTGTCCGTGTCGGTCCAGCCCGCAGGCTCGAGCGTCAGCCCCGCAGCGTCCGGCCGGTGCCGGAGCCAGAAGGACAGGGTCTTGGAAATGGTCTTGTCGTCCGTCATGATTTTTCCATTGTAGCATAGTCGCTAACCCTGATCGCAACGACTGGTGCGGTGCCCGGTCCTCGCCTAGGAGCGGGCGCCGGGGGGAATGATGGCCACAACCGACAATCGGCTGCCGCTGATCGCGTTCATCGTCTTTATCGACATGGCGGGCATCGGGCTGATCATCCCGATCCTGCCCTCTTTGGTCGAGAGCCTTGGCCATACCGACGTCGCGCATGCCGCGCTGATCGGCGGCGAGCTGCTGTTCGCTTATGCCGCGATGCAGTTCCTGTTCGCGCCGGTGATCGGCGGCCTCAGCGATCGCTTCGGGCGGCGGCCGGTGCTGCTCGGCACCTTGGTCGCGCTCGGCGTCGACTATGCGATGATGGCCTGGGCGCCGACGCTTGCCTGGCTGTTCGCCGGGCGGCTGATCTCGGGTGTGATGGGCGCGACCTGGGCCGCGGCGAACAGCTGCATCGCCGACATCTATCCGCCCGAGCAACGCGGCCGGCTGTTCGGGCTGCTCGGCGGGGCAGGGGCCTCGGGATTCGTGCTCGGCCCGGCGATCGGCGGCCTGCTCGGCACTATCGGCCTGCGCCTGCCTTTCGTCGCGGCGAGCGCGCTGGCGCTGACCGGCGCGGCGATCGGCTATGTCATCTTCACCGAGACCTTGCCGCCGGAGCGTCGCCGCCCCTTCACCATGGCGCGCGCCAACCCGTTCGGCACGCTGATCCGCATGACGCGCTATCCCTTCGTGCTGGGCATCCTGGCGACGATCTTCCTGATGCAGCTCGCGGCGCAATCGCAGCTCTCGACCTGGGGCTATTTCCTGATCGCCCGGCTGAACTGGTCGCCGCTCGATATCGGCCTGTCGATCGCGACCTTCGGCATCACCATTGCGATCGCGCAGGGGCTGGTCACCGGGCACGCCATCGCGCGCTTCGGCGAACGGCGCAGCGCGCTGATCAGCCTCGCCTTCGGGCTGCCCAGCTATCTCCTGCTCGCCGTCGCCGGGTCGGGCTGGATGATCTATCTCGCCATCGTCGTCGGTGCGCTGACCGGCGTCGCCTTCCCCGCGATGCAGGGCATGATGAGCACCCGGATCGAGGAGGACGCGCAGGGCGAGCTGCAGGGCGCGGTCGCCAGCACGATCGGCCTGACCTCGATCATCGGCCCGCTGGTGATGACCTGGGTGTTCGGCCATTTCGCCGATGCGAAGGGGGTGTATTTCCCCGGCGCGCCGTTCGTGCTGGCGAGTGGGCTCCTCGTCGCGGCATGGCTGCTGCTGGCCTGGACGATCCGGCGGCATTTCGCGGCAACCTGAAAAGGGGTCAGAGTGATTTTTCTCCGCCCCTCGCGGGGCGATTTCGAAGGGAGGGATGATGTTCGAAGCTTTCCAGAATTCCTTTGTGCGCGACGCAGCGCTTTCGGCCGACAACGACGGCATGGCGCCGCGCTCCACGGTCGCCGGCTGGAACGAGCTGATCTACCGCTTCGGCGGCGGTTCGTTCGGGCAAGGGCTCTACCGCGTGATCCGCGGTTCCGATCTCGACGCGTGGAACGAGCGCGTCGCCGGTGCCTTTCCCGCCTTTGCGGGGCGGATCACCTGTTTCGGTTTCGACTGGCTGGGACGGGCCCTTGCCGTTGATGCCGCGCGGCTGGAAGACGGCGAACCCGGCGTCGTCCTGTTCGAGCCGGGCACGGGCGAGGCACTCGAAATTCCCTGCAGCATCGCGACGTTCCATGACGAGGAGCTGATCGACTATGCCGATGCCGCCCTTGCGGGCGACTTCCACGAAGCCTGGCTCTCGAACGGCGGTTCTGCGCCGCGTCATGACCAGTGCATCGGCTATCGCAAGCCGCTGTTCCTCGGCGGCGGCGACGACCTGGACAATCTCGAGCTGTCCGACATCGATGTCTATTGGCACCTGATGGGTGAACTCATCGGCCGCACCAGGGGTTGAGAATCGCTTGCCGGGGCAGTGAGCGGGCTTCAGGCGTAGGGCGGCTGGTGCAGGCCCTTGGGGCTCGTCGTGAAGATCTCGCAGCCGGTTTCGGTAATGCCGATCGAATGCTCGAACTGCGCCGAAAGCGACCGGTCGCGCGTCACCGCCGTCCAGCCGTCGTCGAGCAGCTTCACGTCGGGCCGGCCGATATTGATCATCGGCTCGATCGTGAAGATCATGCCCGGCTTCAACTCCGGCCCGGTGCCGGGGCGGCCGACATGCACCACTTCGGGCGCATCATGGAACAATTGTCCCAGGCCATGCCCGCAGAAATCGCGCACCACGCCGTAACGATGCTTCTCCGCATGGACCTGGATCGCGTTCGCGACATCGCCCAGATGATTGCCGGGCTTCGCCTGCTCGATGCCGAGCATCAGGCATTCATAGGTCACGTCGACCAGCCGCTTCGCTTTGATCGGCACGTCGCCGATCAGATACATCCGGCTCGAATCGCCGTGCCAGCCGTCGAGGATCGGGGTCACGTCGACATTGACGATATCGCCTGCCTTCAGCGTCTTCTCGCCCGGGATGCCGTGGCACACGACATGGTTGATCGAGATGCAGCTCGAATGGGTATAGCCGCGATAGCCGAGCGTGGCGGGCACACCGCCGCGGTCGACGATGAACTGGCGGATCATGTCGTCGATGTCGGCGGTGGCGACGCCGGGCATCATGTGCGGCACGACCATGTCGAGCGTCTCGGCCGCCAGGCGGCCGGCCTTGTGCATGCCATCGAACGCCGCGCGTCCATGGAGCTTGATCGCGCCGGTGCGGCCGGCGGGCGCATCCGGGGTGACGGTTACATAATCGGTCATGCTTGTGGATATAGCGTGCAACGGTGCACTTTGCGAGGGCGTCGCACGGGTCTATGCGCATGGCCATGAGCGAGCGGATCTGGACGGCGGCATTGGTGGTGATCGGCGACGAGATCCTCTCGGGCCGCACCCAGGACAAGAATGTCGCGCAGGTCGCGGCATGGCTCAACGTGCAGGGCATTCGTCTCGCCGAAGTGCGCGTGGTGCCGGACGTGACGGCGGCGATCGTCGAGGCGGTGAACGCGCTCAGGGTGCGCAACGACTATCTCTTCACCACCGGCGGCATCGGTCCGACTCACGACGACATCACCGTCGATGCGGTCGCCGAGGCGCTGGGCGTGCCGGTCGTCTTCCACCCCGGTGCGCTGGTCGTGATGGAAGCGTATTACCAGAAGCGCGGCGGCCTCACCGAGGCGCGCAAGCGCATGGCCCGCGTGCCCGAAGGCGCCGACCTGATCGAGAACCGCATGTCCGGTGCGCCGGGCATCCGCATCGGCAACATCTTCGTGATGGCGGGCGTGCCGCATATCACCGCGGGCATGCTCGACAGCCTGACCGGCACGCTGGAAGGCGGCCTGCCGGTGATCTCGCGCACCATCGGCTGCTGGGTCGCGGAGAGCGAGGTCGCGATCCTGCTCGGCGAGGTCGAGCACGCGCACAAGGATGTCGCGATCGGCAGCTATCCCTTTTTCCGCGACGGGCGCACCGGCGCCAATTTCGTGGTGCGCTCGACCGACCAGGCGGTGGTGGATGCGTGCATCGCCGATCTGACCGCGCGGCTCGAGGCCGAGGGCAGGGCGGTCGTGGCCGACGGGATCTGAAGCCGATTACGACCAGTCCAATTTATCGTCACCCCGGACTTGTTCCGAGGTCCACCGCACCGCAAACCAAAGTACCGATAAGAGTGCGGAGCAGTGGATGCCGGAACAAGTCCGGCATGACGGAAGCTGAGACTGAACGCGTTTCGATAACCATGATCCGGCCGCGCCCTTCTTCCCGGATCGTTGCGCGCATGACATAATCCGACGGTAGAACATTGTATGGCCAACCCGGAGGCCCTGATGATCGACGTGATTCCCCTGTTGATAGCCGCCCTGTTCGGCGCGCCCGCACCCCAGCAGCAACCCAGCTTCAGCTGCGCCAAGGCGACGCACCCGCTCGAAAAGACGATCTGCGGCAGCGAGGAACTCGCCCTGCTCGATAGCATCGTCGCCGAGGCGTATCGCGAAAAGCTCGCCATCGTGTTCGACAAGGTCGCATTCCGTACGCAACAGCGCAACTGGCAGCAGATCCTGCGCACGCACTGCGCCAAAACCTGCCGCGCCGCCGATGTCGAGCGCGACTATACGCAGCAACGCGCCTTTCTCGAAGGCTTCAAGGAGGAGGACTGGTCGGCGAGCTACAAGACGGCCGACGTCGCCTATCTCCACATCGCGCATGAAGGCCCGATGCAGTTCAGCTTCACGATCAAGCGCGACCTGGAAGGCGACACGTCCGAATCGCTCTGCGCGCTCGCCGGTGCGGAGCAGATCGCGACCTTCTCCGACAAGGGGCCGCCGATCAAGGCGCGCTGGGTCGGTGGCGGCGCCTGCACCGTCGATTTCGGCTTCGATCGCGACAAGACCGGCCATGTCACGCGCATTGCCGTGACGAGTTCGGCCGGCTGCAAGCGCTATTGCTCGAACAAGCTTTATTCGATCGACGATTCCTATACCCCCGACAATATCTGGGCGGCCGGCAACCAATAGTTCACTCACTTTTGGTCCTGACATCGCTTCAACTTCCCGCTAAGCATCTGGAAGCAGAGGGGAAGTCGCATGAAGTATCGCCGTTTTGGAGCTATTCTGGGCCTGGTCGCGATGCTGTCCGGATGCGGCGGCGGCAGCGGTTCGCTCGCGAATGGCGGCGGCGGTGGTGGTGGTGGCACGCCCACGCCGACCCCGACGACCAGTGGTTGCTCGCTCCGCGAGCGCCAGGATTGGGCGGCGGCGCAGCTCAACGAATGGTATCTCTTCCCGGAAACCCTGCCGACCAACCTCAATCCGTCGGCCTACAGCACCGTCGACGCCTATATCGACGCGCTGACCGCCACCGCGCGGAGCCAGCGCCGCGACCGCTATTTCACCTATCTCACCTCGATCGCCGAGGAGAACGCCTATTATAATTCGGGCGCGACCGCCGGCTTCGGCTTCCGTCTCGGTGCCGATACCGTCGCGCGCCGCATCTTCAGCATCGAATCCTTCGAAGGCGCGCCGGCGCTCGCCGCCGGCATCGACCGCGGTACGGAGATTCTCGCGATCGGCACCAGCGTCGCCAATCTCCGCACGGTCAATGCGATCATCGCCGCTGAGGGTACGGCCGGCGTCACCACCGCGCTCGGCCCCGACACCGTCGGCACGACCCGGGTGCTGCGCGTCAACGACGCGGCAGGGGGCACGCGCGACGTGACCGTCGCCAAGGCGGATTTCGCCCTCACCCCGGTTTCCTCTCGCTACGGCGCCAAGGTGATCAACGATGGTGGGCGCAAGGTCGGCTATGTCAATCTGCGCACCTTCATCAACACCGCCGATCCGGCGCTGCGCACCGCCTTTGCCGATTTCCGCGCGCAGGGCATCACCGAGATCATCGTCGATCTGCGCTATAATGGCGGCGGGCTGATCTCGATCGCCGAGCTGATGGGCGATCTGCTCGGCGGCAACCGCTCCACCTCGGAAGTGTTCGACTATATCACCTTCCGCCCCGAAAAATCGGCCGAGAACTCGAACCACAATTTCGCGCCCCAGCCGCAATCGGCCTCGCCGACCCGGCTGGCCTTTATCGGCACGGGTGGTACCGCGTCGGCCAGCGAGCTGGTGATCAACGCCTTCACGCCTTTCTTCCACAATCGCTCGGCGCTGATCGGCACCAATACCTATGGCAAGCCGGTCGGCCAGATCGCGATCGATCGCGCGGCCTGCGACGACCGGCTGCGCGTGATCGCCTTCGCGACCCAGAACGGCGCGCGCCAGGGTACCTATTTCGACGGCCTTGCGCCCTTCATGGAGGCGAGCTGCCAGGCGAATGACGATATCACCCATCAGCTCGGCGATCCGCTCGAGGCATCGACCCGCTCGGCGCTCGACTTTCTCGCCGGGCGCAGTTGCTCGGCGATCGCCTCGAGCGCGCAGCGGACCCAATCGGCCACGGCGCCCACCGCCGCCACCCGCGAGTTGCTGGCGCCCGACCGGCCGAGCACGCCCCAGCGCGAGGTGCCGGGCCTGTTCTGATCGGGGGTCGCCGTCGATGATCGCGCCGTTGGTCCTGTCCCTCGCCGGCGCGGTCGGGTCCGAGGGACGATGGGGGCTCGCCGACCTCTTTCTAATTCAGGCTCCCGTCATATTCGGTTCAGGTAAGGCGGGATAAGCGGCGATCGAAACATCGCCGGGTCGGGGTCGCCGCAAGAAATTTATGCACGCCCCGGCACCTTGCCCATCGCCTGACCCGGGTCTAGGCGCGCAGTCCATGAGTCCGGCATCCTTCCAGTCTTTGCCGGACCGGCGCCGCGCTTCGATTCGCAACCGCGCGACCTCCTTCCTGCTCGCGCTCGTGCTCGAGATTCTGGTCGTGATCGGCCTGTTGACGCTCTCGCCGCACCTCCCGCCGCCGATCCCGAAGGAAAAGGAGAAGACCTTCAGCCTCGCGCCCGAACCCAATCTGGAGGCGAAGAAGAACCCCAGCCCGCGCGCCGTGACGCGCAAGAAGCAGGCGGCGGGCGGTGCTTCGCCGGCGCCTCCCTCGCCGACCCCCCAGGCCGCTCCGGAGACGACCCCGGTCAATCCCTGGCTGAACGAGGGCGACCTGTTCCACGCGGCCGACATCTCCAAGATCCCGACGACCCGCGGCAACGATGCACCCGGCGCCGGCGAGACCGGTGCCGGCAAGGACAGTGGCTCGGCCTATGGCCCGGGCGAGGGGCCAGGCGGCGAGCGGCTCTACAACGCCGAATGGTATCGCGAACCGAGCGACGCCGAGCTTTCCACCTATATTCCCAGGACCGGCGTCCCACTCGGCAGCTGGGCGGAGATCGCGTGCAAGACGGTGGCGGCCTGGCATGTCGAGAATTGCCGCCCGCTGGGCGAATCCCCCGTCGGCTCGGGTCTGGCCCGGTCGATGCGGCTTGCTTCCTGGCAGTTCCTGGTTCGCCCGCCGCGCATTGGCGGCAAACCGCTGATCGGCTCCTGGGTGCGCATCCGCATCACTTTCAGCCGCGAGAAGAAGAAGGATAGCAGGCCGGAGCCGGATGAGCCCTGATGGAACCGTATCGATCTTAACCGGCGATTTGGCGGCATCTCGACTTGCCTGCTCCCCCCGGTGATCCGGTAACCTCGCGGCATATCACGGAGGGGATCGGCCATGGACATCATCATCACGCCGGGCGAGGCGATGGGTCTCTCGATCGAATCGATCCCGCAGGATTGGCGGCCTGCCGTCTATGACTGGCTGATCGAGCCGGCGGTCAATGTCGGCAGCGCGACCCAGGCTGCGGTGATCACCGCTTTGCTCGGCAATGGCGCGAGCTACGGCGCCAATCCGCCGCCCACCTCCTTGTCCTTCCCGGCCGATCACGCGCTCCATCTCGACATGGGTGACGAATGGTATTGGCTCAGCGCCAACCTCACCGTCGATGGCAGTGACGGACTGGACCAGATCGCCGTCCTCGTCGTCATCGCCCGCAACCGCACGGTCACCAACGCGGTCCAGGCCCAGGCCGGATGGAGCGACACCCAGGCGCAGGTCGTCGATTCGACCGCTACGGTGACCCTGTCGACCCGGCAGGTGTCGAAGATCGTGCGGCGCAACCCCAATGTGCAATGGGCAGCGCTCGGCGGCGAGGTCGCATTCGGCACCAACCCCTTCACCTATCAATGCGGCCCGGATTCGCTGATCGGGCCGAGCGACGGGTCGCAGGACGTGCTGCCGCTCGCCGTCTGCGTCGATGACGGCGACAATCTCAACATCCAGCTGACCATGACGTCCGACCTGTCGGGCGAGGCGGCCTTCTTCCTTCAGGGCGAGAACGGTATCACCCCCGCGCCCAAGGCCGGCCTCTATTACAGCTGGCCGCAACTGGCGGTCAGCGGCACGATCATCGTCGAGGGCACCAGCTATGCCGTCAGCGGCACCGGCTGGATCGACCATCAGCTGATGATGTACCAGCCAGCCTCGCCGCCGCCGGCCTTCCCGCCGCTCCCGCCGCCGCCATCGCCCGGCTGGGCGCCGATGCAGCAATTGAACGGCTGGTCCTGGTGCCAGTTCAACCTCGCCAATGGCGACGTCTTCACGGGCGCCGGTTTCCAGGTCGGCGCAGTACGCACGGAAGTCCCCTTCAGCTACGGCTTCTATCTGAAGCGTACGCCGGCCGGCTGGGAGAAGATCTTCATCCAGGGGCGGCTCTATCTCGATCGCTTCCTCGCCGGCCTGGAGAATGTCCAGCTGCCCACCGCCTGGCGCTACGAGGCGACCGATGTCTATGGCGGCGGCCTGGTCGACGTCGTGATCGTGCCTGGGCCCACTTATCCGGACGGCAGCTTCACGACCGGCAATCTGAAGGTCGAAGGGGAAACGCCGGTGACCGTTTCCGTGCTCGACCGCGCGCCGAACACCAGCCAGACCGGCGCCTGCACCGCGACCACCGGCAGCGGCTATTGCGAGAGCGTCGATTACGAACCGCCCGGGCAATATATCGCGCGGGCGTTCCAGTTCCTCGGGATCGAGCCGGTGCTGACCGACCCCGCCTGCGCGAAGCTGGCATCGGAACAATAGCTGCTCTCAGCAGGGCTGCGGGGCGAACATGTCCCGCATCCGCTCCAGATACCGGTCCTCGGTCGGCCAGCGCAGCTCGGCAAGCATCCGGCTGTCTGCCCCCGCCGGATAGCGGATTGTGCCGCCCTCCTCGGTCGCCGCCGCGAAGCACGCTTCGGCCACCTCGGCCTCGGTGCAATAGGCCGTCGGATAATTTCCCATCTTCGCGAAACAGGCCTGGGCGAACGGCATATAGTCGGCCGGGATCAGCCCTTCCATCCGCGGGCCGCCATTGGCGGTGAAGTTGGTCGTCGGCGCATAGCCCGGCTCGACCAGCCTGGCCCTGATGCCGAACCCGTCCAGCTCATAGGACAGCGATTCGGTGAAACCCTCGACCGCGCATTTGCTCGCGGCATAGACCGCGACCAGCGGCATGATCCCGATCGTGGTGCTCGACGTGAGGTTGACGATCACGCCGCCGCCCTGCCGGCGCATCTGCGGGATGATCGCACGGCAGGTCGCGAACACGCCGAACGTGTTCGTCTCGAACAGTTCGCGCATCACCGCGTCGGGCGTTGCCTCGACGATCGACGCCAGGCCGATCCCCGCATTGTTCACCAGCACGTCGATTGCCCCGAAGGCAGCGACGCCCTCGGCGATCGCTCGCTCGATGCTGCCGGCATCGGTGACGTCGAGCGGCACGATCTTCAGCCGGCCCGAAGGGGCGAACACGCCGGGATCGGGGCGCCGCATCGTCGCGATTACGTTCCAGCCGCGCTCGAGGAAAAGCTCGGCGGTCGCCTTGCCATAGCCTGACGATGTGCCGGTGATGAGGATTGTCTTGGTCATGTCGATGCTCCTGTCTGTTGCGATCATCATAGACAGAAGGATAGGACGTTCTATAATAGATCATCCGCAATTCATTATGGATCGTCCAGATGGACCCGCTCAGCGATGTCATAACCCTGCTTCGGCCCCATGCCGCCTTGTCCAAGCCGATCAGCGGGCGCGGGGAATGGGGCGTGCGTTATGCGGCGTATGGCCAACCCGGCTTCGCCATCGTCCTTGCCGGGCAAAGCTGGCTCGCGCTCGACGGGGCCACGCCGGTGCTGCTCGACCAGGGCGATTTCGTGCTGCTGCCCGCCACGCCCGCCTTCACCTTGTCCAGCCGCCCCGGCGCCATGTGCGTCGATCGCGATCCGTCCGACAGTCCGGTCCGGCACGGCGAGCAGCAGGGGGAGCCCGATGTCCTGATGCTCGGCGGCGCCTTCCGGATCGATCCGGTCAACGCGCCCCTGCTGCTCGCGCTGCTGCCGGAGATGATCCATATCCGCGCGGCCGATGGCGACACCGGCCGCCTCTCGCGCATCATCGATCTGATCGTCGAGGAGACCGCGGTCGATCGGCCCGGCCGGGACATGATCCTGGAACGGCTGCTCGAGGTCATGCTGGTCGAATGCCTGCGCTGGCGCAGCATCGGCGACCGGGCGCTGCCGGCCGGCCTGCTCGCCGGCATGCGCGATTCGGCGCTGGCCGAAAGCCTGCGCGCGATCCATGCCGATGTCCGCACCGGCTGGACCGTCGCCGAACTCGCGAAGCGCGCCGGCATGTCGCGCTCGGCCTTTGCCGCCCGCTTTGCCGGGACGCTCGGCTGCGCCCCGATCGAATATCTCGCGCGCTGGCGCATGGCGCTCGCCCGGGACGCGCTCAGCCACGGCCGAAGGTCGCTCGACCGCCTGGCCGAAGAGATCGGGTATGAATCGGCCAGCGCCTTCAGCACTGCCTTTCGCCGGCATGTCGGCTGCTCCCCGGGCGCCTTCGCGCGGGCTCAGTGATCCAATAATTCAATTACAATACAATATGTTGTACTGTATGAATGTTGGACGGGCATCCGGTGCAAAATGTCAGCAACCCTACTGACATTTTCAACCGGGCGCCCCGATCGGAACCCTCCGATTCAACCCGCTGCGCCGCTCGCTATACCGCTCCAATGCCTGCTTCAGCCCGCCCGCATCTTCCCCATACTGCGCGCACCGTGTACCGCAGCCTGCAATGAAGGCGCTCGCCGATCCCGACAACGCGCTGGCCGCCGGCCTTGCCGCGATCCGCACCCAGTTCCAGGTGCCGGACTCCTTCCCCCCGGCCGTGCTCGCCGCCGCCGAGGCCGCCGCGAAGCGCGCTCCGACCGAGCATGTCGATCGCACTGGCCAGCCCTTCGTCACGCTAGATCCCGCCAGCTCGACCGATCTCGACCAGGCCTTTTGCATCGATCGCAGCGGCGCCGACCTGCTGCTCCATTACGCCATCGCCGACGTCGCCTGGTTCGTCGATGACGGCGATTCGCTCGATGCCGAGGCATGGCATCGCGGCGCCACTCAATATCTGCCCGACGGCAAGGCCGGGCTCTATCCGCCGGTCCTGGCCGAAGGCGCCGCCAGCCTGTTGCCCGCCGGTCCCCGGCCCGCGGTGATCTTCACCGTGCGCGTCGCGCCCGACGGCGCGGTGCAACTCGACGGCGCCGAGCGCGCGATCATCCGCAGCAAGGCGAAACTGGCCTATGACAGCGTGTCCGCGGCCGACCTGCCTGCCGATTTCGACGAGCTCGCCCGCCGCATCCAGGCGGCCGAGGACCGGCGCGGCGCCGCCCGAGTCGACCCGCCCGAGCAGGAGGTCGATGCGATCGGCGAGGGGCGTTTCAAGCTGCTGTTCCGCCCGGTGCTCGACTCCGAGGTGAAGAATGCGGCCATGTCGCTCGCCACCAACCTCGCCATCGCCGATGCGCTCCAGGCTCACAAGACCGGCCTGTTCCGCGTCATGGCGGAACCGAACCAGGGTGCGGTCAAACGGCTGCGCCTGACCGCGCGTGCCTTCGGGTTGATCTGGCCGGAAAATGCGACGCTCGACCAGTTCGGCCGCACGCTCGACGGCAAGGATCCGAAACAGGCCGCCTTCATGCTGGCGATCCGCCGCGCGGGCGAGGGAGCGTCCTACGTGCCGTACCGCGAGGGCGTCGTCCCCTGGCACGCCGCGATGGCAGCGACCTATGCCCATGCGACCGCCCCGCTCCGCCGCCTCGCCGACCGCTATGTCGTCCGCGCCACACTGGCGATCGCCAACGGCCAGCCGGTACCGGAGGTGGTGACGGCGGCATTCGCCCAGCTCCCTTCGGTCATGGCCCGCGCCGATTCCCTGAGTGGCCAGATCGACCGCACGGTGATCGACATGGCCGAGGCGATCATGCTGCGCGGCCGCGAGGGCGAGGTGTTCCCGGCGGTGGTCACCGACCTCGACGATCGCGGCGCCCGAATGCAACTGCGCGACCTGCCGGTGGTCGCGCGCATCACCGCCCACCATGTCGCGCCGGGCGATGCGCTGAGCGTGAAGCTGGTCGCGGCCGACCCGGACAAAAGAACGATCAGCTTCGAACGCGTGGGGTAAGCCGCCAAAAAGCCCCTCCCCTTCAGGGGAGGGGCTTGAATACTCTCCGCCCAGGCCCCGCAACACTACCAGATTCCTGGCTCGATTCTAACTCCCCGCCACCTGGCCTAACCTGTTCCGTCAGGCTGGAGGCTGCGGACATGCCGGCAACGCCACAGTATCGGGACAACCAAATATCGCTCAAGTCATACCCTATCGATTCTCGAAATTCGTCGAATAAAGCCCGTGAAATTCTTCACTACAGATTCCAGGCGCCAGGCTCGATCTGTTGGACTTCGCGCCGCGCCTCCGTAAAAATCTCCAACGCGCGCGCCGAAATGCCCCTCGAACCCGAAAAAATCGGGGTCGACGTCGGGTGGCAAAAATGCCCGAATAGTTGCGATCGCGCGAAGGTAGCGGCGATCCGTTATTATGCGGCCGATATGCTGTTCATGCGGCGCGCACGGGCCGCAGGCGATGACTTGCGTTTTTCAGTCGCCCGTCGCGGCGATCAACGTCTTCACCGCGACGCTCGCATCCGACAGCTTCGCAATATCCACCGCCTGCGCCGCCATGATCAGCTTCTTGCCCGCCACGAAATCGCCCAGTGCATTGACTGCCTCGACCGCGACGATCCGGTCGCCGCTCATGTGGAAGATGGAGAAGCTGTTCTCCTTGTCCGGCGTGTGCCGCACGATCTGCCGGTCGGCGTCGAACGGCACGCCGGCGATCTGCAGCTTCAGCTCATATTGGTCGGACCAGAACCAGGGCAGGTCGGGTGTGGGCAGTGGCTTGCCCATGATGTCCGCCGCCACCGCCTTGGCCTGGTCGACGGCGTTGGGCACGCTTTCCAGCCGGAACATGCGGTCGCCATAATGCGGCATCGGCCGGCGCGTCATGTCGCCGATCGCATAGATGCCCTTGGTCGAGGTCTGTCCCGCCAGGTCGACGATCACGCCATTGTCGCAGTGCAGACCAGCATCGATCGCCAGCGCATCGCAGGGCGATCCGCCGATCCCGACCAGCACCACGTCGGCCGGCAGGATCTCGCCATCGGACAGCTCCACCGATCGCACCTCGCCGTCCTCGCCGTGCAGCCCGGCGACCGACACGCCGGTGCGGAACACCACGCCGCGGCCGGCATGGAAGCGGTGGAAGAAGCCCGACAATTCCTCGCACGCCACGCGCGACAGGATGCGCGGCTCGCGCTCCAGGATGGTCACCTCGGCGCCGAGTTCGCGCGCCGACGCGGCGACTTCGAGTCCGATATAGCCGGCGCCGATGATCACCAGCCTGGCCCCGTCGATGATCCGTGCATGGAGCGCCTCGGCATCCCTGATGTCGCGCAGCACATGCACGCCGGCCAGGTCGGCCCCCGGCCCGTCGAGCCGCCGCGCAACCGATCCGGTGGCGAGGATCAGCAGCTCCCAGCCGATCTCCCGCCCGTCCGCCAGGGTCACGATCTTGCGGTCGGTATCGATACCCGTCGCGCGCGCATCGAGGATCGTCTCGACATTGCCGGTTTCGTAGAATTTGGCCGGCCGCAGATAGAGCGCCTCGAGGGTCGATCCGCCCTTGAGATAGGCCTTTGACAGCGGCGGGCGGTGATAGGGCAGCACTGCCTCTTCGGAGATCATCACGATCTCCCCGTCATGCCCCGCCTGGCGCAGCGATGCGGCTGCGTTCGCGCCGGCATGGCCGCCGCCGATGATCACGATGCGGGGTGCGCCCGTCGTCATGGAATCCATCTCTCCCCATTCGTGCGCCGCCGAGGGGACGGCACGGCCCCCTGTCTACGGCGTTTCGGGTGCCGGCAGGTGATCGGAATTATTGGAGCGGGTGAAGGGAATCGAACCCTCGTCGTAAGCTTGGGAAGCTTCTGCTCTGCCATTGAGCTACACCCGCGAGCCGGCTTTTCCGCCATTTCTGGCGTGTCGGCCGGCAGCATTCCGACATTTTCGGCCGGATCGCCTGACGCGCCGATAGCCCGGCGTGGTTCTTCCTGCAAGCCGCGCCGGCTAGGGATGGACCGATGTTCACACAGACGATCGTTCCTCTCCAGTGGGAGAGGACGAAGGTGACATACCTGAAGATCGATCCGCGCCTAGCTGACGATCGGCGCCGCGACCGCTCCAAGAACCGCCGCCGCTGCGTTCGGATCGAGCCGGACCTGAAGGCCGCGCTGGCCCGCGTTGATATAGACCAGCTCCTCGGCCAGCGCGGCCTGCTCGATCGCGGTCGGGACTCGGCGCTTCTGCCCGAACGGGCTGATCCCGCCGACATGATAGCCAGTCAGGCGCTCGGCATCGGCGGGTTTCATCATCTCGGCCGCCTTGCCGCCCAACGCGGCGGCGAGCTTCTTCATGGCGACCTCCCGATCCGACGGCACCACTACGCAGACCGGCTTGCCGTCGACCAGTGCCATCAGCGTCTTGAGCACGCGCTGCGGCGGTTCGCCCGGTGCCTCCGCCGCCTGGAGCCCGATCCGCTCGGCGCCCGGATCATAGTCATAGCTGTGGACCGTGAACGCGACGCCTGCAGCGGCAAGCGCCCGGGTTGCCGGGGTGGCTTTCGACATCGGCTCTTATCCGTTGCGACCGCGCTGCGGCATGAACAACGCCTTCAGCGCTTTCAGGTCGCCATTGATCCATTTCGCATCGGCCGCGAATTTCTCGTCGCTCATGCCGGGCTGGCGATAGAGCGTCAGCATCACCTCGGCGCCGTCACCATTCTGCACGACGCGCAAGGGGATATGGACTTCGCCGCCGGTGCCGGCATCGACGAAATGATCCATCACGCCATAGTCGTTTTGGGCCGTGAAGCGGATGCGGATCGGCCCCTCCGGCCCATCGGCGAGCCAGCCATCGCCGTCCGCGCGAAGGTCCGATTCAGCGAGTCCCGACGCCCATTTCGTGAAATACTCGGGTTGCCAGATTTCTTCGTACAGCGCGCGCCAGTCGCGATCGATCGAGACGCTATAGGTTCGGGCCGGCAGCATCATGCTTTCCTTCGTCATTGGCGTTCAGCCGGCAAAGCTGTCGGCATAGGTCCTGCGCAATTCGGCCTTCTGGATCTTGCCCATCGCGTTGCGCGGCAGTTCGTCGACCACATAGACGCGTTTCGGCCGCTTGAACGATGCCAGCGTGCCGGCCAGCGCCGCCCTGACTGCCTGCGCCTCGACCGAGCCGGGCGTCCTGGCCGCGATCACCGCGACGACGCCTTCACCCAGATCGGGATGCGGCACGCCGATCACCGCGCATTCGGCGACGCCGGCCATCTCGTCGATCAGCGCCTCGACTTCGGCCGGATAGACGTTGAGTCCGCCGGAGATGATCAGGTCCTTTTGCCGGCCCGAGATGAACAGGTACCCGCGCTCATCGAAGCTGCCGACATCGCCGGTGATGAAATAGCCATCGGCCCGCTTCTCCTCGGCGGTCTTCTCCGGCATCCGCCAATAACCCTTGAACACGTTCGGCCCGCGCACCTCGATCATGCCGATCTCGCCTTGCGCCAACGGCGTCGCGGTCTCGGCATCGGTGACGCGGATCTCGACCCCCGGCAGCGGGAAGCCGACGCTGCCCGGCACACGGTCCCCCTCATAGGGGTTGGAGCTGTTCATGTTGGTCTCGGTCATGCCGTAGCGTTCGAGGATGGCGTGCCCGGTGCGTGCGCTGAACTCGCGGTGGACCTCGGCCGACAATGGCGCGGAGCCCGATACGAACAGCCTGATGTCCTTGACCAGGTCCTGGGTGAAGTCGGGCCGCGACAACAACCGCGAATAGAAGGTCGGCACGCCCATCATCGTCGTGCATTGCGGCAGCAGCCGGATCATCGCGTCGAGGTCGAAGGCCGGCAGGAAGATCATCCGTGCGCCTGCGAGCAGGATGATGTTGGTCGCGACGAACAGCCCGTGCGTGTGGAAGGTCGGCAGTGCGTGGAGCAGAACATCGTCGCGGGTGAAGCGCCACAGGTCGACGAGGGTCCCGGCATTGGAACCGAGATTGTCGTGAGTCAGCATCGCGCCCTTGGAACGCCCGGTGGTGCCCGAGGTGTAGAGGATCGCGGCCAGCTCATCGTTCGCGACATCGACGGTCGCGAACTCGGCCGGCATCGCCACGGCGGCTTCGAGCAGGCTGCCGTCGCCGGCCTTGTCCAGGGTCATCACATGGGGAAGGCCGATCTCCCGGCACAGCGGCCCCAGCACCGGCTCGTTGGCCGGGCTGCACACGAACAAGGCCGGTTCGGCATCGCGCAGGAAATAATCGAGCTCGCGCGCGGTATAGGCGGGGTTGAGCGGCAGATGGATCGCCCCGATCCGCAAGGTCGCGAGATAGACCAGCAGCCCTTCCGCCGACTTGTCGACCTGCATCGCGATCCGGTCGCCGCGCTTGATGCCCATCGACACGAACAGATTGGCGATCCGCCCCGTCGCCGCGTGGAGATCGGCATAGGTGATCGTGCCACCCTCGGGCCGCACGATGAACGGCTCGCCCAGCCGGGATGTGAAGGCCTCGACGAAACGGTCATACAGATTGGGCACGAGTCTCTCCGCTGTTCCGCGCGCTGCCTATCCTGCCCGGCGCGGCGCGTCACCTTTCTCCCTTCTCGCGCGTTGGGGTGCTCATGCAAAAACTGTGGTTCATCACCAACACCGCCTCCGGCACGGCGACGGCGGCCAAATCCACGGCGATCGAAGCCGTCTTCGCCGAGCATGACCTTCAGCTCGTCGGCCGCACCGCCTTTCCCGACGACGCTCTGCCCGATGCCGGGCGGCTCGATGCCGAGGGGGTCGACACCGTCGTGCTGTTCGCCGGCGACGGCACGATCAACGCCGCGGCTTGCAAGCTTGCCGACTGGACCGGCGCGATCCTCATCCTGCCGGGTGGCACGATGAACCTGCTGGCTAAGGCGCTCCACGGCAATGCCGATCCGACCGCGATCATCCATGCAGCGAAGCAAGGGGGCAGGCTTATCGCATTGCCCTTTGTCGAGGCTGGGCCGCACCGCGCCTTTGTCGGGCTGATCCTCGGCCCGGCGGCGACCTGGGTCCGCGCGCGCGAGCTGGTGCGGTCGCGGCGGTTGCGCGGGCTTGGCCGGGCGATCCTCTCCGCCTGGCGTCGCACCTTCTCGCGCGGCATCCGGCTGGAGGGCGTGCCGGGTCTGCGCCACCACGCCCAGGCGGTGTTCGTCAGGCCCGAGCTCGATCATCTCGATGTCGCGGCGGTGGATGCGCGCGACTGGCGCTCGATCGGCGCGCTCGGCTGGGAATGGCTGACCGGCGACTGGGTCGCGGCGGCTCAGGTCACCCAGGTCCGGACGAAGCGGTTGCGCATCGCCGGGCACAAGCCGGCCCAGGCGCTGTTCGACGGCGAGCCGGTCAAGCTCGATGCCGATGTCACGATTACCGGCGGCATCGGCCGGGAGATGTTCATCGCAACGATGGAGGCACCGTGATCCGCCTGTTCCATGTCAGCGACGTTCATTTCGGCCGCGAGGATCGCGCCGCCATCGCCTGGTTCGACGGCCTGGTCCGCGCCGAGCAGCCCGATGCGGTGATCATGACCGGCGACCTGACGATGCGCGCCCGCCGCCGCGAGTTCGCCGCCGGGCTTGCCTGGCTGCAGGGACTGGGCGTGCCGGTGACGGTCGAGGTGGGCAATCACGACCTGCCCTATTTCAATCCCGTAGCGCGCTTCTTCCGCCCCTATGACCGGATCGGCGCGATCGAGCGCCTGATCGAACGCCCGCTCGACCTGCCCGGCGTGGCGATCGTCCCGATGGTTACCACAGCGCGGGCCCAGTGGCGGCTCAACTGGTCCAAGGGCCATGTCGGTACCCGGTCGCTGCAAAAGGCGCTGGCGCTGGTCGAGGCGGCGCCGAAGGATGCGCTGGTCTTCGTCGCCTGCCACCATCCGCTGATCGAGGCGCATACACGGATGAGTTCCTCGACCCGCAACGGCGCCGAGGCCTTCGCGGCGCTTGCGGCGGCGGGGGCGGATGCCGTGCTGACCGGCCATGTCCACGACCCGTTCGATGTGACTCACGAGGCAGGTGGCCGGAAGATCCGGATGATCGGGGCAGGGACGCTGTCCGAACGAACCCGCGACACGCCGCCGTCGTTCAACGAAATCCGGATCGAGGGCGGGCAGTTCGACGTCGTGCTGCGGACCTTGGGGCCGGAGCCGGATGCCGTGCTGCCGAAAGAGAAGGCGGGGTGAGGTGCTGATCCATTTCCCTCCCCGGCGAAGGCCGGGGCCCAGTCGGGGGACAATTCTGGCTAGCGTTGCGCGTCGTTACAGAAGCCTTCCCAACTGGCCTTGGCCTTCCGGGGAAGAATCAGGAAAGCGTCCCCGCCAATCCTCCACCTCCTCACGCTTGACTCCGCCTCCATAATCTGTAATTTCTGATTTAACAGAAATACCGGAACAGGAGGAAAAGATGGCAAGCGCTGCAGTACGTCCGGTTCCCGTTCCGCAGCATGCCCCGCGCACCGGCGTCACCGTGGTCGACCCCCGCTTCCGCCAGCTGCTGGGCGATACGGGCTGGGCGAGCCTCCCGCCCGCGGTCCGTGCCCGGTTCGGGCGCAAGGCGCTTGCGACCCAGACGATCAGCTATGTCGGCGAGATCGTCGAATGCCGGATGAGCCGGCTCGGCTGGGCCTTCGCCCAGGCCTGCCGCCTGGTCGGCGCGCCATTGCCGCTCGGCACCGACACCGGCGTCGCCGCGGCGGTGTGCGTGACCGAGGACGCGAGCGGCGGCGGCCAGTTCTGGACCCGCCAATACAGCCGCCGCGCCGGCTTCCCCCAGGTGATCCACAGCTCCAAGCGCTTCGCCGGGCCCACGGGGATCGAGGAGTATCTCGGCATGGGCTTCGGCATCGCGCTGACGCTCAGGGTCGAGAATGAGGCGCTCTATTTCGACAGCGACCATTATTTCTGGCGCCTCGGCCCAATCCGCCTGCGCCTGCCGCGCTGGCTGACCCCGGGCCAGCTCAGCATCGGCCATATCGATTGCGACCATGGCTGGTTCGCCTTCACCCTGGCGCTCGACCATCCCTGGTTCGGCGCGCTCGTCCATCAATGCGGCATGTTCACCGAATATCGCCCGGGAGACGTGGCATGAACGATCCGGTCTTCGTCACGCTGCTGCTGTTGCAGGTAGCGATGGGCGGCTTCGACACGCTCTACCATCATGAGCTGACCCTGCGCCTGCCGTGGCGGCCGGGCCAGGCGACCGAACTCCGCCTGCACGGCGCGCGCAACCTGATCTACGCCCTGGTCTTCCTCGCACTGGGATGGAGCGAGCCGCACGGCGCGGCGGCGCTGATCCTCATCGCGGCGCTGACGGTCGAAATGGGCATCACCCTTTGGGACTTCGTCGAGGAGGACCGCGTCCGCGCGCTGCCCGCGACCGAGCGGGTCACGCACACCCTGCTGACGCTCAACTATGGCGCGTTGCTCGCCATGCTGGCGCCGGCGCTGATCGGTTGGGCGGCTCTGCCGAATGCTGTCTTCCTCCATGGTCAAGGCGTCGTCTCGATCCTGCTGACCATCGCGGCGGCGGGAGTATTAGTTTCCGGCGTGCGCGACCTGTTCGCGGCGAAGCGCAACGAGCGCCTCGGCGATAGCTCAGCCGCCGAACTGATGAGCGCGCTGCCTGGCCGGCAGGCGGTGCTGGTGACCGGCGGCACGGGCTTCGTGGGAACCCGGCTGGTCGCCGCGCTGGTCGAGGCGGGGCACGACGTGACTGTCCTCACCCGCAACCCGAAGCATGCGCTCGGGCTCGCGACGCCAGTGCGGATCGTGACCGATCTCGCCGCGCTGCCGAGCGACTTCCGCTGCGACATCGCGATCAACCTCGCCGGCGAGCCGATCGCCGCCGGCCACTGGACGATCGCCCGCAGGCGGCGGATCGTCGACTCCCGCCTGAGCTTGACGCGAGCCCTCGGTGTTCTCTTCGAGCGACTCGACCAGCGCCCGGCGGTGCTGGTCAGCGGCTCGGCGATCGGCTTCTACGGCATCGACGACGATACGGTGCTCGATGAGACCGTGGCGCGGGGCAGGGGCTTTGCGGCTGACGTCTGCGCCGCATGGGAAGCCGCGGCGATGCGGATCGCAGGTCCGGATACGCGCGTGGTGCTGCTCCGCACTGGTCTCGTGCTCGGCTCAAGCGGCGGGATGCTCGGCGGGTTGCTGCCGATCTTCGAATTCGGCCTGGGCGGCCCGATTGGAAGCGGCCGGCAGATGACGAGCTGGATTCACCGCGACGACCTGATCCGCCTGATCGCGACCGCGGCGGCTGACCCGGAGATCCATGGTCCACTCAATGCAACCGCGCCCAACCCCGTCAGCAACCGCATGTTCGCCAAGGCCATCGGTCATGCGCTCCGTCGCCCGGCGATCCTGCCGCTCCCCGCACTGCCGCTCCGCCTGATGCTGGGTGATCTCGCCGAGGAGCTGATGCTGGGCGGGCAGAAGGTGCTGCCGGTGAAAGCGGTCTTCCACGGCTTCCGCTTCCGCTATCCGCGGATCGAGGATGCGCTGGGGGCGATCGTCGGCCGGCCGGAAGCGACGATGCGGCCCACGTCCCGGCCTTTCCGGGAAGCTCGATTGCTGCACTGACGAAGGGGAGAATCATGATGGCTGTTCAGGGCGGCGCGGCTTCGGGCGCCTTCAAGGTCAATTCGCTGAGCAATCTCGACACCGCTGACCCGGTGGCTGGACATATCGTCTGGGATGCTCCCCGGTCGGTCTGGAACATGGGCATGCTGGCCGGCGCGTTGATCCTCGGCCCGCTCACCTTCACCTGGGGCGCGTTGGTGGCGTTCCTCGTCCTGTCGGGCGTCACGCTGTGCGTCGGCCATTCGGTCGGTTTCCATCGCCGGTTGATCCACCGCAGCTTCGAATGCCCTTTGTGGCTCGAACGTGCGATGATCTGGGTCGGGACGCTGGTCGGGATGGGTGGACCGCTCTGGACGGTGCATCTGCACGATGTCCGGGACTGGGGCCAGCGTCAGGCGGACTGCCACTGGTTCCTGCGCCACGGCAAGCCGGTCCTGCTGGACGGATTCTACTATCTCAACTTCCGGCTGATATTCGACAGGCCGCCAGACTTCGACGCGGGCCCGGGAATCAGCGATGTTCCGTTCTACCGGTTCCTGCAGCGGACCTGGATGCTGCATCAGCTCCCGATCGCTATATTGCTGTTCCTGATCGGCGGGTGGCCGTTCGTCGTCTGGGGCGTTCCGGTCAGGGTGGCGGTATGTATCATCATGCACTGGTACATATCCTATCGCGCCCATACCGCCGGGCCGCAGGACTGGTCGGTCGATGGCGCCGCGATCCAGGGTTATAACGTGCCGTGGCTTGCCATCCCGACCATGGGAGAAAGCTGGCACAGCAACCACCACGCCTTTCCGGCGTCGGCGCGCCACGGGCTTTATCCCGGGCAGATCGACCTCGGATATACATTCATCATGCTGCTGGAGCGGCTCGGGCTCGCCTGGAATGTGAAGCTGCCCAGCAGTCTGCCGCCGCGGCCGGGCCTTACGCCGATCAGCCGCCGGGCGCTGGACGTCGCTGCGCCCGGGCAGCGCGAGCACTAGGTGAGCATCCCATCATCTCCATGAAAACTCCTTTCCGTGCCGATCCGGGCTCGACGCCGATGTGGAAAGGCCATGCCATCGTCATGGCGAGGACCGGCAATGCGCATCCTTCTGATCAACATTCCCCACCCGGCGATCGGTAGCCGCATTCCGAAGGAGCAGCTTCCGCCACTCGGTCTGCTCTGCGTCGGGGGGCCGCTGATCGACGACGGGCATGATGTCCAGCTGATCGACGGCGAGTTCGGCCCGATGCCAATCCCGCGAATCGTCGCGGAGGCAGTCTCGGCCAGGCCCGATGCGGTGCTGTTCGGCCATTCGGGATCGTCCTCGGGCCATCCGATTATCTCGGTGACCGCGCGCGCCATCGCCGCGGCCATGCCAGATGTCCGCATCGTCTATGGCGGAGTCCATCCGACCTATTTCTGGCGCGAGATCCTGCGCGACGAGCCTTGGGTCGACGCCATCGTCCGCGGTGAAGGGGAGGAGGTAGCGCGGCAAGTGATGCGCGCGCTCGAACAGGGGACGCCGCTCGACGCGATCGACGGCATCGCCTTTCGCAAGGCGGGCGAGCCGGTCGCCACGCCGGCCGCCCGTGTGATCGCCGATCTCGATGCATATCGTATCGGCTGGGAACTGATCGACCATTCCCGCTACAGCTATTGGGGCGGCAAGCGGGCGGTAGTGATCCAGTTCTCCCGGGGCTGTCCGCATCTCTGCAACTATTGCGGCCAGCGCGGATTCTGGACGCGCTGGCGCCACCGCGACCCCGTCCGCCTGGCGAAGGAGATCGCGCATCTTCATCGCGAGCACGGCGTCGAGGTGTTCAACTTCGCCGACGAGAACCCAAGCGCCGGGCGCAAGCCATGGCAGGCGTTCCTGGAAGCACTGATCGGAGAGGATATCTCGGTCACTCTGGTCGGGTCGACTCGAGCCGACGATATCGTGCGCGATGCCGATATCCTTCATCTCTATAAGCGGGCCGGGTTCGAACGCTTCCTGATGGGCATGGAGAATACCGACGAGGCGACGCTCAAGCTGATCCGCAAGGGCGGCACGACGACTTCGGATCGCGAAGCGATCCGGCTGCTGCGCAAGCACAATATCCTCTCCATGGCGACTTGGGTGGCCGGCTTTGCCGACCAGACCGACATGGATCTGCTACGCGGCCTGCGCCAGTTGATCTCGTACGATCCGGACCAGATTCAGGCGCTCTACGTCACGCCGCATCGCTGGACGCCTTTCTTCCGCATCGCGCGCGATCGTACCGTGGTTCAGTCGGACCCGACGCGCTGGGACTATAAGCATCAGGTGCTGAGTATGTCGCGCATGCCGCCTTGGCGGTTGTTTCTGTGGGTAAAGGTCATCGAGGCCGCGGCGCAATTGCGGCCGCGCTCCCTGCGTCGGCTATTGTGGAACCCCGACCCCAAGATCCGCCACGCCATCCGCTGGTATTACCGCATGGGGCGGCGCGTCTGGTTCCACGAGATCATCGGCTTCCTGTTTCGCGATCGCTATCGGGACGAGGGCCGTACGCTCGCCGATTTCCTGGGGGCACCACAGGATGCGGAGGAAGAGGCGTCTCGCGTCGCGCTGCGCGGACGGAAGCCGGTCAGGTCGGCGCTATCCTAACCGATCGCCTGCCCGAACACGACGAGGTTGCCGTCCGGCGCGCGGATCAACAACTCGCGCTGGCCATATTTCTGGTCGATAGGCCCATAGACGTCGCCCCTCGGCAAGGAAGCGAGCTTCGGCGCCAGCTCCGCGACGATCGCGTCGAGATCGCGCACATCGAGATAATAAGCGAAGCCGCCATGCGGCGTGCCGAGTTCCTCCGGTTCGTCATGCCACTGGATGCGGATGCCCGCCCCTTCGCGTTCGACATAGGCATAGGCGTCGGACTGGACCAGGCAGTCGAACCCGAGCGTGCCGGTGAAGAAGGCGACCGCGCGCGCGACGTCGTTCACATGCATGAACGGCGTGATCTGGATGACGTTGCCGCTCATGGGTCCTTCGGCCGGGTGCGCAGCCAGGACACCATGTGCGGATAGGGCTGTTCGCCACGCTCCGCCGCAGGGCGCTTCTCAAAGGTCATCCCGTAATATTGCAGCATCGGCACGGCGAGAAACCGGCCCTCGGCGAAATTCTCGAGCAGTGACCTGCTGCCCCCAAGATAGCCGTTTTCATGGAACACCACCGTTGGATCCAGCCCGATCGCGAGCACTGCGGCATAGGACCAGCCGATCGCCGACATCTCTTCCGCCGGACCGGACCGGATCTCGCTGAGCATGGCCCGCTCCTCCGGAGGTGTCACGGCGAGATGCCCCGCTTCGTGCAGCAGGTCGCCCGGCCATTCAAGTCGAGCGGGATCATAGACCACGGCCCCGTTCCGGATCGTGATCGCGGGGAGAAACGAGCCCTCGGGGACAGTATCGGTTTCCACCGGAATACCGATCTCGTCCAGGAACGCCACGATGCGGGTCGTTACGGGATCTTCCAAAGCCAATGCGCTCTCCTTCCAGGGGCAAAACCTAATCGAGCGCGTTGGAAAAGGGGAGGGCCCATCGGCGACTCCTCGCGAAGCGCTTGCCGCGCCGGCGCCGCGATCTATGCTCGCGGCATGAAACCAGCCCTTCTGCTCGGCCTCGCGCCGCTGCTGCTCGCCGCGGCCCCCGACAAGACAGCCGACATCGATGCGCGCATCGCGAAAGTCCTTGCCCGGACGCCGCTCATCGATGGCCATAACGACTGGGCGGAGACCCTGGTGGAGAAGGCGGGAGACGAGCGCTGGACGATCGACCTGAACAAGCTCGATCCGGTGAAATACGACACGGACATCGATCGGCTGCGCGCCGGGCATGTCGGCGGGCAATTCTGGTCGGTCTATGTTTCCGCGGCTTTGCCCGAGACCGAGCAGGTCGTGGCGACGATCGAGCAGATCGGCCTGATGCAGCGCATCTTCGCCCGTTATCCGGACGTGTTCGAGCCGGCCGTCACCGCTGCCGATGTCCGTCGCATCCATGCCAGGGGCAGGATTGCCTCGATGCTCGGCGTCGAAGGTGGCGGGCAGATCGATGGCAGCTTCGCGGTGCTGCGGGCCTATCGCCGGCTCGGCGCCTCCTATCTGACGCTCACCCATTCGCGCACCATCGCCTGGGCGGATTCTGCGACCGATAATCCGCAGCATGACGGCCTGACCACATTCGGCGAGGCAGTGGTCGGCGAGCTCAACCGGCTCGGCATGCTGGTCGATCTCAGCCATGTCAGCGAGGCGACGATGATCGACGCGCTGCGCGTGTCGAAGGCGCCGGTGATCTTCTCGCATTCGAGCGCGCGGGCCCTGTGCGATCACTCGCGCAACGTGTCAGATGCGGTGCTCGGGCTGGTCGCGAAGAATGGCGGCGTGGTGATGGTCAATTTCGCGCCGGGCTATATCTCCGAGGCGCGGCGGCATTGGGACGCGGCGCGCGCCGGCGAGATCGCCAGCTACAATGCCCCGCCGTTCAGCGGCCTCTATCTCGGCCAGCCCGAGGCGGCCAAGACGGCCCTGGCCGAATGGGACAAGGCGCATCCCAAGCCGGTGGTAACGCTGGCGATGGTCGCCGACCATGTCGATCACATCGCCAAGGTGGCGGGTGTCGACCATGTCGGGATCGGGTCCGACTTCGATGGCCTGCCGGAGCTGCCCGATGGGCTCGACAGCGTCGCGACCTATCCGGCGCTGCTGGCCGAGCTGATGCGGCGCGGCTGGAGCGATGCCGATATCGCCAAGCTGGCGGGCGGCAATGTGCTGCGCGTCATGGAAGGCGCCGAGCGCGCCGCGGCGGCGTTGAAGGATGTGCCCGCCGAGACCGGGACGGTAGCGGCCCTCGACAAGGTCAAATAGCGCCAACGAAAAAGGGCGGCCCGTTGCCGGACCGCCCTGTTTCGCGAAATCGAGAGCGATTTAGCGCTTCGAGAACTGGAAGCTGCGGCGTGCCTTGGCGCGGCCGTACTTCTTGCGCTCGACCGTGCGGCTGTCGCGGGTCAGGAACCCGGCGGCCTTGACGGGCGCGCGCAGGATCGGCTCGAACTTGGTCAGCGCCTGGCTGATGCCATGCTTGACCGCGCCGGCCTGGCCCGAAAGCCCGCCGCCCTTGACGGTGCAGACGACGTCATACTGACCGTCACGCTCGGCGACACCGAACGGCTGGTTGATGACGAGGCGCAGCGTCGGACGTGCGAAATACACTTCCTGGTCGCGGCCGTTGATCGTGATCTTGCCGGTGCCCGGCTTGATCCAGACGCGGGCGACGGCGTCCTTGCGGCGACCGGTCGCATAGGCGCGGCCGAACTTGTCGAGGATCTGCTCGCGCAGCGGCATCGGCTCGCGGACGACGACAGGAGCGGCGGGCGCATATTCGTCACCGGCGAGAACCGTCGACGTGGCTGCGACCGGTGCCGGCTGGCTGGTCAGGTTCGCGAGATCGGAAAGGGACTGACGATTGTCGGACATCAATTGCCCACCTTGTTCTTGCGGTTCATCGAACCGATGTCGAGGACTTCGGGGTTCTGCGCTGCGTGCGGATGCTCGCTGCCCGAGAAGACGCGCAGGTTGCGCATCTGCTCACGGCCGAGCGGACCGCGCGGGATCATGCGCTCGATCGCCTTTTCCAGGACGCGCTCCGGGAAACGACCCTCGAGGATCTTGCCCGCTGCGACGCCCTTGATGCCGCCGGCATAGCCGGTGTGGCGGTAATAGATCTTGTCCTTGAGCTTGTTGCCCGTGAACCGGATCTTGTCCGCGTTGATGACGATGACATTGTCACCGCAATCGACATGGGGGGTGAAGCTCGGCTTGTGCTTGCCGCGCAGGACGTTGGCGATGATCGAGGCTGCACGACCGACCACCAGGCCGTCGGCATCGACGATATGCCATTTCTTCTCCACCTCGTGCGGCTTTACCGACTTGGTGGTCTTCATCAGCGCCTTCATGGGGCCAGACCTCTTTCGTTCAAACGACATGCGCCGCCCCCACGGGACGGCGCTGATGCCGGGCTAATGTGAGGAAGGCCCAAAAAAGTCAAGCGAAAGGCCGGTTTCATGACGGGTATCAGGATACCGGCATCGTTTCCCCGTAGATCCACTCGCCCACCGCCGGGTCGACATCGGCCTCCCAGGCCTCGATGACGGGCAGGTCGTAGCTGTGCTGCGCCGTGATCGACGCCTTCAGCGCGGCGGCGCGGTCAGTGGTGGTCTTGAACAGGACCGCGGTCTCGTCGTCGGTCTCGACCTTGCCCTGCCAGCGATAGATCGAGCGAATCGGCTCGATCGAGGCACAGGCGGCGAGGCGATCCTCGATCATCGCACGGGCGACGCGAGCGGCTTCGGCGGCACTGCCGAAGCTGGTCCGGACGAGCAGGATCCTGCTCACCGCGTCGCGCGACCGATCGAATGGGCGGCAAAGGTCGCGGCGATCAGGGTCAGCGCGGCATTGGTCTGGTGCGCGATGGCGATGACGATCTGTACGCCGCTGAGCAAAGTCGCGATGCCCAGCAGGATTTGCAGCACCACCAGCCAGACGAGCAGCCGGCCGGCGATAACCCCACCCTGGCGAATTGCCCGCAGCGCCAGCATGATCAGCGCTGTCGCCGCGACAAAGGCGAACCAGCGGTGGATGAACTGCACCACCACCGGATTGTCGACGGCGTTGCGCCAGATCGGCTCGATAAAGGCGACGCCCGCCGGGAACAGCGAACTGCCCATCAGCGGCCAGCTCGAAAAGGCGTAACCCGCGTCGAGCCCGGCGGTGAAGGCACCGAACATGATCTGGCTGAACAGCAGCGCCAGCGCGACCACCGCAAGTGGTTTGAGCGAGGCGGGGGCTGCAAGGCGGCTCTCCGCCAGCGCGCGGAGGTCAAGCGCAGTCCACACCAGGCCAGACAGCAATACCAAGGCCGTGATCAGATGCACGGCGAGCCGGACATGGCTGACATCGGTGCGCACCGACAGGCCCGAGGCGACCATCCACCAGCCGATTGCCCCCTGAAGCCCGCCGAGCGCGAGCAGGGCGACCAGCCGCCAGCCATAGCCGGGCGGGATCCGTCGGCGAACCGCAAACCACAGCAAGGGCAGCGCGAAGGCCATGCCGATCAGGCGGCCGAGCAGCCTGTGCGTGAATTCCCAGAAGAAGATCGCCTTGAACCCGGCCAGCGTCATGCCGCTGTTGATCTGGGTGTATTCCGGGATGCGCTTGTAATTGGCGAACTCGGCCTGCCATGCCGCGTCGGTGAGCGGCGGGATGATGCCGCTGATCGGCTTCCATTCGGTGATCGACAAGCCCGATTCGGTCAGGCGCGTGATGCCGCCGATCACGACCATCAGCACGATCAATCCGGCGACCGAAAAGAGCCACACGGCAAGGGCGCGCGGCCGCGATGGATGGGCGAGCGAAGAAGCCTGAAGCATGGTCCGCCTCTAGACCCATCGCATGCGCGCGTCGATTCGGGATTGCGACGATCGGTTCGTCGAAAAAATCGCCGATGATATATTGTAACTTCGTCCGCATTGTGCCAAATGACCCCCGCAATGACGACGCATGTCCATTCCCATTCCCCCGCTTTCGAGTGGGTCGAGTCGCGGTTCGATCGATTCGCGATCGGCCTGTCCGGCCTGTGCGCGGTGCACTGCCTGGCGAGTTCGGTATTTCTGGCGCTCGCCGCGTCGGCGGGTGGGTTGCTGCTCAATCCGCTGTTCCATGAGATCGGCCTTACCGTCGCGATCGGCTTCGGCGTGCTCGCGCTCGGCCGCGGCATCTTCGCGCATGGCTATATGATGCCCGCGGTGGTCGGCTCACTCGGCCTCGGCATCATGGCCGGCGCGATCAGCATGCCGCATGACGGCGGTACCGAGACGGTCTGGACCCTGATCGGCGTCGCGATCCTCGCGCTCGGTCATGATCTGAACCGCCGGGCGACTTACTGAATATTCAGCCGGGGCCGGCGGCCCTGCCATAGGTCGAATCAAAGACGGGATTTCTGGCTGTTCCTGGCCGATAATTTTTTTGCTGGCTGTTATGTTGGATTCCGATCCCGAATTTGCGGCGCGGTTTCAATTGCTTGCGCCCATGCTGGCTGTTCTCGAATAACAGCCAGCGAACAGCCAGCGAACAGCCAGGATCGGCCAGTCGGAATTCTCCTTGTTCAACACTGAGAAAGAGCGAGTCGGCACCCCGGAAGGGCGCCGTCCGATCCACGCTGCCACCAACTGCGACGATATTGAATCAAGCCAGATCGCTGAATGCCCGCCACCCCAGCACTGCGCTTGCCGCGGGGGGCGGCAGTGCCTAAATTGATCCCCATGGCCGCACATCATCACCATCACGAACCGCAGGGCGCAGACCTTTCCAAGGCAGCGCGCGAGACGCTCGAGAAATCGGGCGAGCAGTGGACGACGATGCGCGCCCAGATCTTCGAGGCGCTCGCGGGTTTCGACAAGCCGGCAAGCGCCTATGATATCGCCGAGGCGGTGTCGAAGACCGAGGGGCGCCGGGTCGCCGCGAACAGCGTCTATCGCATCCTCGACCTGTTCGTCGGCGCGAACCTGGCGCGGCGAGTCGAAAGCTCGAACGCCTATGTCGCCAACGCACACCCGGATTGCCTGCACGATTGCATCTTCCTGGTCTGCGACACGTGCGGCCAGACGACTCACCTCGACAATGACCGCATCACCAGCGGCGTGCGCTCAGCCGCCGAGGCAGCTGGTTTTTCGCCGGTGCGGCCGGTGATCGAGGTGCGCGGCAAATGCGCCGATTGCGAGCATGAGGACGCGGCTTAAGCCAGCGTCTTGCCCATGCGCACACCGGGAACCGGTGGCCCTTCTGCCGATAATTTCATCACCCGCTCGATCGGCGCATAGCCGCAGGCGAGATAGAGCGGTTCGCCGGCGAGCGTCGCCATCATCTCCGCCCGGGCAAATCCCGCTTCCCGCGCGGCCGTCTCGCATAGCCGCAGCACAAGCCGGCCCACGCCGCGCCGCGTGAAATCCGGATCGGTGTACATCGCCCGAATCCGCGCCGCATCCTTTGCCGGATCGAGCAGCTTGGGGTCGCGCAACGCCGCGCTGTGATCGCCGCCATAAAGGGTCGCCCGGCGACTCCAGCCGCCGCACCCGGCCAGGCGGTCCGCTGTCTCGACCAGAAAATAGGTCCGGTCGGCGATGAGCTGACTGTCCAGGCCCATGCTCAATCGGCTTGCCGCGACCTCCTCGGGTGACAGGAAAGGGCTTTGCAGCGCATCGATCGCCCGATCCATCAGGGTGCGAATCGCCGGAATATCGGCTTCGGTCGCGAGGCGGTGGGTGAAGTCCATAAACAGCATTGTCGCGATCTCGTGCAGGTGCCGTCAAGAAGCGGCGTATGCGTCCACGGCAATCGACACCCCTGTCCGCCTCCGCTAAGCAGATGCGATGTCTGACGTTCCTCAAACGCCGTTGCTGGACACGGTGCACACGCCCGCCGATCTGAGGGCCCTTCCTGCGGCGAAGCTTCGGCAGCTTGCCGA